>CAMBOV010000032.1 GCA_945869475.1 Singulisphaera sp. GP187 | reverse complement strand
ACCGGAATACTTCCATTGACGAGGCGCATCCACTCACTCGCCCCCCTCAAGTGCGCTGGAAACTCACCGCGCGGTTGTGGCATCGACTACTGCGCCGCCTGTGAACGATCGGGCATGTAGAACAAGACGTGTTGCTCGGGACCGTAGTTGTGCGCTTCTGGACCGGTGAACCCATCAATCGCGAAGTCGAGGTCGGGGTAATACTGAGGCGAGCGAAGCACAACGAACGCCTTCTCTGCAAGGGTCGGCTTGAGGTTGGTGATGTGCGCGAAGATGCGCTTGCGCGACTCTTCATCCGCCATGAGTTCGAATGGCGGGTCAACGAAGACGAGATCAACGGGAGTCGGCGCTGCCGCGATCGCGCCGGGTCCGAGCGCATCGGTCTGCACCCACTGCACGCGGTCGCTGCAACCGAGAGTCAAGATGTTCGCGCGCAGATACTCGCCGACCTGGCGGTTCTGTTCGACGCACACGACGCGGCTCGCTCCGAGGCTCGCAGCTTCGAGTCCCATCGTGCCAACCCCCGCGAAAAGATCGAGCACCCTCGCTCCCTCGAACCAGCCGCGAAGAATGTTGAAGACCGCCTCCTTCGTGCGGGCTCCCATCGGTCTGGTGGATGTTCCGTCAGGAATCTGAAGTTGTCGTGAGCGATATTCACCGCCAAGAATTCGAAGCATGAACCAATCCTAGGGAGTCTCGCAGTGGTGCGTGAGTCGTGCCGCTCAGCGTGTGAGTCGCGCGGGTAGCGTACGAATGCATGCCACTCACACTTCTCGCGGCGCTTCTCTTCATCGTCGGACCTTCGCCGTCAACAGCGAACCTTGCGCAGGCCGTGCAAGAGGCTCTTGACCGAGTGGTGCCGATGCAAGAGGGACCCAACACCGGCGAGTGGCCCTACGAAGGGGTCTACCGAGTTGGCGGAAAGGTTCCGTTTGCGTATCGCATCGGAGGCACATCGATCGTCGCCGAGTCGATCATTCGCGCTCCGGGATATGCAGAAAGCGACGCGCGAAAGGCTGCCGTGCGGCGCGCGACAGAGTTTGTGTGCGCGGGAATCACCGAGCCGCTTCTTCAAGTCTCGACCTATCAAGGTGGCTACGACGTGCGCGCGTGGGCATCCTGTTATGGAGCGCGATTTCTGCTCGCACTCGCGCAGTACAAGGTCATTCCCGCGGGGCTCGAGCGTTCGGTTGCAACCTCGCTCGCGTGGTACCTCGACTCGCTCGAGAAGTTTGAGATTCCACAGATCGGTGGATGGAACTACGCGCGCGACGCAGGCGCTGAGACTCCATCGGCAACGAGTGGATTCATGACGCCAGTCTGCTTGCAAACCCTCTACGAGGCGAAGGCGCAAGGGCACGCTGTCGACGCCGGTGTCGTCGAACGCGCGCTCGTGGCGCTCGAGCGCTGCCGCACCGACGACGGAAACGTCACCTATTCAACGAAGAAACAGGCGCGAATTGATCCAAAGATGATTCCAGGAGCTGTGGGACGGATGGTCGCGACCGAAACAGCCCTCTACCTCGCGGGCCGCAGCGACACCGACAAGATCAAGCGTGCCGTCGAAGATTTCGTTCGCTCCTGGGATGAACTCGAGAAGCGCCGCGCAAAAAATGGAACGCATCTTGCGCCCTACGGAGTTGCTCCCTATTACTTCTGGTTTGCCCACTACCACGCGGCGCAAGCGATCGAATTGTTGCCAGCGAACGAGCGCGCGGCGTTGCGTGCGCAGTTGAACGCTCGACTGTGGCAAACTCGTTCGAGTGAAGGCACGTGGAACGACCGAGTCTTTCCCCGTTCGGCGGCGTACGGCTCGGCGATGGCTGTGATGTCGGTGGTGATGCCAGAAACTTTTGCGCCAGCCATGTGGAAATGAACATCGTGAGGTGTAGTATCTGCGCTAGCTATGGCTCCAACGAAGACTCCTGACGCGCCCAGTCCAACTCTCACGCCAACTCTCACGCCGACTCTCACGCCGACTCTCGCGCCACTCGTCGCAGCGATCCGTGGATCGGCCGTCGCCGTGACCGAACCGAGCAAGCCAAAATCGGGCCAAGCCTCGCTCGATGGACGCTGGACGATCGATGACTCTGCCGAGATCTATCAAACCCGCCTCTGGGGCAAGGGATTCTTCGACATCAACGCGAAGGGTCACGTGGTCGTGCGTCCCACGCGCGTGCTCGGCCATGAGATTGATCTCTTCGAAGTCGTCAACGGCATGCGTGAGCGGGGGCTCAACACGCCCGTGCTCTTGCATTTCAGTGATCTGCTCGAACGCCGTATGCGCGATATGCGCGAAGCATTCAACGCTGCGATCGCCGAGAACAATTACCGCGGCTCCTACTTCGGCGTCTACCCGATCAAGGTCAATCAACAACGCCGTGTCGTCGAAGAAGTGCGACGCAACGGAGTTGAGCTCGGCTTCGGACTCGAAGTTGGATCGAAACCCGAACTGCTCGCAGTCATGGGACTCACCACCGACTCTCCCGATCGCCTCATCATCTGCAACGGATTCAAGGAAGAGAAGTACATCGAGTTCGTCACGCTTGCGGCGAAGCTCGGTCGCAACATCATCCCGGTGATTGAAAACATCGGCGAACTCAAGTTGATTGTTGAGTACGCCAAACGCCTCGGTGTGCGTCCAAAGATCGGCGTGCGCATGAATCTCGCGACTCCGGGCGCTGGGCGCTGGCGCCACTCATCTGGAGTCAAAGCCAAATTCGGACTCTCGCTGACTGAAGTGCTCGAGACGCTCAACTATCTCAAAGAGCGCGACATGGCCGATTGTCTGCAGTTGCTGCACTGCCACATGGGAAGTCAGATTCACGACATTCGACAGGTCAACGCGGGAGTCAACGAACTCACCCGCATCTACGTCGAACTCGTCAAGATGGGCGCTGGACTCAAATACCTCGATGTCGGCGGCGGCATGGGAATCGACTACGACGGAAGTCAAACCGCCTTCGAGTTCTCGACGAACTACTCATTGCAGGAGTACGCCAGCAGCGTGGTCTACAAAGCGATGAGCGTGTGCGATGAAGAAGGGGTCGAGCATCCAATCATCGTGACGGAATCTGGTCGCGCGATGGTCGCGCAGCAGTCGGTCTTGATTTTCGATGTGCTTGGCACGAACCGTCCCGATCGTTCGCCGCCTCCTGCGTCGTTGGCTGGACTGCCACTCGTCGATGGCGAGTTGCCCCGTCCGCTGATTGACCTGTGGGAACTGCATCAGAGCATCAGCGAACGCCGATTGCTCGAGCAGTATCACGACGCCCTCGAAGCTCGCGAAGAAGCGATGCGACTCTTCTCAGTTGGATATCTCACGCTCGAACATCGCGCAGTCATCGACCAACTCTTCTGGTCGATCAGTGCGCGCATTCGCGACAAGAGCAAGGACATGGGGGCGCACATGCCCGAAGAACTCGCCGATCTCGATTCGACGCTCAGCGACATGTACTTCTGCAATCTCTCGATCTTTCAGAGCCTGCCAGACATCTGGGCGATCAATCAGCTCTTTCCGATCATGCCGATTCACCGGCTCGACGAGCGCCCGACTCGCAAGGCGACGCTCGCCGATATCACCTGCGACTCGGATGGAAAGATCGACCGCTTTGTCGACGATCATGACATCAAGAAGTTCGTCGAATTGCATGAGTATGAAGAAGGCTCGACGTATCTCATCGGCGCATTCCTCGTGGGTGCCTATCAAGAGACGCTGGGCGATCTTCACAATCTCTTTGGCGACACGCACGTCGCGCACATCAAGCTCGATGAGAATGGTCAGTGGTGGGTCGACGAAATCGTCGAGGGCGACTCGATCACCGAAGTGCTCAAGTATGTGCAGTTCGACGCGACGCAACTTGGCGCTGAGATTCGCCGCGAGTGCGAGCGCGCGGTGCGCAAGAAACAACTGACTCCCAAGGAGAGCAAGTTGTTCATGAAGATCTACGAGACAGGCCTCGCTGGCTATACCTACCTCGAGCCGACACGAACAATCAGCGAGAGTTAAGTGGGAGTTCGCCGCGTTCGGCGGCGACTGCCTGACCGTCTCGTGTCCCATCGCTTCGATCTGGCCAGACAGCAGTCAAGGCATCATTCCCTTGAGCTACGCGCAGGACGCGCTGGATATCTACCCGAAAGACTTCTACGCCGGCACAGAGCTCGCCAGCAAGGTGGACGTAGTTTGAAAGTGACAGCGGCCGTTCGCTGCTCTACTGATCCGCGATTGATTGATTGATTGATTGATTGACGTAACCGCAAACGCCTGTGTGGCCGCGCTAAAGCCAACACCCGCTTTGCACTCTCCCACCTTGACGCACTACTCTGTGCTCTTTCATGGGTGATGACGACACAATCCCGCCACAGCCCAACCTGCCGCAAGACGGTGACGAAACGCTGCAATATCCAGATAAAGATGCTGTCGGCAGTTTCTTTAAAAAAACAAATGCCGCCGACACCACTTCGCTAGAAAAATCAGGCGACGAAATTGGTCCCTACAAACTGCTCTCGCAAGTCGGCGAAGGCGGCTTTGGCACCGTGTGGATGGCCGAGCGCCGCAAGCCATTCGTTCAGCGCGTGGCGCTGAAAATTATCAAAGCCGGCATGGATTCCAAAAGTGTTCTTGCGCGCTTTGATCAAGAGCGACAAGCGCTGGCGGTAATGAACCACCCAAACATTGCAAA
>CAMBOV010000031.1 GCA_945869475.1 Singulisphaera sp. GP187 | reverse complement strand
AGCCGCATTCACAGCGCCATCACCGTTGATGTCGCCGATTCCCGAAGTTCCCCAGCCCACGAGCACCGTTGTCATATCGAGTCCATCGACGACGCCGTCGCCGCCAGCGGGAGCAATGTCTGCGGCGCAGATCACTGGAGTACTTGAGGCGTCGGCGGGATTACTGCCCGCTGCGATTTCATCGGCGTCGTAGAAGGTGTCGAGGTCGCGGTCGATGCCGAGGCGAGTCTGTGATCCCACTGGGACGAGCGTATAGGTGAGTTCGCTTCCTGTAGCTGCGAGTGCGAGAAGTGCCGCGGCGGTGATCGTCGCTTCACCGACGCGATCACTCTTGAAGGCGCCACCCTGATAGACGAATCCGCGCGCGAGGCCACCGAGGCGCGCCTTGACGATCAGCGCAGCCGTGGTTCCGTTGGCGATCGCGATGAGTTGGTTGATTCGCGTCGTCTCGTTTGAGACGCCGTTGGCGAGAGCCTGCGCGCCGACGCCAGCTGGGGTCTCTGTGCCAAACGAGAGCAAGAATGCTTCGACATCGCGCCGCTGCTGTGCGCCAGTTGCGCCCACTGGAAAGGCGAATCCAACTGAGAGAAGATCTTGCAGGGTCGCCTCTTCGCCATTGTGGTCGAAGCCAAATCCGCGCAGGGCGGTGGTCGATGCGCGATTTGCACCGAGCTTGCGCCAGACGTCGCGAAGTGGCGCGTTCTTGCGATTTTGTGCCTCGCCACCGGGCGGCGGAATGTCGACGATGCCGTTGGTGCCGGTGATTCCAGAGTGGCACTGCAGGCAGGTGAGTCCCGGAGGGGCACCGAAAATCTGCGCGGTGTTGAAGATGTTCGATCCAGTCACTGGATTGCCCGTGCCGCCGAGGCCGGTCACAACTCCACCAAAGATCGGCAGCGAGGTCTTGAGCGTGTTCTCGAGGTTGCGATGTGGGTTTGGCCCGAAGGTGAGTGATGCGATGTACTGGCGCATTGACTCCATTTCAGCGGGCGTGATTTCAGTCGCGCGCCCCTGCAAGTGCGTGAAAGCGACGTTGAACTCGGTGATGTCATCCTTCTCGCCCCGCCAGTGAAAGGGCTCAGTGCCGATGATCCCTACGAGAGTTTGGGTCGTCATAGGACCCTTCATGGGATGCCAGTTGATGCATCCGGGAACTTGACAGGTCTCGTCGAAGAGTTCGACGGCACCTGCGGGGTCGCCGAGATCCCACGCGATGCGATCGCTTCGTGAATCGACGTGGCAGGTCGCACACGAAACATGACCCAAGCCAGATGTGAGATGTGTGTCGTAGATGAACTTGCGCCCCGCCTTTGCGACTGCTGGCGTTGCGTCGTGCAACATCACGCGCGAGGTCTCGAGCAGAGTCGCCGTGCTGATCGTGCTGACCGACGCCTCGAAGCGATTAAGTACGTAGATCGCTGCGCCAGAGGGTGAGGCGACGAGTCCCGATGGACCCTCGCCGACTTCGATCTTCGAGAGGCGTGAGCCCGTTGATGAAACTTTGATGACGCAGTTTGATCCGAGTGCGGCGATGAACGCAGCAGAGCCATCGGGCAGCCACGCGACACCGCGTGGATCTCCCATTGATTGAAGTCGTTCGAGTTCTGGAATCGTCGAGGTCGCATAGGTGAGATGTGGATTGAGATCGAAGAGTGTTGGTGTGCCTGTGGCGCCCGCCGCCACGAATGCGCCGCGCATCTTGGCGAACTTTCCATCGAGTCTTGGCTCGAAACGCACCTCATTTCCGGGTTCGATGCCGACCGCGAGAATCGTGCCATCTGGTGCGACACCGATGCTCGCAACGGTGTTCATCAATCCAGTGACGTAGGTGGTTGCGAGTGTTGCCGCGTCGATGACTGCGATGTCATTGTCGACAACCCCCCAGGTGACGAGGGAGGTCCAGTTTCGCGCGTTGTCATCCATCCAGAGGTTCGCGGCGTTCTTGCGAACGATGTGTGCGATGCGCGGCGGATTTGGTTGGCCGGGCGCGCGAGGAGGATTGAACGTCGTGCCGTTGTTCGGAGGTGGATTGACCCCGCCGTAGGGACCCGACGCAAGATTGACCGTCGTGCGCGGAATGAGCAGTGTCTTGTTTCCGGACTCGAAGACTGCGAGGTAGATCTTGGTGCCGTCAGGGCTTGTCGCGAGTGCGCGTGGTTGTGATCCGAGAATCGTCGTCGAGGTCAACGTTGGAGTTGCCGCGTCTGGATCAAAGCTGATGAGTTTCGAGGTGACGCACAGCGAGACGAACGCACGGGAGGGTGTGGTGGAGAAGACGATGTCAGCGGGTTCATCGCCAACGGTGATCGTGCGAACCACGCGCGAAGTTGCGAGATCGATCACGCTCACTGAGTCGGAGATCTGATTGACGACCCACGCTTGTGTGTTCGATCGCACGCGCACTGAGACAGGATCAACACCAACAGGAATCGACTCGCGCCGGATGAGTTGACCCTTCACAATGTCGAATCGATCGAGCTGACCGTCGGCGGTGTTCACCACCAGCAACTTCGTGCCATCGGGGGTGATGTCGATTGGATGGGTTTGCGGCGATTCGAAGTTGACGAACGGGCTGGTTTGCGCGTTCGCACCAGAGCAGAGCGCGGTGAGTGAGAGATATACGGTCGTAGTGCTGTGGCGATTCTTGAGAATGCGTGGCATAGTCAAAGTTGGGAGTCGGGCCGCGTTCGGGACAAGGATCGCGCGAAGAAAGTGCGATAGGCTCGCATGTTCAGGAGACCACATAAAACGATCGCGCGGCGAATATGTCCTTGGATCGCACAACGTCGAGGCGACCTGATGCTCGAGGGATGGCTTCGCCCTGGTTTTGGTGCAGGGATGAGCATCGACGACGCCGGGGGCTACCGAACGGTGGCGTTTGGTGCGAGCGCGCGCACCGAATCGATCATCGGCGTGAGGTCGCGCAGAAGTCCGTCGGCCAAGTCGTAGATCCATCCATGCACTGTGACGCCGCGCGCCGATGGAGTTTGCAGGATCGGCGATTCGCGTACGTGCACGACTTGCACGGCGACATTCAGTTCGCAGAGTTTGCGCGACTGTGCATCGAGAGAGGATTCGATCTCGATCTCGCTGCGGTAGAACTTCGCGATGTCACGCACGTGGCGAATCCAATGATCAAAGACGCGGCCAGCACTCGGCGCAAGCGCGGCAGTCACACCGCCACAGCCGTAGTGGCCGCAGACGATGATGTCTTGAATCTTGAGTTCATTGACTGCGAAGTCGATCACCGAGAGACAATTGAGGTCGCTGTGCACGACGAGGTTGGCGATGTTGCGGTGCACGAAGACCTCGCCAGGCATAAGCCCGATGATTTCGTTTGCGGGCACGCGGCTGTCGGAGCAGCCGATCCAGAGATACTTGGGCCGTTGTTGGTGGGTGAGCCCTGAGAAAAAGCCAGGGCGCTCGCGTTCGACTCGCGTCGCCCACGCTCGATTGTTTGCAAGAAGATTCTTCAGTTCAGACATGCAGGCGATCGTAGCGGACGGACCTTCACACGATCTCGTTGGGGTCGTAGCGAGGCCACTCGATCGCTTGAAGTGATTTCGCATAGTTGAGATGGCGCGAGACACTCGAGGTGTAGAGCGGTCGATTCACTTGGTCGTAACTCAGCGTGCGCACCGTGCGCTTGGACTCGTGAAAGCGCGTGCAGGCTTCATCCCACTCGAGACCGAGAAACTCAATGATGCGCGGAAACTCAGTGTCAGGCTGTTGCACGAGGCGTTCGTAGGAGACTTCAAGAATTGGAACATCGAGCGATGACTTCCAGTGGTCCATCATCTCGCGTGATCCTTGCCAGGCGCGGGCGATCCATTCCATTCGCGTGGACCAGGGAAAGAGTTTGTTGTTGAAGCCGCCCATGCAACACGAAATCGCGACATCACGCGGATCGCGAAGGGCGTGAATGATGCGTGTCTTTGGAAAGAGCCGCGCGATGAGGCCGAGCAGTCGATTATTGCCAAGCGCCTTGTTCACGATGCGCTGCGCACCAGGAGCTTGCGCTGTGATCTGCGCAACGTACTCCTCTGCCATGCGCGTCCACTCTGCGTCTTGCATCGCGCCGAAGCACGCTGGCGGCTCGACGCCAGGGCGCGCATCTCTCTCGAGTTGTTTGGAGAACTTGTCGATCGAGTTCAACTCACCAACGCCAGCAGCGAGCGGATGCGCATCGATGATCTGATCGATGAGACTCGTGCCGCTGCGGGGCATCCCCGCAACAAAGACCGGAATCGCGCTCGAACACTGACTCGTCGGAAAGCGCGACATCCGTTGCCGTGTCCAGTTGCTGATCAGCGACGACAATTGCTTTGTGTAGAGATCAGGGCTGAACTCGACCTCGCCAATCATGTTCGCCTTCGAGGCGGCATCCATTGCTTGGTCGTAGTTCTTCGAGCGGTCGAAGGCCTTGGCACGGAGGTACCAGAGCGACCGGCGCATCTCGGGCATTGTCGTGTTGAGTTCTTTGAGTGTCGAAGTGATCTGCGCCTGCGCCTCGTCGAAACGGTTCTTCTGCACTAAGAGCCGCGCCCATGTGTAAGCGATGTCGCCGCGCAGCGCAGCGCCCTGCTCGGCGGCCTTCACAAGTGGTGCGAGAAGTTCTTGCGCTTCGTCGTAGCGCCCTGCCTCTTCGAGCGTCATTGCAATCAGGCCAAAGGCGTCTGCTCCACGACGCGAGTCACCCAAGCACATGCGGAGTTCTTCGATCGCTTCGTCGGTCTTGCCTGATGCGCGCAAGCAGACTCCGCGCAGGTAATGCGCTTCGATTCCAGCGCCCGCGCGTAGTGCACGATCGAGGGTTGCCAACGCGAGCGTGCGCGCGCCGATCGCATTCTGCGCATGTGCCGCGAGCAGCAGCACCTCAACGTGTGCAGAGGGCCGCTGCAACCATGGATCGAGCAAGCGATACGCCTCGTGCGGTTGGCGATTCGCCATCGCTTGGTTCGCAGCGGCGAGCGCAAACGACTCGCCATTGACGCGCAGATTTGCGCGTTGAGCGCCTCGATTGTCCTTCATGCACGAGACTCTATCGGGTCAGGGTTTGAGGTCGAAGGCGGCGGCCAATTTTTCGCCAGACTTCACTTCGATCTCGACCCATACTTGCGCGTTTGTTGGCAGCGGAGTTGGAACTTCAGCGTGCGTGTGCCAGCGGTTTGGCTGCGTCGGATCTTCGATCTCTGCCTTCGCTTTGACGGATCCTTTGCCGTCACTCGTGCCGATCCAGAAGCGAACAGCCGAGACGTTGGCCGTCTGTCCAGCAAGCGTTGCGTCAATGGCTGCTTCACCGCCGGCCGTGATCGCGCCCACATCACGAGTGACCGTCACTTCGAAGGTGCCGAGTTTGAAGGTGCCAAGCGCGATCACTGCGCCATCGCCATGGCCGCCTGCCGCGTGCGGGTCGGCCGCGTGATCGTGTCCCGCGTTCGGGTCGACTGCAGGCGCTGGAGTTGGGGCGACGACGACCGGTGTTGCCGGTTTGTCGCAACCAAGAACAGCGAGCGAGGCGAGCGAGAGTATGACGAGCGAGAGTGGGAGCTTCATGATGAGGTTTCCTTTCCGGTGGAGTCCTTGAACATCAAGGCGTATCCAGCGGGAACAACGAACAGATTCAAGAACGTGGACGACAACAAGCCGCCCAAGACAACGATTGCCAGAGGTGCCAACAACTCGCTGCCGGGTTTGCCCTGCGCGAGTG
>CAMBOV010000030.1 GCA_945869475.1 Singulisphaera sp. GP187 | reverse complement strand
AACTACGGTCCCGAGCAACACGTCTTGTTCTACATGCCCGATCGTTCACAGGCGGCGCAGTAGTCGATGCCACAACCGCGCGGTGAGTTTCCAGCGCACTTGAGGGGGGCGAGTGAGTGGATGCGCCTCGTCAATGGAAGTATTCCGGTGGTCGTCATGCGTCCGCAAGATCGCGGCGATGATCCCCTGCCGTTTCTCTTGTGGTTTCATGGACGCACGGTTTCGAAAGAACTCGACGCTGGTCGCTACGTGCGACTCGTGCGCGCAGGAATTGCGTGTGTCGCGGTCGATCTTCCTGGACATGGTGAGCGATTCGACGAAGCACTGCAGGATGGCACACAAACGCTGCGCGTCGTCGCGCAAGCGTGCGGTGAGATCGATTCGATTCTCGCTGACTTGAGCGCGCTTGGAACGCTCGACATGACGCGCGTCGTCATCGGCGGAATGAGTGCTGGAGGAATGACAGCCGTTGTGCGCGGGTGCGCGGCGCACACATTCCGCGGAATGTTGCTTGAGGCGACCACGGGTGACTTCGAGAGTCAGCAGGGCCGTCCTATGTATCAGCGTGAACTCGTTGAGGCGATGAACCCGATCACCCATCTCGATCACTGGCGCGACATTCCACTCTTGGCGTTGCATTCAGAACTCGATGAGTGGGTCGCAATCGCTGGGCAGCGCAGATTTCTCGATGCGCTGCGCGCGCGAAGTGCGCAGCCGCAGCAGCTTGAGTTGCATGCATACGATCGCACAGGGGCGCCGTACGAGCACATGGGATTTGGACAGGTGGCCGGCGACGCGAAGTCGCGGGCGACTGCATTTGTCGCGCGGTGTGTTGGCGTGAAGAGTTAGCGTGGTGCGCGAGAGTTCGCGTCGCTGCGCGAGAGTTAGCGAACCGCGGATTCGGACGGCGTCGCTGGTTTCTGAATCGGGCTCACCCCGCGCCAGATGCGATCGCCCGACCCGCGTTCACAGACGGCGCGCATGAACGCCTCGTATTCCCTCGCGAGCGCGGTCGTCTCTGCCGAAAAATACGCGCGCGCGATGATCGCGCTGGGCAGTGAACGAACGCCGCCCCGGTCGAGAGCACGTCGCACCGCTCGTCGATCATCGGCCGTCGTGACCGCTGCGCTCAGGCGTGTGCCGATCGATCCGCTTGCGGCATCCTGCAACATCCTCTCGAGCCCGCTGCGGTAACGACCCTCGGCTCCTTCGGCGAGAAAGTGCGTCAAGACCCACACCTGCGCGTAGTACGCGAGCAATCGCTCGCGACTCTCAGCAAGAAATTTCTGCGGCGTGCCATCGAGAAGTTGCTCAAGAGGAATCGTCTCACCCCGTCGAAGCGAGTCGCGCAATTGACCGAACCGTTCGAAGTTGCGCCAGGGTTCAAAGAGCGGCGCGCCGCTCATCGTGACGCGGTATCCCTCCATATACGTCGAGATTCCCTCCTCGAGCCAGACGGGCAATTCGTCGCGAAAAACAGCCTGCGAATATTGATGCCACCCTTCGTGCGCGAGAATTGTGAGCGTGTCGTTGGGACCAATGTCATAAAGAATCGCCGTCGCCTTCGAGGTGTATCCGCCGCGGCCGAGTCCGAGGTACGTGTCTGCATCGCCGCCGAGACGGTCGATCGTGAACGCCGCCCACTCATCGCGCGTTCCAAAGAGGTACGTCTCGAGCGGCGCGGATGGCGCAGGCAAGACACCGAGCGCACTTGTGTAATGCGCGAGCGCGCTCTCAGTGAACTCAGGCAGAAATCGCCGCAAATCTCCGTTGCGAACGGTCGTTCGAATCTCGAAATGCTCGGTGACGATCTCTTGACCAGTGCGCGCTCCGTGCACCCACGGAGTGACGCGAATTGGCATTCGCACCGTGCGCGTGGCACCAGCGTCTGCACTCGCGTCAGCCACGGCCAAAACGCGCCGTCCTGGCATGACTTGAACGCCACCATCACCCGTGGCCGATCCAACGGGCGCATTGAGTGGAGCACTCGTTGCTGACGGAGCAGACTCTTCGCCAAGTGTCGTGCGCGATGGAGCGCAACTTGCGAGCACGCACGTGGCGACACATGCGAGGGAGTGCGCGAAACTGCCCAGAAAGGCGCGCGTCGAGAAAAATGCGGAGAGAGGATTCATTCGCTTTCACTACACAGACGATGCGAGTAACTCAAGAGCTCGGGTCGCCGCCACGAGATCCGCAGCAGCCTCACTGAGCATACGCCGCGTCTGCTCGACAATCTCAGGCTTTGCCTTCGCTAAGTACCCAGCGTTCGAGAGTTTGCTCTCGAATCCGCGCACGGCGCCGGCGCGATCAGCGATGATCGTCGTCAGACGCGCTCGCTCTGCGCCGAGATCGAGCGCATCGGCGAGCGCTGAGACGAGCAGTTCGCTTCCCAGAAACGGAAACGCCACAGCATCACTCGGGCGAGCGTCAGCTGAAACGACTTCGACTCGCTCGAGTCCGGCGAGGGTTTCGACGATGCCCCCCGCTTCACTGACGATGCGCATGATTTCGGCCGGCGCGTGCAAGACGATGCGGCGACGATCATTCACCTTGCGCTCACCGCGAATGTTGCGAATCGCAACGACGAGTGCTTGCACCCGCTCAAACGCCGCGATCGCAGTCACATCGTTGAGCGTGCTCGACGGCACCGGCCACTGCGCGCGCGTCGCGAGGTCACAGGCGGGCAGGTTGAGCCCACGCACACTCATTGCTGGCACCGATTGCACGCTGCTCCACAGAACTTCAGTGACGAAGGGCATCACAGGGTGCATGATGCGCAGGATGCCATCCATCACAGTTCGCAAGACCGCTTGCTGCACTGGATCACTCTTCACGGTTGGCTTGATCGCCTCGAGATACCAATCACAGAAGTCGCGCCAGACGAATTCGTACAGCGCCTCAGCAATCGGATTGAAGTGGTACTGCGCAAGCGACTCTTCGATGCGCTGTACGGTGAGATAGAAGCGTGTCAGAATCCACCGATCAGCGAGTGTCACTGGCACAACATCGTGCGCAGGTGCCGATGCTGAGGCGAGTTGCGCAAGCGCGAACCGCGAGGCATTCCAAAGTTTCGTTGCAAAGTTGCGGCCGATGTCAAAGCGCGCCGAACTGTTGCGCGCGAGAGGCATCTCGACCGTTGGCGTCGCGGCTCCCGTCGATGCACCAAAGGCAGTCACCATTTTCTTCGCAGGATTCGTGGGGCAACTCTGAATCGGCGCGGCGACGACTTGACCCGATGGTGTCGTGATCGTCACGGGAGCGAAGGTCTCGAGCGTGAATGGACAGAGCACATCGACTGGAAGTCGCACATCTTGCGTCGCAGTCGAAATCTGTGTCAGCACGAAACGCATCGCGTCGCTGCCGTGCGTGGCGATGATGTCACGCGGGTCGACGCCGTTACCCAGAGACTTCGACATCTTCTGGCCAAATCCGTCCTGCACAACGCAGTGAATGAAGACGTGTCGAAACGGCAAGCGGCCATTGAGAAAGTAACGATTGAACATCACCATGCGACTGACCCAGAGCGTGATGATTTCACGCGCGGTCGAGAGCACGGCACTCGGATTGAACTTCTCAAGCAGCCCATCCATGCCGAAACGTGTCGGGTTGGGCCATCCAAGCGTGCTCAGAGGCCAGAGCGCACTCGAGAACCAGGTGTCGAGCACATCGGAGTCTTGGGTGAATCCACTCTGCGTGAGCGCGGTGAACAGTGATGCGTCAAGCGACTCTGGAATGCACACGAAGAGCTCGACGCGCCCATCGGCGAGAGTGCGACGCAGTTCGGCGGCGCCGCGTGATGTCCACGCTGTCTCGCTCGGAGCGGATGCCGCGTCGAAGGTGCGCGACCAGACAGGAATGCGATGCCCCCACCAAAGTTGCCGAGAGATGCACCAATCGCGGATGCCCTCATGCCAGTGCTGAAAAGTTTTCGCATATCGCGGCGGGAAAAATGTGAGTTCGCCGTCACCCGTGCGAGCGCCGCCTGCCGACGGGGTTTGGTTGCCGTCGAATTGCGTTGCGTCCATCGCGCGCAGAGCACTCGCACTCAGACGAGGGTCGGTGACGCGCACGTACCACTGATCCGAGAGATACGGCTCGACTGGAACGTGACTGCGATAGCTGTGCCCCACGCCGTGGCGATAGGGCCGAACACTTTCGAGAAGTCCCTGCGCTTTGAACCACGCGACGATCGCAGTGCGCGCATCTTCGCGCGAGAGACCAACGAATTGCTTTGACAACTCAGAGACGTCGATCCATCCATGACGGTCGCTGATCGTTGCATCTGGCGCCATCACATTGATCGCTTCGAGCGCGTGGCGGCGTCCAATCTCGAAGTCATTTGGATCATGCGCTGGAGTGACTTTCAAGAATCCAGTTGCGAACTGCGCCTTGGGGTCTGAGAGATCGCCCGTCATCGACGCGGGCATCACGACGTAGTCATCCTCAACGATCGGGATGAGTCGCCCGACAATTGGAAGTCGCACGTGCTTGCCGCGCAGTGCTGCGGCGCGGGGATCGCGCGGATTGATTCCCACCGCGGTATCGCCAAGCATTGTCTCTGGACGAGTCGTCGCAACGGTCACGTGCCCCGATCCATCTTCGAGTGGATACTGCAGGTACCAGAAGAAGCCATCGACTTCTTCCATCTCGACCTCATCGTCGGCGAGCGCAGTCTGCGAGACGGGATCCCAGTTCACAATTCGCTTGCCGCGCTCGATCAGACCATCTTGAAAGAGCCGAAAGAATGCCTCGCGCACTGCGGCGGTGCAGACGGGATCCATCGTGAAACGCGTGCGTGCTTCGTCGCAGGAAGCGCCCATGCTGCGCAATTGAGAGAGGATCACAGATTCATACTCGTCCTTCCACTCTTGCACTTTCGCAACGAACTCCTCGCGTGAAAAGTCGGTGCGCCGCTGCCCCTGCAACGCGAGACGCTTCTCGACGACCGATTGCGTGGCGATTCCGGCGTGGTCGGTGCCTGGGATCCACAGCGCGTTCATTGCGCGCATGCGTGCGACGCGAATGAGGATGTCTTGCAACGTGTTGTTGAGCGCGTGACCCAAGTGCAGCGCGGCGGTCACGTTTGGCGGTGGAATGAAGATCGCGTAGGGGGCACCCTCACTCGTCGCCTCGGCATGAAAGCATCCCGCGGCCTGCCAGCGGGAGAGAATGGATGGCTCGTGCTCACTGGGCGAGTACGATTTCGCAAGCGTGATTTCACTCATACCGAACGAAGTCTACAGATCGAAAGTGTTGGCACTTTGTGTCGCGATCGCGTCGGTGGTTGCGTGCGACCGTACAGCGCCCGATGGGCAGATCGACGCGAAAGATCCCGCGGCAGTGCGTGCTGCGATGAGCGCAATCGAGACCTCTTTGCGCGCGGCGCGCGTTGACGACGCACTGCGCATCGCGACGCGTCTGAGTGAAGTTGCCCCGACCAACGGCGAGGCGTTCGAGTTGCTCGCGCGGGCGCACCTGGCTCGAGCGACCTCGGCAACGAATCCACTCATCGTGCGTGAGGCGCGCCTCGCAGCGGCTGCCGCCTATGCAAACGCCGTTGGTTTTCTGCCGCCCAATGCGGGACTGTTGAACGCAGCGGGTGTCGCCGCGCAACAGTGCGGCGATGGAAGCGCAGCCGTCGACTTCTTCGCACGCGCGGCGGCGATCGATCCATCCAATCCGCAGCATCCACTCTTTGCTGGGCTCGCACTCTTGCAAGTTGGACGGCTCGACGACGCGCGAAAGGCTCTCGAGGTTGCGAAGGCGCTTGATCCAAAGTCGCCGTGGCCAGTGGTTGCACTCTCGGGACTGGCGCTGCAGAGCGGTGATGCCACGACGGCACTCGCGCGTGCGCGTGAGGCGCGGGTGCTCGATGCGCGCAACGACGAGTTGCGCGTCGCTGAGGCGAAGGCTCTGCGCAAGTTGGGCCGCCATGACGAGGTGCTGACGCTGCTCTTGGCGCTTCCAGAAGATGCGCGACTCACTGAGGCAATCACGTGGGAAATTGCAGCGGCGCATGACGCGCTCGGCGACAAGGACACCGCCGCGCACGCGTGGGGCAAGTGGGCTGAGATTTCAGGCAGCGCGCAGGCAGCCGTCGATGCCGCACGCAGATGGACCGACGCGGGCGATCCAATTCAAGCCGCGAGTTGGATGAACGTCGCGAAGCAACGTGGATGGCGCGGCGAGCCTGCCGCGAAGTAGAGGCGGCG
>CAMBOV010000029.1 GCA_945869475.1 Singulisphaera sp. GP187 | reverse complement strand
TCGACCGTAGTCGAGCGTCCGCGAAGCCGACGAGGAGTGTCTGAGCCCTAGGACAAGCCAGTGGAACTTTTCACGTCTCTCTCGTTTGATCGCTCGAACGACGACGTCTCTACGTTGGACAAGGTTTTTTTCTTCGAGCGCCGATTGTGCCCACGCTCACTTCGACGCAGCTGCCTTGACTTCAACGTTCAACGCAATAGTCTGCGATGGCGCATTGTGCGTCTCGGTGTTGTTCAACAGTACGAATTCGATCTTCGCCTTGCCGACGGCGCGCGCGTGCAGTGAATAGATGGTGTGCGTTTCTGAGTCGAAGGCAATCGCGCCGGCCGGCTCGGTCTCGAAGGCAGCATCGACGAGCAGATATGGATCGTCGGTGGTGCGGCACGTCCACGCGTGTCCATCCCCTGACTTCGATGGCAGCGAGACTTTGAAATTTTCGCCCACAGTCGCCGTACCGTCAGCGGATTTCTCAAGCTTCAGCAATGTTCCCGGCGCGATCTGTCCCAAGTTCTCATCCTTGTCACGCTTGAGGACGTGTCGCACCAACATCACGGGCGGAGGTCCGTTCTTGCAAGCCTGCATGGTGAGAAGGATGCCTGTGACAAGAGGGGCGAGAACGATGAGTTTGAAGAGGGTTGACATACCGCAAGAAACTTTCGAGGTGGTGTTGACCAGAATTCGCATTTCGAATCTGAAGTGTAATGGCGCTTCTAGTTTCCGCGCTTGCCGCGTCGACCTTGCTTGAATCCTTTTTTGTGACCACGCTCGCCCTTGGGCGCGCCTCTGCCACCGACGAAGTCTCGGTTGCGTTTGCCGCGCACTTCACCCTCGTCGCCCGTGGCGGTCACGAGCGTCGACGTGCGCAGCGACCGCACGAGTTTGAGTTCCATCTGCCGCGTCGAGAGATTGATCTCGGCAATCGTCACTTCAACTGCATCGCCAACACCGAGGCTCGCACCAGTGCGCGGAGAAGTCATTCGACCCGTCGACGCATTGCGCGTCCACTTGTCGCCGCCGCCACCGCCCCCGATCTCGCGCAAGCGGATCATTCCATCAGCGAGAAAACGATCAAGCATCACGAAGACTCCGGCGCCGCCTGGCGAGACTCCAGTGATGACGCCTGTCAGCGTCTTGGTCAAGAAGTTGTCATAGAGAAACTGCAGAATCAAGAACGATCGCAACTCGCGCTCGGCCTTCTCAGCATTCACCTCAGTCTCACTGCAATGCACTCCGCACGCAACGAGCGAGTCGCCATCCTCAACGCGCGGATCATCGCGCATGCAATCGAGCAACTCTCTGCGACGCTTTCCTCCGGGAGGTTCGCGCCCGTTCTCGGTGAGTTCGGTCCACACCTCGAGCATGCGGTGCGTCACAAGATCTGGATACCGACGAATGGGACTCGTGAAGTGCAAGTAATGATCACTCGCGAGTGCGAAGTGCCCAACGAGCGCAGGGGCGTAAGTCGCCTTCGCCATCGAACGCAGGACGGCAAAATGAATCGCCCGCTCACTCTCAGTGCCGCGCACACTGTCGAGCAGCGCCTGCAAGTCGCGCCGCGTTGGAGTCTCTGGCAAACGAATCTTCGCTGCCCGCGCATACATGCGCAATTCTTCGATGTCATGAAATGAAGGCTCTGGATGGATTCGCCGCAGCGCAGGAATCGCCAGCGACGCGAAGAGCCGCGCAACGGCCTCGTTCGCCTCAACCATGAACATCTCAATCAATGTGTGTGTGAAGGCCGTGTCTTCTGGCTCGACATCTTTCACCCGTCCATCGTCTGCGAAGACGAGTTGCGACTCTGGAAGCGAGAGCACGACCATCCCATCTTTGATGCGACGCGCACGAAGAATCTTCGCGAGGTCGTTGCACATGCGCAGTTCAGTGATGAGTGCATCGTCGACTTGCGTCTCGGTCTTGGCGTGCGTTCGCGCTGACGAGATGTCGCCATCGATGATCGCCTGCGCCTCGAGGTATGTCATACGCTTGCGAGACCGAATCACTGTTGATGCGTATCGCTCGAAGAGAACCCGTCCATTCTTATCGAAGGTGATGAAGACACTCTTCGTGAAACGCGCAACGCCCTCTTGCAGCGAGCAGACGCCATTCGAAAGCGTCTCAGGCAACATCGGGATCACCTTGCGCGGCAAGTAGGCGCTGGTGCCTCGCTCGCGCGCCTCGTTGTCGAGCGCGCTGCCACGTGTGACGAACGACGCGACGTCAGCGATGTGCACGCCGAGAATCCACTCATCGCGTGCGTCATCACGTGCGATTGAAATCGCATCATCGAAGTCGCGTGCATCGGGTGGATCGATCGTGAAGATCGACGTTGCGGTCAGGTCTTCGCGACCCGTCCACGGACCCTCGCGATGCGCTTCGAACGACCGCGCCGCATCGGCCGCCTCATCGAGCACCTCTTGCGGAAATGAATCGCGCAACTCGTAGGTCGCCATGATCGATTGCGTTTCTGCATCGGGCTCGCCTGCTGCGCCGAGTCGTTGCGTGATGACTCCCTCAGCGCGCGAACGCGCATCAGGAAAGCGTGTGATCTCGACGATTACTTTGTCGCCGACCTTTGCATCCTTCGCCCCAGGATCGCGCACGACGACGGGGTCGGTGAGATTGCGACCATCGGGAACGACGATCCATCCACGACCTTCCATTTCGAGGCGACCGGCGAAACGCGTTTGTCCACGCTCGATGATTTCGACAACGCGACCTGTCGGCCGCGCGTCGGGGGCGCGGTCCCAATCTTTGCCTTTGCGCATGATCGCAACGCGCACGCGATCGCCTGAGATCGCGCCCGCTGTGTCGTGCTCAGGAACGTAGAGGTCTCCTTCACGGCTCGGAACGTCTGGGATGACGAATCCGCTGCCATTGCCACGTGCGCTGATGCGGATGCGACCGACGGTCTCATCTTTGAATCGCGTGAGGCGAATGATGTCGTCGTTGCTGATGTCGATGAAGTCTTCAGTCGCCATCGCGTCGAGTGTCGCGCGAAACTCGTCGGTCTGATCTTCGAGGATGCGCATCTGTCGCTCGAGTTCGCGTCCGCGAACAGGTTGGTAGCCGTTGTGGCCAAGGTGGTTGAGAATTTGTTTTCGGAATGCTTCGCTCATGAGACTATTTTTTTCTTGTGGCGCGGCCCGACTTGGGGCGGCGACCGAGTTGTAGAACATTTCCAACGCCGCGACCTGCGCGCGCGTCGGATTTGGTGGGTGGTTGTGGAGGTGATTCTGGTTTCGCCGTTGGCGGTGGGGTTGGTTGCGGCTTGGTTTCTGTTGACTTGGTTTCTGCTGGCTTGGTTTCTGCTGATTTGGTTTCTGCGCCCTTGGTCTCTTTCACCGTGGCGTCTGGCTTCTTGTCTGCCGCTTCAGCCTTGCGATAGCCCTCGCTTCGATAGTCGGTCTCGTAAAAACCGCCGCCCTTGAAGAGCACCCCCGCGCCGATGCCGATCTTTCGCTCGACGCGCTTGCGTTTGCACTTGGGACAGGTCTTCACGGCCGCCGCTGTGATCGGTTGAAACTTCTCGAACTCGTACTTGCAGCCCCGACAGACATATTCATAGGTGGGCATCGCTTAGGAGTCCGGCTTTGGAGTGACCGCGACCTTGGCAGATCGCAATGGCACATCACCCAAGCGATAGCCAGCTTGCAGACACTGCGCAATGTGGCCAGGCTCGACGTTCTCAGCGGGTTGTTGCATCACCGCTTCGTGAATGTTGGGATTGAACTCATCGCCAGTCGCGGGTTCGATGCGCTCGATGCCGCAGTGCGAAAGTGCCTTGAGCAAGTCAGCACGCAAGAGATCAACCGCATCGCCAAGTTTTTCGAGTGGCAACGCGCGCACGTTGTGACCGAGCGCGAGGTCCATGTTCTCAAGCACAGGCACAATCGCGCGTGCAACGTGGCTGATGCCATGATCGTGCGCACGAGCCTCGTTCTCGCGCGAGCGCCGCTGAAAGTTCTGAAAGTCAGCGAGCACCCGCAGATAGGAGTTGTGTTTCTCTTCAAGTTGCTTCTGCAACTCGGCGATGATCGACGCGTCAGAGGTTGGCGCTTCGACGTCACTCGACTCTGGAAGTGGATTTGTTGGTTCAGCCATCATTGGTTGTGCCTTTCAACTTCCTGAAATCGTGTCCTTGATCTTCTTCCAGACGCCCTTGCCCGCGGTTCGAAGTTCCTCCTGCGGATTCGACTGGGTCTTTGCAAACTGTTCAAGCAACTCGCGCTGCTCTGCTGAGAGTTTCGTCGGCACGTCGATGCAGACTCCGATGCGCAGATCGCCGCGCACGCTGGGGGATCGTAGGTGGGGGAGTCCCGCTCCTTCAATCACGAGAATCTTTCCGTGTTGCGTGCCGCGAGGAATCTCGAGGGTGTGCGGTCCTTCAAGGGTTTCGACCGAGGTCGTTCCGCCGAGTGCCGCAAGCGCGAAGCTGACATCGCGAGTCGAAATGAGATCATCTTCAACGCGCTCAAAGATCTCGTGTTCGGTGACTTGGACGCCGACGTGCAGATCGCCACGCGGTCCCTTGCCTGCAGGATCCGCCTCGTGTGGACTTGGTTCGCCCTCGCCTCCGACACGAATCACCTGTCCATCTGAGATGCCCGCAGGAATCTTGATCTTGAGATTGCGGCGTTTGGCCACGCGACCAGCGCCGCGACAGTCGTGGCAGACTTCAGTGATGATCTGACCGCGACCTCGGCAGTTTGGGCAGGTCGTGACCATGCGAAACATTCCGCCAAGTCCTGCGTGTGCAACTTGACCGCTGCCCGCACACGTCGGGCACTTGATTGGCTTGGTTCCGGGCTTCGCACCAGAACCTTCGCAGGTGTTGCAGACATCGCGCCGAGTGAAGTTGACTTCGACTTCTTTGCCGGTGAGCACATCGTTCAGCGTGATCTCAACGCTCGTCTCGAGGTCGTATCCGCGCGAAGGGGCACGACGTCCGCCGCGCGATCCACCGCCGCCTCCGCCGAAGATGTCAGTGAAGATCGAGAAGATGTCATCGGGACGCATGCGCGAGAAGTCGTGCCCAGGCGTCTGGCGCAATCCCGCGTGACCATGCTTGTCATAGAGACCTTTGCGCTCTGGATCAGAGAGCACCTCGTACGCCTCAGCGCAGGCCTTGAATTCGATTTCAGCCTTCGGGTCGCCGGGATTGCGATCGGGATGCCACTTCATCGCCATTCGGCGATAGGCGCGCTTGATCTCGTCGCCGTTGGCGGCGCGTTCAATCGAGAGGACTTCGTAGTAGTCGCGTTCGACGCTCATCAGCAGTACTCGCTCAGAACTCTCAGGCTCGAAAAGTCAGAAAAGAAAAACGGAGGATCGAAGTACGCGCGCGTGCTCCGATCCTCCGCTGTTGATGCGAATGAATCAGGAGATCGCCCCTTGGGTCGGTGCGGTCTCATCCTTGAGCTCGGTGATCAGAACATCGGTGGTCAACATGAGTCCAGCGATGCTTGCTGCATTCTCGATGGCGGTCTTGGCCACGAGTGCTGGATCGATGATGCCGGCCTTGATCAGATCTTCGTACTCACCCGTCGATGCGTTGAAGCCGAATGCTCCCTTGCCTTCGAGCACTTTCTCAACAACGACGTCGCCATCGGTGCCGAAGTTGGTGGCGATTTGCCAGGTTGGCTTTCGCAGTGCTTCAGCAACGATGTCGAAGCCGAACACTTCGTCGCCCTGCGCATCCTTACGTGCAGCCTTGATTGCGTTGATCGCGCGCAAGTATGCAACGCCTCCACCCGCAACGTAGCCCTCTTTCGCCGCTGCGCGCGTGGCGTGCAGTGCGTCGTCGACGCGGTCCTTCTTCTCTTTCATTGCAGTCTCGGTCGCGCCGCCGACGTGGATAATCGCCACGCCACCGGTGAGCTTCGCAAGACGCTCCATGAACTTCTCGCGGTCGTAATCCGAAGTTGACTTCTCGTGCTGCGACTTGATCTGCGCAACGCGATCTGCGATGACGCCCTTCTTGCCAGCGCCTTCGATAATCGTGCACTCGTCTTTGGTGATGACGATGCGGCGAGCCGAGCCGAGCTCAGAGAGTTCGACATCCGCGAGATTGCGACCGATGTCTTCAGCGAAGAAGACGCCGCCAGTCAATGTGGCGATATCTCCGAGCATCGCCTTGCGACGATCGCCGAATCCTGGGGCCTTCACCGCGCAGATTTGCAGGACGCCGCGAAGACGATTGACCACGAGTGCCGCGAGGGCCTCGTTCTCAACTTCTTCAGCGATGACGAGCAGTGGCTTGGCAGCCGTTGCGACCTTGTTGAGCAACGGCAGGAAGTCGACGAGATTCGAAATCTTCTTCTCGTAGATCAGCACCATCGCGTTTTCAAGAACGCACTCGGCCTTCTTTGCATCGGTCATGAAGTACGGCGAGAGGTATCCCTTGTCGAAGCACATTCCCTCGACGTAATCAAGTGTTGTGTCGGCAGTCTTGCCCTCTTCGATTTCGACGACACCGTTGGCTCCGACTTTGTGGATCGCTTCAGCGATGAGCTCGCCGATTTCACTGTCGTGGTTCGCGCTCACGGTGGCGACCTTCGTGAGGTCTTCCTTGCCACGGCACTTGGTGCTCGCGGCGGTGATTGCGGTTCCAGCGACCATCGCTGCTGCGTTGATACCGCGTTGGATCGCAACTGCATTCGCTCCAGTGGCGACGAACTTGAGTCCGCCGTTGAAGATCGCCGCAGCGAGCACGGTGGCGGCAGTGGTGCCGTCGCCCGCGATATCGGCGGTCTTCTTTGCAACTTGGTGCACCAACTTGGCGCCCATGTTCTGGAATGGTTCTGCGAGTTCGACTTCTTTCGCAACGCTCACGCCGTCCTTTGTGACGGATGGGCTGCCGAAAGATTTCTGGACGATCACGTTGCGCCCTGCTGGACCCATCGTGACGGCGACGGCTTGTGCGATCTGATCGACGCCACGTTTCAGTTCAGCGTGTGCGGCGGTGGAAAATTTCATTTGCTTACTAGACATGCTCTGAGCTCCTAAAAAGGTCTGGAAAAGTGAGTGTCGTGCGAAGGGTGGTCATCAACCGTCAATGACGCCGAGAAGTTCGCTCTCGCGAATGATGAGGTGCGTCACGTTCTTGATTTCAATCTCAGTGCCTGAGTACTTGCCATAGACGACGGTGTCGCCCTTCTTGACGGTTGGAACGAGGCGCGATCCGTTGTCAAGCAACTTGCCTGGTCCAACAGAAATGACTTTGCCTTGCATCGGCTTCTCTTTGGCAGATTCTGGCAAGAAAATGCCAGAGGTTGTCTTGGTTTCTGCGTCGAGTGGTTTGACGACGATGCGGTCTTCGAGTGGTCGAACAGTGCTCATGTGTGAATCTCCGTGTGTGTTGTAAAAAGTGTTGAATGTGAAAATTGAATTGAGTCGTGCGTGGTGGCTTAGAAGTCCATGCCACCCATGCCACCCATGCCGCCCATGCCGCCCACCTGGCCGGCGCCGCCCATGGCCAGCTGGCCGGGCTGGCCGCCCATGACGGCGCCGTACGCTGGAGTTGATGCCTCGTCCTCCTCGTCTTCGAAGCCACCGAAGCCGTCGAACTGCGGCCGCGGGGGTGCACTCAGTCGCACTCAGTCGCA
>CAMBOV010000028.1 GCA_945869475.1 Singulisphaera sp. GP187 | reverse complement strand
CCACACCCAACCAACGCTGACGAGTTGCTCGATCCAATTGGATCGTCGGCAGTCGCCGCGTTCGAGTCGGACGACTGGCTCGCGTTGAGCGCCCGTGCGAGCGCATCGGTCGATCTTGGATTCATCGCCGGATATCGCATCACGCGCATCGTCCACCGCGGCGCGCAGGGAGTCGTGTACGAAGCGATCGAACCTCGCACTGCCCGACGTGTCGCAGTGAAGCGGCTTCCCCAACTGCTCCACGGCGCAGAACTGGTCGCAGTCGAGGCCGCACGATGCGCGCGCGAGACTGACGCGCTCGCCAAGCTGGGGCATCCCAACATCGTGTCGATGCTCGCTGCACCGCAGACCGACGATGCGCGACTCATCGTGATGGAGTGGATCGATGGACTGCCCCTCGACGAGTGGGCCGATGGAATCTGGGAGCGCCTTCCAGCGGCGCAAGCGCTCGAAGCGATCACTCGTTGCCACATCAAGATCAGCGCAGCCATCGCCGCGGCGCACGCGCGCGGGTTGATGCACCGCGATCTCAAGCCTTCTAATGTTTTGGTGACGGCCGATGGCGAACCCAAAGTGCTCGACTTTGGTCTCGCCAAGGCGCTCTCAACTGTCGGAGGCGACTCGCTACAGACCACACGCAGTGGATGCTTCGCCGGAACGCCGATGTGGGCAGCGCCCGAGCAAGTCGCCGGTCGATCGGCCGATGTCGATGCGCGAGCAGACGTTCACGCACTTGGACTCTTGCTCTACCGCGCGCTCGCGGGCCAACACGCATTCGACGAGACACTCGCGATCGGTCCGCTCTTCGAGGCGATTCGCACAGTCACGCCGAAGCTGCCCTCGAGAATTCGTGCTGCTGTCGCGCGCGACCTCGACCTCATCGTGATGCACGCACTCGAGAAAGAGCCGGCGCGGCGCTATCCGACTGCTGCAGCCTTCGGCCGCGACCTCGAGAGATATCTCGTGGGTGATCCCATCGACGCGCATCCACCGAGTGCCGCGTATGTCGTCGCGAGATTCATATCCCGCCATCGTGCGCTCTCAGTCGCAACGGGTGTTGCGGTGCTCGCAATCGCCGCCGGTGCGATTGTCTCGACGATTTTTGCACTCGACGCGCGCACTTCGCGCAATGCCGCGGTCGCCAAAGCGACCGAAGCAAACACCGCGCGACTTCGCGCCGAGCGCATGAACGGATTCTTCATCGACTTGATGGACAACCTGCGCGAGCGAGAGGCCGCTGGCCAGACTTCGACCCCCAAACAGATCATCGCTGCGGCGGTGCAGGCGGTCGCACGCACAGCGACTCCCAAGGAAACCGAGAGCGATCTTCGCACGACACTTGGCATCGCACTGCACGAGATCGCCGACTATGAAGGCGCGATCGAACAACTGAATCTGGCGGTGGCGTTGCTCGAGCATTCGCCCGATCGAACCGAGTATGCCCGAGTGCTCGGACTGCTTTCGCTGTCGCAGCGGTTCGCCGACTTTCGCCAGGCGAGCGTCGACACCGCTCGTCTCTCGATCGAGGTTCTCGAGTCGATCGATGCGGGCGCTGACCTTCTCGCGCCTGCGTACGACTCACTTGCGTTTGGATTTCTGACCACCCAGCAAGATCTCGCATCCCGCGCGACGATCGACGCTGCACTCGCGCTCGCTCAACGCGCAGAGGATCCACTGATTCTCGCGAACGCCATGAGCACCCACTCGCTCATCCTCGACCGTGAGGGTTCGCGAAGGCAGGCAGCGCAGGTCGCGGCCGAAGCGGTTACTGTCGCTCGAACGGCGCCCGAAGTCAAACCGAAATTTCTTGCGCGACTCTTGCACAACGAGGCGTATCTGCTCACGCAGACCGGTCGTGAGGCTGCTTCTCTGCCGATCTTTGAAGAAGCGATCGCACTGAAGAGTGGTTACTTCGGACCGCGGCATCCTGCTCTGATCGGCACGCGTTCTCAGCGAGGGTTGGCACTCAGTGTGCTGGGTCGCCACGACGAAGCGATCGCGTATCTCAATGAGACCCTCGGCTTCTACGAAGCGCCACTGTCCACTCCAGTCGCGGGTCGCGGGAATCTCATGCGACATCTTGGACGTTCGTACATGCGACGCGGCGGCGACGGCGACTCTCAGCGAGCCGAGGAACTGTTTCGAACGGCCACGATTGAGATCGCGCAAATCGGCAGCGCGCATTGGGGCCGAACTGCCGCAGTCGTGGCCTGGCTCGCACGCACTGTCGATGCGGCGAAGGGTCGCGCGGCATCAGAGGGGTTGCTCGGCGAGTTTGCCGAGTCGGTTGGAAGAGTTGCGAAGGACACAGTCACGGCGCGGTTCGTGAGAGCCGAGATTTTCCTTGCGCTCACGGGTGCCGGCATGAATCCGCCCTTCGTCGCGACGCCCGCGCACATCGAACAGTGCAGGAGTGATCTTTCGGCCGTCGAAAAACAGTTCGATGCAAACACGGTCGAGTCGATCGGCATGGGATTTTCCCTCGCCAGTGTTCTCGCCGCGAGCGAGTCGAAAGAAGATCGAGAGCAGGCGCTCGTGCAGGCTGCCGCGCTGAAAGATCGGTCGGTCGTGCTGCTCGGAGAGCTCAGTCCGATGACCCGCGAGATCGCTGCGTTCATTGACCGAGCGGCGAAGGCGAAGCGCTAGAAACAACAAAGTCAGATCCCCACGGAGGCCTACTCTCATGACCATCAGTAGCACCACCAGTTCACCACTCGGCGCACGCCCAACGCCACGCCGCCACGCACTTTCCAAGGCATACAAAGTGATCGGCATGTGCATCGTCCCACTTGTCGCCGTCTATCTCCTCTGCATTGGATACATCTGGTTCAACGCTCCGGTCATTTCGTTCGATGCAATCGCGAGACTCCACGCGATGTTGCCGAAAGTCTCGGATGATGAGAGAGCGTGGCCCATGTACAAGAAGGGCGTACTCGCGATCGCAGATCCTGACACAGTCCCTGGGCATATGCCAAAGTTTGAGAACGCCATCTTGGCCGACGATCCGACGCCGGACGATGCCCATCGGTCCAAGGTCCGTGCATGGCTTCTTGCGCACCGAGAAGGGATCGACACCATCATTGCGGCGTCATCGAAGCCAGCGCTGGGCTATGTGCCGATCTTTGGCTGGCACAGCGAAGATGCGGACCTCTTTCCTAGCACGACGAAGGTCGACACAATCGATTCTGCCACTGTCGCCGATGCGCTCTTTGGAATTCCCACTCATCAACTGCCCACTTTGCGGACGATTTCGAAGTGCCTATCGACCGATTCCCTCTTCGCCGTCGAGGATGGAGACGGCGCACGCTTCGTACGCAACATCAAGGCGATGATCGCCCTCTCGCACCATGCTGAAGAAGACCACCTGCTCGTATCGCAGCTTGTTGGCACCTCAATTCGTTTTCAGGCATTCAAGCGGATTGTGTGGGCGCTCGAGTGGCGCCCCGATGCTCTGACCGATGCGCAACTCAGGGAACTCGCTTCGATTCTCCGGACCATTCCTCAGACGGCGTACCAAGCTGATCTAGGTGGCGAATTGCTGATGCTCGAGGACATTCTCCAAAGGACCTACTCGGACGATGGTGAAGGAAATGGATGGTTCAACGGCGAAAATTGGTTGGAAGACATCCGTTTCATCGAGTCGATGTCCGGCGGACGATCCAACGGGAGTGTTCGAAAGAACCTGAGTATGAGCACGATGGCGGTGGCTGTACTGATGAGCCCGAGTCGTTGGAGTTGGTCGAGGCCGCTCGTCGCTCCCGTCTGCGCTGCGACAATCGCGTCGCGCGGGGAAACATTGAGTGTGTACAAGGCGTTGTGCGAAACAGCCGAATCGCAATCACGACTTCCGATGTGGGAGCAGGGTGACGCATTCGAATCGGCGTTTGAAGCAAAGGTCAATCAGGAGGGGCTCGATCAACTCAAGTGGATGTATCCGCGAACCCTCCTATGCCCCATCAACGATCTCATCGCGAATCGGCGACTGGGAGAGTCGTATTCGTGGCAGGCGCAGCTCGCCATCGCGCTCACGCAATCTCGACGCGCGCACGCGGGCGAGTGGCCGACCACACTGGACGAACTGGTCCCGAAGTACCTGAACGAAGTTCCCCGCAATCCCTCCACTGGCAAGCCAGTCACGTTCGAGGTTCGTGATGGAAAGCCAATCGTGAAGGAGTGGGGGTTCATGAGGTAGAGATTTCAGACTGGATGTGCAATCCCCAAACGTCGCGATCCGCTGAAGTGGGATTGGGGTTGTCACTCAGGTTTCGGCGGTTTTTAACCACACCGTCGCGTTGTCGGCAGGTTGCGAGTTTATGGAGCCAACAAGTTCGATCAGTTATACTGGGAGAATTTATGAATAACATTCGCTACGGCCCTTGTGGTGGTATCTACCGAATCGTTACCACGACTGCGCAAACAGGCGGGACAATCTTTGCACTTGAATGCACTGAAAAACCCGGCGGCGGTCCTCCTGTGCATATTCACGGGACTGAAGAGGAATACTTCTTCGTGACCGAGGGAGAGATGACCTTTTTCATCGATGGCAAGATCG
The DNA here is from genome assembly GCA_945869475.1 of Singulisphaera sp. GP187. Taxonomy (GTDB): domain Bacteria; phylum Planctomycetota; class Phycisphaerae; order Phycisphaerales; family SM1A02; genus F1-60-MAGs104. The sequence goes on along the minus strand of CAMBOV010000028.1, from coordinate 6,057 downwards.
CCAAAGTGAAAGCTGGCGAAAGCGTTTGCTCTGCGAGGCAAGGTTCACTGCTATAAGAATTGCACCGACCAAGACGCCCGAATGCTGGCCATTTTTACCCCCGGCAAAATCGAGGGTTACTTTGACTTTGGTCTCCCTATGGAGGATGGCAGCATTCCCTCCGAAGCCTGCATCATCGAACGATTTAAAGCCATGGGACCAAAATTCAATGTCATTCAGGTCGAGGGTCCTTCGCCCTTTTAAAATAAGAAAAAGGAGGCTCTTTTTTGTTTGGTTGCTCGCTATTTTCATTGGATGGGTGTGCGCGAGTAGGTCGTAGGGGGCCAATCAAACCACGGCGCATCTCGCCAAGCATGGGGCCGCCGGCAACGGAAAAAATCGAGCGCGGCCAGCTCGTCATCGAGCCGTGGCTTGACGATCCGATGCCGGACTATGACTGCAATCCACCGCTGTGGCAGGCGTGACAAACGCGACATGAAAAGTCGCCGTGGATGTCGCATGGGAATTTCCTGCTATTTCCAGTTACACGACCACCGCCGAGAGCAGGGGAACAAGCGGAAACTGCTCCTCAGTAAAGGCGAAGGTCGCCAATGCGCCACCAGGTCGCTGAGTAGTGCATTTCAGTACCGCGGTGTTAACCTAAATGCATGGAACCGCCGACCAGAAGATTTACAAGAAGCTATTGCCCTTCATGACCGAGTTTAGGATGCTGCGATTAAGGCAAGCCTGGACAACAGAGGTTCACTGAATGAACACCATGGTATCGGGTTAAAACTCGGGCGCTTCATGCGAACACAGCATGGCGCCGCATTTGATTTACTCCTTGGAGTAAGAGACGCATAGGATCCGGACGGAATTCTAAATCCAGGAAAACTTGGATTCGGTCCTCCGAAGAACAGGCGTTACGAGCAACCCTACCGATTCTTTATGAAAGGAGAATCATGCATCTATCAATGCACAACTGGATGCGCGCAGAACCAATTAAGGTGACGATTGCGCGTCTAGCTAAGTATGGCTATACAAGCATCGAGATCAGCGGTGAACCAGAGCAATTCGGACAGAACGGTAGTAAGGACACCAAGAAACTTCTTGATGACCATGGTCTTAAGTGCTGGGGTTCTGTAACACTCATGCTCGGCGAGAGAAATCTCGTAGCAGCAGATCGTGGACAGCGTGCTAAGTCAGTTCAATACACAAAGGACTGCATCACGATGGCGAAAGAACTTGATGGTTATGAAATGACAATCGTCCCCGCAACAGTTGGGAAAATTGTTGCAGATGCCACCCCTGAGGAGGAGTGGAAGTGGGCTGTTGAGTCAATGAAAGAAATTTATGAGCACTCAGAAAAGGCTGGTGTTCGTTTAGCTATTGAGCCACTTAATCGTTTTGAAACATACTTTATTAATCGTGCAGAGCAAGCTATGGCTCTTGCTGAGGCAACTGGTCCTAACTGCGGTGTATGCCTTGATGCATTCCATATCAACATTGAAGAAGCAGATCTATACGAAGCAATCCGCAGCACAAAGGGTCGCCTGATCGACTTCCACGTTGCTGATAATAATCGTATGCCTGCAGGTCACGGTGATTATGATTGGAAGAGAGTGATTTCCACACTCAAGAGCATTGGTTATGACGGCGCTCTCACAGGAGAGTTTGTTGCTCCAATTGATCGCACTCCTGCTAACCGCTACAAGAATGCTTTGGAAACAAACTTCGATAATGTGGATATCAGTCCAGGACAACTTAAGTTCATTATCGACCACGGTTCGAATGTTCTCACAGAATCGTTCTATGACTGGTTGGTTGAAGAGAACGCGAAACACTTGCTTCCTTTAATCTAAATATCGAGAGCAAATCAGTTCTCATCATTGCCACTGACACAGCCCTTCGCGATGTCCGTGAATTGCTGCGGCGCGGCATCCTGGTGCAGAACTCCAGCGGTGGTCGAAGCACGAGCTACCGGCTCGGTGATCCAGACGATGTCCGCGACTGACTTGGACGCAGCGCCTTGTGAATATGCGGCATAGCGCGCTTCTCGCAAGACGGCCGCGCTGTCCGATGCGCGCGTTGGCGAAGGGGCATCACCCTTCAGGGGGCGGCAGGCTTCGCCGGCGCGACAACCTCAGCGCGCGCAACAAATGCGCCCTTGGACATATTCACCGCCGCGAGCGCGACGAGTTGCGCAGTCTCAGCGGCGAGCGCCGCGTCGATTTTGCTGACCTCATCTGAAACCTTGTGATAATCGGCGTGATCCTCAACAGAGAAGAGCACCGCTGGAACTTTCTTCGCTAAGAACGGACCTTGATCGCTGCGGTCGAGCCAATCGGGATGCTCATCAACACGCAGTTTCATCCCCACAGATTCATTGGCCGCCTTGAGCGCGGCGACGACCGGCGCGCCGACCTCGCCACCATCGATGAAGATCTCGCGGGGGGGTCCGCGTGAAATCATGTCCATATTGAAGACTCCGCGAATCTGCGCGAGTGGCACCGTGGGCGACTTCACAAAGGCGCGCGATCCCAAGAGTCCGGCCTCTTCGCCGTTGAATGCAATGAACAGAATTGTGCAGGACGGCCCCTCGCCCTTGGCGATGAGCGCCTTCATCGCCTGCGCGACTGCGAGCATTCCACACACACCCGATGCGTTGTCATCCGCTCCATTGTGAATGCGATCGTCGCCGGTGCGCTTTGGACGCAAGTGGTCGTAGTGCGCACTTACGACGATGAATCCATTGCCAGTTGCGGCCGCACTTTCCGCGCCAGTTGCTGCAATCGTTGCGATGAGATTTGGACCGCTCTCAACATTCGTGTCGATCGGTTGTCGGTACGTCTCTTTCGTCGCGCCATGCGTGAGTCCAATCGTGTCGAAGCGTGACTCGATCCACTTCGCTGCCTTTTCGGCAAATGGGCTGCGAAAGAACCGTCCACCCATTTCATCGCTCGAGAGTTCGGCGATCGACGCGCGAATCGCATCTGCGGTGATCGCCTCACGAATGATCTCGATGGGCTTTGGTGGATCGCCAGGTGAACCAGCGAGCAGGGTCGACGCGACGAGGCACACAAGTGAATTCATGTGGGATCCCGATACAACAAGAGGCGAAGTGCATTGAACGCGACGACTACGGTACTGCCCTCGTGCAAGACGACGGCCCAGCTCAGCGGCACAACGCCGATGAGCGCGCACGGAATCAACACCGCGACGACACCGAGCGAGATCGTGACATTCTGCATGATCGTGCGTCGGGCGCGTCGGCTCAGTCCAACCGCGAATGGCAACTTCGAAAGATCATCGGCCATCAACGCGATGTCGGCTGCTTCGAGTGCGACGTCGGTGCCTGATGCGCCCATCGCGATGCCGACGGTTGCAGAGGCGAGCGCAGGCGCATCGTTGACGCCATCCCCAACCATCGCGACGGCTCCCCAGTTCTTCATGAGCAGGTGCACTTCATCGATCTTGTGTTCTGGAAGAAGTCCCGCCTTGACCTCGTCGATGCCGAGCGGCGCGGCAATCGCATGAGCAACCTTTGGATTATCGCCCGTGAGCATGACGAGGTGGCGGATACCAAGCGACTTCAGTCGCGCCAAAGTCTTCGCGATATCAGGTCGCACTTGATCCGCCATCGCGACGGCTCCGACACAACGATCGCCCAGCGCGATGATCGACACGGTGCGCGCCTGAGCCTCGAGCGCATCAACCTGCGCCTGCAACTGCGCAGTCAGCTGCGGAAAATCTGCCTTTCCAAACGAGCGCGGTCCTGCGATGAGCGCGCGCGAGTCACCAATCATTCCCGCGACGCCGCGCCCTGGAATCGCTCGCACATCTCGAATCTCACGCGCACTGATCGCATCGCGCTTCGCTCGTCGCACGATCGCGAGTGCGAGTGGATGCGACGAGTGTTCGTCGAGTGCGAGCGCGATCTCGAGCACATCGCGCGCGGTGAATCCATCGGCTGCGATGACATCAGTCACATCCGGACGCCCCTGCGTCACTGTGCCCGTCTTATCGAATGCGATCGCACGCACCATGCCGAGCGATTCGAGGTGCATGCCACCTTTGATGAGCACGCCACTTCGCGCAGCTTGTGCGACCCCCGCGAGCACGGCGCTTGGAGTCGAGATCACCAGCGCGCAGGGGGATGCCCCAACCAGCACCGCCATCGCGCGCAAGAATGCATCGGCGAAAGTCATCCCAAAGAATGTTGTCAGTACGAAAATGATCGTGGGCACGCTCACCAGCACGATCGGCGTGTAAATGCGCGTGAACCGTTCGGTGAGTCGCTGCGTGCGACCCTTGTTCGCCTGACTCTCTTCAACGAGTTTGACCATCCGCGCCATCGTTGTCTGCGATGCCAGTTTCGTTGTGCGCACGAGAAGCAATCCGTCGCCATTCACTGTGCCAGCAAAGACATCGTCGCCGATCTCTTTCACGACGGGAACACTCTCGCCCGTGATGGGACTCTGATCGACCGCACTGGTTCCTTCGCGCACTTCACCATCAACTGCAATTCGCTCGCCCGCCATGACGCGAACGAGATCACCAACGGCGAGTTCTTCAACGGGCACTTGAAGATCGCGTCCCTCTCGAACGACGCGTGCAACCTTTGGAGTCAGCGTGCCGAGCGCTCGAATCGCATTGCGCGCCCGGTCAGTCGCAAGTCCTTCGAGTCCATGTCCGAGCGAGAAGAGCAAGAGCAGGATCGCCGACTCTTCGAGTCGTCCGATCACTCCCGCGCCGATCGCAGCGACGAGCATCAACAGGTCGACATCGAATTGCAATCGCGCGAGTTGTTGCAACGAACGAATCGTGACGTGCCATCCACCAGCAGCGCATGAGGCAAACAAGAGTTGAGTCGCGACGGCACTCGAAGCCCCCGCGAGGTGCGCGAGAGAACTGCCAAGAAGCAGACATCCGCATGCAAGCGCTGAGAGGAGATCTGCGTTGAACAGCGGATTCCTCGACTCCGAGATCGCACTCGAATGGCTGTGATTACACGCCAAGTGCGCGCACCACGCACCAGCCGAGCGCCCCCTCGAGAATGAGAAACATCCCAAGCAGCACCGCGGCGCCGCCGACAATCCACGGCCACTCTCCGCTGAGCACGTCGACATATCGCAGCACAAGCAGCATCCATCCCGGAGCTTCAATCAGTGCTCCGGCAATGATTCGCATCATCCGTCCCCGCTGATCGATATTGCATTGAAGTGGCATTGGGTTCTCGTTCAACCTGGCGGTGGTCGTAGGTGCATCTGTTCACCAACGATGAAGTCCATCGTCATGAGTTCGTCTTGGGTCCACGTCTTTGAAGAGACGTAACTGTCCATTCGATCACCGACTTTGCCGATTGCTTGTTGCACAGAGGCGACCGCCGCTTGCTGCGCGTCGGTGGGAACGACTCCGCGCATCTCGAGGCGAAGTTGTGACGCTTGCAATTGCAACGTGTGCCGCTCTGCGGCGAGCGCGGTGAACTCACGAAACTTTGGAGCCGCCGCCATCGTTGCAAGCTTCTGCAATTCAGGTGGCACATCCGACGCAGGGGCAGGTGCAACCACTGGCTCACTCACGGCAGCCGGTGCGGGCTCGGGCGCCATGGCAACAGCGGGTTTTTTCTTCGTGCTCTTGGGCGGCGCAGGCGTGATCGCGACTGGCTTACTCGGGGCAGCGGGTGGGGCGACAACCGCTGGCGTGTCTTGCGGCTTGTTTTGCGGCGGCTTGTTTTCAGGTGCTTTGGCGATCGGCTCGGTCGCAGCGGCGTGCGCAGCTGGATCGTTCGTCGCCTCTGCCGCCGGCGTCGAATCATCGCACCCGACGAGCAAAGCGCACGCAACGAGAGAGAGCAGCATGCGCAGCGGTTTCTTCTGATTCTTCATGGTGCCGAGGATACCCCGATCAATCCCGTTCTTCTTCGCAGCGCTCGCAACAGAATTGCGTATAGGTACTTGCTTGTACTCACCCACTGGTTGGATACCCTCTGAGAACGATGAACCGCCCATCCGCCCGACGCGCATTCACCGTCACCGAACTGCTCGTGGTTGTTGCCATCATCGCACTGCTCATCGC
>CAMBOV010000027.1 GCA_945869475.1 Singulisphaera sp. GP187 | reverse complement strand
CAACGTTCGCTACGGCGGTCCAGACTATGACTGCAATTTGAATGGCATTCAAGACCTCTGCGAAATCGCAGGTGGCGCGGCCGATTGCGACGCAGACAGTCGACTCGATGCGTGCGAAATCGCCGCGGGCAGCGAGAGCGACGTCGATAGCAATGGAGTTCCCGATGCGTGCCAAGGTGATTGCAACGGCAACGGATTGCCCGATGCCTACGAACTCGCCAACGACCTCGTTCCCGACTGCAATAACAATGACATTCCAGATTCGTGCGACATCGTCGGCGGAGCAGCGCAAGATTGCAACGGCAATGCGATCCCAGATTCATGCGACATCGTCACGGGCGTCTCGATCGACTGCAACGGCAATGCGATTCCAGATTCGTGCGATATCGCGACAGGCACCTCGCAAGATTGCAACGCCAACACGATTCCAGATTCATGTGACATCGCAACTGGACTCAGCAACGATGTTGAACCCAATGGCGTTCCCGATGAGTGCAAGGCCGACTGCAACACCAATGGTTTGCCCGATGCGTGGGAGATCTTGACGGGGCTCGTTCCCGACTGCAACAGCAACGCGATCCCAGATTCGTGCGACATCGCCTCGACCACCTCGCGCGACTGCAACCTCAACGCGATTCCAGATTCGTGCGACATCGTCAACGGCGCAGCAGACAAAGATCAAGATGGACGCCCCGACGCCTGTGAAGAAGCGCGCGGTGACTGGGATCTCAGCGGCACCATCGACGGCGTCGAACTCTCGATCGTGCTGAGCATGTGGGGAGTCGCCAATCCGCCCGTGGGCGACTACAACGGCGACGGCGTTGTGAACGGCTTCGACCTGGCAGCAATCCTCACGCTGTGGGGTCCGGTACCCGACTGATCGCGCAACAACATCCGCTGACGGTTGCAAGTACCGTTAGTGAAATGCGACGACTGCCCAAACCGCCTGCTCCCTGGAAGTGGCTCAAGAATCGCACGCTGCCGCTGCTCATCGCGTTGATCTTGGTCGTCGCTCTGCACCCACTCTTCATTGAGTCTGGGCAGGTGACTGCGTCGGCGTTTCCGGTGATTGTGCTGCTGGTGCCGATGCTCGGCGTCGCTGCGCTTGGAAATTGGTGGCGGGCACTTCCGCTCATCGTGATGTTGCTGACATGCCTTCTCTGGGGATGGTTCGGCTACCACTTCGAGCTCGCGGCGATGGCGGCGAGCCCACTGGCGTTCCTGCTCGTGGCGTACTACGCCTACGCGATTGTCTCGCTCTGCCGGCAATTGGTGCACAAGACGTGTCTGCAGGATGACCGCATCTACGGCGGACTCGCGATCTATCTGCTCATCGCATTCATGTTCACGACCGTGCATCGACACATCTCGCTGAACAATCCCGAGGCATACAACGAAACGGTCAACGGACTGCCCGTGCACTTCACCTGGACCAACGCCCTCTACTTTTCGTTCAGTTCGATTACGACGCTCGGCTTCGGCGACATCGTGCCCAAGTCTCCGTGGGCGCGCGCGGCAACGATTGTCGAAGTCGTCTGCGGAGTCTTCGTCACGGTGATCTTCGTTGCCCAACTCGTCTCGGCGCAGTTGCGACACTCGCAACATGAAACCGCTGCGCCGCACGACACGGCGAAGGGGTGATGAGGCAGTGAGACGATGAACCCGCGGCTCATTCCACCCGATCCGATCAAGTGGCTCAAGAATCGCACGCTGCCGCTGCTCGTCGCGCTTGTTGGACTCATCGCGCTGCATCCGCTCTTCGTGCAATCGAGCCGCGTCTCCGATGAACTCTTTCCGCTCTTGGCGGTGCTGATACCGATGCTCGCGGTTGCCGCGGTGGGCAGTTGGAAGCGCGCGCTGCCGCTCGTTGCGATCTTTCTCTTTATGGTCACCTGGAATGTGATGGTGCATCACCTCGACCAGGTCGAGATTGCGAAGGGGCCGACGGCGTACTTCGCGCTGGCCTACTACGGCTACGCGATCTGGGCGCTCGCGCACCGACTTTTTCGCAGCACCTCGCTCATCGATGACCGCGTCTATGGCGGACTCGTCATTTACTTGCTCACCGCGATGATGTTCGCGAGTCTCTTTCGACACATTTCAGCGGTGAATCCAGATGCGTTCACTCACCTGGTCTCGGGAGAGCCGCGCGTGTTGCTCTGGAACGATGCGCTCTACTACTCGATCATCACGATTTCAACGCTTGGGTATGGAGACATCGTTCCCACATCGAACTGGGCGCGCTCGGCGGCGATGATTGAAGTGCTCTCGGGGGTTTTCATTACGGTCGCGTTCATCGCGCAACTCATCACGGCGGGAGCGCCGCAGCAAAAGTTCCCGCCTAGGTGAATCCAGGTGAAAAACCTGCCCGATTTGGGCTTCTCTTTCACCTAGACAGTGGATTCGCCCGCGCCGTCGCAGGATTCGCCCGCGCCGTCGCAGGATTCGCCCCCGCCGTCGCAGGATTCGCCCCCGCCACAGACGCATTGAGAGGGATTGGCGCTTTGAACGTGCGGCGGTCTCGCGTGCGGCACGAGAGCGACCGCCGTACGCTTCGCTTCATGAACTCAATCACCACCGCTCGTGATGCACACAGTTGGATGCGCTGGCTCACGGCGCGCACACTCGACGCGGCCGCAGCGATTCCTGATGCCGATTTTCGCCGCGAGGTTCCCATCGGCATGGGAAGCATCTTTGCGACGCTTTGTCACCTCGCACAAGCAGAGCGTGTTTGGATCAGCGCGCTCGAGGGAGACTCAACCGCCGCAATGACGACGAGTGACGACCCAACCGACCTCGCCTCGATTCGCGAAGCCTTGGCGAAAGTGCGTACCCGATGGGACGCGTACCTCGCGCGACTCACCTCAGAGGAGTGCGACCGCGTCGTGATGCGCGTGCGCGAAGGTCGCGAGGTGCGCCAGCGCGCGAGTGATGTGCTCATGCAGTTACCGACGCACGCGCTCTATCACAACGCGCAGATGTCGTTCATGTTTCGCACGATGGGTCACGCGCTGCCCGATTCGAGTTGGATCGTCTGGGGTCGCGAGCGACTCATCCACGCGCAAATGTGATCGCCAGTTGCCCGCCCTGCCGCCCCGCCGCCGCGCGTCACTCGCCACGCAGCCCGCCACGCCCCGCGCGCGCCGCGCGTCACTCGCCCCGCGCCGCAGCGCGCCTCACACCGCGAAACACTCTTTGAGAAATCCATCGAGGCGGGCGAACGCGCGCGCGCAGGTGATCGGGTCGAAGGCCATGCCGTTGGATTTGTCATTCGCCGCGGGATTTGTAAATGCGTGCACGGTGTTGCCGTAGGCGTCGATCTCCCAGCGCGCGCCGGCAGCGGTGAGTTCTTTCGTGAGCGCGAGCATCGCATCGGGAGTCGCCATTGGATCGTCAAACCCATGCATCGCGAGCACCTTGGCGGTAATCGGTTGTTGCGGTCCAATGTTTGGTGGTGTGAAGAGGCCGTGAAACGCGGCAACGCCGATGACGCCTGGCAGCGCTGCGCGCGCGCAGTCGAGAGCGCAGAGTCCGCCGAAGCAGAATCCGATTACGACGATGCGTCTGCCGTCCGCGCCTGGAATGCGCTGCGCCGCAGCGATCGTCGCGCGTAATCGCTCGCGCAAGAGCGCGCGATCTTGCATGAGCGGACTCATCAGCGCCGAGCATCCAGCAGGCTCATTCGCAGTCGCGTGATTTCCGTAGATGTCCGCGGCGAATCCGAGGTAGCCCATGCGTGCGATGCGCTCAGCTTGCTCGTGGGCGAATGCGTCGCGTCCACCCCATGCGTGGCAGACGACGACAACTGGAGCGGGCTGCACGGTGTTGGCGAGGCGCGCAACGAATCCCTCACATGGGAGTTCGCCGTGGGAATACTTGTAGATCTCGTGGTGCATGAGCGGGTTGTAGTTCAAACCCCCCGTCTACGGGCAGATTCGAGTGCTGCAGCATCACGATCTGCCCGTAGAAGGCGGGTCGACACGCGGGGTGACGTGCGGGTCGACACGCGGGGTGACGTGCGGGGTGACGTGCGCGCAGCCAACGGATGTGCGACGACCCAGAATCAGAAAAAGGGACTGCTTTCGCCGAACGTGGTTGGCGAAGATTTAGGTTTGCGGCGATGCGAATCACAATTATGCGCGGTGCGGCGAGAGTGCTTGGTTGTTGGTTGGTTTGCGCGCCAGTCTGCGCGCCAGTTTGCGCGCCGGAATTCAGTGCGCGCGCGCGAGCAACTGCCACTGGCGAAGAGTCCTGGCACCACTTCGCGCGAATGACGTCGCCTGCGCAGATGCTGCCACTTGGACTCGGCGTCGCCGTCGCCGCAAGCGACACAGGATGGATCGCCGTCGGCGGCGGACGCGATTTCGATATCGGCGTCGATGCGGGAGCGGTCGCGCTCTGGCACCGAAAAGTCGATGGCGTGCTACTCGCACAGATTGTCGAGCATCCAAAGCAGCGACGCGAATGCGCGTTCGGCGCGTCGGTCGCGCTCGACGCACTCGGCAGCGTGCTCGTCATCGGCGCACCGAGTGAAGATGGTCCGGGCGAGTGGCCTGATGACTTTCAGATGGGACGCGCCTACGTCTACGAGCGCGCGGGTGAATGGCGACTCGCTGCAACACTCGAAACGCCGCGCGCGTGCGTGGGCGGTCATTTCGGCGCAGTCGTCGCTGCCGATGGCACGCGCATCGTGGTTGGATCACCCGATCACAACGGCAGTGGATTCGCGAGCGGACGCGCTGATGTCTTTGTGAAGCGCGGCGACGCGTGGGCCGTTGATGGCGAGTTGCTTCCACCGAGTGATGGCGCTGCTCCACTCAGTGGACGGCGTTTCGCGACGAGCCTTGCGATCGCTGGCGACATGATTGTCGTTGGCTCACCTCACGCGAGCGGTGTGGGATACGCCAGCGGCCGCGTCGACATCTTTCGTCGCACCAACGACCTGGGATGGCATCACGTCGCGCGAGTTGATTCGCCCTCGCCACAATCGAGTGCGATGTTTGGCATGAGCGTCGCAATCTGCAGCGAGCGCGATCACGGCGAGCGCGATCACGGCGACGGCGCAGTGCGAGAGGTGGTCGCAATCGGCGCGCCGCGGGAGAGTCCATCAAACTCGCAAGCTTTTCCAGATCGCGCCGGAGTCGTGCATCTCTTCGCTTGCCGTGACGGCGGCACCGCGAGAGAAGAGTGGACCCACACGACCGCGCTCACCTCTCCACAACCGTGGTGTGGCAGCGAGCAGTTTCGTCCTGAGGCGTTTGGAATGTCACTCGCAGCGCGAAGTGGATTGCTCGCCGTCGGTGCATCCGAGTCGTGCAATCCAGAAGTCATTGATGACGGCCACGAAAATGGCGAAGGCAGCGGATCGGCCTATGTTTTCGACCGAGTCTCGCACGCAGAGTGGCGAGTTGCGCAGCGACTCGTGGCGCCCCATGCGCGTGCAGAAGTTCACGACGGCTACCGCGTCGCGCTGGGTTTTTCTCCGGGCTCTGCGCACGGCGCTTCGCAGGGCAACCCAATCATCATCGTTGGACGGCTCGGCAACGCCGACCAATCGCCGGGCCCTGGCGAAGCGAATCTCTATGCGCTCAGAACCGCGCCTCTCACCACCGCGCCGACGCTCACTGCGCCGACGCTCACTGCGCCGACGCGGACTGGAGTGGATAGTGCTTCTCGATAACGGCTCGCCACTGCAGTGCATCCTCGCACTTCACAAAGTCAGCCTTCACCGCCGCACTGCTGGGATGATGCGCCGCGAACTTGATTCCAAACTTGCGCATGCGCTGTCCAGTCGCCCGTTCGCTGTAGAGCACCATCGCGAGGTCGAAATGTTCGAGCAGCGCGCTGCGCTGTTCAAGCATCGACGGCTCGGTCGGCGACTTTCCAGCCATCATCTCGCGCGCCTGCCTGAAGATCCACGGATTGCCAATGCAACCGCGCGCGACGCTCACTCCACTCACGCCGCATTGATCAATCATGGCGAAGATGTCATGCACTTTCCAGACATCGCCCGAACCGAAGATCACTCGGTCGCGATATCGCGCGGTCAATGCTTCGAGAAACTCCCACCGTCCCGCGCCGAGATACTTCTGCTCAACCGTGCGGCAGTGCACGGTCGTCCATGCGTAGCCGCACTCGTACGACGCGTTGAAGATCTTTTCAAAACTCTGCGCCATCTCTGGCGTGTCATCGAAAGCGCGGCGCAACTTCACCGTACACGGCACACGATTTCCAACCGCATCCTTGACCGCTCGCAGAATCGCAATCGCATCGGTGGGATGCGCTAAAAAGTGTCCTCCGCGAAAGTTCGCGCTGATCTTTTTCACGGGACACGCGAGATTGACATCGATGACATCGTGACCCATCCCAACAAGAATGTTCGCGGCGGCAGCCATCTCGTGCGGCGTCGTTCCCATGATCTGCCCCGCGAGTGGATGATCATCAACGGTCGCGGCGATGTTGTCGTGCACGTCGCCCATCCCACACTCGGTGGCGATCAAGTCGGGGTCTTCGCGAATCTTTCCCCGCCCACCATTGATCAGCGTTCGGTCGAGCAAGGCCTCGGTCACACAAAACGGACAGCCGTGGCGCCGTGCAATGATGCGCATCGCGCCGTCGGAGTACCCCGCAAGGCCTGCCTGAAAAAACGGGGCATCAAACCGCGGCAAGAGTGCCTGCACACGCGGGTCGACGCACGCGCGCACTGCGGTTTCTGCCGTCGAACGCGAGAGTCTTCGCGCGGGCAGTTCGCTTGGATTGAGTTCGACGCTCACCCCCCGAGTCTACGACTGCTCATACACTCGCTGACGATGGCTCGTCACAGAACGCTGCTCGCTTCGACGCTCGCATCGACCCCCAACTGCACCCGTGGCTGCACCCTCGCATGCACACTTGCCGCGGCGCTTTCTGCCCTCTCTGCGTGCAATGTGAATCTCTACGACCCAGCGCTTGCGACCCGAACGTATCCAGAAACCCTCGAACAATCGCACGTCGTGCAGATGCAGGCTGTGCCGCGCGATCTCGATCTACAGATCATCAACGCGACATCGACCGACTACACCGACGTCGATATCTGGGTGAACCGTCGATACGTGCAACACGTGCCGCAATTGCTCGCGGGGGCGACGATTGATCTCCAAATCGTGAAGTTTCGCGATGTCTGGGGACAGTGCCCGCAGCCGGGAGGTTTTTGGCGAACGCGCGCGCCAACGCCGCTGGTCTTCGTGCAGATTCAGCGCGACGCAACAAGTCCACTGCTGGGACTCGTCACCGTCGTGCCCGAAGCCGCGCGGTATTGAATCGCTGCCACGTTTGCGTGCAAGCGGAGGAATCGTCCGCTCGGGCGAGTTCCCGAGCCGAGCAAGTCTGCGCAGCTCGGCGAGGGCTGTCTGAGCCCCGAGTGGATGATTCCGCAGCGTTCACACTGGCTTGAATGCGCAGCGTTCAAGAGGTCGTGAGCGCGCAGCGTTCACGCGGTCGTGAGCGCGCAGCGTTCACACTGGCTTGAATGCGCAGCGTTCACGAGGTGTTGCTGCGTTGGGGTCAGCCGGGTCGTTCGGTCGGCACTGCAACACCGAGCCGAGCGCACTTCTCTTGAAACTCGCTGATCTCGCGCTTGTTCGTCGTGGCGATCGGCGTGCCAGAACGAATCGCTTCGATCTCGAGCTTGGTGAGATGCATCGCGCCGAGCCGGTAGTCCTCAAATGCCTCGCACGAAATCGGCACGATGGGCTTCATTAGTTCGTACATCGCATCGGCGAAGACGCGAATCTCATACTGCGCGTGTGGATCCATTCGCAGTGACAAGAAGTGAAACAAGTTGTGCAAGTCGCACTTCCAGTACCACTCGGTGTAGACCGAGACCGGCAGCGCCGCACGCGCCATCTCGCGTGCAACGCCCTTCTCGGTAAGACCGAGATAGTCCTTGTAAAGCCCTTCGGCACGGTCGAGAAGTTGCAAGAATTCCTCGGCAGTTCCTGCATCAACGAGGCCATCGCCCCCTTGGCGATTCGAACTGCTCTGCGCACGAACAGCTTCGACACTCGGGCGATAAAAACGGTCGGGCACGATCGAATAGCGCGCGCTGTACTCGTTGACATTCGCGGTGCGGTGGCGGATCCATTGCCGTGCAACAAAGATGGGCATCGCGATGTGAAACTTGAACTCGACCATCTCAAATGGCGTCGTGTGTCGATGGCGAAGCAGGTAGCGCACGAGTCCGCGATCTTCGTTCACGTGCTTGGTGCCTTCGCCGTATGAAACGCGCGCCGACTGCACGATCGAGAAGTCTGCGGTCTTTCCCTCGGGGGCGAATCGCGGCATGCAATCGATGAGCGCGACGAATCCATGATCGAGCACGCGCTTTTCGATGCGAGCGGCTCCGCCCATGACATCGACCATCGGCGAGTCGGGCATGATGCGCACGAAATCGGCTGGTGAACTCTGGTCTGTTGTGGCAGGCGGTTGTGTTTGGTGGGTCGTCACGGCTCTCTCACTTCGGTTGTCCAATTTTCGCATCACCAAGCGGGGTCGATCGCATCGATTGGTAACTCGTCAACCACGCGTTGACCGTTGTGAGAGTATCCAATCCGCTTGGATTTCCACGCGCGTTCACATGCGGCGCGTCGCTCGAGTTCTTCGAGAATTCAAGACCACCCATCTTGAGTGCCTCGGTCAGCGTTGCGGGCGGCGCAAGCCCAGCCATCGCAGCCTCGCGCGTTGAGGGCCACGGTTCGCTCTGCACGGCAATCGACTCGCACGTCCACGATCCATCCTGTGAGGCGCCCGGACCAAGCAGCGACGCCTCTGAGTCTGGCCACGAGCGATCCCCCTGCTGCACATAACAGAGACACGCCCACGCGATTGATCGCAGCGCGCAATCAGTCTGCTTCGCTCGGGCGCGCACTTTGTTCGCGACGAAAAAGCCCCAGATGAATGCCGCGACGGCCGTGAGCAGAAACGCGGTGAAGAGAAACTTTGCGGCTCGTTTCGAACCGGGAAACTGCTGCGTCACATGCGCATCCCATCGAGAGTGAGTCGCTCGCGCGTGCGCGCTGGGTCGGCCTCAGGCACGGCCGAGAGCAACGCCTGCGTGTACGGATGCTTCGGCGTGTGGATGATCTCTTGGCGGGTTCCGTGTTCGACGATCTTGCCGTTCCACATCACCGCAATGCGCGCGCACGCGTGATGAATCACAGCCATATCGTGGCTGATGAAGAGGTACGAAAGTTTGAACTCAGACTGCAAGTCCGAGAGCAGGTTCAGAATCTGGCTTTGAATCGAGACGTCGAGTGCGCTGGTTGGCTCATCGCAGACGATGAGACGAGGCTCGAGCGCAAGGGCGCGTGCGATCCCAATGCGTTGCTTCTGCCCACCTGAAAACTCATGTGGATAGCGATCGGCCGCAGCCCGCCACAATCCGCAACGCTCAAGCAACTCGCCGACACGCTCGCGCACCTGATCTTTGGGAACGATGCCGTGCACTTCGAGCGGTTCGCCGATGATGTTGCCCACGCGCATGCGCGGATTGAGCGATCCACCTGGATCTTGAAAGATGATCTGCATTTGTCGGCGCAACTTGCGCATGCTCGTCGCCCCTTGCGCGAAGACGTCGACTCCGTCGAAGGTGACGCTGCCGCTCGTCGCATCGATCAATCGCAGGATGGCCCGCCCCACGGTCGTCTTGCCGCATCCAGATTCGCCGACGAGTCCGAGTGTTTCGCCCGGAGCGATCGAGAAGCTCACACCGTCGACCGCGCGACGCCAATCGACGATGCGTTGAAGCACTCCTTGGCGCACTGGAAAGTGCACCATGAGATCTTTTACCTCGAGCAGTGGTCGCGTGGGGATGGGCTCACTTGTCATGACGTCACCGAAGTGGTATCTCAAACTCGCCGATCGTGTCCGAAGGAAGTGCAATCGAAAGCACGACACTCGCACGACCGATCCCCTTGCGTGCGAGTGCGCCACGCGCGAGTCGCACATAGAACTCTTCGATGTTGTTGACGCTCGATCCACCGACCGCGACGATGATCGATCCCACCGGAACGATCCCGTCGAGCTTCGATTCGGCAGTCACCTGCTGCACGAGCACTCCCCGTCGGTGCGGCACGTTGAGAAGTGCACACGCCTCGGTCGTGCTCGTCTGCAATGTCGCGAATCCGTAGTTGCGCAAGAGGTCGGCGAGTTCAGCCGATTCAATCTGCGGATCGCGCTTGGCGAGTTCGAGCGAGATCGTCATCTCCTCGCCTCGGCCCTGCGCTGGAAGTGGGCGCCAGATGTGAAACTCAACGCGCTGCCCCGGACGGCGTGTGCCGATGATCGATGGAACGCGGTCCGCATCGCCGGTCTTGATCCCGTCGATCGAGGTGATGACATCGCCGATGCGAATTCCTGCCACCTGTGCCGGACTCGCTGGAACGACGCGCGTCACCACGGCGCCATCCGAGTTGAAGTGCTCGGCGATGCACTGAAAGAGTGGATCGCGCATCTGCGGAGCGATGATCGAACGCACCGACTGCACCGCGACTCCAGAAAAACCCTTCTCGACTTCACCCGTCTCGATGATTTGCTCGACGACAAACTCGATGATGTCCATGGGGATCGCAAGTCCAATGCCGCCGAACTGTCCTTGCCCGAGTGTGCTTCCACGACCGGTCGCAATCGCGGTGTTCATGCCGATGACCCGTCCATAGATGTCGGTGAGGGGTCCACCAGAATTTCCAGGATTGATCGCCGCATCGACTTGGATGAAGTTTTCGTAGTCGACATCTGAAAGTCCCGCGCTGCGGCCGATGCCTGAGACGATTCCAGCACTCATCGAAAATCGAAAGTCAAAGGGAGAGCCGAACGCGAAGACCATCTCGCCTTGCGTTGGAATATCGATCGACCGCTGCGCGGGAGTGAGATCATCCGCCTCGATGCGCAGCACCGCGATATCTGTCTTGAGGTCGATGCCGACGAGTTGCGCAGCGATGACTTGCCCTGTGCTGAGTTGCACGTCGATGCTCTGCGCACCGTCGACGACGTGTCCATTGGTGACGATGTGTCCATAGACGTCGTAGACCCACGCCGATCCAGTGTTGAAGAATGGCGCGCCGCCGCGCGCCGATTGCGCCCCCTTTGCCGTCAGCGAAAGCACTGAAGGCTCGACGATGCTCGCGACGTCGCGCGTCGCTTGATTCACCTCTTCGAGTGCGTTGCGTTCGCTGAGTCGACCCTTCGCTGCGATGAGCGCACTGTCGACTCGCGCTTGGCTCAGGCTTCGCACGGCGCGTGGCGTCACGACGAGCACAAGCACAGCTGCAATCGCCACGATCGCTGCCGGAGCAAGCGTCTGAATCTTCATGAACGTGGCGATCCCGGCGTGCCCGCGGTGCTCGTCGATCCCGGAGTGCCCGCGGCACGAGCTGCGAGTGCACCTTGAAATGCACCGCGCTCACTGTTGTTCATCACATAGGGATGCTCGCCGAGATTTCCCGATGCGACGCGGTCAATCCATCCTCGTGCGGCCTCTTGGATGTGACGGCCAATTTGCACCGTCGGCAACGCGAACGCTGGCTGCCACGACGACATTCCAAGGAGATCTTGCAGCACGACGACTTGACCGTGACAGGCCGAACCCGCACCGCACCCAATCACCGGCACACGCGACTCGCGCACGATCTGCTCTGCAACTTCTGCGGGCGCCGCTTCGACGAGCAACATCGTCGCCCCTGCTTCAACGAGCGCACGCGCGTCATCGAGCAAATCGATCGCACTCGCGGCACTCTTGCCCGCGGCGTAGTACCCACCGTGCATCTTGGCGTGTTGTGGACGTGATCCGATGTGAGCCACAACTGGGATGCCCGCCCGACTCATCTTGGCGACCAGCGGCGCGAACGAGCGGTCGACCTCGAGTTTTACGAGGTCGGCAAGACCCTCCGTCAAAAATCTACCTGCGTTTCGAATCGCCTGCGCATCGTCGGCTTGGTAACTCATGAATGGCATGTCAGCCATCACGAGCGTTGCGGGCGCTCCGCGCTTCACTCCAGCCGTGAGCGTGATGAGAAACTCCAGCGGCGTGTGGATCGTCGATGGAAATCCAAGAATGACTTCGCCTGCCGTGTCGCCCACGAGCAGCATGTGTATGCCGGCCTGCTGCAACCACCGTGCAGTCGTCGCGTCATAGCACGTCAGGCACGCAAACTTCTCGCCACCACGCACCATCTTGAGCAACGAACGCAGGGTGCATGGAGTCGCTGCCTTGTCGTGGTCGGTTGTCGCAGGTTCAGAAAGCTGGTTGTGTTCGTTCGTCATGTTGTGGCTCTCAGCTCTTCGGATTCATGAAACGCCCAAACGATCCGCGCATCGGATTGAAGACGACATTGTCTCGACCGAGCACGAAGACATCGGCAATCTCGATCGCTTCACGAAAGGACTCTTGCGCGAGTTCGATGTCTTCGCACGGAGTCGTCACGCGCCCCTGCGCCAGGTGCTCTTCGGTGACGATCGCGTCGCCCGTAATCAGAATCGTTGATGATGGGATCGCGAGCAGCAATCCTGCAGTTCCTGGAGTCACTCCTGGTAACGGAAAGAGATCAACTCCAGGCGCGAGGTGATCGGGAGCATCTTTGATGCGGCGCCCGACCTCAAGCGAGGTCTTCACGAAGTCGATCACTCCCCGCTTCTTCGTGTCGGCGTTGAGGTCGTCATCGTCGGAGTCATCGCCGCGCAACTCATCTTCTTCGGTGAGTCGCTCGACCTCTTCGCCGACTGCAGCGAGCACCTCTCGATCGGCGGCGGCCATCCACCACTCTGCGTTTTGAAAGAGGGTGATGCCGCGATACTGCCCAGGGTTCTTGCTCGTCAAGAAGACGTCGGTGATCTCTTCACACTTCACGCCCGTGCGCGACTGCAGACGCGGCAACAGAATGTTTGGAGGAAGGGATGGATCAACAATGATCTTGCGATCGCCCGCCTCGATGAGCGTCGTCGTCGCGTGTCCCTCGCGCACGAGACCCTTCTCGCCCCAGAGTGGATGGCTGCCGAGCGTGCCGATTGAGATGACTCGAAATTGCAACATGTTTTCTCTTGTGGCTCTCGCGTCAGTCCACTTGTGACTCAAGAGCGAGGCGCGCGAGCGAGTGGTGTGGATCCTTCATCATCTCGCCGATTGCATGGGCGACATTGGGCGGCACGAAAGGTCGTAGCTTGTCCATCGATCCGCCAAACGCGGCGATTTGTCGAATGAGACTCGATGAGAGAAACGCGAACGATTCTCCAGTCACAACGAAGACTGTTTCAATGCCGGCAACTTGGCGATTCGTGATTGCGAGTTGGCATTCCGATGCGAGATCGGTGACATTGCGAATGCCACGAATGATGCCTGAGGCTCCCACCGAGCGCGCAAAGTCGACGGTGAGTCCCGAGTAGGTTGCGATGCGCACGCCTGCAGCCTCGGGATTCTTGCGCACGAGCTCTTGAATCAGCGGTTCGAGCAGCGAGACACGCTCTTCGACCGGAAAGAAATCTGGCTTGTCGGGATTGCGCCCCACCGCGACGATCACCTCGTCGAAGAGCCCGCGCGCACGCGAAAGCACGTCGAGGTGCCCGAGGGTGACGGGATCGAACGATCCTGGATAGATCGCCAAATGATGTCGCGAGGCGCTGCCACTCATCTCTCGAGTGTAGGGGGTCACCCAAGAAATTTTCGAATTCTGGGCGCACCGAGTTGCGGCTACATCTGACGAAACCCACAGTGTCTTTGCAGTCGGTGAAGTGAACGACTGAGGAGGCATGAAGGGACTGTGAACCACTCACATGTCCCATGAACAACCCTGGATCGGCCCCGCATCGGACCTGCCTCCCCGAGCGGGGCCTCTTTTTTTTGC
>CAMBOV010000026.1 GCA_945869475.1 Singulisphaera sp. GP187 | reverse complement strand
GTGAGTTTCGACCACGCAAGTGCGCCTACCAGTAGCAGCACATCTGCAAGTAGACCAGCACCGATACCCCAATGATGCCTGCGTGCGAAAGTGTGCGACAGCCATGATTGGACCACCGCAGATTTGGTGAACACTAAGAATCGGCGAGTTTGATCTCGCCAGAAGGAGCGTGTCGCTGGGAATTATTTTTGGTCACTCTGCGTCAATACACACCCGAGTTTCGTCAGTCCGCGGTCAATCTTGTTCTTGTTGAAGGCTTGTCAGCGCGCACGGTCGCACAGCTCACTTGGTTCTCTCAGTCGCGAACAGTTCGAGGCGTTTAGGAGAGTTGGTTAGTGTGATTGTGTGTCCACTGAAAGTGGGGAAGTCCAGCGTGTTACGGGCAGAACGACGTGCTGCAGCATTACGATTTGCCCGTAACACGGCGGGGGCAAACCTGACTCACCCTGCAGAGAAAGAAAATGGGCGAAGTAGGATTCGAACCTACGAAGGCAAAGCCAACAGATTTACAGTCTGTCCTCGTTGACCACTTGAGTATTCGCCCTGATGAACCAAAGAAACTCAATGAAATCCTGAACGTTCGAGTGTAACACGGCTACGTGGCTGCGGTGTTCTTGCGGACAACAAGTCGCTTGGTTGCCTGGTAGAGCTTCAGCCATCGGGCAGGCGCGCGGGGCGCCCGCAACTTCGTTCGACGCGACGACCACCAGAGATGCCCGAAGTACATCAGCACCACGAATGCGATCGTGAATGCCACCCCAACGAGTGCCTGGTGAGTGATATCTGTCACGCCGGCTTTCGCCGCTGCACGCGCACCGAGCACCCCGACGAGCATTTGCAAGGGGACGGTCACAACGACGCATGAGAGTTCGACGACGAGAAACTTCCACCACGCCATGTGCATCAATCCACACATCGTGATGACTGGCGTTCGAGTTCCTGGAATGAATCGTGCCGCCAACAACACCCACACTCCGCGCTCGTCAATCTGGTGCTTTACCTCGAGCAACCGCCGCGGATGCAAGACGCGTTTGAACCAACGTGAGTGCAAGAAGCGCGTGCCAAAAATCGAACACATAAAGAACCACAGTGCGTCGCCTGCGACGATGCCGAGGTATGCCCAGAGCCAAAACTTGCTGAACATCGCGAAGTCGTGCGCGGCGAGCCATCCTGCAGGAATGAGAATGAAATCTTCAGAGAGATGCAGTCCAACCCCAGAGATGATGAACGCGAAAAAGAGCGCGATGGCTCCATACTGCTCGATGCCATCGGTGAGCCACTGCGGCATCTGGGGGGCTTCGGTGTGCGCCACGGCGACGAAGGGTTCAGCTGCGAAGCACCCGGTTGCGAAACACAACGCAAGCAGCAGTGCCGCGAGGTGCATCAGGAGCAAAGGAAAACGCCGCATCATTGTTTCCAATGATACGGCGTTTGATTTGAGAGGGAGGTCGACTTAGCTCTTTGCGTCAGCGGGAATGCGCATCGAGTAGAACGACCGGTAGACGAAGATCAATGCGATTGCAGTGAAGATCGTTCCGATCGCCATCTTCGCACTCTGATTCTCCATCGTGACAGCGATTTCGACGGCGAGCAATCCAAAGAGGGTCGTGAACTTGATCACGGGATTCAGACTTACCGAACTGGTGTCCTTGAAGGGATCGCCAACGGTGTCGCCAACGACGGTTGCTGCGTGCAGCTCTGTTCCCTTGGCGCGCATGTCGACTTCAACGATCTTCTTCGCGTTGTCCCACGATCCACCTGCATTGGCCATGAAAATCGCTTGAAACAAGCCGAAGAATGCAATGGCGATGAGGTATCCGATGAAGAAGAATGGATCGAAGAACGGCAGGGCGAGTGCGAAGCAGAAGACGACGATGAAGATGTTGATCATTCCCTTCTGCGCGTAGACCGTGCAGATGCGAACGACTTCCTTCGAGTCTTCGACGCTTGCGGTCTTCTCAAGGTTGATGTTGTCCTTGATGTAGACGACCGCGCCGTATGCGCCTGTGACGACGGCCTGTGTGCTGGCGCCGGTGAACCAGTAGATGACCGATCCACCCATGAGGAGTCCAAGCAAGATCGCAGGCTGCACGATCGAGAGCTTGCCCACGACCGTTTGAACACCCTGAGCGAGTGCGATGGCGTATGCAGGATCTGCCGTGTTCACGACGCCACCAAGAATGTTGGCAGTCTCGACGCCGATGAGGGCGAGGATGATGCCAAAGACCATGGTGGTCGCGCCGACGACGGCCGTGCCGATGAGCACGGGCTTCGCTGTTGCCTTGAACGTATTGCCAGCGCCGTCTGCCTTTTCAAGCAAGTGCTTGGCATTCGTGAAGTCGGGTGTGAAGCCGAACGTTCCCTTGATCTCTTCCTTGATGTTTGGAATCTTCTCGATTTGGCTCAGTTCGTAGACGCTTTGGGCGTTGTCGGTGACTGGTCCGAATGAATCGACTGCAATGGTCACAGGACCCATGCCGAGGAATCCGAAGGCGATGAGTCCGAAGGCAAAGATCGGCGCGGCGAATGGATAGACGGCTGGCATGATTCGCATCATGTCATCGCCTGTTGAGCACCACCATCCGAGTCCCATGAGAGAGAGGATGATGAGACCCTTCCAGAACGCTGAGAAGTTTCCGGCAACGAGTCCAGAAAGAATGCAGAGGCTCGCTCCACCTTGTTTGCTGGCGTTGACGACTTCTTTCACGTGACGTGAATTCGTGCTTGTGAATGCCTTGGTGAACTCTGGGATGAGTGCACCTGCGATCGTTCCCAGTGAGATGATGACTGAGAGAATCCACCAGAGGTCTGGCAGGATCGTCATGGTCTCGGTAAGCGTTGTTGTCTGATCGACGAGCGTTCCTGCAGCAGTTGGCACAGCAGTAGTGAGCGTCGAAAGAGCAGCACTCTCAAGAGTGAGACCACCCAGAAGCAGGTAGCTCGCAACGAAGGTCACGAAGATCGAGATGATCGATGTGATCCAAACGAGTGATGTGAGCGGTGCTTCTTCGTCGAATTCAGTCTTCGTGCCGAATCTTGACTTCGAAATCGACTCATTGATTAGATACGAGACAAGGCTCGTGATGACCATGAGAATGCGCATCGTGAACAACCAGACGATGAGTGTCGCGCAGAGGCTCGGATTCGATTCGCCCATTGAGTAGGCCAAGAATGCGATGAGTGCGACGCCAGTGACGCCGTAGGTTTCAAATCCGTCGGCAGTCGGTCCAACGGAATCTCCTGCGTTGTCGCCTGTGCAATCGGCGATGACGCCTGGATTCTTCGGATCATCTTCTGGAAGCTTGAAGACGATCTTCATGAGATCTGCGCCGATGTCAGCGATCTTGGTGAAGATTCCACCGCAGATGCGCAGGGCGCTCGCGCCGAGGCTCTCGCCGATGGCGAATCCGATGAAGCATGGTCCGACCAACTCCACTGGCAAGAAGACCAAGATGCAGATCATGAAGAAGAGTTCGACTGAGACGAGCAAGAGCCCAACGCTCATACCGCTCTTGAGTGGAATTGAAAGCACGGGCAGGGCGGCGCCGCGAAGACTCGCGAATGCAGCGCGGCTATTTGCCGTGGTGTTAATGCGGATGCCGAACCAGGCGACTCCGTACGAGCCCAAGATTCCCAGCACACTGGCCCCCAAGATCAGGGCGACGTTCGATGCCGACTTGTGCTCGAGAATGCCAAAGTAGTAGATGATGCAGACTGCGATCAGCAGCCAGAGCCAGACGAGAAACTTGCCCTGTTGCCAGAGGTAGCTCTTGCAGGTCTCCCAAATGATGTTCGACACATTCTGCATCGAAGGGTGCACCGGAAGGGCCTTGGTTTGCTTGTACTGAAGCAATCCGAAAAGCGTCGCGAGCACGCAGATGACCAAGCCGAAGTACATAATCGAGGGTCCCGTGAGGACGATCCCGAAGATGTCGAAGGTCACGTTGGTGAGTGAGGGGACTTTGAGGTCGGCCTCGCCCGCAAAGGCGGCGGGGGTGAGAAGGCAGAGAGAGAACAGCGCAAGCACGAGTCGAGACATGTGTTGGGGATCCTTATATGGGTTGCGAAATTGAGGTCGGGAGTATAGCGATTGCGACTACTTTGAGTGGAACTCGCACCTGACGGACTTATTGGACGCATGCTCGACCACCGCCTCGAAAAACGTATGAAACACCTGCAGAAGTGGGCGCGGCGCACCAACACCCCGTGCTTTCGTCTGTACGAGCGCGATATCCCAGAGTTTCCGCTGGTCATCGATTGGTACGACGGCGACGTTGTGGTCTGGTTTCACCCGCGAACGCGCGATGACACTCCAGAAGCAGAAGCGGCCTTTCACCAATTGAGCCTCGACCACATTTTTCGTGCGCTCAAGATCGATGCAAAGCATCTCTTCGAGAAGAGCCGGCAGAGGCAGCGGGGGATTGCGCAGTACGAACGGGTCAGCGAGTCCGAGGTGATTCGAACGGTCAATGAGCAGGGGCTTCGCTTTGAGATCAACCTCTCAGACTTTCTCGACACAGGATTGTTTCTCGACCACCGCACCACACGCGCTCTGGTGCGCGAGCGAGCGCGCGACAAGCGTGTCTTGAATCTCTTCGCCTACACAGGGGCATTCACGGTCTACGCCGCCGCGGGTGGTGCAGCGTCCACCGTGACCGTCGACATGAGCAACACGTACCAGGAGTGGTCGCGTCGCAACATGAAGTTGAACGGATTCGACGTTGGAGGCGCGCACGAATTCGTGCAAGCGGATTGTTTGCAGATGCTCGAAGCGGGACCGCGCAGTGGCGATGCGTTTGACATCATCGTGGTTGATCCGCCGACGTTTTCGAATTCGAAGCGGATGGCTGTCAATAGTTTTTCGATCGAGCGCGATTGGCCGCGCTTGCTCGAGATGACGCTGCCGTGGCTGAGCGCTCAGGGGCAGATCTGGTTTAGCACGAATTCAAGGGGTTTTGTGCTGGCGCCAGAACTTCTTCCCGCAGGCGCTGTGATTCGTGACATCAGCAAGTACACGATTCCAGAGGACTTCGCCGATCGTACGCCGCACCGGGCCTACCTCGTTGCGCACGCGAGTGCGACGCGCCCCGTCGATTTGCGCGTCGAGCGCGCGGTGTGATTAAGGAGTGGCCGGTGCCGCAGGTGTGGCAGGAGTCGCCGCTGGTACCGGCAGCGAATGCTCTTTGAAGAATCGCACGATGAGTTCGGTTGCCTTCCCGTAGTACGAGTGTCCGCCGGGTTGCAGGCAAATCACAACAGGGGTTCCACTCGTCGATGGATACTCGGTGCAGTACTGCGCCCAAGGCTCTCCGTCGCTCTCGCAGTTGTTGAGTCTTTGCGCGGCGGTGAGCGTGCGTTGCTGCATCGCGATTGGCACGATTGTGTCGGCATCTCCTGCGATGTGAATCAACGGACGTGCAATGAGTTCTGCGTCGCGAGCGCCAGCGGATCCCGCAGCAGAGGGTCCAAATGCTGCGAAGAGTTTTGCGCGCTGCGCCCAGAGAAAATAGGTAAATCCGCCGCCGTTTGAGTGCCCAGTGCTGTAGATGCGGCGGTCATCGACTGTGTATTGCGATTTCAGTCCCGCGAGCATCGCGTCAAAGAATGCGAGGTCGCGGTTGCTCGCGCTCGAATCGCGGCACTGCCATCCCGCTTTCAATCCTTTGGGATCGGTCATCCCCGCGGTTGGAAGCCCAAGTGGATAGACGACGATCGCTTCGGGCCACGCTTTGTGAAACGCAGAACCGCGGGCGAATTGCTTGCCAGATCCGCCGTGGCCGTGAAATGCGAAGACCAGTGGAGCGGGAATCGTTGTCGCAGTCGCTGGCAGGTAGACGATCGCTTCGCGCTTCACGCCGTTCACATCCCACGTCATCGTGAGCGGCGCAACTGCGAGCGCAGGAACTGACGTCGGTGCAGCGCTTGCGGCTGGCGGAGTCGCGGGCGCGGGGGCACTCTGCGACTCTCCGTGCGCGCATGCGAGCGGCGTGAGAGAAGCGAGCGCGATGACGAGCGTCAGAATGGGCGTGGTCATGAGTCATTCTTCGAAGTCGCGGGGGTCGGCAAAAGAGTCGCAGGCACCATGAATTCGGGGGCATCTGGAAGGTTGTCGGCGAATGGATCTTTGTCAGGCTCACCGGTTGTGAGCTTGAAGCGAACGATCTGCATTTTCTTTCGATCGCCGACATAGAGATGTTCGTCGTCCATGGCGAGCGAACTTGGAAGTTCAGGACAGCCCGTCGCCTTGTTGGCAAAGAGAATGATCGCTTGCGTCTTCACGTTGATGCGAAAGATCGCGGGAACGCCGTTGTCGGTGAGGTAGACCGTTTCGCCATCGGGGGCAAAGAGAAGTTGAATCGGATGCTTCAGCCCCGACGATGCATCCGCCACCACACCCTTGCGCAGTCCTGTTGTCGGATCAAAGATCACGACTTGCGATGCGCCGCGGTCGCAGACGTAGAGCAATCCATCCGCGCCGATTGCGATGCCGCGAATCTCTGTGATCCCTTGTGGGGAGACCTGCGCTCGAGGAACGATTGTGCCTGGAGGCACGCCGAGCCCAGCAATCTGCGCGGGCACTGCCACTGGGGTGCCAGGAGTTGCAGTGCCGATGCCGTGGTAGGCGCTCACTGTGTTTGTGTCTTGATTGGACGCATAGACCGTGCCATCGGCGCCCACCGCGAGCGCATACGAATGCACGAGATCAGAATTTCGCAGCACCTTTGAGGCGAAGACACTTTCGAACGGGAGCGTTCCATCCGCACTCGGCGCGGCGTACCGCAGCAGTCGCGTGTTGTCCATGCTCGCGCTGACGACCATCAGTCCATGTTCGCCGGTATGCAGCATTCCCCGAACACCCTTGGCGTTGCCTCCCGCAGATTCTGGGAGCGATTGAAGAATGTTGCCCAGAAGTGTGCCGTCGCCGCCCAACGCGTGCACGGTGTTTCCAGATGGTTCGCCGTGCATCGTGATGTACCACTTCGCAGCGGTCTTTGGCTGATCGTGACCGTGCGTGCCCTTGCGATTGTCGGCGTTGCTGCCGCTCGCTGCACCAGCGCTCTTCTCGTGCGCGGATGCGGCTGGCGCGGCACCACCTTCATCGACAGGTCTGCACCCACAGGGTGCGAGCAGTGCGACGGCAGAAAGAAGGGGTGTCACAAGCAGTGTGGAGTTGCGCATTGTCATGGTTTGTGGAGAGAATAGCCGCACGATGATTTTCAACACTTCGGCACTCGCGTCTTCGCTGCTCGCCTTCGCTGACAAGGGTACTCAGATGATTCCGCTCTTCGAACAGCAGGCGAAGCAACCACTGAACGCCGCGAGCGTGCAGAGTTCGCTCGATCACTTCACGAATGTTTGGTTCGTGGTCTCGTTGCTGCTGGGGATGGTCATTGCTGCCGCGTGCGGTCTCGCGCTCGCGTGGCATCCGCGGCGCTCAGGCAAGGGCGACCCAGTTGAGGATCTCGAGCAGCGCAACACGCTCATCATTCTCGCGCTCGTTGGAGCGATCGTCGCAGAGCTCGTTCGCGTCGATCCCTCGATGGCATTGGTCATCTTCGGTATCGGCGGACTCATCCGGTTTCGCACGATTCTTGACAATCCAAAGATCACAGGCAAGGCGATCATGGTCGTCGTCATCGGACTCGCGTGCGGGTTGGGCGAACTCGCGATGGGTGCCTTCTTCACGGCCTTCGCATGGTTGCTGATGTTCTGGCTCGACTCGAATGTTGGATTTCGCATCCGACTCAAGCTGAGTGCGAAGTGCGATTCGAAGGCAACGCTGGTCGCACTGCTCGACATGATTCGCCGCGACGGAGGTCGCACGACTTCGGCCGATGACTACCAGCACAAACGGACGATCGTCGTGACTGGAAAGCTTCCATCGTCGGTCGATCCAGTAAAGTTTAAGGCGTCGATGTCGAACAAACTTCCACTTGGCGGCGACATCGAGATCGACTTTCGAACGGGCTGATGTCGAGATGAGTGACAAGCCCGCCGTGGTGTGCGAAGGGTTGAGTTGCACCCTGCCTTCGGGAGTGCAGGCACTTCGCGATGTTTCATTTCGACTGCAAGCGGGGGGATTGACCGCGATCATCGGTCCAAGTGGATGCGGCAAGACGACGCTGCTTCGAATCGCAGCAGGACTCGCCCGCGCCACAAGTGGTCGCATCCAGTTTCTTCGCCGCGATGGCAGTGCCGATCCAATTCGCGCGGGGCACCTTGCTGTGTGCTTTCAAGATGCGAGATTGCTGCCTTGGCGCAAGGTTGTCGACAATGTTGCGCTTCCGCTTGAGCTCGCGGGTGTCGGTCGACGCGAACGAGTCGCGCGCGCTGAAGCGGTCATTCACGCCGCAGGATTGGATGGCGCACAGAGCCGCTTGCCAGCGCAACTCTCGGGTGGAATGCGGATGCGCGTTGCACTCGCACGTGCGCTCGTGACCGATCCCACTGTGTTGCTGCTCGATGAGCCGTGCAGTTCGGTCGATGAGTTCACGCGCATGCAACTTGATGAGGAGATCTTGCGCGTCTGGCAGGATTCTGGCGCCACGACGATGCTCGTCACGCATTCGGTCTCTGAAGCAGTCTTTCTTGCCGACGAGATTGTCATCATGCGTCGTGCGCGTGTGCATTCGATTCACCGCGTCGCGCTCGATCGAGCGAGTCGCGATCGAACGAGTCACGCATTCTCGCAAGAGGTCGAACTGGTGATGCGATCGCTCGCCGTCGCAGCGGGAGTTGTCGTTCCATGAAGCGGCTCTCTGAAAAAATGCGCGAGATCGCAGCGCCACTCATCGCCGTCGGTGTGATCGCGGTCGCGTGGGAGGTCGCGGTCATCGCGACCGGAGTTAGTCCGCTTCTCTTGCCTCGACCGACCGCGATCGGGCAGACGATGTGGATGAACAGCGAGATGCTGCTGTCGGCGACAGTTCAAACGGCGATCGCCGCGTTGTCAGGTTTCGCGATCGCGACAACTCTTGGAATCATCGGCGGCAGCGTGATCGCGGCGGTGCCAGTGCTTCGAAGGTCGATCTATCCGCTCGCGACCATTGTGCAGATGGTGCCGCTGGTTGCCGTCGCGCCGCTCTTTGTGATTTGGCTCGGATTCGGGTTGCCAACGGCGATCGCTGCGTCTGCGGTTGTTGCGGTCTTTCCAGTCTTGGCCGCGACGATCGATGGACTGCGCAGCGTCGACCACGGACTTCGCGAAATCTTCGCGCTTGCTGGAGCTTCCACGTGGACCCGCTGGCGCAAACTCGATCTTCCCGCATCGATTCCAGCGATTATGACAGGACTTCGCATCGCCGCGGGACTCTCAGTGATCGGCGCAATCGTCGGTGAGTTTGTCTCGGGGTATGGCGGTGCGCACGCGCCGCTTGGAATCGTTGTGATGACCGCAATGCGAGAGGCGCGTACGGACCTTGTCTTTGGCGCGGTTGCGCTCTCGGCGATCGTCGGGTTCGTGCTCTTCGGTGTGGTGAGTATCGTTGGATGGTTGCTCGTGAATCGCTGGCATGCATCGGGACAAAGCGAAATGGAGATTCGCAGATGAAACGCACGTCACTCTCTCTGGCACACTTTCTCGCAATCGTCACTCTCGCGTTGGCCGCATGCGACAAACCATCCTCACCTGGTGCGAGTGGCGCAGCGGCCCTGGTGTCGATTCAGGTGCAGTTGAACTGGGTGCCAGAACCAGAGTTTGGTGGCATGTATGCGGCGCTTCAAGACGGTCTCTATTCGCAAGCGGGAATGAATGTTGAACTCATCAAGGGTGGTGGGCAAGTTCCATGCGCACAACTCGTCGCAAGTGGACGTGTTCCGTTCGCGCTCGTCTCTGCAGAAGAGGTCTTGACGATGCGCGCGCGTGGTGGCTCGATCGTCGGCGTCTTTGCGACTTTTCAAGAAAACCCGATGGCGTTCTTGCTGCACGAGGCGAATCCGATCAATACGCTCGAGCAACTCTGGCGCAGCAACTCGATGGTCGGTGTCAATGTTGGACTGCCCTACGTCACGATTCTCAATGAGAAGTATTCGGGAGCGGGGCTGAAACTGGTTCCATACTCTGGAGGACTCGCCACGTTTCTCGTCACCCCAGATTCTGCACAGCAGTGCTTCATCGCCTCGGAACCTGTTGAGTGCAAAGTGCGTGGCGTGCCAGTG
This sequence comes from Singulisphaera sp. GP187, assembly GCA_945869475.1. Classification (GTDB taxonomy): domain Bacteria; phylum Planctomycetota; class Phycisphaerae; order Phycisphaerales; family SM1A02; genus F1-60-MAGs104. The sequence goes on along the minus strand of CAMBOV010000026.1, from coordinate 7,720 downwards.
AAGATCATTTCGATGGCCGAGGTTTTCAATCCGTACGCGGCGGTGGTCGCGACCAACGAGGCGTTTCTCAAGCAGAATCCCGCGGTCGTTGAGGCGTTTGTGCAAGCGACACAAGAGGGATGGCGCCGATATCTTGCGACTCCACAGAAGTACAACCCTGCGATTGTCGCGTTGAATCCTTCGATGTCACTCGAGGCGATGAACATCGCCGCGGAGATCGAGAGATCATCGATCGAGCCAGCTGCAGGCAAGGGATTCATCGGAGAAATGACTGCTGCGCGCTGGGAGGCATTGGGCAAACAATTGGTTGCATGCAAAGTGATTGATGTGTGCCCTCCAGTGAATGAGGCGTTCGTTGCTCCGCGCGCACCCGCGCCGTCACCCGCGCCCGCGCCGACGTCCACGCCGTAACGCGAATCGTGAGCTATCCTGCGGCAAGTCATGCGGATCAGTGCATTCATCATCTCGTTGGTTGCAGCGCTCGCCGTTGCGATGCCAGCGCGTGGCGACGCGAAGTCACTCGAGCTTTCAGGGCCACGCGGCACGATCATTTCTGCTTCGATCACAGCGCACGATGCTGCTGGATCAACTGAGCCGTGGTCGGTGATCGTTGAGGGTGCCGATCGAGCGCAAGTCGTGCTCGGATTCGCAGCGCATGAGATCGCATCCGACGCACTCGAAGCAGAGATTCAGCTCATTGTCGTTGTGCAGCAAACGGCGGCGACATCGCACGCGACGGTGGTCGTGCGACGCGGCGACCGAATGATCCACTCGACGATGATCGTGATTCACCGAACTCGTGATCTCGCCGATTTGAATGCCGATGGACGCGTTGATTCAACAGACCTCACATTGATGCTCGCCGCATGGGGGCGATGCGGCCGCGAGAGCGAGTGTCTCGCAGACCTTGATGGGGATGGCTGGGTTGACGGCCGCGATCTTTCCGCGCTCGTTGCCGCGTGGCAGCCGTGAAAAAACCGCCACTTCGGATTCAAACGACAACGCTGTGGGAGTACCCAAGTCAACATTACGACGCCGCTGATGGTTCGCGCATGCAGGGGGATAGTGAATACACGGGGGCGACGCCATCTTGGGTGATCTGGCAATTGCTGCAGCGATACACGCGCGCGGGTGACAAGGTGCTCGATCCAATGTGTGGAAGTGGAACGACGCTCGACGTCGCGACCGACCTCGGACGCACCGGCATCGGATTCGATCTCGCGCCGACCCGTCCCGAGATTGCACAGGCCGATGCGCGCGCGATTCCGCTCGAGGATTCATCCGTCGACTTTGTGTTTATCGATCCGCCGTACTCGACGCACGTCGATTACTCCGACGATGCGCGCTGCATCGGAAAACTCGACGCGAGCGGCGAGGATGGCGGTCGCGCCTACTACGCTGCGATGGACTTGGTCATCGCGCAGATGCATCGAGTGCTCAAAGATCGTCGGTATGCGGCGCTATATGTGAGCGATTCGTGGCGCAAGCGCCGCGGAGACAAGGGCGGAGGAGGAGGCACATTCATGCCCATTGGCTTCGAACTCTTCGCGCGTCTTCGCACGCGTTTTCAGCCTGTCGATGTGATCAGTGTTGTTCGCCACAACTCGACGCTCGGCAAGAGCAATTACAACAAGGCCGCAGAGGAGGGCAACTTCTTCCTGCGCGGATTCAACTATCTCTTCATCATGAAGAAGGTCGACGCGCCGCGCGAGGCAACGGGTCAGCGGCGCTGAGCATCCCGGTCGCGCGCTGCGCGCGCTGCGCGGTCGATGCGCTTGAGTGATTGTTCAACGAGCGGCTCGTCGCGGCGATATTGTCTGTCGAGCACCTGCGAGGACGGCTGCGCATCGAGATCACTTTCGAGCGAAGCGAGCACGGCGGCAGTGAGCGCGAGATCGTCACTCTCGAGGAGCAGCTGCAGCGCAGTGTCTGCGCCGTTGCTGAGTGACTGCGCGAGTGTGCGCGCTCGTGCGCGGTCCGACGCGAAGAGCGACGAGCCCTCGACGAAAAGTTCTGGAACGAACAGTTCGGCGCGCCGGTACCTCAACATGTGCGCATCCACATCGGGAAGAAACGCCGCAGCCTTATTGACGATCGACTGCTGAAGTTGTTGAAAGCGCTCGTCGGCTTGTCGAAAAATGCGCAGCGCCGCATACATCGCCCGTTTGCCTTCAAGAGGATCGCTCTGCGTCAGCACGATCGCACGCACGATCGGCGGCACGGATGTCGCGCGCGCGAGACGCAACGCCTGCGCCTCTGCGATGAGCGCCTGCTGATGCTCGACGATCAGATCGAGCAGCACAGTGCGCGTCAGCGTCGAGAGAGTCGTGTCGCACGCGAGCACTCCCACCGATGCAGGAGCACTGCTGACAAAGACGCGTTGATCACCGGTGGTCACGCGCGCGATCGGTGGATGGTGCGGATCGCGCCATCCCTCTGGGGGGAGCGCACGAACGACACGCCAGAGCGTTGCTGCAGGTTCGGGTTGTCCACCGAATGCGTTCGCCCGATCGAGAAGCGTCTCGGCGAGTTCTGCGTCGAGTGCATCGGCGTGAGCGAGCGGTGCAGAGACCGCTTCCTTCATTGCGAGTTCAAGCGCGCGCGAGAGTTCTGCAGGATCGCTCATCATGCGCGATGCCATCCCCTTCAAGACTTCTTCGGCGCGTTCGATGCGTTGACTCTCTTCTGTCATGAGCGTCAACCACTGCTCGCGCGCGTCGTCGACGAAGAGTGCCTCTTGCTCCTCATCGAGTCGGGCAAGTCGTGCGATTGTGCGAAGAAAGTGCCTTGGCGGTGGAGAGGCGATAAAGCCGATGTGGCGCAGATTTCTGTACTTTTCGACGGCCGGATTCTGCTGGTCATCCTGCTCGTCGGGGATTTCAACGGGGGCAACCTGCGGCGGATTCGCATAGGCATCCTTCACGAGTCGCTTCGCGCCTTCATCCGAAATTCGCCCAAGCAACTCGGCGAGTTTCTTGGCAACGAGCGTGGCGTCGTCGTGAAGCCATGGGCTCGCGCACTCGATCAACGCACGTCGCTCACTTCGCCACTGCTCACGCGCCGCGTGAATCTGCTGCACGCGAGCGACCTCTCCCCCGGCGAGGTTGGATGCGGTCGCATACGCCCGCTCCAGTGCCGCGGCATGCTTAGAGGCGCCGACCTCTCTCAAGAATGCACGCATCGCCGCCTCGCGCGCCTGCGTCGGAATGCTCACTGCATCCTGTGTCAGCACGAGCTGGATCGCTCGAAGAGCTTCATTGGAGGCGGCCAGTTCGCGTTCGGACAACCTCGTGTGACGCTTGTCGAGTTGTGTTTTGTGATCCTCCGACGTCGATGGATCGTCAGCCGCAGACTCCGCTTCGATGAACTTTGTCCGTCCTTCGCAACGAAGCTTCCACCGCCGTTGCGCTGCGGGCAGCACGAGATCGACGTTGCGCGTGGTCCATTCGGCGATCGCGCGCGAGTCGCGTGGGGCATCCTCTGGCCATGCTTCGAAGATTAACTCGAGCGGATCAGGACTGCCCACGAGCATTGTGGCTGCGGCGAGGTTGTTCGACAGATTGAGGAGAAACGAAAGCCGCTCGAGTCGTCGCCGCTGAAGAAACGACTGAGCGATCACGGGATTGATGAGGTCGGTGGTCGTGAGCGATGCGATGAACTCATCGTCGAGCGATGCGATCTGAACTGAAAAATCGTGGTTGGTTCCTGCGGCGGATCGCTCCGTGCGCAACTCGAGATCGAGCGGGATCGCTTCATCGTTGTCGCCCGCCTTGAAGAGATCCGTCAGTCGCTCGCGGGCGGGGGTGCGAACTTGAAGCACACGCGCGAGGTAGCGATCGTGGTGCGCGTCGATCTCGATCCACTGCGCTGGCGTTGGTGTGACTCCCGCGTCGTGGCACCAACGCACGAGATCTTGCGTGCGAATCGACGCGGCGAGTACTCGCACGGGATTCTTGTTGCGATCGTCGCCGGAGCATCCCGTTGCGAGGGCGATCACAAGGGCGATCACAAGGGCGATCACAGGGGCGATCACAGGGGCGATCACAGGGGCGGGGGTGCGCACGTGAAAACGATAGAGCAAAACACCGCGAATTGGCGCAGAAACGACGTTGGCTGGGAGTTTTGTGTTCATTTGCGCAAGTCGACGAAAGTCGGTGGCTCGAGCGACCGATTCCCCTGCGCAGCAGAGTTACAGATTCTGCAAAAAGAGCGGCAGTTCACTTGTGAGTTGCGCCCGTGAATTGGATTGTGTGTTGGTGTGTGGTCATGAAACAGTCAACGTCAAATCGAGGAGTGGCAGCATGAAGCAGAGCCTGCAACAGCGTGGCGGTCAGGGGAGATCTTTGCCGCATGCTGCCATCTTCTTGCTCTTGATCAGCGGCGCAACGGTGTCGCTCTATCGAGGAGTCTTTACGGAACAGTCCAGCGCGTTCAACGCAACGGCATCGCTCGATGGATTCAACTTCGCGCGCCCGATCGAGGGTGTGTTGCGGGTTCCTGCGCAATATCCAACGATTCAAGCGGCCGTCGATGCGGCGAGATACGGCGAGACCGTGCTCATTGCTCCAGGCAACTATGCAGAACGCGTCTGGATCGATGGCAAGCGAGTCACACTGCGCGGCGCCGATTCGGCGTCACGCCCACAGATCATGGGCGACGGAACCGAAGGCGAATCACTGAGAATCTCAGGTGCGGGCGCAACGGGCACGCACCTCGAACACCTCGCACTCACTGGCGCAACAGGCAGTACGGGATGCGGACTCTTGATCGATCACGTCGATGTTCGCGTTCGCGACTGCACGTTTTTCAACAATCAGGGAAGCGGCGTTTCGAACCTCGGCTCGAGCAGCGCGTTTTATTCGTGTCGCTTTGAACGCAATGGCGCGACCGTTTCGGGCGGTGGATTTCGCAATGAAGGTGGCTCACCCACTCTGACCGATTGTGTCGTGCGCGAAAACAAGGCTGGCACTTTCGGTGGCGGGCTCTACTCGCGCGCAGGACGATTGACGCTCGTGCACTCGACCGTCTCCGAGAACGCAACGACCAGTGGCGCGTGGGGTGGCGGCATCTACAGCGATGCGGGCGACCTGCTCGCGTTCGATACGGTCATCGAGAAAAACCTCAGCGTCGATGCGGGCGGCGGAGTCTTCGTCGCGGGCGGCAGCGCAGCGTTTTCAGGCTGCCGATTCACAGCGAATTCAAGCGGCACAGGATGGAACATCGGATCATCCGGCGGCCGCGTCTCGTTCAATGACTCGACGATTTGCGGCCAGGCCGAGACCTCGATCGTCGGGGACGGAATCGACGCAGCGGGAGCGACCTTCACCGATCGTTGCTTCGCAGATCTCAATCACAACGGACGCGACGACGCGCAAGAGATCGCGCTCGGGCTTGCCTCAGACTGCGATCACAACGGTGTGCCAGATGATCGCGATCCCGATTGCAACGCCAATGGAATCGTCGATCGATGCGAAATCAATGCGGGATGGGTGCACGATTGCAACAGCAATGGCGTGCCCGACCAGTGCGAAATCGAGTGGGGACTCGAGGCAGACGCCGATGTCGACGGTGTGATTGACGGCTGCGCTGGTCGCTGAGTGCAATTGAACGAAGTGGCGCGCGCGGCGGGTGATTGGAGTATCCTCCCTCGCCCTGCATGCGTAGCTCAGCTGGATAGAGCATCGGTCTTCGAAACCGAGGGTCGTTGGTTCGAATCCAACCGCGTGCGTTGTTGAAAGTCCCGAGAATTGTGGGGAATGCCTTGTGGGGGATTACGTCACAATCCCCAGTCGCTCCAAGTGACTCACAATCAGCGGGAGTGATCGTTGGAAGTTTTGCGATTGCAGCCGCCATGTAGGCTCAAGGGATGAGCGATCCAGCACATTCAGTTCAACTCATCCCGGGCAACTCGTTGATCACCAAGACGCCCGAAGAAGGCCGGCAACTCGCAATCAAGATGTCGAGGTTGATCATCAAGGCCACGCAGCCCGACGCCGCCGTGCGTGAGAGACTCCGTGCGATTTATGCGGAGGATGCCGCGATGTTGATCTCGATCGGACAGACCGTGGCGACCGATTTTGCGACTATCGCCGCAGCGAACAACTATTGGAAGTGACCGAGCTCAAATCGCTCGCGCATCGAACCTTCGAACTTCGTCCGCACGCAGGGGGGAGTACGCTTCGCCGATCGTGATTCGGGCGTTGATCCTTGCCTTCGTGATTCTCGCACTTTCGCCGCCCGCGCCCGCAGCGCACGGTGATGTCCGCGAATACCACCTCACGATTGCCCAGAGCGATGTCGTCATCAACGGCACGCCGCGGCACGCGATGACCATCAATGGAACGGTGCCCGGTCCTGTGCTTCGGTTTACGCTCGGCGACGAAGCTGTCATTCATGTGCACAACACGATGAAGGAGAGCACATCGTTGCACTGGCATGGTTTGCTCGTGCCAAATGATCAGGACGGCGTGCCGCTGCTCACGACCCCTCCCATCGAGAGTGGAACGACTTTCACCTATCGCTTTCCAATCAAGCAAACGGGAACCTACTGGTACCACTCCCACAGCGGACTTCAAGAGCAAGCCGGCATCTACGGCGCGCTCATCATCGATGAGCCGCCCGTTGCGGGCGTCGTGCCAATACGCGAAGAAGTGCTCCTGCTTTCGGACTGGACGGATGAGAATCCCAAAGAGGTCATGCGGGCGCTGATGACGGGCAACGATTGGTATCCGATTCGTAAGAAGAACTTTCCCTCGATTTTCGGTGCGATTGAGGCCGGCGCCTTTTCGGAGTACCTGCAACGCGAGTGGTCGCGCATGGCTCCGATGGATATCTCGGATGTTGCGTATGACGCGTTTCTTGTGAATGGTCAATCGCGCATCAACCTTGCGGGTGCGCCGGGTGAAAAGGTGCGGCTGCGCATCATCAATGGCTCGTCTGCGACCTACTTCTTTGTTCAGTTTGCCCAGGAAAAACTCGAGATCGTCGCCGCCGATGGAATGACGGTCGAACCCTTTTCCACTCCGCGCGTGTTGATGGGCATCGCTGAGACCTACGACGCGATCATCACAATTCCCGGCGATGGCGCCTACGAGTTTCGCGCAACTGCTCAGGATGGATCGGGTTCTGCCTCAGCGTTCTTTGGTTCGGGCACCGTGTCGTGAGAGTGAGCTCATGGTTTGTGCCGCATCCATCCAGTGAATTTCTCTTGCAGCAGCGGGGTGTCCATCCATGATTGATCGGGCATTGGGTCTGCGATGCATTCTTCGACTGTGCGCAAGCGGGGGATTGGCACCGATGATGTTGTGCCGCGCTTGGTCACCCACGCGATTTTATTCGCGCGTGCGATTGCGCTGGCAATCTCGACAGTCATGCGCGCGTCGCTCTTTACGTACTCGCAGACCTGCGAGTAGTTTCCGGCGAGCCACTCTTGTGGCGCGAGCGCGCCATCCATCAGTTTGACGGTCGTGACGCCGAGTGCTTTGCCGACGGACGAGAGCCCCACTGGAAAACCCTTCAGCTTGAAGAACTGAAACATCGGGTCGTACAACTTCATCGCGACGCGCGCAGCTGTTTGCATATCGCCCGCGGCGTGACCGAGCCAGCGCATATCGAAACTCAATCCATTCCACGCGACAATCGAGTGACCCTCGTGCTGCATGCGTGACAAATACGCGAGCAATTCGCGCGCGCGATCGCGCGTGATCATCGGCAGGGGAAT
>CAMBOV010000025.1 GCA_945869475.1 Singulisphaera sp. GP187 | reverse complement strand
AGCACGCACGCAGAGCGTCAATCAAAGTCGCAGCACCTTGAAGGGACAGATGGCCGAGCAGATGGCTCCGCTGCTTCCTGGGTTTGTCTACTCACCCGCCGACTCGAAGTTTCTTGGCGATCCCATCGACTACGTGATCTTCGATGGCCTCACCGAGGCGCGCGATGGCACAGGCGACCTCGACGCAGTCGAAGTCGTGCTCATCGATGTGAAGTACGGCAAAGCCGACCTCAACAAGTATCAACGCGCAATTGCACGAGCCGTTGAAGCGGGACGGATTCGCTTCGAAGTCGTGCGCATCGCGCCTGATCACTCGGTGAAGACCGCACAGTACAAGCCGCGAAAGCGGCGCGACGCTGCGGATGAATCAACCGAACGTTGACGAATCAGCGAATCAGCGAATCAGCGCCTGTGAGGTGCCGGTGCACCCACCACTTACCGAACCTGCAGCTGTGCCCTGCGGCACCCACGGGGCGAACGAGTTGCCGCCAAATCCGCCGGAGTAGCCAGAGCCGTAGCCGTAGGTTGGTGCGTACCAACCAGTTCCACCCATGCTGCCCAAGCCCCAGGAACCACCACCAGAACCGCCAGTGTTCACACCGACGACCGCCGCAGCCTGCGGAGCGTTGACGTTGATGTTCTGATCGCTGGTGTAGTTGGGGTTGTAGCCATACCCGTTGCTGTTGTTGACGTAGCTGTATTCGGTGCCGTCTGGCAATCGCGTCGTGCGCACGATGTGCGTCTGCTGCGGTTGACATGCGGCGAGCGCGGCCGCGCCGATGCACGAGGCGATGAGCGCGTTGAATGAGCGTGAGTTGCGTTTCATGTTGAGACCTTTCTGTGTGTGTGAACTGGCGAGCCAAGGAAGTATTTCGTGTGCATCAGTGCGATCTCGTCGCGAAGCCGTTGCTTGAGCGCCTCAGGTTTGACAACCGTTGCCGAACTTCCGTTGGAGAGAATCCAACAGAGAATCTCGTTGAATCCGCGCACTCGAAAGGTGAATCGGTGGCTTCCATCGCTGCGCACTTCGACGCGTTGCGTTGGATGCCACTCGGTCTCGCTCGCGGCGACTGCGAATGTGGCGTCGAGATCAATCACGACGGTCGACTTGGGGTCCTTTGGAAACCGCACCATCTCCCAGCAGTCCGCGAGATATCTGTCGGTCGTGAATCCCGCACGCACGCGAAATGTGTGCGTGCCAGAGTGTGCGTCTTCGATGCGCGAGATCTTGAAGGTGCGCAGGTCTGAGTATGCGTCCGTGCGCGGCAACGGAGTCGAATCGATCGGACGCATGATCGCGTAAAACGCGCGACGAGCGAAGAAGATGCCGTAGGGTTCGACCTCTTGAAAAGCCAGCGCGCCAACTGTGTTCGCTGCCTTGACAGACGCACTGCGATACTTGATGCGCAGTGTCGTGCCCGCAATCATCGCGTTTACGATTTGCTCGAATCGCTGCACATCACCATGCCTCGCGGTCACGAATCGCAGACTCACACGACCCTTTAGTTTTTCGTACTTCTGGCGCATCTCACTGCTGAGGTGCTTCTCAATAGTCTGTCCCAAGCGAAAGGCTGGGCGCAGTGGTGGCGAGAAGGCGCCGCTGGTCGCATCACGCAGGATGAAGAGCGCAGGGATCACCTCGTCTTCGTGTAGGTCGAGTGTGAGCGCGCTGCCCGAGGTGCTGAAGTAACGACGCTCGCCACCAGTGCGATCGACCCGCAATTCGACCTTGAGCCGCTCGCGCACGAGTCGAATCAACTCGTTTGCCTGCGCCGTTTCAACGCGAAACTCGCGCTTGATCTGGTCGAAGGTGACGCCGTCCTCACGCTCTGCAAGAACCTTGATGCGCAGAAGTCGCTCGAACATCTCGTCCTGGTTGGCACGCATCGACACCCCGCGGTGAGGCGCAAGTTGCGATGCTCCCTTGGACTTGGTTTTCTTCGCTGGCTTCTTGATCACGACCCCTCCTCGTTAAATGTGCGGCAGATGTGAAGAGCGTAGCGTGCGATGCGGCATTCACTCTTCGTCCGTTTCGTCGCTTTCGTCGTCGCCACTGCCCTCATCGTCAGACGTTGGAGTCGGCGTGAGCCACCGTTCGATCTCTTGCATCACCGAGGTGGATTCAGCCGTCGGAGCCACCGAGGGTGCCGTCGCAGCGGCGAACTCAGACGCAAGATGCGGCGGAAAGTTCAGTTGTCTGACCGCTGCTTCAAGATTGCCCGTGACCTTCAGGGCGTCCGCGAATGAACGCATCGTGTTGGCAGCAGGCATGAACGACCAGGCGTGTTGCACGATCTTTCGCGCGTCCTCGCCTACGAGCCGCCCCTCGGCGCCGGCGAGCGTCTGCCAGGCACAGACCAGCGCGACGATGATGTCGCTCATGTCTTCGCCCTTCGCCGCCAGCACGAACTCTGCCAGCGGCTCAACGGCTGCGAGTTCAAAGTTGACACCATTGAATCGAAGAGCACGCGCGATGCCTGCTGCGACTCCAACAGCGTTGGATCGCAACGCGAACTTCAGCGACGGATTGAGAACTTGCCGCGGCACGCCACCGATCATGTTCGTCGTCGCAATGAACTGAATCTCAGGAAGCCGCCACGTCATGTCGGCCGCTCCCTCGCTCTTGGCACGCATCGCGGTGGGATCGGACCCCCACACAGGCGCAGCAGGAGCAGGCGCCCGACGCCCAATGATCGCAACGACCAAGTCACGAACAAAAGCTCCGCCCATCTCATCGACGTTGTGCGCGATGATCACATCGCCTCTGCGCAGAGAGTGCAGAAGTTCAGCGAACTCGCCGCGGCTTATCACGCTGTGTGGCTCGAGTTCATACACGGCGCCGCCGAATTCACGTGCGATGGCCCGCGCGAGGTGACGCTTACCAGAGCCAATCGCTCCCTCGAGCAGAATGTGCTTGCGCGGCATCGAACCTGAAACCATCGCATCAACAATCGCATCCAAGGAACCGACCGACCCGGTGGGGTCAACGAAGTGCTTCACACTTGCGAGCTGGGGAAAGAGTTGTTTGGTGGGAGAAGTTTTCATCGACCGAAGTATCCGCCACACAGCGTCTGCCACTGAGCAGAACGAGGGTCGGATTTCATTTGGGTGGTTGGCGACCGCCTCGCGCGAGCGCGCGCGCCATCGTCCGCACACTCGTCACTCGGACGCGATTTCGGTCGTCAATCTGCTTCGAAGCGGAACGCACGCGTGGCATCTTGTGCACGTCATGGTTGCGCCGACACACACCCGCTTTCGCCCCATCGGATCGTCTCACGCATCGCTGTGCGATCGCGCCGCGGCTTTGAGCGATTCGCACGCTGGACGCACCTATCAAACGGCACTCGTGCGCGAGATTATCGCGAGTCTCGAAAGCCCGCTGCACGGCGCTGTCATGGGCAGTGGACGCAGCCTCTCGAGTGTGATGACCGTTGTTCCAACAGGCGCCGGCAAGACACACGTTGCGCTCGCAACCGCTGCGGTGCTTCAACGCGAGGCGGGTCTGCGCGTGGGCTGGTGCGCACCTCGTCGCGACTTACTTCATCAAGCGCAACACGAGAACCGAAAGTTTCGGTTCAACATCGACCTCACGCTTATCTCGCTCTTTCAACGCAATCCGCCGCAGGTTGATCTGCTCATCATGGACGAGGCGCACCGCGATGCGTGCATGACCGCCGCGACGTTGAACTCGATTGCACGTCCGACCTACATCATTGGACTGACCGCCACCCCCTACCGACTCGACCGTGCGCGACTCTGCTATTCGCACATTCTCAAGCGGTGTTCGATCCAATCGCTTCAAGATGATGGAGTGCTCTCACCTTATCGCCACGTCGCGGTCGACTCGTGGGATCCCACCGACGTCGCACAGACGTGGATCGCCTCGCGCGAGCGTTTTGGCAAGACGCTCATCTTCTTTCACACGCGTGAGCATGCGAGTCGCTGCACGCTTCTACTTCGCCGCTCGGGCGTCCGCGTCGAACTCGTCAGCGGCGAGAGCGACCGCGAACGGCAAATCAAGGCGTTTGGCGATGGCGAGCTCGATGTGCTCGTTGCGATGGCGTGTTTGACTGAGGGGTTCAACGATCCCACACTCGCGACCGTGTTTTGCCGTCCTGCATCGCGCGGTCTGACCGTGCAAATGGGCGGACGCGCCTTTCGCATCGACGTTAAGACGCCCGTGAAAACAATCGTGCAGCATCGCGACACGCCCCTTCCATTCCCCCGCATCGCCAAACCGATCGAGCAATTCATTGTGTCGCAAGGCATCTGGCGATCAATCGGCGCGACTCGTGATCTCGATTCGATCGTGCAGCGCATGCGACAGGTTGCCGCACAAACCACTGTTTCGCTTCCCAGTCTCATCACCAAGAACCGCAGCCGCAGCGCTCCGCGGCCCTATTTCAAAGGATTTGATCCCAATGACATCGATTGACATTCCAACACTTGACTATCTCGAAGCGACGGTCGGCGATCTCGCTCCCGACAGCGAATTTCTCGCGCAAATCGTTGCTGCACCTCCAGCGCAGCGCGCGCCCAACGCACAGTGCACGCTGCCACTGCCAAGCGCGCTGAACGAATCGACCGCACGCGTCGCTGGACCTGGCTCGCTGCGACGGCGACGCGCGCCCACCCGACTGCTGCTCGGAGGCGAGCAGGTCGTCGCGAGCGATCGATTCTGGACGAGCCTCTTTCAACGGTGCGGTTTCAACGAAGCGGTCTTCGCATACTTTTCGCCCACCGAAGTCTTCGCACGGATCGCAGAGCGCGACAGCAAGAGCCGCCTGCGCTTCGCAATTGAACGGCCGCGGGGCTCGGCGCCGAGATTGCTCGCCGTGACTCCGCGCACCTCTCCACTGGTCACACGCGACGGCGCGCTCGCGATGGTGCGCGCATACAGCGGCGATCGACTGCGATATGCCGAGGGCAAACTTGTGTCGGTGCACACTCCAGCAGATGGACCTGGCAATTTTCGGATCGGTCCCGATGCATTTGAAAATCGCTTTCAACTCGAGTTGCCGCTCGATGGGTTCGGCGAACCTCGCATCTACGTCACGCTGCTGCGACTCATCTGCACCAACGGTGCGGTCGGGGAACAGCGCGCCTTTCGCAATCAAGTGCGCCTTGGTCAAGATCCACTTCACTCGCTCGACCGTGCGCTCTCGTGCTATTCGAATGCGGATGGATTCAGCGCGATGCGCCAACGATTCGAGAGTGCGCAGAGGTCATGGGCGAGCCTCAATGAGGTGCGCAGTCTCGAGACCGTGCTCAATCGGATCAACTGGGGAGGCGTCAACGTCGGCGAAGCGCACCGGGGGGCCTTCGACCGCCTCGTTGGCGACCTCCCTGGGATTTATGGGGTGACCTCGCTCGAAGGAATCACTCCAAAGCGTCGCAGGTTGCTGCCATCTCGTGCTCGTGTCTACGACTTGCTGAACTACGCGAGCGAGATCGCCACACACCACGCTCCACCCCTCGCTGCGAGTCGTCTCTCGGCGTGGATTGGCGGCACAATCGTCGATGAATTCGATCTTGAGGGATCTGCGAACAACGTCAGCGACTTTGAGGCGCTCTTCACCTCGCCGCTTCCGACTGTGCGCCGAAACTAGAAGAAACCGGAGGCGCCGCGCAGGTGGCGAGAGCGCGCGCGAATGCGACGCACGAAAGAGCTTCGCTCGCCACCAACACAATCGATTGATCGGGTTACGATCGCTGTATGGCTTCGAAAGGTTTGCTCGAGCGCGCTCTGAAGGATGCTGAAGAGGGTCGGATCGCTCCGGCGCTCGCCTCGCTGCGAATTGCGGTCAATCGAGATCCAAAGGACTTTGAAGCGGCGCAGATTTTCGCCATGCTGTTGCTCTGGTCGGGGCAGTTGCCACAAGCGCTTCATCACTTCGCGCGGTGCGTCGAGGCGGCGCCGCGCGCGCCAGCGTTTCGCAACAATTACGCCAATGCTCTGATGAATTCGCAACGCGTTGCAGATGCGATCGTGCAATTGCGCGCAGCCGTCGAGATCGATCCGAAGTACGCGACGGCATACTTGGGACTCACCGTGGCGTGCGCACAGGTTGGCGACTCGATCGCGGGCATCGAAGCCGGTCGTCGCGGTCTCGCACTGCGCGGCGATTGGCCTGAACTTTCGCGCAACCTCGCGAGCGTTCTCAAAGACACAGGGCGCATCGATGAGGCGCTCGCTGAGTTTGACCGCGCCATTGCGAATCACCCGCGCGACGCTGCACTTCGCTCAGGATTCCTCTGGGCGCTCAACTACGCAGAGCAATCGGTCGAGACTCTCGCGCAGGCTCATCGCGACTACGTGCAGTGCGTGCGAAGCGTCGCGACCGCCGCGACGACCGACTCCTCGCCCGAGCGTCCACTTCGGGTCGGAATTCTCTCGGGTGATCTGCGCACTCATTCGGTGGCATATTTCGCAGAACCCTTCATGCGCGCGCTTCCTGAGGGTTGCGCCATGACCGTCTTCTCGACCGCGAAACCCGACGCGAGTGATGCGACGCGCGCGCGGTTCATCGAACTCGCCGATGAGTGGGTTGAAGGATTCTCGCTCGCAGACACAGCACTCGACTCGGCGATTCGCACTCGCAAGATTGACGTGCTCATCGAGTTGGGGGGTCATTCATCGGGAGGTCGTTTGAGCGCACTCGACAGCGCACCGGCGCCGGTGATCGTGAGCGCCATTGGCTATCCAAACACGACGGGCCATCCAGGAGTTGGATGGCGAATCGTTGATTCGATCACCGATCCACCCGGGAGTGATGCTTGCTGTACCGAGCGCCTCGCACGAATCGACCCGTGCTTTCTCTGCTACGCGCCCCCTCTCAACGCGCCGCTGCCGGCGATGCCAGAAGCCGATGCGCCGATCACCTTTGGATCGTTCAACATGACTCCAAAGATTTCGCAGAGCACTATTGCACTCTGGAGGGCGACGCTCGCAGCCGTGTCAGGATCACGCCTGCTCCTCAAGAGCCGATCGATGGCGGACGCTGGCACACGCGCGCACATGCTCGCACGGCTCGAGAGTGGCGGCATCGCGCAGAATCGCGTCGACGTCGTTGACTTCACCGTCGGATTGCGTGAGCACCTCGAGCTCTACTCACGCGTGCACATCGCGCTCGACACGACTCCATACAACGGCACGACGACCACATGCGAGGCGCTCTGGATGGGCGTGCCGACAGTCACTCTCTTGGGCGATCGCCATTGCGCGCGCGTCAGTGCGAGCCTGTTGACTGCGGCAGGTCATCGTGAGTGGATCGCCGCAAGCCCCGACGAGTTCGTCGCTGTCTCGCGCGTTCTTGCGACCGATCGGACGCGACTCGCCGCGCTTCGAGCAGGATTACGCGGCGAGCTCTCAGCTTCACCTCTGTGCGATCAGAATGCGTACGCGCTGCGTTTTCATGAGGCGGTGCGTGAGGCGTGGCGCGATTGGTGCGCGAGCCGTGGCGCACCCGCCCCCCCATCTACGGGCAAATCGTAAGGCTGCAGCACTCCGTTCTGCCCGTAACAAAGGGGTCGCACATCGAGCCACTCGGATTCCGCAAGCGCCCTACATCGGGCATCAGACCGAGTTTGACCGATCGTCGAGACAAAGCACACAGCATCTAAAAAGGGCGCAGGATTCTCCTTGTGTTGTGCGACCACCCTTGTGCGTCAATCGCCGCAGTAGTAAATTCACGATCATGCACATCAATCACATTTCACTTTTCGCACGCGCTCTGACCCTCGTCCGACGCGCAGCTCTCGTCGCCGCCGTCACAACCATCGCCGGCTGCACCACCGTCGCACCTCGAACTGAAGGAATTGCGAAGGGCTGCGCACGCACCGATTTACTCGCGGGGAATGCACGCTTTCTCGCCGGTGGAATGCAGTCGCACACCTGGCAAGCAGAACGCGTCATTCACACTGGCGAATTCGGGCAGAGCCCCTCAGTGGGCATTCTGAGCTGCGCTGATTCACGTGTGCCACTCGAAATCCTTTTCGACGAGGGAGTGGGCGATCTCTTCGTCGTGCGTGGTGCGGGCAATTTCGAAGATGTCGGCGGCACCGCGACCTTCGAGTATGGTGTCGCTGCGCTCGGCGTACACACGATCGTTGTGCTTGGGCACACGAAGTGCGGAGCGATTGAAGCAACCGTGGCAGCGAAGCCGCTTCCTGGCAATATGCCTGCGATCACTGACGCGCTCAGCCCAGGACTCGGCGAATTCATCAAGACGAAGGCGGCTGGCGGCACTCCCAATCTCACCGCCGCTGCCGAGGTCAACGTGCGCTACCAGATGAAGCGATTGCTCGAGCGCAGTGCGATGTTGCGCGCCGCGAGAGACGATGGATCACTCACACTTCTGTGTGCGATGTATGACGTCGACACAGGAATCGTTCGCTTTCTCGACTGACCTCAGAGCATTCCACGCTTGAGTACCCAGCGTTCGAACGGCCACGTCGTAAACGGCGGGATGGCTGCGACGATCGCGAGCGTGGTCACGCTCGCACTCCATCGATACTCCTTTGCCGCGAGAAATGCGGCGATGAGGTAGATGATGAAGAGCGCGCCGTGAATCGGTCCCATGATCTGAACGCCAATTGGATCGTGCACCACGAGATACTTGCAGCCCATCCCCACGAGCAATCCCCCCCACGACCACGCCTCAGCGATTGCTGCGAGTCGAAATCTGCCGCCGGTCGATTCGGTGAGTGTGATGAGTGTGGTTGTGGCATCCATTGGTGATTCTTTATCGTTCGATCGTAATGGATGCACTGCGTGCGCGCGTCGCTGTGTAGCCTCGAGTCTTGGTCATGGACCGACCCTCCCTCGCACAGTTGTATGGCAATCGCACGATGCTTGTGCTCGCTGCGCTTGGCTTCTCTGGCGGCATTCCAAACTTGTTCGCGACCAACATCACGCCCGCGTGGGCGACGATGCAGCATTGGGGGCTCGAACTCATCGGATTTCTCGGGTTCTTTCAGCTTCCATACGCATTGAAGTTTCTCTGGGCGCCGATCGTCGATCGCGTGCGCCTTCCATTCCTCGCGCGCCTTGGTCAGCGGCGTAGTTGGATCCTGCTCACCCAAGTTCTGGCACTCGCATTCATCGTCGCCGCTGCGATTGTTGCCCCGCGCGCGGACGAGGCAGCGAACAACGCACACAACTACCTCTTCATGGCGTTGCTCAGCGGCGTTGTTTTTCTCAGCGCGACGCAAGACATCGTTGCGGATGCATACCGCGTCGAAGTGCTCTCGCGGGCTCAAGTCGGCGCCGGCGCCGGAGTCTTCGTCAGTGGATATCGCATCGGCTACATCGTGATTGGCGCGGGCGTTCTCATCGCAGCCGATTCGATCGGATGGTCGGCGGCCGTCCTCTGCCTCTGCGCATTGGCACTGCTGGGAATCGTTGGAACGGTTGTCGCGCGAGAGCCACCGCAGCACGCTCGACCCGCGTCGACTGTTCGCAGCGCACTCTTCGATCCCTTCACGCTGTTCGCGAAAGAGTGGGGAGTGCGACTCCTCGCGCTCGTCGCGTTTGTCTTGGTCTTTCGCCTTCCAGATCAACTCGCCAACGCGATGACTCCACCGCTGCTGCTCAAGGGACTCGGCTACACCCCCGCAGATCTTGGTTGGATTCGACAAGGATTCGGCTTCACACTCACAATCGCCGGAGCGCTCACCGGTGGATGGATCGTCGCGCGACTCTCACTCATCCGCTGCCTGCTCGCATTCGGCGCGTTGCAAGCACTCAGCAACGGCGGATTCTGGTTGCTTGCTTTCGCCTTCGATGCGACGACCGTTTCACCGCCTGAGGTGGGCGCGCCCGTGTGGGCGCTGATTCCAGTGATCGCGGTTGAAAACTTCGCTGGTGGCTTGGTCACCGCAGGTTTCGTCGCATTCCTCATGTCGGTCTGCAACATTCGACACGTCGCGATGCAGTACGCGATGCTCACGTCACTGATGGCCGCGAGCGGCGCGATTGCGAGTAGCGCGAGCGGAGTGCTCGCGAAGCAACTCGACTACCCGCAGTTCTTCGCGCTGACGATGGCTGCAGGAATTCCTGGGTTGATTCTGATCGCGTGGATGCGACCTAGAAACCCATCGTGCGCGCCAGCAGAATCCCAATGAAGAGACTGAAGGCGGCGAAGAGGATGCGCTGAAATGTGTCTGGAACTTCAACCTTTTTCATACTGAAGACATCATGCAGTCTGGGTTCGCTCTGGTCAAATCGGGGATGCAAATTTTGCAGTTTGTGAGATCATCCGCCGATGATCCACAACTCCGCAGCAGCGACACTGGCCTGCGGCATTCGTGAGAGTGCCCCGCTTCTTCTGCGATTCCTCGCTGGATTTGACGAAAACAACCGCACCGCGCAGGGTGGCACCTGCCCAAACCACCCCGTGTGGATTCTTGGTCATTGCGCGTTCACGATGGCTCGCTTCGGTCAGATCATCGGCGGTCCCGCGCCGCGAGAGCACGATTTCTCGACCACAGACTGCGGCGCCGAATCGACTCGGTACGAGATCGACAGCATCGCGAAAGACTCTCAACCAGTGGATGACCCCGCACGCTATCCAACGCTTGCTCGTGGGCGTGAGATCTTCACCAATGCGGTCGAGCAACTCGCCTGCACGCTCGAAGCGTTGCCCGCGAATCGACTGACAGCGAGCATCGATTGGAACGGCACACAACAGCGCATCGATCAGATGGCGATTCGCCTCTGCTTTCACAATGGGATGCATGCGGGACAGTTGACTGACCTGAGGCGCGCGCTGAAATTCAAACGCGTCTTGCCGTAGACTAAAAATCGCATGGCACGGCTGCACGAATATCAGGGAAAAGAGATTCTCGCGAGACACGGCTTCGCGATTCCGCGGGGTCGCGCGGCAACGAGTGGCGACGACGCTGCCGAGGCAGCGCGTGAGCTTGAATGCGGTGCCGGAAGCGAAGTAGTCATCAAGATTCAAGCATGGATGACGGGTCGCGCCGCGATCGGCGGCGTCGCGTTTGCCGCGACCGTTGACGATGCTCGGGCACACGCGACGCGAATGCTCGCGATGACGGTCGGGCAGTTTCCAGTCGAGGCGGTGCTCGTCGAAGAGAAAATCGCCATCGCGCGGGAGTTTTTTCTCTCGTTTGCAATTGATGACGCGGCGCGCGCACCCGTGATCATCTTCGCTGCTGGAGGCGGCAGCGGCATCGAAGAACGCGCAGCGTCGACGCGCAGAATTGGGTGCGATGTGGTGAAGGGTCCTGACACTGAAGCAGTCGCAGAGGCTGTTGGGTCGTGTGGACTCTCGGCACAGCATGCCGCCGATCTCGCAACGTGCCTCAAAAACTTGTTCGCGGCGGCGCGCAGCGTTGAAGCGCGCTCGCTCGAGGTCAATCCACTCGCTC
Source organism: Singulisphaera sp. GP187 (assembly GCA_945869475.1). GTDB lineage: Bacteria > Planctomycetota > Phycisphaerae > Phycisphaerales > SM1A02 > F1-60-MAGs104. Next base: position 7,366 of record CAMBOV010000025.1, on the reverse strand, counting down.
TCACCCAGGACGGCACCTTCGTCGCGGCTGATTGCCGAATCACGATCGACGATTATGCCGTCGCGCGCCATCCAGAACTTGGCATCGAGATTGCGCGTGAGTTTGACCATCCACCGACTGAACTCGAACGCGTGGCATACGCGGCTGAGCAGAGCGATCACCGCGGAACGTTTTACTTCGCACAACTTGCAACCGCGGCAGCGAGCGACACGAGCGGACTCGTCGGCTTTCACGGAGCTGGCGGCGGCGGATCAATGATGTCGATGGACGCGATCGTCACTGCAGGATTCACGATCGCCAACTTCACAGATACCAGCGGCAATCCATCTGCCACCAAGGTCTACCGAGCGAGCCGGATCATTCTGGCGCAACCAAACTTGGTTGGATATTTCGGATCGGGCTCAGGAGTCGCGAGTCAAGAACAGTATTGGTCGGCGTACGGACTCGCCAAAGCTTTCTACGAACTCGACCTCGATGTTCCAGCGGTGATTCGACTCGGTGGCAACACCGAAGATCGCGCCGTCGACATTCTGCGCCGGATGGCTGCGCTGTTGCGTGCGCCCATCGAGGGTTATCGAAAGACCGACTCGCCCGCCAAGATCGCCGCGCGATTCGCCGAACTCGTCGCCGACGCGCATGGAACACTCTGGACGCCGCGGGCGCCGAGAGTGGCTGCATTTGTGCATGATTCGAGCGCGACGTCGTTCGCGGTGAAGAGTGGGCGCGTCTGGATCGACACCGCGAACTGGTCGCAGATTCGCACTGCCGTCGAAGCACACTCTGGCGGATTGATCATCGACCGCGGTGGCGCGCCAGCGATGGCGGTTGCAAACGAAGAGTTCGCGACGAAAGACTCTGAGCTGCTCGCGTGCGATGTTGAATGCACGCTTGCGGGGGTCGAGGGCTTCTATCTTGAGCTCGACATTCCTGGATTGAGCGCGCTCATCCCCGCTTCTATCTCTCAAGGGAAACAAGCCAGTTCGACTTTCGCAGGAGGAGCGCGCTAATGGCGATTCTCATCGACGAAACAAAGCGTGTGCTTGTGCAAGGGATGACCGGTCGCGAGGGACAAGCGCGCACACGATTGATGCGCGAGTACGGCACGAATGTTGTTGCAGGTGTGACTCCCGGCAAGGGCGGTCAATCCGTGCTTGGCGTTCCGGTCTTCAACACCCCACACGAGGCGGTTGATGCGCTTGGCGCAATTGACATCAGCGTGCTCTTCGTTCCAGCGGCAGGTGTGAAAGATGCAGCAATTGCAGCGATTGAAGCTGGAATCAAGCTCACCGTGCTCGTTCCAGATCGCGTTCCAGTCTGGGATGCCATGGAGATCGCAGCAGCGGCGCGCGCCAACGGCGCACGATTTCTCGGTCCAAACACACTCGGTGTGTTGAGCCCAGGTCGCGGCGTCGTCGGCATGATCGGCGGACGCGCCGAGAGCGCACGCCAATGGTTCAAGCCTGGGATGCCTGCGGGTGTTGGCATCATCAGTCGCTCTGGTGGAATGGCATCGAGCACGGGCTACTACCTCGGACAAGCGGGAGTGCGCATCTCAACAATCGCGCACATCGGCGGAGATGCTGTGCTTGGCATTCGAATTCCAGAAGCCGCGCTGATGTTCGAAGCCGATCCCATGACCGAAGCGATCGTCATCTTCGGCGAGATTGGATCGACCCAAGAAGAAGAACTCGCAGCGCTCATCGTGAGCCGCGCGATCACCAAACCAGTGATCGCGTACATCGGCGGCAAGGCGGCCAAAGAAGGAACGCGGTTCAGTCACGCCGGAGCGATCATCGAAGGTGGTCGCGGAACGCACGCTGGTAAGGTGAAAGCACTGCGCGAAGCGGGAGCAACGGTCGTCGATGCATTTGGCGAACTGCCCAGTGCCGTGGCTGAGATTCTTCGAAAAATCAAGGGAAAAAGTCTCATGAGCGAGAGCGAAAAAAACGCCGTCTGGCAGACCGCCATCACGCAGATCGAACCCAATCGCGTCGCCGTGCGCGGGTACGACATCGCCGACTTGATGGGCAAGGCGTCGTTCGGCAGCGCGGTGCATCTCATTCTCACGGGATCGCTGCCATCGCCAGCTATTGGAAGACTGATGGATGGCATCCTCGTCGCATCGATCGATCATGGCGCGACTCCGCCGAGCGCGCTCGCCGCGAGAACGGTCGCGTCGACTGGCGCGAGCTTGAGTGCGGCCGTTGCCGCCGGCATCATGTCGATCAATCGCCACCATGGTGGAGCGATCGAAGATTGTGCGCGGCAACTCAAATTGATCGCCGATGCGTCGGTGAAAGAATCGATCTCGATGCAGGGTGCCGCGTCGAAGTATCTCGCATCCATCAAAGAAGCTGGCGAGCGCATGCCTGGCTTTGGTCATCGCTATCACACGAATGATCCGCGCACCGCGCGACTCTTTGAACTCGCGCGCGAAGCCGGAGTCGATGGAGTGCATATGCAAGCCGCTCGCGCAGTCGAAGCCTGCTTCGCTGCGGCGAAGAAACCGCTGCCGATGAATGTCGATGGTGCGATCGGTGCGATCCTTGCCGATATCGGCTTGAATCCAGCAGTTTTCAATGGCATCTTTATGATCGCCCGCACTCCCGGACTCGTCGCACATGTCGTCGAAGAGCAGAGCCGCGAGAAACCGATGCGGCGAATCGATCCCGTGAATCACGGATACGACGGGCCAGCGGCGAGAAGCGCGTGACGAGTCCGAGGACGAGCCGTTGGTGAACCTTCCCCCCGACTATGCGATTCGCCCGATGCGCGCGGATGATTTTGACACGATCGCGGCGATCTGCAAGAGCGTCTATCCGCACGAGACTCCATACACTGAGCAGGAATTGGCGGCGCATCACCGCGTCTATCCCCAAGGACAGTTCGTCGCCGAACATCTTCCAACTCGAACGGTCGCTGGTGCTCACTTCACACTCTGCCTCGCGATGCCCGACTTTCACCTCGACGACCCGTGGGATGTTTTCACTGCCAATGGATCGTTCAGCGATCACAATCCAGCGGGCCACACGCTGTACGGGGCCGACATCATGGTCTCACCTGCGCACCAGCACCACGGCCTCGCGCACGCGATGACAGACTGCGCGCGCGCACTGGTCTGCGCAGAACGACGATGGCGCATGGTCGGTGGAAGTCGTCTGCCGGGTTATCGTGCGCGACGCGATGAAATGGATGCGCGCACATACGTCGATGGCGTTATCGCGGGTAGGTGGAGCGATCCAGTACTGACCGTTCACCTCAAGGATGGTTGGTCAGTCGTGCGCCCCATCTTTGGATATCTGCCGCACGATGATGAGAGCGCAGGATGGGCCGCAGTGATTCAGTGGATCAATCCAACCTGCCCGCCGCCGACTGCATTTCAACTGAAGTGAGAATTCGCGCCCGACAACCACTATTCTTGCTGACAATGACCTCACCAAGGACCTCAACTATGCCCACCATGACCACACCCACCACCACAACGTACGGCGTCAGCGAGATTGCCGAACTCTTTCCAAGCCTGCTCAAGATTTCAGATGCCTCGCTGCGCCAGCGCGTCGCGGCGGTCTGGAACGAGGCGATCCACAGCGGATGTGGCGGCAAGGGATGGACCTTCGCCGAACTTCGCGCAGTCAAGTTCACGCTGCTCGCTGGCGACATTGACATGACATTCATCGATCACTTGAATTCATGCGCGAAGCAGTGCATCGCGATTGCGGATGTGCTCGAGAGTTCATTCAGTTGTGAGATTCCAATTCACCGCGACTACCTCATCGCCGGCGCCCTGCTCGCCGACTGCGGCAAGCCCCTTGAGTTCGACAAAGATGCCTCAGGCAAGGTCATTCAAGGCACCTTTGGACAGCAAGTGCGCCATCCATTCACCGGAGTCGCACTCGCCTACAAGCACGGACTTCCCGGAGAAGTCATGCACATCATCGCAACGCACAGTCATGAAGGTGACAAGATGGAACGCTCGATCGAGTCGATCATCTTTCATCACGCCGACTTCGTTGACTTCGACATCGCGAAGTTTCTCGGCAAGCGCGCGGCGAAAAAGTCCTGACAGCGCGCACGAGAATTTCATGCAACTCACACTCGTCGAAAAGATCGCGGCCCGTCATGCAGAGGGTCTCGCACTCGGAACCATCGTTCGCTCTGGCGACTTCATCTCGATTCGTCCCCGTCATGTCATGACGCACGACAACACGGGGGCGGTCATCCCAAAGTTCAAGCAGATCGGCGCGACGCGCATCGCCGACCCCGCGCAGCCCGTCTTCGCCATTGATCACGATATTCAAAACGTCACCCCTGAAAACCTCGGCAAGTACGCCAAGATTCAGGCGTTCGCCCGCGAACAGGGCGTTGACTATTACCCGCCGGGCACGGGTATCTCACATCAAGTGATGGTTGAACAGGGCTACGTGGTTCCAGGATCACTCGTCGTTGGCAGCGATTCGCACTCGAATCTGTACGGCGCAGTCGCAGCACTTGGAACCCCCGTCGTGCGCACCGATGCCGCGAGCATTTGGGCAACGGGTGTGACGTGGTGGCAAGTGCCACCCGTCGCCAAGGTCGTGTTGCGCGGCGCACTCGCCGATGGAGTCACTGGCAAGGATGTGATCATCGCGCTCTGCGGAGTCTTCAATCACGACGAGGTTCTCAATCACGCTGTCGAGTTTGTCGGCGATGGTGTTGCGGCGCTCTCAATGGATGCCCGCATGACGATCGCCAACATGACAACCGAATGGGGAGCGCTCGCGGGAATCTTTCCATTCGACGCGGTGACGGTCGAATATCTTAAGTCGCGCCTGAGCAGTTTCACGAGCGATCGCCGACCGGGAACGCGCGGCAGTGTTTCTCGCAGTGGCTACACAGGATCGCAGATCGTCCGGTGGTGGGCGGATGAAGCCAACCTCAATGCCGACGCCGGCGCGCACTATGCAGTCGAACTCGAACTCGACCTCGCGACGGTCGTGCCGCATGTGTCGGGTCCGAATGAAGTCAAGACGATGGTCTCGCTTCCAGAAATTGAAGCGAAACGAATCCCCATTCAGAAGGCGTATCTGCTTTCGTGCGTCAACGCACGCGTCGAAGATTTGCGCAGCGCCGCGACAGTCGTGCGCGCAAAGGGCACGCGCATCGCGACAGGCGTCGAGTTCTATCTCGCAGCTGCAAGCGCTGAGGTGCAAGCACACGCAGAGGCGAGCGGAGATTGGAAGACACTCGTCGACGCAGGCGCGATTGCCCTGCCACCAGGCTGCGGCACATGCATCGGACTCGGCCGCGGACTCGTCGGCAAGGGCGAGACAGCGATCAGCGCAACGAACCGCAATTTCAAGGGACGCATGGGCGACGCCGATGCGCAGGTCTATCTCGCATCGCCCGCAGTCGTCGCCGCGAGTGCGCTCGCAGGATTCATCTGCGCACCGCAGAAATTTGCGAGCCGGGCTGTCGGAACAACGATTCGCCGCGCCGTCGCCATCCCCCGCGCGACTGCGGCAGTCGAAATCATCGCTGGATTTCCAGCCCGCCTCGACTCGCGGGCGCTCTTTCTCGACAAAGACAATCTCAACACCGACGGCATCTACGCGGGCAAGCACACCTACAACGACAACCTCACACCCGAGCAGATGGCAGCGGTCACCTTTGAAAACTTCGACGCGAATTTCAACATCCTCTATCAACAAGGCGACATCGTCATCGGCGGGCTGAACTTCGGCACAGGATCGAGCCGCGAACAAGCTGCGACCGCATTGAAGTTCAAGGGTGTGCCCTGCGTGATCGCGAGCAGTTTCTCTGAAACGTACAAGCGCAACGCTTTCAACAACGGATTCGTGGTCTTCGAGTGTCCAGAGCTCGTTGCACATCTGCGCACGACACTCGCTAAGGGTGCTTCCACAACAGTGACTCACGCTCTCTCGATCGACTATCGCACGTCGACCGTGGCAATCGGGGGCGCATCATTCACCTTTCCACCGCTGAGCCCTGCTGCGCAGGAACTCATCGTCGCAGGGGGCGCTGAGAATCTCGTCGCCGCGAGACTGCGGTCGCTCTCTGGCTGTAGGTGAAAAAGACGCTCTGTGCGGGCTTCGTTTTCACCTACAGCGAGCGCGAGCGCCGACACGAGCGCGCTACACTCGACTCCAACGGAGGCATCATGACGTCAGTTCTTCGCTTCGCGTGCATTCTCGTGTTCACGACGACAGGCGCACTGGGTCAAACCCCAGGATTTTCAGGCACGGGATGGGATCACCTCGATCCGGTGAACATCGCAGAAGCGCGCGTCTACGCCAGACTGTTCTTCGAGTTCAAAGAAACTGGCGTCGCCTCTGAAGAGTTCGCGAAATTCAGATTCACCAATCCCGCGCCCACGGGCGCGATGACACCCTTCTACGGAGCAGAAGAGTTCTTCAAAGAGCTCTACGCGCATCGGCTGAACTACAAGACCAATCCTCCGAACTACTACTCCCTCCAAGATCTCCTGCAGGATGACCCCGTGGTGCAAGCTGCGTTCAGACTCTACGCAACGACGGGACAATTCGAGCCGCCGTTTGACGCCGCGCGACCGCCCTCACCGCCGCAGCGCGTTCGCATGATCGGATACGACGGGCTCGACCCCGCAATTCGCAGACGTGACTTCGGTCGTGCGTCACAGGCCTTGGGCTATCCGTCGAAGTGGCCGATGCGTGAAGTATTCCACGCTGATTCCCTGAAGGCGTTTCCAGTTTCAGCGGGGACGCTTCAAACGACTGTCGAACCGGTGCCGATCTATCTCATCGTCAATCCCGCAGAGATCGACCTTGCGTGGAGCATTCTGGCACCAACGACCGGCGAGGCTCGCGACTTTCCACCACTCGATGGCAGTGCAGCGGGATGCATGGTCTTTCACATTGCGCCCACTCGATTCACGCACGGATTCAGTTGCCTCGAAGCTCCCTGGCCGACCTGGGCAGACGAAACACTCGTCGATGGCAAGCCAATTCTTGCCGATCTCGCACTCGAGACGCGTCCGTGGCGCGCGCTCGCTTCGACACTCCTCAGTTCCATCAACACGGCATCCGCACTCCAAGCGGTCGGTGTCGCGATTCCGGTCGCATTCAACATCTATGGTGTTTCTCAAACCGCGTGGCGAACCGTCGAGTCGAAGGGCGATCCCGATCGATTGACTCGGGCTCCCCGCGGCACGTTGGTCTTTCCACTCTTTGAGAGCGTGGGTGTGTTGCGAGAGGCAGAGAACGACCCATGGAAAGACGATCGCAACGGTCCCATGAGTTCGCATGTTGAATCTCGCGGCGCAGTGTGGCAGCTGGGTGGGCGCAATTCGCTCGTGCTCGCGGCGCCACGAGTCGAGAACGAACGGTCGCCA
>CAMBOV010000024.1 GCA_945869475.1 Singulisphaera sp. GP187 | reverse complement strand
GTGAACGAAACGACAGGGTTCAGGGTGAAACAACCACAAGGAGCAGCCAGTGTTCAAGTCCCCACATCAACGCAACCTGATCGCAGTGGAGTTCGGTTCGAACTCCCTCCGCCTCCTACAACTCGCGGGCAATACAGCCCAGCCAGTTGTGCAAGCGGCACACGCGATCAGCGGGGTTCACTGGAATTCGCAACAAACCAACGTCGACGAAGGTACGGTTCGTCGACTCAGAGACGCACTGCGCGGGGGCGGTTTTACCGGCCGCGCCTGCGCCTTGGCGCTTCCATCAAAGTCGGTGCTGACTGAGTGCATCGAAGTGCCAACCCTTTCGAATGATGAACTGAAAGAGACTGTTTCATGGACCGCCGTCGATCGCCTGGGCAATGATCGCTCAGAGATCGTTGCGGGCCACGTGCCAATTCGCACCGGCACCTTGGGCGCACCCCGCGGAGAAGTCTTGTTGATTGCAGCTCGACGAGCCGCGGTCAACAAGGCCATGGGTCTGCTAGCTGCCGCCGGACTCGAGCCCCGACGGGCCGAGCTCGGCGCGATGGCTTCGCTTCGCATGGCGTGGAACCACGTGAAAGCACCAGCGCCCGGCACCACATTCGCTTTCTTGAACCTCGAATCTGATCATGCATCCCTGGCGGTGCTGAACCATTATGGACTGCTCTTTCACCGCGCCTTCGCGTGGGAGTCGAGCGCCGACATCAATCCGGGTGCGATCCCAATGGCTGGATCTGAGGATGAGTCGCATGCATGGCGATGGCGGCAGATGGCCGAAGAAATGCTGCTCTGCCTTCGCCACGTCGAACGACGAGCAGGCGGAGCGTGGCCTCAGTACATGTTGCTCAGCGGAGCACTTGCCGACGAACCTGGCGTCGCAACTGCGATCCGTTCAGTCTGCGGTGCTGAGACTCGACTCTTGCAGAACGAACAGATTGTGGACTGGTCAAAGGTCACCCGACCCGCTGGTCCACTCACCGCCTGGAGCACTGCCGTTGCAGTCGCACTTCCATGCGAGACACTTGCCGCACCACAGAAAGAACGGAGGGTCGCATGAGCGAGTTCTTTGTCGACCTTCTTCCAAGTGACGCACATCAGGCGATCCAGCGCCGCTCACGCTTTCGCCTCGTGAAACTCGGCGCGGCGTTGGCACTCGCACTGACCACCGGCGTCGTCGTCAAGTCATTCGTTGAACTGCGAAACGCGCGCGCTGAGCACCAAGTCATTGTCTCGCTGCGCGAACGCGCAAGCAAGATCAATGAACAACTCGCGCAGAGCATCGGCGACCGCACTGCGATCCGAAGCGAAATCGCAGCGGATGCGATCCTTCGCTCACCTGTCTCGACCAGCTCGATCATCGCGACACTCTCGCACCTGCTTCCTGAGGGAAGTTGGCTTGAGAGCATGAAAGTCTCACTTGAGGATGCCAAGCTCGGCAAGACTCTTGCCGCGAGCCGTCCTGCCTATGTTGTGATGATGAACGGCAATGCGCCCAACGCGCAGGGCGTGCAAGATTTCGCAACCCAGATTCGCAAGACTCCCCCGTTCGTCGCAGTGACCGTGCTTGAGCAGAGAACAGCCCAGCGCGCGGGTGGTGGATCGGATCAGCAGTTCGTGATGCGTGCGCGCATCGATCCGACCGCTGCGAACACCGATACCGAAACATCGACTCAAACGTGGAACTCAACGGTTGCCCTCAACACCGCGACCGCATCCCTCCCACAAGGAAATCAATGAAGCTCTCACCATTTTGGATCTGGTCAATCGTGCCGAGTGCTGCAAGTCTCGCCATCGTCGGTTTCGTGGCGTTTCCGAACTTTCAGAAGTCACGACAGATGCGAAGCGACAGCAGCAACCTTTCGAAGGCCACCGATGCGTATCTCATTCAGCGCGATGAGTTCGAACGGCTCCGCGATGACATTGCGAGTCTGCGCGAACAACGCGATGCGAGTGGACATTCAGTTCGCAGCGACTTGAATGAGAGTCGGCTCGTCTCGTCACTGACACGGCCCATCGACGGCACCGAAGTGGTCGATCAATCGATTCGCATCGGAGATCGCGAGCCGGTGCTGGCTCGCCCCGCTGGACTCGCTCTCGACCGTCGCACGGTCGAAATGCAAATGACTGGATCGTTCGACGCGGTCTTCTCGACGGTTCGAACGGCTGAAAACGAAAGTGGAATGACACGCGTTCGATCGATCGAACTGCGACGAGCCGGACCCCAGGTGCAAGCGACCGTCGGCATCGACGAGTTTTTTCGCGCCTCACTCATCGAGGAGACCCGATGAGTTCTGCAACGACACAGTGGACGGCGCTCGCTGGCCGGCTCGGCACCTCACCAAAGCAACTGGCGCTGCTCGCCGCGTCAGCGCTCGCAGCGGTTGGAATCTTCGGTGGAAAGATGTTGATGGTGCCAAAGTCTGCTGCTGCCTCGGCGCCTGTTGCAGCACCGACCTCGAAATCGGCTCCTGATCCTGCTGCGACTGCGATCCCTGACGCGCTCTTTCACACACCACCTCGATGGAATCTCGCATCGACGCCAGCACGCAGCCCCTTCGCGTCGCCCGTTGACATGCAACCAAAGTTTGACATGACCGTTGCGAGCGACGGCTCGGGCGCGCCCGTCGCAAACGATTTGATTCTGCAAGCGACACTCGACCGTACCTTGGCCGTTGTGAATGGCAAGACGCTTCGGGTTGGCCAGCAATGGACCGAACCGAAATCAAAACGAATCTTCCAACTCCTTGAAGTTGGCGAACGATCGGCCCGATTCTCGAGCAGTGGGCAGATCATCGAAATCTCGCTGAACTACTGACGCAATCTGACGCAAGGCACGTCGACTCATGAATGATTCTCGCAAGCCACTCTCTGTCTCTCTTGGGCAAGTTCTCATGGACTCGGGGCTTCTCACCAACGATCAGTTGCGTGAAGCGCTCTTGACACAATCATCCGACTCGCAGCGCAAGATGCTCGGCGAGATTCTCATTGAGCGTGGCTTCGTCGCTCCTGAGCAAATGCTGCGGGCACTCGCGAAGGCGAAGTCGCTCGAGTTCATCGAGAATCCAGGTGAGGTCGCAGATCCGGGCGTGCGCGTGCTTGTTCCAGAGTCGATCCGCAATGAACATCTCGTGCTACCGATCTCGCTCGAAGATGGAGAACTCGTCGTCTGCACGGCGAATCCAGATGATTTCGTCGTTAGCGAGCATCTCGCACGCATGACTGGCTTTCGAGTTCGCGTCACGGTCAGCACCCCCGCGGCACTCGAAGCGGCGCTTGCGATCCCACTGCCCGACATCGAAGTTGTGCCAGAACGCGACGGAGTGCAAACGCAAGAGATCGTCGCCGAGCTGCTCAACAATCTTGACAACCTCGTCGGCGAAGTCACTGAGACTCAGGCCGCCGAGATGTCGAGCGGTACTGATGAAGCCTCGAGTGGACCGGTTGTGCGACTCGTGAACCACATCATCGCCAGCGCGGTGAGTGAAGGTGCGTCGGACATTCACATCGAACCTGACGATGGTCAGTTGCGTGTGCGACTGCGCGTTGATGGTGTCTTGGGTCTCTGCGTGAAACCCCCTTACCGAATGCATTCGGCTCTCGCGAGCCGCATCAAGATCATGGCTCGACTCGACATCTCTGAACGGCGCGTTCCACAGGATGGCGAAATCAGTGTGCGCGTGAATGGTCGCCCGATCGATCTGCGCGTCTCCACACTGCCAGGAAAGTTCGGCGAAAAAGTCGTCATGCGAGTGATTGACGTTGGCGGCACGCGCATCGGACTCGACAAACTTGGCTTTCGAGCCTCGACTGAAAAGACCTTTCGCGAAGTGATCGACCAGCCGCATGGCGTCGTGCTCGTCACGGGACCCACCGGCAGCGGAAAGTCGACGACGCTCTATTCAGTTCTCTCTGGATTCGACACCGAAACACTCAACGTCTCCACGGTTGAGGATCCTGTTGAAAGCAATCTGCCTGGCGTGCACCAGACACAAACGAATGTCAAGGCTGGACTCACATTCTCAGGCGCGTTGCGAGCGCTTCTGCGACAGGATCCCGACATCTTGATGGTGGGAGAGATTCGAGACGGAGAAACGGCGCAGACTGCCGTGCAGGCTGCGTTGACGGGTCATCTCGTGCTCTCGACTCTTCACACCAACGACGCACCCAGCGCTGTCACGCGATTGATCAATCTTGGAGTCGAACCCTTTCTCGTCGCCGCGAGTCTTCGCGGAGTGCTCGCACAACGTCTCGTGCGACGCGTCTGCTCTGGCTGCAAGACCTCGTTCACTCCCGATGCGCACGAACTTGCTGGGCTCGGCAAGTATGCCGCGCAAGCAACACAGCTCTTCAAGGGAACTGGCTGCAAGAAATGCAAAGATCGCGGTTGTTCCGGGCGTGTGGGACTGTATGAATTGCTTGTGCCCGACGATGAGATTCTCAATGCGATCGCAGCACGAGTTGAACTAAATGTGATCCGCGATTTGCTTGCGAAGCAAGGGTTTGAGACCTTGTGGGATGACGGCATGCAAAAGGTGCTTGCCGGATTCACAACTTTGGAGGAAGTCCATGGCGCTTGCCGTCACTGAAAACAACATCATTCCCCGATTCGAATGGCGTGCACGACGAAGCGACGGAACTCCCGATCGCGGCGTCATGGAAGCCGACACCCACGCTGGTGTTGTGCGCGAACTGCACCGCCAGGGACTGGCCGTTATCTCGATCTCGCTCGCAGCTCTCGATACGAAGCCTGTGGTTCGTGCTGATCCAAAGGATCGTTCGCTCAGCCGACGATTCACGCGAGACGAAGTGCTCTCGCTCTGCTCACAACTCTCAGTCATGATGAAAACAGGCGTCTCGCTCGTCGAGGGGCTCGACACCTACGCATCCCAGACCGCCTGCAAAGAAGCCGCCGCGGTCGTGCGACGAGTTCGCGACGATGTCTGCGAAGGCGAAGACCTCTCGGTCGCGATGGCAAAGTGGCCGCGCATCTTTCCGACCGTCATGATCGCGCTGTTACAAGCCGCCGAAGCGACAGGCTTGCTCGATCAGATGCTCTCGCGCATCGCCAAAGACCTCGCAAAACAACGCAAGTTCACTCGTCAAGTCAAGGGTGCGATGGCCTATCCAGGCATCATGCTCTTGGTGGCCATCTCTGCGGTGACGATCATCATGACCTTCGTGCTTCCGAAGTTCAAACCACTCTTCGCAGCGCAAGGTGACAATTTGCCCATGATCACCCGCGGTCTGATGGCCATCGCCGACAGTCTGCACACCTACTGGATGCTGTGGATCATCGCGCTGGTTTCGATCATTTCAGTGACGGTCGTCTGGGCGAAGTCGCAGGTTGGTCGTCGAAGTCTCGACTGGCTGCGACTCAACACTCCCATCGTCAAGACGATGTTTCAACAGCTCTACACCGTACGGTTCGCGGGCACGATGGGAACATTACTCGCAGCGGGAGTCAGTCTTCTCGATGTCATTCGCATTCTTCGTACCGTTACCGGCAACTCGCTCTACACACAGTTGTGGGATGAGGTCGAAGAGCGCGTCAATCGCGGACAGGACATGTCAACCGCATTTCTGAAGTCACCACTCGTTCCCCGCCCGGTCTCGGCGATGATCAACGCAGGCGAACGCAGTGGACGACTCTCAGAAACTCTCGATCACGCAGCACAGTTTTCAGAAGAAGAACTCGACTCAGCTATCAAGGCTGCCACCAGTCTGATTGAGCCGATCATGATTCTTGGAATGGGCGTCGTTGTCGGTGGCATCGCGGCTGCGATGTTGCTACCGATCTTTGGTTTGAGTAAGTCTCTTCAACATTGAGTCTGGGTGAGGTCGTCGAGACCAGTTGTCGCGTTCGCGCGGCAGCACGACTCATGGTGTGTTGGGAACCGACACGGGGTCGAGGCGCACACGCATCTGAAGAGGTGCGGTGCGCCCACCCCGTGGGGCGGCCGCAATCACATGCGTCTGCGACTTACACTCGACTTTCGAAATTACAATTGTTGCGCTCAGGCTTGAGGCAGTCCATGAGATCGTTGAGTCGTATGGAGTCGTTCCAACATCACGTCCATCGATTGTGATGCGCGCACCGGCGGGCTCTGACTCAATCGAAATCGGCTCAGTCGCCGTTGCGCTCGATGGGTCGAGCGCTGCGCCTTGCGTCGTCGCGCTGGTCAGTGTGCGCCAGAGTCGCATGATCGACACGGGCGTCACAACTCCGGTTGCGATGAGCCCCACGAGCACAACGAGCGAGACTGAGAGCGTTGGGATGAACCACCCTGCAGATTTCGCAACACTCTGACTCTCGAGCGCGTGGGGGGTGTGCGCAGCGCGAGATGTGTGAGAAGCGTGACTCGATGCCCGCGCGCTTTCTGCCGGCAGTGCCGTGTTTCCGCGCAGCCAATTGCGAAGTTGTTCATTGAGAGCGCGCGCGTTTTCGATTCGCGCCGACCGGTCGCGGCAAAGTGCGTTGGCGACTATCAACGCGAGCGCCTCATCAATATCGCTCACGACCGATCGAATATCGGGAGCGTCGACATCGCAGACGAGTCGTGCCGCGTCGGTGATTGGAAGTGCGCGCACCTCGTGTGGGTATTGCTCGCTGAGCAGTTCAAAGAGAATGACGCCGAGTGCGTAGACGTCGGCGCGTTCATCGATCTTTCGAGGATCCCCGACGAACTGCTCTGGACTCATGTACTGCATCGTGCCCACGAGTTGCCCAGTCTGCGTTTGGGCAGCACCGAGCGATGATTCACCTCCGATGCAACGCGCGACTCCAAAGTCGATGACCTTTGGCTCGCCGTGTGCGGTGACCAAGATGTTCGCTGGCTTCAAGTCTCGGTGCACAATTCCCATTCGGTGAGCGAGTCCGATTGCGTCGCTGACTTCGGCGACGAGGGCGATGCGCTCGCGAACTCCTAGGCGCTTCGATTCGCACCATGTGGCGAGATCGACCGCGTCGGGGATTGCCTCCATCGCGAGCCACGGCACAGGTCCCTCGCCATCGTCGTAACGACCCGTTGCGTAGAACGCTGCGATCGCTGGATGCCTGAGCTTCTCGAGCACCTCTGCTTCGCGCGCGAATCGCTGCATCGCGACTGCCCCCGATGCGAATCGTCCCAGCACCTTGATCGCGACATGCACACTCTCGTCGGTTGTGCTGAGCGCGAGGTAGACCCGTCCCATGCCGCCAGTGCCGATGAGTCGCTCGACGCGGTAGGCGCCGAGCACAGTTCCAATGAGTGGATCGGCTAACCGTGTTGGCCGCGAAACTTCCTGCGATTCAGCGTGCGTCGGATTCGATCCACGCGCTGCAAGCAGTCGCAAGACCTCTTCAACGACGGGTTGCTCGACCGTCTGCGACGCGATCCACATCGCCGGATCTGGAGAGCCCGCTCGAATCGCCTCTTCGAAAATGCGCTGCGCGAGTTGGCGCTGCATGGGAGTCATCGTCGAGAGAGTAACGCAGCGGGTACTCTCGTTCGCGTGAAGATCCTGCTCATCATCATCGGCGCCATGGGTGCCCTCGTCTTCGCGCGTGCTGCGAAGTTCGGTCCGCTCGAATCTGCGCCGCTCGATTCAATCGTCGGATGGGCGCTTTCGATCGCCTCGCTGATCAGCGCGGTCTGGCTGGCAAAGCTGAAGTTGCCCGCGTGGGCGGCAATCTTCGGGGCGATGGCGATCGCTCTGAATGTGCTCGCGCCTGTGCAAATGCCTTCGAATTGGGTCGTCCCGTTCAACATCGTCTGCGGCGTCTTGTGCGCCGCATGCGTTGTTCGCAACTGGGAGTGAGTTCGTTGGGTAGTGAGCGCTTACTTCGTCTGCGTCGAAGTGGGAGCGAGCAGTGGCGTTGATGATGCTGCGGTTTCTCCTGGCGTGACCAGCGGCGCAACAGTTTCACTCGCAGGTGGCAACGTAAAGAGCAGCGCGCCGCCGGGCATGATGCCGTCGCGCTCGTTCTGTGAGCGAGCGACGACGACTCGGCGACCATCGACGCGCAGAGCGACACCCCACCGCGAGGTCGCAACGGGAACGGTTGGTATCAACCGAAGGGCTTCGCTCCAGGAGCCTGGCGCAGTTCTCACGAAGCATCCGACGTATCCAGGAGATTGACCGGCAGTGGTCGCTGTTGGATCGCCAACAACAATCTGTCCCTGCGAGATTCCAAGGGCGATTCCCCAGCCTGCGCCAGTCGTGACGTCGCCGAGTGGTTTCAATTCACCGTCGTACGTCCATCCAGTATCGCCTCGTCGGTAGACAAGCACCGCTGCACCCGGACCAGTGACCTGCGCATGTCGCACGGCGACGGTCGTCGCATCGGCAGCGAGAATCGTGCCGAATCCCAAGAAGTCGAGGCGATCTGGGGGTGGAGCCAACTCGCCGTCGATTGCCCACTGACCTTGATCATTGACTTTGTAGACGAGTACAACTGAGTCGCCGCCTGTGACGAGTTTCTGGTGCGGTGCCGCGGGAATCGCCTTGGGGCAACCGATCACGACCTGTCCAGGAATCATCGCGAGCGACGCGCCGAAGAAAGTTGGCTGTTTTTCAGCTTCGCGCTGCAGGTATCCCATCGCTCTCCAACCCTCGGCGCCGTGGGTGAAGAGAAAGACCTTCGGCGCGACTTGCACGGTGCGCGCGAGTTCGCCGAGCACACGCATGTCGACGGTTGAAACTCCCACGACGACGCCATCGGTTGCGATCACTCCACCAAAGGCTGGCTCAACCGGACCCTCTGGCGCGATGAGTCGTCCATCTTGTTTCCATCCAGAATTTGTTGCGTCGCTCTGAAATGTCGCGACCGAACTGCTCGTGCCATCGCGTCGCTCGACCGATGCGAGCAGCAGATTGCCCCCGACGGCGATTCGACCAAGAACCATCTCGCCGGGCATGACTTGCTCGACGGATTGCATCTCTCGAAAGGCCTTCCACTCACCGGTGGGTTGAAACTCAAAGGTCGCGATCTGTCCGACACTTCCGCCCGCGCGCGACGGGTCTGCGCCCGTTGCGACCACGCGTCCACCTGAAATTCCTACGAGAATTCCAAATGTCGGCGAGACGGTTGGCGAGGGCGCATCAAGCACTGCCGTCTGATTGATGGATGGAACGGGTGGCACGGCGAGTGCCGCGGTGAAAACGAGTGCGAGTGCGAGCATCGCGCAAGAGTAGCGAAACGTGCGCGCCTAGAAATTGACTGAGAGGCGCAGCATTCCGACGACGGCGGTTGGAAGTTCTGAACTTCCACGTGGAGTGACGATGATTTGGATGTCAGGTTGCAAGAACATCCAACTCGTGACCGCGATTGAGTAGTAGGCCTCGATGTTCAATTCGTAGAGCCCAGACTGGGCCTGATAGACCTGCGGATTGCTTGAAAATGCCGCATATCCTGCTGCAATTCCAAAGGAGTCGCCATCGCGTCCAGGCAGTGGACCGTCAAACGCGAATCCTCCAGCGACTGACCAATGCGCTGGATTGCTCGAGGGACTCCCCCACGCACCTTGTGTAAAGAGGCGAACCCCGCGCACGACCGTCGAGGTTGGGTCTGGGTTGTAGATGCGTTGAGTCGCCTGCGCATACCACCCTCCCGTGAGATCACTGACCTGCGGATCGGCGGGACCGTTGGTGACGTATGCGATCGACTTTCCAGATTGCCACCATCCACCAACCGCCGCAGAACCCTCGAGACCTCCTTCGCATGACCAACTGGTATCGATCTCGTTGATGAAGAACCACGAGCCAGGATTGTCGAAGAATGTGCCAGGCCCGAGGCTTCCAGTGGAATGGGGCGGCACGCGACCCGAGGGATAGGAGTTGGTTCCGTCAAACCATCCGCTCTTGAGTTCGAGCCAATCGGCAGGCTTTCCAACGAGCACGACTCCCATCGCTTGATCGGGATAGGTCGGCGTGTATTGAATCATTGGTGCGGGGTATGTGTCGACGTTGCTGATGAAGTATCCAGTCGCACCAAGAGGATTGAGAAAACTGTTGAGTGCATCTTGCTTGCCGAAGGTCACGACGAGCGCGCCGTCGATGAGCGATTGGCTGTAGTAGCACTGCGAAAGTTGGTTGAGATTTCCCAGCGCTGAGTCGATCGACTCCCATCCCCAGTAGTCAGGCACAAGGTTGTACGCACCTGGATTGGTGTCGAAGAAACTCTGCCACGAGACGAGAAAGCTTCCGCCTCGTATCGAGGCGATTTTCTCGAGGTCGAACTGCGCCGTTGCGGTGACAAGTCCTTCCATGAAACCGCCGGCGCGTGCACCGCCCGTGAAGTTCCATCCACTATCGAGCGTGAGATTCAGATTGAAAATGAATCCCTGTTGTGCCAGTTTCGCGCGCCCCTGCGTCATCTCATCGCTGAAGTCGAGAGCGCCCAGTGGCTGCACGCCCAGCGACGGAGTTTCGCTCGGCAGGTCGGTCGTGACCTGCGCGCCCTTTGGCGGCTCAGCTGGCGGCGATTGAGAGAAAAGCGAAGCGAGTGCGAGCGATGTGACCGTGAGTGCCATCGCTGCACACTACACTTTTTGGATGCGCATCACATCGATTCTCGCCTCTGTTCTCTGTGCGAATTCTCTCGTTCTTGCCGACGACACCGCCACGATTTTGAAACCACCGACAGCGCCACTTGATGCGCGAGTTGTCAAAGAAAAAGTCACCGAGCTCGAACTGCCGCAGATGGCTTCAGTCATCGTGCAACCACCGCCGGCGATCCACCGCATCGCAGAGAGCGCAGCAAACGTGCCATGCAGCGAGAAGACCTACACCGACGCGCGACGCGCGATCGACCTCGCACTCACGCGCATGCGTGCGACTCAAGATGTCTCTGGTGGATGGATGGTCAAGAAAGCTGCCGCTGGCACCGATCAACCGCAACCATCGATGGCCGCATCGACTGCGGTCTCAGCCCTCGCGCTCAAGGCGTTCGCGCAGGCGGGAGCGACTCCAGCGAGCGACGAAGCAGCGAAGAAGGCGCTTGCGATGATTCGACAACAGGTGCGCGGTGGCGATGGGTTCTTCAATCCAGATCCAAACGGCGGACTCGGCAACTACGTCGCGAGCGCCGTGGTGAGTGGACTCGCGGCCGTCGATGATGCGAGTGACCGTCCACTCATTGAAGAGGCGATCGAATGGCTCACGAAGACGCAGTGGGATCAAAGTGAGGGAATCTCGCCGGCAATGGATTGGTTCGGCGGAAGCGGCTACGGAAAATGGGGACGCCCCGACCTCTCGAACACGCAGATGATGCTCGACGCACTTCACGATGCGCAGGTCTCTGCCGATGATCCTGCGGTGCAGCGCGCGCTAGTTTTTCTGACACGCACCCAGAATCTTCCTGCGACGAACAGCGTGGCGTGGGTCGAAGCAGGTTCAAAGGATGGTGGTTTTATTTACACGCCGGCGAACGGCGGCGAGAGCTTCGCGAGTGATGCCGCGGGCGAGGGTCGATATGGCGAGAAGATGCCCGCGGGACAACCTCGAAGCCTGCGCTCGTATGGATCGATGACCTACGCGGGGTTCAAGAGTCTTCTCTATGCAGGATTGACCAAGGATGACCCCCGTGTTCAAGCGGCGTTCAATTGGATTCGCCGTCACTGGACATTCAGCGAAAATCCAGGGCTCGGACAACAGGGGTATTTCTATTTCATCCACGCGATGGCGCGCGCATTGCATGCGTCGGGGCACGAGTCGGTGGTCGATGGCAAGGGAGTGAGCCACGCCTGGCGTGATGAACTCGTTGCAACACTCGTCGCACGACAGCGAGCCGATGGATCGTGGATCAACGAGACGTCGCGCTGGGAAGAGGGCGACGTTGACCTCTGCACGGTCTATTGTGTGCTCGCGCTCGAAGAGGCGATCAAGCCGACGAAGACAACACCGTAAGTCGTCGCCACCAGACGCAGACCAAGAGACTCGTTGCGAGCAAGAGTGCGCCAGTCGCTTGATGCATCGTTGTGAAGATGACCTCGCCCATCGGAATCGCCAGCGACTTGCGGGTGATCACGAAGACGAACGCGCCGATGCCCAGCGCGAATTGCAATCCAACGAGCATCAAGATTCCATGACCGAGTTGCGGCAGTGGACGGAGCGACTTTGGAAAACGCATCGCACGAAGACCAACGAGCACCGTCATCACGAAGACGATGATCGCTCCAGTGAGATGGAGATGCATCGCCCACTTGGGATAGGTCGCGGCAGCGTCCGGCATGGGCACTTGAAAATGCCGGTAGACCGCGCCCGAAAAGAGCTGCACGAACAAGACGACGATGAGCAACAGACTCATGCGGCGACCGGCGCTGGTGTCACCTGCAACTTGCGTCGCTGGACTCTTGTAGCGACTGCCGCAGAGTGCAGCGATCAGACAGAAGAGTGCGAAGACCATCTGGCCGAAGATTCCATGCGCGACTCCGATCTCAGCGCTGGGCGCAAGATCTACTGCGCTCTGCGAGAGGGTGAAACTGCCTGTGACGCGAAGCGCTCCCATAAGTCCTTGCACAACGACGAAGAGCAGTCCCGCGATGGCGAGAGTTCGCACGAGCCAACCGCGCTCAAATCTCAGAACAAGCACGAGCAATGTGACCGCGCTCACGCCAACGAGCATTCCGTAGAGTCGGTGCGCATGCTCGTAGTAGATGCCGCCCTTCATCTCACTGAGTGGATAGAGCAACATATTGTGTCCAAATGAGTTTGGCCAATCGGGAACAGCGAGTCCCGCTTCGAGTCCGGTGACGAGTCCGCCGGTGATGAGCAAGAGAAAGATCGCTGCGGCGGTAATGAACGCGAAGAGTGCAGTGACTGGAAAGCGCAGAGTGAAGCGCGTGCGAGAGCTCGCAATCGCGCCGCCGATGGCGCAGAAAATGATGCTCGCTGCGTACAACCCTCCGACCCAGTTCACGAGTTGCATCCAGATCGACGACTGCGTCTCTTTACCGAAGAGACTGCCAACGACGAGCAGGTTCACGGTGGCGACAAGCACTCCAACGGTTGCACCTGCGCGGGCGCAACTCGCGCGCGATGATGAGTCATTGAGCCGACCTGCGATGAATCCGCCGAAGATGAGCGCGACGAACATGCCTGCGAAGAGCATCTCTCCTGCGATGAGACCCGGGCGCATCATCGCGACGTATCCAATCGCCCACATCGCGAGTGACGTCGCAAATGCAAGTGCGAGGGGCAGTCCACGACGGTCGATTGGATGGTCGCTCATGAGTAGTTCCTATACTAGTTCGATCGAACACGCGAAGCCGATTGCTCCCACACCGCGCATCATTCCGACGCTGAGTGCGCTCGCGAAAATTCGCCTCAATGCGTTGGTGCTCGTCACCACTGGCGTTGGATTTCTCGTCGCGGTGCCGGCGTCGAGCCAGGTATCCCCGTCGAATAAGTGGATGGTGTTGCTCTGGACGCTTGTGGGAACTGCGGCATCGGCAGCGAGCGCGTCGATGTTCAACCAACTCATCGAGAGTCGCCGCGATGGATTGATGCAGCGCACTGAGATGCGTCCCCTGCCCCGTCAGCACATCGGCAAGCCGCTGGTCTTCGCGATGGCGATCGTGCTTGGATATGTGGGATGGGCGGTGCTGCTGTGGAGCAGTGGATGGATTCCCGCCGCGCTGGCGACTTCGAACATCATTCTGTATGCGCTTGTGTACACGCCGATGAAACCGCTCACCTCGATGAACACGCTGGTGGGTGCGGTGTGCGGAGCGATGCCTCCACTTGTTGGATGGACCGCCGCAACAGGGTCGTTTGACCCCGGCGCGTGGGTGCTCGCGGGCATCCTCTTTGTCTGGCAGTTGCCGCATTTCATGGCACTCGCGTGGATGTACCGCGACGATTACGCACGCGGCGGATTCGTGATGTTGCCGCAACTCGATCCCACAGGACGTATCACCGCGCAGACGATGGTCTTGACCGCGTTGACGTTGGTGCCGCTCGCGTTGATGGCGACGATGTATGGCATCGCAGGATGGTGGTTTGCGGGAGCGTCGATCGCACTGGGTGTGTGGATGTCGCTGGAGAGTTGGAAGTTTCTTCGAGAGCGCACCGACGCGCGCGCGCGACGAGTTTTCTTCACGAGCATTATCTATCTGCCGCTGTTGTTGTTGGTGCTCGTGCTCGACCGCGGACCGGTCTCGCCGAGCGTCGCAGTTCGAGGCGCACCCGTGCAGTTGGATGTGCGGTGACAACGCACGCGACTGATTCCAGCACCGCGCACGCGCGCGCGCGATTGACTTTCGCATCGGGTGGATGGGTCATCCTTCTCGCCGCGATCATCGTCACCGCGATCGCTGTCTTCGCGTTGCTCGGCGTTGTGAATGGAGAAAAACCAATCGGTGATGGGCGCGACCCTGAAACGTATGGATTCGATCTCACGTCCTTCACGCTGCCTCGCGAGTCGCTGGTTGGCAGTGGAAATCCCCGTGATTTTCTTCGCTCGCTCGACCTGCCCGCAACGCGCGCTGGCGCAGACGTCGCGCCAACGAACGCAAGCGAACGGGTGAAGTATGCGGTGCCAACGGACCGAGTGATCGGCGTCGAAGTGAACGGCGAATTGCGCGCGTATCCGCTGCGATTGATGAATGTGCATGAGATCGTCAACGATGTCCTTGGTGGTGTGCCAATCGCCGTGACGTACAGCCCGCTCTGCGATAGTGCGGTTGTCTTCGATCGACGCGTCGGCGGCGCGACACTTGAATTTGGCGTCAGTGGGTTGCTCATCAACAACAATCTTGTGCTGTACGACAAGCAGGTCGAGGCAACTGGCCAGCCCGGCGCGCAGCCGACCGTGCAACCGAGTCTTTGGTCGCAGCTCGCCTTTCGGGCCGTTGCTGGAGGCGCTGCGACGCGCGGCGAGAAGCTCACGATCATTCCAGGAGTTGAAGTCTCGACGTGGGCATCGTGGTTTCGCAGTTATCCAGCGACGACGGTTGCGCTGCCGATTGATGGAAATCAACGACGGATGAAAGAGTTTGACTACGAGCGCTACTGGGCTGATGGACGGGTCAACTATCCGCTCGTCGCGATCCCACCAGCGACTGCGCACGATGGGACGATTCCATTTCGACAGATCAATCCCGCGGCGGCGCAGATGATTGAGGCGGGCATGAGCGAGATGACGATGATCATCGCGGTCGAATCAGTGGATGGATGGAAGGTGCTTCCGCAGCCGGTGCTACAACGACTCGTCGGGCCGCCCGAGGGTCTCGCCGACTCAGCGGTGCTCGGCGTCAAAGCGAAATGGCGCATCGTTCCGCTGCGCGGCGCGATGATTGAAGAGTGCGACGAGGTGTTGGTGATGATCCCCTGCCGCTGGTTCGCGTGGAAGGCTTTCCATCCAGAGAATGCTGTGGCGAGGTAGTGGTTGGGGTTCGAAGCGTGTCCCCCCTGTCTGCGGGCAGATTCGAGTGCTGCAGCATCACGATTTGCCCGGAGCGAGGGGGCTGGCAGTCGGCGCGATCCAGCTTCGATCGTTGAAGGACCCGGTCCAGTGACAATCGACGAAGTTCAGCGCGTGTCCGAGCTCCTTCGCGCGGTCAAGCGTTCAATCGATCGCCGGCGCAAGTCGGGGCGGTTCGTGATCACGGGCTCTGCGAATCTTCTCCTGATGCAGCGCGTCTAGGAGTCGCTCGCGGGTCGGGCAAGTTACCTCGCGCTCTGGCCGATGACACGCCGTGAGCAACTTGGTCTCGGTCGATGCAGACTTTGGGATGAACTTCTCGAAACACCCCAGGTCCGCTGGCTCGAACTGCTCAACGACAACCCAAGTGAGCCTGAAGAATGGCAGCTTCTCGCCCGTCGTGGTGGATTTCCGACTCCGGCGGTTCATCTCAATCTGCTCGAGAGCTCGGTACATACCGGTCACATAGGTGACACAAGTGTTCGGGCACATGGGTGACAGGTCGTGGCATTTGGGAGCCTTTCCCACATGCCCTGAAAAGAGACCAACGCCGTGTCCGAGAGACATCATTTTTGATGTGGCGCTGCTGCTCGCGGCGTGGCGGTGAAAGTTGGCGGTGATCACCTGGTCTCGTATTCACCGCTTCTGTGAAACGAACCAGACCAGGTGCCCAACACAATCCGCGTTTGCCAACTTTGACATCTCTGGTGAACGGGCTCAATCTGTCCTTCAAAACTTGGCTTTTGCAGGCAAAAATCGACTCCAAGAGGTCGATCTTGGCTCGCAACATTGCCTGAACCGTTTGTGACCCGTGCACCAGTCCACCCCTTGGGGATGCGCGAACTTTCTTTCTTAGATATCTCAGTCACACCTGTCCCCACTTCAATTTCTGAGGCATACTTCGTGATATGAGCGCGGATCTCGGACAGCGACTAATCATGCGGGCTAGTTGCAGAGTGATTTGCTTGATCGCATGCGCAATCCTGATTCCGTCCGCGCTGGCGCAGTCCAACTTTGTGAACTGGGAATCTCCGCAGGTCCATCCGCTGGAAATCACTCCTTCTGGAACTCGACTGCTTGCGGTCAATACCGCTGACAATCGACTTGAGGTCTTTGATATTTCTGCCAGCGGCGGAGTTCCAGTGCTGATTGGTTCCATACCCGTCGGACTTGATCCAGTCTCGGTTCGGGCGCGCTCGAATACTGAAGCGTGGGTTGCGAACCTCATCAGCGATTCGATCAGTATCGTCGACCTGACCACGCTTCGTGTTGTGCGCACCTTGACTGTCGGCGACGAACCATGCGACATCGCATTTGCTGGCACGCCTGTGCGCGCGTTCATCACACTCTCGCAGTTGAATCAAGTTCGTGTGCTCGACCCGCTCAATCCAACTGCTGTCGGAACCACGATCGCCATCGCCGCTGAAGATCCGCGCGCTTTGACCGTCAGTCCCGATGGGACCAAGGTCTATGTTGCGATCTTCGAATCTGGCAATCACTCCGTGATCATTCCTCGTGCGGCTGTCAATGCCGCGAGCGGGCCATACAACGGAGCAAATCCTCCAGCGAATTCAGGAACGCAGTTCGTCCCTGCGCGAACTCCAGGACAACCAGCACCGCCGCGCGTGGCCCACATTGCCCGCAAGAATTCCGCGGGTCAGTGGCTTGATGGCAATAATCGAAACTGGACCTCGCTCATCACCTGGGATGTGCTCGATCACGATGTTGCGATCATCGATACGACGACGCTTGCTGTCTCGTATGCCAATGGACTGATGACCACTGTCGCTGGAATTTCTGTGCGACCTGATGGACGAGTGTGCGTTGTCGGGTCCGAGGCGCGAAATGACATTCGCTTCGAGTCGAACCTCAATGGCAAGTTTATTCGCAGTGAAATTGCTTCGTTCGCACAAGGGTCGCCGACCACGATTCAAATCGCAGACATCAATCCGCATCTCACATACACAACATCAAGCATCTCGATTGCCCAGCGCGCGCAATCGATCGGCGACCCGCGATCGATTGTCTGGGACGCAACCGGCACGCGCGCCTATGTGTGCGGGATCGGTTCCAATATCGTCGTTGCGACAGATGTGACCGGCGCACGATTGGCGACATTCGCAGTTGGCGAGGGTCCCACTGGTCTGGCACTCTCGTTGGACGGCGCAAGGATGTACGCGCTGAATCGCTTCTCGGGTTCGATCTCAACAAGCAGCGTGTCATCGCAAGTCGAGCTCGCGCGCACTCCTTTTTATGACCCAACCCCGACCGTCATTCGAGATGGTCGTCCATTCATGTTTGACACGCACCTCACCAGTGGGCTTGGACAAGCTTCGTGCGCGTCATGCCATCTTGATACGCGCACCGATCACCTTGCGTGGGACCTTGGCAACCCTGCGGGTGAGATGATTTCGTTCACCGACAACTGCGTGCAGACTGGCCTCTGCGACAGTTGGCATCCGATGAAGGGGCCACTCATTACGCAAACTTTTCAAGGCATCATTGGCAACGAACCACTTCACTGGCGGGGCGAGAAGTCGGGGATCGAGGATTTCAATTCCGCATACACCGACTTGCAAGGAGCGGATGCGCAGTTGAGGCTCGCAGACATGGCGAAATTCAAGGCGTATGTTGCGACGATCGTCTTTCCGCCGAATCCAAATCGCGATATTGACAATTCACTGCGGACTGCGATCGCCACCAGCACTGGAACTGGTAGCGCACTCGCAGGGAAAACTGTCTTCGAAACATTCAACAGTCTGCCTGGTGCCCCTGGTGGCAACACCAGGTGCGTCGATTGCCATCCCGGAAGTTCTGGGACGAGCCTCGAGATCGGCCCACCGCTTGGTCCGGTCGAGCAAAATCGCAAGACAGCTCAGATGCGAAACCTGCACGAGAAGACGGGGGCAAACATCGCTTCGACTCAAGCAACTCGTGGATTCGGCTTCAACCACGATTCAGAATTCTCCACTTTTACTGAACTCTTCGCGGTGGGATTCGACTTCGGCACTGGAGCGATTGCGGCAACTCGCAGGCGCGATGTCGAGGCGTACCTGCTGAGTTTTTCTGTCGACACGCACGCAGGCGTCGGTGGTCAAGCGTTCGCGTCCAACGCAGGTGGAGCAGGCGACGACACCGCACGTATTACACAACTTCGCACGATCGCCGACGCAGGTCAGGTCGGCTTGGTCGTCAAAGGGCGCGTCGGAAAATTGCCGCGTGGATACTCGTACATCGGCGGAGCATTCCAATCCGACCGCTCAACGGAAACGCTCATGCCAGCTGCGCTGCTCGCGCTTGCTGGCGCAGGATCTGAGTTGACATACACACTCGTGCCACTTGGATCGACGGTGCGGATCGGGATCGACCGAGACATCGACGGGTTCTATGACCGCGACGAGGTTGATGCGGGCAGCGATCCAGCCGATCCCAGCAGCGTGCCGAACCAATGCGTTGCAGATCTCGACCATGATGGTGCGGTGACTGGAAGCGATCTTGCTGGATTGCTCGGCGCTTGGGGGGGAGTCTCACCACAACATCCAGCTGATTTCAATCACGATCTGATCATCGACGGCAGCGACTTGACCGTGATGCTTTCTTCGTGGGGTCTCTGCGGCTGATTGCTCTCTCGCATTCGCCGCAGTCACAACGTCAATTTGTCGCCATGTTGAGCTTGCCTGCGTTTTGTGACCCCATTGACGCTACCGTGAGTTGACGTGAGTGCCAACGAAGTTCAAACTCGATTGGGCTCAAATATCCGTTGGTTGAATGCCTCCTGATTGGGTTAAAGAACTGGTCGATGTATTCACTGACGATTCATCGTGCCTGGTTGTGTGTTGCGAATTTGTTTCCCCGGAGCAGTTCCTGACCGGGACCCCCGCCGTCACCTCGAGCCGAGCCAGAGCGTCGCGTAGAGCACGATCCAGATCACGTCGAGTGAGTGCCAGTAGATGCCGCACACAACAATTCCGTTATGACTCGCTTGCGTGTACTTCTGCTCGCCAGCTCTGCGCGCGACGACGC
>CAMBOV010000023.1 GCA_945869475.1 Singulisphaera sp. GP187 | reverse complement strand
CGTCTGCTGCCGCACATAGCTTGCCAGACTTCGATCCAATCGGTTTCGACGACCTCGCCCGTTGCATAAAGCATCGACGACTGTGAAGGCAAGACGACGAGCGCCGATGGAAGGCTCGTGCGAAGTGACGACTCTGGTGGAAGCGTCTTCGAAGGGCTAAGACCAGCGAAGACGCTGACTGCGGCAACCGCGGCGAGACAACGTGTGGAGTTTTGAATTCTCTCTCTCATGGTCATGCACACTTCGAAAAGAGAGGCTCGCGCCGAAGCCGCCACGACTCAAGCCAACCGAAAAACGCACTCGCAGCCATCGGCCGAGAGATGAAGTACCCCTGAGAGAGCGTGCAACCAGTCTGCTGAACGTACTCAAAGTCGTCAATCCCTTCAACTCCTTCTGCAACTGAACTCAGTCCAAGCCCGCGCGCGAGGTCGACATTCGATTGAAAGAACGCCTTTAATCGCTGGTCCTTCCACGCGTTTCGCGTGAATGACCGATCGATCTTGAGCTCATCGAAAGGCAAGTCGCGCAATTGCACGAGCGACGAGTGCCCCGTGCCGAAGTCATCAATTGAGAGACCAAATCGTTGCAGTCGAAGTCGCGCCAGCACGTCGAGCACATTGACGAGATTTAGAAGCAGTCGACTCTCAGTGAGTTCAAGAACGATCGACGCGGCTGGAACTCCAGCAGATCTCGCTTCTTGAATGACAAAGTCAGCGAAGTCGAGCGACGCGAGATCATCCATTGTGACATTGATCGAAACGCTCAACGGCCTTCCGGCATCCGGCATTTCGGCATCGTGCCAGATGCGAGCTTGCGCGAACGCGTCGGTCACAACACGACGTGTCAATTCTCGGATGACCCCACTCGCCTCAGCGACGGGTATGAATTGATCTGGAAAGACGATGCCGTCGGTCGGATGGTTCCACCGAACAAGAGTCTCGACTCCCACAACCTTCCCAGAGATCATCTCGACTTTCGGCTGGTAATAATTCACGAGTTCGCCACATCGAATCGCAGTCGCAACACGCTCAGCTGAGTAGATTGCCCGAGGCCGCTGCGAACTATCAGTCCGATGATTCAGGCGCGCTTTGAGCGAATCGGCAAGTTGCTCGCATGAGACCGGTTTGATGTGCGTGCCGATCACGCGCAGTTTGTGGGCACGTGCCAGTGATTCCGCGACGCGCAGTGTTTGAGCGTCAACACCGCTGAGCACGATGATGTCGCCTGCAAATTGTCGCTCTCCCAGGTGGCGCAGCACTTCGACGCCATCCATTTTTGGCATGTTGAGGTCAAGGATGATGACGTCTGGAGTGGCGCCGTTGACCGTGATGCTATTGAGCGCAGCGGCGCCGCACTCGTGGCACTCGACCTGCGAATAGCCCAGTTGTGCGAGGGTAAGACCAGTGACCTTCAGAAAGTTTCCATCGTCGTCGATCACCATGACGCGCGCGCTTGACTTGGGTTGCAGCGCGAACCCAATGTCATCGAGTCCACTGAGTTGCGATTTGGCTTGCGTTTTCTGCATGGCTGTATCAATGAGGGAGCGCACCGAGAGTTCGGACATTATCCGCGCAACTTCTTCAAGATATTCGATAGGTCTCTCGCGCAAAATGTCAAACTGAAAGTTTGTTGCGGGTTCGAAGTGGTCTGGTGCACGATTTGTTGACACCCCAGTTTGGAAGATTTGAAGGCAATGTCTGACATGAAGAAGCCTCTTTTTTCATCAAAAACGCACCCGTGACGCAGAGAGGGCGAAGCCAGACCGGAGCGACGAGTGCCATCCGCGTCGATATCGTCGATGAGTATCCGATGTCGATCGACGAGGCTTATCGATCGCGCGATCTTGTTGGCATTGAGCGTTGGCGGGGTTCAAACGCAAAGGGGGCGATGGTGGAGTTGCTCGTCGGCGCCAGCGCTTGGGCGTGCAGGGAGAGTGTGACCGAGCACGCAAGAATTCCTGCGAGCATGAGTGTATGTCGGTTCATCACCGCAGGCTGCAGTTTCCGCCGTGATTAGCTGATCCGCGTCGCGAGGCGAGGCGCGTATAGTCCGTCCTCCCTCCGATCTGTTTACACGTGAATCTAACCTTTCCATCTCTCGCGCCGTTCCTTCTCTACGTCGCCTGTTCGAGTCACGCGCTTGCACAATCCCACTGGACTGGCTCCTGGCAGACGCACTTCAGCGGAGGCGGCGGACGGATCGGCCTTGAGCAAAAAGGCGACCGAGTGACAGGAACGTATCCGCTCTACTCGATTGAACTCGCAGGCGAGGTCGAAGGTCGCGTGCTGCGCGGCACGTGGAGGGAAAGTGAATCTCCCACGCCAGACCAGGGCGAATTCTCCATCACGATGAGTGCCGATGGGCGACTGTTTGATGGCGGCTTGGGCACGCGAGGATGGTGGACTGGCGAGCGCGTTGAGCACGATGAGCCTCTGGTTTCAATCAACGTGCTTTCTCCGCGCGCCGCCTTCATCGGATTTCTCGTTGCGTGCAATCGCGCCCAAGCTGGGGTCGACGATGCCTGGGGAATCGCCGCTGAGGCAGTTGAGTTAGGCAGTGATCAGAGCGCGCCTTCGACTAGCTCGCAGCGCCTCCGTCGCGTCGCTGAGTTGTTCGAACTCATCGATCTCACCACAGTTCATCCAACTGAGATTCCTGACCGCGTCGCGGCCGATTCCTGCCTCGTACGGCTGAGTCAAGCTGGCTCTGATGCAGTGCTTGAGCTGACGCTTCACCGCAACGCGCAGGGTGAGTGGCGCATTGTCGAACCGACTCGGCAGCAGCACGACGAGGCAAAGAGATCACTCCTCGCGCGCACGGGCGGAAAGGCGCCAGCAGGCGAGGACTTCCATAGACTGCACTCCCCCCGCGCCACAATGCGATCTTTCCTTGAGGGGATGACCCACTGGAAAGACGACGATGGAGCACGAGCGAGAGCCGCGATGGATCTCAGTGTCTATACAGAGATCATTCGTGTGGCGGATGGTGAGCTGAGTGCGATGAACTTGCGCCACGCGCTCAACAACATTGGGATGAGTGGGCTGCAATCGATTCCGGATGATGGCACCGACCACACTCCATACGTGCATTTCGTCCACGGAGACAGCCGCATCGAAATCGTTCCATCGGGTCGCGAAGCGAATGCGCCGTGGAAGTTCAGCGCAGAGACCGTTTTGCACCTGGCACGGATCTATCGAGCGAGCGCCGAACTCCCGCCCCCGGAGTTTGTGCCGCCAGGAACAATCGACGACAGCACGTACATCACCCTGCGCGCCATGGTGGCCGCCAATTCGCCCTATCTTCTGAGGACTGTTGCCAACGTCGAAGCGTGGCAATTCGTCGTTTCGCTGAGCGCCCTTGGGCTCTCAATCGTTCTCGCGCGTTTTGTCGCATCGCTGCTCGGTCGCATTCTCAGTCGGCTCGAGGGAAAGTCCATGACCGCGCCACCTCAACCGCGCTGGTTCGCTCTCTCGCTCATCCTTTTGCTCGTCGCGGCGATCATGCACCGCATCCCACACCTGATTGGAATACCTGCGAGTAATCGCCAGTACATCATTCCCGTTCTGGCCAGCGTCCTGTGCATCGCGGCAATGCTTGTGGCGTGGAGAGTGCTCACGGTGGTGGGTGACGTGTTGGGTGTCCGCTTTGCACGCACCTCGAAACAGTCCGACGACATCTGGCTCACCTTCTCAATCGCAGTCGTGCGACTCTGTCTCGTCTTCGCCACCGCCCTTGGAATCGCCTCCGTCTGGTCGATCTCAGCGACAAACATTCTCGCAGGGCTCGGAATCGGAGGTCTTGCCTTTGCCTTTGCATCACGAGAGACGCTGTCGAATGTCTTTGGAGCGGGAATCCTCGTCACAGATCGACCCTTTCGAAGCGGCGACTGGATTGTCGCTGACGGAGTCGAAGGATCGGTCGAAGAAGTCGGCGTTCGATCGACGCGCATTCGCACACTTGGCGACAGCATCGTCGTCGTCCCCAACGGAAAACTCGCCGACTCAACGATTAACAATCTCGGAACCCGTCGTCATCGCCTGCTCGATCTCAAGTTGTTCGTGACCAAAGGAGGCACTCCGGCCCGGCTCGAGGCGTTCATCGCCGCAATTCGCGCACGACTCGAGAGTGATCGCGCGTTCGCCTCGAAAGACGCGATGATCGGAGTCGTCGCGTTGAGCGCGCGCGCGATCGAGATTCAGGTGACAACGCATGTCGACATTGACTGCGACAACGCTGAGTGCGAGATGCGGCATCGACTGCTGACCGACTTCATGAGTCTCGCCGAATCAGCGGGACTCGGACTTGGCAAAGGCATGGAGCGCTCGGCGCTTGAGAGGAATTCACGATGACATCTCGTAACGTTTTCTAGGCCACTCTCCTCGCAGCGGCGCTCCTTATGAGTGGATGCGGTGTGGCGAATCGAATCTCGTGCGACTGCACAACCGCGAGCCACCGATGATGCAGCTTTGCAGAATTCAAGCGGCACCGACGAGTGGCGCGCGCATCTCACAACAATTCGATCTTTAGCCGTCAAGAAACGCATTCCAGTGCGTAATGCGCGCCTTGAAGGTCTGATATCTTTTTGATCTGGCTTGCAAGCGGCGATTCTCATCGCGCGAAAAAACTCGCAAATGCACGAAGAGAAATTTGCATCGTGTTCATTTCGCGCTATGTTCACATTGTGCTTGGCGTTGCCAACGCATCACTCTCGCCCCCTAGCGAAAGTGTGATTCCCGAGTTCTTTCCCTTTTCTTGTGGAGAAAAAAATGAGTATTTCAAATCGTCTCGAAAAACATTTTGCAGTCTGCGCTGCAGCAGTTGCGACAGTTGCATGCGTTGGCACGGCCAATGCAGCGCTTGTGACCTGGAATGCCAATCTGGTCATTCCAAACAACATCGATGGTCAGTACATCAACGTTGAAACCCAAGTCGCCGGCAGCGCGGCAGGCAACGTGGCTGGTTGGGATCTCAATCCCTATGGAACATCGACCACTGCCATGAGCTGGTTCGCCGCAGCAGCGCCGAGCGGTTGCGTCATGGGCCTCGGTCAGGGTGGAACGACCGCTGCGGTTGCAAGCCTGTCCGCTGGAACCTTGGTCAGTAGCGCTTCGTCCTTCGGCAACACGGCATCAAGCGTCACCGCTGGTGGTTGGAAGTTGAATCAAGCCAACTACTTCGGCTTCCGCTTCTTGGGTGCTGATGCACTGACCCACTACGGCTATGGAATCATGACCGTCGGAGCGACCATGGGAGTTCGAACACTCACATCGGTCACCTTTGAGACCACTGCTGCAACCGGAGTCACTGTTGTTCCAGCACCAGGAGCGCTTGCGCTTCTCGGACTCGCTGGTCTCGCGACACGACGTCGACGAGCCTAAGGCTTGTGGGTTTAGTCACCCGCCTTCGCGGGTGAATGGACTCGGTTTACGATTTGATACTCCATCGGCGGTCCCGTGACCGCCGATGTTTTATTTTTTGCCGTTCGCAATCGCATCAAGTCAGAGGAACGAGGTTCCCGTGGGCCAATCTTTCTCCGCTTGAAGGTGGACCCAGATTTGGGGTCAAGACCAAATTTGCGCCACCCCGTGTTTCCCCTGCAGATAAAGAAAATGGGCGATACTGGATTCGAACCAGCGACCCCACGCGTGTGATGCGTGTGCTCTAGCCAACTGAGCTAATCGCCCGACACAATGATCCTAACAAGAAACGGGTCGAATTGGAACTCACCCAGCGTTCGCGCGCTTGCGCAGCGAGGCGGCCACCGCTCGCTGCGCGATCTTGCGAGCGAGTTGGGCGACGATCACCGCCGCGGCAATGAACCAGAGTCCGCTGCGCAACTCGGCCTTCACAAACCGATCACCCTCGAGCAAAATCAAGACGAGCGAGAGTCCAAAGACATCCATCATCGACCACTCATAGATGGCATCCATCACCCGACGACGACGTTGATGCCCTGCAGACGTCGCGCGCGAGAACCAGAACCACAGTTCGCAGATCAATGTTCCAGCTGGCACGATGATCAATCCGACGCACGAGAGCACCCCTAGTGCCCACTGATGATTCTTGAGGAGGTCGATCGAAAAGCCAGCGATGCCGATCGAATTTGAATTGAGCAGAAACTGATCGACCTGAACGAACGGTAGATCGATTGCGAAAAGAACTGCCGCAGCAGAGACGAGAAACGCGAGCGGCACGAACACCGCGGCGACGCCGCCCCGTTCTGCAATTCGCAATTGAGAGGTCGATCGTGGTTCGTTTGGTGTTTGGGTTGCGCGATCGAGATGCATGATTACGAGCGAGAGTGTCATAGACAACGTGACAGCAGCGAGAAAGAAGTAGATCCCGATGTGTGTGATTGCCGAAACCGCCCACTGCCCCGAGGAAAGCGCAACGAGAACCGTCACACAGAAGGGGTCCATCATGGACCACTTGCCAAGCACTCCCAGAATTCGGATGAGTTTGGTGCGCGAGTCGCCCCGTGGCAACACGAACCACGCCGTCCAAAGTCCCACGAGCTTCAGAAACGGGAACACCACCGAGAACGAGACGATGAGCAACGCAATCACGTGCAAATCGCTTTGCCACAGCAGGCGGATCGACGAGAGCAATCCATAGGTCGTATCTCCCCCGAGGAAGATCGAAAATTCAATGAACGGCATGGTGAGCGCCAAGATCTGAAACACGAGCGCCACGACGAGTCCGATGGCCACGGCCCAGCCAGATCGCCCGAATCGCACGCTCAATGTGTTGCCCAACGCCTGCATCGAGTCAGCGTAGCCACTGAAGCTGACCGCCCGACGAGACAGAGAGGGCAACCGCCACTATCGTGCGCACGCACCATCATCCTGCTCGAACGACTCATCCCCCTGAAAAAAACAACCACTTGATGAACGCAATGAGTCTTTGCACCCTCACTCGTGCAGCGTGCGCATTTGCGCTCGTCGGCGCCGCTGCACTCACTCTCAACACATTCGCGGGCGATCCTCCTGCGAAGCAAGACGGGACCGCGCTGCACCTGCTCCCGGGCATGACCGAGGCCGACATGAAGGCAATGATGGACGCCGCAACTCCGGGTGCGATGCACGCATATCTCGCGAAGGATTCCAGCAAATGGAACGGTGCGAACAAGTATTTGATGACTCCCGACGCCCCCCCCTCAGAGAGCACAATCTCTTCCACGTGCACTGTGATCATGGGAGGTCGTTTCATCCAGCAAGATTGCACGTCAGAGATGCCAGCCATGGGAACCTTCACGGGCAAGGACTTCTTGAACATGCAGATCATCTACACGCGTGCCTCGGAGGCAACGACGTGAGGCCATCCTTCATTCGCATCTGCAGCGCAGCACTCGTCGCGGCGATCGTCTTGTTCGTGTGGGGAGCCGTTGCTCACAACATGCTGAACTTGAGCGAAGACTCGATGAAAACGCTGCCAAATGAGAGCGCTGTGATGACGGCGCTGAGTGCAACAACACCAGACGATGGACTCTACTTTTTCCCACACTGGAACGAAGCACTCTCGCACGATGATCAGATAGCCGACCTCGCGGTGAAGTATCGCGAAGGCCCGGTCGGCATGTTGGTCTACCGACGAACAGTCGCCGAGGTCATGCCACCGTCGATGCTTGTGAAGGAGTTCCTCGCAGGGCTCGCAGCGACGGCGATCGCTGCGATGATTCTCTCGCGACTCTCGTGGGGAGTCATCGCCACAGCGCGTGCGGCTGGACTCTGCGCCGTTGCCGCGTGGTGCTCGCACTCACTCTCAGAATGGATTTGGTGGGGCTTTCCATGGAGTTGGGTCGCCAGCGCGCTTCTCGAACAAACCGTTGGATGGATTCTCGCGGGAGGCTCGATCGCATTCGTCTTGCGCGGTCGGTCAGGCGCGTGACGTCGATCGCGCGCTGTCCGTGGTGCGGCACCGATCCCCTCTACGTCGCATACCACGACACGGAGTGGGGGGTGCCCGTCACCGATGATCGCGCGCTCTTCGAGAAACTCGTCCTCGATGGATTTCAGGCAGGGCTCTCGTGGATCACCGTGCTCAAGAAACGCTCGGCGTTTGTGCGCGCCTTTCGAGGATTCGATCCGGTGAAAGTCGCGAAGTTTGGCGATCGCGACATCGCGCGATTACTCGCAGACGAGAAGATCATTCGCAGTAAAGCAAAGATCAACGGCGCGATCAAGAACGCGCGTGCGTGGATTGACGTGATGGAAGCAGGCGGGCGGGGCGCCTTCGCCGATTTGCTCTGGCAGTGCGTCGATCACGAGACGATTCAGAATTCATTTCGTTCGGACGAGACGATTCCCGCAGCGACTGGCGAGAGCGAAATGATGGCGCGCACATTGAAGGAAGCAGGCTTTTCGTTTTGCGGTCCAACGATCTGCTACGCATTCATGCAAGCCGTCGGGATGACCAACGATCACCTTGTGACCTGCCCGCGCCACCGCGCGGTCGCAAAGCTGGCACGATGAGAGAGGGCGAGTCAGTCGACGTTCGTGCTGTTCGCAACGGCAAGGGGTTGGTCGCCCTTCGCCCCTTCGCGCGCGGTGAACTGATCGGCGAAATCAGGGGCGCGATTGTCACGAGCGATGAAGTGTGGAGCTACTGGAAGCGCAACCGAACCATCGCGCAGAACTGCTTTCGGTTTGACGCCGATCGCTACCTGAATCCCGCCGGAGAGCTCGGCACCTTCGCCAATCACTCGTGTGCACCCAACGCCGGAGTCTTCAAAGTGCGCGGGCGACTCTCTTTTCGTGCGATCACGGCGATCGGCGCGGAGTGCGAGATCACCCACGATTACTCAACGCTGCTCGGTGCCGACGACATCTGGACAATGCGATGTGACTGCGGTGAAGCGAGCTGTCGAGGCAGCGTGCAGAGTTTTCACACACTTTCCACAGCGTTGCTCCGGCGGTACACACGACTCGGAGTCATTCCCAGTTTCATCCTCGCGACGAGGGCACGTTCAGAGGCGAAGCGCTCGTCGTAGCGGCTTTCTACACTCGACGGTCCTATGCCTGAATCACCCACAAAGTCGATGGACGAAATCGTTGCACTCTGCCGCCGCCGCGGTTTCATCTTTCAAAGTTCTGAGATCTACGGCGGAATCAATGGATTCTGGGACTACGGCCCACTGGGCACTGAACTGAAACGCAATCTCAAGGATGCCTGGTGGAAAGACGTCGTGCGCGGCGAGAACACAGGTCCAGGCGGCGAGGCCGTCAACATCGTCGGAGTCGATTGCACGATCATCATGAATCCAAAGGTGTGGGAGGCCTCAGGTCACGTCGGCGGGTTCAACGATCCAATGGTGGACTGTCGCGAGAGCAAGGCTCGTTACCGCGCCGACCATCTCACCGTGCTCGGCGCGAGTGATGCGGGCGCGCGCCTGTACGCCTTCATCGAAAACGACACCGATCAACGCGATCGCGCGATCAAGGCACTCGTGAAGTATGAGAAGTGCGATGTTCTCGACGCATCGCGCCACATCCTGCGCCCCTTCACACAACTCACGGCAGATGACCGCGCCCGCTGCATCGGACCCGACGCGAAAGAAGCCGGCACCCTCACCGAACCGCGTCAATTCAACTTGATGTTCAAGACGAATGTCGGAGCGATCGAGGATCCATCCAATATGGCCTATCTGCGCCCTGAGACTGCGCAGGGGATCTTCGCCAACTTCGAGAATGTCACCAATAGCACGCGTGTGCGGGTGCCCTTTGGGATCGCCCAAATCGGCAAGGCATTTCGCAATGAAGTCACTCCGCGCAATTTCACCTTTCGCAGTCGTGAGTTTGAGCAGATGGAGGTCGAGTTCTTTATCCATCCAAGTGAGGCGACTGCGTGGTACGGCTGGTGGCGCGATCAACGCTTCGCATGGTGGCAGTCGATCGGACTCGCCGGCGCGAACCTCCAGTTGCGCGAACATGATCGCGATGAACTCGCGCACTATGCCAAGGCCGGCGCGGGTACGAGCGACATCGAGTATCGCTTTCCATTTTCAGCCCCAGGCTTCGGCGAACTCGAAGGGGTCGCCCATCGCGGCGACTATGACTTGCAGCAACACGCAGAGCACTCAGGTCGGCGCGACAAGATGAAATACTTCGACGCCGAAAAGAACGAGCGTTACTTTCCACATGTCATCGAACCCTCGGCGGGAGCCGATCGCGGCACACTTGCGCTGCTCTGCGAGGCGTACACCAAAGATGAGTCGCGCGCGAGCGGTGTCTATATGAAGTTTCATCCGCGGATGGCACCCGTCAAGGCTGGAGTCTTTCCGCTCGTCAACAAGGATGGACTTCCAGAAATCGCCGAGAAGCTCTACAAGCAACTTCGCAAACGGCACAATTGTGAATACGACCCCAAACAGACCATCGGCAAGCGCTACGCGCGCATGGACGAGGCTGGCACACCGTTCTGCATCACGATCGACACAGATACCCTGACTTCTCAGGTCGTGACGATTCGCCACCGCGACACGCAACAGCAAGAGCGTATGTCGATCGATGCCGTGCCCGCCTGGCTCGCAAGCCAAGTCGATGACGCGTGATAGCCTCGCGCGCATGAAGAACCTCACACCTCGACTTTCGTCCGCACTCATCACCGCATCACTGCTCGTCGCATCGACTGCGACACTGGCATTGGTCACCTCGTGCAGCACGGCTCCGAGCGCGCAAGACCGGGCATCCTTCATCAAGGACGCTCTCGAGACCCGAGCACTCTTCATCAAGGAGACTTCCGGTCTCGAGAAGCAACTGAGCGAGAGCGCTGGATACGCAGTCTTTCCTGGCGTCGGGCAGTGGGGAGTGATCTTTGGCGGCAGCGAATTCGGTCGTGCTGTGGTCTACACCCCCGCAGGCGTCCAAGAGGGTTGGGCTGCAATCTCGAATCCAAGTGTTGGATTGCAACTCGGCGGTCAAGCGCTGCAAATGCTTATCGTCTTTCAGACAAAGGCGGTGTTCGAAGAGTTCAAGACCAACGTTCTCACTGGCAGCGCAGGCGGCACCGTCGTTGGTGGCGAGAGCGGAACCTCTGCAACCGCCGCGTACAGCAATGGCGTCGCGATCTATGTGACTGGCCAGAAGGGTCTGATGGCAGGAGCGAGTGTTGGGTTGCAGTACATCCGCTACTCAGTTCTCGCCGATGCGCCGGTCAACTAAAGAGCACAACCAGCAAAAACAACAACCCCCTTTGTGAGGGGGTTGTCGCGGGATGGATGGGAAGGAAAATTCAGACTCGGGCGCGACGCACGCAAGTGCAGTCGCCCTGAGATGATTCGTGCTGATTCGTTCATGGGGAACGAACCGAGGGAACGAACCGAGATGTACGAGACCCTTTTCGTCTCAACCTCACGCCACTCACGCGCCTCCCAGCGCATTGAATGCAGAATCAACGTACTCCGAGCAAGGCACATGTCAATTTAACAGCTGCATTTTCACGCAGAATTCGCACACAATCAGCGCGTGTGCACGCAAAAAAGAAAAGGTCGCCGTCCTCGGGGAGACCAAGGACGGCGACCGGTACGGTCAAGAAGTTTTCTTGACGTTTGTCGAGATCAATCAGGCGCGGCGACGTCGAGTCGCAAGACCTGCCATACCCAGAAGCGCAAGCGCGCCTGGAGCTGGAATCCCTGGAAGCGTGTAACTCACGTTGCCTGAGAAGAGTGGGGTTGTCGTGCCGAATGCTGCGTAGCCGACGTTGAGTCGACCGACGTACTCGACCGCTCCAGCGGCGAGGCGTGCGATCTGCATGACCTTGATCTTGAGCGTTGCGCCAGCGACATTCTGTGAACTTGGGGTGCTGTCATACCAACCAGAGAGGTTGGCGATGCTGCCACTGACGTATGGGCCAGTAAAGCCAGGATCAAGAGCGACTGGGCCTGGTGAGCCAATCATCACATACGAATCTGAAGGAATGCCAGCAGTGCTGTTCCACGTCTGTGACCATGCGCCCGTTGCACCGAAGACGTCGGCGTAGCCGTCGCCGTCAGTATCGATATCGCCGAAGGCATTATCAGTGTGGAGTGCGTTCATCGTGCCTGACACGTTAAAGGTGTCGAAGCAGTTCAGAATGCGGTCATTCGAGAGGCTGAAGTTGGCGAAAATCGAATAGACGTTGCGGCCAGTTCCAGCGTGAAATGCCGTTTCAACAGTCAGGCTTGTAAACGCTGCAGAGGCGGTCGAGGTGATGAGCGCTGCGGCTCCCAGTAGTGCGTAAGTCTTCATTTTTTACAAATCTCCCTTTGCGTAGTGTCGAGTGGAATCTGCAAGAGAATCCACCAACAATCCAAGCGCTTGAAAACAGAGTTTCTTAGGTTCCTTTTTCAAACTCCCAATGCTCGTCTGGTTGACTCGCCACACATTGCGACGGGGCCTGACGACAGAGGGAATATGCCACCGATTCGCCACGCGGTCAAGTTTTGTGAGAGATTTTTCTGGTCCGGCCGTCGCGGGTGTTTCGGTGGCGTCGCAGATCGCCGCTTCTGCCAAAAAAAGCAAGATTTGGCACGCTTCAGAGCCCTTCGAGAATGGAGTCGTCAGAGCCCCATCAGTGGTTCGCAGCTCGAGAAATGCTCTGGTAGTGCTCGCGCTCGCCCCGTCCGCGCAGTGGATAGTCCTTGCGCAGGGGGTGCGCGGGGAAGTCCTTCCACATCAGAATGCGCCGCAGATCGGGATGATCTTGAAAGCGGATGCCAAACATGTCATAGACCTCGCGTTCGGCCCACTCCGCCCCGGGCCAGAGGTCAGTCACCGTATCGAGAGAGAGCGCTGGATCGACTGCAATCCCCGACGTTTCGACCGATGGGTCGAGATAGACCTTGACGCGAATTCTTAAGTTGAATCGGTGGCTGAGCAAGTGATAGACGACCGAGAATCGAGCGGGTTGTGCGACCGGATATCCCAGATAGTCAACGCCACCGAGATCGATGAGCACGTTGTAATCGCATCGCGGATCATCGCGCAGAAAGCGCAGGATTTCATGGCATTTATCGGCGGGCACAATCACGGTTGTTTGCGCGCGAAACTCTGCGACTGTGATGGGCACATCACCGAACGTCGACTTGATCGCTGCAAGTGATGGATGATCGGCGGTGGCAGAAGTCATTGGGTGGATCCTAACGAGCGAAGATCAGTGGCGAAAGTGACGCGATCCAGTGATCAAGCAGGAGACGTTGTGTTTGGTGCAAAGGTCGATGGTCTCACTGTCGCGCTTCGATCCACCGGGATGGACGATGCATCTCACCCCTGCTTTGATGAGCAGTTCTGGACCGTCCGCAAAGGGAAAGAACGCATCGCTCGCGGCGACGGGCATCGCGCCCCCGGTCTTGCCGAGCCGCGCCTTCGATTTCTCGATCGCGAGTGCACAACTCGCGACGCGGTCCATCTGACCAGCGCCAGCACCCCAAAGCGTCTTCTCACTCGCGATGCAGATTGCGTTTGACTTGAGGTGTTTGACCAGCGTGAATGCGAAAAGAGCATCGGCGATCGTCGAGTCGCTCGGGACGGGTCCTGCGACGTGCTTCAGCGCATCTGCACGAATCGGAAGCGTGTCTCGGTCTTGCACGAGCAGCCCTCCAGGAACGGAGCGCATCGAGACTGGACGATCTTCGCGGTGGCGAATTGCACCAAGCGCGATCAGCCGCACGTTCTTCCAGCGCAGCGAGAGCGCCGCGAGCGCCTCTGGCGTGAAACTCTCCGCAATCACGACTTCGAGGAATCGCTCGCCGGCGACCATCTCAGCTGCCGCCGCCGCGTCGACTGAACCATTGAAAGCAACGATGCTTCCGTACGCGGCGAGCGGGTCTCCTTCATACGCCCGCAGAAATGCCTCTCGATGGCTTGGCGCAAGTGCTGCGCCGCAGGGATTGGTGTGCTTGATAAGCGCACACGCAGATGCAGCCGAGTCGCCGTGCAGTTCAGTGAGATCTTGCACGAGTTCGAGCGCCGCGCTCGCGTCGAGAAGGTTGTTGTAGGAGAGCGGCTTGCCATGTAAGAGCGGGGCGCCAACGACCGAAGGCTCGCGCGATCCGGGCTGGCCATAGACCGCGGCGCGTTGATGGGGGTTCTCGCCGTAGCGCAACTCTTCAATTTTCACGAGGTTCACCTTCAAGATGTTTGAAAAGTCCTGTTCGCGCGATGAATCGAACCACTCACTGATCGCGCTGTCGTAGCCGGCCGTGCGGGTGAAGGCAGCGGCTGCGAGCGACCGGCGCAATCCGCCACTCGTCGCGCCGTGATGTTGCCGCAATTCTCCGCAGACGTGGTCGTATTGGTTGGGGTTCGTCACGACGCAGACGTGCGAGAAATTCTTGGCCGCTGAGCGAATCATGCTCGGCCCGCCGATGTCGATCTTTTCAATCGCCTCTTCTTCAGTCACTCCATCGCGGCGAATCGTCGCTTCGAATGGATAGAGGTTCACGCACACAAGGTCGATAGGTTGAATCCCATGCTGCGCCATCGCCGCGAGGTGCGTCGCTGAGTCGCGCCGTCCAAGCAATCCTCCATGCACTCGTGGATGGAGTGTCTTGAGGCGGCCATCCATTATTTCTGGGAATCCCGTGAGTTGTTCGATTGAAACGACGGGGATTCCCGCGGCGATGAGCGACGCCGCGGTTCCGCCCGTTGAGATGATCTCAACGCCATGTTCAACGAGCGTGCGAGCAAATGGAACGAGATCAGTCTTGTCGCTCACTGAGAGGAGTGCGCGGCGAACAACAACGAGGTCGCTCATGGGGCAGTCGCTTGGCTTGCGACTTCTTTCGCCTGCACGGTCGCGCGATCGCGTGCCTCGCATCTCTGCAAGACTCCGTCGGCGCTCAGGAGGTAGAGATCAGGATCGATCGGTCCACTCACCGCAAGCGAGACAACGCGCGGAAGCGCAAGGGTTGCGCTCGTGCTTCCATCACTCGTGTGCAGCGCAGTCAAGATTCGTTTTGATGCGTCCCACACAAGCACCTGTTGCGCGACTCGGCATACGGCGTTTCCTGTGACCGCACTCTTCCATATGAGTGTGCCATCGCGTCCGAGGAACTCTTGCTTGCCTCGAGAATCGACATTCGAAGCAGCCGCAGAGAGTGCAACGAGCCCTTGACCAGGAACCTGTGTGTAGACCAATTCTCCATCGCAGAAGACGTCACCCGAAAGCGGCGACTCGGTGATGTATCTCCACCGCAGCGCACCAGTCGCCATTTCATATGCGTGCACCGCATGATCGCCGCATGCTGCGAAGATCGCGCCCGCACCGGCCGCAATGTGCCCAGCGATCGGTCCGCCGAGTTTCTTTCGCCAGACTTGACGTGTCGTTTCTGCGTCGAGCAGTACGAGCTGACCAGAGGTGCTGCCAGCGGCAACGAGATTTCCAACCAAGATTGGTGCGCTTTCGATGATGCCACCCAGTTCGTTCGACTTCCAGAAACATCCAGCGAGATACTGCTGCCAGGCGATGAAACCACCTTTGGCGCCGTAAATCAGATGCTTTCCATGAAGCACCGATTGTGTGGTTGGGATGCGATCAAGTTTTTGTCCGCGAGCGAGCGTGCCATTGCCAGAGTCGAGCACGACAATCGCCGTATCAAGTGTCACCAAGACTTCGTCGGTCGTGCCGAGCCGCGCGCGCTCGACGTCGTGCACGCGGTCGTTCGCCCGTCCACATGCGTTCTGCCAGACGGTCAACCCACTGTGACTCAGCACACGTGCGAT
Organism: Singulisphaera sp. GP187; assembly: GCA_945869475.1. Lineage (GTDB taxonomy): Bacteria > Planctomycetota > Phycisphaerae > Phycisphaerales > SM1A02 > F1-60-MAGs104. The sequence continues at coordinate 5,191 of CAMBOV010000023.1, read as the reverse complement.
GTGCGCTCCGTTGTCGGTCACAAAGACGCTGTCGCCATCGGCCGGAAAGACTCGAGCCGTCGAGGCTTGCCCGACAAGTGCCACCTTCGTCTGCCAGACGGTGCGCATGCCGAGTGAATCGACCGGCGCTGGACCTGCGAGGAAGAGTGCGTTGAGTTCTCGCTCGGTCGGCGGCGTGGCACTCGTCTGACCGAGCGCCGCAGATGTCATGCACGCGAGTGCAATGGTGGAACAGATTGTGATTGTGCGCATGGGGGGCGGAGTATACGACTCGAGCACTCGCCAAAAGGACACCCCAAAAACAGGCTCGGCCGCGCCCTTTTCAGAGTCGCGGCCGGCCTCCCTTTTCCCTTTCCCTATCCTTACTAGATCGGGTTGGTTTCAATCACATCCCTTGAAACACTTTCAATCGGTTTTCCGTTGAAAGTTCCTTTTCCCTTGAGTCCCTCAAGCATGAGTTCTCTCAAGCATTTATCGGTTCCGTTTGTTCGCAAGTCCCTTTATCTACTGCGAACTCCCATCACCATTCCCGATCCGCAAACTGTCAGCAAAGGTCCCTACTCCGATGCCGACACACCTAGTATCCGTTACTTTCGCGTTGCAGGTTGCACGATTGACCAAGAATCAGGAAAAAAATCTCGTGGATCGGCTTGCCACTTTTTGTCGGCGCACTCGGCTTTTTCGGACCAATAACAGCGCGATCATCGTTTCTTGCCTCTCATGCGTGGTCAGCGTGCCACAAGGGGTTGTCGCACGCGCGAGTTGGTGGGATCGAACTGAGCAATCCGGATTCTCGACCGACTCGCATCGCGTGCGCAGTGACCTGTCGCAGAGTGCATCACTCGCTGCGGCTCACGGGATCGATCGATCCTGGGCAATGATCGATTCTGCGCTCGGTGGACTTCGGCCCCGAACACGCGGGCTGCAGGTCGCACTGCTCTTTGAATCGCAAGAAGATCTCTCAGAGACGATGCGTTCACACTTCGCAGTCGATGCGCCGAGCGAGGTCTTCGCGTTCCGCTCGCCGCTTGGGCAGGGGATCGCTCTCTGCACTGAAGACACTCCCGCCCCGTGGGCGACGCGTGGATTGTTGGCGGGGATCTGCGGTGAGTATCTGCGATTGGCTTGCGGAGCAGACCTGCCTCCTGCAGTGCAATGTGGACTCCTCGACCTCGTCGCACGCGGTGATGGAGCACTCGGGGGTGGCGGCATCGGCGATGCAGGTGTCGCGCTGGTTCGCAGTGCAACGACGAAGAAGGGGGCTCCATCAGTGCAGAGCATCCTCTCGATGAGTGCGCAGCAGTGGGCGACTGCCGCGAGCAGCGATCCGACGGGAGCATTGTGTGAACAGAGCGCTTCGATCATTCGCTTTCTGACGCGACCGAATTCCCCGCGCGGAGTGAGTGCGTTTCAGCACTATCTACGACTCGTCGCAACAGGAACTCCGAGTGCCGACGCATTTGCAGGAGCGTTTGGGCTCGACAACGACGCGACGTGGCATGATTTCGACACACAGTGGCGCGCCTTTGCTGCGAATGAAAAGTCACACCCACTCGAGACAGTGCGCGAACGACTCGGTTTTTTTGGTGAGGGGTTGCGCCTGCTCGAAGGAGAAGGAGCGGCTCCGGCTGACTTTGAGGCGCTGAAGATCGCGCTGACCGATCGAGCGTTCGCTGCACCGAAGTGGTGGCGTCCAGGATTCTCGCAAGTTCGAGCCGATTGCTCGAGTGTTTTCACTCTCAGCGATGGATGCGCTGGGCGCGAGGAGCCCGCGACCGATTCGAAAGGGCGCGCGGTGCCCGCGAAGCCTGCGACACCGATCAAGCCTGGCGCTCGCTCGGCGCGATTCACTTTGGGACCACCCGACGCGCCGACCTCTGCGCCCACCGTGTTCGTTGCTGACTCGCAGTCGCTGCGCCTTAAATTGACGTGGTTCAAGACGCGGCCCGACGCGGAGGCGCCCTGGGTGTGGGATATAGGTCGCGGCAACTAGAGTGTGTCCCATGATTGACCACGCGGCGAGAATTCATCCTGGTGCTCAACTTCGTGCGCTCATGAACGCCGGGACCGTTGTGGTGCCTGGCGCATTCAATGCACTCGTTGCGCGCGCCGTCGCTCGTGCCGGTTTTGCAGCGTGCTACATCTCGGGTGGTGCGACCGCGAATGTCGCGGGCTATCCCGATATTGGATTGATCACCCTGACTGAAATGGTGCGAACGATTCGCGAAATCTGCGATGCCTCGGGAGTGCCAGTGATCGCCGATGCAGACACTGGCTTTGGCGAAGTCGAGTGCGCGAGTCGAACGATTGTTGAGTACGAACGGGCGGGAGCTGCTGCACTGCACATTGAAGATCAGGTCTTTCCAAAGCGATGCGGTCACTTGGACGGCAAAGAGATCGTCACTGCGCAAGCGATGGCTGACAAAGTTGCCGCGATGGCGAAAGCGCGCATCTCGAGCGAGTTCGTGATCATCGCTCGCACCGATGCGATGGCGATCGAAGGAATGGACGGCGTAATCCGCCGAGCGAATCTCTATCGTGAGGCTGGCGCAGATGTCATCTTTCCAGAAGGACTCGCCAACGCACGTGAATTCAAGGCATTCGTCGCCGGATCACCGGGGAAGTCACTGGCGAACATGACAGAATTTGGAAAGACGCAGCACCTGAGTGCCACAGACTTTTCAGCGCTGGGATATTCGATCGTGATCTATCCGCTTTCGATGATGCGCCTCGCGATGCATGCAGTCGAAAATGGACTCGCCTGTCTCAAGCAGCATGGCTCAGTCGAATCGGTTCTGCCAGCGATGCAGACGCGAGGCGATCTCTATGCGCTCTTGAATTACAAGCCCGGTACAGGGTGGAATTTTCCTCGAGGTCAACAATGAAATGCAATCGTCGTGAGTTCATTTGTGCGAGCACTGCGGCTCTTGTGCTGCCGACTCTCGCATCACATGTGTGGGGTCAGTCGTCAGCTGAATCGCCACTCATCTGCGGTAGTGGCTCGAATCGATTCACCTTTGTTCACGATTGGATCAAGCCGCCTGCGGGCATGATCTTCGGTGACACACACGGCCTCGCGCAGGACAAATCGGGACGCATCTACGTGGCACACACGGTCGGTGGCGGCAGCACTCCAGTCTCAGGCGTCTGCGTCTACGACGCGAGCGGCGCTTTCATCTCTTCGTGGGGAGGTCAATTCGCCGGAGGCGCGCATGGTCTCGATCTGCGCGAAGAGAATGGCAAAGAGTTTCTCTATCACTGCGACACGCGGCGCCGATGCATCGAGAAAACCGACCTCGACGGAAAGATTCAGTGGACCGCCCCCTGCCCGATGCAGAGCGGCGTCTACGAGAAGCCAGAGTCGTGGTGCCCCACGAACGTCGCATTCTCACCCGACGGCAACCTCTTTGTGGGCGATGGATATGGCGGATCATTCATCCACCTCTTCGGCAGCAATGGTGAGTGGAAGCGCGTCATCACACGACCTGGCAGTGGCGTGGGAGAGACCTCGTGTCCACACGGATTGTGGGTCGACACACGATCGTCGACGCCGACGCTCGTCGTTGCCGATCGCGGAAATCGGCGCATTGCGCAGTTCGATCTTGATGGCAAACACATCTCGTTTCACACCGATGGTGTGCGCCAACCGTGCGACATGAAGTTTCGCGAGGGGCTCATGTTGGTGCCAGACCTCGACAGCGTCGTCACGCTGTATGACGAGAAGTTCAAGCCCGTTGTTTCACTCGGCGATGGACGGGTCGAAGGCCATCCCTCGCCCCTTCGTGGCGCCGCGCGCGAGAAGTTCATTCCAGGAAAGTTTGTCCATCCACACGATGCAATCTTTCTTGCCAACGGAGACATTCTCGTCGCCGAATGGGTTCCCATTGGACGGGTGACTCTCTTGCGACGAATGGCTTGAGTTGCCTCGAATGAGTTGAGTGCCCGGCGCGCGCGTCTCACTTCTGCGATTTGACGAAGCGATAGGGACCGGTTGTCGATCCCCAGACTTGCACGCCCGAGTTGTCGTAGCCGCGGTCCCACGAGTTCAATGAACGCAAGGTGAGTGTGACGTCGCTCATCGTGTATGCAGCGCCGTGATAGGTGGTGGTGCATTCGCTCGCAGTGGTCGAACCGATCCACGCTCCGACTGCGTCGCGACGAAAAGTCACAGTGCAACCGCTGCGCGGTACGAGCAGTCCACGCGTGAGCGAATTCAGTGGGCGGTCCTTCTTCCATTCGCCCGCGTACTGCTGGGGGTTGTCAGCGAAGTCGAAGAGGCGACTCTCGACTGACTCAGCGTCGTTGCCATCGACCACTTGATAGACGCGCTGTCGGTAGGGCTTGTCTTGGTCGCTCGACTTGGACTGCTCGACATACAGCCAGAGTCCGTCGATGCGATCGATCCAGATCGGGCGCATGTGCAGCACGAGTGACTCGAACTGTCGGTCGATTTTCGACTGCTCTTCGTTGGAGTAGTTGCCGGCCATCGCAGTGGCAACCTCGCGGCTGTTCAATGAGGGAAGCGCAGGATCGATCCGCGCAGAGGTCTCAGTTCCGCATCCGAGGGAGAGAAGCGTCGTGGCAGCGAGAGCACAGCCGAGAGTGAGCGGAGCAAACTTGGTCATCCCCCCATTGTGATCGCAAGAGTTCGACTGCGCTAGTATCGATCTTCCAATGAATGCAACTGCTCCCCAGACGGCAAAGGTTCCAGACACGCGAGGACTCGCTGGCCAATCGGTCGGCGAGACGGCGATTTGCGAAGTGAATCAGACGCAGTTGGTCTACCGGGGATACGAAATCGCCGACCTTGCGGAGCATGCATCTTTTGATGATGTCGCGTTCTTGTTGCTCATCGGTCATAAGCCGTCGGCCAGCGAAAGTGCCGAGTTCAGGCGCGAACAGGGGCAATTGAGGCCGATTCCAGCGGCGGTGCGCGATGCGATTGTGAAGGTCGTGCACGCGAGTCCAGGCGCGCACCCCATGTGTGTCTTGCGCACGGGAGTCTCACTGCTCTCGCACCTCGATTCTGAGTGCGAGTCAAATGCGCCTGACGCAGAACTTCGTAAATCAAAGCGTTTACTTGCACAAATTCCAACGATCATTGGCGTCTGCCAGCGAACTCTTGAAGGCAAGGATCCAGTCGCTCCAGATGCATCGCTCGATCATGCGGCGAATCTCCTCTGGTGCATTA
>CAMBOV010000022.1 GCA_945869475.1 Singulisphaera sp. GP187 | reverse complement strand
CACCCCGCCCCCGCCCACGCCCCCACTCACGTCGTCAACCAGCGGCCTCCGTCCAGTCGGATCACTTCGCCTGTCACGAACGACGCTTCGAGTGCCAACCACGCCGCGCATTTCGCTGCCTCTTGCGCCGTGCCCGCTCGCGCGAGCGGAGTGCGAGCGATGTACCTCGCTTGAAACTCTGCGTCGCAACCCTCGGGCCACGCGACAACTCCGGGGGCGATCCCGTTGACTCGAATCTGCGGCGCGAGCTCGAGCGCGAGCGCGCTCACGATCGTCGTCAACGCCCCCTTCGATGCGAAGTATGCAGCGTGCTCGCGGTAAAGCCGTCCCTCAACATGCATATCAGTGAAACAGACGACTGCACCACCCGCTGGCAACGTGCTCTTCGCGAGCGCCTCGCGCAGTGATTGCGTCAGCATCAGCGGTGCGAGCGCGTTCACGCGAAAGTGCGAGAGCACATACTCGCTGTCGAGTTCGCCCACAGATCGTGCGTCGTACCGCGCCGCGCAGTGCACGACGACGTCGAGACGCTCACCCCTGAAACTTGCTCCGAGTGCGGCGACGGCGTTGGTGTCGTCGAGATCGGCAGTTCGCACTTCGACTCGCGCGTCGGTGTGCCCTGCCGCTTTCGCACTCGCGCGCACCGCATCCGCGGCCGCCTCTGCGCGCCCGTCAACTGTGCGCACCGCGAGCACGACGTCGTGTCCGCGTGAGGCGAATTCGATTGCCGTTGCGAGTCCCACGCGCACAGCGGCACCTGTCACAAGTGTGCGGGGACGCCGCTCTGACCGCGCGACTCTCTCTGGATCCGCACCGCTCACGGTCGCTCTTTCTGCGCTGCGCCACCGCCCCCACCACCATCCCCGCCACCATCCCCACCATGCTGCGACTCGAGCTCTTCTGCGGTTGGAGTCTGCGCGCGTTCGCCTGCTTGCGCCCACCCTTCGCGTCGAACGCGACGATCGATCGGCTTTCGTGGACGCGACATGCGCCTGACGATACGCCGCGCCGCTCCGAGGGCGAGAAAAAGAAGTGGGATCGCAAGCAGCAAGAGCACAAGAGCGAGCACGAGCGAAACCCCCAGCACACGATCGGGCGAAGTCTTCGTCGAGCCGTCGACCTGTGCAATCGCACCCGTCGTCTGCACTGCGGCACTGGCGCTCACCGCACCCATCACGCCGACCGCGTCACCCGCGCTCATCGCGTCGCGCGCTCCGCCGCTGCCCAGTGCATCCACCACATTCATGCGATGAGTATTACCATCGGGAACACCCAGTGCGCGACGACATTCCTACCTCCCCGCGCACGAAAGACGCACCGCACTCACCCTCTCGAACCAGGCTGTGGATTCGCCGAATTGCCTTCGCGCTCACGACGAAAATCACCATCGTCTGCGCGGTCACACTTCTGTTGACGTACTCAAACATCGTGGGATGGTTTGTCGCACTGCGCCTGAGCGAGACCGCAGGTGGCGACGTGACAATCGAGTCACTTCACTTGAAGGACTGGGACAGCGCGACAATCGAGGGACTCTCACTTCGCGCACCTGGCTGGGAGGGCGCCGGCGGCACAATCGCTCGCATTGAGCGCATCGAAGTCGAGTTCGACCTGCTCTCGCTCTTCTGGGGGCAGACGAGAGTGCACGACCTCGCTGTGCACGGCGTTGAAGTGACGCTCGTCGAAGACCTGATGCATGGCAGCCTCTACAACTTTCAGCGACTCACGCGATTGACCTCACCATCGCCTGACTCGGGCGATGCCGTCATCGTCGAACGCGCCGTGATGTCATCGGTCAAAGTCTCGTTTCAACAACTGCGTGGCGCGAAGACGCACGAGACATCGTCACTGGTCGCCACCGCGACACTCGAACCGTCACCGGATGACGCGAGTCGTTCACTCTTCGATATCAAGATTGCCACCGAATCGATCCACGCCAGCGGATGGTGGAACCAAAGCACATTGGCCTTCGACGTTTCGGTCGAGGGACTCTCCATCGGCGATCGGCTCGCACTGATCTTGCCCCGCCCCTTGCGCGCACTTGCGACTCAGGTTGATGCACAAGGCACAGTCACACTCGCGCGACTCAGGAGTGCACCTGGCAGACCGATGCACGGACTGATTCAACTCGCCGATGTGCGCGCGACCTTGCCGACCGATGGATTCGACGATTGGGTGCGCTACGAACGGGGAGAGATCACCCCCGCCAAGGGCTATCCGCAATTCAAACTGCGCAGTGGCACCGTTGAACTCACCGGATCGAAACTCGAATTCAAAGACCTCGACTTCGACCTCGTCAACACTTCGCGCGATGACCGCATCGCGAATCTTGCGGTGCGTGCGTCGCTCGTGTTGGACTTCGCCTCGATGACGCGCGAGGACTTTCAGTGGGAGGATCGCGCAAAGTGGGCGCGAGACGTTCGCGACTCCGCGCAGTTCGATTTGCGCGTGATGGTGCCACATTTTTCACTCGGCAAGACATCGGTCGATTCTGCGATCGAAGTGCCACGCGCTGCTGCTGAGTTCATGCGCAGTTTCGGCGTCACCGAACTCACCTTCGACCTTGGACTCACCCTCGCCCGTCCTGCGCCGACGCTGCAACCCGACGGCTCTCTGCGCGCGAGCCCGCTCGAGAGTTCAGCAACGCTCGTGATCGCCGATGGACAAGGAGCATTCGAAGAGTTTCCCTATCCGCTCAATGACGTTGAGGCGACGGTGCGCTTCTCTGGAATGAACGCTGAGATTTCTGATCTGCGCGCAGTGAGTGATGGAGGTGACAAAGTCATCGTTCACGGCACAATCACCAACATGGGTCCAGCAGCGGGAGTCGACCTGACGATTTCGTGTGGAAGCGGTCCCATCGACGACGCGCTCATCAACAGTTTTCCAGACGATGAGCGCACGCTGATCGCGAGTCTTTTCTGGCACGATGGATTCACTTCACTTCAAGCCGCAGGAGTGCTCTTCGATGAGGCGCAGGTGACAGCGGCGACCGCGCAGTTGCCCCAGTGTGACGCTCAGCTTCGTGCGCTGACAATCGATGCGACCTCGGACGCCGCGCAGATCGCAGAGATTTCGGCGCAGGCGGGTCGCTTGCGCCGCATCATCGACCAAGGTGCGTTCACTCCCGGCGGTCGCGTTGCCTTCACACTCAACCTCGCCCGCGCGCAGAGCGTCGAGGCAGAGGTCGTCGTCACAGGAAACATTCGCATCTTGCACGCCGACCTGCTGCCGATGACCTTTCCATATCCCGTGCGCGCGACGGGCGGCGAACTGGTCATCCGTCCTGATCGAATTGAGTTCGCACAAGGAGTTTCCTTTCACACCCTCAATGGCGCTCAAGGAATGTTTGATGGCACGATCGACCTCGCTCCGGTCGATGGGCTTGCCTCGTTTCAACCACGCCTCTCGTTCGCGCTGAACCACGAGCAACTGAACCCGCTCTTCGTCATGGCGATTCCTCCCGCACAAGGCGAACTCCTCGCGGGATGGCCAGGAAAAACGCTCTCCAAAGGCGGGCAATTCATCTCGCAATTCGATGTTCATGGCGACGTCTCAATCGAAGGAACAATCGCGTCGACCCCCACGGCACGGCTCGACGTCACCTGCGACATTCGACTTGAAGAGGGATCGATCCACCCCGTTGAAGGCACCGGCAGCATCCTCAACGAGAGCGATCTGAGTTGGCCTCTTGGCTTCGGGCTCGATGACTGCACCGGAAGTTTTCACCTTGACGACTCGTCGATCACGATCCATTCATTCACGGGATCGCGCCGCGACGGACGGATTGAGGCACACGGAAGTGCTTCGCTTGATGGCTCTGCGGTCGACATCGAGATCGATCTCGACGAGATTGATCTCGCCGACTATGCGATCAACTTGCTTCCGCATGATGAGCGCGCGCACGCTGACGAGTTGTGGGAGCGCTTTCAACCCCGCGGTCGATTCGACGCTCAGATTCTGCTTGCAGCGGGCGCGAGCGGCGGCGTGATCGACGCGACGCTGACGGTGACGCCGAGATCATTCGGCATCACGACGTCGCAAGGTCCGGTCGAAGCGCATTTTGATTCTGGCACGCTCGAGGTTCACGGCGAGATCGTGACCTGCCAGTCGTTGACTGGAACGATCGGATCTCAGGACGGATTGCAGGCGGAGCTCTGCTTACACGGGCACTATGGAGGCGTAGCAGGCGACCTCGATGTTACTGGCAGCGTGCGAAGCGGATTGATTCACGGACCGGTGATCCGCGAGATCAGCGCGATGCTCAGCGCGGCGGGAGCGACGAGTTTGCTCGATCAGTTTTCGCCCGAAGGAATCTACGACGCTGACTTTTCGTACGCCAAGAGTGCAGGCGCAGGTGTTGGCGCGTTCGAGATTGATGCGTGGATTCACTCGTTGTCTCTCGGTGATGCACACGCACGGCTCGAACTCGCGTTTGACACGCCAGCTCACATCCATGCGCGCAGCGAAGCACTTGAGGTCTCTCCGTGTCGTGCAACATTTGTCGGTGGCTCCCTCGAGAGTTGTGGATGGCTCTCCACCGATCAGAACAGCACGATCGACCAAGGAGAATTTGCGTTCGAACTCGAAGCCATCGGCACTGGATCGCACGTCATCGCTGCGCTTCCACCTGTTGGGCGCACGCCGCTTGCCGCCATCGGATTCACCTGTAACGACATCCTGCGCGCCACGACAACGGTGCGACTCTCGCGAAACGCTGACCTCCTGCACAGCGATGTCTCAGCAGAGATTGCACTCATGGACGCCGGGATTGCGGCGGGCATCGGCGTCTCCAAATTGGCTGCGAAGGTGCTGCTCGATCTGTCGACCGACGCATCGGGTACCACGTTGCTCGCACGGATCGATCACGGCTCGTTTTCACTTGCGAACCGTCCTGTCACCGAGGCATCGGCAGTGCTTCGAATGTCGCCCGGCGATTCCGCTTTGCACGTCGAGCAATTCGCGGGCAGCATGGGAGATGGCAAAGTTGCGGCGACCGCACGCGTCGAGATCCACGAGCCCTACACCTACGAATCCGACATCGCGCTCAGCGGAGTCCCACTCGCTGCACTCACGATGGGCGAAGATGACGATGATCCTTCAACCCCCGCTGCACGGGATGTCCTAGGACTCGTCGATGGTCGCGTCGGGGTCGGTGGCGACTTCACCGGACTCACCAGCCGCCGTGGTCGTGGCGCCGCAGTCATTCAGCAAGCGGAACTTGCGAGACTACCGATCGCCGTGGCCCTGCTGCAGATCACACAACTGAGTCTCGCATTCAATTCAGTCGTCGAGCGAGGTGATTTTCGATTCACGATCGATCAAGATGTGTTGAATTTTCAGAAGTTCAATCTGAGTTGCAAAGATGTGATTCTCGATGGGCATGGATGGCTCAACATCGAGAGCACTGAGCTCGCGCTGCGCCTGTGCAATCGCGGCACCGTGCCTATTGTCAGTGACATTCTCGGCGGCGTCTCAAACCAGATTTTTCAACTCGATGTGCGCGGCACGATGAAGGATCCAAGGGGATCGATTGCCCCACTGCCCTCGCTCATTCCTGCCCCGTCGCTGCCGATGACTCCGTCGACGAGTCCACTGCAGCCGCTCGTGCGAGCGATGCCATGAAGCGCACCACCACGGCGCCACACTCGCCGCAGATTCGCGCCGCGATTGACAGTGTTGTCGACCTCGTGACTCCTGCGACTTTCACGGGCCACGAGCTCGCCAAGCGCCGCATCTTGATCAGCGAGATGGTCGCGACATCGTTGAGTCTCTTTGGCGATGAACTCACCACGGGTGAACTGCGCCTCGTGCGGCAAGCCTTTCGCGAGATGCGCGCTGGATTCACGATGTTCAATCGATACCGTTCCCTGCGCAAGATTGCAGTGTTCGGCAGCGCGCGAACTCCGCGCGAACACCCCGACTACACCGCGGCCTTCGAGTTCTCACGGCTGATCGCAGAACGAGGATGGATGACGATCACCGGCGCGGGACCCGGCATCATGCAGGCAGGCATCGAAGGTCCAACGCCTGAGCAAGCCTTCGGACTTTCGATTCGACTTCCATTCGAAGACAAGCCCAATCCCGTGATCGCGAACGATCCGAAGTTGTTGACCTTTCGCTACTTCTTCACGCGCAAGTTGGCGTTCATGGGAAACGCCGATGCCGTCGCAGCATTCCCAGGGGGATTCGGAACGCAAGATGAACTTTTCGAGGCACTCACACTCGTACAGACAGGAAGAAATGCAATCGTGCCCATCGTGCTCGTCGAAGGTCACGACTCGCACGGCGCGCCGCTTGGATACTGGAAGAAATGGGAGACGTTCGTGCGCTCAGCCATGCATGACACCGGATGGATCAGCCCCGAAGATGAGTCGCTCTATCACATCGCAGCATCACCCACCGCCGCGGTCGACTTCGTCACGAAGTTCTACACCCGCTATCAATCGAGCCGCTACGTTGACGACCGATTGGTGATTCGACTCACTGCGCCACTGCCGCCCAGCGCGTGCGCAGAATTCAACCGTGATTTCAGCGCGATTCTTGCGTCGGGCGAGTTTTCGCAGGGAACCGAATTCGAGGGTGACGATGCACCCGACGGAACCCCTCGACTTTGGTTTCACCACCACCGCAAAAACATTGGACTCGTTCGACGACTCATCGACCGGATCAACGAGCAATGAATTCGCGAGCGCGGATACTGCTCGTGACGCTCGCACTTCTTGCGAGTTGCAGCCCTGCGCCCATCGTGGGCGAGCCGACGAACACGAACGCCGCCGACGCGACTGCGCCGCCTGCGACATCGACGACATCCAAGCCACCTGAGCGACCTGAGCGCGACGCGGTTGCAAGCAGTGATGGCGCCGATGAAACGAGCAGCAACTCGCCGCTCATGCGCGTGACACTGCCCATCGACGACGGCACGAGCGATGGAGTCGCTGTCGTGCGCTGGCAGGTCTTTGACAATCCCACAGTGATCGCAAACTTTTTTCGCGAGCACCCGCCAACAGCGATCGACGCCGCCAAGGTCAAGCAACTCGCCAACAACGGACTGCTCGTCGCGCAGGTCGAACTCGCGGCGATTCCAGAGGCGCTCGCACAACTCGGCGGCACCTACGCGAACATCCGCGCGTGGCTCGGTCAAGCGACGGATTGGCATCAACTCACGTCCATGCCAGTTCACGGGTCGCTCGCAACCGTGATCAACGGCTCGACGAGGCGACTCACGGATGGATCACTGCAACTTCTCATGCGCGGATGGACGGTCCCACTCGAATCGGGCGCCGTGACCGACATCGAGATTCTGCCCGTTTTCATGGCGGGCGGTCGCGTGCCTGGCGCCCGCGCGACAGCGCGCGAACCGATCTCATCGGCTGGACTTTTCGCTTCGCTCCCCCGAGGGAGCGCGTTGATCCTCACCGGGATGGCCCCCACCAGTACCCGCTCATCGAGCGGACATGGACCGAGCGCTGGTCCACCCGTCGCGCCGCCTCGCACACTGGGCGAGTTGTTGCTCACGCGCGAGAGTGATGAGTCGCAACCGATTCCACAACGACCTCTGCTGCTCATCATTCCATTGCTGCCTGCCCATCACTTCGCCGCAGAAGCCCCCGTAGACTCGCCACCAGCGAAGCCACAGTGACACTTTCAACGCCTCCATTTTCAACCGACGATCTGCGCACAGTGCGCCACCGACGGCGAATGCTTTCACTCTCAGTGATCCCCACGCTGCTGACTCTGGGCAATTTGATCTGCGGCTTCGCAGCGATTCACTACGCGAGCAAGCCGATCGGTCCAAGCAATGTCATGGGATGGAGCACGCTGACGATCGCAGGCGCGCTCGTCTTTCTTGGAATGGTTTTCGATGGTCTCGACGGATTCGCGGCTCGCTTGACTCGCTCGGCGAGCGCGTTGGGAGCACAACTCGATTCGATGGCCGACATGGTGACCTTCGGGGTCGCACCCGCGTTCATGGTGCTTCGACTCGTGAGCTACTACTACGGTGGACCCGAGCATTACACAGGAATTCTTGGTCCCGACGCAGATAGCGCGTATGGAAAAATCATCTGGGGAGTGGCTGCGTTCTACATCTGCTGCACCGCACTGCGACTCGCGCGCTTCAACGCCGAGACCACGTCAGTCGACGAAATCGATCATCGATATTTTCGGGGACTCCCCTCGCCCGGCGCAGGTGGCACGGTCGCAAGCCTTACGCTCTTGCATCAACATCTGACGGTCGTGCGATTTCACGAAGCGCCACCCGATGGATTCGAACGCACCTCCGCACTGCTCTTGCCGCTCGTCACGCTGCTGATTTCGGCCGCAATGATTTCACGTGTGCGCTACTCGCACATCGTGAATCGTTACCTGCGCACGAGACAATCTTTCGCATTCGTTGCGTGGATGATGTTGCCGATCATCTTTGCCCTCTGGTGGTTTCAGGTCGCACTCGCCGTCTGCTTCACGCTCTATGCGCTCTCGGGTCCGGCGCAGTTGCTCGTGCGCTCGCTGCGCCGCACTCCTACAGTTCAACCATGACGATCGCATCAACTCGCACTCGACTCCCCGACCGATTTGGATCGTTCGGCGGCCAATACGTTCCAGAGACACTCGTTGGTGCGCTCGACGAACTCGAATACGCCTACATCGAGGCGCGAGCCGATCCAACATTTCAGAGTGAACTCGATGCACTGCTCGAACACTTCGTTGGGCGCGCCACACCTCTGACCCGCGCCGATCGACTCACCGCACTCGCCGGAGGTGCGCAAATCGCCTTGAAACGCGAAGATTTAGCCCACACCGGTGCACACAAGATCAACAACACGATGGGTCAGGGATTGCTCGCTAAGCGCATGAAGAAAAAACGCGTCATCGCAGAGACCGGCGCTGGACAGCACGGCGTCGCGGCGGCGACGGCATGCGCGCACTTTGGCATCCCGTGCGAGGTCTACATGGGCAGCGAAGATGTGCGCCGACAATCGCTCAATGTTTTTCGAATGAAGTTGCTCGGCGCGACGGTGATCGAAGTCACCTCAGGATCGCGCACCCTCAAAGATGCGACCAACGAAGCGATGCGCGATTGGATGGGATCGGTTGGCGACACGCATTACATTCTCGGTAGCGTCGTGGGTCCTCACCCTTTTCCGACAATCGTTCGCGACTTTCAGAGTGTGATCGGACGCGAGTGTCGCGCGCAATCGCTCGCGCAGTTCGGCGCACTTCCGAACGTGATCGTCGCGTGCGTTGGCGGCGGATCGAATGCCGCAGGAATCTTTTCGCCGTTCATTGATGATGCATCCGTCGCACTCGTCGGTGTCGAGGCAGGCGGTCGCGGTACGGCGGTCGGCGATCACGCTGCACCACTTTCGTCTGGATCGCCTGGCGTGTTGCACGGCTCGTACTCGTACGTCTTGCAGAATGCTGATGGACAGACTGCCGACGTGCACTCGTGCAGTGCGGGACTCGACTATCCGGGCGTTGGTCCCGAGCATTCGTTCTGGCGCGACTCTGGACGAGTGCAGTACTGCACAGTCACCGACACGCAAGCGCTCGAGGGTTTTCAACTGCTCGCGCAACAAGAAGGCATCATTCCAGCCCTCGAAACGTCACATGCGGTGTGGCGCGCAGTCGAGATTGCGCGCGCGCTTGCGAGCAGTGCGCTCGTCGTGATCAACGTCTCTGGGCGTGGCGACAAAGATGTCAACGAGGCGATGCGGTTGTTGTCACTGACTTGACCGCCTCGATATCTTTGGGGGTGAACTCAATGGCGATTGGATAGTGATCACTCGCATAGCCCGCGGGATGGGGGTCAGTCTTCCAGTCGTATGCATCGCCAGGATGCAAGGTCGACATGATGAAGAATGATCCGGGCACGACTTCGCGGGCGAATCCACTCGAGAAAAGAATGTAGTCAATGGGACGGCCCGACTCATGCGTCGTGTACTTGTCGCGAAGTGCGTCGCGCTGCGCATCGGGCAGCGCTTTATTCTTCTCGGCGAGCCGATCCGCTTCGGGACGCGAGTCATATCCACTGACGAGTCCAGCAGATCGGTAGAGCTTCGCGATGTCAGAGAGCGGAGTCGTATTGAAATCACCCATCAGCACGAGATTGCGCTGCGGATTCTTCGCGAGGTCAGCTTGAATGAGTTCGATGATCTTCGCCGCTTCTGCGGCGCGGTGATCCTCGAAAGCCTTGCCTCCTGCCTTGTGGTGAATCGCATAGACCGTGAGCTCGTACCCGCCAGGAAGTTCGACATCGACGGCCAGTGGACTTCGTTGAAACTTCGTCTGATCGTTTGGGATCGCGTCACCTTTCGCACCATCGCCCTCGTCGGACGCTGCCGCTGGGGGCGGCGCAGAGCTCTTCAACTTTGCATCGAGAAACACTCGGGCATTCTTCAGTGGAAAACGCGAGAGCACCGACTGTTCAACGCCTCGGTAGTAGCCCGCATCGAGACTCTCGACGTGCGTGTATCCCATGTCTTTGAGGTACGTGTCACGAAACCACAGGAGCGCCTCCTTCGACTCGATCTCTTCGCACACGAGCACATCGGCATCGAGTTTCTTGATCGCTTTCGCGAGGGTTTTCGCGCGGGCGTCGGTGATTTGAAGTGTCTCTTCTTCCCACTTGTTGTCAAGCGATGGATCATCGACATGATCGAAGAGATTCAGCATGTTGTAGGCGGCGATGCGAATCGCTTGTTTTTTCGGTGGATTCTCAATTCCAAACCGCAGCCCAGGACCACGCTTTGGCTTCGCTTCCTTCTTCGCGGGCGCCTTCTTGTCTGCGGTCTTGTCTGCGGTCTTGTCTGCGCTCTGCGTCGCGGTGGGAGCACTTGGCGTCGCTGACTGTGCGGCGCCACAGCAGAGGGCGAACGAAAGTGCGCAAGCGGCAACTGAAAATTCCTTGAGTGTCGGCATGACGGGATACTAACTCGAGCACGCGCGACTCCCTACCATCGAAATCATGCCCCCTTGGTCGAGTCGACAACGCTATGCCCAGTACCAAACCGACTCGGCACTGCGACGCAGCAAGAGTCGCACCGAAAAAACGCACATTACTCGGCAGGGCACCGAGGTCAGCGCGAAGCGATCCCGCGCAATCGCACCTCTTTTGCGCGCCTTTGCGCGCTTTGTGCGCCGCGACGCGCGCTCCGTAGTCACCGCACTTCTTTGCGCCTCCGTTGCGGCAATTCTCGAGCTGCTTCCTCCCGCCGCGACCAAGATCGCCATCGACAATGTCTTTTCGGGATTGCCCCTGCCCGAGCGGCTCACGCGGTGGCTGCCGATTTCGCCCGAGGTGTTGACCTCACCGCACGGACTCCTCATGGCACTCGCCATCACGATCGTCGCTCTCTCATTCATCGCAGTCATCTTCGGTCTCGCCGGACGCTGGCTCGCGACGGTCACTGTTAAGCGCGTGCAGAACCGCGTGCGAAGACTTGTCTTCTTGCAAGCGATGCGACTTCCACTCGCACGCATCCAATCAATGCGCACGGGCGGATTTGTCGCGACACTGCGCGAAGATGCGGGAGGTGTTGGAGAGTTGGTCTTCAGCATGCTCTACAACCCGTGGCGAGCGGTGATCCAATTGATTGGAAGTCTTGCCGTGCTCGCTGTGACGGACTGGCGACTTCTCATCGGAGCACTCTTGCTTCTGCCCGTCATTGTGGTGACCCATCGCACGTGGATCGGCCGCATTCGCCCGATGTACCGCGACATCAAAATCACGCGTGATCAAATCGATGCACATGCGACCGAAGTCTTCGGCGGCATGCGGGTGGTGCGCGGATTCTCGCGCGCTCGCACTGAAGCCCTGCGCTACACCGAAGGAACCCACTTGATGTCGCGACAAGAGTTGCTGGTCTGGTGGTGGTCGCGCGGCATCGATCTCGCATGGGCACTCTTTATTCCCGTCGCGTCGGCGGCGCTGCTCTGGTACGGCGGAACACAAGTCTTGCGCGGCACACTCACCGCGGGTGATCTCGTGCTCTTTCTCACGTACGTGATGATGCTGCTGATCCCGATCCAAGTGCTCGCCTCGAGCGCGACGGCCTTTCAAACGAATCTCGCTGGTCTCGACCGCATTCTCGACCTGCTGGCCGAACCGCACGAAATGCCTGATCGCGCCGGCGCCGTGCGTCTGCCCAAGAACGTGATCCAAGGAGAAGTTCGACTGCAGAATGTCTGCTATCGCTATCCAGGTTCAGACCACGATGTCTTGCACGACATCTCATTCACCGCGCGCTCTGGTCAGACGATCGCGCTGGTCGGTCCATCGGGAAGTGGAAAGACGACGCTCTGCAATCTCATCGCCCGCTTCTACGACACAACCGGTGGATCGATCACCATCGACGGTCGCGATCTCTGCGATATCACCCTCAATTCATGGCGCGATGGGCTCGGTATCGTCGAGCAAGATGTCTTTCTCTTCGATGGCACGGTCGCGGACAACATCCGCTACGGCGATCGCAGCGCCTCGAACGAAAGTGTGCAGCGCGCGGCCGATCTTGCCAACGCAAGTGAGTTCATCAGTCAACTTCCTCAGCAACTCGAAACGCGCATCGGTGAACGCGGAGTGCGCCTCTCGGGTGGACAGCGACAACGACTCGCAATCGCGCGCGCAATCCTTGCCGATCCGCGCATTCTGATTCTTGATGAGGCGACGAGCAGTCTTGATTCGTACTCGGAGCGGCTCATTCAAGGGGCGCTCTTCACTCTCGTACAGGACCGCACAACATTCGTCATCGCCCATCGGCTCAGCACGATTCAGCACGCCGATCTCATTCTCGTGCTCGAGCAAGGGATGATCACCGCCGCGGGCACGCATGCCGACCTGATGGAGTCGAGCGAGAAGTACCGCGAGATGGTGCTCTTGCAAACGGCGATTCCGGTCGTACACCGCGCGCACTAATTTCGCTGCGAACCCTATCCTCGCGCGCATGACGATGACGTACGGCCAGTACCTGCGAGTTCCTGAACTTCTCGACCTGCAACACCCCCTCTCAGGTGGCAAGGACCACGACGAGACGCTCTTCATCATCATTCACCAGGTCTACGAACTCTGGTTCAAGCAGCAGATTCACGAGGCGCGTTTTCTCGCTCGTGCTCTCGAAGCCGGGAATGACCCCACCGCACTCGCGACGCTCAAGCGAATGTTGACGATCCTCAAGACGATGGTTGGACAGATCGACGTGCTCGAGACGATGAGTCCAGTTTCGTTTCTCTCATTTCGGTCGCTGCTTTCGAACGCGAGTGGCTTTCAATCGGCGCAGTTTCGCGTCTTCGAGTTCATCCTTGGAAATCGCAAGGCTGCTGCAGTCGAGCGCTATCCCGAAGGAAGCAGTGAACGGCTCGCGCTCGCGGCGGCCCTCACCGAGTTCACTCTCTGGCAGTCTTTTCTTCGACGGTTAAAGCTCAAGGGGTTCGCGATCCCAGAACCACTGCTCGCCGCGCCACTTCAAGCGCTTCCAGAAAGCGACCCGCAGCTGCAAGAAATTCTGCTCGACATTTATCACAACCATCCGCACGATCGGATGGTCTGCGAGTTGCTTGTCGACCTCGATGAGGGAATTCAAGAGTGGCGTTACCGACACGTCAAGATGGTTGAGCGCACGATTGGAGCACGCATTGGAACGGGCGGATCGCCTGGCGCTGCCTACTTGCGCGCAACGCTCTTCACTCCGCTCTTCACTGATCTCTGGACGATTCGCGACCGAATCTGAGCGGCGCTCGCGAGCGCGCAACCCGCGCGAACTCGCAATGTTCGCAACGGCGCCTACTGCCCCAGCGCCCCTGACCCTGAGCGAATCTGAATCTTGCCCGTGGCGAGATCCCACGTCATCGCTGCTGCGCGAAGCGGAGTGCCCTGCCCCTTGGGCAAGACATTCACGAGTCGACCTGGTCGCGCCCGCAACTCGGCCATCTGCGTCACAACGTTGTAATCAAACTCTTCGCACTCGACGTCGTAAGTCGCCGTGCGGATAAAGCAGCGACCGATGCCGCGCACACGTTGCAGTTCGCTCGATCCACCCAAATTGAAACTCGAGTTGAGTGCATTACCGCCCGCCGCCGCAGCCTCATGCTGAGGATCGCTCGAACTTCGCTCGAGCGTCGCCTCGAGTCGATCACAGGTCAACGACATTGTGTCGGTTTGTTGCGGTCCGGCACGCACGAGTTCGACCGATTGATCCATCGTCATGAGAAATCGCGCGTCGACGAGTCGCTTCAGATTCATCGCTTTCGTCCAGCGAAATCGACTCACTCCCTCGACCCCTCCACCCGAAATCTTCTGATCGCGCCCACGATTCTGCTCCGTGTGCACTTCGCGCCCCGTGCCAGCAGGAACATTCACAAGCACACTTCCTGCTCCGGGCACGACCGCTTCACCCGTGAGCGCGTCGTACTCGATGGTCTGTCCGCGCAACTGAAAGAGTCTTGGCTCGCCAACGCGCTCTGCGCTCTGCCAGAGAAGATTTTCGATGCGTGCGTCACCCGTTGCGATGAGTCGTCGCGCGCGCACATCCCCTCCCACTGCGCCCGCAGGCTGCGTCGACTTAGTCGCAAGGGTCTCGCCCTCACCAGTGCGTCGTTCGAATTCGAGGTGCACATGTTGAGCATCAAGTGCGTCGAATTCTTCAGGTCGCGGTTCAGCGCGCACCTGCACGTCGTTCGAGAGATCAAGCGTCGCCCCTGAATCGGCGCGATCGACGAAGGACATTTTTCCCTTCCACTTCGCATCAAGCTCCGGCGTCGAGGATGGCGCCGTGGGCAACGCAATCCGGCCGCGCACATCTGGCGCGAACAGCGGAATCCGCCAACTTCGAGTGCGACCACCGCCCGGCGAGAGCGCTGCCCGCGTGCGCTCATTCACCGCCAGCTCGCTGAGTCCCTCGATAAGCACTCCCGATCGCACGATCGAAATGTCCGGACCCTTGAGATCTGCGATGCCTTGTGGCGGCAGCGCAATCATTTCGCGTGCAAAGACGCGCGCGCCATCCTTCAATTGCAATTGCACGCCGTTAGTCGCTGCAACGCGCGCAACTTGCGCACTTCCAAGGGTTGGCTCGGCTGTTGCTGCGCCCGCCGCAGGCGCTTCGGTGCTCGCAAACTCGGCGCGAAGTCCATCGCACCAGATTGACTGCGCAACATCAGTTGCTTCGACCTCACCAGTTGCGATGAGTAATGACGGTGTCGTGCGGCCCTGCGCATCTCGAACCAAGTCGAGATCAATGTCCTTGGCGCGCAGTGCCATCCCAGTGTGATTCGCCATCTCGACTGCCTTGCCATCGATCTGCACATGCATGTCTTGAGGGCGACTCGGCACCGGCTCATCGGCTCCTGCGGGCTCGAGCAGCAACTGTCCGGTGAAGCGCACAACCAGCAGATCTCCTGGATCGGCCTGTGGAGAACTCTGCGGTTGCGCGTGTGCGGTCGCGGCCGCTGCGAGTTGCGCAAGCACACCCATCCGCGGCGTCGGGTGTGATGCAAAGGCGATCGCAGGCGGCGCGCAATCGACGGGGGCATCGTTCATCACCATGTCGCGAGCGACGAGATCGTTCTTGAGTGTGAAGAATGCAACGAGCAGATCACCCTTCGACCACGCACGATCTCGAAGTGCGTAGCGCAAGATCTCAACATCGTCGTGAAGTGTGAGGCGGTAGAAACGCTCGGGGGGCGGCGCACTTGCGGCGGGTGCGCCCTTCGCCGCAGTTTTCGCCGGCGCAGCGGCCTGCTGCGAATCTTCGGACTCCTCCGGCCGATACGAGACGGCAATCAACTCGCCAACATCCGCTGCGCGCCTCGCACGCTGCCGAGGTTGCTGCGACTGCCCCCGTGAGCGATCGATCACGATTGGGCCCAGCGGATTGGCCACCGTCAATCGTTCAATCGACTTGCCTTCGCGACCGAGTAGCAAGTCGAGCCCCTCACCATCGAAGGTCAGCATGTCAGTCGTCAGACGAAACACCCCCGCGCACGCGATCGTGCCGAGCACCTGATCAAACTCGAGTTGGGTCGATTCAAGAATAAGGGCAGGACTGTCCTGTGCGAGATTCACCGGCGCACTCGCACTGGGGCGATACATACGGATGACAACGTCACCATCAAACGTTCCCGATTCAAGCGCTCGATTTGGAACATGCACCCGTCCAGAGTTTGCTCGAAGGGTTGCGACTCGACCATCATCGAAATAGAAAACCGTGCGCGGCTGCGTCATTCCCATGAATGCGCCTGGCTGCGGATCGATGCGCTCAGCGGCGTACTGCTGCGCGACGCGGCCATCTTTCCCAGCAACTTGCACCCACGCGCCCTGTTCGAGTTGCACCGTTGTTCCAGAGGCGCGCGCTTGTGCAGCCGCGCGCTCAGCCTCTGAGAGTGGACGAGGTGCAACCAACTCTTCAATGGGCGTTGTGCGTTGACGCTGCGTGTGCGGCAACCCAAGATCGAATTGCCATGCTGCGAACAGGAGCGCAGCAGCGATCACCACGGAGATGCCGACGACGAGGGTTCGTGATGTTCGTTGATTCATGAACTCAATCGCAGTGTAACTCGCGCGTGCAATCACTCACTGCTCAAGAGCACGACGGCGGCGATGTCATAGAAAGCGTGCGCGCCGACGACGATGCCGAAGCCGCGCACGATGTAGAGCACTCCGAAGAAGAGTCCTGCAAGCAAGAAGAAGGTCGCGCGGCGCAGATCCCATCCACCTGATGCAGTGTGAATTGGGTGGTAGAGCGCGAAGAGCACCGCCGAGAGGGCGATCGAGAGGGCGATCCCCCATCGCTCGGACATCGCGAACAGATTGACAAAGAGCGTGTGGAGGAGCGAGAAGAGCACCATGCGAAAGATGAGCTCTTCGTAGAGTCCCGCGCCGATGCTCATCGCGATGCGACCGAAAGTGCCGAGCTGCGTCATCGATTCGGGACCTGCTGGGATGAACGCTCGCGAGACCACTTGCGCCAAGACCAGCAGAGGCAGCGCGAGCAGGATGCTCTCGAGCACCATTCCCGCGACGGTCGGAAGGTGAAGAGTCCACGGACGGCGCACGAGCAACTGCCAGACGACGAGCACGAGTAGCAACGCGATGCCCGGCAACGCGAGCGTCGGCACATTCAATCGAGCTGGGTCGACTCCGATGTTTGAGAAAAAGCGAACGAGTTCTTCGTGCGCACCGTTGGTGAGCGTTCCACCCGTTCCCCGCAGCGCGAAGATCAATCCAATTTCATAGAGAATCACGAGCGGCGCGACGAAGGCCAGAATCTCGAGCGGTTGACGAGAGCGGTCGAAATACCCCTCGCGCGAGTGGCGATCGGTACTCCCCGGTCCAGAGTTCTTTTCGGGTCCGCGAGCGGATCGCCGACGTGCCATCTGCGTTAGGCAGCTTTAGCAGCGGTCATCTTGTTCAGGCGCTTGGCGAGCCGGCTCTTGCGACGCGATGCCGTGTTGTGGTGCATCGTTGGCGTGAGCGCGAATCGGTCCAACATTCCTGAGATCAAGTTCAGCGACTTTTGTGCGGCAGCCTTGTCACCATCATGGATGGCCTTCAGGAACACCTTGGTCTCTTCTTTGACCTTCGTGCGGCGCCAGCGGTTTCGCGCGCTGCGGTCTACGTTTTGTCGAACTCGTTTCTTCGCCGATTCAGTATTTGGCACTAGGGTTCCTCTACAAGACTGACGCCGACCGCGCATGCGATCCTCAAAACGTCGGGGGGGTACTGTCGCAGAAACCCCCGCTCTTTGCAAGTAGATGAGCAAAGCGCACTTGACGAATGGTGGGGGTTCAGGGGAGGATACGGAACTATGGCATCTCGAACTGGCTCTTCTGGTCCCCTCGTCGCACTTGTTGTTTTTGTCGTGTTGGCAGTGCTTTCGATGGTCAGCGCGATCTACTTCTATTCAGAGATGAACACGGCGGTCGACGCGATGAAGGCGGCCAAAGCGAACCTTCGCGAGGTCATCACTGACGACCAACTTGCTGGATCGCGCGTGATGGCTTTTCAGTCTGGGGCAAGCGCGGCGGGTCAGTCGCTCGTGGCGCACATCGTCGAACAACAAGAGGCGATCGCAACCCTGATCGCGGGTGATCCAAATGCAGATCTCTCGCTTCTGCGCACCCTACTGGCGCTCTCAGAAGAACAGACCGCCAAGCAAGCGCTTGAGACACTTCGCCGCGATCTTGCCGCAGCACTGAGCAAGGTGCAAGATCAGATCAAGACGAGTGCGCAGATCACGGCAGCGGCCGAGAATGCCCGACTCGAGGCCGACGCGCGGGTCAAGATCGCTTCTGAAGAAGTTCAACGACTCAATGCGACGCTCGCCCCCTACCGCGCCAGCAGCGAGCGTGCTCTTGGCGAAATCGCTGAACTCAAGAACGAACTTATTCAAGCGCGCGATGCGGCGCAAGGTGAGTTTGCCAACCAACTCGCCGAAGAAAAGGACAAGCAAGCTGTGCTTGTTGCGACGACTCAAAGCCTGACCGAGCGAGTGAACACCTTGCAGAAGCAACTCGAACAATTTCGCATCAAGCCGCGAGATCCAGCACTGCTTGTCGATGGACGAATTGTCGATCTGGGCGTTTCAGACAATCAGGTCTACATCTCACTTGGCAGCAAGAATCACGTGCGACCCGGCATGACCTTTGAGGTCTATCCAGACGCGTCGGCGATTCTGTATGACCCAAAGACCGACCGACAGAGTCCAGGCAAAGCGAGCATTGAAATCATCAAGGTTGGCGACACCACCAGCACAGCGCGTGTCACTCGCAGCAAGCGTGGCTCATCAGTCTCGCGGGGCGACGTGCTCGCCAACGCGATCTATAGCCCCGACTATCAGTACAAGTTTCTCGTTCACGGAAAGTTCGACGTCGACACCGATGGAAAGGTGACCGATGGCGAGGCCAATTACATCCGTGGAAAGATTCAGGAATGGGGCGGCACCGTTCTCGAAGGCGACACATTGACTCCAGAGGTCGACTTCGTCGTCATCGGCGCAGTTCCTCCGCGCAGGATGGCACAACCACTCGGTGAAGACAGCGCTGCATACGCCGCCTATCTCGCTGAAAAACGTGCCTACGACGCGTATGAAGAACTTGCGGCATCTGCGAAGGCCGCACAGGTTCCAGTGTTGAATTGGAATCGCTTCCAGATTCTCACAGGCGCCGCCGAGCGCTGATCGGATCCCCGTGCGTCGATCAGGCGCCGTCCACAACACAACCGCCTTCGCGCAGTACGCAACGCTGCGCTCGCTCTTTGGCGTCTTTCATATGTTCGGCGTCGACCAGAACATGCGCACCGCTGCAGGATGCGGTCGCGCCTATTTTCACGCTGTTCGTCGCCACCGCGAGCGGGCGATTGGACACATCTCACGCAGCCTTCCAGAGCTCTCGCCGGAACAAGTGCACGCCCTTGCACAGCGCTCGGTCGAGAGTCTGTTTCAGATGTTTCTCGTTGAGACGGTCGCGATTCCGCGGCTCCTCACGCCGACGAGTTGGCCAACTTACGTTCGGCCCAACGCCATCAGCGGCGAGCTGAAACTTCTGCTATCGCGCGATCCTGCACTCTTCGTCACGGGGCACTGCGGAAACTGGGAACTGCTTGGCTATGCGCTCGCACTGCTCGGATTCAACATGAGCGCCCTCGCCCGCCCGCTCGACAATCCCTGGCTCGATCAGTGGATTCGAAGTGTGCGCGAGGCGCGCGGGCTCAAGGTGCTCACGAAGTGGGGAGCGACCACCGAGGTGCAGCGCGTCATCGAAGCTGGCGGGCGCGTTGGATTCATCGCCGATCAGAACGCCGGCGACGACGGTCTCTTTGTTCCATTCTTTGGACGGCTCGCCTCGAGCTACAAGTCAATTGGATTGCTCGCGATGCGCTACGAAACGCCCATCGTGGTCGGTTCTGCACGCCGCTGCGACGGCACATTCTCGTATGAACTCGACCACTGCGACATCATTACTCCTGGGCAGTGGCGCGATCAGCCCGACCCACTTTTCTATATCACTGCGCGATTCAACCGAGCGATCGAACTGGCAATTCGGCGGGCGCCCGAGCAGTATTTGTGGGTGCACCGCAGGTGGAAAAGCCGTCCTGCACATGAGCGTCTTGGCAAGCCCCTGCCCGATCGATTACGTGAAAAACTGAAGCAACTTCCGTGGATGACCGACGATGAACTGCATCGACTCGAGCAACCGATCGAACCCCTGCCGACCAAGCGCTAGCCCGGCGCGACTCTCACGCTACTATCAGAGCCGAAAGCAACAAGCGATTTGACGACCCACAACGCCGCTCATTCCACCGCATCACTCGCCCGTCCATCAGCGACGATGCCAACCCAACTCTTTCTGCGCTACGTCGTGCCTGTGATTCTGGTGCACCTGCTCGCTGTGCTCGCGGTGCTCCCGTACTTTTTCTCCTGGACGGGTGTCATCGCGTGGGTTGTTGGCATCCACCTCTTTGGACAGGCGATCACGATGGGATACCACCGCCTGCTCGCCCACCGCAGTTTCGAAACATCGCGCTGGTTCGAGTTGACGCTCACGACGCTCGCTCTGCTGTGCTTGCAAGACACTCCCGCTCGCTGGGTCGCAACGCACCGCAAGCACCATGTGCACAGCGACGAGGAGGATGATCCGCATTCGCCGCTCGTCACGTTCTTCTGGGGACATGTTGGATGGCTTCTCTGGCGCAACCACGAACTCACCCATGTTGGTAGCTACTCGCGTTATGCGCGGGACATCCTCGAAGATCCCTTCTACTTCTGGCTTGAGCGCCATCCTGTTTCTCCTCTGGCGATTTATTTCAGCCAGTGCATTTTCTACTTCGCGATTCCCGCATCAATCGCATCGCTGACGGGCTCAACACTCGCCGAAGCCTCACTCTTTGGCGCGAGCGTCGTGGTGTGGGGAGTTTTCGCGCGCACCGTCTGCGTCTGGCACATCACGTGGAGCGTCAACAGCCTCACACACATCTTTGGATACTCCAGCCACAAGACGAACGAGAACAGTCGCAACAACTGGCTTGTCGCACTCGTGGCAGCTGGTGAAGGATGGCACAACAATCACCACCACGATCCTGCTGCGTGCACGGTGCAACATCGCTGGTGGGAGTTTGACTTGACCTACTGGGAAGTTCGCGCATTGAAGACTCTCGGTGTCGTGCACGCGATCACTCCACTGCGCGAAGAGCGAATTCGCCGCGCGGCTGAGGGAAGAACGCACGCACAGGCGCAACCACCCGTTCACGCAGAGGTCTGAACTCTCATGCGTCAACTCGTCGTCCTCTCAGCTGCACCTGCCCAAGATCGTGGACTCTCGGCGCTTGGATCACGCAAAGAGATTGAAAAGCAACTCGCTTCGCTGAACACCCATCCCGATGGAAGTGGCGACGAGACGCTCTACGGCCCAGGCATCGAGTTTCAACTCGCATCGAATCAAGATCCAATCGTGCAGATGCTCATGATGGTCTCGGACGAAGACATCGCGTGGCTGGTGATCGAGCGAATCGGTCGCACATTGCAGTGGAAGTTTGTCGACATCAACACAGGATCCGAGCTCGCCTACTCAGATGCGTAGAGTGGCCGCGAGGTTCGCGGCGATACTGGTGCTCGCCGGGTGCACACTCTCTGCAGCTGCTGATTCGACCCTGCGGTGGCCTCGCAGCGTGACGACGCCCGCGGGAGATCGCGTCACACTGAGTTCGTTGCAAGTCGATGAGTGGCGCGAGCGAACGCTCTTTGCCAAGTGCGTCGCGAGCGTGCAGTTGCACGGTGCGACGAGCGCGACCATCGGAACGATCACTCTGCAGGCGACGACGACGTTTGATCGCAGTGACCGCATCGTTGTGCTCAGCGAGATCACCCTGCCCGCCATGCGATTTCTTACCGATGCGCCGGGAATCATTCCCATCAGCACCGCACTCTCGGCCGCGATTGTTGGCTCAACACTTCGCGTGCCCCTCGACGAGTTGTTTGCAACGATGAGTGCGACGTCGTTTACCCAACGAGCGACTGAACCGAGTTCTGCGCCGCCGTGCGAGGTGCGGCTCGCGCTGCTGCTCACCGCAGAGCCCGCGCTCTTCGAACCTATCGTTGCGAAGCAGCTCGATGGATGCAGCAACGCGCGCGCGCCGCTCTTTCGCACCGATGGCGGCGTCTTCTACCTGCTCGCAGTTGGACAGTGGTACAGCAGCGACACGCTGACAAGTGGCGCGTGGCAGTGGGTGGCGCCGTCCACTCTGCCCGCCGCGCTGAACGAGATTTCAGAATCGTCGCAGTGGGCGAGCGCGCTCTCGCACCTCCCCGCGAGCGCACTCGGGCGCGAAGCGACGCAACTCGCGGCCATTTCGCCGCCGCCACCGTCGGTCGATGCCGATTCGCTCGCGGGCGATCCATTGTTGCTCTGGTGGAATCCATGGGAGGGATCGTGGTGGTCGAGCGGCGAGAGCGTCGCGAGTCGAGGTGCGCGGCTGAGAGAGAGTGCCGCGGTTGCAGACCCCTGGACGATTGACCCATCACGTGAGGATTTCTTCGTCGGACTCGACGGACGCATCTACGCGCTGCGAAACGAGATGTGGTTTCGAACGACTCCGCAGGGCGGCTGGAGCGAGTTCACAGAGTTGCGCTCAACGATGCGCGTGCTCAAAGACTTTTCTCGCGCGCGGGCCGCGGCGAGCGAACGCCGAAAGAGCTACGAGTCCTGGCGAACTGCGCAGGCTGCCCGCGATCTCTCGTCACCCACGACCTCATCGACTGAGGCGATCTCAATGAAGGATTTCAGACCCACCAGCGACGGGATGCGTCAGGTGGTGGTGGCGCCGGCACCAACACA
>CAMBOV010000021.1 GCA_945869475.1 Singulisphaera sp. GP187 | reverse complement strand
TTCTCTTGGCTATCCTCGACCTTGGGGTACATAGAAATGTATTCCTCACCCTTACGCCGCTCAGTCAGTATTGCTACTGCTTCGCTCAACTTGCATGTTTTAGCTATGCCGCCAGCGTTCAATCTGAGCCAGGATCAAACTCTTCAATTGATGATTCACGGACTTGCGTCCGAAACTTCGAAAGAAGGTTGCCTGGCGACCCACGGTGAAACATTTTTTAGATGGCTCACTGCAGGTCGGTCGACTACACCGATCCGAATCGGCGACCAGCAATTGGCATTGCTGGATTTGACCAAACATCCTTGCCCTTTGCTTCGTCTTTTGAACTCGGCTTTGGGAAGGTCTCGGAAATGACCATTCACTTGGACATCACAGAGGATGCTTAGTTCCTCCCGCTGTGGCGGGAGAAATTTTCCACTTTTCATGCACTCTATGAAAGCGCATGACAGTGGCCACATCCTCGCGGCGATCCAACTACTCAATTGTCAAAGATCACCAGATACACCTTGTAAACAAAGCGAATCTGGCCTGCTCGTTTCAGCAGGGTCGGCAAGTGTAACGCAAAACGCTGATCTGTCAACAGCTTTGAGAACTCGACGATGAGGAAGTGGGCGGCCAGCTCTCGGCGCCAAAATGCAGAGCAGAACATACGTCCGAGAACCATAGTTTTTCGGCCCCTACCGAGGGTTCGTCTGGACCAGTTCCACTCTCCAAAATGACTACAAATCAAGCGTTTCTACGCTTGTCCGCGACTGCGACGACGAGTGCCGCGATCGACGCACTCGGAAAGAGTGACTTGAGGGCATTGCTCGCTTGCAAAAGTGTAGATCCTGTCGTCAACACGTCATCCACCACGATCAGCAGCGGATGGCATCCGAAATCGGGCTGTTTCGCGATTAGCTTCGCATTTGGCTTCGCATTTGGATGGATCCGCTGCAGCCGTCCATGCCTGCTCAGTTCAGTCATTTCTGCCTGCACGGGGCCCGAGTCGTGGGTCAGGCAGTTGTGAATGGGAATGCCCGTCGTGCTCGAAATCCCCCGCGTGATTTCTGCGGTGTGGTCGATCCCCCGCTCGATCCTGCGAGCGAGCGGCATTGGGATCGGTACGAGCAGCGCCCGAGCGAGCGTGAGTCGTGACGACTTCGGTGCTGACTCGACTTCACGCATCCACTGTTCTGCGAGAAGTCGACCGAGCCTCTGCGCGAGCGCGCGGTCGCCCGAGTGTTTGACTTCGAGAACTGCATCACGCCACGCTCCGTCGTATCGGCCGAGGCGCACGGTGCGATCGCGCTCGATTCGACGGCCGGCGCACCGCACGCATCCATATGCGATCGCGTTGAATTGCACGCGCCCACGCGAGTCGTGCACGGTCGAACCGCATCGATGGCACCAGGTGCTCAGCGCATCGGGGGTTGGGAGTGCCGAAACTGCGCGAGGACGACTTCCGATGAGTTGTCGCTCAGCAACCAAGAGCGTGCGAATGAGCCGTGTGAGTCGAGGCGAAGATGCGCGCAATCCCCAGTGAAAGTGCATGCACGCGACAGTAACGCTGCGCGCGACGAACTCGCGAAACACGCACCTATTTCTTGCGCGCCGTGCTACTTCGATTCGGCCATGCGGCGCAAGACGGTGTGCAGGATGCCGCCGTTTCGGTAGTAGTCGACCTCGACTGGAGTGTCGATTCGGCACGTCACCTGAAAGTTCACAACTTCGCCGCACGCGCGCTTGGCGCAGACCTTGATGAGTTGACGTGGCTTGAGATCGGCGGGAAGTTCGATGTCGTACGTTTCATCCCCGGTCAACCCGAGACTCTGCGCACTCTCGCCCGTCTTGTAGGTCAGCGGCATCACACCCATCCCGACAAGATTCGACCTGTGAATGCGCTCGAAACTCTCAGAGATGACGGCGCGCACACCCAAGAGGAAGGTTCCCTTCGCCGCCCAATCGCGCGACGATCCCATTCCGTAGTCCTTCCCGGCGAGCACGATCAGCGGCGTCGCGGTGCGTTGATAGCTCTCGGCGGCTTCAAAAATCGGTTTCACTTTCGCATCGGTGAAGTCGGTGGTGACGCCACCCATCGTGCCAGGCGCGAGTTGATTTTGAATGCGGGTGTTTGCAAATGTGCCGCGCGTCATCACGCGATCATTGCCGCGGCGACTTCCATAACTGTTGAACATCGAAACTGCCACGCCGTGCGCTTGCAAATACTTTCCTGCAGGACCATCGGTCTTGATACTGCCTGCTGGCGAGATGTGATCCGTTGTCACGCTGTCACCAACTTTGATGAGACAACGCGCCGCGTGAATGCTCTTGATCGGCGCTGGCTCTGCGAGCGTCATCGTCGTGAAGAATGGTGGCTCTTGGATATACGTGCTCTTCTCGTTCCACGCGTACATATCACCACCGCCGGTAGCGATCGCCTTCCACTCATCGCTTCCATCGAAGCAATGTGCGTACTGCGTTCGGAACTGCTCGTTGGTCACACTCGACGCGACGACGGCCTCGATTTCGGCTTGCGATGGCCAGATATCCCGCAAAAACACCGGGGTGCCATCCTGTGAATGACCCAGCGGATCGGTCGCGAGATTGATGTCGACCGTGCCAGCAATCGCATAGGCAACCACGAGTGGCGGGCTCGCGAGATAATTCGCTTTCACATCGGGGTGCACGCGCGCCTCGAAATTTCGATTGCCCGACAAGACGCTCGCAACCACCATGTCGTTGCCCTTGATCGCACTCTCAACGGCCGCTGGAAGGGGTCCACTGTTGCCGATGCAGGTGGTGCATCCATAGCCAACAACGTTGAAGCCGAGCTCTTCGAGTGCGTTCATCGATCCAGACTTCTTGAGATATTCAGTGACGACCTTCGAACCTGGACCGAGCGAACTCTTGACCCACGGCTTTCGCTGAAGTCCCAGCGCGCGCGCCTTCTTGGCGAGAAGTCCAGCGCCGAGCATCACGCTCGGATTGCTTGTGTTCGTGCAACTCGTGATCGCCGCGATCACTACCGCGCCATGCTTGAGGATGAACTCGGTGCCATCCATCATGACTGCAACGCCATCATCTGCAAGCGCGGTCGCCGGAGCAGGCGCCGCTGACTTCGCACCAGATTTCAGCTTGGGTAGCGCGAGTTTCCAGGTCTTCTGCATTGACGTGAGCTCGACGCGGTCCTGTGGGCGAGAGGGACCAGCGAGACTCGGAGTAATTGTGGACTGATCGAGTTCGACCACCGTTGCGTACGAAATCTGTCGCGAGTCATCGCGCCACAATCCTTGTGCCTTGGCGTACATCTCAATGGTCTGCACGAGCGCTTCGTCACGCCCCGAGAGGCGCAGGTAGGCCAGCGTCTGCTCGTCGATCGGAAAGAATCCGCATGTCGCGCCATACTCAGGCGCCATGTTTGCGATCGTCGCCCGATTTGCGAGCGGCATCTCTGCGAGTCCCGCACCGAAGAACTCGACGAATTTGTTCACCACGCCATGCTTGCGCAGCATCTCTGTGACGCGCAAAACGAGATCGGTCGCAGTCGTTCCTTCGGGAAGCTTTCCGGTCAGCCGAACGCCAACGACTTCGGGAATCAACATGTAGATGGGCTGTCCCAACATCACCGCTTCTGCTTCGATACCGCCGACTCCCCAGCCGAGCACACCAAGGCCGTTGATCATTGTGGTGTGGCTATCGGTGCCAACGACACTGTCGGGATAGAGCACCCCGTCTTTCTCCCAGACGACTTTGGCGAGATATTCGAGATTGACCTGATGCACGATGCCGGTTCCGGGCGGCACCACGCGAAAATTCTTCAGCGCCCCCTGGCCCCATTTCAGAAACTCGTAACGCTCCATATTTCGCTTGAATTCAAGGTCATTATTGATCGTGAGCGCAACGCTGCTTGCATAGGCATCGACTTGCACGGAGTGATCGATCACGAGATCGCACGGCACGAGCGGATTGACTCGCGTTGGATCGCCACCCATGCGCTGCATCGCACCACGCATTGCAGCGAGGTCGACCACGCATGGAACGCCTGTGAAATCTTGCAACACGACACGACCTGGCATGAACGGAATCTCTTCGTCGCTCGGAGTGGCAGGGTCATAGTTCGCAATCGCGCGCACATGCTCTTTGGTGTAGATGCGTCCATCAAGATTGCGAAGCACACTCTCAAGCAGAATGCGAATCGAATAGGGCAAACGGTCGATCGATCCGATCGATTTCAGTGCGTCGAGTTTGTAGATCGTGCGCGGACCACTTGGCGTGTTCAGTGTGGACTTGGCGTTGAACGGGTCGAGAGTCGTCACGGCGGTGGGCTCCTTGAATGCTTCGAAACCTTTGGAATTTTGATTCTAGCGAACTGTCGCTTGCCGTCCCACGGTTGAGCACGAGTTCACGCTGTTCCAGCAAGTCGGCGTACGGTCATCATGAAACTCGCCTTGATCGACGTGTGCAGTCCATACACGACCGAGCAGTAGACGAGCGCTGCGATCGCCGCTCCTGCGAGAATCGAGACGCGCCTGCCAACGGGCGACTCGAGACTCGCCGAGATCATTGTTGCGGGTTCGACGGCCATCAACACGAGATTCATAGGACTCAACGCATTGATCACCGCGCCGACGTAGGGGATGTTTGAGCCGACCGCGCCTCCGCACACTCCGACCGTCGCGCCGATGGCGAGAATGACTGCAGTTGCCCCGAAGACCGATCCAATGGTGCCGCGACTCTTCACCGACCACTGCAACCCGATCATGACGCACAGAGCAGTAAATGCTGTCAAGACAATCGGCAACGCGATCGCAGCTTCTGGAAGCACTAGCGGCACCTGCACCGTCGTCGTTCCGATCGACTCCGTGACTAGCGCGCCGCCGACTCGACCAAATCCATTCGTCAGGGCGTAGAGCGATGCGATGCCGAGGGTCGCACATGGAACTGCGATGAGTGGAAGCAGATATTGCACCAATCCTCGCAGTTTTCCAGAGATATATGGGCCAGGTTGAATTGGCGTCGTCAACAGAATATCGAGCGACTTGTCTTCGCGCTCGCGACTGACCGCCGTCGCACTCATGTTGAGCGCCGCGAGAACAACGACGAGCACCTCTGCGCCCAAGAGTGCCGCGAGAGCGATGCGCGCCTGTTGTGCGGTGAGTGTCCCGCCGCGAAGCAGCAGTACGATGCCGAGGCCAAGCGAGATCGCGAGTGCAATGAAGATCCACCGAAGCGCGCGAGCCATCGGTGATTGGCCGCGCAAATGCGCCTCGCGCCACGCGATCGGACTCGTTCCAACATGTCGCGGATCACGCCCTGAATCTCCGCGCACACTCTTGTTGCCACCCAGAAGCGCGCCGCCGAGAATGCGAATTCGCAGCGTCGAATAGCAAATCAGCGCGAGCGAGAGCAGGCAGCAGAACCAGAGTTGTGCAGCGATGGGTGATCCAAGCCAGAAGCGAACGGGCCAGAACTGCGATGTGCCTGCAACATCGCGCGGCACGTACGCGTTTGATTCAAGAAGCACCTTGAGCGTGAGAAACGGATTCAGCGGAGTCATCACCGTCGTGAAGACCGCCTCGCTTCCGACAGCCACGGGATTGCGCAACCCGATGTCGATGGCATACGTCGCGAAGAGAAAGAGAACCACCGCCGAATAGAAAACAAAGATAGACCGTCGACCCGCCGAACGAGTCGCGCTCAGCGTGATCGCGATCGCTCCCATCACGAGGGCGCTTGCAGCCGCAATCGCGTAACTCTCGAGGATTGCAGAGCCCGGAACTCCGCCGAAGAGTTGCGTCACTGCGAAGAGAGGAAAAGTCGAGACGAGCAATGCGAAGACGAAGAAGAGCCGTCCAAAGAGATTGCCCAGCACGATCTGCAGCGAACTCAGAGGCGAGGTCAGCATCACATCCCACGTCTGCGGGTTGGATTCCTGCGCGATCGCTCCTCCCATGAAGACGGGGGCCAAGATGCAGATCAGGAAGATCTGTCCAGTGCTCACGATCGCGAACGCCCCTGCGCCACGCTGCGCAAGTTCGCGCAGCGTCGTTCCTGCGCCAAGGAGCGCCATGAGCAAGACGAGCACCATGAGGGCGAGATAACCCGAACGAATCAGCATGTGCCGTGAGCGAGTCGATCCCCCCTGCACGATTCGTACGGTGATGGGATTGAGCGGCAACACGCGCAAGATCCGCAAGAGTGGTCCGCTCATCGAACTTCGATGGTAACTGCCGTTGACTCCAACCCACGCTCGCGAATAGCCTTGTTTGTGCTGCGGCACTCTGCCGTCGCACTTTTTCACCCGCCTCCCCGACTCACAGTCGAGTGGGCAGGAAATTCGGGGCACTCCCCCGACAGACTCGCGAGAGTCTGCATACATCTGAACTGCACGATTCCGCCTGCGCCTGATTTCCTGCTTCGCATCGACTGTCATGGTCGTTTTTGGGATTGACCCTTTGAAAGGGGTTCCCTTCATGACAGGACAGACTGAATTGATCAACCTGACACTGCTCGAAGCCGTGCTGATCGCTGGCGCGTTACTCATCGGACTCGTCATTGGCGCGCTCTCGATCGGACTCTTCACCGGGCGAAGTCTTCGCCGAACGAAGGAGCAGTCGAGCGAGCTCCTGCGCAGCGCAGAAGTTGCCGCGAACAGCCTCGCCAAAGACATCCAACTTGCCGCCGAGCGAATGGCGGCTGAGCGTCGAACGGAGGTCGACCGCGAGGTGAAGGGCGCGTTGCAGGGAATTCAAGAGGGACAGGCACGCAGCCAGAAGATTCAAGAGACGCTCGAGCGCAAGCTTGAACACATCAATGATCGAGAAGGTCGACTCGACGCGCAGGAGCAGTCGCTTGTCTCCAAGAGCGAAGAGGTCACAAAGGCACTCTCGGCGGTCACGCAAGAGCGCGAGTCGATCCAGCGGCGCATCGGCGAGATTGCAGGACTGACCCACGAGCAAGCACGCGAGATCTTTCTCGCAGACGTTCGCGCGAGTAGCCACCGAGAGGCGGCGGTGGTCGAACAGAAGATCATCACCGAGGCCGAAGCAAAGGCTCGCGAAAGGGCGCGAGAAATCACATTGATGGCGATTCAGCGATACGCAGCCGACACCGTCACAGATTCGACAATTCGCAGCATCAAGATCCCAAGCGAAGAGATGAAGGGACGCATCATCGGTCGTGAAGGGCGCAACATTCGCGCGATCGAAAAGGCGACCGGAGTTGACATCATGATCGACGACACACCAGGGGTGATCAGCGTCTCCTGCTTTGATCGCGTTCGCCAAGCGATCGCCGCTGAGACTCTTCAGAAACTCGTGCAGGATGGACGGGTGCATCCAACTCGCGTCGAAGAGGTCGTCGAGCAGGTGCGTCGCGACATCAACCAGCGCATCATCCAGCACGGTACTGAAGCAGCGCTCGAAGCAGACATTCGTGGATTGCATCCCAAGCTCATCGAAGCAATGGGCAAGTTGCACTTTCGAACGAGCTTTGGACAGAACGTCTTGCAACACTCGCTCGAGGTTGCGTTCTTCTCGCAGCTCATCGCCGATCAACTCGGACTCAACGGCGCGATCGCGCGGCGCTGTGGGTTTCTGCATGACATCGGCAAGGCGATGGATCATGAGGTCGAGGGGGGGCATCCTGCAATCGGCATGGAATTCGCCGCGCGACACGGCGAAAAAACGGAAGCTGTGCTCAACGCAATCGGCGGCCACCACTCCGATATTCCGCCGACAACTCCGTACACCCCCATCGTCATGGCAGCCGATGCACTCTCGGGTGCGCGCCCAGGCGCACGTCGCGAATCGATGGAGCTTTACATCAAGCGACTCGAGCAACTCGAGGCAATTGCGTACGAGCAGCCCTCGGTGACCGAGGCGTTCGCGGTGCAAGCGGGGCGCGAGATTCGCGTGATTGTTGATGCGCGCAAAGCAGATGATGCGACGACGCACATGATCGCAGCTGCGATTGCCAAGCGTGTCGAGAG
This sequence comes from Singulisphaera sp. GP187, assembly GCA_945869475.1. Taxonomy (GTDB): domain Bacteria; phylum Planctomycetota; class Phycisphaerae; order Phycisphaerales; family SM1A02; genus F1-60-MAGs104. The sequence continues at coordinate 24,430 of CAMBOV010000021.1, read as the reverse complement.
TGAGATGACCTTTCCCGGCGAGATCAAAGTCTCGGTGCTTCGCGAAGTGCGCGCCGAAGCAACGGCGCGGTAGGCTACACGACGAAGGAGCGCAATCGCATGGACGACACCCCACCAACCTTCTCAACACCACCTGCTCAGTTCAATCCACAGCAGTTTGAAGAGGCCAAGAGCAAGAAGGTCGTCGCGGGCGTGCTCGGCATTCTGTTGGGGTGTTTGGGAGTTCACAAGTTCGTACTGGGCTACACGAGAGCTGGCATCATCATGCTGGCAGTCTCGATTGTTGGATCAGTGCTCGGGTGCTTGATCTGCCTGCCCTACGTCGGCTGGGCGGTGATGGCGATCATCGGGCTCGTTGAGGGGATCAACTATCTCACCAAGAGCGATGAAGAATTCTGCCGCGTCTACATCGTCAACCGCCGCGAGTGGTTCTAACGAATCGTGCAGACGCTCAGTGAGATTCGCGGCATGCTCGACGCGCGTGGCATTCGCCCACGCCATCGATTCGGGCAAAACTTCTTGCACGATCACAATCAGATTCGAAGGCTCATTGCGCGTTCGGGTGTTCAACCAGGAGAGTGCGTGCTCGAAGTCGGCCCAGGGACCGGCGCGCTCACCGAAGCACTCGTCGAAGTTGGCGCACACATCGTCGCGTGCGAGATTGACCGCGACATGGCCGAGATCGTCACAGAGCGCGTCGTCGCTCGTTCAGAGGGACGCGTCTCACTTGTGGTCGCTGATTGCCTCGACGGAAAGCATGAACTCTCGCGCGCGCTGATGCGTGCCATTGACGAGCGATTTCTCGGAAAGCCATTTCGACTCATCGCGAATCTCCCCTACCAGGCGGCGACGCCCCTCATGATTCTGCTGCTGACTCATCGACAGGATTGCACCGGCCAATATGTCACGATTCAACGCGAAGTCGCCGATCGATTGACCGCGCAACCGCGGACGGGCGCGTATGGCCCACTCTCGATTCTCTCGTCGCTGCTCGCGCGCGTCGAGATCTTTGCTGACCTTGCGCCGTCGTGTTTCTGGCCAGCACCCGAGGTCACGAGTTCGATGATTGCGATCGAACGACTCGAGTCGCCGGTGCTCTTCGATGCTCTCGCGTTGAGCGCGTTCATGCAGACCCTCTTCACAAAACGCCGAAAGCAACTTGGATCAATCCTTGGTCGCACGAGTGAGTGGCCCGCTGGAATCGATCCTGCGATGCGTCCTGAAGAGTTGACGCCATCCCAAATGCTCGAACTGATGGCGATGCGCGGCAGCGGATTAGAGAGCTGACGCGCCGAGTTCGAAGTGAGCACCGCGCTGATCTTCGCGCACCCACCGCACTGCGTTCTTGAAGATGCGAAGTCCAAGAGGTTCTTGTGAGCGAACGGTGGCGTTCATGCGCGTCCACTGTGGATGCTGCGTCCAGCGGGTCGCCCGCTCAGGATGCGGCATGAGACCGAAGATCAATCCTGATGGATCGCACATCCCAGCGATTGCGCCGACCGATCCATTGAAGTTGTCACTCGCGGCGTATCGAAGCGCAACTTGCCCCGCCGCCTCGAGCCGTTCAACCACCGCGGGAGTGGCGACGAATCGACCCTCTCCGTGTGCACTCGGAAGCACATCGTTTGGCGCTTCGACATCGATGCCCTTCGTCCAGATACAGACTGTGTCGCGCGGAATCTCGACGTGCGTCCATCGATCGGTGAAACATGCTGAGACATTGTTTGCAAGCGCCACCGTCGCAGGCGCCGCACTCTCTGGCCAGAGATCACAGCTTCCGCTAGGCCCAGGCAACAACCCAGACTGCACGGCGATTTGAAATCCATTGCATGGACAGATCATCGGTACCCCGCGCAACACGGCGTCCCGCAGCGCTGGATAGATCGACTTCGCGATCAACGCTCCCATGATGCGGCCCGCCGCGATGTCATCACCGTAACTGAATCCCCCGGGCAATCCGATTAGGTCATACGCCTCAATCATCGATGGAGTACGCATCAACGTCTGAAGCAACTCGCTGTGTGGCTTTGCTCCTGCTGCCGAAAACGCCGCGCACAATTCGAGATCGCAATTGATGCCGGGGGCGGTGATGACCAGCGCTCGCGGTTGTGCGTCCTTCATGCGACTCCCTTCGACCACGCCGTCCGCAACTCAGCGAGTGTGGGGTGACCGAGCAACTGTTCGCGGTGCATGATGCGCAACTCCTGCGCTTCGATCGTGCGACCGATCACAGCATGAGCAACGCCCGCCGCGGCGAAGTGCGCGCCGAGTCTGTCGACATCTTCTGGGCTCACCTCGAGCAGGTAGCGCGATGGATCTTCGGCGAACGCGAGTGATCGCTCGTCGAGCACACTGCCGATCGTTGGCAACGTCGCGAGGTCGACCGCGGCGCCAATCCCTCCCGCGAACGCCATCTCGGCAAGAGCGACTGCGACACCGCCCTCACTGCAATCGTGAGCACTTCGCACGCACTTCATCGCAATCGCCTGTGCAACGGCACTCGCGATCTTGGGCGAGGCAGTCAAGTCAACCATCGGCATCTCGAGCGTTCCTGCTTCGTCGCCCCCTGTGATCAGTGCGTAGTGCGATCCACCCATTCGTGACGATGTTGTGCCGACCATGATGATTGCGTTGCCCGCGCTCTTGAAATCCATCGTGCAGGCATTGTTGATGTCGTTGACGATCGCGAATCCACTGATCAGCAGCGTCGGAGGAATCTGAATCGTTCTTCCATCGTCAGTCACGAATTGATTGTTGAGGCTGTCTTTTCCAGAGATGAATGGCGTGCGATAGGCCTTCGCTGCGTCATAGCACGCCCACGCGGCGCGCACGAGCGCTCCCATATTTCTTGGATCGCGACACGATGGCCAACAGAAATTATCGAGGATCGCGATGCGCGTCGGATCTGCGCCAACACAGACGAGATTGCGGACGCACTCGTCGATCGCGGCGAGCCCCATCACATAGGGATCATTCGCGAGTCCAGTGGCGAGTCCATTGGCGATGGCGAGTCCGCGCGTGCTTCCCGTCACGGGCGCAATCACCGCCGCATCACTTGGACCACCTTCCCCGATACCAACGAGCGGCTTGATGACGGAAGTTCCCTGAACCTCATGGTCGTACTGCCTGATGATCCACGCCTTGCTCGCGATATTTGGATGAGCGAGAAGTGCGCAGAGCGAGTGCGAGAGTGTCTCGGTGCGCTGGCTCGCAGCACGCGCCATCGCGAGAGAGCGCGATCCAGCGAATCGTGCATTCTCTCGAGACCACGCGAGATCCCACACCGCTTCGCGCACCGGCGATGGAATTCCCGTGTGCAGAAACTTCGTATCGAGGCGACCGACTTCAGTGCCCTGCCAGCGCAAGACAATGTTCTGGTCTTGCGTCCCGAACGTGCCAAGTTCGCACATCTCAACTTCGTGCTGCTCACAGATCACGCGCAACAGTGCGAGATTCTCACCGGGCACTGCGAGCACGAATCGCTCTTGGGCCTCGCTGATCCAAATTTCTGTCGGAGACATTCCCGCATACTTCACTGGCGCGCGATCGAGGTGCACCTCGGCGCCGATCGATGAACCCATCTCGCCAATTGCGCTTGAGAATCCACCCGCGCCGCAATCAGTCATCCCGTGATAGAGGCAACCACTCGCGTGATCGCGCGCGGCAAGAATCGCGTCGAGCGCGACTTTCTCAGTGATCGCGTTTCCGATCTGCACTGCATGACTGAATTCGTCCGCGTGCGTATCCGTCAATTCAGCGCTCGAAAACGTCGCGCCGTGAATTCCATCGCGGCCAGTTCTTCCGCCGATCGCCACGATCACGTCGCCATCGACCACTGTGCCGTGGGTGCGCGTGCGCGGCATGATGCCGATGCATCCTGCATACACCAGCGGATTGCCCACGTACCGGTCATCGAACCAGACTGCGCCATTCAGTGTGGGAATCCCCATGCGATTGCCATAGTCGCGAATTCCAGCGACGACCTGCGACAAGACGCGCTTAGGCGCGATGCATCCTCGCGGCACATCGGTGAGATCGCCATTGGCGACGCAGAAGACGTCCGTCGAGGCGATCGGTTTCGCCCCCTGCCCTGTTGCAACGATGTCGCGAATGCATCCACCGATGCCTGTTGCAGCGCCACCGTACGGCTCGATCGCACTGGGATGGTTGTGCGTCTCAACTTTGAAGCAGACCGCGTGCTCATCGTCGAAGGCGATCACTCCAGAGTTGTCGACGAACACCGAGAGACACCAGTCGATCGAGGGCAGTGCGACGTCCACTCCGGGTCCAGGCAGAAGTTGCCTCGTGCCCATCAACTCATGCGTTGCCGCGGCGACCGTCGTCTTGAGCAAATTGTTGATGATCACCGATCCATCACTCTGTGCATCGTGACCGGGTCGCGCGTGCGCGCCGCACAACGCACCGCTGTATCGAATCGTCGACTTCAGTGTCTTGTGAACGCAATGTTCACTCCACGTCTGCGCGATCGTTTCGAGCTCGACTTCGCGCGGCTCGCGCCCAAGGCGCCGATATTCCAACTGAATCGTCCGCATCTCTTCGAGCGAGAGAAAAAGGTGCGCCTCGCGCGAGAGACTCTCGAGGGCTGCGTCGCCCAACTCTCGAAGCGCGACTTCTCGAACACTCAAGGTGTAATCGCTGCCGTGCGGAAACGAGCTCGGATGGTGTGGCTCGTCGAAAACTCCATGAATCACCGGATTTGCTGCATGTTGTTCGACAATTGCGCGAGCAGCACTTTGCGACACTCCCCAAAAATCGAAGCGGGCGCCGGTGCGTACTTCGATCTCATCGCCCAGCAGCGCCATCGCTGCCGCTCGAACGCTCTCAGCTGCGGGATCCATCACCCCAGGCAGTGGATGCACCTCGACAATCGCCTCGGGTAACTCAACGAGGTGTGCCGCTGGACCACTCGTCGAGCCGTGAACGCGCTTCCAACTCCAGACTTGCGTCACAGGATCTGCGAGCAGCTCACGCGCCAGTCGATTGCACTGGTTCGCGTCGAGCGTTCCTTCAATGAGGTAGACCGAACTGTGCGCAATTCTCGCCTCGCCGACCCCTGCCGAGCGCGCGAGCGCATCTGCGCGTGGATCACGCTGTCCGTGCGCAGCGCGAACTTCAAAGCGAACAATTTCTCCCAACGACATGATGCGATCGTAGCGATTCAACCCCGAGAAAACCCCCGCTCAAAACAGCAACTGCATCTGCGCGCGCACGACAAACTCATCCGACTCGGAGACGCGCCAACCGGTCGCCGGCACTGCATACGCTGGATACATCGGCGTCAGTCCAAATCCGAAGTCTGTTGTGATCTTTACGTCTTGCCCATCGAGGTAGTAGTTCACGCCGATGGTCACAACATCCATGTGGTGTTGCTGAAAGAGATAGTTGTCCACGACATTGCCGAGCAGCGCAGACTCACCAGAATTGGATGCCGTCGTATGCATGTACTCGTACCGAGAAAACACTTCCCACTTTGGCGCGAGATACATCGCCGCTTGCAGAGTAAATCCGAGTGCGTTGACCTTGCCTGCGTCGACGTAGGTCGCTCCAGCAGCATTCTGCTGCAAGTATGCGGCGTTTGAATTCACATAGTTGTAGTAGGCACTCGCAAAGAGTGATGCTCCACCAAACTGCCAGGTGAAATCGGTGGTGAAGCCGATCAAACCGTTGCTGTTTGAATCGGTACCAGCACCAGAAGTCAGCGGAAGTGACTCGTTGGGCTTTGTCACCTGTGCGTTCAAGGCAACTCCCCAGAGCCATCCTGGTTCGCTTCCGTCTGGGCTGGTGAACTGATCAAACTGTGCCCAACCGCCCGAGCCCTTCCAGTCGAACCGTGTTGTCAATCCCCATGAAACAGTCTGCGCATCCCACGATGAATTCATCGGCTGAGAACCCACCACCTGCGCGGGACCCGCAAGCATGTCGGTGCCTCCGTCATTCACCGAGAAACGCCAGCGCGCCTCGTTCGAGAGATACTCAAGCTCAAGCCCCTGCGTGTAGCCCATTCCGTAGTGCAACGAGACAAGCGAGCGGTCGACCGCCATCTGATACTGCTCGAGAACCAAGAACTCGCGACCAAATGGGGCACGAAACTGACCGACTCGAATCGACCAATCGTCGGTGAGATTGACGCGCACCCATGCATCGAGCAACTGGATTCCACCGGCTGTCGAATTCGTAATGAATGGCTGTGGATTCGGCGTCGCATTGGGATTTCCAATCCGGACTCCCGTATCTTGGTTCTGCGTAAAAATCCCCTTAATCATGTACTGAATGTCGGGCGAGATCACATGACCCTGCGCCCAAAGTTCCGTGTTGTGAACGTCGAATCCCGATCGATTCTCGACCTTGTCGAAGTTGATTCGTGCGTTCGGCGCGATCTGGCTCGAGGTGACGTATGGCGATCGCTGAGAACTCCACACATATCGAGCTTGTACGAGCCCGCCAACTTCGAGTCGAAAGCGATTGTCCGCACTCGCGATGAAAAAACCGTTGTCCCATCCAGCGGTTGCGCCATTGGATTGCATCGATGAGCGGGTTGCACTATCAGACAAAACATCTTGCACGATCGCGCGCACTTCGGCAGCGCGTTCTTGCGTTAACCACTGATCGCCGCTCTGAGCTTTGAGGTCAACCACCTGCGACTGCAGATCGGCATTGCGCTTTTCGAGCGTTTCGAGCCGACGCGCCATGTCATCGATTTGCCGACTGGTCTGGTCAGATTGTCCTGCAGGAACCGCAACCTGTGCGGTTGACGCGGCGAAAAAACAGTGTGCGACGATTGCGGTTGTGAACACCATACTTCATCGGCAATACTAACAAACCGGAAAAGAAAAAGGGCCGACCCTTGCGGATCGGCCCCTTGCGTCTCTATCAAGTTGATTGGAGATTGCTCCAACCAACGTCAAACCGTGTCTCAACCCAGAGTCAACTTAGAAGCTGACCTGAAGCTGCGAGATGATGTTGAACTGGTCGCTTGCCGACGTGTTCAAGTCTTCGCGGTATCCAGCGCCGTCGAAGTCAGCACCGTTACCGATGTCCGAGAGCGAGATGCCGAACTGGGTCGTCCACTTGATGTTGGTCGAGACGTACGCGTTCACACCGAAGGTGAGAACGTTGTTCACGTCTGTCGCTTCATTTGGACCACCAACAGTGTTCGCTCCGTTGGCAACGTTCATCCACTCCCAGCGACCGAAGGCTTCGAGGCTGTCGGTGAAGCGGTAGCCACCCTGAACAACCATTCCGTAGCTGTCGACATCGTCACCAGTAACGCCTGCGGGCTGTTGTGTGTAATTAGCACCAACAAACGCTGCACTGACGTTCATGCCGCCCGACTTGAAGGTCGCGTCAACAGTCCAGTCAATTGCGCCAGTTGTTGAGTAACGAATGTTTGAATCTCCGTACACCACGCTCGGAACAGCAATGTTTGTTCCGTTGACTCCGCGGTTGTTGTAGTACTGAATTGCAGCACCGATGAGCAAGCCAGACTCATCGCTCTTGGCGGATGACTCTGTGTCGAACTGTGCCCAGCTACCACTCGCCTTGAACTCGACGCGACCAGAGGCTGAAACGCTCGAGTTTCCTGCATACCAAGTGCTGTTCTGTCCGCGAGGGCCATTGTTGTATGAACCAGTCGCGCGGAATTGATCCGACGAATAGCTCAGTGCAAGACCCTGCACGTAACCACCAGAGAAGTAATAGTCAACGAGTGAACGCTCAGCAGAAAGCTGCGCGCCGTCGTTGCGAAGTGACTCTGCCATGAATGGACTCTTGAACTGACCGACCTTGAGGCCGAATCCGTTGCCGAAGTCCTTCGCAGCCCATGCGTCCTGAAGGACAACTAGGCCTGGCTCTGGCGTGTATGGATCGATTGCCGAACCGTAGTTCGTGCGAACCATGTAGGTCCAGCTTGGGTCAACGACGTTGCCCGAGAAGGTCATCGCTGTGCGACGATTCTCGAAACCCCACTCGTTCTGGTTCTGAATATCAGGTGGATTCTGATTCGAATCGGCCTGGTTGTTCCAAGTGAAACGAACCTGCTCGAGGACGTTCATCTGAAGCTTGAAGTTGCCATCAGCGCTTGAGATGAAGAATCCGTTGTTGTAACCCGAAGTCGCCGCTGAGCCTTGAAGGCTGGTGCGGGTCTCGGAGTCCGCGAGGACATCCTTGACGAGTGACTTGATCTCAGCAGCGCGCTCTTCGGTGAGCCACTTGTCGCCGTTTTGGGCCTTGAGAGTTGCGAGTTCCGCCTTGATTTGAGCCATTTCGCTCATGGCGTCTGTGCCTTGTGCAGATGCCGCGCCGGTGAGGGCGAGACCGCTGGCAAGAATGCCAACATACTTAGTAAGTGTCATGTGTAACTGTGCTCCTGTTTTGAAATTCACCGTTCTTGATACGAGACGCGATTGGTGAACCCTTTTGTGACATCTGAGTTCGTTGCCCCCCGTCACGTTGACGAGGGACGATTCAGATTTTTCAGTATCGACCATTGCTGGGCGAAAACTGAAGTCGGGACTATAAGACGATCTTCAAATGCTGTCTAGGTGAAAAGGTGGTTTCTAACGTGCCAATGCGATACACCGCGCTTTTCTTGCGTTGCAAGGCTTTTTTGACACTGTTATAGGACTAAAAAAATATCAGATTCGTGCTGCTTTGAGTGCCCCAAGCGCGCCAGAAAGCACTGAGGCGAGGCCAATCAGCATCCTTTCGCCATCGGGCGTTCCGCCTGTTTTCAGCCGGTAGTCACCCGAGATCGCTTCGTGAAGCAATCCCGCAGCGCGTTGAGCTCCGACCGTGTGCGCGGCGCGCAGAATCGGTGCAGTTGACTCTCCCCAGAGTCGAAGATCGCGAGCGATCTGCCCATCAGTGTGACCCACTGAAACGAGCACAGCGGCGGCGTGAATCTTGCGCATGAGGTCGATCGCAGCCCACGCCACCATCACCTCAGGAGCCCTAGAAATCCGCAGTAATTCAGTTACTTTTGCCTCAGCACGTCCAGACTCGCCGCTCAGGATCGCATCCTGAATCTCCCACGCTTGCTCTTCACGGCTTGCACCAACGAGCTCGACAACCGTCGCGCACGAGATGCTTGAGTGACCAGCAGAAAGCGCGCTGACTGCAAGTTTGGCGAGTTCCATGTCAAGCCGCGCGAGGTCACTTCCGACGCGATCAACGAGCAGCGTTGCCGCGTCTGCCTCGATGGTGATCTTGTGCTCTCGCTGAGATCGGCTAATGCACCAGCGTGCAGCGTCGGCTGATCCAGGTGACTCACATTTGAGCACGAGGCCAACCTTGGCGACGATCTTGTCAAAGTTTCCAGGACGCCAGTTCTGCGAGCGCAACAGCAGGGTTGCTTCGGCCATCGGAGATTCGCCGTAGCGCTCCATTGCGCGGCGGCGCTCTTCGCCGGCGAAGAAAGCATCTGCGTTGTCGACGACGACCAACTTGTGGGATGCCATTAACCCATACGAGCGAAGTTCGTCGAGCACACTCGCGAGGGATGCGGTCGCACCGTCAAACGAAAACTCATCCACACCTCCGTGCTTTGCTTCGAGCGCGGTGCGAAGTCGCCGCGTCCACTCAAGCCGAAGGAACGAATCCTTGCCATGCAGGACGACGATTCGATGATGCGCATCGGGAGCATGCTGGGTCACAACGCCATACTAAGTCACCGGCCGAACTGGCTCGAACTGATTTGCATCCTTCCCCTATCCTCGCTCGCCTTATGCAGATTCCCTCTGATCGTTCAGCTGTCGAAGCACGCAATTCGACGAGTTACCAACGCACCCGCGAGATGACGCTCGACGAGTTGCTTCTCGAAAACCGGGTGGTTTTTCTTGTGGGTGAGATCAATCATGCATCCGCTGCTCGAGTCATGATGCAGATGCTGTATCTCGAGAACCAGAAAAAGGGTCAGGACATCAACCTCTACATCAACAGTCCCGGCGGCGCGGTCGATGACACCCTCGCGATCTATGACACGATGCAGTACATCTCAAGCGAAGTTGCGACGACGTGTATCGGGCGAGCCTATTCGGGCGGTGCCGTGCTTCTCTGCGCTGGACAGTCTGGAAAGCGCACGATTCTTCCTCACGCCAAGGTGATGATCCATCAACCCTACGGCGGTGTCACTGGACAGACCACCGATATTCAGATTCAAGCCGAACAGATTCTCAAGTCGAAGCGACTGCTCAACGAGATCATCGCGCGCCACACGAAGCAACCTTTCGAGCGTGTCGCGAAGGATGGCGAGCGTGACAAGTATTTCGATGCGCTCGAAGCCAAGACGTACGGTCTCGTCGATGAAGTTGCCTCGTTTCCTGACAAAACTAAGAAGTGAACGTGCATGGTTGTGATGGAAGACGAACCTCTGTTGGTGCCCCACGTCATTGATTCGTCGGGCTATTCCGAGCGCGAGTTTGACATCGTCTCACGGTTGCTTGCCGACCGCATCGTGCTCTGTTCAGGTGAGGTCGAGTCAGAGATGGCAAACGCGATCGTTGCGCAGCTGCTCTTTCTGGCCAATGACAAGCCTGACGCTCCAGTGAGCATGTACATCAATGGACAAGGTGGCAGTGTGAGCGACGGTCTCGCGATCATCGACACAATGCGCATCATTCCGTGCGAGGTTGCGACGTATATCGTCGGCTCGGCACCGAGCATGATGAGCGTGATTGCGTGTTGCGGCGCGAAGGGCAAACGATTCGCAATGCCACATGCATGGAACCTCATGCACCAGGGTCGCTACTTTGACGAGATCGAAGGGCAAGCGACCGATCTCGAAATCGAGGCGCGTCGCATGCTGCGCCTTGAAGAGCAGTGCAATCTTCTCTACGCCGACGCGACTGGCAAGAGCGCAGAACAAATTGGTCTCGATTGTGATCGCGACCTCTGGCTCAACGCACCCGAGATGCTCTCGTACGGGCTCATCGACCGAATCATTGATCGATTTCCAACTCCCACCCTTTCCAAGGATTGACTTATGAGCATCATCCCAATCGTGATTGAAAAAACAGGCCGTGGCGAACGCGCGTACGACATCTACTCGCGCCTCCTCAATGACCGAATCATCTTTCTTGGAGGACAGGTCTCCGATGGGATGGCAAACCTCATCGTGGCGCAGTTGTTGTTTCTCGCCAACGAGGATGCCAAGAGTGAGATCTCGATCTACGTCAATAGCCCAGGTGGCAGCGTGACTGCGGGACTCGGCATTGTTGACACGATTCGATTTCTTCCGTGCCCTGTTGCGACCTACATCATCGGACAAGCCGCGAGTATGGGCAGCGTGATCGCCTGCTGCGGCACAAAGGGACGACGATTCGCCCTTGCGAATTCAGAAAACCTGATGCACCAACCACTGCTCGGTGGTGTGCTCGAAGGACAAGCAACCGACCTCGAAATCGAGGCGCGGCACATCTTGCGTCTTCGCGACCAGCTCTACAACATCTATGCAGTGCAGACTGGCCAAACCAAAGAGCGCATCGCTGAAGATTGTGAGCGAAACATGTGGCTCACTTCAGCTGAGATGTTGAAGTATGGACTGATCGACAGCGTGCTCGAAAAGCTGCAAGTGAAAAAAGGCTGAGCACGACTGCGCCTGGAGCGGGAACGCTCTGCGGCGGTGTTGGCGATCCAAAGGTCCATGCATCGGATGCTCCGTTGAAGAGCAGCCGATCGCTCGCGCCGAATTGCGCTTGATCCCACGCGCCCGTGTCGCGCAACCAGAAGTGCCAGTAGTTCTCGATTGGCCAGAGATCGCCGGTGCCGAAGTCGGTGTCGCCGTCGATCGTGATGCCCGTCAGCATCGTGCCGAACGAAAAAGTCTCGAAGGTCATCGAGACAGAGTCCATCGCGATGTCGATGGCGAACAGCGCATCCAAACTGTCGTACGCAGCGCCATCCCATGCGACTGTGAAGAGATAGCCGTCGCCATCCTCTTGATCGATCTGAATCACCGCAGAATTTGCACCTGAGCCAACCGAGTGGTTGCCGATGATCGCTGCGTGTGTCGTGACAGAGACAACGAGCGCAGAAGCGCTCACGATGAATCGCGAAATGGACATGGAAGTTTCCTTGAAATGCGGAGCACCTGTTTCGCGCAGGGATCCAAAGGGAGGGAACGGCAACAAGAGACACGAAGGCGATTCGAGTTGGTCGACCCGGCTTGCGCTGAGAGGGATGAACCCAACTCAGCGCTTACGGTGACGCGATCACTGCGGAATTGCACCGCATTCCTCCAACTCGTATCGCACTGGTGAACGACTGCCAGCGTCGCGAGTGTAACGCGCGCGCGTCGCGAGCGGCTGAGGCGGGTCTGCTGCGCAGATGCCGTTACTATCAAACCCAATGGGCGAGACAACAACAGCAACAATTGAACAGCACGCGGCGAGATTTCAGCAGGACTTTGCTCGGGTGCGAAAAGAGATACAGAAGGCAGTCGTCGGCCACCACGACGTGGTTGATGGCGTGCTCGTCGCGCTCTTTGCGAACGGGCATGCGCTCCTTGAGGGGGTGCCGGGGCTCGGCAAGACTCTGCTCGTGCGCTCGCTCTCGCAAGCGTTGTCACTCGACTTCAATCGCATTCAGTTCACACCTGACTTGATGCCCGCCGATGTCACTGGCACGACCATCGTTGTTGAACGCGATGGTGGACGGGATTTTCAGTTTCGCAAGGGACCTGTGTTCACGCAGATCTTGCTCGCCGATGAAATCAACCGCGCGACTCCAAAGACGCAATCCTCGCTCTTGGAGGCGATGCAGGAACGCAGTGTGACCGTCGGCGGAACCACGCACATTCTCGACAAGCCATTCTTGGTGATGGCGACGCAGAATCCAATCGAGCAAGAAGGAACGTATCCACTGCCCGAAGCACAACTCGACCGATTCTTTTTCAAGCTCGAAGTGGGTTACTCGACGCGTGAAGAACTCTCTGAAATCTTGAATCGCACGACTGCGGGCGAGACGCCAGCGATCGAACGGGTGCTCGACGCGGCTGCGATCCTCTCACATCAGAAGCTCGTGAGGCATGTGAAGATCGCCCCGCACGTGCAGGATTATGCCGTGCGCCTCGTGCTTTCGACCCATCCGCAGGGACAGTTCGCGACGCCGATGACGAATCGATATCTGCGCTTTGGCGCGAGCCCACGCGCGGCGCAGACCCTCGCGCTGGGGGCGAAGGTCTATGCACTGCTCGCTGGACGGGGACACGTCAACGTCGAAGACATCCAGAAATGCGCGCTGCCGGGACTGCGCCACCGGATGCTGATCAACTTTGAAGGTGAAGCCGAAGGGGTCAACCCTGATTCAATCGTGAAAAATGCGATTGAAACGCTGACCGCGGACGCCCGCGTTCCCGCCTGACCGCCTGCGCGCCTGACCGCCTGCGCGCCTGACCGCCTGCAGGTGAAAAAACCGACCGATTTGGGCAGGTATCTCACCTGGACACCCGTACTTCGCGTGACTTGAGCGCCCTCCGGATGACGCGCACGGCTTCTTCGGGTTCGGTCGTGATCTGCGTCCAAGTGAATTGCAACATCAGCCAACCCTCGAGCGAGATCCAATTCCTGCGCGAGCGATCTCGTTCGAATGCCACCGCATCAGTGTGAAACGCACGACCGTCCACTTCGATGCAGACGCGCTCGTCGGGCCAGGCGACATCGAGTTCCGCGCGCTTACCGGATCGACTTCTCACCGCAAGATTTGCGGTCCACCCCGCGATGCGTTCACGACGCAGGAGTCGATGCAAACGGCGTTCAGCCTCCGAGCGTGCGTTGCTCCCGCACCGCGTGGCGAAATGGCGGAGAACGGGAATACCCACGCGCTGCCGCCGCGAACGGAGGTCGACGGCGTTGCCGAGGTCCTTTCCACTCACCAATCGCATCTGCAATGCCCAGTCGAGCAATTCGCTCGCGGATCGCCGCGGTTCTGTGGCGAGCGCGTCGAGAAGCGCGTCCACTGGCGACCGAAACGACACTCCAGAACGATGAGTCACTTTTCCTGGCGGGCTCTCTTCTTGCTTCCATCTCTGAATCGCGAATATCGCCCTCCCGCCGCGTGGTGGAATGATGCGTCGGCGACCGGATCTACAAGGGATCAATATCGTGAGTGGCTCGTTCTCGATCCGCGCAACGTCATATCCCGCGAGGCGGATTGCCAACCGCGATGTAATGATCGCCCGCTTTCCGAATCGAAGGCACAGGGCGCTTGCATCAGCCCAATCCGCACTTGGACGTGCTTGGACAATCTGAACGCAGCCGAGGCGATTGGACCAAAGTCCCAATCGAACCTTGCGTTGCGTCACGCGATCAGATGTCCCGTGCCGACGGAGTTGCTCCCGTGTCACGACTCCAGCCTGCGCCGACGCAAGCTTGATCAGGTCGATCGATACTTGGGGCGAGAGATGAGGCGTTGGCATGACCTCCACGGTAAGGGTGTGCGGAGGCTGGAAACGAAAACCGATCCTTCTTTCGCAGGGGTACAGCCTGCGGCTGCAGGTGAAAAAACCGCCCGATTTGGGAAGGTTTTTCACCCGCAGGGGCGCGGGGGGAGCCGTCCGCGAGAAAACGCGCGCTCGACTTGCATTCTCGCCGCCATATCGGACTGTGTCCGTAGGAGGCACCGCATGAGTTCATTCGATATTCGTCCGGATTCGAAACCTGAAACGATTCGCACAACGGATTGGGCGTCACAGTTGCGGCTTGGTCCACGCGAGGACGTGATGGATGATGGCGGTTGCGCTGATCTTGATGCGCACCACCTTTCAGCGAACGATCGCGGATCACCGCTGCGCTTCGATCGAGCGGCTCCCACAGGAGTGCCGACGATCGGCGCGGAAGTCTTGAATCTTGTGCGATCGATGTTGCCGCGCGTCGATAGCGCGGGAATACGCATTCGCGTCGAAATTGACCCGAATTCGGCGGGTTTGGTCGCTGGACCCGTCGGCACGATCCTCTATGGAATGCTGCGGCGCGCGATCGACTCGTACGCCCGAGTGAGTGCTGACGGCGAAGATTCAGGCGACGCGCACGAGATCGCACTCTGTGTGCGACTCGACGGGGCGCTACTTCGACTGCATGTCTTGGATGGCACCAAGCACCGACATGTTCCAAGCGCCGATGCGGCGATCGGACTTTCAGCGGCGACTGCAGAATCCTTGGGTGGTAGGCTTGAGATCGGCACTGTGCCATTCGGCCCAGGAACTCTTCTCTCGGCGACCATCCCAGCATTCCGTCTTGCCTACAACAACGAAGACGCGGCTTGAACTTGCACATCGAAAGAGACGTAAACAAATGACCATGATGAATCTCACTCTTCCGGCGACCGTTGTCTTGCGCTCACTCTTGTTGGTCGGCGTGGTCGCGCCGGCTGCACACGCTCAACGCGTCATCGACGCATTTGGTCGCGTGACTGGCGCTCGAGACACAAGCGCCGCTGCGGCTGTCGAACCTGCTGGATGGCAAGTCGCCGCGGACATCCTTCGCGCTTTGCCCGCCGTCATCGGAGATGGATATGGCAGTGCCGCGGCGATGAACGAAGCGGGAACACTGCTCGTCATCGGCGCGTCCGACACAACCGTTGCAGATGCTGCAGCCGTTGGAGCGGTGCACATCTATCGATACCAAGCTCCCGAGGGATGGACGCACGCTCAGAAACTTGATTGTCCACCAACCATCATTGCAGGCACACCAACTCCAGCAGGACTCTCGCTCTTCGGTTGGTCAGTCGCCGTGAGCGGCAACACGATTGTTGTTGGCGCACCCGTGGTGTCGACGGGCGCGGTCGCGCTCGCTGGAAAGGCGTACGTCTTTCAGTTGAATGCGACCGACAACCTGTGGGGCAATATCAACGGTGACGCGCGCGTCGCCAACCGAATTCTCAGTCCGAGCGATCCAGAAATGATTGGATTCTTCGGCGGATCGGTTGCGGTCGATGTCGTCGCCGAGGGCGACACACGCATCGCTGTGGGATCGCCCTTCCGCGGCGCTGCGAATCAGGGTGGCGTCTACATCTACGAAGGGTCGGGCAACACCTTCCCGCAGAAGCAATTCTTGATTCCCGCCGACGTGATTGGTCAGGACAACTTCGGCACGAAACTCTCACTTGACGAAAACGTCTTGGTGGTTGGATCACAAGTCGCAGACATCGAAGATCGATTGAATTGCGGATCGGCCTACGTCTATCGCCGTGGAGGCAAGCTCGGCACGTGGTCGACGACTCCCGAAGCGATTCTCTCGGCGCTCAATGGCGAGCGTGATGATGGCTTCGGCAGCGCAGTCGCGGTACTCGGCGACACAATCGCCATCGGCGCTCCTGGGGTCGATCGCGATGCAAAGGGAATCACGAGCCTCAACAACGGATCGGTGTACATGTTTCGATTCGCCGCCGGGAAGTGGGTCGCAGATGGCGAAGAACTCTTCGCGCGGGAATCAAACGGTGGCAATGTCTTTGGATTCTCGCTCGCGCTCGCGAACGATGGCGTGAACGAGGGCGCACGAGTGATCGTCGGCGCGCCTGGGTATGAAACGACGCTCGTGAACGCCGGAGCTGGTTTCGATTTCGTGCGCACTGCAGGAGTATGGACACTTCAACCATCCGATCTCTGGTCGACCTCGGTGATCACCTCGCAATCGGTCGGCGAGCAAACTGCTGTGAGCTCAAATGGAATGCGCGCAGTGTTGGGCAGTCGTAATCCTGCTGGATTGATTTCAACGCGTGTGTTCGCGTGGGATTACAGCAGCGACCCGCTTCCAAACGTGCTTCCACTTGGAACTCCGCCCACCGCTCACGCACCAGGAGCTGATGGATTTGCCCCGACAACGAACACAACGACCACTCCCCCTGGTGGCGTCACACCTTCGACCGGATTGGGTTCTGGCGGACTGGGCAATATGCCCGCGATTCCAGCGACTCCCACCACTCGTCCATGGGGATTGGTGCGGGCATCTGTGCTCACGATTGATCGCGCCGCGGCGCGCATCGGCATCATCATGACCGATGGACTTCACGATTCTGGACTGACCGCCTTCGAGTTTCTCGGCTCGTACGACCCTTCGTGGGAAGTGCTCGGAGTCGGCGATGTCAATGGCGATGGATCGGGCGACGTTCTCTTTCGCGATCCTGCAACTCGCAAGGTGAAGGCGTGGCTTCGCCTCGGAAACCGAATCACCGAAACCGTGACTGTTGGCACGACCGCTGTCGGCGACCGATTCATCGGCATCGGTGACTGGTCTGGCACTGGCTTTGACGCCCCTGCTTTCTTGCGCGCCGACGGTGTGAACGCGGTCTTCTGGGTGGTCAACTCTGGGGCGATCACAGACCGCATCGACTGGACAATGACGCCAGGCGAGTGGACATTCTTCACAACTGACGTGACGGGCGACGGCAATCCCGACTTGATCGCCCGCGACGTGGAAGCAGGAACACTCGTGCGCATTGATCCTGAGCCAGGCACCGAAGTCGGAGCGATCGTTCTGCCGTTGGCTGACAATGGAAAGGATCAGCGACTGCTCGCGGCGCAAGAGTTTGATGGTGACGGCACCAACGATCTGCTCTGGGAGTCTGCCGAGAACGAGAAGGAGTTCTGGTTCATGCGTCCCAATGGCACCGTGCGCTACAAGCTTCCGTGGCCTTGCAGCCTCGAAGGATGGAACGTCAACATCGCCGCGGACTTCGACAACAATGGAACGTCCGATTTGATGTTCTCGAAGGGCGGAGAAGAAGTACTCGTGATGCGCCTTGAATGGGAGGCGTTGACTGATGGTCGCGGCAACATGCGCGCCACGTTCTCACGCGTGCTCGACAAGATGCCTGGTGGATCAACCGTCCTTGGTGTCGGCGAAGAACCGCTGAGTAACTTGGGTCGATGAGTATGGGTCGATGAGTATGGGTCGATGAGTATGGGCAGATGATTATCGAAGGACTTCTCGCCGCACTGGTTGCTTCGTTTCTCTCGTGGGCACTCATTCGATTCGTCTGCATCGTCGCTCGACGACGGGGACTTCTCGCCGCGGTTCGGAGTGATCGTTGGCATGCGGTGCCGACTCCGAACTTTGGCGGCGTGGGAATCGTCGTTGCGTTTCTCGTCGCATTCGCTCTGACGCGCGGGACGCTCGATAGTTTTCGCGACGCGACGAGTGTGAATGCTGCAGTTGTGATCGCGCTCATCGTTGGGGGCGTCGGTGCGGCTGCCGCTGGATTGTGGGACGACCTCGTTCACTTTCAGCCGAGCACGAAGTTGACCGCGCAATGCGCCTGTGCGGGAGCATTCCTCTGGCTCGCCGGCGGAATTGAGATCACGGGCAGCGCGCCGACCGACTCAGTGCTCGCACTCTTGTGGATCGTGGCGGTGATGAACGCCGTGAACATGCTCGACAACATGGACGGTGTCGCGGCAACGGCTGTCATGATCGGATTGTTTGGCGTCGCGGCGGTGAGTGCCGTCAGTGCCTCGAGCGCATTCGTCGCGCTTATCGCGTTGATCTGCGCGGGAGCGGTCGGGGGATTTCTCGGTCACAACCTGCCGCGCGCGCGCGTCTTCATGGGAGATGCTGGATCACTCTTTCTGGGATTCATGCTCGCCGCACTGGTGCTGCTGAGCGCGAGGAGCGTGGCACTTCCGGTCGCACTGGCAGTTGCACTGGGATGCCTTCTCGTTCCGCTTCTCGACATGACGGTCGTCTCGCTCTCGCGTGTTCGACGAGGAGAGAGTCCCATGAGAGGTGGTCGAGATCACACGACTCATCGATTGGTGCAGTTGGGCGTTTCAGAACAGGCACTGGTGCGAATCGTCGCATGCGTTGCGCTACTGGGAGTTGGCGGAGCGTTCGCCGCTGTGGCAATGGGTTCGCCTCTCGCGGCAAGCGTTGCACTCGTCGCACTCTTCGCAGTGCTCGCGGCGCTATTGCTTCGTATGTGCATTCGCGTCGATGGCGCGGCGCATGTGCGAGCCGCGGCGTTCACGCCGTTTCTGAAAGTGTTCATCGATGTGGTGACGATCGCAGCGGTGTTGAATGCGGGTTATCTGATTCGATGGGAGTTTGCCATCCCGCCAGAGTTGGCGAATTCGGTGTCATGGTCGCTGCCAGTGGCTCTCGCCTGCTGTGTCGGCGCGAATGCGCTGCGAGGCGCCTATGTGCAGTCGTGGCGGTTCACCGTTGTGGGCGCGCGCGCGACAATCGCGAGTTCGGTCATTGGCGCGGTGCTCGCGGTTGTCGTGATTGCGGCGGTGTGGAGTCCAGATCGGCTCTTCTCACGGGCGGCAATGGGGATTTTCTTGGTGGGATATCCGCTCGTGGGAGTGGTGGTGAGGTTGGCCATTGGATGGATGGTGAAGTGACCATTGACTCTGACTAGTCAGATGACTAGCCTTCTGGAATGACCAGAACGTACAACGTCTTACAGGCGAAAACTGACTTTTCGAAACTTCTTGATTACGCGCAGAGTGGAGACGAAGTGATCGTCATCCGGCGTGGCCGGCGGTTTCGTGTGATCGTCGCACCAGTGCAGAAGGATGACCTCGAAGAGCGGATGGCACGAGTTGACGAGATTCGCGCGAAACTTGCTGCGAGGGGTGGCACGAACGTGGGCGCGAAGCCGTTGACGCTGGAGGATCTCCTGAAGTGGCGCGACGAGGGACGTCGGTGATTGTTGTCGATTCGTCGGTTGTGCTGTCGCTGCTCTTTGATGAGCCCGAGTCGCCACTCGCGCGGCGAATCTTCATGCAAGCTGCTGCGGATGATGGTGCGGTCGCCCCTCCCCTGCAGATCTACGAGATTCTCAACGCCTGCTCTCGCGCCCTCGTTTCACAGCGACTCGAACCAGCAGAGTTTGACCTGGTACTGGGGGCCTTCGAGTTTCTGAGGGTCAGGACCCTTGAATCACCGACGATCGCAGCGACGAGGCGCATCGCGGCGCTCGCAGCGATGCACAATCTGAGTGCCTACGACGCGGCATATCTCGAGAGCGCCATCTCGCTTCGGTGTGGACTGGCAACGTTCGATAGGCGGCTGCGTGCGGCAGCCGAGGCTGTTGGGGTTCCTCTTGCGAGTGGATGATGTGTGAGCGCCGCGGTCCACGTTGCCCGCGACGTGATGCGATCGTGCGCACAGAACTCCCCTACTCTTGCTGCTGAAATGACACTGCGATCACTCGTGACAGGCGGCGCTGGATTCATCGGAAGTCACCTGTGCGAGGCGTTGATCGCGCGTGGCGATGATGTCGTGGCATTTGATGACCTTTCGACTGGGGTCGCGAGCAACCTAGACGCCCTCACTGGCAACTCGAAGTTTCGCCTGCAGATCGGCGACGTGTTAGAGGCTCACGCAGTGAACGATGCCGTGAGCGGCGTCGACCGCGTCTATCACCTCGCCGCCGCGGTGGGTGTGAAACTCGTGATGGAGCAGCCGATTTCGACGATCGTCACCAACACGCGCGGCACCGAGAACGTACTCGCGGCGTGCGCGCAAAATTCGACTCGAGTGTTGATCACGAGCAGTTCGGAGGTCTACGGAAAGATGGGATCGGCTCAGACGAAGCCGCTTGCGGAGAGCGACGATTGGCGACTCGGTGCGACGGCGACTCGACGCTGGTCGTATGCGTGCACGAAAGCGCTCGATGAGTTTCTTGCGCTGGGCTATCACGATCAACGAGCCCTTCCGGTGGTGATCGCGCGGCTCTTCAATACGGTTGGACCGAGACAGCGGGCGAATTATGGGATGGTCATTCCGGCGTTCGTGCAGGCCGCGAAGGCGGGACGACCTCTTATCGTGCACGGTGATGGCACGCAGTCGCGATGTTTCAATCATGTCGCCGACACGATCGATGTACTCGTGCGATTGATGGAGTGCTCAGCAGCGATCGGGCACGTTGTGAATGTTGGCAATGACCAAGAGATCACCATTGGTGAACTTGCGGCGAAGATTGTGGCGAAGTGCGCGAGTCAGTCGCCGATAACACATCTTCCCTACGGCGAGGTGTATGGAGTTGGTTTCGAAGACATGGAGCGGCGCACTCCAGACCTGACGAAGGTTCGTGGATTGCTCGGCGCGGTGCGCACGCGATCGATTGACGAGACGCTCGCGCGGCTCGTTACACTTGAATGATGCAACAATCGTGTGGGCTTCTACGGGCGATGATTGTGTTGGTTCTCACTGCGCTTTTCGCAACGCCCGTCGCGCTCGCGATGCAGGTAGCAGGAGGTGGCGCGGCGGCTCCGGCGGCGCCAACAGCGGCTGATGGTGCCACAGGCGCGGCGGCGCCAACAGCGGCTGATGGTGCCACAGGCGCGGCGGCTGAGGCGACCCTTCTCTTTGGATACGACATGTTTCGTTCGGGGGGCGATCCGATCACGGATGGTCCAGTGGATGAGCTCTATGTCTTGAGCGCCGGCGATGAAGTTGTGATTTCGATCTGGGGTGCGCTCGTCGAAAAGTTCGTGTTGACGGTGAGCGATGAAGGGGTGCTCGATCTGCCCGAAGATGGCGGCAGAATTCAGGTCAACGGAGTCACGCTCAAAGAGTTGCGCCCGCTGATCTACCGGTCGCTGTCGCAAATTTACGCGGCGTACATCAATTCAGATGACCCAACGAAGAGCAGTGCATTCGTCGACGTCAAACTCGGAAAAGTGCGCAAACTGCTCGTGTATGTCGTGGGTGAAGTGAAGGTTCCCGGGGCGTACACACTGAGCTCAGCCGTCGCCAACGTGATCAACCTGCTGCATAACGCTGGTGGCGTGCGCGACAGTGGATCGTTGCGCACGATCATGATTCGCCGCAATGACGGACGGACGGACCTTGTCGACCTCTATGAGTTCTTCCTCACAGGAACGATCGACTTCAGGAAAATCAGGTTGCAACCCGGCGACTATCTCATCGTCCCGCTCAAGGCGCGTACGGTGAGCGCGACTGGACAGGTACGACGCCCCGGCAGTTACGAGTTACTCCCGAGCGATGGGCTCGCCGCACTCATGGAGTACGCGGGTGGAACGACCGGCGACGCCTACCTGAAGCAAAGCCAGTTGCGTCGGTTCGTGCCAAACAAGGGCGAGGCCTACCTAGATATCGATCTCGACGCACTGCTCGCCAAGGGTGCGAGCGGCTTTGAGTTGATCGATGGCGACACAATCACAGTCTCACGAAATGTTCAGGCTCGCAAGAACATCGTCTCGATTCGCGGCGACGGAGTGATGCGACCCGGAACCTATGAGTGGCGCGATGGAATGACCGTGACTCAACTCATCGCCAAGGGCGGCGGGCTGCGTGAAGATGTTTACCTGCCACGCGCAGACCTTGTTCGCACCGAAGAGGACTGGTCGAAGACTCTGACGCTCTTCTCGCTGAACGACCTCTACGAATCTGCCGGTGGTGGCGAGATGCGTGCGATCAGCAATCCAGAGAAGGATTTCACGCTGAATGAACTCGACGAGGTCTTCGTGCAATCGTCCTTCGGAATGACCGGAAAGGATCGGTACGTCTCGCTCGACGGCCACGTGCGAGAACCGGGCAAGGTTGTGCTCGCAAAGAACATGACGCTGTACGACCTTGTGTTCACGCGTGGCGGGTTCCAGGATGAGGCGTTCCGCAAGGCGACATTCATGGACCTCGCGCACATCATCCGAAAGGTGCCAGGCACTGTCGGCGAACAGATCGTTCCGTTCAGCCTTGCAGAGTTACTTGTGGGCAACGCAGAGGCCAACATCCCGCTGCAGGAAGACGATGTGGTTCGAATCTATTCGTTCGAAGATCTCGCGATGAAGCGTCAGGTGACGATCGATGGGCTTGTGAAGGCTCCGGGCATCTACGCGATGGCGCAAGATCTGACACTCGAAGACTTGATCGTGCTTGCGGGTGGATTGCGACCAGATGCGTATAAGGTCGAAGCGGTCATCGCGCGTCAAGAGAGCGATGGCACTCGCGCCGCTGGACCTGACCGGATTTATCCGACATTCGTCGTGCCGGTTGATGCCGGTTACTTCAAGTCACCTGCGGCGAAGAAGACTCAACTGCGGGCGTTTGACCGCGTCACGGTGCGCAATGTGCTCGGGTGGGAGCCGCTTGATGTGGTGAGTGTGCGCGGAGAGGTCTTGTATCCGGGCAGCTATTCGCTCGCCACGAAGGATGAGACGATTTCGAGCCTGCTCAAGAAAGCTGGCGGGCTTCGCAAGGAGGCTCTGCCTGAAGGCGCGATGGTCACGCGCAGTCGAAGTATTGTGAATCTCGCGCCTGGCACGAGTGCGGCGACGTACGAGATCACGATCAATCTCGGCGCTGCGCTCGCGCGTCCTGGATCGATCGATGACATCGTCCTCAAGAATGGCGATGTGATTTTTATCCCAACGAACCCAGGAACGATTGAGATTCGAGGGGCAGTGAAGAGGCCGCTGGTCGTTCAGTTCAAAGCGGGCCAGACGCTCGCGCAATACATCGCGCTCTGCGGCGGCTATCTCGACAAGGCAGATATCTGGAAGACGATGGTCTACTCGGCGAACAACTCGGCGCAGATCGCTGATGGGTTGACCGACGTGAATATCTCGTCGGGCAGCACGATCGATGTGCCCTTTGAACGGCAGAGCGAGCGGATGGAAACTGTCGAGATCAAGGGGGCGATCGCGAAGCCTGCGATGGTGCAGTTCATCGAGGGAGCGCCGCTGGGGTATTACTTGAGTCTCTGCGGCGGGTTCACGCCGAGCGCCGATGTCGACAATGTGATCGTGCATCTTTCCGATGGCGGACTTCTCGTGAAGAAGGCCGGCGAGGCGTTCAACCCCGAGATTCCTGCTGGAAGCATCGTGGTTGTGACTGCGAAGCCGATCGTCGAGGCGAAGTAAGTATGAGCACTGAGATGCAACAGGATGGCCAACAGGATTGCCAACAGTGGCAGCAAGAGCCTCCAGCGATCACGGCGCTGCAGGTTGTCAACATCTTGTTGCGTCGAAGGTGGATGATCATCATTGGAACAATCGTGGCGGTGGCTGGCACGGCGGGGTATTCGATGACTCTTGCCGAGAGTTTCACCGCCTCGACGATTTTCTTGCCATCGCGCACTGCGACGATGTCAAATCGAATGGGGGCGATGGTGGGGATGGGTGGGATGGTTGGAGCCGTCGAGGGAACCAGTGAGAATTCATCCCCGGAGTATTTCTCGGCACTGCTGCAAAGCCCTCCATTTCTCGAGCGAATCTTCGGCGGCACGGGCGAAGCGCCACTCGACTTCGAGCAACTCGCCAAGACGATTTCTGTGACGACCGGAAAATCAAAATCTGGTGGCCAGCAACTGCTGACACTCTCTGTGAAGGCGAGCGGTGCGCAGTCTGCGGCTGATCTCGCAAACGCTGCGCTGAGCGAAATCGTGAAGTACAACGTAAACAACCGCAATTCGAAGGCTGCCTCGAACAAGTTGTTCGTCGAAGAGCAGTTGA
>CAMBOV010000020.1 GCA_945869475.1 Singulisphaera sp. GP187 | reverse complement strand
CCCAGTTCGGATTGGAGGCTGCAACTCGCCTCCATGAAGTTGGAATCGCTAGTAATCGCGGATCAGCTACGCCGCGGTGAATATGTTCCTGAGCCTTGTACACACCGCCCGTCAAGTCATGGGAGCTGGCAGCGCCCGAAGTGGTCCCGATTCAGGGGTCCCTACGGCGAGGCTGGTGACTGGGACTAAGTCGTAACAAGGTAGCCGTAGGGGAACCTGCGGCTGGATCACCTCCTTTCTAATGGAATATTATTAGACGCATCTGAAGAGCGATCTTCGGAGCGAATTCGTCAACACAGTCTCGTTTACCAATGGGGTTAAACCCAACGGTAAGAACTGAATCGGAAACGGTTCAGAACGGCAAAATCCAACTACTTTTTTTAGCCAGACGCCCTCCACAGGGCGTCTGGTTCTTTTTTTGCACGTTTTTGTGAGTGCTCTCGAGCGGGCGTTGGTTATCTTGAGACTCCTGTTTGCCAAGAGTGTCTGGAGCGTATGGGAGTGTCTCATCACGGATGCGCAGTGAGTGCGATGATGGTGATTTCACCAGGCTGCGGACCGTAGCACCAGAAGAGTCGGTAGGCACTTGGGGAACGATTCTGAACGTACGCCTCGAAGACTCGATCGTTGCCTTCGTAGGGGCTTTCGATTGAGTCGTATGCGTGGGTGTGGAGTCCAGGATGCTTTGGATTCTCGAGCAAGAGCCTGACGCACTTTTCAATCTGCTTGAAGAGTCCCTCGGCTTTCGATGCCTTCGCCCGCTTTTTTCGCAGGCGATTTTCGAGCGATGTTGTCGCAGCAGCCTGACACTTGCGAAAAGTTGTCGCGGCCTGATCAGTCCAGACGGGTTTGAATGCCATCGATTTGGTCACCGAGCATCGAGCTGCGACTCATCGTCCTGCAGTTGGTTCGCCAACTTCGACGCTGCGTTCAGATCGGGCGGATTCTTCGCGTACTTGCGTGTTCGTGCATCTCCAACTCCGCGTCGGACGGCCGAGAGCGCCCTTTCGCTCTCGTATAACCACGCCTCTCGCTGGGGGATGACCCGTGCGAGCCGAAGCACGATGTCGTCCCCGTCCTTGGTCACGATCATCGTCCGGTTGGCGAATGCCTCGCCGAGGGTGATTCGTCCCTTCGAGTCAGTCTGTTTGGTGGCGGAGTTCAGTCGAGTCATGCCAAGAGTATTCCCCACAAACCCACAAGTGTCAAGTGGGAGAGTGGATTTTTTGGATAGAAGGATGCTTCGGGCGCTCCTTACACTCGATTATGCGCTTGAAACTGCTCGTGTGTGGGTTGGGGCTCCTTCTTATTGGATCCTTGCACTCGGCTCTCGCAGCCGACGACGCCGGCAGCGACGCTTTCGCAGTTCGCACCGAAGCCCTCATGGCGCGGTTCTCGAAGGGTCCACCGAAGTCGATCGTGAGTTATGCGAAGTCACCGCCGGGCGCACTGGCAGTGATGCAATGGCGATTGCTCTGCGATCTCGGCGAGTCGGGGCGGGCGGATCCAGAAACTTCGGCGACGCTCGCGTGGCTCTTGAAGGACAAAGTTGCGCTTGAACTCTTCGTGACGTCAGGCGATCCAGCGGGCGGATCGTGGTCGAGCGCGCTTGCCGTGCTCAGCAAGATCATCGAACAGGAAAAGCAGGCAAAGGATGGTCTCTCGCTTCGCATCGCACTTGCGACTGCTCTGAGCTTCGCGCAACCCGTCGCCGCGATGGCGGACGGCAAGTCGATCGATCCGATTGCGCGGCACGCGGCATTCGTGCAGTGGGACAAGGCAGGCGTGTTGTTCGCGACCTTTCGCGATCTCTCTGTGTGGGAGTTGAGGTATGTGGTGGGCAGTTGGTCGACCGACAGCGAACTTGAGTGGGCACGCGCGAACATCAAGACCGAACTTCGAATGCGCGACAAGGTCGGTGAGGGCGCGCACATGGTGAAGTATGCAGATGTGAATTCCAACGGAGTCAGCGTGCAGCGAGGGAAAGAGTTCTACGACAACAAGCCCATGACGATGGCCATCATGCTCGAGTACGGCGGCGTCTGCGGAGCGATCTCACGTTTTGGCACATCGATGAGTCAAGCATTTGGTGTTCCGGCGATGCCGGTGGGGCAACCAGGTCACTGCGCGTTTTTGTGGCAGAAGAATCCGCACGAGTGGGTGCTCAACAATGATGTGAGTGGAATGGATTTATCAACGTGCCACGACGGGATCACGATGCCCTGGGGCCGCGGCGCGTGGTGTGTGCTGCTGATGCAGGCGGCGCAATCCGATCGCGGCGGATTTGTTCGCAGCGAAAATCTTCGGGCAGCTGCGAAACTTGCGCCACTCGCCGCGCGCACGAAGGTGCTCGAACGAGCGTGCGATGAATCGCCGATGAACTACGCAGCGTGGCACGATTGCGTGACAGCTGTGAAGGCGAGTGGAACCCCCGCCGAGTGCGAGTCGCTCGCGGCTGCTGTGACAAGCGCGTTTGCGAAGTGTGCGCTTGCGCGAGACTTGCTGATAGCACCGCTCGTGGCGGCGCCATCCAGATAGGCGATGGGAGGGGCTCGCTTTGGGTCTCTCATTCACCTCGTTTTGTTTTCTCGCACAAGCCGTTTGGCGAATTGGCATTTTGGGTGCATACTTCACTGATGATGCCACGAATCCTCGCCATCCTTGGAGCGCTCTCACTCGGTGCTGCGGTGCACGCGCAGACGCTCGTGACGACAAGCGTTGCGACCGGCCTCACCAAGCCGATGCAGGTGGCGTTTGCACCGGGGGATGATGCACGTTTGTTCGTCATCGAACAGCGGGGGATCGTCAAGCTGATCAAGAATGGTGTCTTGCAGTCGACCGCATTTCTGAACATCGACACAGTGGTGCCAGAGCAGACATACAGCGGGCTGTTGGGGATCGCCTTTCATCCCAATTATGCGGCCAACGGTCGCTTCTTTCTCTTTCACACAACTGGTGCGACCGCGGCGATCACGGTCTGGCTCGTTGAGTACACGCGAAGTGCGGCGAACCCAGACATCGCTGACGCGACGAGTCGCCGTGTGATGTTCAAACTCGCGACGCCATCAACGCAGGGATATCACCTTGGTGGTTCGCCGCTCTTTGGTGCTGACGGGCTTCTGTATTTGCCGCTGGGCGATGGTGGTTACACCGGTGATCCAGCAGGTGGCACGCGAAGTCAGAGCCTGTCGAGTCTGTGGGGAAAGGTTCTGCGCATCGACATCGACGGAGATGACTTTCCTGCGGATGCCGAGGCGAACTATCACATTCCTGCGGGGAATCCGTATGCGGGCGGAGTTGCAACCGACGACGCGATTTTCGCGCGCGGACTTCGCAATCCATTTCGATGTTCGATCGATCGTGCGACTGGGAAGTTGTGGATCGGTGATGTTGGCGGGACGGCACGCGAAGAGATCGACGTGCTCGATCCACTTACTGATGCGACGCAGAACTTTGGATGGAACTGCGTCGAAGGAACGCTCTGTACTTCGAATTCGAATTGCTCATGCCCCTCAACGTCGTTGAAGGCTCCACTCTACGACTACACGCACTCCGTTGGGCTCTGCATCACGGGGGGCAGCGTCTATCGCGGCTGCGCGGTGCCCGCGCTTGTTGGCCAGTATCTCTACGCCGACTATCAGAACAACAAGGCGTGGAGGATGAATCTCGCGACAGGATCGCCCGTCGTCACCGACATCACCACGCAACTTGCGCCGATCAGTGGCATCGTGAGCATCGGAGAAGATGCGCGCGGAGAGTTGTATGTCGTCAATCACTTGAATGGAACGGTGCGCAAGATCACATCGAATCCTTTGCCGCCAGATGGCGATGGAGATGGGATCCCAAACAGTTGTGAGACTCGCATCGCAGACGTTGACAACAACGGCATCGTGAACGCTGCGGATTTGGCGATGGTGCTCGCGGCGTGGAACGAACGGGGCGCGACGGACCTGAACTTCGACGGCCGCACAGATGCTGCGGACATGGCGATTCTGCTTGCAGATTGGGGTTGAGCAGAGGGTCTTGGCATTGTGGCATCGATGGTGGATCGCGCGCGCGTGGTGCTCGATTTTATCGACGCGGATTGAGCGTCGCTCTTGCGCCGGCTGCAGTGGTCCGAGCATGACAATCGAACCGTCGCGGTGGGTCACGCGAGGCTGGCGCGCCTGAACAGCAATCCCGAGCCCGCGAAGAGCACTGCGATGTTCGTGTTCAACACAACGACCTTGAAGAGACCCTCGTCGACCTCTGGACGCATGATGATGAACGCGATCATGGGAACGAGAAGTTGAGCGATCGCGGTCGCGAAGAGCGCGTGGGACATTCCGCGCGCTTGGAATCCCGATGTCGTGGTTCCGACGATGCCAATCAAGATCACGGTCGTGTACATCAGATTCGCAGGGTTGTCCTCACTGCCAATGATGCCCACGGCAAGGTTGATCCAAATCAGGAAGAGTCCCGTCACGACACCCAGGACAACGCCGAGCTTGTATGTGGTGTTGCCAGAGCGGCTCGCGACAAACTCGATCATGAGGCCGCTGCCTGCGAGCAGTATGCCTGCAGCGATGAAGTCGCCCACGCTCCAGTCGACTTCGTCGGTGAACTGCATCGCAACAAGTGGCACTGCCAAGATGCATGCGGTCACGAGCAAGATGATGATTACTATTTTTCGTCGCATGGTCGAGTGAGTCTCGTCGCGTGGTTACGGGCACACGCCCCACGCGGCGAGCATCGTCGCGAGATCGCCGCCATCGACGATGCCGTCAGAGTTGAGATCGCCGACGCCTGATCCATTCCAGTTGGCGAGCATCGTTGAGAGATCGCCCCCGTCGACGAGTTGATTGTGATCGAGATCGCTTGGGCACTGCAGACTTCCGTTGCAGTCGGGATAGAGATAAACCCGCTCTGCAGCAGAGAGCCCCGCCGCATCAGTCGCGGTGAAGAGGATGTCGTAGAAGTATGTCTCGCTTCCGCATCCAAGCGCAGAGATCGTTGCCTGCGCGATACAACTGGGGTCAGCCGGTTCTGGATGAATGTGCGTGTTGTGATGCAGAGTCGTCTGCCATCTGCACATGATCTGCGCTGTTGTGTGCTGCGCATCAGTCACAGTTGCGAGAAGCGGAAAGATGGTGGTTTGATCGAGCGGATAGAACTGGCCGTTGAAAAGGCTTGTGATGTCGACGGTCGGTGGCGAATTGTTTGGACCGATGACGATCGTTGTTGAATCGCTCGCGCCGCCGAGGTCTGTGACGGTGAGCGTCACTGTGAAACCCGCGGGAGCCGATGTTGGAGCGGTGAACGTGTGCGCGGCGATTGCGGTGGTTGCATCGGCAGTGCCATCCCCAAATTGCCAGCGATAGGTGAGCGGAGAA
Organism: Singulisphaera sp. GP187; assembly: GCA_945869475.1. GTDB lineage: Bacteria > Planctomycetota > Phycisphaerae > Phycisphaerales > SM1A02 > F1-60-MAGs104. The sequence continues at coordinate 28,525 of CAMBOV010000020.1, read as the reverse complement.
TTCTCGGGGTCGCTCGACGTCGTCGCGTTCAACTGCACGGCGAGGGGGCTTGGTCCCCACTGCGGGGTCGCGGTCATGCGCGCGGTCGGTGATTGCGATCCACCAGGGAGCCAGCGATAGCGCAAGAGTGCACCATTGAATCGTGGCGCATAGATCGCCTCATTCACTGGATCAGCAAAGACGCCAACGAGATCGGTAAGACCAGCGTCGAATGTCGCGACATCAACCACGCGGTTCGAGGAGTCGAACGCCACAGAGCGAATCCATCCGCCGCCGTAATCTGCGATGAATTGTCGTGCGTGCCACGCTGCAGGCCACGACTTGAAGTGCACTTGCGGACCCGCCACCGCGCAGTTGCCGCCAAATGTTGCGCCGGTCGATCCACCTGCACTGCCGACGACGACTGCATTCGATGCGCCGTTGGCCGAGAATCCTGGCGTGCGCGCGTTTGATCCGTGTTGCCAATCAATCGCTGGTCTCGTGTGCGTGAAGGTCGCAATCGACGCAGGAAGTGTCGGGACGCTCGACGCTTGCGAGAGCCACATGCAATCGATGTTGGGTCCACCTGACGATGAAGGTCGCATGCGAATCGTTCGGCTGCCCGCGGTGAGCGAGAGTGCTGCCGTGCTGCTGACGCGCCATGAACTCCACGCATCGGTCGATGGAAATGAGAGCACCGACTGCGCGACGACGCCATCCACGAGAATGGTTTGTGGTCGATCGCCAGGTCCGATGTTCGCGTAACGAAATGCGATCTGATAGGAGCCAGTTGCCGGAACCATGATCGTCCACTCGATGTATGGAGTCGTGCCTGAGCCGATGTCGCGGTATCCGGCGCCGGTGAATCCACCATCCGCCGAGACGACTGGCGCATTGTTTGCGACGGCATCCTCGGCTTGCGCGACGGCGCAGGGTCGAAAGAATTGCGGCGCTGTCGAATTCGTCGCTTGCCGCAGGAGATCTCGGAAGTACATAAATGGCTGCGTGCATGTGCCGCCTGCATCGGGGTTGGGCACATCTTGGTTCGCCACATTCGCCACGGCGTAGCTCGATTGATGATCGATCCCTTCAAAGAGTGGCCATCCAAGATTCTTGCCAGGTCCGTCGATGATCGACATCTCTTCCCACGTGGTCCATCCAACATCGCCGGTCGAGATCACTCCGGGGTTTGCATCGGCAGGATCGTGGCTGCCAGTCTCTGGCCAGAGTGTGCAGCGATATGGATTGCGAAGTCCAAGTGCAAAGACGCGACTGCGAGGCGCGCGCGGAGCCGTTGCGTCGAAGAATGGATTGCTCGCGATTCCATCGCCGGTGTCAGGATCGATGCGCAGAATCTTTCCGCAGTGCGAGTCGACGAGTTGCGCTCGAAAGGCGCCGACGTTTTCTTTGCTCTTGAGGATGCCATCGGCGAGTGCCTGTGTGATGTAGCCGTCGGAGACCTGACCGCCGAGATCGACTTGGTTGTAACTCGCCGAGTCACCCATCGAAACCAGCAACGTCTGGTCGGTGCCGAACAGGAGCGATCCAACCGAATGCGATTGGTGGCAGATGGGAAGTCCAGTTGATGCAGACTCGCCCAGAAGAACCAGGCGCGACGCGGTGAGTGCTTTGGTGTAGTTCGTGGCGGCATCGAGCGTGTATCGCGTGAGCCGGCCGATCGTGGCGGCGAAGTATTCGTCAGTGTTCGCGTTGTAGTTACCCGTGCCCCACTGACGAAGGTGGTGTCGATCAACGACGTAGAGCAAGTAGATGTAGGGCCGAGCAGGAAACTCTGGATCGACGGCGAGCCCGAGAAGTCCGAAGTCGCGCCATGCGCCGACCTCATCATGAATGTCGAGGACGGGTTCTGGAATGCGCGTGCCGTTTGCGCTCATCATGTAGATGCGACCTCCGCGTTCCCACCCGAGGAGCCGTCCGTCGGGAAGGTTGGTCGCTCCGACGACCTCACTCCAGGTGCCGCCGATTGAGTCGACCACGAATCCCGCGGGAGGAGTTGCTGTTGCGCTCTGGGAAGCGATCATCAAGAGGGATCCAATCGCTCTCACCAAGCACGTGCGCAATCGTGGGTGTCGCATGGATCTCGAAACATACTCCTTTGCAGCAGAATCGCAAATCCCTATGCTGACTTTATGCACCGACGAGTGTTTCTCCAGACTGTTCCAATGGGGGTGGCCGCTTCGGCGGTTGCTCCGAGCGTCCTAAGTGCGTACGCACCACACACAAGCGTCGGATCGACAGGCGCGGGCGCAGCGCGGCAGTATCGCCACTCAGTCTGTCAGTGGTGTTACAGCTCGATGGACTTGGCTGAGCTGACCAAGAGCGCGAAGGCAATGGGCATCGAATCGATCGAACTCTTAAGTGAGGCGCAGTGGAAGATCGTGCAGGCGCATGGACTCACCTGTGCGGTCGCAAATGGTCCAACGACCATCAGCACGGGTCTGAACCGAGTTGAAAATCACGATGCAATTGTGAAACGCACCGAGGAACTCTTGCCGAAGATTCAGGCGGCTGGGATTGCGAACATGATCGTGTTCTCAGGCAACCGCGCCGGGCTGAGCGATGCGGAGGGATTGAAGAATTGCGCGATCGGATTGAAGCGCATCACGCCGCTCGCGAAGGCGGCTGGAGTCACGATCATCATGGAACTGCTCAACAGCAAAGTCGATCACCGCGACTATCAGTGCGACCACACGGCGTGGGGAGCAGAACTCGTGAAGCAAACTGAGAGCGATCGTTTTCGATTGCTCTATGACATCTATCACATGCAAGTGATGGAGGGGGATGTCATCCACACCATCAGCGAGAACTACTGGGCGATCGCGCACTTTCATACGGGTGGCGTGCCAGGTCGCGCCGAGATCGACCAGACGCAAGAGCTGAATTACCCTGCGATTTGCCGTGCGCTGAAAGAGTTGGGATACACCGGCTACCTCGCGCAGGAGTTCATCCCTCGAAACGATCCGATGAAGTCACTCGCGGCGGCCGTCGAGATCTGCGCGTGACAAGCCAGTCGAGCGAAAGGCGCAAAGTTCGATATCGCAACACATTTTCTTGCATCGGCGCGAAGTCGAAGTAGTTTGAGTTCGGAGGGAGAATCGCACTGCGAACACATGGGCGTTCGGGCGGGCTCCTTCGTGGGGTAGCCCTCCCAACGCCTTTTTTATCTCGGCGCGGGCGCACCGCTGAACAATTAGTCGAAGCGAAGGCGCTCAGTCGAAGCGAAGGCGCTCAGTCGAAGCCTTGGATCGTTCCCGTTCCACCATGGGCATAGGGATCCCAATCGCCAACGAACGCGCCACTGCCGTACGCAACATTGTCGATCGATGGGATGTATCCAGACATTCCACTGCGCATTTGAAAGTTAGGCATGTGAAAGTTTGTGCTGCCGACATTTGCACCATTGCCAAAGTTGCGGCCAACCGGTCCGCCGATGTTCCCTGTGTAGAGATGCCACGAGGTGTTCTGTGACATCGTGATCGGTGCGATGTAGGTGTTCGGTGCGTACCCCGGCGGTGTTGTTGTCTGTGGTGGCGCAGGTTGCGTGGCCGGAGCGACCGCTGCATCTGGCGCATTGGGCGCGACCGACTTCGGTTGTGGCGCGCCGTAGTAGTGATAGTGCACGGTTGGATTTCCAATCGCTGCCTGCTCGAGTGCGGTTGAACTAAGTTCGCCTCCGGGTTGATTGAAGCCGATCCCAGCAGGCACAGCGTTCTCATCGACTTGCGTGGGCGGTCCATCGAATGAAGTCGTGGAATCCTGTGCGAGAGCACGCGTGGCCGTGAGCGAGAGCGCGATCACACCCGATGCGATCACGACAAGAAACGAACGTGAGTTGGTCATCATGATCACAAGGGTATGCTCCGATCAGCATCCGATGTCGGCACTTTTTCTGGAGAAACGATGACAACAGCGACCACACAAAACCCATCCGCAGCAATCACTCAGGACGCGCCCGTCAGTGGAGTGCCCGGCGATATCGCGCGCATCGATGGGCTCTGTATCAACACGATTCGCACGCTGTCGATGGATGCTGTGCAAGCGGCAAAGTCTGGCCACCCTGGAACTCCGATGGCGCTCGCTCCCGTTGCGTACACGCTCTGGCAAGAGACGCTGCGATTCGATCCTGCCAATCCACTCTGCCCTGGACGCGACCGCTTCGTGTTGAGCAATGGACACTCTTCCATGTTGCTCTATTCGCTGCTCTATCTGACGCGAACGCAGGCAGTGACGGCGGACTACAAGCCCACGGGCAAAGTCAGCGTCACACTCGATGACATCAAAGGCTTTCGCCAACTCAACACCCGCTGCCCAGGGCATCCGGAATATCACTGGACGAGCGGCATCGAGACGACGACGGGTCCATTGGGTCAAGGGCTTGCGACGAGCGTTGGAATGGCGATGGCGCAGCGCTGGCTCGCGGCGCGATACAACCGACCTGGCTTTGACATCTTCAACTATCGCGTCTGGTCGATCTGCGGGGACGGCTGCATGATGGAGGGAATTTCTGGCGAAGCTGCGAGCCTCGCAGGCCACCAGAAGCTCTCGAATCTCTGCTGGATCTACGACAACAATCGCATCACAATCGAGGGTCACACGACGCTCGCGTACAGCGATGACGTTGGCACGCGCTTCTTGGGATATGGATGGAATGTCTTGCGCGTCTCGGACGCGAACGACGTTGATCTCTTGCGCCGCGCCTATGCAGCAGCGGCAGCGACGAGTGACCGTCCAACGCTGATCATTGTTGACAGCAAGATTGGGTGGGGAGCTCCAACGAAAGAAGACACGAGTTCGGCGCACGGTGAGCCACTGGGTGATGTCGAGATCGCGGGCACGAAGAAGTTTTACCGGTGGCCAGAGGAGCCGAAGTTCTTCGTTCCAGATGGAGTGATGGAGCATTTCTCGGCGGGCATCGGCGCACGCGGCAGTGCGTTGACCAACGAATGGAACGCACTCTTCGACGGCTACACCAAGGCCTTTCCAAAGGAAGCGCAGGAGGTTCGTGACATGGAGTCGCGCACGTTGCCAGCCGATTGGGCCGCAGATCTTCCGGTCTTTCCAGCGGATGCCAAGGGAATGGCAACGCGGATCTCGGGTGGAAAAGTGCTCAACGCAGTGGCGAAGCGGGTGCCATGGATGATTGGTGGATCAGCCGATCTCGCGCCGAGCACCAAGACACTCATGACATTCGACGGCGCTGGATCATTCCAGGCGGCGACGCCAGGCGGACGAAATCTGCACTTTGGAATTCGCGAGCACGCGATGGGCGCGATCTGCAATGGTCTCGCATTGAGCAAGCTGCATCCCTACGGCTCTGGCTTCTTGATTTTCAGCGACTACATGAAGGGATCGATTCGACTCTCAGCGATCATGGATCTTCCAGTGACGTACATCTTCACCCACGATTCGATCGGAGTTGGTGAGGATGGTCCGACCCATCAGCCGATTGAACAACTCGCGGCGCTGCGCGCGATGCCGCAGATCATGGTCTTTCGTCCAGCGGATGCGAACGAGGTCACCGAATGTTGGCGCACAATCATGCCGATGACGCATCACGTGACGGTGATGGCGCTCTCGCGTCAAGATTTGCCGACCGTCGATCGCACGAAGTTCGGCGCGGCGTCTGGCGTTGCACGCGGCGCATACATCTTGGCCGATGCGGCGGATGCCGCTCCTGAGTTGATTCTCATCGGGACTGGAAGCGAAGTCACTCTCTGCCTGACTGTGCACGAACTGCTCGCGAAAGAAGGGATCAAAGTTCGCACGGTGAGTATGCCGTGTTGCGAACTCTTCAATGAACAGGATCAGACCTACCGCGACAGTGTGCTTCCGCCATCCGTGCGAGCGCGCGTCTCGGTTGAAGCACTCTCGACCTTTGGTTGGGAGCGATACGTCGGACTCGACGGCCTCGCCATCGGCATGACGACCTTCGGCGCATCGGCGCCACTTTCAGTGTTAAACAAGCACTTTGGATTCGAGACATCCGTCGTCGCCGACAAGGCGCGTGCGGTGCTTGCTCGTGTGAAAGCCAGCGCTGGCCGATGATCGTCGCACTCGCGTCGGATCATGCAGGCTTCACGCTCAAGCAGGAACTCGTCGTCTTCGTAAGGAGTCTCGGATTCACGGTCGTCGATCTCGGAACCGACTCGACCGAGTCGTGTGACTATCCAGATTTCGCAGAGAAGATCGCGGCAGAGATTCTCAGCGGGCGGGCGGAGCGGGGGATTCTCTTGTGCGGCTCGGGGATCGGTGCGAGTGTGGCGGCGAACAAGATCCCTGGCATTCGCGCAGGCAACTGCGAGGACTACTACTCATCCCATCAGGGAGTCGAACACGACGCGATGAATGTGCTCGTGCTTGGAGGGCGCATCGTTGGCGGCGCCCTCGCACAAGATATGGTTCGTGCGTATCTGAACGCGAACTACACGCACGAGCCGCGTCACGAGCGTCGCCTCGCAAAGGTCAAGGCGATCGAGGCGCGGTACAGCCGGTCCTGACGATTCCTGTACTCTCGCACGCATGAATTTCATCACAACCCTTCTCAGCACACTCGCGCTTTCAACCATGGTCACAGCTCAAGCTCCACAAGCGGATTACGAAACACTGCCACCCGATCCAAGTGAAGGAGCGCAGAAGCTCTCAGCGGCCGCGGTGACGATGCCCAAGGCGATCGAACTCGCCACTGCTGCTTCAGGTGGAAGCGTGCTTGCTGCATCGGCCACGGCCGAGGGTGACACGGTGACCTACGAGGTGATTTGTGCAGTGAACGGCGCACCTCAGCGTGTGCTCGTGAATGGAATGACCGGCGCTGTGACCCACATCAAAGTCTCGCTGCTCGAAGCACTCGCCAAGGCGACGGCGAACGTCGACGGGACGATTCAAAGCGTGACTGGTGACTTTGGCGCGACGCCACCCGCTTATGTTGTTGTGCTCTTCGCTGGTGGAAAGATTCACACCGTCAATGTCAATGCAACCGATGGCTCGATCGTCTCTGCGACCGCGCGCGGTCAACTGCCAGGCGTTGACGCCGACGGCGAGATGGTGACTCAAGAGGACGGACTGAAGTACATCGACATGGTCGTGGGAACGGGTCCCGCACCATCCTGTCCCGGCGCTGTCGTTGAAGTGCACTACACCGGCTACCTCGTCGATGGCACGAAGTTCGATTCGTCAGTCGATCGCGGCGCACCCGCGTCGTTCCCGCTTTCGAATGTGATCAAAGGATGGACCGTAGGAGTCGGATCGATGCACGTTGGCGGCAAGCGCAAACTGATCATTCCATACACACTCGCCTACGGCCCCAATGGTCGCGCGCCAGTGATCCCAGCGAAGGCAACGCTCATCTTTGACGTTGAATTGTTGAAGATCGTCAGCGATCCAGACACGGCGCCAGATGCACCGTCAGCTGCACCTGTTGCCCCCAAGTAAGAGTCACGGAGTCGTTGGCGCGGGCACCGACTGAGGTGTCGTCGGCGACGTCGGTGTCGTCGGCGCTGAAGGCGAGGGTGTCGTCTTGAAAATGTCATCAGCCATCTTGCCGATTTCGGCATCGCGTGCTTGCATCTTGTCGCGAAGGTGCACGGCAGAGTCGCGCGCTTTTCCGAGCGTCGATTGACTGCCGCCCACCGGCACCGTGTCGAATGATTGCTGCGCGGGTTTTTCTGCGGCGGGCTTTGGCGGTCGCTTCGACTGTCCGCGGTCGACGCTTTGTTCGCACGCGATGAGCGCGAGACCAGAGACGAAACCTGCGAGAAGAGCGGTTGTCAAACGACGACGAGCAACGATGGAGTTCTTCACGCCAACAGTCTAGCTCGCACTCGAGCTCGCACTCCAACCAACACTCACGTCGCGCCCAACCTGTCGGGGTTGAGTCCTGTGAGGTCATCGACGACGAAGAGTCCATCGCGGCGGATGATCTCCCCATCGAATGAGACGGTGCCACCACCATATTCGGGGCGTTGGATGCAGACGATGTCCCAGTGAATCTGGCTCGCGTTACCGTTGGGAGCCTCGTCGTAGCACTGTCCCGGAGTGAAGTGAAAACTGCCCGCAATCTTCTCGTCGAAGAGGGTGTCCAGCATCGGTGTCAAGATTGCAGGGTTGAATCCAAGGCTGAATTCGCCGATGTACCGCGCGCCATCATCGGTGTCGAGGATCGAATTGAGCTTTGTCTCATCACCATCGCACGTCGCTTTGACGATGCGACCTTTCTGAAACTCGAATCGAATGTTGCTGAAAATGTTTCCTTGATAGAGCGTCGCTGTGTTGTATTGAAGGATGCCTTCGACGCTCTCGCGGATCGGCGCCGAAAAGCACTCGCCATCGGGAATGTTCATCTCGCCCGAGCAAGGGACGACGCCAACGTTCTTGATTGAGAAGCGCAAGTCGGTGGGACCCGGACCGACGATGTGTACGCGGTCAGCCTTGAGCATGCGCGCGACGAGTGGTTGCACGGCGCGGTCAATCGCTGCGTAATCGACGCAGCAGACGCGAAAGAAATAATCCTCAAAGTCAGCGGTCGATGACTTGGCGAGTTGCGCCATGCTCGGTGTTGGCCATCGAAGCACAACCCACTTGGTCTTCTTGACGCGCTGCTCGAGATGCACGGGCCTCTGGTAGTGCGCGCCAAAGACTTTGACCTGTGAGTCGCCGATGCCAGCCATCTCACTTGCGTTGTTCGATCCTCGAAGCGCAACGTAGGCCTGCATCTGCGTCATTCGGTGCAGGTCGCATGCGGCCCACGCTTTGATTCCGCTCTCGGTCATGCCAGCTTGCAACGAACGCAACACCTGCGTCGATCGAAGTTCGACATGTGGATTTCCGCCCGCCTTGATCGTTGCGTCGACGACTGCAATCACCATCTCGATTGGAATGTCGAAGGCTTCGATCAGGATGTTCTCGCCTGGCTTGAGCTGGCAGGAGTGATTGACGATGGTCGACGCGAGCGTCGCAAAGCGTGGGTCGTTCATTGGTAGATCAGCGATTGGAGTCGAGAGGGTGTGAGTTCGTCAAGATGGTCAATGATGAGGTCGGCGTCGGTAAGTTCTGCGTGGGTGTGTCCTGCAGAACAGAGTGCCACGCACTTCATTCCTGCGCGGCGCGCTGCTTCGACGCCGGGTGCGGCATCTTCGATCACCACGCACGAGGTTGGCGCAAGCGCGAGTCGCGCCGCGGCCTCAAGAAAGACATCAGGATGGGGCTTGCCATGCGCAACGCAATCGCCCGTGACAACTGCAGCGAATGGAGTCGTTGAGGCGATGCCCGCGAGCATGAACTGCACGTTGAGTACAGGGGCGCTCGATCCGATGGCGAGGAGCCATCCACTGTTGTGCAGGGCAGTGAGCAGCGGTTGGGTGCCTGGCATCACTGGAAATGCGCCGGTGACGAACGAGCGAAAGAGTTCTTCCTTCTTGAGCGCAAGTGCATCGATGAGAGCGGGCGCAGGGTCAGGTCGACCTGCCTCGTTGAAGAGCGCCTTGAGAATGGGAGTGTTGGGCCGACCGAACGAGCGAAAGAAAAACTCGCGCGAGACTGGGATGCCGATCGATTCGCCCAGTGCGATCCACGCCTGTTCGTGAGAGGCGCACGAGTCGACGAGCGTTCCATCAAGGTCGAAAATCGCGCCGAGTGCACTCATGTCGCGGCTTTGGAGGTCGCGTCCGCCGCGGTCGTAGAGACAAGCGCCGCGGTCGTAGAGACAAGCGCCGCGGTCGCCCGTTCAACAACATCTTCAGGCACATCGAGGTGCATCACTGCGCGAACGCGCCGCGCTCCCATGGGGATCATCTGCACCGCGTGTGAGTGAAGGCGCGCGCAGAACGTTCGCGCATCGCCGAGGTGCTGCGCGACATCGAAGAAGACCATATTCGACTCGATCTGCGCGAGCGGCGGATTCACGGTAAGCCCAGCGATCGTTGAGATGCGCTGCGCGAGGGCGCGCGCGCGAGTGTGATCCTGCGAGAGCCGCTCGACGTGGTGGTCGAGCGCGTAGATCGCCGCGGACGCGAGGAATCCGCTTTGACGCATGCCGCCGCCGAGCATCTTTCGAAATCGTCGCGCGCGGTCGATGAGGGGTTGAGGTCCCACGAGTGCGCTTCCAACTGGGGCGCCCAGGCCCTTCGAGAAACAGACGCTGACGGTGTCGGCAGAGGCGACGAATTCGTGTGGCGAGTAGCCGGCCGTAGCGCAGGCGTTGAAGAGGCGAGCGCCGTCGATGTGCACCGCGAGTTGATATTCACGGGCGGCTGCACTCACTTCACGAAACTGCGCGAGAGGCCAGACCGATCCGCCACCGCGATTGTGTGTGTTCTCAACGACCAGAAGACGCGAGTAGGGAGAGTGAATATCGCGATTGCGCACGGCCGCGGTGAGTGATGCGGCGTCGAAGAGGCCGCGCGGTCCATCGAGTGGTCGGATCATGCATCCCGAAATGGCAGCGGGGGCGCCCGTTTCATAATGAATGATGTGGCTCTCGCCGTGCGCGATGATCTCGTCGCCCCCTTCGCAGTGGCAGCGGATCGCGAGCTGATTTGCCATCGTTCCGCTGGGAACGAAAAGCCCAGCCTCTTTGCCGAGCAACGTGGCGATCTTGACCTCGAGAGCGGTCACTGCAGAATCATCACCAAGAACATCGTCACCGAGTTGCGCAGCCATCATTGCAGCGCGCATCGCGGGAGTTGGCTGCGTGACTGTGTCGCTGCGGAGATCGATCGCGGGCATTCGATCGATCCTAGTGGCGATTGCTCTATTCTTCAGAGCGATGAGACAGCACGCGGTCGTACTTCTTTCAGGTGGGATGGATTCGGCCGTCGTGCTCGCGTGCATGAAGCGCGAGGGATTCGAGTGCATCGCGCTGAGTTTCGATTATGGGCAGCGTCACCGTTGCGAGCTCGAGTGTGCGCGGCGTGTCGCAGCGACGTTTGGTGTGGTCGAACACCTCGTGCAGACGCTTGATTTGCGCGCCGTGGGAGCCAGCGCGTTGACAGCTGACATCGCAGTACCGAAGGATGGCACCGGCGAGTGCGCGGGCGGAATCATTCCGATCACCTACGTTCCTGCACGCAACACACTCTTCCTGTCGTATGCGCTCGCGCTCGCAGAAGCGAGAGGGGCAAACGACATCGCGCTTGGCGTCAACGCCGTGGACTACTCGGGGTATCCCGATTGTCGACCCGAGTTCATCGAGGCCTTTCAAACAGTGGCGAATCTTGCGACGCGTGTTGGCGTCGAAGGTGCCGCGCGGGGCGAGAGCGCGTTCAAGATTCACACGCCGCTTATCGCACTCTCGAAGCGCGAGATCGTGCAGTTGGGCGCGTCACTGCACGTGGACTTTTCGATGACGATGAGTTGCTACGACCCCACAGTCACGGGCGAAGCGTGCGGTCGATGCGATGCATGCATATTGCGCGCACGCGGGTTCGCGCACGCGGGGCAGGTCGATCCAGTGCGATATGCCGTCGAACCACTCACACGTCGAGATTCTTGACTTCGAGCGCGTACTTCTCGATGTAAGCGCGACGCTGTTCGACGTCCTCGCCCATGAGCACGGTGAAAAGTTTACTCGCTTCTGCGGCGGTCTCAATCGTGACGCGCAGCAGCGTGCGGCGGGCGGGATCCATCGTTGTCTCCCAGAGTTGGATCGGTTCCATTTCTCCCAGACCCTTGAAGCGTTTGATTTCGATGCCGCGACGGCCGCAATCGTGCAGAGTCTTCAAGATGCCGCCGACATTACTCGTCTCGATGAGAGTCGTCTCGCCCCTCTCAGACTGCAGTTGCCATCCATACTTTGATGGAAGTTTTTCGCCCGTCACCGATTCTTCTTGCACCAAGCTGTAGTCAGCGATGTCGATGCCGAACTCAAGCAGTTGCGTGAAGATGCGCTGCATCTCATTGGTTTCGTGCATCTGACGCAGCGCCGCGATCACGACGCGCGCTGAGGCGCTCTCGCCGTTCACAGGGACAACCGGCGCAGCAAGATCATCGAGGATCATCCCGCGCTCTGTGACTGCTGCGTGGGCCGCCTCTTCGCTCCACGCGAGCACGTCGCCTCCACCCCAGACAACGTGGTGGGTTGGAAGCCGATTGAGCCCATCGGGATCACTCGCGCGTGACTCGAGCAGTTTCTGGAATGGGATGCCTCGGCGCATCACGACGCTCGAAAGATCGTCGAGCCGGTGAAGCAATCGAAGCGCCTTCTTGAGCGTGTCGCCCTCGAGGGTGCGAATCGTCTTGCCCTGCTCATCGCGAACGACAAACACAGCGTGTTTGAGCGCGAGTTCAGCGAGCGTCTCGTTCATCTGCCGGTCGTTGAGAACGTACTTCGAGACTTTGCCGCGGATGACCTGATAGAGCGGCGGTTGCGCGATGTAGATGCGACCCTGTCGCACGAGTTCGAACATCTGCCGAAAGAGGAAAGTCAACAGCAGCGTGCGGATGTGACTACCGTCGACATCGGCGTCCGTCATGATGATGACTCGACCGTAGCGCAACTTCGCGGGGTCGAGGTCAGCGCCGATACCGCATTGCAACGCTTGAATCAGCGTTTGGATTTCTTCGAAGGCGAGCACCTTGTCGAGTCGACACTTTTCGACGTTGAGAAGTTTTCCACGCAGCGGAAGAATCGCTTGATGAACGTGATCGCGTCCACCCTTGGCGCTGCCACCTGCGCTGTCGCCCTCGACGATAAAGATCTCAGTCGATTCGACATCGTCGCTCGAACAGTCTGAGAGTTTCTGCGGCAGGGCGCTGTCACCGAGTGCACCCTTGCGCTTGATGAGTTCGCGCGCCTTGCGAGCAGCTTCACGTGCTTCAGCCGCGAGAATCGCGCGCTGGCAGATCAGCTTCGCCTCACGAGGATTCTTGTCGAGCCATGCGGTCAGCTCTTCACTGAGTGCACTGCCGACGTAACTCTCGATCTCTTCGTTGAGGAGTTTCTCTTTGGTCTGATTGTTGAACTGCGGATTGGGCAGTTTCACGCTGATCACGACGGTGAGCCCTTCGCGCAGGTCATCGCCGCTGGGAACGAGATCTTTGAGGATGCCTTCGCGCTTGGCGTAGCCGTTGATGACGCGCGTGAGCGAACTCTTGAAGCCCTGCACGTGCGTTCCGCCGTCGGGATTGCGAATGTTGTTGCCGAACGCCAAGAGATTCTCAGCCGTGGCGTCGGTGTACTGAAGTGCGATATCGCAGCGCAATCCTCTTTGTTCATCTTCGCGCGTGACTGAGATGCACGAACTCTGAACAACCTTCGCCTCGTTGAGCCATCGCACGTACCCGGCGATGCCATCGAGGTCGCGAAAAGTGATGTCGCGCTGTTTGCCATCTGCGCCAACATGCTCATCGACGAAACGAATCGAGACGCCGGGATTCAGATACGACAATTCGCGAAGACGCGACTCGAGCAATTCAGCGCGAAACTGCGTGTCAGGAAAAATTTCCGGGTCGGGCAAGAACGTCATGCGCGTTCCTGATCCAGCGACACCCGACTCTTTGATTTGGTGCAGTGGCTTCACGAGCACGCCGCGTTCAAACGAGATGCCGTAGGACTTGCCATCCTTGTGCACTTCGACTTCGGTCCAAGCGCTGAGCGCGTTCACACACTTCACGCCGACGCCGTGCAGTCCACCCGAGACTTTGTAGGCGTTGTTATCGAACTTTCCGCCCGCGTGAAGTTCAGTGAGGATGACTTCGACGGCGGGGCGTCCATCGATCTTTGGATTCTCACTCTTCATCGGATCGACGGGCATGCCTCGACCGTCATCGACGACGGTGCACGATCCATCAACTCCGAGCCGCACGAGAACTTGCGTGGCGAATCCCGCCATCGTTTCGTCGATTGAGTTGTCGACGCACTCGTAGACGAGGTGGTGGAGGGCGCTGAGGCCCGTTCCGCCGACGTACATGCCCGGGCGCTTGCGAATGGCCTCCAAACCCTCAAGAACTTGGATGTCCTCGGCGGTGTAGCGGCTCTCAGATTCGGTTGGAATGCTCATGATTATTGGCGAAAGCAGAACCTCGTGAATCTACCTGAACCGCGCCCGCGGCGGTGGCGTAAATTGAAGCCCTGCGTTGTTTTGGGTCGATAGTCAGAACTCTTGGACGAACCAAATTTGGATCCCAACTCGCCAACTCCAACACCCTCAATTGCGATGACGGAAGTCGCATCAACCGTGGGTCGCCGAAGCATCTTGATGCTTGGACTTGGACTCTTTGCCGGGTGTGCAACTGCGGGATCGAAGAGTGCGCGGCTGCCGAGTCCGATCTGGCCAGATGGATCGTTGCTTGCCCCGCCGGCTGTTGTTGCGCCGATCAAAGTGCCGCCACCGACGCCGACGCTCGCTGGAGTGATTCCGCGCAGTTCATGGACGAAGGCCACCCCGCAAGTGGGAAACATCGATCCGATGCTGCCGGTCAAGTGGATCACCATTCACCACGACGGCATGTCTCCATTCTCGGCGACAGACTTTTCATCGTGCGCTTCGCGCATTGAGTTGATTCGCAATGGACATCGAGGCAAGGGATGGGCCGACATTGGTTACCACTTCGTGATCGACCGATCGGGACGCGTCTGGGAGGGTCGCGATCTGCGTTATCAGGGGGCTCACGTCAAGGATCAGAACGAAGGCAATCTCGGGATTCTGTGCGTGGGCAACTTCGATCAGCAGAGTCCCAGTATGGCGCAACTCGCCGCGCTTGACCGTCATCTGCGCGTCTGTCGCGCGAAGTACAAGGTGAAGGCTTCGTCGGTGCTCTCTCACCAAGAGTGGGCGAGCGCCAAGACTGCCTGCCCTGGTCGAAATCTACAGTCGAAAATGAGCGGGATTCGCCGAGCGATCGCCTAAGGCGATGGGGTCGGGTCGGTGGGGGATGACTTCGAATCGATCGGTTCGTTGAACTGCTGCGCCTTCGCCTCGCGCCCGAGTCGCGCGCGAACATCATCCGCATCGAGCCGCGCCTGAAACTTTGAATCGCGTGACTCTTGAAACTTCGTCACCTTCCAGACGACGATTCCAACAGCAATCATGCTGACGACGAAGATGAACAGTGAGAGCGCGTGGAGCACAGCCGAATGCTAGACGCTCTGCGCGGCGCCGCGGCGAAACCACGGAGCGAGCGACTCATAGGCATCGGCATATCGCGCGGCGATCGCGGCGAACTCGTTTGATGCACTCTCGACCGAGCACTGATTCGATTCAGTGATCGTCGCAGTCGCTGCGTCAATGGATGGCCACACTGAACTTCCGACGCCAGCAAGAAGTGCGGCGCCATACGCCGCACCATGCGGTTGAGCCACCGTCGCCGATGGAACGCCCAGCGCGTTTGTGAGGAGTTGTCGCCAGAGTGGGCTGTGCGATCCACCTCCTGAGAGGCGCACGTGCTGGGTCGTCGCGCCGCTCTCGCGCACGAGATTCATAACCTGCGCGAGAGAACAGGTGACACCTTCGATGATCGCGCGGGTGAGATGGCCGCGGGTCGTGCGCGTCGAAATGCCCAGAAAAACGCCGCGCGCGAAGGGATCGGCGTGCGGAGTGCGCTCGCCAGAGAGGTAGGGCAAGAAGATCGCGCCTTCGCATCCTGCAGGAGCGCACGCCGCCTCGGCGAGCATGAGGTCATATGCATCGACGTTTTCTGCGCGGGCTCGCGCGACGAGATCGGCGCACATCGTGTCGCGCCACCAACGCAGACTGCCACCCGCAGAGAGCGTCACTCCCATCAAGTGCCAGCGATTCGGGATCGCATGACAGAAGGCGTGCAATGTTCCGCGCGCAGTGGGGCGCCATCCATTGGTCGTGGCAAAGATCACGCCGCTAGTTCCAACGGTGCAGGCGACGCATCCTTCATCGACGATTCCTGTGCCAACAGCTTGCGCCGCTTGATCGCCAGCGCCTGCAACGACGGGGGTGCCATGTGGAAGTCCAGTGGCGGCGGCGCCTGCCGCGTGAAGATGCGAACTGGCGGCGATCGACTCGAAAACCTCTGGAAGCAGATCGCACTTGATCGCAAGAGCCTCGCACATCTCGCTCGACCACCGTCGGTTCGCGCAATCGAAGAGCAGCGTGCCCGAAGCGTCTGAGACATCGGTGTGGAACGCGCCAGTGAGTCGTAGGCGAACGAAGTCCTTTGGAAGCATCAGCGTGCGTGCGCGACGCACGCGATCGGGCTCATGCTCGCGCAACCAGAGCAACTTTGGTGCAGTAAATCCAGGCAAAAGTCGATTGCCGGTGAGTTGCCAGATGCGCTCTGCGGTGATCTCGCGCTCTGCGCGCGCGCAGACGGCATCGGTGCGTTGATCGTTCCACATCAGCGCGGGACCCGTTGGCGCGCCATCGCTGTCGACGAGCACGAGTCC
Organism: Singulisphaera sp. GP187; assembly: GCA_945869475.1. Classification (GTDB taxonomy): domain Bacteria; phylum Planctomycetota; class Phycisphaerae; order Phycisphaerales; family SM1A02; genus F1-60-MAGs104. Next base: position 12,177 of record CAMBOV010000020.1, on the reverse strand, counting down.
ATGCATCTGCCCACTAAGCCCGATTGATTCGATCGGCGCGCCTGCGACGGCAGGTTCGCGAAGGAGTTGCCTCAACGCTGCGCACGTGGCGTTCCACCAAACTTCAGGATCAGTCTGCGCCCATCCAGGCTGGGGAGTTTCATACGGATACTCAACCACTGCGCTCGCCACGACCACGGCATGCGCGTCGACCGCGACCGCCTTGAGCGAACTCGTGCCGACGTCGAGACCAATGCAAAGTGGTGCTCGCGTCATGGTTGTGCGAAAGTCGTGCACGGCGACAAGAGGCATCCAATTGCTGCAGTCTGCGCGGGTGCGAGAGGTGATCCACTCGCGATCGCATCGACGACAGCCGCGAGGTCGCGTTCGGTGGGCGGTCCATAGGAGAGCCCGAGTGCTTGGTAGCGATTGTCAATGCGACCTCGGTAGAGCAGCGTGCCGCGTGCGTCCACCACCACCACCGACGGAATCACCTGCGCTCCCATCGCACACGCGAAATGCTGCGACGAGTCGATAAGCGATGGGATCGCAAGCGCGTAGTCGCGCTGAAAATTCTGCACGAGTGCTTTGGTCATGCCCACCTCAGAGAAGACCATCACCCATGCGATTCCGCGCAGTTCATCACGCTGCGAGAGTCGCGAAACTTCAGGCGCGTACGAGCGCGCGATTGGGCACTCGGGTCCTGCAAAATAGTAGACCGTTGCGAGGCGGCCGCTGACGAGTGGTCGTCCATCGAGATCGAGTTGTGGAAGTGTCGATGCGTCGAAGATCGATCCAGGCGGCGGTGGAGCGATGATCGTCGGCGCTTTGCAACCAGTCGCCGCAGCGAGCGCGCAGCAGAGTGTGAGTGCGACAGAGCAAAGCGATCTCATGGGATCAAGAGTAGGGGATCACGCGAACTCGGCGCCGTCGATCGACGCGCGAACCACTAGTCTTCGTATCGATGACGCCGTCAACGCTCGACTGGTCAATTGTGATCGCATTCGTCGGCGTGTTGATCGCGACGGCGATCCTCGCAAACTCGCTTTCGCGCGGCGTCTCGGGCTTTCTCACCGCGGATCGTTGCGCCGGCAGGTATCTCGTGACTGTTGCCTACAACATGGCACAGGTCGGGGTGATCACGCTCGTGTGGTATTTTCAACTCGGATACGACGTGGGTTTCACGCAGATTTGGTGGGGATACTTCGAGGGGCCATCCCTGATTCTTCTTGCAATAACTGGATGGGTGATCTATCGATTTCGTGAAACGCGCGCGATGACGCTCGCGCAGTTCTTCGAATTGCGCTATTCGAAGCGCTTTCGAGTGATGTCGGGAGGCGTCGCGTTCGTCTCGGGCATCATCAACTATGGAATCTTTCCCGGAGTGACCGCACGCTTCTTCATGGCACTCTGCGGAATGCCCGAACGATTCATGCTCGCGGGAGAGTCGATCGCAGTCTTTCCGATCGTGATGGTCTGCCTGCTCGCGCTAGGCATATTCATGGTGTTCGCAGGCGGAATGGTCTCGATCATCCTGACCGACTTCTTGCAGGGAGTCTTCTGCTTTGGAACCTTCGTCTTCATCTGCTTCTGGTTGATGGCGCAGTTTCCGTGGCCAGTCCTTGAACGAGCGATGCTCGCGATGCCCGAGGGCACATCGTTTGTCGATCCATTTGGGTTGGCCCGCGAAAAGAACTTCGATATTTTCTATTGGGCGATCTCGGCATTCGTGCTCTTCTATGCCGCGCGCGCGTGGCAGGGCGACCAGGGTTACAACGCCGCACCACTCAATGCTCACGAGGCGCGCATGGCGCAGATTCTCAATGGATGGCGCTACCGCGTGTTGATGCTCATCACGATCATCATTCCTCTCGCGGTGCGCGCCTTTTTGACGCAGCCCGAGTACGCCGAAGCTGCAGCGCCCGTGCATGCGGCGCTCGATCAGGTGACGAATGACGCGCTTCGATCTGAGTTGCGCACGCCGCTCGCGATGGCAGTGATGCTTCCCACGGGAATCTTGGGACTCTTCATCGCAGCGATGTTGGGAGCGGCCGTCTCGACCGACGAGGCCTATCTGCACTCGTGGGGGTCGATCTTCATTCAGGATGTGATCCTGCCCTTTCGAAAGAAGCCTTTCGATCCGAAAGTGCACACGTTCTTGCTGAAACTTGCCGCGCTCGGAGTCGCACTCTTCGCATTCACCTTTTCGATGCTTTATGAACCGACGCAGTACATCGCGATGTTCGCCGCGCTCACCGCGAGCATCTTTGTTGCGGGCGCGGGCGCTGCAATCATCGGGGGGCTCTACTGGACGCGTGGTTCGACGCAGGGTGCATGGGCGGCAATGGTGACTGGAATGCTGCTCGCGGCGGGTGGCGTGCTCGTACATCAACTGCCTCTTGATCGGTGGCTCAGCGAAGTCGACGCTCTTGGAATGCAGGCGCAATTGTGTGGCGCGGCAATTTCTCTGCGCGAGAATGTCACCGGCCAAGTGATGGGTTTCATCTCGATGATCAGCGCGAGCGCGATGTACATCGGCGTGAGTCTTTTGGGACCGCGCACCGATTTCGATCTCAATCGAATGCTCAACCGTGGTCGCTGGCGGGTTGAAGGCGATGCATCGATCGATGCCGCACCAACAACATTCCTCGAAAAACTCGGAATGGACAGCCAATTCAAGGGCACCGATCGCGCGGTCACACTTGTGACACTCGCGTGGCCGCTCTTCTTCACACTGCTCTTTGTGGTCGGAACGATCTACGCCCTCTGGCGAAAATCATGCGCTGACCCGATCACGCCTGCCTCGTGGAGCACCTGGTGGTTCTGGTGGACGTGGTTGATTCTGGGCACGAGCGTTGTCGTTGTTGTCTGGTTCACATCGGGCGGCATTCGTGACGTCATCCGAATGGTGCGCGTTCTTCGTGCGCGCAGCGTTGATGTGCGCGACGATGGTCGAGTCATCGATGGCGTGAACGCCGATGAGTCGCCGACGCGCTGAGCGTTCACCGATGCGCCCCATTGAAGAGAGTCTCTGCGGCGACGGGTGGACAATGACCGCACCGGATGGGCGCACTTTCGCGGCGCATGTTCCAGGTTGCGCGCACCTTGATCTGCAGCGTGCGGGAGTGATTCCAACGGTCGACGCCGCACACGGAGAGGCGGCGCAACTCTGGGTTGGGCGAGCGGCGTTCTCGTGGCGGCGATCCTTTCGAGTCTCGGCAGAATTGCGTGGGCACGCGCATCTCGATCTGGTCTTTCAATCGATCGATACTGTGGCGGAGGTCTTCATGGATGGCGAGTTGGTGCTCGCCGTTGCGAATCACTTTCATCCGCACCGAATCGACCTGCGCGCGCGCGTCGCAGCACGCGCAGTCGATCATGAATTCAACCTCGAGGTGCGCTGCGCCGCGCCGCTCGCTGAAATCGAGCGCATTGAGCGCGAACTTGGATCGCGTCCAGTCAACGGCGACTGGGCTCCCTACGTCTTCATGCGAAAACCCGCGTGCGATTTCGGGTGGGATTGGGGGCCGCGCGCTCCGTCGAGCGGCATCGTCGACCTCGTCTTCTTGTATGCGTGGACCGGATCGCGCATCGCAGCGGTTCGCCCTCTCGTGACTCGCTGCACGCCGAGTGCTGCGTGCGTCGAAGTGTTTGTCGACACCGTGTGCGATGGCGACGCGACGAAGTGCGAGGCACAGATTGAAATCGAATCGCCCGATGGACGGCTCTTCACTGCCGTCGCCTCGGTGGCACGCACCGGAACGGCGCACTGCGTTGTTGAGATTCCAAATCCGCAGCGGTGGTGGCCGCGTGGATACGGTGCACAGCAACTACACCGAGTCACGGTCGAGCTCTCAGTGCGCTCAGTGACCAGTGCGCGCTGGAGTGGACGCATCGGCCTTCGCTCGGTCGCACTCGACACCACACCCGAGATCGACGGAACGCGATTTGCGATCCGAGTGAATGATCAGTTGATCTGGTGTGCGGGTGCGAATTGGATTCCCGAGGGACTCAATCGGATGGACGCAACCGAGTCAAAGGTGCTCGACCGACTGATGCAAGCGTGCGAGGCGAACTTCGTGATGCTTCGTGTGTGGGGTGGTGGCGGGTATGAGTCAGACTTCTTTTACTCGCGGTGTGACGAGCTTGGGCTGCTGGTCTGGCAGGACTTCGCCTTCGCGTGCGCGACCTATCCCGAGAACGATCCATTTCCAGCATTGATCGAGCGTGAAGCGCGTTTTCAACTCGCGCGACTCGCCTCGCACCCATCGGTCGCGCTCTGGTGTGGTGGCAACGAAGACATTCTTGCCTGGTCTTCATGGGGATTTCGTGATCGACTCGTCGCCGGGCAGCCGTGGGGACGTCACTACTGGCTCGAACTTCTTCCGCGACTCTGCGCGGCGATCGATCCGACACGTCCCTATTGGTGCGAGAGTCCATGGTCGGGTTCGCTCGAGTTGCATCCCAATGACGAGATGCGAGGAGATCGTCACACATGGGACGCCGACGCGAAAGTTGAGGGACTGCGCTCAGTGACGCCGCGATTCGCAAGTGAGTTTGGACATCAGTCACCACCCGCGTTGCAGACGATCGCGCATGCGCTGGGCGAAGATGCGCGCGAACTCGCGTCGCTCACGGCCGCTGAGGGATGCGCGCGAATCGTCTCGCGACAACGAGCCTCGAGCGGTGACGATGGACAGTACGGTCAACTCTTGAGCGATCGCTTCGCCGCAGCGCAAGACTTCGCAACGTGGATCGCGCAAGCGCAGTCGGTGCAAGCGAAGGCGATGCGCATCGCATACACGTGGCTTCGCGCGAACCGTCCCCACTGCTCGGGCGCGCTGGTCTGGCAAATGAATGATGCGTGGACGGGTCACTCGTGGTCATTGGTTGATGCGCAGGGTCGCGCGAAACCAGCGTGGCACGCGGTGCGAGCTGCGTGCGCGCCGCGGATGCTCACGATCCATCCGCGCGATTCACAGCTCGTCGTCGAGGCAGTGAACGACACCCCACGAGCGTGGAAGAGTCGCCTCGCGCTCGAGATCTGCACGCACGTCGCCGAGGGTTCTGCGATGCAACCGTCGCATCGCCGCCTCTTCGAAGAGGGATTCACGGTCGAACCCTGGTCTGCTGCGCGCATTCTCACGGTGCCTGCAGAGTTCATCCCTGATGCGACGACCGTGCTCTTTGTTGAAGCGCCCACTGAGATTCGAAGTGACCCACTTGCAACGGCCTGGTACGCGTCGGTGCACGAACGCGAGATGCGATCCACCAATGGATCGCCCGTGACTCCACGCGCGGAAGTCACGTGGGTGAGTGCTCCCGCGAGGCGGGGTGATGTGTTCGTTGCGACGTTGAGCGTCACTGCGACGACGCCACTGGTCGATGGGATTGTGAGCCCTTTGGGTGACTGGCTCTCAGTCGAACCGATGTTGTTCTCGATTCCAACGGGTGGCGAGCAGCGCGTCGAGGTCACGTGGCGCGGTAATCCGTGCGCGATCGAACTCTTCGCAGCGGGACGGCGCATCGCCACAGTGTGACGCGCCGCGTGGGTCTCAAGAAAAAAGGGAGGCTTTGGCAGAGCGCCATCGGCGCGCTCATAGGTTTCGCGAGGGTCATTCCGATCCGCAAAGGAACCACCGATGAAACTTACTGACATTCAGGAAAACAAACGACAATTTCGCACCCGAGCAATCGACCAACTCATCGCCGAGGCGGTCGCGAACGGCGGGTGTGAAGATCGACTCTATTGGACGCTGATCTACGACTTCGAACACGCTCCGATGACGACGAATCTCACGCAACTTCAGGAGGCAGGCGTTCATCCGCTCTGCGCCTTCCTGCTCAGCGACCACGACGTGACCGAGTCGCTCGCGCACGTCACGACGGCGCTGGGCGAACTTGGAATTTTTCTTGTGCACACCAACCATCTGACCGATCGCGAGCTGTACGTGCGGCTTCTCGAGCACATTTTGGTCGAGCCCGTGCGCGACCTTCCCGCCGATGCGGGCGTGCACGAGTTCATTGACTTGATCGGCGGTGGGGGAGCGCGCGAGCGTGAACTCTTTCAGCAGCACTACGCGTCACCCACTGAGCGCGCGCAGTTTCTTGAAGAGCATGGATATTCGATCGCAGCCGTGACCCCCAAAAGCGATCGCGACAAAGGTCTTCCCAAGCCAGCACGCGCCTCGACGAGGTGATGTGGGTGGCAAAAAATGCTGGCGGATCGGTTCCCGCTGAGGTGAACCGATCCGCCATGCATGCCTTCGGGTTTGTTGCGAAACCTCTCCGCTCCGATGGTCTTAGATAAAAGGTCCAATTCAATCCCCCAGGTGCAAGCGATGCTTCCAAAATACCCCTCTACACTGCGACCATATGGTTCGCCCTTTGATGTGCACCCGTGCTCGCCGCGCGACGCAAGTCGTTGAAAGACAAACAACTGAAGGGTTCGCCGGCGAGCAGTCGCCGCGGCAGATAACTGCCCACCGAGTGCGAAAATTTTTCGCAGCGGCGGCACTTCTGTTCATCTGCGCGTGCAAAACGTTGCCCCTGCCAATGGTTCCGGCGCTGGCGGTTGGAAGGTGGGAGGGTTCAAAGGATGGCGCGATCCTTGAAATGACCGATACTGGAATTTTCGTCATCGAACTCAAGGATGGCACCACGCTGGTCGGTCGTTGTTCGTTCGTGCAGGAGCGCATCACGATGCGCTACCAAATCGGCGTTGCGCACTGTCCGCAAGAGCCGGGCGAATACACGTGGACGGTCGATGCATCGACACTCGTCGCGTCCGAGCCTGCCGACACTTGTGTCGAGCGTCGCGCGCTTATGGATCAACTCTGGAATCGAGCGAGCAAGTGAGTGAGCATGTGCGCTCACTCGTCGCCACATCTTTGGGCAGTGCGTTCATCCTGTTTGTCGCAACGGTGTGTGCGAGCGCATCCGCCGCGAACCAGACCGCGACGCATCAGAACGCATCGAAAGCAAAACCCGCCACCGGGGGCGCACCGCTCGTCGGCGAGTTTCAACGTCTCTTCGGTGAGGTGGGCGAGACGGCGATCAACTCGATTGCGATGGGAGGTGCCGATGCACTCGCGGTGAGCGGTCACTGCTCGACTGCAATCGATCAAGGAACACAAGAGTTTCTGCTCGCGTGGCAGCCGAAGATTTCTCCACCAGAGAAAGATGCGAAGCCCGCGAAACGCTCAACAACGCGAGCAGCGAAGCGTCAGGGGCTGTCGCCGGCGCGGAAAGAAAAACTCGACGTACTCGCGAAGAGTGCCGCGACCTGGCAGTTGTCTCGACTGATCGCGGCAGCGCCCGAGGGTGAGCGCAGCGCACTCGCGCAGGAGTATCTCGCGCATCCGAAGTTTGCGCGGACACTCTCAATGCTCGTCGATTTGCAAGATGAAGACGCCGCGAAGGTTGATCGACTCGCGCGCATGTTGATGGCCCAGCGCAGCGAGGCGCTCGAAAGCTTTCCCGAACTCGCCGCTGCGATCGCCGTCGTGCATGACGCACCGGTCTTGATGCAGGTCAATGAGAATCTCGCACAGAGTGCTGGACCACTCGTCACGTTTGATCACTTCGTCTCTGCCGAGCGAAAGTTGAGTTTCGGCGTGCGAGGCATCGCTCCCGAATTGCTGCTCTATGTCGTCGACATCGCGGCGACGGCCGACGAAATGGCATGGGCGTTGCGCACCTACGCAGGCCACGCATCGGTGGGCGAGCTCTACGACGAGGTCGCATACGATTTCGACAATCTCGAGAAGGGATCCCCCAAGAAGGTCAACGTTGCCGGGTGGAATCTTCCAAACATCCTGCGGTACGGTGGAATCTGCGCCGATCAGGCGTACTTCGCGACGACCGTGGGCAAGTCGATTGGAGTTCCCTGCGTCTATTCAACGGCCACCGATGGCGTGCTCTCGCACGCGTGGATTGGCTTCGTGCGCAAGGCAGGCCGTCGACCCCAGTGGGACGAAGTAGGCCGCTTCGGCGGCTACCAGAGCGTTGAAGGATTCATCCGCGATCCGCAGAGTGGACAGCAACTCTCCAATACGCAGATGCCGATGTTGGTCGAGTATGGACTTGAGCCACTCGCAGATCGCACCGCAGCAACTGCGCTTCGTATCGCCGCCGAGAAGTTACTCACTCCAGTCGCAACGACCCCGCCGACAACGACCACGCCGACAACGCCCCCGCCAACAAAAGTCTCGCCCGAGGCAGTCGATCAAGCTCTTGCGCTCGTACGCATCGCGGTGCACGCGTGCTTGACTGACACGCGTGCTTGGGAACTCGTCGGACGCGCCGCAGCGACGGGGGGAATGACAACCGAGCAGAAAGAGATCTGGTCGGCAGACGTCTTGCAAATGTGCGGTGATGACTATCCAGAGTTTGCGTGGCGGACGATCGCACCGATGATTCACTCGATCACCGACATCGCCAAGCGCCAAGAAGCGCTCGACGGCGCGCTCGCGATTTTTCAAGATCGAGGCGATCTTGCGGGGCAGATCTTGCTTCAACAGGCTTCGCTCTACAAGGCACAAGGCAACCTCGCAGGTTCTGGACGGTGCTACGAGATGATTCTCGATCGCTATCCAAACGATGGCCCCTTTGCGATCGTCGCACTGCTCGAAGCGTCAGCGATTCTCGCGTTGAACAACGACGCGCGCGCGAACGTGACCTTGCATGACCGCGCCTTTCGTGCGATGGAAGTACCGGTGGATATCGCTCCACAGTTTTCCAAGCAGAGCAACTGGTACCGCGCTGGCATCAGCTATTCCCAGGCCCTTCGAATCGTCGGTCGCGAGCAAGACGCTGCGATTCACGAGCAGCGCATGGGCAATGTGATGAAGTGATCGACGCTTGCGTGTGGTGCGCTTTCGCCGCCGCGGCGTGCGCTCGCCAAAGCACGCCGGCAAATTCTCAGCTCGGTAGGTGACATTGGGGTGATAGCCCGCACTCACAAGCAGTGCCTTCCACTCCCGACCATGGGGGCGGATCGCTCGGCCATGCAATTCGTACGCCGCGAGATGCGCGAGTTCGTGGCAAAGAACCTCGCGCAGCAATTCGCTCGCAGTCGGGTCGAGCAAGGTCGCCTGCAACGTCACGAGTTTGCGCTGGTAGTGAGCGCGGCCGAGGCTTGTCGTCAGTCGGCGGCTGACTGCGACGGTGACTTCTGAGTCGAGTTTCTCGACGCCCCAGAGAATGCACCAACCGCGCACGGCGTCGCGCAACTCAATTGAAAGTTCATCGGGCCACGCTGGCGAGAGAGGGGTGCGGGCAGCTGCGCGCGACATGGGCTGAGTCTAGCCCTCCGACTCTTGCAATTCTGCGCAGAACCTACTCTCTTCGAAATGGCACAAGCACGCAGCGAAGCATCCACCGCGGTTCGAACACTCACAGACGCACGACTGAATCTCGGTGGCGCGTTCACTGAAGAACAGCGCGAACAACTTGGACTCGTCGGGTTGCTCCCCGACGGAATTGAGCCGCTCGAGATTCAGCTCGATCGAGCGCGACTTCAGTTCGACGCTCAAGGATCAGACCTCGCGAAGTATCAATATCTCTCGGCACTCCAGGATCGGCAGGAGCGACTCTTCTACGCCTTGCTGCGCAGTGATTTCGAACGGTATATGCCAATTGTCTACACGCCGACCGTCGGCGAAGCGTGCCAGAAGTTTGGACACATTCTGCGTCGACCCAAGGGCATGTACCTCTCAATCAAGCGCAAGGGCACGCTCGCGAATGTGCTTCGCAATTGGCCAATCAAGGAGGTGCGCATCATCGTCGTGACCGATGGCGAACGCATCTTGGGGCTCGGTGATCAGGGCGTCTGCGGAATGGGAATCCCAGTTGGAAAGCTCGCGCTCTACACAGGATGCGCTGGAGTCCCTCCCGAAGTGACACTTCCAATTGTTCTCGACGTTGGCACGAACAACGCATCCTTTCTCGCCGACCCGCTCTATCCCGGGCTCAAGATGCCACGCATCTCCGGAGATGAGTACTTCGCGTTCGTCGACGAGTTCGTCGATGCCGTGCAAGAAGTCTTCCCACACTGCTGCATCCAGTTTGAGGACTTCACAAACAAACACGCCACGCCGCTGCTTCGCCGGTATCGAGACAACGTCTGCTGCTTCAACGACGACATCCAAGGCACGGCATCCGTTGCGGTCGCGGGTCTCTTTGGCGCCTGTCGCATCGTGCAGAAGCCGATGCGTGAACAGATCTTGCTCTTCATGGGAGCGGGCAGCGCCGGCGTTGGAATCGCAGATCTCTTCGTCACACAACTCATGTCGGATGGCTACTGCGAGGCCGATGCGATCCGCAAGTGCTGGTTCGTGAATTCGCGCGGAATGGTGCACGCAAAGATGCCCAACCTTCCCGATTACCTGCAGCGATACGCACATGACATCTCGCATCTCACGATTCCACCGAGCGCTCGCGCGGGGGTCGACTCGCCACTTCTCGATCTTGCCGACATCGTTGAAACTGTGCGTCCAACGGCACTCATTGGAGTCTCGACGGTCGCGCACGCGTTCAATGAGCGAGTCGTGCGAACGATGGCACGACTGAACACACGACCGATCATCTTTCCGCTTTCGAATCCGACGTCGAAGTCAGAGTGCACCGCGGACGAGGCAATTCGTTGGTCCGAGGGTCGCGCGATTGTCGCCAGTGGCAGTCCATTCGCTCCGCTGCACTACGGCGGCAAACTCTTTGTGCCCGGTCAGGGAAACAACGTCTACATCTATCCAGCGGTTGGGATGGCGATCTACGCGACGCAGGCGAGCCGTGTCACCGACGCGATGTTCTTGCGTGCCGCCGAGTCGCTTGCCTCGCAGACCACCGAACAAGATCTCTCCGTTGGGCTCATCTATCCGCCGATCTCATCGATTCTCGAGACGAGCATCGAGGTTGCCATCGCTGTTGCGCGGTTCATTTTCGAGAACAAGCTTGCACGCGTGCCGCAACCGGGCGACATCGATCAGTTTGTGCGCAGCAAGGTTTACGATCCGAGTTTTTGAGAGTCCGCTGCTCGAGTCGCCACAACGCAGTAGACCCAGAAATCACTCGACCGCTTCGCGCCATCTGGACCCGTCGCGGTCATTGTCACCGGCGCGAGCACGACTCCATGCGCAGCGTCGCTCGCAACGGCCACAAGCGAGATCATCGACGTCTCTTTGTCAGACTGTTGCGAGAGGTACTTCACGGTGATGCGTGGGTCTCTCGAGACCGTCTCAATGACGTGCCATCCTGCAGAATGTTTGAGTTCGAACTCAAAGGGCAGTGCAACGCCGACCGTCATAGCCCCGAGGTTCGCCCGGTACTCAGCGAATGGAATCTGCGGCGCGATTTTCGTGCACAGGTGGCGCACGCGCATGTCAATGACCGGGGCCTTTGGATGGTCCGTCGCGATCATGAGGTAGGGTGGCACCTGATCACAGGGCACTTTCGAAAAGTCGTAACGCACTTCGTATGAGTTTCGCGCACGCTCTCGCGCCGGATCGAATCCAACAAACGTCGGAGGCGCATTCATCACCGACTGAATCGTGAATGGCAGTTGATCGATCGATGCAATTGTGACCGTGCCATCGAGAGGAGGCACGACGCTGCCAACTGGAGCCGCAGGATCTTGAAATGCGTTGATGTACGGCACGCGCGCGTTGTTGCTCTTATCCATGGTCGTTGCGCGCACGGCGTACGCGATCTCGCCGCTCATCACGACGGTCACAGGAGGCGATCCACCTGACAATACGAATGACACCGAAGCACTCTTGACTCCTGTTGAGGCGGAGACCTTCATTGTGACTGGGATCTCGACACTTCCTTGAGCCGGGATGACCTTTCCGGCAGCCTCGAGCGTCGTACAGGTGCACGTTGGAGTTGCAGAGACGATCGTCACAGGCGTGCTGCCGGTGTTGACGAGCCGAAACGTGCGAGTCACCGATGCGCGCGGCTCGAGGAATCCAAGTGAGATCGACGGGGGGTCGGCGATGACCGTCGCGGGGGTCACTGGCTCACACGCGCAAGTCGCGAGAACGAACAACACGAGTGCAAGAGGGCGAAGGTGCATGAGCATTACTATAGAGACGCACCATGAAAGCCATCGTCATCACCAAACGTGGAACTCCCGTCGCGCCAAATGTTGCGTTTGTCACCGACCGCGAGAAGCCATCCGCAGCTGCTGGTGAAGTGCTC
>CAMBOV010000019.1 GCA_945869475.1 Singulisphaera sp. GP187 | reverse complement strand
CCCGCTGCTCTACATGATCAGGTGTCCGCCGCGGGGCACCCGACTGATACTTGTCCGACTCACTTATGGCTCTGGGATGACCTTTCCTGCAGCGAAGTTCCATCCCTTGGTCGAGTCGACTTGGTTCACGACATCGGCTGCGACGCAGTAACCAGCCGTCTCCAACTTCGCCATGTTGGCCGAAGAGATCGTGCCGTTGGCTGTCGTGATCGCGGTTCCGCCACCTGGCAAGAACTGGTTGTAACGAGTGATCATCGTCAAGATCTGACTTCCGCGAGCGTCAGCTGCTTCAGTCTGAGCATCAGCCAATGCGCTGACGACTGATGGCACGACCAGTGCCGCGAGGACGCCGAGAATGACGACGACGATCAGGATTTCGATGAGTGTGAATCCGCGCTTGATGTTACGAGCAATCATTGTGAACCTCCAAAGTTCAGTGGCAAGGTGTGCAGTGCACGCGTTGCCGGTTGTAGAGCAGGACAGCGACATTCGATGTCCGACTCTGAAACAATCGGTTTCCTCTCGGGGTCAATCCAGTGAACCTCTCGATTTTCGCCTTTGTTTTGTAGTTGCAAATTCGCACCATCGAGATTTGCATTTAAACAGGTGGATTCCACTCTCAGGATGTGAAATTGAACACCTAGTCATGTGAGGGAAGGGTGGTTCGCCGCGCAATGACACTCATGGAGTGCCTCGTTGCGATGGTCGTGCTGACGATCTCAGCGGCGATCATGGCCTCGTCTGTGCAAGCTGGTCTCGCTGCACAAGAGGATGCTCTGGCGATGACGCTCGCGGGAACAGCTGCTGAATCACGCATCAGCGACTATCTCGCACGCTCGTATGAAACGATCGCAGCGGTTGATGTCACTGAAGCGATTGGAACGATGACCTCGTTGAGTGGCGATGCCTTCAGCGGTTCCTATGGACGGCTCGGTCGCCGCACGCAAGTCACGTCAGCCAATCTCACAGTGCCTGATTTCCCTGGATTGCTTGTTCCAGGCTATTTGATCGATGTCACAGTCTTTGACACTTGGGCTGGCGCGCAGCGAAAACTTGTTTCGTTGCAGCGCTTTCGCCCGCGGACGATTGAAGAGAGTGGGGTCACTCCATGAGAATGACTCGCTGCACTCGCCGCGCATTCACGTTGATTGAGATGCTCATCGCGACCGTGATCACGACGATGATTGCTGCAACAGTCATCGCACTCATCGGCGGACTCGCCGGTGCGTTGGCGATCCAAGATCTTCGCAGTGAAGCGATCGTGCGCGGCGCCGGTTTGCAATCACACCTTGGGCTCCTGAGTCTCAAGACTCGAATGACGCTCGCACTCAGCGAGCAGCGCGTCTTGCTCTGGCTTCCTGCAGAAACACTCGCAGAATCAGGCAGCGGAAGCGACTCAGCATTCGATCGCATCGATCTCGTCGATGATGAACTGCACTGGCTTGAATTCGCTCAAGAAGCAGACGAGTCTTGGTCACTCATCGAGTGGACCGTGAAAGCCGAAGCTGTTCCAGCTGGCGAGTCTGCGGTGTACTTCTCGACCGACAGTGAGTTCTGGGACAACCTCTTCGTGCAACTGCGCGACACCGACCAACTTCGACGCTCACCCATCGCCGTCAATCTCGCACCGCCACTCGTCGCTGGCGTCGCGGCTGCGGCACCGCGATTCATCTGGCAATCGGCAGACATCTGCGTCAACCGTTCGATCGGAGCTGAATTCGCATTCGTCGCCCTCGAAGGTGATGCAGAGTTGCGAAGTGACATGCGCATGGAAAGCGCTCTGGCGTTCTTTGATCGGCACCCAATCTGTACGGAGTCTTGATCATGGCACACACACATAACTCGCAAAAAACCACAGCACACATTGCGAAACGCCTCGGTACGCGCGCCCGTCGAGGCGCAGCACTCTTGATGGCGATCTTCGCACTCGGCGTCGCAGGAACTGCGGGAACGGCGTTTGTAAAATCTCGCGATCGCAGTGTGCTCGTTGGTCGCAGCATGGGAGAGGCTGCTCGCGCGCGCCTCGCAGCAGCTGAAGGACTCGCGATCTCGCGTGAAGTGCTCGCTGGAATCTTCTGTCAGTCGGATGCGATTCTCGCGACGCAGTGGCGGGCACAACTTGCCGACGGCACGCTGCTGACGAACTATCAGATCAACGGCGCGACATTGAACGTCACCGTTGCCGATATCAACACGGGCGCTCCACCGACGATTACAACCACTGAGTTTCAAGCGAACATCACCGTGACGGTGGGAGAGACCAGTTACCAGATGAGCGCGCAGATGAGCTTGCAGAGTCTGATCAAGGGTCAGTACGCGATCTTCGCCAATAAACTTTTTCGGATGGAGGCCGACAACTTTGTCGGTCGCTGGGAGAAGTCGCCCAAAAGTTCACTGAAGTATCCGATCAATCTCGGCACCCAAGCACTGCGCTCGTGGTGGGGAAACGAAGGCGCCGACTTTCACGAGAACGCCTACTTCGAAGATCAGGCGTACGAGATCACAGGAACGTATCTCAACATCACAGCTGCGATCACAGCGAATCAGACCCGGTTTCGCCGCGCCTCGCGCGCCGGCTACGTAGGGGTGACGCTGCCCAGTGGACCTCAGGTCTTCAAGTATCTCGGTGGCAATCCCGTGCTCGCGGCTTCGTGGCAGGTGTCGACAGATTTCTCGACAAATCAGGCGTATTTGTACTACCCAAGCAACGCCGAGAGCGTGACGGTCACTGGAGGAAGCGCTGATGAAGTCGAACTCGTGCGGCTCTCCGCTGGCGAATCGATTCGTATGCCGACTCCGCCGAACGAACCGTCGTTTGTACCTGGTACGACCTTCTCGGGCAACAAGACCTACACCGAGCAGACCGTCACGCTGAATCCAATTCGTGTGAAGTGCAATGAGTTCTTCGGATTCCCAATCGGCGGCGGTGACCTCAAGATCGTGAGCAACTCGGTCATCACTCTCAAGAGCGGCGTCTACCGAGTGGATGACAAGTTCACGCTCAGCAACAGCAAGCTCATCATCGACGGCAACGTCAAGATTGTGATGAAGGCGCGCATGTGGCTCGACCTCGATGCGAAGAGTCTCGACATCACAAACTCATCGATCGAACTTAAGGGCAACTCGCAACTCTTGCTCTTCGTCGCCTACGACCTCGTCATGAACAATTCGTGGATCGGCAAGGAGTACACCTGTCCAAACGAGACGAACCCAACGCTCGCGGCGGGTGATCCTCACCGAAAGAAGTGGATGAACCAGTGGGCCGCGAATGCCTGCTCAACTTTCGCCCCCGAAGAACCGCAGTACATCGAGCCATGGCGGGTGCGCATCTATCCAGATCCCGCCTTCCTCTCGAGCATCTTTATCTGGGACTTTGCCTCGACCTGCGTGGTTGGGTCGATCTATATGCCAACCAATCCTGTGATTCTGCGCGGAACCACCGAAATCTACGGCCGAATCGCGGCGAATCACGTGCTTTTGCGAGACACCGCGAGCTTTTTCTACGACCACGCCCTCGATGACATCACCGGCATGACCGAAGGCGCGCCTCCGCCGCGTGGTGGAACGCAGCAGATTCCAACACGCATCCAGATTGAGTTTTGAGCCAGATTGAGAAACCACATGAAACGCGCCTTCACCCTTATCGAACTCATCATCGCATCGATCATCCTGGCGATTCTTGTCGCACTCGCCGCACCAATGTTCTCGGACCATAGCGCAGGACGGCTCGCCGCGGCGAAGCATCGACTCTGGGCTGACATTCAGTACGCGCAAGCCTGGACGATCGCCAATCCATCCAATCCAGCGACGATTCAATTTCTTTCTGATGGCTACATCATCGCAGGACCGCCCGACGGCGGAACGGTGCGCTTCACACGCAGCAGTTTTTCTGAGGCAACTGGAGTCAAACTCACTGTGACCGACGTTCCGGTGGGGGGAATCCCATTCAACCATTCCGGCGCACTCAACATCGGACTCGACGCTCCAGAGCCACGAATTCAGCTCACAACCGACGGCGGAGTTGAGAGCATCGAGCTCGTGTTGCAGCCCACATCAGGACAAATCCGCCTCGAAAATGCAATCGGATTGCCGTAAGTGTGTCGATTGTCATTACGCACTGCCGCCAGAGCGGCGGAAAGCGGAATGACGCGCATTGATGGCATCACCGAATAATCTCGCACGTATCCCATCCACAGTTCGCATCTGGGCTGTTCGCTCGTTCTTCGCAGTCGCGTTGACGACACTCCTCGTGCGAGATGGAGCACTCGGCCAGAGTGATCAATCGGTCGTTCCCCCGGGTGGAATTGCTCCGGTCGCAACGGGTGCGCCGACCGGTGCACCGTCGAAGGCAGAGACGCCGCCCATCGAGGCTGTTGCCGCCGTTGCCGCCGCTGCCGCCCCGGCGGCAGTCGTTCCCGCAGTAATTCCAAGCGACCTGCCAGTGATCGAAATTTCGCCAAGTGGCACGATCACCCTTGCGGCTCAGAACGTCGCGATCGATTCGCTGCTCGAGTTGCTCGCAGTTCGCAGCAAGCAGAACATCGTCGCGAGTGACAAGGTTGAGGGAACGGTCTCGGTCAATCTCTACGACGTTCCATTCGACCAAGCGCTCGAAGCGATCCTCTCAGTCAATGGACTTGTCTCAGTTCGCGACGCGGGGTTCATCTTTGTCTACACGCGCGCCGAATTCGTCGAAGTCGAGAAGGCATCGCGAAAGGTCGCGACGCGCGTCTTTACTCTGCAATTTCTGAGTTCGCTCGATGCGGAATCGTTCGTGAAACCAGTCCTCTCAAAGGAGGGAGCGATTGCGGGACGGGGGCTCGTGAGAGCTGGATATCAATCGGACATTGCCGACGGCGGTGCCGACGACTACGCCTTTACCGCTCGGCTCTTGGTGACCGATTACGAGGCAAACCTCGACGAAATTGCGCGGGTTCTCAAAGAGATCGACGTGCCGCCGCAACAGGTTCGCGTCGAATGCACGATCGTTTCTGCGACGGTCGATGAGAACAATGCGTACGGCGTCGACTTCGCGGCGATTGGCAATCTGAATTTCAGTAACGTCACCGATGCGGTGATTGGCAATCTCATTCCGCCACTCGGAATTCCCGACGCAATGCAGAAGGCAACGTTGACTCCTTATCCGACCACAAGTGCGCAAGCCGGCGCGGTGAGCAACATTGTCAGTCTGCCAGGGGCTCCACCGGCCAATGTCAAAATGGGACTGATCGCCGGCGACATGGCTGTCTTTCTCAACATTCTTGATGAGGTCACTGATACAACGGTGCTTGCGCGACCTGCCGTGACGTGTCTCAATCGGCAGCGCGCGTCGATCGAAGTTGGTGAGCGTGTCGCGTACGTGACGTCAACGGTGAGCGTGACCAGCACGACGCAGACTGTGGACTTTCTCGACACGGGAATCATCCTTCACTTTCGTCCCTTCATTTCAGATGACGGGATGATTCGCATGGAGTTGATGCCCAGCATCTCGGACTACAAGTTGCGAAAGATCGGAGCGCCAAACTCGCCGAACTTCACCGAGGTTCCCGACGAAAACAAGCAAGAAATCAGAACAAATGTGCGTGTGCGAAGTGGGCAGACGGTTGTGCTCGGCGGGCTCTTTGCCGACAAGATGGTCACACAGCGCAAGCAAGTTCCTGGAGTCAGCGAGATTCCCTTCATTGGTGGTCTCACCGGAGGTCAAGGCGACCAAGTGCAGCGAAAAGAGATCATCTTTATGGTGACTCCGACGATTCTCGAAGATGAAAAACTCTACGAAGAGGGTCGTGATTCTCTCGAGATGGCAGACAACGTGCGACTTGGTGCGCGCGCAGGTCTCTTGCCATTTTCACGCGAGCAGGTCACTGCGAACTATCAACAGGATGCCTTCAACTCCTACAAAAATGGCGATCTCGCCAAGACGCTCTACTATTCGAATGCCGCACTTCGGATGAAGCCAGTCTCGCCGGCGATACAACAATTGCGCGAGCGGGCGATGTCGATGCCAGGTTCTGATTATCAAGACGTGATCGATAAGACGCTCATCGAACGTCGAACCTTTTCTCCGACACAGAGCGCGACGCCATCCAAACCAGCACCAGCACCGGCAGGCTCTCAATGAAGCGGTCATGGCAACCGCTCGCCAGCGCACTCTATCTCACGGCAGTGGCACTTCTTGGCGTTGAAACGCTCGCAGGCTGCAAGGGGCAATCGACCGCTGGCGTCGAAGCACGCAAGAATGCGAAGGATCGATTCGACAAAGTCGGCGTGGGTGTCGCAAGAGCCCAAGCGTCGCAGGCGCTCGAGGCTGGGCAGTTCACTGAAGCCCTCAAGCACATCGACAAGGTCATCGTGGTCGCACCAACTGATTCGAAGGCACATCTCTTGCGCGGCAGAATCGTTCTCGAGATGGGACGGCTCGAATCAGCAGCGAATGAGTTCAAGTATGCGCACGAACTGAATCCCGGATGCGACGAGTGTTGTTACTACTTGGGCGTCGTCTATCAACGTTGGAGTCGAGACGAGGAGGCGCACGCTCACTACGCAGCGGCACTCGCAATCGAACCCACCAACGCGCACTACCTCTTGAGCGAGGCGGAGACCCTACTCGCATTGAATCGCGTCGAAGAGGCGAAGCGACTCGTCGATGACACGCTCTGCCACTTCGAGTTTAACTCGGCACTCGCGCATCTTCGTTCTGAAATCGCGGCCGCAGAAGGTGATGACGAACAGGCGCTTCACTTCATCGAACTCGCCGTGACACTTGCTCCTGATCCAACGCTCTATCAGGAGGATGCCGCCGTCGTCGCGTTCAATGCCGAGCAATGGGACCGCTGCCTCATCGCACTTTCAACACTTCCTGAAGCGACCATTCAACGTGACGATCTTCTGCGTATGCAAGCGCGGTGTCTGATGCTGACCAATCGCGGCAGCGAGGCGAGAGATTTGCTTGTTCGGCTCGAGAGTTCGGTGCTCTCAGGCAAGGCCGGCACAACCGTCGAACAGGATCTGACGCTCGGGTACATCGCCTGGCTGGTCGACGACCTCGTCCGCGCCGAAGGGTGCGCCGATCGACTCATCGCTCGTAATTCGAAGCTGTGCGATGGTTATCTGCTCAAGGGACTCATTCTCGAACACCGAGGCGAGTACGAGAGCGCCCTCGTGGCGCTCTCGAAGGCGTGCGAACTCGATCCCGACAGAAAGGTTGCGTGCGACTTGATGCTGAGGGCGCAGGCAGCGACGCTTGCCCTTGGCGGAGTCGCCGTCATCACAGTTCGGTAGGGTCGGCTCGGCGCGCCATCCAGAAAGTTCTGTTTTCTGCGACAGAAGTTTGCTCGCGCGTGGTTTCGGACTATCTTTCGACTCAGGAGACAGCAATGAAGACACGTTTTTCTATCGTGGCGGCAATCATCTTGGTTCCATCAGTCCTCGCTTCGACCGCAGTGGGGCAGGTGGCCGTTGACGGCATGCGTGAGAAACTCTACGGCGCCGCGATTGCTTCTCAAAACTCCACGACGGGATTCGGTGACTCGAACCTTGGCATTGTTGATGTTGCCAACGGCTCAGAACTCGACAATTGCCATGCAAGGATTGACGGCGGAGTGCCTACCTCTTCTTCGGCGGCAACCTCGAAAGCAATTTCAATAAGTTTGAACTCTTCATTGACAGTGGAATCGGCGGACAGAACTCAGTTCGCGGCGACAACGCTGATGTCGATTTCAACGGTCTCAATCGACTCGGCGAGAGTGCCGCTGGCGTTGGAGATGGCCTGAAGTTCGACGCGTGCTTCTCTGCAAACTTTTACCTCACGACAACCTGCGGTGGCACGCCGACCTCGCTCTACGCAAACATCGCACAGGTCTTGACTGACGGCGGTGGCATCGGTGCCTACCTCGGCAGCGGCGCGCCCGGAACCGTTGCGATCGACAACGCGAAGTACGGAGTAAAGGTCGCTTTGAACAACGCTAATGTTGCCGGAGTCGGTGCCGACGGCGGCAGCGTTGATGGATCGGGAGTTTCCACAGGAGTCGAAGTCGCGATCCCACTCTCGCTCATGGGGTACGACGCCGCAACGCAGCAGAACATCAAAGTCTGCGCGATGATCAACGGTGGCGGACACGATTGGCTCTCGAACCAGTTGATTGGCGGCCTCGGAGCGGGAAGCTCAAATCTCGCCGAACCTCGATTCGTGAACCTTGCATCCATTGCCGGCGATCAATATGCAGTGATCGTTGTCGACGCCGCTGAACCTGACTGCCCAGTTGTGCCGCCAGCTTGTCCTGCAGATCTGAATGACGACGGGATCATCGACGGTGCAGACCTCGCGGCAGTGCTCGGTGGATGGGGGACCAACGGTGGAGACACGAACGGCGACTTGACCACCGACGGCGCCGACCTCGCAGCAGTCTTGAGCGCGTGGGGTCTATGCGTCTGACGTGAGCGGCACGACGAGTTAGACTCCGTGCGTCGACGCAGTGACGCGTCGCATTCGCACCTCGGAGACCTCCTCATGACACGGATCGTCATCGCTTCAGTTGGCAATGATCTTGGCAATGTTCTTGGCAATGTTCTTGGCAATGTTCTTGGCTTGTTCCTCACGTCGACTGCGCTTCTCGTAACCACTGGCTGTTCGTCGAACGGTCCGATGCTCGAGCGGATCACGCAGGGCAGTGAGGCCTTTCAGAGTGTGCAGACTTCTGGAAAGCCAATCCCTCAAGGAGAACTGAACTCAGCCGTTGGCGTTGCACTGGTGAAGTGTTTTCAAGGCGGTGTGGTCATCGGAATGATGGGCGGCGAGGGCGTTGTCATCAAGAAACTTTCTTCGGGATGGTCGCCCCCAGTTGCGATCGGCATCGTCAAGGGAGATTTCGGCGCATTGATCGGAGCGCAGCATCTCGACATCGTGATGGTTTTTTCAGATGCCGCAGTCTTCGACAAGTTCACGACCGACGGGAGTTATTTCTACGCAGGAGCACAAGGCACGGCACTGACGAGCACGGGAGAGACGAAAGCCGCAGGCGCACCGGTGAAGACGTACGTTCGAGCGGCAGGGCTCTACGGCGCCGCCTCGATCGGCGGACTTGGGATCACCTTCAGCGAGAAGACAAATGCCAACGCCTACGGGGCCGATGCCACCGTCGTCGACATTCTCAACGGAAAATTTCCGCAGCCTCCTGGCGGAATCGAACTCTCCAAGAAGCTTCAGAGCGGCACCTGATCGCCGAGTGGTCGCGTGAGTTTTCTCTGATAGTGACTTAGAAAACAGGCATCTACCGCCGCTCGCAGTAAGATTTGCGGGAATGCAATCTCGCACCCGCTGCCATCTCGCACTCACTCTCGCTGCTGCGCTCGCCCTCACGGCGAGTTCGGCTCTCGCGCAGATCTCGATGCGACCTGGAATTGGCGCGATCCCATACGCCTCTGCGACGGGCAATGGCACGACTTTTCGAACCTTCGCTCCAAATGCCGACACGGTTGCGGTCGCAGGATCATTCAACTTCTGGAGCACAACCTCGCGCCCGCTCTTCAACGAGGGTAATGGCTATTGGTCGGTCGATGTTCCGCTCGTGCAAGCAGGGGCGCACTACAAGTTCTATCTCAAGCGCGGGACGCAGTTGCTCTGGAAGAATGATCCGCGCGCCCGCGACCTTGTGAGCTCAGTGGGCAACTCTGTGGTCTACGACGCAAACGCCTACGTCTGGCAGAACACATCATTCGCCATTCCAACGTGGGACAAGATTGTGATGTACGAGATGCACATCGGCACGTTCGGCTCGTCGACGAGCGGCTCTCCGCCATCGACCCTCGACCAGTGTGTGGCGCGCCTCGATCATCTTGTCGAACTCGGCGTGAATGTGATTGCGCTCATGCCGATCTGTGAGTTTTCAGGGGACCGCTCGTGGGGATACAACGGTTCGTATCCCTTTTCGGTCGAGAGTGCCTACGGAAGTCCAAACGATCTGAAAGAGTTCATCGACGCTGCGCACGCGCGCTCAATCGCGGTGACCTGCGATGTTGTCTACAACCACATCGGTCCCAACGACATGGATATCTGGCAGTTTGATGGATGGTCGCAGAACGGTCTTGGCGGAGTTTTTTTCTACAACGATTCCCGCGCCTACACGCCGTGGGGCGACACGCGTCCAGACTTCGGGCGAGGAGAAGTTCGAACCTACCTTCGTGACAACGCGATGATGTGGCTCAATGAGTTTCGCATGGACGGCCTGCGCGTCGACGGCACCAAGTACATCCGGCGCGTTGGGCAAGACGGTCCAGATATTGCCGACGGATGGTCGCTCTTGCAGTGGATCAACAACGAAGTCGACGCGGTCGCGCCGCAGAAGCTCATCGTCGCCGAAGACATGGACGTCGAGCCCTACATGACCAAAACCACAGGCGCGGGCGGGGCAGGATTCGATAGTCAGTGGGATGCGAGTTTTTATCCGCAGATTCGCAGCGCATCGATCACTTCAAACGATGCGGATCGCAACATGTATTCCGTGCGCGACGCGATCGCGTTTTCCTACAACGGATCGATGCAGCAGCGCGTCATCTATTCCGAGAGCCACGACGAAGTCGCCAATGGCAAGCAGCGCGTGCCCGAAGAGATCTCTCCGGGCAACGCAGGCTCGTGGTCTGCGCGCAAACGCTCGACGCTCGCGGCCGCACTTGTGATGAGCGCGCCTGGAATCCCGCTGCTCTTTCAAGGGCAGGAGTTTCTCGAAGATGAATGGTTTCGCGATGATGTTGCGCTCGACTGGTCGCGCAAGACGACCTACTCAGGCATTTTCAAGCTCTATCAAGACCTCGTCGCCCTTCGCAAGAATGCCACAGGTGTGACGCGCGGGCTTTCGGGATTCAGTACCAACGTCTTTCACGTGAACAACACAGAAAAACTCATCGCCTATCACCGCTGGCAGAATGGCGGCGAGCTCGATGACACGATCGTGATCGCGAATTTTTCTGCGACTCCGCGCCTCAATTACCGCATCGGGATGCCCCGATCGGGTCTCTGGAAGTGCCGATTTAACAGCGACTGGACGGGCTACAGCAGCGACTATGCAAACACGCTGTGTCTCACGACGTCGACCAATGACACTGCGTGGGATGGTCTTGCGCAAAGTGCGCTCATCTCAGTCGGTGCCTATTCGGTGACGATGTTCTCGCAGGGCGATCCACCACCTGTCTATGCGCCGCAAGATCTTAACCACGACGGGGCTGTGAACGGAGCTGACCTCTCGATTCTGCTTTCAGCGTGGGGCACATCCGGCAGCGTCGCTGACATCGATGGCGATGGCACAGTTGGCGGAAGCGATCTCGCGAGCATGCTCAGCGGTTGGGCGCCCTGATCGCGCGCGCGAGAGCGCATCCAGTGTGTGAATCGAAGAGATGTGCCGCATTGACGTCAACCGTCATCGTTGCATTCTCGCCTTCGCGAATTTGCGTAGTGCACTCTTGCGACGCGCGTGCGATGAGGCGAATGCCACTCGCAGACAGTACGACATCAGCCGAGGCGCCGTAGCGTTCGACGGCGACGACCCGTCCAGTGACATTCGCATGCGCTGACACGTTCGATTCACCCACCGCGGGAGACAACCGCTCGGGACGAATGCCAAGCGTGACGGGGCGCTCGTGGCCTCGCGAGAGTCCGTCGAGGTCGAAACGCCCAGGAGGAAGCGTGAGCGTGCAGCACGCCGATCGAAAGGTGAGCGTGCTATCGGCGTCGAGCGTGATCGTGCCGTCGATCATGTTCATCGGTGGCGTACCGATGAAGCCGGCAACAAATCGATTGGATGGCCGCCCATAAATCTCAGCGGGCGATCCCACTTGTTGCACGACGCCATCCTTCATCACAACGATGCGGTCGGCAAGGCTCATCGCCTCTTCCTGGTCGTGTGTGACGTAGACCATCGTCGCACGCAATCTGCGGTGAAGGATTCGAAGTTCGGTGCGCATCTCTGTGCGCAAGAGTGCGTCGAGATTCGAGAGCGGCTCATCGAACAGAAAGACAGCAGGATCGCGCACCAATGCCCGTCCGACGGCCACGCGTTGACGCTGTCCACCGGAAAGTTCGCGGGGTTGCCGGTGAAGCAGTTGTTCGATGCCGAGCGTGCGCGCAGCCGCCTCGACACGTGCCGTGATCGCGGCGCGTTCGCCCGCGCGCTTCGATCGGTAGGCAGAATCGAAGAGCCCGCGCCAGCAACTCTTGAATGCGCGCCGGCGTTCGAGACCGAACGAGAGGTTCTGTCGCACGTTGAGGTGGGGATAGAGCGCGTAATTCTGAAAGACCATCGCGATGTCGCGATCTTTGGGTGCAACGTCGTTGACGACGCACTCTCCAATTGAGATCGTGCCCCCCGAAACATCTTCGAGCCCCGCAATCATCCGAAGCGTTGTGCTCTTGCCGCACCCCGATGGCCCAACCAGCACGACGAATTCGCCATCGGCGATCGCGAGGTCGACCGACTCGACTGCCCTCGTCGTGCCCGATGCGCCCGATGCGTAGCTCTTTGAAACTGCGCGCAAATGCACTGTTGCCATCCCAGAGAGCCTACTGCTCATCGACGATGAGGTACAACAGTGAGAACATGTTTACGACCCCTCTGCTCGTCGCGCTGCTGTCCATCACCGCTCAATCTCCCGCTGCGCCTGCGCTCGTTCCTGTGCGCGGTCCAGCAACGGCTGCGACACAAGAGGTCGCACAGGGCGATGGGCCAATCGATGCCGTACCTCCAACATCGAAGTGTTCAAAGGACCGCCGCCTCGCCCACACTCTTCGATACGCGACCTTGCCACTGAATGGTTCGATCGGCGACTCAACGGCGAGTGATGCGCTTGCCGAGTTTCTCAAGCGCACTCCCGCGACGGCTGGCGTGAATGCACTTGTGATCCACTTCAATTTGACGGGCGGAGAGCACGCTGCAACGCTCGCGCTCGCCGAGCAGATCGTGCAAGTGCGCAGACGGATGCCAGTGATCTGCGTTCTAGGATCGTGCTCTGGAATGGGCGCGATCTTGCCGATGGTGTGCGACTACGTGGTGGTACTCAATCCGAACAATGACGTCAGCGTTCTCGAGTGGACTCCAGCGTCCGATGTTCCAAACTCGGGGATCGCGGCCGAAGTTGGCGCCTGTTTCGAGACGATCATTTCGCGTTCGACGGATCGCGCATACATGAGGTTCTTCGTGAACGCGTTGCTCGATCCTGCAACAGATCTTTTTCTTTGGCGGGGGAGTGATGGGTGCCCAGAGGCAGCGGTGACTGCGCCTGCAGGAATTCCTTCGGTGCAACTTGCCAGCGGGAAAGACGCGATGCCGGGCATGACGGGATCGCAACTCGTCGCCTCCGGTCTCGCACTCTCGTGCACGGGATCGCTCGACGCGGTGGGCAAGGTGCTCGGCGTCGAAAAGTGGATCGCACAACCCGACGTCGCCGAGAAGATTCTCGCGCAGATTCAAGAGCGACGATCACAGGAGTTCGACCAACTCTCCCTCGGTTTAAAAACGGGATTCACCGCCGTCAAGAACGCACGTGCACTCGTGGGTGGCCTCATCGAGGCCGAGGCGAATGCGCGGGCGACCGATCCTCGCCAGCAGAAGTATCGACGCACCTATTCGCGCAATTGGACCCAGACAACGTCGACCACATCGACGGGGAGCAGCTGGGAGTTCACCCGCGTGGGCACGAGTGCCTGGCGCAAGAACGTCGACTTCTCGATCGAAGCATGGCAGCAGGTCGTACGAATCTTTGAAGAGGCAAGTGCCGCGACCGGCCAAGCTCGAGCGATCGCCGCGACCCTCGCCAAGAACCCGATGATGACGATCAATCCAGAGTTTAAAGCCGAAGTCGTCGCGTTGCAGAGCGAGGTGGATGCCTTGATGGCGCAAGCTCCAGCGCTGACGGTCAAGGGCGACAACGCGAAGCAACTCATCGCGTGGTTGCGCAACAACTACAACAATCCAGCGATGTGAGTCGCGCGCAGGCTCCCTGAGGCGCCTCGTCCTAGCCCTTCACGCCGCCGCGAGCGAGTCCTTCAATGAACTGACGCTGTGCAGCAACGAAGAGCACGATGCATGGAACCATCGTGACCAAACTCGCCGCCATCAAGAGGTGCACATCTTCGAGCCCGCCGTACTGATTGCGAAATGAGTTCAGCGCGACGGCGAGTGTCGCTTGCTCGTCGCTGTGCAGGTAGACGAGCGGTCCCATGAAATCATTCCAGACGTAGATGAATGTAAAGACGGCGCAAATCGCCGTCACCGGCTTGCAGAGCGGCAGGATGATCTTCCACCAGATTGCCACGAGCGAGTGGCCATCAACCTTCGCGGCTTCAACGAGACTCTCAGGAATCTGAGCGATGAACTGTCGGTACATGAAGATGAAGAACGCGTTTCCGAAAAACGCCGGCACGATGAGCGGAAGAAGCGAATCGATCCAGCCGAGGTGTCGAAAGAGAATGAAGAGCGGAATGAGCGTGACTTGCCCAGGCAGCATCATCGTGCCGAGCATGATGATGAAGAGCGCGCGGCTTCCACGAAATCGAATGCGTGCGAAGGCGAATCCGACGAGACTGCTCGAGAGCACCGTGCCGATGACAACAAGCGTTGTCACGACGATCGAGTTCGCAAAGGCGTTGAGAAAACCCTGCCACTGCACCGAGCCCATTTCGCGCAGTGCTTGGGGATAGTTCATCCACTGCGGCGACGCGGGCCAGAGCGCAACGCCACCTGTGCCGCCGACGGCAGCGGCTGCGCGTTCAGGAGTTTGGAGGCTTACGACGAACATCCACCAGAGTGGAGCGAGCATGATGAGCGCACCGCCCACGAGCAGCGTGTACTGAACAACTCGCGACGTCGCGCGGTTCACGCCTTTGCTCCATCGGTGTGCACCCAGCGATTGCTCGTGCGCATCACCACGACGGTGAGCGAAAGCACGATGAGCAGCAAGAGCCACGCCATCGCGCTGGCGTATCCCATTTCGTAATACTCAAACCCCTGGTTGTAGAGATAGAGCACATAGAAGCGCGTGAGGTCGCCCGGTTCACCGCCGGTCATGACGAACGCTTGCGTGAAGACTTGAAAGCTCGCGATGATGGCCATGATCACATTGAAGAGGATGATCGGCGAGAGCATCGGCAGCGTCACCGACCAGAATTGGCGACGCTTGCTCGCGCCATCAATCGCCGACGCTTCATAGAGTTCAACCGGAATCTGCTGCAATCCCGCGAGAAAGACGATCATTGTTCCACCCATGAACCAGAGGCTCATCAGTGCAAAGGCCGGCGCTCCGAAGAGGCTCGCGTCGCGACCAAACCATTCCGGCGGGGCGAGTCCGATGGGGGCGAGCAGCGGTGCAAGTGCGCTGTTGAGCAAGCCGCCGTCCGAGTCGAAGATCCACCGCCAGAGCACCGCAACGCCAACACCTGCGAGCACGCTCGGCAGATACCACGCAGCACGAAAGAGGTGGATGCCGCGCACCTTCGCATTCATCAAGAGCGCTGCGAGCAGGGCGAGCACCTGTCCGAAAGGCACGGCGAGCAGCGCGTAGTACGCAGTGACCGAGAGACTCGCGCGAAAACGGTGATCGAGGGTGAGCAACTGCTCGAAGTTTGCGATCCCAACAAAATCAGCCTCATTCAGGGGCGAAACACCCTTCCACCGCGCGAATGCAAGGGCGAGACTCATCGCGATTGGAAAGAGCATGAAGAGAGCGAAGCCGACGATCCACGGTGAGGCGAGCAGAAAGCCAATGCGCTCTTCGCGGCGATGGGCGAGGCTGAGGTTGCCTCGTCGCAGTCGCACGAAAGCGAGTGACGCCACGACGACGACGAGCGCGACGCCGATCCACGCGAGTGGGGTCCACGGCATCGCTGACGTCGCCCCATTCTGAAGCGGACTCTCGCGCTGCGCCTTCCAGTCGCGCTCGAAGTTTGCGATCGCCTCTGTGAGTGAAAGGTCGCCGGTCTTGAGCGCTTGATCGAGGCGCGATCCAAGAAGTGATTCGAATTGTGGATCGCTCGGCCAATCGACGACGCGCGCCCGCTCTGCCGCATCAAGAAACGCGCGGTCATTGGCAGGTTCTTGCGCCGGATCATCAAACGCCGTGCTCTGCGCCGCAGCTCGAATCGTTGGAATCGCCAACCCGAGCGTCGCGAGCGCGCGCTGATTCTTTTCGCCTGAGAGAAACCGCACGAGTTGCCATGCTTCGCGGGGGTGTTTGCTCTGACGTGAGATCGACCAGGACACAGTCAACACGATGTTGCTCTGCGCACTGCCGCGAGGAAGCGCTGCGAAATCCCAAGAAAATCCACCATCCGCAGCGGAGGGGATCTTGCGGTAACTCGGTACGACCCACCGTCCAAAAGGACCGGCGAGTCCGACCTTCCCTCCAAGAAAGACGCTCGATCCCGTTGCGATCTTGCTTTTACCACTCGTGAGTGCGCCACTCTCATCGTGTCGCCAACTGCGAAGTCGATCGAGCGCTGCGACGACCCGTGGGTCGGATGTGCGCAAGTCGTCGAACGACTCTCCCTTCACATCGACTCCCTCACTCATCAAGTAGGCGCGCACCATTGCGGGCCAGGTGACGAATTCTGCGCCCGTGCAACCGGGCAACTTTCCAATCGCGCGTGCGTCGGCGATGAACTCATCCCAAGTCCAGTCGGCGCTCGGCGGGGCGAGTCCAGCGCGCGCGAAGAGATCTTTGTTCCAGTAGAAGCCAACGGTCGTGAAGTCCTTTGGAATTCCGTAGAGAGGTCCACGGCCCGTTGCATTGCCATCGAACTGAAAGGCTTCGACGGTCGCGCGATAGAAGCCGTCGAGTTCAATCTGATCGGCGACCTTCGCGCGCGCATCCTCTGCGAGAGCGTCATCGAGTGGCGCGAGCAATCCGAGCGAAACGAACGCGGGAATGCGCTCCGAACCAACATAAAAGACATCTGGCGGATCGCCCGACGCCATCATCGTCTGCAGCTTTGTGTAGAAACTGCCTGCATCGCCGGGATTGATGCGTCGCACTCGAAGCGTCGGATGGTCGCGCTCGAAAGTGCGCAGAGCATCCTCGACAATCTGATCTTCTTCCTGCCCACCCTCGCCCGACCAGTGCATGACGACGAGTTCAGTACGGGTATCACGCGAGAGCAGTGCGCGCAGTTCACGCACCGCGACGGTTGCGAAGGCCCAGAGCACGATTGCGCCGGTCGCCATCCACAGCAGTCTGCGAAGCCACTGTGCGGTGAGTCGAATCATGCTCGTGCGAGGATAGTTTCGGCGTGCAAGTCGCGCGCAGCGATTGGTGAAGCGTTCTACTCTTGAGCCGCATGTCACCACGAAACTCACTCGAATCGGCGCTGATCGTCGCAGCACTTGCTGCACTGCTCTGCTCGTCCGACGTGCAGTCGCAGCCACAAGCGCAGTGGCCGCCCCGCGAAGCGAAAGTCACATCGACTCTCTCGCTGACGCAAGCCACGACCCCTTCGAGTGTCGAGGCTCGCTCACTCGCCGGTGGCGCCTTCGCCTGCGAATTCTCGTTTCAACCTGTGCGGCCAGCGAAGAGTGTGACCCTCGCAGGCGACTTCAATTCGTGGAGCACGACTGCGACACCGATGAGCCGAGGTGACGATGGGGTCTGGCGGGTGTCGGTGCAGCTCGCTGCAGGCGAACGCTTCTACAAGTTCGTCGTCGACGCCACGCAGTGGTTGAGCGATCCGCGCAACGAACGAAAGAGCGACGATGGCAATGGAGGCAGCAACAGCGTTCTTCGACTCGGCGGCGAGGCGAATCTTGACTCCATTCGCGCCCGACTCGGCGATGGAAAAATTGAGGGCGGGGCTCTCTCGCACGATCCCGCACTCGCGGCATTCGTGCAGCGACTGCCCGATGGACGACTGCTCGTACGCATTCGCACTCTGCGCGGCGATATCGAGTCGGTCGAGTTTGCCGCGAAGGGAAAGCCGCGCGTTGCGATGTGCGATGGTGGCAGTGACGGAATCTTTTCGTGGTGGCAACTCGCCATCACGCCGCCGACGAGTGCGCTTGCCTATACCTTCCTCTTCTCAGATGGAGCAACACGATTGAGCGATTCACGCATCTATTCACTCGACACGGCGACCGACGCACTCTTCACGACGCCAGCGTGGGCGAAGGATGCCATCTGGTATCAGATCATGCTCGAACGATTTTGTGACGGTGACGCCGCGAACAATCCCGATCCCTGTCGACCCTGGACGAGCGAGTGGTACACCCCAAGTGCATGGGAGACCGCGAGTGGGCAAACCTTTTTTAACTGGTACGTCTTCTCGCGACACTACGGTGGAGACCTCGCGGGGTTGCGAAGCCGCTTGCCCTATCTCAAAGAGCTCGGTGTCAACGCGCTCTATCTCAATCCAATCTTTCAAGCGACGACCCACCACAAGTACAACGCGACGAGTTTCATACACGTCGACGAGCACTTCGGCACGCGCGGCGACTACGCCAAGGCCGAGGTCGTCGAAGACCTGCGCGATCCAAAGACCTGGACGTGGACTCCCACCGACCTGCTCTTTCTTGACGTGATTCGTGCGGCAAAACAACTCGGAATTCGGGTCGTTCTCGATGGGGTCTTCAATCACGTCGGCACCGCGCATCCAGCCTTTGCCGACCTGCAAGCGCGTGGTCAAGCGAGTGTGTATCGCGATTGGTTTAGTGTTCGATCGTTCGAACCCTTTGAGTATGACGGTTGGGCGGGCTTCACCGAGCTGCCCGTCTTTCGCAAGACCGATCAAGGGTTCTACAGCGACGAGGTCAAGCAGCACATCTTCAATGTCACTCGTCGTTGGATGGATCCAAACGGCGACGGCGATCCATCCGATGGCATTGATGGATGGCGCCTCGATGTTCCAAATGAAGTCGCAATGCCGTTTTGGTTTGAGTGGCGCGCACTTGTGAAGTCGATCAATCCCGATGCCTACATCGTTGGCGAGATTTGGAAGCGCGCGGATTCGTGGCTCGATGGTCGTTCGTTTGACGCGGTGATGAACTATCCGTTCGCTGAGTCACTCTTGCACTGGATTCGCGACAAGGATCGCAAGATCACCACGAGCGAACTCGACCGAAGACTTGCTGAGTTGCGCCGCGCCTATCCCGCGCAAGCGACCTACGTCTTGCAGAATCTCGTTGACAGTCACGACACCGATCGCCTCGTCTCGAAGTTGCGCCATCCAGATTCGGACTATGACAAGGGCAACCGCGAGCAAGAAAGCCAGACGTATAAAGGTGGAAAGCCATCGGCTGACGAGTACGCGCGCGCGCGTTTAGTCGTGTTGGCGCAGATGGTCTACGTCGGCGCTCCGATGGTGTACTACGGCGATGAAGTTGGAATGTGGGGGGCCGACGATCCAACCAATCGCAAGCCGATGCTCTGGAAAGATCTCGAGCCCTACGAGAAGCCGCTTGAAAACACCGTCGATGGTGCTCATCTCGAGTGGTACAAGCGAGTGATCGCGCTGCGCAATGCCCACCCCGCTTTGCGCGGTGGATCGTTCGAGACAATCCTCTGCGACGATGCGCACGATGTCTGGATCTTCGAGCGCGCGCTCGGCAGCGAGAAGTTATTGGTGGCGCTCAACGCATCGCCGCACGAGGTGCAACTCGATCTCTCGAAGTCGATCAGTTCGACGCGCACCGGCCCGTGGCGCACGATCTTCGGTGGCGAAGGGGCGGCCGTTGCCGATGAAGCATTTCCAAAGATTTCAGTGCCAGCACTTTCAGGACGGGTCTGGGCGCTCGAGCAATGAGTCTCGCGCGCAATCCTGTGATGGCTCATCGAAGCGCAGGTGTTCTGGCGCATCTCTCGAGTCTCGCTGGCCCATGCGCGATCGGCGACCTCGGTGACTGCGCCTTTGAATTCGTGCAGTGGTGCGCCGCTGCTGGACTCTCGTGGTGGCAGATGTTGCCTGTTGGCCCCATTGGTCCGGGCGACTCTCCGTACGCGAGCACCTCGAGTTTCGCGGGCGAGCCGCTCTTTCTCTCACTCGAGCGATTGCGCGACGAAGGACTGCTGAGCACGCGCGACGTGCGAGAGTCGGCGCGAGCTGCCGCCCGTTTCTCGCGCGGAACAATGACCAGTCGAATTGGGTCGCGAAGCTCGAGCGCGAAGACAAACTATGACGCGGCACGTCGGGCGAAAGAGCCCGCATTTCTTCGCGCCTTCGAATCGTTTCGCGCCGATGGGGGCTTCGAAAGTGCGCGTTACGCAGCATTCGCGCAGCGTGAGAAGTATTGGCTCGCAGGATGGCGCACCTACCTAAACGACGCTCTTGGCTACCACGCCTTTCTTCAGTTCGCCTTCGACGCGCAGTTCACCACACTGCGCGACCACGCGATTGCACACAACGTGAAACTGCTCGGAGATTTACCGATCTTCGTCTCGCTCGAGAGTGCCGATGTTGCCGAGCATCCAGAACTCTTTCGTCTCGACAGGTTGGGGCGTCCTGAGGTGCTGACGGGTGTCCCACCAGATTGTTTTTCAAAGGATGGCCAACTCTGGGGGCATCCGCACTACCGATGGTCCGCCCACCGTGCCGATGGATTTCGCTGGTGGACGCAGCGCATCGCCGCATCGCTGCGCCGCTTCCATGGGGTACGCATCGATCACTTTGTTGGATTCCATCACGCTTACGAGATTCCCAGCGGCGCAAAGACCGCGCGCACTGGTGCATGGAAGCCACAAGCTGGAGAAGAACTTCTCGCAGCTGCGCGAAAGAAGCTCGGCCCGCTTGCGTTGATCGCCGAAGATCTCGGCGCGGTGACGCATGAGGTTGTCGCGCTTCGCACGCGATTCGATCTTCCAGGAATGAAAGTGTTGCATCACGCCTTTGGATGCGACAACTCGGGCGAGTTGCTTCACCGCCATGAGGTGCAATCGGTTGTCTACCCCGGCACGCATGACAACGACACGACGCGCGGGTGGTTTCAAGCTCTCTCGCCATCAGAGCGCACACGATTTGTTGCGTACTGTGGCGCCGACTCGGCACGCGCTCCCCACGAGGCAATGATGCGACTTGCGTTCGCCTCGCGAGCGCAACTTGCCGTCGTCGCGCTGCAAGATGTGCTCGGGCTCGACCGCAGCGCGCGGATGAATCTGCCTGGGCGCGGGCAGGGGCAATGGCGGTGGCGCCTTCCGAGCGATTGGCGCACACACTGCACGAAATGCGCCAAGAGCGTGCAGAGACTCGCAGCGATCACCGGTCGCATTCGATAGCAAACACTCGTGAATTTGGTAGAAATGCTCGACTCATGTCACGAGCCCAGAGCGTTCCATCGATTCGTGTTGACGAACTCATCACCCACCTCCGCGACCTCGCATCGAATCTGTGGTGGTCGTGGAACGAGGAGGGATGGTCAGTCTTTCAAACGCTCGACCCAAGCGAGTGGCGCGCAACAAATCATTCACCGCTGGGGACACTCGAACGAACGTCACCTGCGCGCATCGCGGCACTCGCGTGCGATCCCCTCTTCGTGAAGCGGGTCTTCGACGGATTGGCCGCGCGCGCCGCCTATCTCGGTGAGCGCGCGTGGTTTCAGCGCGGTGCTTCGGTCGCGTTGGCCGGATTGCGCATCGGCTACTTCTGCAGCGAGTACGGATTGCACGAGTCGATCCAACAGTACGCGGGCGGTCTGGGAATCTTGGCGGGTGACCACCTCAAGAGTGCCTCAGACTTGGGCATCCCACTCGTCGCGGTCGGTCTCGCCTATCGCCATGGCTACTACATTCAGCAGATTGCCCGCGATGGATCAACCGTCGTGCTTTATCCCGACTACGACTTTGCGCGATGGGGCATCGAAGACACACGCGTCACGATCGGCTGCCCAATTGGCGCGCGCATCGTCACCGCGCGTGTGATGCGAATGTGGGTTGGGCGCGTGCCGCTCTATCTGCTCGACACCGATCTCAAAGCCAATGCTCCTGAGGATCGCAGACTCACCGAGGGTCTCTACAAGGGCGAACCACATCTGCGTCTTCGCCAACAAGTTTTGCTCGGGGTCGGCGGCATGATGGCGCTGAAGGCTGTGGGAGAAAAAGTCACGGTCTTGCATCTCAACGAAGGTCACGCGGCGTTCGCAGCGCTGCAGCGCGCCGTCGAATTGCATTCGTCGGGTCGGCCGATCCAAGAAGCATTCGATGTTGTGCGCCGTGCCACGGTCTTCACAACACACACGCCGGTGCCCGCAGGGCACGATCGCTACGACCCAAAGATGGTCGCTGAAGAACTCGCAACCCTCGCACTTCGCGCGGGGCTCTCGAGCGATGAACTCGCAGACCTCGGACGAATCAAACCAGGTGACCCGAAAGAAACCTTCTGCATGACTGTGCTCGCACTGCGCCTCGCCCAGCGCGTCAACGGCGTCTCGCAGTTGCACGGCGAAGTGAGTCGCGAGATGTGGAAAGAGTTTTACGGCGTCGCCGCGAACAAGGTTCCCATCGGGTCGATCACCAACGGCGTTCACGTCAAGACGTGGATCGATCCAGACGCTGAGAGATTCTGGCGCCGCACGTGTGGACTTCGCCTCTCGAAGCAGGCTCCAAAGGCCACTGGATGGCGCCACGCCGAAGGGTGTGATGAACGAGAATTCTGGCACCTTCGCGCGCGCCTGCGAAGTCGCCTCGTGCATTTCGTACGCGATCGACTCGCGATGCAGTGCAAACGCCGCGGCGAGGGACAGTCCGAAGTCGCTGCGACCGATTCATTGCTCACCGACGACGCGCTCACCATCGGCTTCGCGCGACGCTTCGCGACCTACAAGCGCGCGCCACTCATCTTTCACGACGCAGATCGGCTCGCTGCGATTCTCTCGAGTGTCAATCGACCGGTGCAGTTGATTTTCGCCGGCAAGGCGCATCCCCGCGATGTGGATGGTCAGGCATTCGCACAAAAAATCTTTGAGATGAGTCGCGATGCTCGCTTCGTCGGCCGCGTTGCATTCGTCGAGGAGTACGACATGCACGTGGGACGCATGCTCACTTCAGGATGCGATGTCTGGCTCAACACACCTATTCGACCATACGAGGCGAGCGGCACAAGTGGAATGAAACCGCCGTTGCACGGTGGACTCAACCTCTCGATTCTTGATGGATGGTGGCCAGAAGCAACCGATGGCATCAATGGATGGAGCATCGGCACGGTGACCGCGGTGCAAGACGCTAAATTACAAGATCAAAGCGCGCGCGACGGTGCAGATGCCGCAAGCGTCTACGCGCTGCTCGAAGAGTCGATCATCCCGCAGTTTTACGAGCGCGATGAGAGGGGACTTCCCCACGGATGGATCGCACGCGCGCTCCACAGCGCTGCGACCGTTCCTGCAGAGTTCAATTCGCACCGGATGGTTGCGCAGTACACGCGCAAGGCGTACCTGCCAGCCTTTTCGATTCGCGGGAGTTGACGCAGACCGCACTCACTTGACCGGCGGCGCAGGCACGACCGGCGGCGCAGGCACGACCGGCGGCGCAGGCGCGACTGGCGGCGCAGGCACGACTGGCTCTGGCGTCGCCTTGAGCAACTCGATGCGCTCTTGAATCACGTCGCGCTCATCTGGAAGCGCGAGTGACAACGCGCGCTCAAGCGAGCGCAGCGCAAGATCACGTTGTCCGGCGCGTGCTTGCACATGCGAGAGCGCTTCGTATGCCATCGCTTGCTTCTGCTTCGAGAGGGCAATTCCCTTGAGTGCTGCGAGGGTCGATCGAGAAGTGTCCGTCGTCACAAAGAGCGGCGAAGAGAGCATCCGCGCAACTTCAGCGGCGACCATCCAATCTTTGGTCGACTCAACGAGCGCATCGCAGGTTTGCAGCGCCTCTGACGTGCGACCCGCCTGCTGCAAGACTCCAACCCGAAGCAGCCGCCCCTCACGCGCGAGCGAGGCGTCGCTGTCGAGTTCCATCTCGCCGAGTACCAAGAGCATTCCATCCCAGTCGCGTCGATCGACAAACACGTTGAGCGCCTCTTCAAACGCCTCGGCGCGCATGATGGTTGCGGCGTCGCGTTCGTGCGACTCCTTGCGGCCTTGCACAGTCCATGTGCCATTGAGCACAGCGGTCAACACTTTCTCAAGTTCGTGGGGTGTACCGATCCACAGCACTCGGCCTGCCTTGGCGAGAAAGACCGTCGGCAGCGACGTCTGCCACGAGGCATTCATGAACTGCTTGTAGGTGCTTCGATCGGGGTCGCAGCCGATGGCGAATCGAACGCTCTCTTTGTAGGCAGATGACTCAAGCAGTGGACGGATTCCCTCGGCAGGTTCGGCGGTCATCCCCACGACAACGACTCCACGATCTTTGTACGCATCGGCGATGCGCGAGATGCGTGGAAGCGCCTCGCGCGCGGGGGTGATGTTGGACGCCCAGAAGACGATCACAAACAGTGTTTGGCGATCTGTAAATTCTGGCGGCGCGCCGTTGATCCACTCTGCGACATCTGGAATTGGAAGCGGCGAGTCGAACGAGAGTGGAGGACGCGCGGCACTTCGCTTGGTCTGACTCTCATCACCCGGACCTGATGGCGGCGGCACGACTGGAGGCGGCGGCACGACCTGAGGCGGAGTCGCTTGAGCAAGTATGCAGGTGAGCGTCAGCAGAGAGAGTTGCAACATCGTTCGCAAGCCTACTGCACGCCTTCACGCCTCGACGCTCGGAACGATCGTGCTCGATCGAATAGAGTAAAGAATCATGTCGCACACACAGAGCCGTCGCCACGGGTCATCCACTTGGGCATCCACATGGGCATCCAAGCTCATCGAGCTCCCCACATTTCTTGGCCTGCTCTTCGCGCTCGTGGTCTCGTTCAAGCCGCACTGGATCGGCTTCGTCCATTCGGTCACGGACTACGAAACTTCGCGAGTGATCACGCAAGCGACCGCGCCGGGGTATCTCTTTCCGCTCATTCTGGGTGTGATTCTCATCTGCGCCTTTCGTGCATCTGCGAATGCTGAGGCAATCGCACACCGGTTGCGCGAGCCATTCGGAAGCCTCGTTCTCACACTCTCGGCAGTCACGATCGAAGTTGCCCTTGTCGTCGGCATCATGCTGACTGGAAAGTCTGAGGACCACGTTGCACGCGACACGATGTTCGCCGTGGTCATGTTGATCATGAACGGACTCGTCGGATTCGCGCTCGTGATGGGAGGCTTGCGCAAGCGAGAGCAAACGTTCAATGCGAAGTCAGCTTCGTCGTTTCTGGCATTGATCACTGCACTCTCATTGATCGGATTGGTCTTGCCGCGCCTCACCGTCTCTCGACCCGGCGGATACATGTCTGCCCAGATGGAGTTCTTCGTCGCGTGCGCGTCGCTGGGTCTTTACGTCGCATTTCTCGCCCTGCAAGCCTCGTCACACCGTGAGTTCTTCATCGAGCGGAATCCCGAGGCCGCCGCGCATCCTTCAGCTCATGCGTCGGCACACACACTCCAATCCACTCCAGGATCACGCCTCGCCATGGCGAAGATCGTGGGATGGCTAGTCGTCGCACTAGTCGCAGTTGTCTTGCTCGCCGAGTCTCTTGGCGAACTCTTGGTGACCGCCCTCGGCAAGAGGTATCTGCCTGCGGGTCTCGCTGGAGTCGTCGTCGCAACGCTCATCATGCTTCCCGAAGGAATCGCCGCGACGCGTGCCGCGTGGAGTTCAAATTTGCAGCGAACAATTAACGTCTTGCACGGCAGCGCGCTCAGCACAATCGGATTGACCATCCCAGCGGTGCTTTTCGTCTCACTCCTCATCGGCACCCCCGTCGAACTCGGACTTGAGCCAGCTCAGATTGCCCTGCTCGCAGGCACGATCATCATCTCGATGCTTCACCTCTCACTGGGCCGCGCGAACCTCATGCAAGGCATCGTCCACCTCATGTTTTTCACAATGTGGATCGCGCTGCTGCTCGACTAATCGCCGGGCGACCCGCCGCGCGATGGACGAACTCACTGCGGCACTGGCGGAGCCGCACTCGACTTCGCCACCGTTCCGCCAAACGCGGCCTGTCGTGGAGGCATTCCGGTCGGAACCCGCGCGCGTCCCGTCGCAATCGCAGCCTTGACGAAGTGCTCAACCATGCCATCTGCAGAAGCGAGTCCATTGGCCGCAACCACCGCGGTGTAGCAACGGTTGATCGCCCACGCCGACGAGTTCCATGCCGTGGGATGCGTCGTTGCGCGCATCGAGTCGATGAAGAGTTCTGTGTTCTCGAGATAGCTTGTGCGATCCTCGATCACTTCGCCCTTCTCTGAGTAGCGACCCTGGTACACGAACCACGCGCACATCGGACTCGGCGCACCTGGCACCGTTCGCAACACCCGCCCACAGACAGTCAAGATGAAGTTGTCTTGCGCGGGGCGATAGAGGTACGCGACGCCATCGATCGACTCAGCGACCGTGACGGGGGATCCTGCTGCGTCGACTTCATTCACCGAACTCTCTCGAACAGCCATCGCGCGCATCGCGAGCTGCTCTCCTACGACAGTGCCGGGCAAATGGTCATCATGCTCCTGCGCGTACTTCAGGATCGCTGCTTGCGCGAGTGGAATCTCGCTCCGCAGCAGTGTCGGAAGTTGATAGTGCGCAGGAAGCGCCGATGGCGTTGAGCACCCGAAGGCCGATCCAAGAATGAGGCACAACCCGATGATTCGAAGCGTTCGTTGCATGTGCGCACTGTAACCGCTTCGCATCGACCCGCGGTGAGGCAGCTACGCCTCGGCTCGCGCAATCTCGGGTGATGTCTGGCTCGACCACGCGTGCAAATCTGGAAGTGCGTCGACTTCGATCTGCACGATTTCACCACGGCGCGGAGGACCAAGCGACGGAAACTTCGACGTGATGCACGCGCAGCGAATTCGCGTCAGCGGGATGTAGACAATCGCCGCGAACTGCACGAACTCAACCATTACACCTTCGGCCGTGACTCCAACGAGCGTCCCAGCGAGCGCATGCTCACCTTCGTGCGCCTCATCATGTGCGACGACGTGGATGTTCATGTGAAGCACGCGGTAGAGCAGGTGATGAATCGACTCGCCGGGACGAGTGCCGTGGCGCGGATCGACTCGGCTCGGCTCGCTTTCCTTCGCAGGCGCTTCGATGACCGCAGCAGGAGCAGCCACAACGAAGAGTCCCGGGATCAAATTCGCTGCGATCCAATCATCTCGTCCAGCCTTCTGAACGGTCGACTCCGGAGTCAACTTCTTCTTCGTGACAGCATCGCGCAACTCCTCTGCCGAGAGCCACCCAGAGAGAAAATCACCATTCTTGAACCGGTACTTGACGCCCATGACTGCCTCCTTTCGCACGCTCGGTGCGACCGGTGAACCTGGGATCCCACGGCGACGCGCAGTCGCCCACGCCTGTGATGCTATCGAGCAGAGATCGCCGCGCGACAGAGAGAAGAGCAATTACACTCAAACAGTCGGCGCGCACGACAGCAGTCCCGGTAGCTCAGTTGGATAGAGCAGCAGATTTCTAATCTGCAGGTCGGTGGTTCGATCCCACCCCGGGACGTTTCTCATGACACTGATCCGAAGAGTCGCCAACTCCCCCAACGCCCTTTTTTGGCTCACAACCCTTGCGATGTACTTCGGGTGGTCATTGGTCACCGCATGCTTGTCTGGAAATCTGCCCTACGACCACATTGAGATGCTCATCTGGGGCAAGAGTTGGCAGTTGAGTTACTGGAAGCACCCGCCATTGCCCGCGTGGGCGACCGAAGCTGTTTCACTGGCGACGAATCGTGCGATCTGGCCGCAGTTCTTTTTGGGTCCTGCAACAACAGCGACCGCGGCATGGGTTGTCTGGCGCGCCTCGCGCGATGTTGCGGGTCCGTGGCGCGCACTCATCGCTGCGCTCTCACTTCAAGGATGCATCTACTACAACTACGAATGCGACCTCTTCAATCACAACACGATTCAGTTGCCACTGGTCGCGGGTCTGATCTGGGCAGGATGGCGCGCGGTGCGCGGGTCGCGCGAGACCGGCAATACATCGCTCGCGTGGATCTGCTTTGGTGCGTGCTCAGCCGTGGCGATTTACGGAAAGCACACCGCAGGATTTGCACCCGTAGGCGTACTCGCATTCACGCTCATCAACAAAGATTCGCGCTGGTTGTGGCGCACGCGTGGTCCATATCTCGGATTGCTCACTGGCACGATCGTGATGGTGCCGCACCTCATCGGGCTCTGGCAGGTCGACTTCTTGCCATTTCATTCTGCATTTCTCTACGACACTGCGCCCGCACCGTGGTGGGGGCGCATCACCTATCCACTTGAGTTTGTCGGGGTGCAGATCGCCATGATGTTTGGCGTCTGGATAATGATGTTCTTGCTCTTTGCGGTTCCCGGCACGCCGACGATCGAGCACGAATCGCCCGCGATTGAGACGCGCAAGGCTGCGCTTTATTTTCTCTGGTGCACTGCGTTTCCAGTCGCGCTCGCAGCACTGCTCTCGTGCGTGCTCAATCTCTATATGCACCGATTCTGGGCGATGGGATGGCTGCCCTACACAGGACTCGTTGTGCTGCTCTTCGTGCGCCGTCCCATCGGTTTCAGCGGACTCCGCACGATGTGGATCGCGTGGTGCGTCTTGGCGTTTGGAATTCTCGGCTTCGTTGCGGTTCGACTCATCGCGCGGCCACACATCACAGGAAACGTCGCGGCCGTCTGCTTCAACGGTGACCAATTCGCGGCGCAGGTCGGCGCGCGCTGGAGCAAAGCGACTGGCGGCGCGCCCTTGACGATCGTCATCGGTACGCACTGGATCGCCGGCAATGTCGCGGTCTATCACAGCGACCATCCCGATGTCATCATCGATGCAATTCCACTGCGCGCTCCGTGGGTTGATCTCAAACGAATTGAGACCGAGGGTGCGGTGCTGGTCTGGGAAGAGCCCATGCCACCACTGTGGCTCGACAACTTTGGATCGCATACCCCCATCGAGCGATTCGAGATCACGCCGCGCACGACAGCGGATGTTCCAAAGAAAGCGCTCAGCATGTCGATCATCTTGCCAGCCGGCAAGTGATCACGTCACGTTGAGCGAACGGATGTACGAGGCGAGAGCCTCTTGTTGCGCAGTGAGTGTCGTGCGAAGTTGACCATCCTCGACGCGGATCGCTTCGAGCCGGGTCTCTTGCTCGTCGAACTTGGTGAGATACCGGCGGTACACGTCGGTGTCGTGGCTAATCGAGTTCATGTTCTGACGAATGCGTTCCTGGTCTGCAGCGATCGCCTGCCGCTCTTGCTCGAGCCGCGCAATCTGCGCATTCGTCGCGTTGATCACCGACTGCAGTTGCGCTGCTTTCTTGATCGCGTCAACAACCGCCGCCGAGGCCTTGCCGTTGGTGGCATACGAGAGAAGAGTCGGCATGTCATATCCAACGACTGCGATCCGATGAACGCTCGTGCTCTCCTGAGTCACCAGAAGTGTGCCGCTCTCGCCTTCGGGCAGCGTCACTTCGAATCGGTAGAGATTCGCAGTCTCTTGTGCGGGTTTTTTAGGAGTGGTCAACGCCCAATTCTCTTCCTTCTCAACCTCAACCAAAAGCGTACGGTCGCGCGTTTCGTCCTTGTTCACAAATGCGTACGAAAGGGTGCGCACTTGCTGGTACGTCTGTTCCACAAGTCCATCGACGATGCTGACAGATCGCACGTCGTGTTTTCCATCCTTGGTGACCGCGACCGAAACCGCCAAGTCGACGGCGTAGGCAAGCAGTCGTTTGTCGTTGAGCGTGAGATAGCCAATCTGTGCATCGCCGGCGTAGGTCGATCCATCAAAGACTGCGATGGGACCTGGAATCAGCTGCAATCCTGATGAATTCGTGAGTTCAACACCGCGCATGGGATGGTCGATCCCATCATCAGCATTAAAGATGCTCACACGACGACCATCGATCGGCGAAGTCAAGATTGGCAGCATCGCCGACTGTTGACGTGCAATCGAGATTGGATCCTTCAGCGTGTACTGAAACGATTCGCCGACCTCACCGCCCGACGCGATGTCTGAGCCTTCGAGAGCTTCGCCAAGCGACCTCGAACGCGCTCCGAGTGATCCACCGTCACCGAAACTACCACCCGCGTCCATGACCGCACTTTTCATCATCGCAGACACCGGCGGTGGACTGTCCGGCGCAGTCATCGCTCTGAGTTTCTTGTCCGCTTGAAAGGCGTCACTGTCCTGATAGATGCGTGGCGCGGCTCCTGCAACCATCGGCACGTCGAGCATCGGTCGGTTGATGTGCAGCGACTCTGAGAGATCCATCTGAAAACTCACCGGTTGACTCGCAACGAGTGCGAGTTGCACTGCGGTCCAATCATCATCCGTCGTGTTCTCAACGATGGCCCATCCTTGAATGAGCGGCTTCTCCTTCGTCTTGACCGCATCGGGCAGCACCAATCGGTAGCTCGTCTTCCAGATGGGCATCTCGTTGACGTACACAACGCTGACCGGACGCGATCCTTTGCCACCAAACGCGAGGCCAACACTCTTGAATCGATCGGTGCTGTGCGAGGCGAGCGCGACGAGTGCCTTGTTCAGTTCGGCGTTGAGTGTCGCGCTTTCGAGTTGCACTGAGACCATCGTCGCGAGGTTGATCGATCGCACGCCGGTGGGTGTCACGAGGTTTAGAAAAGGCACACTGATTGCCTTCTGTGCGCTGCCTTGTGCTTGCTCGCGACTCTCGCCTCCGAGAATGACTCCTTCAACGGGTCCATCGTTCGTTACAACCTTCACACGCGTGCCGCGCAGCCGTCCCAAGATTGTGGCGAGCGATGGATTATCTGCAAGATCGACCCCAAAACTCGCGAGTTGTCGTGCGAGCGGCTCTTTCGAGTCGTAGGTCACAGACTGTAGCGACCGCTGCGGATCGAGAATCACCATCGACTTGAGCATGTCATTGATCTGATCGTTTGCGAATCGAAGTTGCACTGAGTCGCCCGCAGTGACCGATCCATTTCGTTCGAATGAACCAACGCCACTTCGGTAGAGGGTGATCGACGTGATGGGCAGCTGCGCAGAGCCCGCGCCTTCGCCCGCGGCAGTCGCGAGCAATGTGCAACCGAGGGTGATCGTCACACCGAAGAGGCAGTGGATGGCTGAGCGTGTCTTGAGTGTCATGTTGGTCATCGTGGATGCTCCTTGAGAGCGAGCCTATCACCGTGCGACACCCACCGGGCTTGTTACAGTTTCGTGATGAAACTCCTCGCCGCTATTGGCGCGCAGATCAAGCGCGCCGAGAAGTCCCTGACTTGGTGGCGGCACACTGTGCGTGATCGGCGTCGAATGCACGCGATCTACAGCGCAGGCGGCACTCCCGTGGTCGTCTACAGCATGACGAAATCTGGCTCGATGGCGATCTACCGCGCGCTTCACAAACGCTCAGACACGCTCGCACTCAAGGCGCATTCGCTCGATCCAGCGGCATGGAAGGGCAATCGCACCGACTCACTCTGGAAGCCGGGTGTTCGTGCACAGATGTTCGACCTGACACACAGCAACAGGATGGTTCGGTTCGAGATCATCGACGCGCATCGCCCATGCAAGTTCATCGCACTCGTGCGCGATCCAATTGCGACGGCTGTCTCTGGGTTTCACTACAACTTGCCCTCGTTCGCGAGCGACGCTCAGGCACACGAGCGCGCCGATGAGACACCGGTGCAGGTGATGGCGCAACACTTTCTCGAGCGCTATCCCCATCACCTCACGACAGAATGGTTCGATCTCGAGCCCAAGGTGATTCTTGGCATCGATGTCTACGCAACGCTTTTCGATCACGAGACGGGATACACCGTCCTTCGACAGGGCAGCAACGAGATGCTCGTTCTGCGCGCTGAACTCAACGACGAAGTGAAGGGTCGTGTCGTCGGCGATTTTCTTCAACTCGCCGACGTCCGCATCGGGCGGGTGAATACAGCCCACGAGCGTGGCAGAACCAGTTGGACTGAATCCCTCAAGCGTCAACTCGCGTCGCATCCGCAGTACATCGATTCGATGCTCAACAGCGAATATGCGCTTCACTTCTGGTCCCACGTCGAGCGCGCCGCGATGCGCGCCAGGTGGCTTGGTGGCGATACTCTTGGGCGCTCGTGA
Organism: Singulisphaera sp. GP187; assembly: GCA_945869475.1. Taxonomy (GTDB): domain Bacteria; phylum Planctomycetota; class Phycisphaerae; order Phycisphaerales; family SM1A02; genus F1-60-MAGs104. Next base: position 3,202 of record CAMBOV010000019.1, on the reverse strand, counting down.
CTGCCTCGACCAATCCGCGCGTTCAAACCCTTCGCCGCGACATGCGCCTGTTGCAAGCGGATGCCGCCGCGTTCGCACTCACCGTTGGATTGGCTGAAGCCTATTTCGTCGCGTTTGCTCTTGCCGCTGGACTCTCGCAAGTCGAAGCGGGACTCATCGCAACGGTGCCCGTGCTCGCGGGCGCAGTGATTCACAGCATCACGCCATGGGGGGTGAGGTACGTCAAGAGTCTGCGAGTGTGGGTCTCATTCTTCACGGCACTGCAAGCACTCTCTCTCTTGGCGCTCTCGATCAGCGCGTGGCTCGGTGCAGTGACGGCGCCGCAGGTCTATCTGCTCGTGAGTCTCTACTGGGCCGCAGGATTCTGCACCGCGCCACCGTGGCAAACGTGGGCGCCGACCTTGATTCCTCGACTCATCGCAACACACTTTTGGACGAGTCGCAGTCGAACAGTCCAAGCGCTGCTCGCAGTGGGACTGCTCAGCGGACTCATCTTGGAATGGGGACGCCGATCCGACCACCTGCTCGAAGCGTTTTCACTCGTCTTCTTTCTTGCGTTCATCGCGCGAGGGGCCTCGTCTTTCTTTCTCTCTGCGCACAGTGAACCGAACCCAGCACTTGCGGCGAGCACCGAACCTCCATCGCTTCGGGTCTTGCAGCGCGACCTCTTGAGCGATCGATCGGTTCGATCGCTTCTTGTCTACATGCTTGCCGTCGTGCTCGCGACCAATGTCTCTGCTGCGTTCGTCACGCCCTACATGCTCAATGAACTCAACTTCACCTACACGCAGCTCATGTGCGCCTTCGCCGTGACCTTTGCCGCGAAAGTCGTCGCACTTCCGGGAGTTGGTCGGATGGCAAAGCGGTGGGGGCCGGGCGTTCCACTCTGGCTCGGCGCCATCGGCATCATTCCAACCGCAACGCTCTACCTCGTCTCAGACAGTTTCTGGTGGATTCTCTCGTTGCAGTTCGCGGTCGGTATGGCGTGGGCATGCTGGGAAACCGCCACGTTTCTTCTAGTTTTCGATGTCATCCCCAGCGAGCGGCGCACCAGCGTCATGACGGTTTACAACATCGTGCAGAGTGCGGCGGTCGTCAGTGGTTCGCTCATCGGCGCAACAATTCTCTCGAGCATGGAGATCGGCAGGCAGGGCTACGCGATGGTTTTCGTCGCCACGGGAGTGATGCGCTTGATGACGCTGTTCTTGCTCGCCGGCATCGAACCTCGCCGATTCAAGTTGCGCCAGACCTTCGATCTCTATCTGCTGACGCTTGGGATCGGTTCGGGCGATGGAGCGTTCGACCTTCCGCAGATCACCGAACCCTCGAGGCCCCAAGCCAAGCCGGCATCGACGCCACCATCCACGCAGTGACTTCTGTTGCACGCGCGGTTGCCTGTGCCTATGCTCCCACACGGCGCATGAGTTCACGACTCCTCCAATTCACCGCGGTCCTCCTGCTTGTCTCGCAAGCACTCTTGGGATATGCGCGTGGTGAGTCGCTCTGTTTCGCCGCGCCTGCGCAAGTGCAGTCATCGCACTCCGAGTCATCGCACTCCGAACACTCGAACTGCGAACATGAACATGCGGCGCCAGTTTCAGTTGATCCGCAGCACGACGCCTGCGAGACGTGCATTCACATCACTGCGCCCGATGACTCGATCGCAACGAGGCTGAGCCACGCGGGCGAGATCGATTTCTCGGCGCCGCTCGTCTGCGAGTTCCTTCTCATTGCCTGGACTCCACACTGCGCTCCAAGGAACAAAGCGCACGTTATTCCGCCAGATCCAGCCGCTTCAGCCGAGCGGTGCGCGCTTGCGGTGACACGACTTCTGATTTAAGTGGCGACTTCCTCTGCGCATGCGCTTTGGCATGCGTGCGTTGTCACCCATTCATGATCGTGCATCCTCAGGAGCTCCTGTGAAAAAAAAGACAATTCGAATCGTCGCAGCGTGCGCGCTCATCGCCGCCATCAGTCGCGGATGCGCGACGTACGAGCCAAAGCCACTTGACTCGACAGCGGTTCGCGAGAAACTCGATGGGCGCACGATCGACGACCAAGAGATCATCGCAGTCGCCTCGCGACTCTCCGCCGCCGACTCGGGTGCAACCGCGGCGCCGTTCGATCCATCCGATGGACTCACCCTCGAAGAGGCCGAGGTCGTTGCGCTTGTTTTCAATCCGCACCTTCGTGTCGCGCGGCTCGAGGTGGGTGTGACTCGAGCGACGGCAGAAACGGCAGGATTGTGGGACGACCCGGTGACGGGGATCAATCTCAACGATGTCTCGCAGAAATTCGGCGGCGGACTCTCAATGGGTGGTCAGATCGCGCTGACGATTCCGATCTCTGGAAGGCTCGAGGCCGAAAAACTGCGAGCAAACGCGGCGCTCATTGCAGATCTCGCGAGGGTGCAAGCGCAGGAGTGGGATGCGCGGCTCGCCCTTCGCACGCAGTGGGCACAGTGGACAATCGCATCCGATCGTGTGCAGGTCGTCGCCGCAACGGTCCAGGCCGTCGTGCAGATTCGCGGCATCGTCGAGCGCATGGAGTTTTCGGGCGAAGTGCCGCGCGTCGAAGCACGGCTCTTTCGCATCGAACAGGCGGTCGCGCAAGCCGAACTCGCGCGGCTCGGCGCCACGATCGCTGAGCACGAGGTCGCGATTAAACGAATTCTCGGTGTGGCGCCATGGGCAGCGCTGAAGTTCATCCCAAGTGAGATGCCACCTGTCGAAACTCGACCGATGGCAGAGTTGCGCGATGAAATGGTGACGTGCAGTCCACTTGTCGCGTCACTTGCGGCTTCGTATGAAGTCTCTGAGAAGGCGCTCGCTGCCGAGATTCGAAAACAATTTCCAGACCTCGAAATCGGACCCACCTACAACACCGACGGCAACGAAGACTTTACTTTCGGCGTCGCGATGCCGCTGCCGCTGTGGAACCACAACCAGCAAGGGGTCGCAACGGCGCACGCGCAGCGCGAACTCATGCGTGTGCGATTCGAAACAACCATCGAGCTGCAACTGGGCGAACTTGAAAATGCCAATGTCGTCTACCAGCGGGCGCGTGGTCAGCGCCTCGCGATGGAAGCCGACATCACTCCACTCGCCGACGAGCAGGCGGCAGAGATTCGCGAGATCGCCCGACTCGGCGAAGTGAACACACTGCTCTTGCTCGAATCACTCACGCGTCAACAAGAAGCACG
>CAMBOV010000018.1 GCA_945869475.1 Singulisphaera sp. GP187 | reverse complement strand
TTCGACAGAACGCGATGGGCTATTAGTTTGGCCTTGAAAATAACTCGGATTGCTCCCTATCACAGCCGTCCACTGCGCCTGCGTCACTTCATAACGACCCATATAAAACGCACTCAATGTCACTTGATGCAAGGGGGTTTCATGGGAATTGCAATTAGGATACGTAGTCGACGTACTGCACCCCATCGTGAATATCCCCGCTGGCACCAACAACATCTCGATGTTGCTCGCGTTGTCGCGAACGCGCCAGGGCAAGCCTGATGCAGTGATCGCGTTGCGCAAGGTGACGTTCGTCACGACCGCCTGGCTTGGATTCCACTGCAGAATCGTTGCCCAAAGTTGAGTCGGAGGCGGACAAGATCCCCAACCGCTCAGGACAAATCCCAAGTCGGATCCATCCACGAGAGAGTCGCCATTGATGTCGCATCCAAGTGGGTCGCTGGTCGTTCCCCACGCAGTAAGCAATGCTGCGAGATCAGCACCGTCCACGACGCCATCAACGATGAGGTCAGCCTTGCATTGTGCCTGCGCGGCTTGTTCGATGCTGCAGAGCGCAAGCGCGACAACGGCAAACGACGAACCGAAGTGGTGAATTTTCATTGGACGAACTCCGCGAAGAACCCCAAACAACCGAACTCCGATCAAACAAGCCTGCCTCAAAGTACACCCACCGCACGCGAAGTCAATCGTTCCTCGTGCGATTCACCCTCGTCTCCGGTCGGAAAGTTTCCGCATGAGAGCAAAATCTGACCGTCGAGTTGCCGATTCCCGAGGCGGCTGTTGTGGACGCGGTTGTTGTGAGGGAGCGCTGTGCGCCGACGCCTCGAGCGCGCGCATGTCAATCGAAAACGGTTTGATCAATTCGCTTGATCACAAACCTCCGCTGTTGAAAAACACGCCTAATCTTGACGAAGCATGGGTCTTTTATGACCCCCTCTCTACGGGCAGATCGACGTGCTGCAGCCTTACGATTTGCCCGTAACCAGGGGGGGGTGCGCGTGACGGCCGCGAAATCAGGTTCCCATGGGCGAAGAACCCGCGACTTGCTTCAGCGAGCCACGCGCATCGCCAGAATGTTGAACTCATCTGCGGCGAAACAGGTCTTCACTGGCCAGACGCGGGCGAGGATCTCACTGTCCTTGGAATCCTCGAAGGGCGATTCGGCGCACGCACGAGTTGAACTGACGAGTTGAACTACTGAGGCATCGCCAACTCGGGCGGCGAGGTCGCGCCGACCCGATGTGGCATCCAATCGACGCCATCAACTGCGCGCATCCACGTCTGGCACACGGCTGATCTCACGACGCTCAATCTCGACAGGCGCGTTTCTGGTTTCCTCGTTAGGATGCTTCGGCTCGGTGTTCATTCACTGGGGCGTTAGCTCAATTGGGAGAGCGCCGCCTTTGCAAGGCGGAGGTCATCGGTTCGACCCCGATACGCTCCATTTTCTGCTTGATTCTGCTTGGTTGTGCTGGGGGGCGGGGGTGGATGCTGTCGGATCACAGCCGAAAGCACGCAAGTGCCGCGGCGACAGCCAATTCAATTCTTAAAATTGCGCTGCCAAGTGAGATGCACTCTGCGCCGAGGGCTTTCACCGCTTCGAATTCTTCAGTCGTAAATCCGCCTTCTGGACCGATGAGCACGGTAATCGCAGTGGCTGCGGCGCCGCACGGTGCACGACCGAGGGCACTCACACTTGCCCCGCTCGTGTGCGCGATGAAGACGCGCCGTCCTCGTGCGATCGCGTCGCGAGTCACTTGAATGGGACTCGACTCAGCTGCCACGACCGGCAACCAGGGTTGCTGCGACTGCTTGCACGCGGCGATCAAGACCCGCGCGCTGCGCATTTCATTCGACGGTGACCACGTCACGACAGAGTGAGTGCATCGAAGTGGAGTCCAGCGCGAAGCCGCGAGTGGAGCAATCGCCTCGAGCAGCGTCGTGAGTCGGTCGCCCTTTGGAATCGCACTGGCGATCTCGACATCGGGCACCGCACGCGCACGCGTGTTCACCGCGATCACCGATGCGTCGAGCGATCCATTGTTGTTGGGCACACTCAGCAGCGCGTCGGCGACCCGTCCCTTGCCATCGAAGATGTGAATCGCATCACCCGCGCGCAATCGCCGGCTCGCGGTTGCGTGGCGCGCCTCGTCGGCATTGACGCAACACGTCGACGGAGCACTCACGGGAATCTCCGGCAGAAAGAGCCAGGGTGCACTCATGATTCACTCCGCTGCGCGCTCGCGCGCAGTGCCTTGCCGTGCCGCACATAGACGTCATATCGCGCGAGTTTGCTGTCGAAAACGAGATCGGCTCCTGGCGCGAGACTCTCTGCGTGATGGGGACGCTTCACGACAATCCGTCCACAACTGCTCAGTGCTGCCGCGCGAAAGAGTTGCAGCGCATCGAGGTCGTCGCCCACCGCGCCACGCACGAGTCGAATTGGTTTCGCAGCGAGCGCGCTGGCACTCTTCACTGGGTACATCGGATCAAGATAGATCACCGCCCACTCGTGCGCAGCGCCAGCGATGAACGATCGCGCATCCCCTTCGTGCAACTCGATGCGGTGAGCGATTGCCGCGGTGCGCGGTTCGGCACGAGCGCGCGCGAGTCCATCGCGAAGAACAGCTGCAACGAGCGGCGAACGCTCGATCGCCGTCACGGCGAATCCTGCCGCGGCCAAGATGAACGAATCGCCGCCGAGTCCAGCAGTCGCATCGAGCAGAGCACCCTTGGGTCCGCACGCACGAACGAGCGGCGACGATGAGATTCCTTTGAGTGTCACTCGTCGAAAATCGACCGACGCGCCGTGACCCGCTTTCTCGCCCGCAGTGATGAGCTCCATCCGTCCATCCGGATCGGTTTGTACGACAACGGCATCTTCGGCGCGCTCCATCGAGTGATGTTTACACTCGCACGATGCCCACCGCCACGATCGCCCCCGTGTTCAACAACATTCTCGAGATGATTGGCAACACGCCGATGCTCAAGATCAGCCATCTTGACACGGGTGCCTGCGAACTTTTCGTCAAATTGGAGAACTTGAATCCGGGCCAATCGATCAAGGATCGCATCGCAATCGCGATGATCGACTCGGCCGAGCGTTCAGGCACATTGAAGCCCGGTGGACGCATCATCGAAGCGACCGCTGGCAACACCGGCATCGCCCTCGCGCTCGTGGGAGCACTCAAGGGATACCGCCTCACCGTCGTGATGCCCGACAAGATGAGCGACGAAAAGATGGCGCACCTTCGCGCGATGGGCGCCGAGGTTGTGCTGACACGCTCGGACGTTGCCAAGGGGCATCCTGAGTATTACCAAGACATGGCCGAGCGAATGGCACGCGAAGATCCCACGTCGTTCTACGTCAATCAGTTCGCCAACGAAGACAACACGCGCGCGCACTTCGAGACGACCGGTCCAGAAATCTGGCAGCAGATGGATGGCCGCATCGACGCATTCGTCGCGGGCGTTGGATCGGGCGGAACCGTCGCTGGCGTCGGCGCATTTCTGAAGTCGCGCAATCCAGCGTGTCAAGTGATCTTGGCGGATCCGCGCGGATCAATCCTCGCGCCGCTCGTGAACGAAGGTAAGACAGTCGAAGCAGGATCATGGCTCGTCGAAGGAATCGGCGAAGACTTTATCCCATCGATTCTTGACATGAAGGTGATCGACCACGCGTACGCGGTCAGCGACGGCGAGGCGTTCGCAGCAGTGCGCGAGTTGCTTCGAAAAGAGGGAATTCTTGCTGGATCGAGCGTCGGAGTCTTGATGCACGCGGCGCTGCAATATTGCCGCGAGCAGAAGAGCCCCAAGCGCGTCGTCACTCTGATCTGCGACGGCGGCGCAAAGTACCTCTCGAAGATGTACAACGATTTCTGGATGCGCGACCAGGGATTTCTCGCCCGCCCAAAGACGGGCGACCTGCGCGATCTCATCACTCGTCGTCACGACCGCGGCGAAGATTTCGTGCTCGATCCAACGATGCCGCTCGCGCTCGCCATTCGCCGAATGCGCATGTTCTCGGTGAGTCAGTTGGCGGTGCTCGACGCCAATGATGCGCTTGTTGGAATTCTCGATGAGAGCGACGTGCTTCTCGCGCTCGCTCGAGATGCCAAGGCCGCCGCTGACCCGGTCAGTGCGTACATGACGAGCCGCGTCGAGACGATCCATCCTGCAAAGTCGACCGATGATCTCCTGCCGATCTTTCGAGCGGATCGCGTCGCGGTGGTGCATGATGCGAAGGTTTTCTACGGAATCATTACGAAAATCGACTTGATCCACTACTTGCGCCAGCAGTGAAAATCTGCAATACTTTGCCCCCCCACCAACCACTCGGGGTACATCCAAGCCGCCTTCTTTCGCGCTCGCGGGAGAAACTCGCTGAGGTCCGGCGGCGCCTCTAACTCTTACCAAGGACACCGACTCATGGCACGCAATTACGAACTCCTGCTTCTCGAAACGATCGAAAACCTTGGTCTCGTCGGAGACGTCGTCAAGGTTCGCCCTGGCTTCGCACGCAACTACCTGCTGCCAAACGCGATGGCAGAGGCGCCAACCGCAGAGAAGATCGAGTCGCTCAAGGCGGCGCGCACGATTGCGCAGGCTGAGGTCTCGAAGCAACGCGCCGAGCGCGAGGCTGTCATTGCGCGTCTCGAAGGAATCACCATCACGCTCGTGCGAGCGTGCAACGATCAAGGCGTGCTCTACGGAGCCGTCACTCAGCGCGACATCAGCGACCAGCTCATCGCAGAGGGATACGGAATCGACATGCGCGCCGTGCGCCTCGCCAACCCGATGCGCCGCGTCGGCACTCAGTCAGTCACGATTCAGTTCGGACGCGACCTTGTTGCCGAGATCACCGTCACCGTCAAGCCCGACCGGATCATCGAACTTGAGACTTCCGCTGCTCCAAGCAAGGCCTCGGCCTCGAATGACGAAGAGGCCGACGACAGTGCGGACGCACAGGAAGCTCCGACTGCTGAGAGCGACGACTCGAAGGCTGAGCGAGGCACCAAGAGTGCACGCAAGGGTCGCGAGAAGAAGTCGTAAGGCGCGGCTGTTCGCAGCCGCCGTTGCGGTGAGCCGACCGTCGAATTCTTCGTCGTAGAAATCCGCAGTGAAGCGGTGAATTTTGTCGATTGATTCTTTCGGCGACATTCGTTGAGTAGCCTTCGCTGATCGTCGCCCCGATCTCGCCTGCACGGACTTGCGGGCGATTCTTGTCTTCGCGCCTTCTCTGCGCCTTCATGGAGGATCGCCTGTCATGAGTCGAATGAATGTCTCTACGTCCCGCGAGATTCTGCCTGAAACGCGCCGCTCTCTGACACACAAGTTTTCGATCGCGAACTATGAGGGGTATCTCACGGTCGGGCTCTTTCCAGATGGACGCCCTGGCGAGATCTTCATCAAGATGAGCAAAGAGGGATCGACCCTCTCTGGGTTGATCCAAGGATTCTGCCGCGCGTTCAGCCTCTCGCTTCAGCATGGACTTTCGCTGGGCGATGCCGCCGAGCGCTTTCGCGGGATGCGCTTCGAGCCGCTCGGCGCGACGAGCAATCCAGAGATTCCCGAGTGTTCGAGCATTCTCGATTACGTCGCGCGCTTTCTCGAACGCCACTACGGACAGTCGACGCAGACGCTGCACTGAGTCTGGGCTCAGGCTCAGGCTCAGGCTCAGGCTCAGGCCGTGCGCGCGTGCGCCCGTCGAAGGCGCGCAACGACATCCTTCGCAAGTGGTGCGACTGGTTGCAGTTCTGGGGTCGGTCTCCAATAGACATCGATGAGCCCCTGCGCATCGGCCACCCCCACCGTGCGAACGGTTCCCTTTGTCCCGCGCAAGATGCTGTGCACGCTCGGCGCATCGTGGGTGCGAAAGATGACGTCGCTCTCGCGGCGCAGCAGTGATCGAATCGAGAGCAACGTGCACAGCAGTCGAATCTCGGTGAGCAGAAAGAAGTCGCTGCTCATCTGCGGCGGCTGTCCGTAGGCTGTTTCAATCTCGCGAAATGCCAGTGCGAGGTCGGCAGCGGTCGAAGCATCTGCGACGCGCCGGTACGCCTCGAGTCGCCGACGATCGCTCACCACGAAACTCTTTGGGATCGATCCAACCAGGCCGATATCGACCAGGGTGTCGAGCGGCACAACCTGCGGCTCACAACGCATCTCGCGCACGGATTGATCGAGCATCTTGCAGTAAAGCTCATAGCCAACGGCGGCGATGTGGCCTGACTGTTCGCTTCCGAGCAGGTTGCCTGCTCCGCGAATCTCAAGATCACGCACTGCGATTCGAAAACCTGCGCCGAGCATCGAGTAATCCTCGATCGCACGCAGTCGCTTCATCGCATCGGGTGCGACGGCGCGATCCTGCGGCAGCAACAAGTAGCAGTAGGCGCGGTGACTCGACCGGCCAACGCGACCTCGCAATTGATGCAGTTCTGACAGTCCAAATCGGTGTGCATCATCGATGACCATTGTGTTGGCCGTTGCGATGTCGATGCCACTCTCGATGATCGTCGTCGAGACGAGAATGTCCGCCTCGCGCCGCATGAACGTGCGCATGACCTGTTCGAGTTCGCCATCCCCCATCTGCCCATGGCCGATGACGATGCGCGCATCGGGTGCGAGTTTGCGCACCACATCGGCGGCTGACTCAATGTCATGCACGCGGTTGTGCACCCAAAACACTTGTCCTTCACGCGCGAGTTCTCGACGAATCGCACCCGCGAGCCGCTCTGCGTTGAATGGCATTACCTCAGTCACGATCGCGCGGCGATCAGGCGGCGGAGTCGTCAGACTCGAGATGTCGCGCAATCCCAACATCGCCATGTGCAAGGTTCGCGGGATCGGCGTCGCACTCAGCGTGAGCACATCGGCAGTCAAGCGAAACTCGAAGAGTCGTTGCTTGTGCTCGACGCCGAAGCGTTGTTCTTCGTCGATGACGACGAGTCCAAGATCGTGAAAGCGCACATCCTTCGAGAGCAACCGGTGCGTACCGATGATGATGTCGACGCTGCCCTTGGCGAGTCGGTCGAGCACCTCGCGCACTTCGCCGTCGCTCTTGAATCGACTGACACCCTCGACCACGAACGGATACGCGCGCAAGCGATCACGAAAGGTGCGCTCATGCTGCTCGGCGAGCACGGTCGTTGGAACGAGCATCGCGACTTGCCGTCCACCGTCGACTGCCTTGAAAGCTGCGCGCAGTGCGATCTCAGTCTTGCCAAACCCGACATCACCGCAGACGAGCCGATCCATCGGACGAGATTTCTGCATGTCGCGCTTCGCCGCTGCAATCGCCGTGACCTGATCATCGGTTTCAACGAATGGAAACTCTGCTTCGAACTCTCCCTGCCACTTCGAATCAATCGGATAGGCAATTCCCGCAGTCGATTCACGCACAGCTTGCACGCGAATGAGTTCGCCTGCGAGGTCGCGCACTGCCTCTTCAACATCTTCTTTCTGCTTCTTCCATCTGCGACCGCCAAGTGCCGAGAGCGCAGGACGAATCGATCCCGCTCCGACATATCGCTGAACCAGCGAGACTTTGCTCGCGGGAACATGCAGCAGCGCGCCGCCGTGGTATTCGAGAGTCAGATACTCCTCGTCCGATGCACTTGGACGGTCGCGCTGGGCAAGTTGCGTCAGTCCGTGATACTTCGCGATGCCATGATCGCGGTGCACCACATAATCACCCGGCTCGAAAAAGAGAAACGCATCTCGCGAGCGCCCCGCGCCCACGTGCGTCGTTGCGATCACCCGTCGTCGCGCTCCGAATCGATTGAGCACCTCATGCCACGGAACGATTGCGAGCGACGCGGGCGCTTGTTCAGTCCAGACAAAACCTCGGTGCAGATGGCGCGCTTCGATGATGAGCCCCGCAGCCGTCGCACTTGCGGGGATGAGTTCACCCGCCCGCGAAAGATCTCCGGCAGTTTCGCAGACCACGGTCGTGCTGTGTGAAGCGGCGAGTTGCGCAAGTTCGTCCATCGCAGTTGGAAGTGCCTCTGAAAATCCACCCAACGCCGCCACCGGCAACTGCACGCCACGCGACTCATCTGCGATCTGCACAGATCCGCCGAGCTCAATCGTGCGAGCGCATCGCGCGTGAAGTTCGCGAAGTGTGTCGGGCCAGGGCACGACCCCCTGTCCGTCGCTCAGTCGATCTTGATATCCGCGCGCCTGCTCTGAGATTTCAGCCCCTTCACTGATGATCAAGATCGCTTTCGCATCAAGCCGCGATGCGATGGGTTCAACGCGAGCTGCGTCGAAGAGTCCGCCAGCGCGAATCAGATCGACCGACTCGATCTGCCGGTCACTCGCCTGCGTCGAGAGATCGATTTCGAAGATGCGTTCGATCTCATCGCCAAGTGCGTCGACGCGCACGGGAGCAATCGCTCCCACTGGAAAGATGTCGAGGATGCCGCCGCGCACTGCAAAACTTCCTGGTGCTTCTGCGCTCGACATGCGTTCGTATCCAGCCTGCGCGAGCCAGTTCAAGAGCGCCTCGCGCGAGAGTTGCGCCCCTTGCGAAATCGTCAGGATCACCGATCCCATCTCAGCTGCCGCGGGCACTCCCTGCATGAGTGCCGTCACTGGCGCGACAAGCACGGCCGGCGGTGCGTGCGAATCGAGCTGGCGAAGCACGCGAACCCGTTCGCACAATTGCTCGGCGACTTCTTGCCCCGCGAACGATGACTCAAGCGCAGGAAAGTGCGCGCATGAAACTCCCAGCGAGGTGAGTTCTGCGACAGCCTCTTCTGCTTCATCTCGGTGCGCCGTCACGAACACAATCGGCGCGCCGACTCGCACCGCAATCGCTCCAGCGACGACCGTCGAACTCGATCCAGCACTGCCGCGCAGCGCGAGAGGCAATCGATCCGAGCGATCGTGCAGCAGTTGCGTGACTCGGTCGAGCGCTTTCGACGTGCAGATTCGTTGAAACCAATCCATATCGCTCACCGCGCAGTGATCTCAACGCGAACACAGGGTGCGAGCGACTCTGAAATTGCAGGACCGATGCCCTTCACTCGTTGAAGTTCATCGACCGAGGTGAATGCTCCGCGCCTCGTGCGATCATCGACGATACGCGTCGCGAGCGCTGGACCAACGGAAGGCAAGAGCGCGAGTTCAGCGGCATCGGCACGGTTGATGTCGATCTGAAAGTGCACTGGCGCGAGTGGCGCGCGCTGCGAGAGTCGCTCGTGCACGAGCACACCAACTGCGGGCACGAGCACCGCCAACGCGAGAACCGCCACGAGACTTGTTGTGCCAGCCGAAAGGAGCCAGGGAAATCGCATCGTCGATCGTGCGCGCGCGCCGTTGACTTTCGGTGCGCTCATGATGGCTTGGGCTCACTTTTTTCAGCGGACTCGGGCGCCTGCCATGGTCCGATCGGCGCACGCAACGCCTTGCGCACTTTGAGCAGTGTCGGCAACGTCGCCTTCACCTTCTTCGCTCGATCAATGACTCCGTAGCGGGGTTGCGTGCCATCGCCATCGACGAGTCGATGCCAGAGAACCAACTCGACGTGCGGCTTCGACATCGCGATCGAGAAGATCCGGCTCGCCCAGATCGCTTGCGACTTCTCACTCCACGGAGCCCGCCAGTAGCCGCTGCCCTCACCGGTCGAAGTGCTCGGAGCTCCAATCTCGACGAAGACTGGTTTTCGAAATGGAATGTAATTGTCAAGAAGCGCCGAGACTTGCAGCAGGTCACGCGCAACCCGTCCACTTGTGGCTTCACCCATCACCAACTGCAGCAGCAGACAGTCCAGATGGATGCCGTCGTTGACCAGCGCATCGACAAGTGCACGCGGCGTAATCGCTCCAGTGTGACTCGCAACGGCTTGCCCGAAGGGTTCGACGATTTCGAGAAGTGTCGGAACATCTTTGCGCGCTTGTCGCAGGCCGACGCTCGCGCGACGCGCGATCTCAACCATCTCTTCGACGTTGAGTGACCACCACGAATTGTCGTTGAGGCCCGCGGCGATGTCCCACATTCCAACTCGTCCCGAGAGCGCCTTGCCTGCAGCTTGCGCGAACTTCCAGATGCCATCGCGCAGCACCGAAAACTCGCCGCGCTTCGCCTCGATCCACGCAGGCATCGCGCCGGGACGCAAATCGACAATGGGTCCCGCGAGCACGGTGCGCCCGCTCGTCGCCGCCCAATCGATCCACGTTTCGACTCCTGAAAAATCGAACTGACCAGGAGTTCGTTCAATCTCTGACCAACGCAGTGGAACATTGATCATGTCGAATGCACTCAGCGCACTCGCGACGGCCGCAGGATTCACGCGACCATCGACACGCACGCCGAGCACCAACGTCGACGCCGCTTTCTTGCCATACCGGCGATGCATCAAGACTTGCGCGTGCGCGACGGCGAGACGCTCGCTTGCTTTCAGTCCTGCAACAAGTGCGCGACAACTCAGCGCATCGGCCTGCGCGCAATCTTGCGTCGTCATCGCCGCAGTGAAGTGCCTGCGCGCCTCGTTCCACTGCGCGAGTGCGTCGCTCGCGGCTGGGTGATCCCAAATCTGCCAGTCCTCACACTTGGCGATGAACTGTTTGATGCGGTGGCGAGCGAGTTCGAGCGTCAAGCTGTAGGGCTGCTCTCGTTGCTCGAGAAGGCAGGTCGCAATCGAGAGCCGTCCCATCTCTTTCGTTTCGCATTCGAGCATGAGCGCGGCGGCGCGACCTTTGGGTGGCTTGCACTCGACGATTCCATCGGCGTGCGTGATTCCGCCCGCGACCGATTGATCGCTCGCCCCCATCAAGTAGGCGTGTGCGACGTCAATTGCGAGAGAGGTTCCCTCGCGCTGAAGAAATGAAAATCGCAACATGGAACGGTTGCGAGTGTATCGCTCGTTGCGTCACACTCTGCACTCACGCCCATTACGCACGATGCGCTGCTCCCTACACTTCGAACATGCCGACACCGACTGATGACGCCGTCTTCGAGACGCATCTTCCTCTGAGCGGACGCCGCCAAGGAAAGGTGCGCGAGATCTACGACCTCCCCGCCGATGCGCACGGTCCTCGACTCTTGCTCGTGGCATCCGACCGCGTCTCGGCCTTTGACGTCGTGATGCCCACGGCGATCCCAGGAAAGGGTCGGCTCTTGACCGCGATCGCTTCGGGATGGTTCGAATTCTTGCGCGGCCATGCGATCGTGAAGGATCACCTTCTTTCGACCGATCTCTCGCAGATTGTGGCGCTCGATGACGCACAGCAGTGCGCCCTTCGCGGACGATCGATGATTTGTCGCGCCGCGCACGTCGTTCCAATTGAGTGCGTCGCGCGCGGGTACCTCGCTGGAAGCGGTTGGAGCGAATACCAAGCGAGTTCGAGCGTCTGCGGGGTCGCATTGCCCGCGGGACTGCGCCAGTGCGAGCGACTTGCTGAGCCGATTTTCACACCAGCGACCAAGGCCGCGCATGGACATGACGAAAACGTCTCGTTCGAGAGAGCCAGCGAACTCGTCGGTGAGCCACTCATGCGCCGACTCAGAGAGATCACACTGCGCACCTACACGGTTGCTGCGGCGCACGCGCTCGCGCGCGGGGTGATTCTCGCTGACACGAAGTTCGAATTCGGTTTCGCCCTCGATCGAAGTGGATCGCCCACCGACGAACTCATGTTGGTCGACGAAGTGCTCACTCCCGATTCGAGTCGCTACTGGCCGGCCGCTGGATACGCCCCCGGTCGCGATCAGCCAAGCTTCGATAAACAGTTCTTGCGCAATTGGCTCGTCACGCTCGTGCAGTCAGGCGCGTGGGACAAGACGCCGCCGGGTCCAGAAGTTCCAACAGAGATTGTTGCTGGAACTCTCGCGCGCTATCACGAGGCGTACGACGCACTGTTTGCGTAGGCGCGCTCATCGCAGCGAAGGCGCTCATCGCAGCGAAGGCGCTCATCGCAGCGCTGCTTCGACAACATTTCGCAGCAGCATCGCAACCGTCATCGGACCAACTCCACCTGGCACGGGGCTCATCCATCCTGCAACTTCTGCGACAGCCGGATCAACATCGCCAACCGTCACACTCTTTCCATCACTGCGCACGATGCGGTTGATGCCGACGTCGATCACCACCGCTCCGGGGCGAATCCAGTCGCGCTTGACAAGTGCTGGCACACCAGCGGCGGCGATCACAACATCGGCACTGCGCGTGAGTGCATCGAGTGCAACAGTGAACTTGTTCGCGCTGATCACCGTCGCCTCGCTGCGCATCAAGAGCACGGCGATGGGCTTGCCGACGATGTTGCTCGCGCCGACAACGACGCAGCGCGATCCACGAAGTGTGATGCCCGTTGATTCGATCATCTCGAGCGCGGCAAGTGCTGTGCATGGCACGAGACTTCGGCGTCCGTAGACGACGTTGCCGATATTGGCTGGATTCACTCCCTCGACGTCCTTTTCAGCAGCGATCAGCGACTGCACCCGCTCGGCGTCGATTCCCGCGGGAAGCGGTACGTGCACCATGATCGCCCGCACCGACTCTTCGCTGTTCATCAGAAGCACGCGACCAGCAACCTCGTCATATCCCGAGGTGGCAGGAAGTGTGTGCAGGTGGTATTCGATGCCAGCCTCTGCGCAGTTCTTCGCTTGATTCTGGGCATAAATCGCTGCCGAACGGTCGTCACCCACGAGCACCGCGTCGAGTCGCACGTTGCGTCCACTCGCGGCGATGCGCGTGCGAAGCGATTCGCGAACCTGAGCGCCGAGAGCCTTGCCGTCAATCATCTGTGCCGCCATGCGGTGAAAGGTATCGCGTGCGGTAGCCTTCTGTTTCACGGGTCGACATTTGACCTCACCGCACCTCTCACTTCAGGAGCACCTCATGATCACACTCGTCGCTTGCGCATCTCTCTTCATCGCACAATCTCCACCAGCGGATGGCGGCGGGATCATCGCTCCCCCCACCGTTGCAGCTGCGAAGATCGTGCAAGTCGCGGCCAAAGGACCAGCCGCCGCCGAAGTGCTCGACCCAACTCTTTTCCCGGGCGCGCCAGCAGTTTTTCCTGAAATCGCTGAGTGGGTCAAGGGCGACTCCGTCTCGGGTTTCGCTCCAGGCAAGATTTACA
Organism: Singulisphaera sp. GP187; assembly: GCA_945869475.1. Classification (GTDB taxonomy): domain Bacteria; phylum Planctomycetota; class Phycisphaerae; order Phycisphaerales; family SM1A02; genus F1-60-MAGs104. The sequence continues at coordinate 40,633 of CAMBOV010000018.1, read as the reverse complement.
TCATGGAATTCTGGGCGACGTGGTGCGGTCCATGCCGATCAGGCATGCCGCATCTCAGCGAAGTGCAACACAAGTATGCCGACATCGGACTTCGCATCATCGGCATCAGCGATGAACCGCTCGACAAGGTCAAGACTTTTCTCGACAAGCCTGAGTGGGCAGAGAAGACGCAGTACACACTCTGCTGCGATCCAGATCGATCGGCGCACGATGCGTACATGAAGCCTGCGATGCAGAATGGCATCCCATGCGCGTTCATTGTGAAGGATTCGACCGTGCAGTGGATCGGCCATCCGATGTCGATGGATGGGCCACTCGAAGAAATCGTTGCGGGCACCTGGGACGTTGCGAAAGCCAAGGAGGCATTCTTCGGTGGCGCGGCAGAAAAGAAGGTTCGAAGCCGAGCTTCTGGACTCCTTCGCGAAGCTCAGAAAACAGGCGATTACACGGCTTTTCTCGCGTCGCTCGACGCGTCGATTGCAACGGCGACTCCCGACATGGCACTCGCAGTGGAAATGCAGAAGTTTCAAATCTTGGTCGGCGGCGCGAATCAACCCGAGGCTGGCTACACCCTCGGCCGCAAACTCGTTGCGACTTTCACCGCAAAGAAGGAGAGCGGTGCGCTCAATCAACTCGCCTGGACGGTGCTCACATCACCTGCTGTGAAGACGCGCGACCTTCCATTCGCGCTCGCTGCGGCGAAGGCTGGCGTCGAAACGTCGGGCGGCAATGATGGAGCACTGCTCGACACGCTCGCTCGTGCCTACTTCGACTCGGGCGATAAGACACAGGCAATCACAACACAGAAGTTGGCGATCGAGAAGACTCCCGCTGGCGACATGCTCGATGAGATGAAAGAGACTCTCAAGCAGTACGAAAGCGGATCACCCGCCGACGGCAAAGCAATCTGAATCTCTTCAGTTGAGTCGCCTCAACTGATTTCGACTTCGCGATTCTGCTTCGAACTCTCGTAGATCGCGTCGATCACCGCTTGAAGTGAACGCCCTTGGCATCCAGTTGCCACGGGCGTTTTTCTGTGTGTCACCATCTGCGCGAAGTGTCGGTACTGCTCATCCCACGCTTGACCCATTGGATCGGTCGCGTCGAACTGCGGCTTGAGGTCAACGAGCATCCCCTCTTCTTCGGTCGCGATCGAAAGTTCTTTGCCCAGCACATCGAACCATGCGCCGGCGCGCGTTCCCCAGATCGAAATGCCATCGCGGGTCGATCCCTCTGGAATGTTCGCAGCCCACGTGACGTTCACTTCGATGGTCAATCCACCCGCGCAGCGAATGAGCGCCGTGGCGGCGTCTTCAACATCGAAGACCCCAGCAAGTTTCGGCGGTCCAGCCCACATCGAGGTAAATCGGTAGTCGGCGATGGGCGACCCAAACTTTGACCAGGTCATCCCGCTCACTCGCTCAACACGTGGATGACCCGCAAGGTGCAGCGCGAGGTCAATCACATGCACTCCAAGATCAATCAGTGGACCGCCCCCCGAGTGCGCTTTCGTCGTGAACCAACCGCCGAGTCCTGGAATGCCTCGCCGTCTGTAAAGACTCGCTTTGATGTGATAGATCTCACCGAAGCGTCCCGAATCGATCCATTTCTTGGCCGCGAGTGCGGTGGGCGATTGGCGGCAGACAAAGCCCATCTGCAAACTGCCCGTGCTTGCTTTCGCGGCTGCAAGAATCTCATCGCACTGCGCTGTCGAGAGCGCCATCGGCTTCTCGAGCAACACGTGCTTGCCCGCTCGCAACGCAGCGCATGCGCACGCTGCGTGTCGATCGTTGGGAACTGCGACAACAACCGCGTCGATCGATTTCATCGCGAGCAACTCGTCGAGGCTCGCAACGGCAGTGCCGCCATACTCTTTCACAAATGCTTCCGCACGCTCTTGCAGAATGTCCCACGCTCCAACGATCTCGATGCCCGCACGCCGCGCCGTCGCCGCGTGCACGTTGCCGATTCCGCCGCAGCCGATCATGCCGAGTCGAAAGCTCTCGCGAACGCCAAGCCCAGAGTCAAGTTGAGAGTCAAGTCCAGAGTCAAGTCGAATCGTCATCTCTCTAGGATAGGGAACAATGGGAAATCAACGGACAGTTGTGGTCGGTGCGGGCATCGTCGGATTGTGCACTGCATACGAACTCGCTCTGCGCGGCGTCGATGTCGTCGTGCTCGATCGAAGCGCAACCTTCGACAGCGCTTCGTGCGGAAACGCCGGACTTTTCTCGATCGGCCACTACCCGCTCACGAAGCCCGGAGCCTCGTGGCGCGGTCTGCGCTGGATGTTCGACTCCACAAGTCCGCTCTGGATTCGTCCGAGTTTCTCGCCTGAACTCTTGCGCTGGCTCTACACCTTTCACACCCACTGCAATGAAGCGCACATGCATCGGTGCATGCGCACACTCTGCGCGATGGGATGGCGCACCGTGCAGGCGCTCGAAGCAATGCTCGACGCTGAGTCGATCGATTGCCTCTACCGACGAAGTGGATGGCTCGACCTCATTCACGACGAGGCGAATCTCGACGCCGCTGCTGCTGAAGGTCGCGCGCTGAGCAGCTACGGCTATCGCACCGATCGCATCGGCGGCGCTGAACTGAGGCGGCGTGACGGCGCGTACGCAGACGAAGTTGCAGGAGCGATTCACTACGTTGACAGCGGCATCATCCATCCAGGTCAACTCGTGCGCGGACTCGCCGATGCACTCGCCAAGCGCGGCGTGACCATTCGCACCAACGTCACCGTCACAGGATTGACCCGCGACAGCAGTGGTCGATGTGTCGGCGCGCGTCTCGAGAGCGGCGAAGTCGTGCGCGCGCAGACGACCGTGCTCGCCGCTGGAATCTGGTCGGACGAACTCGCACGTTCGGCGGGTGTGCGCATCGCGATGCAACCCGCGCGCGGCTATCACGTGCAACTTGATGGAGTGCCGCACCTCCCCGTCACTGGTGGCGTGATGCGAGAGACTTTCATTGCCTACAACCCAATGGGATCGCAACTGCGCCTCGCGGGCACGCTCGAGATTGCGCCTGTGGGACGTCCATGGATGCGCAAGCGCATGAACGCGCTCGTTGCCGGCGCGCGCAAGTATCTGCACGGCATTGATGGAGGTCGCGTGACGCACGAGTGGGCGGGCTATCGACCCTGCACGGCCGATGGAATGCCGGTCATTGGCGCGGTGCGCGAACTGCCCGGGCTCTACGTCGCGACGGGCCACGCGATGATGGGCTTGATGCTCGGTCCAGTGACGGGTCGCATCGTTGCCGCGGACATCTGCGGCGAACCGCAATCAATCGATGAAGAACTTCTTGCCGCCGTGCGTCCCGACCGACTCGCGCGAGGGTGACCGAGCGAGTGCGGTTGTCGCAATCCGTGTCTCATTTTCTCTCCCTTACAAAGAGCACGACTGCAGCGAGAAATGCGATTACGACTTCATGCCATGTTTCAAGAGGCAGTGGTATTGAAACCACGCCGCCAAGGGCGTAGGTGGCGCACATGACGAGGACAAGAATCCCAAGCCACGTTGCGAGGAACGCACCGACGGTTCCGAATTTCTCCATGAAATCGTCACTCATGAATCTTTCCTTCGCTGAACTACGGTCTTCGTGCACGTCAGTCTATCGACGAGCGCGGTTCACCCCAGAGTCTCGCCGCGCCGCGCACGCCGCTTGCATCTCCGAACTTCGCTCGAAGAATCGGCGTGTCGAATTGATCTGAGAAGATGCGCTGGGCGATGAGTCGTGGCGTGCGCGAATAGATCTCGGCGATGTTGCTCACACCTCCGCCGAGCACGATCACATCTGGATCGAGCGTATTGACAACAACTGCAAGTGCATCGGCGAGCCGTTCGCAGAGCAACTCGATGAGCGCACGCGCGCTTGGATCAACATTCGCGTGCGACCGTCCCGCAATTTCTTCGAGTGGATGGTGGATATTTTCATGGCGAAAATACTCCGCCTCGAGTGCGGGCCCTGCGAGAAACTGTTCGATGCATCCGAACTGACCGCAGTAGCAGGGACGCGCGCGACGCTCCGCGCGATCGGTGCCTGGCATCGGACAATGCCCCCACTCACCCCCGATCGCATTGCGACCCACGAGAATCCGCTGATCGACGACGATCCCTCCACCGGTGCCGGTTCCGATGATCACCGCGAAGACCACGCGTGACGCCGCACCTGCGCCATCGAAGGCTTCACTCAGCGCGAGACAATTTGCGTCATTCGCCCCGCGAATCTCGCGGTTCATCTGATTCTGCAAGTCACCCACCACATCATGACCATTGAGGCAGGTCGAGTTTGCGTTGCGGTGGAGGCCAGTGCGCGGCGAGACGCTTCCGGGATAGCCGATACCGACGGTGCAGCTCGCACCAACATCGCCTTCAACTCGTCGCACCAGATCTTCGATCGCCTTCAGTGTCTGTTCGTAACTGCCTTGAGGCGTCGCGACGCGGTGGCGCACGAGTTCAACGCCGTCATCGCCGAGCGCACACGCTGCGATCTTTGTGCCACCGAGGTCGATGCCGATTCGAATCATGTGGGCACCGCGAGCGATCGAACGATCGTGTCGATGATCGCTGCACCGAGTCGCGCCGTCCGTCCTCCGACATCGAGATTCGGAGCGCACTCGGCGATTTCGATTCCAGAGACCCGTCCACTCGCCGTGATGCGTCGAAGAATTGTGCGAAACGTCGCGTCTGGAAAAATTCCCATCGGCGAAGGCGCGCTCACACCTGGAGCCACCGCTGCACTGAAGACGTCGAGGTCAACGCTCAAACACACGAGATCAACCGTCGCGAGAAAGCGATCGATCAGTTGCAAGAGTTGCGCCTCTTGGCAGGGATGAAACGCGTCTGCATCGACGAGTTGCGCTCCCGCACTGCACGCCGCTTGAATGAGCGCCGGCGTGTTATGTGGAGACTGCATGCCCAGCGCGAGATATTTGAATGGAAGGTTGTGCGCCTCACTCCACGATTGCACTTGCGCGTAGGGCGATCCCGAGTGCGCCCGTCCAGCATGCAGCGGACGCATATCGATGTGCGCATCGAAGTTGATGCATCCAACAATTGTTCCAGGAGATTCGGCTTGCACGGTTCCAAGCCAGTGCCCGTACGCTTGATCGTGACCGCCGCCAAGAATCATCGGGATTCCACCACCCGCGCGCACCGCCGCAACCGCCGCTGCGAGCGACTGTTGCCACGACTCAACGTCATCACCGGCGCCCGCCGCATCGCCTGCGTCGAAGAGTGCGTGGGCGGTTGGCGCTGGCAAATTTGCGCAGGCGGTGCGCAAGACGTTTGGTGCTTCGGCAGTGCCTGCGCGACCAAAGTTCGCCCGAACTCCAGCATCGGTGGGATATCCGATGACGACAATTGGTTGACGGCGCGCGCGTGTCGCGGGCATCGCTCCCCACGGACGAATCACCTGATGCCACCGTTGCGCAGCAGGGTCGGGTCCATCATCACGTCCGCGCCATGTCCATGTCATAGAGGATGATCCTACGATGAACTCTATGGCACGACGAGCAGACAAAGCACTCCGGACGATCACCGCAGCAGACGTGAGACGATTGGTCACTCCCACCGATCCGCAGATTGATCGTGAGGGCGAACGCATCGTCTGGACGAACAAATCCGCCGACCGACCGGGCACATCTCGCACTGAATTGTGGATCGCGCGTGCCGACGGCACCGCGAGCGGGCGACGCATTACGAGAGGACCGCGCGATCGAACACCCCGCTGGTCTCCCGACAGTTCGAAGTTGCTGTTCGTGCGCGAAGAAGAGCAGGGATCGCCGCAACTCTTTGTTGTTGGCATCACGAAACTGAATCTTGCAACACCGAAGCAACTCACGCGACTCGGCGAGGGAACGATTGCGGATGTGCGCTGGTCTCCCCGCGGCGACGAGATTGCGTTTGCGTTTCGCGCGACGATGGCTGATCGCACGCGTGGCGCTGCGAAGGTGCGCGAATCTGCTGGGCAGAGCACTCCCCCGCTCGTTGTTGAAGATCCGTGGTATCGACTCGATGGTGACGGCGTCTTTGGATCGGCGCGTTTCGCACTCATGGTGGTGCATGTCGCGACGGGTCGAGTGCGCACGCTCGATCTCGGCGACACCATGGGTACCTTCACCTTTGACTGGTCGCCCGATTCTCAGTCGATCATCGCTGCGGTCAATCGATCCGCGCGAGCAATCTTCGAACCGTGGATGACGCAGCTCGTGATCGCCAACGTGCGCACCGCACGGTGCACGACGGTCGCGGGATTGCCCGAGGGACCAAAGAGCACGCCATCGTTCAGCCCCGACGGAAGCATGATCGCCTACGCGGGACGCCGTGGACGCAACGACATGTACGCGACAAAGAATCTTGGACTCTTCGTGCACGACCGGCACTCGAAGAAGACACGCGATCTGCTGGGCGCAACTGATTTCTGCTTGATGAGTCCAACGCTTTCTGATTCTGCCGAGAGTGGATTCGGTGCCTGGTATCGATGGATGCCCGACAGTGAGTCGCTCATCATGCGCATTGGATGGCACGGCTCGGGTTTTCTCGTGAGCGCCGGTTCGCGCGCGGGCGCAGTGGTCGCGAACACTTCGCCTGGAGCTGACCACATTCCCGCATCGATCGCGACAAACGGCAGCCGCATCGCACTCATTCGCTGCGCACCAACTGAACCACCTGAAGTCTGCGTCGCCGACATCGTCGGACGCGAGTTTCCAGTGCGACAGATCTCACAACTCAACAGCGCGCTCTGTGATGAACTCGACCTCGCGGTTCCTCACGACGAGTGGGTCAAGGCCAAGGATGGCGCCTGGGTGCACTACTGGATTATGCGTCCTCCAGCGGCGGCGCGCGCGAAGGGTCGCACACCCGCAGTGCTCGAAGTTCATGGAGGTCCACATGCACAATATGGATGGACCTTCTTTCACGAGTTTCAGTTGCTCGCTGCGGCGGGCTACACCGTCGCTTATGGAAATCCACGCGGATCGAAGGGATATGGCGTCGACTTCTGCAGCGCTATTCACGGAACGTGGGGTGACAAAGACTGGCTCGATGTGCAGGCGATCACGCGCGCGCTGCAACGCGATGCGAGCATCGACGCCAAGCGCATCGGCATCATGGGTGGCTCGTATGGCGGCTACATGACACTCTGGGCGGTGGGACATTCCAACGCGTACCGCGGAGCAATCAGCGATCGATGTGTTTCAAACATCGTCAGCCACTGCGGCAATTCGGATTATCCGAACGTTCCAGGGGTGTACTGGAAAGGATCGGCCTACGCCGATCCATCGGCGATGTGGAAGTCGAGCCCGATCGCGGCATTCTCGAAAGCGCGCACGCCGATGTTGCTCATTCACAGTGAGGGAGATTTACGCTGCAACATCGAACAGTCAGAGCAGATTCATGCGGCGCTCGCTGCGCAAGATGTGCCGGTGCGTTTCGTGCGATATCCGCGTGAGTCGAGCCACGGCATGAGCCGCACAGGACCCCCCGACCTACGCATTCACCGACTCGGTGAGATTCTTGCGTGGTGGAAGCGCATCTTTGCGAAGTGATTGAGCGCTACTTTCCGAACAGTCCCTTGATCGCGTCGCCCGCTCCCTTGAGACCCTTCTGAATCGCATCGCCACTCTCGCGCAAGATCGACGAGGTCACATCGCTCAGCGTCGAAGATGCACTCGTCAGTCCGCTGAGCATCTGCGATGGAAGCCCTTGAATCTTCGCTTCGACGATCGCAATGAGTAGGCGGTCCATCAATTCAGTTGTGACTCTCGTGGCGACCTCGCTCATCGGAGTCTTCGAGCCAAGGTCAGTGACGATGATGTCTGGGATCGTCACTTGCACGGTTTGCCCATCGGCGAGGGCAGAGTTTCCACTTGCATTGACGCGAATGTTGGTGACCTTGAGCGATCGAATCGTGACTGCGCCGCTGCTCGGCGGCGCGCTGGTCGCAGGCGTGGTGCTCGTCGCAGATGTCGCAGCATCATCGGTTCCAGCGACCGTGTTTGCTACAACCTGCAGGTTGACCTTTCCCCCGGCCTCAACGAGATGCACCTCGACCCCGTCGATGAGAATCTCATCAATGAGGATGTCGTGACTGAGCAACTCGCTGAGCCCCACCGTGATCGATGCCCGCTGCACAGCGATCATCGCACCATCGCCGAAGCCGGTGGGCTGCGCGATCTGAAGTTCATTGAGCGAAGATGTGGTTTCAAAAATGCCCAAATGCACCGAACGAACGGTCGTTGTCGTTCCAAGAACGTGCGAGCCAGCCGTCGTCAGGATGCGCGCTGCCGCCGCGTCGAGAAAGAAAATCGTCGCGACGACGCACGCTGCGATGAGCACCGAGACAGCGAGAACCACCTTGCGAATCATGCGTGAGAGCGACGAGCGATCCCTGCGCTGCGTCGATGGAGTTGGAGTGCGTGACATGCCCCTTGAGCCTATCATTGGGCGCTCTATGTCACGACCTGCACCGACCGATCCAGAGAGTCTTGCCGCCATGGCCAACGTTCGCGCGATGCTCTCATTCATCGGTGAAAACCCCGACCGCGAAGGATTGATCGATACACCCAAGCGTGTGGTGCATGCGATGCGTGAGCACTTCATCGGTTACACGATGGATCCCGCCGACGAACTCGCTCGCACCTTTTCTGAGATCGAGGGATATGACCAGATGGTGCTGCTCAGTGGCATCGACGTGCACAGCCACTGCGAACATCACATGGTGCCGTTCGTCGGCAAGGCGCACGTCGCGTACATCCCTGATGGAAAGGTCGTTGGACTCTCAAAGCTCGCCAAAGTCGTCGAGATTTATTCGAAGCGGTTGCAGGTGCAAGAGAAACTCACCGCGCAGATCGCCAACGCGATTCAGACGCACTTGCAACCACTCGGTGCCGCGGTCGTCATCCAAGCGCGACACTTCTGCATGTGTTATCGCGGGGTGCGACAGCCGCACGCGTGGACCACGACGAGCAAACTCACCGGAATTTTTCTTGAGGATCCCGCAACGCGATCTGAATTCCTGCGCCTGATTTCAATTGGACAGGGCCCTGCCTCGGGGTGGTAGCGGGGACGGCGCTGAGAGCACCCGCCGAGCCAACCATGGCAGAATCAAACGACTGGACTTGCACCAAGGCTGAGTGGGATGCGCTCGCGAAGCCCTCTGCGCTCGCGCAGTTCATCTTTCGCATGACGCTGTTGTTGGACCTGCTCCTCGTCGTCGGCCTCTGCGCGGCGTGGTCGTTCATTAAATTGCCCTTCGTGCTTCACTTCTTGCTGTGGATCGCGCTCGCGATGTTTCTCATTGGCGTGGGCAGTTGGACGTGGGTTCGACGAGCGACTCCGCGCTGGATCGCGTTGCACGGTGTGGTGTGGGAAGCCCGTGGTTGTGCCTGTCCCTGGTGCAAGACCCGCGTCGATACGACTCCATGCAAGCGTCATGGATTTTCTGCCGCGGCGCAGCCTCAACTACTCGCGTACTGGGAAGCGCTCGCGATGCGAGACATGAGCGCCATCGAGTTTCGCACGGCCGAACTGCGTCGCCTTGCTGAGAGTTTGCGTCCACCAGCGAACATCGCGCTGCGACTCTGGCGCGGCGTGACTGCGCCCTATCGCCGCGCGAAGGCGCACGCGGTCACCGCTTCAAGCGACTCCAACGCGACCGCGCTCATGCGTGTGCGCGCAGCGGTTCCCTCCTGGCTCTTTCTCGGCGCGGGTTGCGCGATCCTCGGGACGTTGGTCTACGCCATCTTCGGCCGCTCGATTTTCTTGGGCGTGCTGAGCGGATGTTGGTATGTGATTCCGCTCACGATCGTCGCCGCGGTCATCGGTCCAATGTCGCGTGCGGGGCGATTGCGCTGCACGAAATGCTTCCAACTCTGCGCCGACGCGACACCCAGCCGCTGCCCAGAGTGCGGCAGCGATCTCACCAAGGCTGGCGCGGTCGATCGCCACTCCCGTCCCATGGGATCTCGCTGGGCGCCCATGTTGATCTTTGCGCTGATGATTTCACTGCCGATGTTGCTCGCTGTCACTGGCGGCTTCGGGGTGATGAGTCAACTTCCGCTCTCGATGCAAATGTGGTGCCACTCATGGACGAGCCCACCGCATGGATTTTTTCGATCGCTCACTGTTGCCACCCTCTCACCGGCCGAAGCCGCCACTGCCGCGCAGCTCTTGATCGCTCAAGCTGCGCCCGATGGATCTCGTCCCGTGTTTGATTTCGATTTTCTGGTCAAGGCGCTCGCGTCGGGCAAAGTGCCCCAGAGCACGCGAGAAGTCGCCGCGCGCGCGACTGTCCTCGCCGAACTTGAACTCGCAACGAAAGACGGCGTCACGACGGCGACCGTTGCGCCCGAGTTTGGCGCGCTCATCCTCGGCGACGACGCGACCCCACGGTTTGTCTTTGGCGGAATCTCCGTCGATGGCGGTGCGTGGAGCGCGAGCAGTGCGTTGTCGCTCATGCATCACGATCTCGATAGCTTCTGGCGCGCGCTCAAGCCGGCAGACTCCCCGCTGTCCATCCTGCCCGAATCGCAACTGCGCTACGTGACCGCGCTCGCGCTCACACCGGGAACGCACGAGATTCGCGCACGCGGTTGGATCGTGCTCTCCGGCAAGGCCTACAAGCGATTCGTGCCGACGTTTGACCTCGACGGCGGGCTCCTGCGCACCCCCGAGATGTCAGGGGTGTACGAGATCGAGCTGCACGAGAGCGTGACGATTCGCTAGAGCCCACTCGAGCACAGGCGTGCTTCCCCGATTCGGTAAACGTGCAATCACTCGCGCCGTCCGACGGCGTCGAGACACAAGAGTTCGAAAGCGATCTGTGCCGCGAGCATTGCCGTGTTCGCCGATTGATCGCGCGCAGGACAGACTTCGACGACATCCGCTCCGACAACTTGCGCACCTTGAAATCTGCGCAGGATTCCAAGCAGTTGTGACGACGAAAAACCTCCGCAGACCGGCGTGCCAGTACCCGGCGCGAACGCTGGATCGACTGCGTCAACATCGCACGAGAAGTAGACCGGTGCGTCGCCAATGCGATCACGAAACTCGAGGACCGCGCGCTCGCCTGCGGCGAAGTCATCGATGAAGCGACTCATCGGCACAAGTGTCATGTGTTTTTCGCGCGCGAAGTGCAGATCGTCGAGCGTGTTGAGCGAGCCGCGAACGCCGACGATCATCGTGCGCGAGGCATCAACGCATCCATCTTCGATCGCGCGACGAAGAAAAGATGCGTGGCCGTACGACTCATCCCAGACCACATCGACCGTGTCGATGTGTGCGTCGAAGATGATCGCGGCGAGACCCGTGGCGGGGCGTCCCGCGCGCTCCCAGGCGACGCGAATGTTGGCGAGCGAGATCGAGTGGTCACCGCCGAGTGCCAAGAGGTGCGAGTGTGATGATTGTCCAAGACCTTGCGCGAAGGTCGTCAAGAGTTCGAGCGTGTCACCGCACGAATAGGGAGCGACTGGCGAGTCTCCGCCATCAGCAAGCGAGAAGGTCGCAGCGAGATCGACCTCGAGTTCGATGCTCGCAGCTTTGAGATACTGACTCGCATCTCGAATCGCGCGAGGACCAAATCGTGCGCCAGGATGAAAGGTTGTTCCCCCGTCGAATGGTGCGCCGTAGACGATCCAATCGGGTGCAGAGTCTTGGCTGAGATCGCTCAAGCGCGGAAACCGCATGAAGGTCGAGAGTCCTGCGAAGCGCGGTTGCACTCGCCCGCTTGGGAGTTCAGTCGGCATGCGCCAAGCGTATGTAGTTCTGTGGCTCTTCGCCGCAGCAGTTCACCGAAGCCAGTGGCTAGAACGGTCGCATGCCCTGCGGCAGCGCTGCTGCATCGGATCGTTCGTGCAACTGCGCCACTGGCGCCGCGCAATAGTCGAGACTGAATGCGCCCGCAGGACGGTTGTTTCCCGAGCGACCGAGTCCGCCGAACGGCAGACGACTGCTCGCACCCGCCGTCCCAACATTCCAGTTGATGCATCCAGAGCGAATCTCAGGCGCCATGCGCTTCCACCGCTCTTCGCTCGCGGTAAACACGGCGGCAGCGAGACCAAAGTGCGATGCGTTCGCCTGCGCAATCGCATCGTCATCACTCGTCGAAACTGAAATCTGCACGATGGGACCGAACACCTCTTCATCATGGCCGAGCTCAAAGCGATCAACCTGCAGGATGCCTGGAGTGAGAAACCATCCTGCGCGCTCAAGTGGTTGCGCGTGAAGGATGACCTTCGCCCCCGCACGCGCCCGTCGCGCTTGAAAGTTGATGACTGCGTCGCGGGCATCGCTCGAAATGAGCGGCCCCATGAAGACCGGTTCGCTCGAGTCGCCCGAGCCAATCACGAGCGTGCTCGCGACCTTCGCAAAGAGCGAGATGAATGCGCTCGCGATCGATGCATCAACGATGATGCGGCGGGTGCAGGTACACCGCTGCCCTGCCGTTGCGAATGCCGACCGCACGCACTCGATCACCGCTTGCTTCAGGTGAGCGTCGGCGCAGACAATCGCTGCGTTACTGCCGCCCATTTCGAGCGCGATGATCCGTCCAGGACGATCAAGATTCGCTTCGAGGATGCGCCGTCCCGTTGGCCACGATCCGGTGAAGAGAATGCCATCGACATCGGAGTGGCCGCACAGCCGCGCGGCGAGGAGTGGTCCACCTGCGATCACGTTGAAGACTCCAGGGGGAATGTTCGCGCGGTCGGCGCACTCTGCGAGCAACTGCCCCACGGCTGGAGTTCGCTCACTTGGCTTGAAGACAACCGTGTTTCCAGCGAGAAGTGCTGGAACGATGTGACCGTTCGGAAGGTGCGCAGGAAAATTGAATGGACCCATCACCGCCATCACGCCATAGGGTCGAAAGTCGCAGACGCCCCGTCTCGTTGGGGTCACTTCAAACTCGAACCCACGCACACGCGCTGTACTCGAAGGCTCAAGTGTGATTTTGATTTTCTCGCAGAGCGCTTTCGCTTCGAGTCGACTCTCGGCGAGAGTCTTTCCACTCTCGAGCGTGATCAATCGTGCGATGCGATCTTCGGCTGCCACGAACACTTCGGCAAGAGCATGAAGCGCCTCTCGACGACTCTCATCGCCTGCGGCGCGCCACAGTGCACCAGCAGCTCGGGCGCTCGCGACGGCGAGATCGACGTGTGCAAGTTGCGCCGCAGCGGACCAGACTTCAACACTCGGCTCTGCAGGATCATGACTTGAGATCAGCTCTGCGCTCGCCTCGCCGACCACCGATGGCAGCAGGCGAAAACGACCACCGATGAAGTCGCTCGGCTCGTGCGCCAGCAGCCCGCGACGAACACCCTCACTCATCGACGGCTCCGGCTGCCCTTCGTGCTCTGTACAGCCGACGCTCGTTCGAGTGCGATCGCGTTGCCGCCCTTGTCAAAGGCGGTGAGTCCGATCTTGGTGCCCGACTCTGCGCCGAGCGTGGCGATTGTCTTGGCGGGCAGTCGCACACCGGATGCTGAGAGTTCGAACGCGCTTCGCACGGCGCGAAATCCCTGCTCGCCAGTGCACGAAACCACGCCCATGACCTCGATCGATGCTGCGCGCGCCGCGCTCTTACTCGCACCAACAAGCGCTCGCTCGATCGAATGTGTCACGATTGGAATGTCGTCGCGCGAAGCGTGAAGATAGGGACCACCATCAAATGGATCGACGTGATCCTGCGCGGTGAATCCCAACTTTTCGAGCATCTTGAGCGCAGGCAGTGTCTCGTCGCCAACCTTGCCGACGAGTTGACGGGCCTCGGGTGGCAGAAGCGAGATGTAAATCTCAACCGCTGGAAAGAGCTTCAAAATGAACTCTTTGCTTCGCTGATTGAAGGTGTCTGCTTCGGTATAGGAGAGATTGATGAAGCGCCGTCCGAGGTAATCCCAAAGTGACGAGCGACTGTCGGGGGTCAACGCTCCCATCAACTCGGCGAGGATGCGCGATTGAAACCACGCGCGGTGAATCGCGATGTATTGAAAGCGAACGTACGAAAGAAGCGATCCAAGCTTTTGTGGATGGCCGCGGTAGCCCGGAGCGAGAATGAGTCCGCCAATCTCACTCGGTCCCGTCTCGTCGGTGTCGAGTTGAATCGTGACGTGCACCTGTCCCGTGCCAAGGTCGCGGCTGTAATGCTCGCGCTTGCGCACTTTGAAGAAAAGGTGTGGATGGCCCGGCCACGAAATCTTTGAGTAGACCGCGCTGGTGCCAACGACTGTGCCACTCTCGAGATCCTCGAGCACGAAGACAAACTCGCGACCCTTGGCTTCTTTGACCGATCCAGCGAAGGCGCGTTGACTTCGGTCGATCTTCGCAGCGAGCGAATCTTTGTCTTGTGGCAGATTGAATGAGTGCACGAGCCGCGACAACTTCAAGAGTTGCGGCATATCGGCAGTGATGGCTTGGCGAATGATGAACATGTTTAGTTCGTCTTCTCGAGCGCTTTCTCGAGAGCCTTCTCAAGAATTGCAAAGACTGGCTTGAATTGAGCGACTTCCATCACGCCAAGCGGCGGAAGAAATCGCAAGTGGTACGGACCGTGACCACACGTCAGCGCGATCACTCCCTCGTCGAACAAGATTTTCAGAAACGCGACGAGTCGATCTTTGTCGCCTCCAAGCGGAGTCAATCGCAACATCGCGCCGATGCCACCAATCACACTTGGAAGGGTTCTGCCAGCGCCATCAAGAACTGGCGGAAAGAATTCTGGACGGCGCCGCACAAGATCTTGCGCGCAGTCGCGAAAGCCCTGGTGCAGTTTCGCGATGCGTCCCGATGGACCGTAATACCCACCCGTGCGCAGTATCTCGAGTGCTCGCGCACCGACGTGGTAGGCACTCGTGCTTGAACTAAACGTTCCTGCGAGAAGTCCAGGTCCCGGATTGAACTCTGGGGTGAAGAGACACGCGCAGACTTGCGAGAGCTTCCCCACTGTGGCGACGTCGACATACTCGCCAACGCCGAGCGTCTCAAACGCAAACATGTTTTCAGTGCGACCGAACGATTGAACCTCGTCGACCCAGACTGGGATGGATGCATTTTTGCAGGTCTGCATCAGCGCGACGAGAAACTCCCTCGATGCGACGTTGAACCCACCCTCGCCCTGAACGACCTCCATCACGAAGCAGGAGTGCTGCTTGGGATAGCGCGCGATCGTCTGCTTGAGCAGTGCGAGAGTGGTGCGCGTCGACTCTTCTGCGAGGGCGGCGTCGTAAAACGGCATGTAGTCGACGAGCGTGTTGAGTACAAGTCCCTGCCGATAGGCAGCGGTGTCGCCGATCTGACTCATCGTCGTCGACCGCCCCATGAAGGAATCTGCAAATGCGAGAATGCGCGGCGCACTCTGCGTCTTCTGCTGGCAGATCTTGAGCGCGTTTTCGTTGGCCATGCATCCAGAATTCGTGACGAAGCAGTGGCGCAATCGACTCGTGCGCGCGGCTTCACTCGCAAGAATCTCTGCGACCGCAAGCACGTCGGTGTTGTGCTGCAAATGACCCTGCATGCATAAATCTGAAAGCGCTCCTTCAAGGGCGGCTTCAACCATGCGCGCGTCGGAGTGACCAAACATATGCACGCCGATGCCGCTGAGCATGTCCCACTTCACACTTCCATCAGCGAGTTCGACGAGCAGTCCGTGACCGAAGCCCGCACCGACGTATGGATACATCGTCGGACGGCCACGCAGTTCATTGTTGCGCTGCATCCACGCGGAGTAGGACTCTGCTTTCGCTGGGTCTGCTGGGCGTGCGCCGGTGAGTGAGGCCTGTGCGCGGCGCAACTGCACGAGAATCTGGTCGATCGCCGCGCGCACAGTGGGGTCGATGGCGAGAGGTGGCAGGTGCGAAAGCCCACCATGGGACGCGACTGCTGTAGGTCTTGCAACGGGCATAAAAACTATGGTACGGAAGGCTGCGATGCGAGTCGGCTCATCACGATGGCCAAGATGCGCGCGCGCTCGACCAGACTCGCCGTGACGATGAACTCATCCGCGCGGTGCAGGTTGCCACCGCACACTCCAAGTCCATCGAGGCACGCGAGACCAGCGGCCTGCAAGACGTTCGCATCACTCACTCCGCCAGTCGATGTTGTGCCTGCGGCGACTCCGAACTCTGCTGCAACGGCGAGCGCAACTGCAGCGATCGCGGCAACTTCGCAGGTCTCTGGTTTTCGAGGCCGATTGTGCGTGATTTGCACGGTGAGCCGTGGAAGCAGCGTCGGGTCTCGCGTGTTCAACGACGCAAGCGCACGGTCGATCATCCCCTGCTGCTCGACACTCTGATAGCGCGCATTTCCCCACGCAACGGCATGATCTGGAACGATGTTGGTTGCCGCACCACCCTGCAGTGGACCGATGTTGACCGTGCGACCGCTCGATGGATCGGAGAGCGCCAACACGTCGGTGATCGCCGCAGCGAGTGCACCAACCGCAGAGATTCCCCCAGCGGCATCGCGCCCCGCATGCGCGGCGCGACCGAACGCGTCGATTCGAAACTGCGCTGACCCCGCGCGCGCCGTGACGAACTTTCCCTCTGCCGCCGCTGGCTCGAGCACCAGTCCGATGTCATGCTGCGTGGCGAGTGTCTGCAAGTGATCAGCGCTCGAAAAACTTCCAGTCTCTTCGTCTGCGTTGAGTGCGAACGACCAGCGCACGGCGACTCCCTGCGCGTGCAAGGCCTCGAGCGCAGTCAGTGCGACGATAAGCCCGCCTTTCATGTCCGCGCATCCAGGACCTCGTCGGATGCCATCCACTTCTTCGCTCAAAATCTGAAACGTTCCCGCTGGATCGTGCACCGTGTCGAGATGACCACTGAGCAAGATGCGAACCCCGCGTCGTGTGCCAAGGCGATTCGCAACGATGAGATCACCCGCGTCTGCGCCATCAACAGTTGGCTCGCGCAGCCACTGCGGACGTGGAGCGCCGGGATGCCGTGTCATCGTTGCTCCAAGCGCGGTGAGTCGACTGTTCATCCACGCGCGCGCTGCCTCGAGACCCGCGTGCGCTGCGCGACCAGTAGGAATCGCAACGAGTTGCGCGAGATCACGCAGCATGCGATCGCCACGCTCGGTGACTTCGCGAGCAATCTTCTCTTCGAGTTCACTCAGCGGCATCGAGCACTCGCAATTCTTGGAGTGTGAACTCTCCGTCAAAGACGTGTGTTGCTGGTCCGCGCATTCGCACGCGACCATCCTGCGCATCCCATTTCAGATCGAGATCGCCGCCAGGCAGGTGAATGCGCACCGCGCGATCGCTTCGGTTTTCGAGCACCCCCGCAACACAGACCGCGCTCGCCCCCGTTCCACACGCGAGAGTGACTCCGCTTCCTCGTTCCCACGTGCGCATGCGCAACTCGGTGCGCGAGAGCACTTCGACAAAGTGCACGTTGATCCGCTGAGGAAAAAAACGATGGCGCTCGATGGCGGGTCCCACGACTTCGATCGGCACGCGCGCAACGTCACCGCACCAGAAGACGATGTGTGGATTGCCCATCGAGACGAGTGTTGCACCACTCTCAACTCGCGCGTCGTCGCAGTGCAGCGTTTGAGGCCAGTTGCGCGCAACGATTTGTGCGGCCCCCGCAATCTCTGGCCACGCAAGTCCGATCTCGTGCGCGCTCAACAGCGGCGCGCCCATGTCGACTTCGACGTCGCTGACGCGGCCGTCGCAGCCAAGCCACCAGCGCATCTCGAGCACGCCTCGAGCCGTTTCAATTCGCAGCGGATTTTCAATCGACATCCCTCGGTCGACGACAAACTTCGTGACACAGCGGATGCCGTTCCCACACATCTGCGCTTCGCTTCCATCGGCGTTAAAAATGCGCATGCGCGCGTGGGCGCCAGAACCCTGCGTCGCGGGCAGAATCAGAATCAACCCATCGCCACCTATGCCCGTGTGTCGATCACTCACCGCACGCGCGAGCGCTGGAGCATCGTCGATGTGCTCAGCCGCCGCATCGACGTAGATGTAGTCATTGCCGATGCCATGCATTTTTGCAAATCGCATCGAGGTCATTGCTCCGGGCGCTTGACGGTTCCGAGGTCGATCACGACTTGCCCGCGCCGATAGTAGTCGGCGTTCATCGTGCTGCGGTCGATGAACGTGAAGACCAATCCATTCACTCCGGTCGCGTCGGCGTAGCCGAAGTCGCCGAAGTGCGGACCTGCATACCGCTGATTGTCGAAGGTCTGCGCGTGATTGTGAAAGTGAAAGAGTGCGTCGTAGCCCGCATCGAACATCTCTTGCGAGGCTTCGAAGCGCACATCACTGCCGCGTGATTGGGGAGCGCATTCGACGAGTTCGTAGCGACCGTTGCTATCGAGTCGCAGCAATCCTCCATACTCTGTCAATCGATCCGCTTGATCGCGATCCGCGATGTCAAAGAGATGCGCTCGAATGGCTGGATTCTCGAGCGCGTCGAGTGCGATCAAGATCGCCGCACAATCCCCCCACCGCAACTGCGCATCGTGAGCGCGAGGAGTTTCGGGTAGTTGCGTGCCATACCCCTCGAATGAGGCTCCATATCGCCGTATTTTCTCGGGCGAAAGGGCAAGGCTGACTTGCGCGAAGAGTTGATCGCGAGTCGCACTGAGCAACTCGGGCTTCCAAGCCTCTGCTGCAACGATGATCGCGAGGTCGCGTGGCTCGAGCGTCTCGCGAATCTCTGGCGACAACTTCTGCGCCGCTGCGCGAGTGGCATCCCAGAATGCACGCTTCTGAGGCATTCGCAGCGCGCGCATCCACAAGATCTCTTCGCGATTGCGTGGAATGATTCCAAGATCGGTCGCCGACCGGCGCATGTCGAGGATGAACGAATCGGTCGACGCGCTCTGCGTGTCAGCGAGCAGCGCCAGAATGCGCGGTCGCTCGCCGGTTGCGAGCAACAACTCCCAGCATCGACTGCGCAGATTCGCTTCTTTGATTGGATCGGCCTTCAGCAACAGTTCGTACAGCACTTGTGGGACGCGGTCCTTTCCCCAAAGCGTGACGAGTGAGAGATATTCAGGGCGCTCCCACAAATCGGCGCCGTACGCCGGGATGATCACCGCCCATGCGCGCACAAGCGTCGGCGTGAGGTCTTTCCATCCCAAGCCGCCGACGCGCTTGCAGATTTCTCGTCGCCACTCATAAATCATCATTCGCGGAAGATTCAGTTCGAGCGCAGACTTCAATCCCGCCATGTCATTCACGACGAGTCGATCCCATGCTTCATTGCGAAGCTCGAGCGAGAACCCAGGCTGCACGATCATTCGGCGCAGCGCCTTGAGATAGGCAGGCGCAACTGGATCAGCGTCGAGCACCCGCATCGCTGCGACTTGTCGCGCCGGAGTGAGGTCTGTGCGATCGAGTGATTGCAGCGGATCTCCCGCCGGAGTCGCAGCGCACGCAGAGAGCAGGAGCACTGCGGTGAGAGTCGCACACACCGCCAACACACCGAGCACTCCTCGCACACGCGGCTGCGCACTCTCTCGACGGGTCATTTGCATCGACGGAGTGTAGAAAAATCTGTCTAGACTCATCGTGTGCGCTCAAAGCCTTCACAGCCAGACAAGAGTCCAACCACGCTGCTCGCGCGTGTTCGCGCGGTCGTTGACTTGATTCGGCCCGACATTCAAGCGGATGGCGGTGACGTCGAGGTCGTGCGGGTGCACGATGGCATCGTGGAAGTTCGGTTTCACGGAGCGTGCGTTGGCTGCCCCTCGAGCAACATGACCTTGCAGTCGGGCATTGCCGCTCAACTTCGCCAAGCGATTCCAGAGATTACGGATGTTCGCGCGCTGAATTGATGTGCGCGCTTACGCGCCGCCTTCGGCTGCGGGGCGAATCTGTCCAATGACATTCTTTGTGGGATCGACCGCTCCAGCAAGAATCTGCTCGGCGACTTCTTTGCGGTGCACGGCGACTTCACGGGGGAACTCAAATGCGATGCGCACCCGGTCACCTTTGATCGAGGCAATCCGAACGATCCCAATTGGGGATGCTGGATTTCCGATCACAACTTCTTCGCCTTCTCGTCTGGTGATGACCAACATAACGTGCGGACCTCCTGCCCTTGATACGGTGGGGCGTCGCCCACCGACTTGTTCAGCTCGCCTCGGACACACCGTGCGTCCTCCCTGCGAATGCCGAGTCGATTCTTCATCGGCTCAGCGACTGACCTTCTTGAAGGGTATCGCTCGATCGGATTGATCCACCGGTCCAATTCACAATTCCAAGAAATACCCCGTTATGGGAGCCACACACATCGGCGAAAAAAAGCCCCCGCGTCGGGCCAGTGACGCGGGGGACAACAGCGTTATCGGGGTGGATAACAAACCAACCCGAGAATGTGTACGACATTGCCATCCATGGCGGATGCCGTACGTGCTTTCGGGTCATCCATAACCCGTTTTTCCGCTCAGAAACCGCATCCTTGCGGATCCTGAGAGTTAATCGTGCGCTACGACATCCGTGTCGAAGCGAGGTCATCTTGGTGCGGGCGATCCATCACCGTGCACCACCTGACCGTGAATTGAGAAGCTGACTCGCGTCGCGCCAAAGAGTCGCGGCAGTGGAGTCCCGTTCCTTCTGCTTGGCCTTCCAGGTCGCCGACGAAATCAGTTCGAGGTGATCCCGAACTCCAAGAATGATCACAGCTCCCGCGAGCGAGAACCGTGAGAGGAGTCTGTCTGGAATTCGCACGCGTCCTGCTGAGTCGAGCGGACAGCGAGCGGCTTGGCTGAAGAATTCTTGTTCGAAGCGACGCAACACTTCGTCGCCGATCAGTGATCCCCCATGGCCATCCGCAAGTTTCTCGAACGTTCCATTGGGCCAGAGCAGCAGTGCTTGATCTGGTCCAGGCACTGCAACAAACGAATCGCCGTTGACTGCAGGATTCAACACTTCGCGCAATTCGCTTGGAATTGCGAGGCGTTGCTTGGAGTCGAGGCTGTGTTCGAATTCGCCGAGGAAGAGCATGAGGGAGGTCCATGTGGAGACGCCATCAATATACCCACCCTGCCCCACATTGCAACACTTTGAACCAAATTTCATGCTGAACGCCACACAACGCAACGACTTCACAAGGTCCGAGAAGTCGATGTGACCGATAGTTTTTCGCATAACAATCTGTAATGCAAACATTTATGGACTTTCTGCGATCTCGCGCCATACTCCGCCGAGGCAGATTCTTTTTGGGATTTTTTTCTACCCATGCAAACTGATCGACCGGCAGCAAAACGTGAGAGTGTCGAGCATGTGCTCGAGCTCATTCCTTCATCCCTCTTCTTGCTGACCAGCGCCTACGGCGAACTGCGCGGTGGAGTCATCGTGCGATGCGTGCAGCAAGTCGCGATGCAGCCTGCGATGCTCTTGATCGCGATGGAAAAGGGTCAATCGATTTCGCCGATCATTCGCGACAGTCGCAACTTTGCGCTCTGCATTCTCGCGAGTGACGATCGCACAACTCCCAAGATTTTCGCATCACCGCCCGATCAAGGGTTCGATGCGTTCCTGACCATTCCTCATGTTGTTGCGCCAGGTGGATGCCCCGTGCCACTGCGCGCGCGCGGCTATGTCGCATGCGAACTCATTCGCCATCTTGACATCGAATCGGATCACGAGGTGTACATCGGCATGGTGCATAGCGCCGCACTCGTCGAACAATCAAAGGTGAAGGGCGCGCGCCCTGGTCACTCGCACGCGCATTCGACTGGACGCATTCGCGCAATCGGTTCGAACGCTCCGGCGCCGAAAGCCTCGAGTGCCGCTCGTCCCGGTGGTGCAACGCGTGGCAGTGGTCCATCGAAGTCACGGCGATCTTCCTAGCATCTGCGCGTGATCAACGATTCGAATCTGCGAGACTTCGACTACCGAGCTGAAGCTGCGCGCATGGGTCCCCCCTGCGTCGCCATCATCGATGCGCATGCACATGTCGGCGGATTGAAAGCCGCGGTGATCTTGCGCGAGGCAATGAAACTCTACGGAATCTCCCACATTGTCAGCATGACGAGCGCGATCGAGCAGATCGACGCGATGCGAGAAATCTTTGATGGACAGATCGACTTCATCGCCGTTCCCAACTGGCGCGAGAGTGATCGACGCGAAGCGCACGGTCGCGGTTACTCGGCGCGGATTGGCGAGTTTCATGCCAAGGGAGCGCGCATCGCAAAGTTCTGGGCGGCGCCACGCGGCATCGACATCGGCCACGAGGTCGGCGATCCAACGCTGATGCGGCTCGACAATCCTGTGCGACTCGAAGCGATGCAAACAGCGTTTGATCTTGGGATGACCTTCATGGTGCATGTCGCTGATCCCAACACTTGGTTCGAGACGCGCTACGCAGACTCCTCGCGTTATGGAACCAAGGCATCACACTATGAACCGCTCGAGATCGCGCTCGATCGATTTCCAACTCGGTGGATCGCCGCCCACATGGGTGGATGGCCAGAAGACTTGAACTTTCTCACGGGGCTGTTGACGCGCCATCCAAATCTTGTTCTTGACACGAGTGCGACCAAGTGGATCGTTCGCGAGATCTCCCGGCACGATGCGAGGGACGTTCGCGCTTTCTTTTCGCGGTTCAGTGGGCGGTTGCTTTTCGGGTCAGACATCGTCACAAGCGACGAGCATCTCAATGCGTCGACAACAGCGCACGAAATGGATGCGAAGGCTCACTCGAACGAGAGTGCGTTTGATCTCTACGCGAGTCGGTACTGGGCGCTGCGCACACTCTGGGAGAGCAATTGGGAGGGAGCGAGCCCGATCGTCGACCCAGACCTTGCGATGGTCGATCCAGTGCGATTTGGTGCGCGAGATTCGGCCCACTTGCGTGGAGTTGCGCTGCCCGACTCGACGCTCTGCACCTTTTATCGTGATGCTGCGCTCGCAGTGCTCGCAGAGGCGACGCTTCGACCGCCACAAATTTCCCCACAAACGTAGCTACTCGCTGATTTGGGGTTAGGCTGTTCGATATGGGTCGCGCTCGTTGGCTTGTGCTGGCAGTTGTGGCAACTGGGATCGCCTTTGCGGTCACCAGACCTCCGCTGCACAGCAGTGCCGCACCCACTGTTCCAATCCGCTACGGTCGCGATGTTCGACCGATTCTTTCGGATCGCTGCTTCGTCTGCCACGGACCCGATGAGGCTGCTCGAAAGGGTGACCTTCGCCTCGATTCGTCCGACGAAGCGACTCGCGCCCGAACGCACGGCACGCCCATCGTCGCGGGGGATGCGAACAAGAGCCTCGTCTGGCAGAAGATCTCATCGGACGATCCCGATGAAAGGATGCCTCCGCCCGACAGCAACAAGCACGCGCTTGACGCGCAACAACGTGAGACGATTCGCCGGTGGATCGATGAGGGAGCGCACTACGAAGCACACTGGGCGTTTGCCGCACCCGTTCAACCTGAGCCTCCGCCTGTCACGAACGCGGCGTGGAACTCGAACGCGATCGACCGTTTCATCTTTGCGCGCCTTGCGAGCGAGGGAATCGCACCGAGCCCCCCTGCCGACCGATCTGTTCTTTGTCGGCGAATCTTTCTCGACCTGACGGGACTCCCCCCGACCGAACAAGAGCTCGATGCCTTCGCGCAGGACACGCAGCCCGATGCGCGTGCTCGGCTCATCGATCAACTTCTCACGACCGAGCCTTACCGATCGCGCTATGCCGAACGGATGACTGTGCCCTGGCTCGACGTTGCACGGTTCGCAGATACCTCGGGCATTCATATGGATGCGGGGCGATCGATCTGGCTCTACCGCGACTGGGTGCTCGAGGCTTTTCGAAGCAACAAGCCCTATGACCAATTCGTGATCGACCAACTCGCTGGAGATCTCATCCCAGAGGCGACGACGCAGCAGGTCATCGCGAGTGGATTCAATCGCAACCACGTCACAAGCGATGAAGGTGGAGCGATCAATGAGGAATACCTCTTGGAGTACGCGGTCGATCGTGTCGCGACCACGAGCGCAGCATTCCTAGGACTCAGTATGCAGTGCGCTCGCTGCCATGACCACAAATTCGATCCGATTTCGACTGAAGACTTTTACAGCATGCTCGCGTTCTTTAATTCGAACGAAGAGCCCGGCGTCTACTCGCAGCTTCCAGACGCAGAGCGATCGTTTGAGCCGTTCATCGAGACTCCAACTCCGATGCAGAGTGCGCAACTCGCACTGCTCGATCAGTCGATCGGAAACCTGAGCACAGAGCGCGACATTCCTGCGGCAGACGAAGAGCAGGCGTTTGCCGCGTACTCGTCAGCGACGGTCGTCCCAGGCGACCTGGTGTGGGTGCCGTCGGCGATGGTCGCTGCTGAATCGACCAACGGCGCCACAATGACGATCGTGCCGGATGGGTCGGTGATCGCGAGCGGCGCGAATCCAGCAAGTGACAAACACGTGCTCACGCTCTCGACGGATTCGATCAATCTGAGGATGGTCGCACTCGAAGTGATGAGTGATCCATCGCTCACTGAGAACCGCGTCGGCCGCGCGCACAACGGTAACGCGGTGCTCGATGCGATCACCGTCGAAGCGCGTTCGACTCTCGACCCGACGCAGCGAAAGATCATTCCGCTCGAGTGGAGTTGGGGCGATGTCGAGCAATCGAATGGTGACTTTCATTCGACCAACGCACTCACTGCAGGTGAGGGTCGACAATGGGCGGTCGACTCGCACGTGCAGCCTGGCAGCCGCATCGCGCTCTTCGTCGCAGTCGAACCCTTCGGATTCGTTGGCGGCACCGAATTGCGCGTTACCTTGGATTACACATCGCAGTACGCCCAGCATGTCTTTGGTCGGGTGCGCCTCTCGCTCGCGCAGGCGAGCGATGCACTGCTGTCGAAGCTTCCTGAGGCGACGAGTGCGTGGTACATCGCCGGTCCGTGGCCAACACTCGTTGGAACAAATGCGTACGAGATCGCACGAGGACCCGAGAAAGCGCAGCGCTTTTCACACGGCGAGACGTGGGGCGATTTTGCATGGCGCCACGCCCCTGGTGTGTTGGAAGATCAACTGGTCGGACTCGGGCAGGGATCGAGCACCGAATACGTCGCGCGACAAATCTTCGCACCCTCAGCGCGTGAACTCGAGATCTCGCTCGGCAGTGACGATGGCATTCAGGTCTACCTCAACGGCGCGCTTGTGCGAGAGGCGCGTATCGAACGCGGAGTCAAAGCCGACCAAGAGCGTGTCAAACTCGCTCTCAATGCCGGCGAGAACTTCTTGGTGTGCAAGGTCGTCAACACTGGAGGACTCGGCGGGTTCTATCACCGCGCACTACGCGAGATCGGCGCGATGACACGAGAGATGCTCCCCATCGCGCTTCCGGCAACTCTCACACGCGAGACGAGTCGCATTGCCGCGCGAACGGCTTGGCGGTCGAGCGCCTCGCCCCGCTACACGCAACTCACGCGAGAGCTCACCGCTGCGCAGACAGAGCGCGAAGTCATCACAGCGAAGATTCCACACACGATGGTGATGAAGGATCGCATGGTCCCCACCGAGACCTTTGTGCTCACACGAGGTGCGTATGACCAACCGGATCGCGAGCGACCCGTCAAGCGTGCGATCCCAGTCGCGCTTGGAATGCTGCGCGATGAACAACCCTCCAACCGACTTGGGCTCGCGCAGTGGATCACCTCCACCGACAACCCGCTCATGGCGCGCGTGGTCGTGAATCGATTGTGGGAGCAGTTCTTTGGTCGCGGCATCGTGCGCACCGAAAACGACTTCGGATTTCAAGGCGAATGGCCGACGAATCCTGAACTGCTCGATTGGCTGGCCGTTGACTTCGCGTCCAACGGATGGGACTTGCAGCGGGTGATTCGAGAGATTCTCACGAGCGAGACCTACGCACAATCATCGCGTGTGCGCGAAGATCTTGCGCAGCGTGATCCAGAGAATCGGCTGCTCGCGTGGTATCCACGGCAACGACTCGCGGCCGAACAGATTCGCGATCAGGTTCTCTACGTCGGGGGCATCCTCAAAGAGAAGTTTGGAGGCCCCAGTGTCAAGCCCTATCAACCCGAGGGACTCTGGCAAGAGGTCGCAATGCCCCAATCAAACACGCGCGTCTACGAGCAGAGCATGAACGATGATCTCTGGAGGCGCAGTCTCTACACCTACTGGAAGCGCGCATCGCCACCACCTGCAATGCTCACGCTCGATGCTCCCACCCGCGAGTTCTGTTCGACAAGGCGACTCACGACGAACACGCCACTGCAGGCGCTCGTGCTCTGGAACGACGCGCAGTTTGTCGAGGCTGCGCGCCACGCCGCGGCACGCGTCTTGCGCGAACCCGGAGATGACGCGACTCGCCTCTCGTTGCTCTACGTGCGCTGCACGAGCGAGCGTCCATCACAGAAGCAACTCGCTGTGCTGACAGCCACGCTCAACGCCAATCGCGCGCGATACGTTGCGGCGCCGGGGGACGCTGTGAAATTTGTTGCAACGGGCGATTCAGAGTCGCCTTCGCTCGAACATTCTCCAGAAGTTGCGGCGTGGACGCTCGTGGCGAATGCCATCCTGTGCAGTGACCCGGCGCTCGTGAAAGACTGACGCATGAAACGACCACCTCCACTTTCGAGCGCAGTGCCGGCAGACGCACTTGAGGAGTACCTCACCAACCTCACTCGTCGCCGATTCTTCGGCACGCTCGCTGGAACATTCGGCGCTGGCATGGGATCGCTCGCACTCGCGCAATTGGTCGGTGCGCGACCGGCCGCGGCCGTGCCGTCGAATCCAACTCCGCAGGAGATTCTTTCAAACCTTCCGCACTTCGCTCCCAAAGCCAAGCGCGTGATCTACATGCACATGGAGGGAGCTCCGAGCCAGCTCGATCTCTTCGACCACAAGCCAGGGTTGACCGATCGATACAACGCCGATCTTCCCGACACGATTCGAAATGGACAGCGCATCACTGGGATGACAAGCGGACAGGCGCGCTTTCCGGTGGCTCCAACGATTTTTCGTTTCGACCGACATGAGAACAATGAGGGTGGACTCATGCTCTCGGAGTTGCTTCCACACACTGGCAGCATCGCCAAAGAGATCTGCGTCATCCGTTCGATGCATACGCAGGCGATCAATCACGAGCCCGGCATCACGTTTTTTCAAACGGGCACCGAGCAGCCAGGGCGCCCATCGTTTGGATCGTGGATGAGTTACGGTCTCGGCAGCGCCAACTCGAATTTGCCTTCATTTGTTGTGCTGATCACGCAAGGGATCGGCAACATGCAAGCGCTTTCGGCGCGGTTTTGGGGGAGCGGTTTTCTTCCGAGCGAACATCAAGGATGCCGCCTGCGAGCGGGCAAAGACTCGGTGCTCTACCTGCGTGATCCCGACGGAGTCTCTCGCGACGATCGACGGCGCATGCTCGATCTCGTCGGGCAGTTGAACGAAGAGGAGTTTCAGACAACGCTTGACCCTGAGATTCGTGCGCGCATCGCACAGTTTGAGATGGCGTATCGAATGCAGATGTCGGTGCCTGAACTGACTGACCTCTCGCAGGAAAAGCCGCAGACGCTCGAGATGTACGGTCCTGATGTACGAACCGCCGGAAGCTTCGCGGCGAATTGTTTGCTCGCACGACGACTTGCCGAACGTGGGGTTCGATTCATCCAGCTCTATATGCGTGGATGGGACCAACACGGAAATCTTCCGAGCGAACTTCGCGCGCAGTGTGGCGCCGTCGATCAACCGCAGGCTGCGCTCGTCAAAGATCTCAAGCGACTTGGATTACTCGACGAAACGCTCGTGCTATGGGCTGGAGAGTTCGGCCGCACGGTGTATAGCCAAGGGCAACTCACGCGCGAAAACTATGGTCGAGATCACCATCCACGCTGCTTCAGCATCTGGATGGCCGGCGGAGGAGTGAAACCAGGCATTTCATACGGAAAAACAGATGATTTCTCGTACAACATCGTCGAGAATCCTGTCGAGGTTCATGACCTTCACGCGACGATGATGCATCTGATGGGCGTCGATCATCACAAGCTCACCTACCGCGCGCAGGGTCGCGACTTTCGACTCACCGATGTCAAGGGATCGGTGATCAGGTCGATTGTGGCGTAGCGCACTCGAGCAGCGCGAGCGTCATCGCAGATCGATCACCGCCGGCAACTTGAATTGTTCCCTCGACACTGAGCGCACACTCCTGCGCGATCACCTGAATCTGCGCTGCGTGGGCCCACCAGACACAGTGACCCCACCACTCGCTCTGCGTCTCGACCGTTGGTGGCAAGAGCATCATCACGTCGGCGATCCCCCAGAGTGCACTTGGAACTTCTGCTCCGTCGACTGCGATGAATCGGTGACTCATCTGCAGCCCGCGCGCAAAGCGTCGGGTCTCGCCAACCCATTGCGCTCCCGAACTCACCACGAGTGCGACATCGGCACCTGCGAGCGCTGCCTTACCGACCACACCGAAAGCATCGCGCGCGTCGATCCCCTCGCACCAATCGCCGCCCGCCAAGACGACGAACGTCTCGTTCGAGATTCCCAATGATTCGCGAAGCGCACTACGAGTCTCGAGCGCCTCACGTTGCGCCCACACACGCGCGGCATGCTGGCAATCGATCGCTGCCCGCTCGGGTGGCACCGCGTACACGAGTCGATCGACCGTCGGGAGTGCTTTGGCAGCGAGAGCCCCCACGGCCCGTCCGTACGCGATCACTTGCACGGGGCACGTTCCACGGCGGGCGATCCACGCGCGCAATCGTCTCGCGGCGAGTCGCTCAATGCCGAGCGGTGCCGTCAAGACGTCGCTGTTTTTCCACGGCAAGACACGGGCGAACTCGGCAGTGCGCGTCGGTCCAATGGTGACGCGAAGCTCGTCGTCGCTGCCAGAGGCCATCGCGCCGGCGCTCCACCCAACTCCAGCAGATGTTTGAATGAGATGCAGCGTTCCCGCACGAGGCAGGTGCGCCAGCTCATCTCGCCAGTTCATTTTTTGACACCGAGTCGTGCGCCGAGTTCGCGGCGCTCATGCTCGTAGAACATCTTGGCGATATCGCTTCCGAGTTGCTGCGCAAGTTTGTCTTCGATCTCGCGACGACCGGCGCTGGTGGTGAGCAGCGATGGATCGATATCGCGAATGAAACTCTGCACCGCTTCAGAACCGGCACTCGGCCAGAGGCGGGTGCCGCTTGTGATGTCGAAGACTTTGATCAGAGCCATCGCCTCTGGACCCCCCTGCTCGGATCCACCTGCGAGCACAAACTGATCGACTTCGATGAAGATGACTTGCTCAGCTCCGAGCGCTTCGCCGATGCGTTGAATCGAGATTGGCTGTTTCGCAGAGTCGCTTCGCCGCGCGTACGCAACCGAATCGCGCGTTGAAATCGCCTCGGGGATGACATCGTTCTCGAGAAGTTGAGTCGCGATCGTCTCGCCGATCTCAACGCGCAGAGCAACGCGCGACATGCGATTCGATCGATCATCGACGATCACCGCCGTGCGCTTCGATGGCAGCACGTAGGCCGCGGGAGCTTTGGGTCCACCCTGCAAGATGTACGAGGTCGGCAAGAGAATATTGCACCCGGCGAGAGCGCCGGTCACGAGCAGTGCGTAGAGATACGTCTGTGCGCGGATCATTTGCGGCGAATGCCTCGGTCGGGATACTTCGCTTCGATGTGGTCGTAGAACAAGTACGAGACTTGATCGACGAAGGTCTTCTGCAAACCGATCTCAATCTCGCGTGGTCCTGCTTGCGCCTTGCCGATGCCTTCCATGTCGGGAAACTTCGAGATGATCTGAAACTCTTCGGCGTATGAGTCGGGATCGATGCCGTCACGCTCGACGATGCCGATGTTCGCACCCGCAACGCCATCCCACATAAAACTGTTTCCCTCTGGATTCAACCGATACTCGTAGACATCGACCACGACGACCCGGTCGACGTCGAGCTCGCTCGTCAAGTCGGCGAGCGGTGTCGTAGGCCATCCTGGATTCTGATGCATCCATGAGACGGAGTATCGAGGATCGAGCACGCGCGCACCACCGACATTTTTCTGGATGCCATTGGCGACGTTTCCAACGATGTTGGGAAGTGCTGTTGGATATTCGTATGCCGTGCGCATGTCGGTATGCGCCAGAACAGCGACCGACTTGTTTTCAAGTCCGTGATACTTCGCGAGCACTTCGATCTCTTTTCCCTTTTCGATGTTCGCGCCGACGGCGGATGCGAGTCCAAAGATCATGCATCCACCCAGGGGCACGAGCACTGCAAGGGCAACTGCGGCGCAGAGTCGAATGGCGATCGTTCGGGTCATCGGTTTCATGAGAACACTCCTCGATAGTCCAGAATCTTATAGCCCCACGAGAGCAGAAGCGCTCCGCCGAGAATCCACCATCCTGCTGAATGGAGCGAGCGGATCATCACTTCAACGATCGGTGACGCAGTGATCGCAGCGAAAGCCGCAACGATCGCCAGAGCAGCCGTCGCGACCGCGAGCACACATCCAAACGGTTGCGTTCGAAACGAGTCGATGAGTCGACCATCGGCGGCGTAGGCGAAGGCGGTGGTCATTCCACAACTTGGACAGGGCATCCCGAGTGTTGTCGGCCAGGTGCATGCCGGGATGCCCAGTTGCGTGTGCGTTCCCACTCCGGCAGCGGCTGGTTGCAACCATGCGGCAACGGCGAGCAGGGCGATGGCGGCAACTGCGAGAGCTGCAACGCGAATGCGTCGAGCAGTCGAGAGCCGCGCGAGCCGCGCAGCGGTGGCAATTGGTGAAATCGAGTCAGCCTGCATTGGGGGAGGGAGAGTACCACTCGATCGCCGCAATTCGAAGGAGGCGCGGTGGGTCACGAACCTGCGAGCGCACGATCAAAGACGCGCATCCAGTTCTTGCCGGCAAAGTTCTCGCACGCCTGGTTGTTCCATCCGCGTCCCGCGAGAGCGTCTGTGAGCGCGTGAGAGCAGTCGCATCCACGCACTTGTGCTGGAGCAAGTTCGGGAAGAAATCCACCATCGAGATCAGAGCCGAGCACGCAGACGTTGTGCGACTGCGCGACATCGGTGATGTGCTGCACGTGATTGATCGCATCCTCGAGAAGCGCGGGTCGGTCATTGGCGAGAAAGCGTCCGTAGAGATTGAGTCCAACGACGCCACCTCGACGGGCAATCTCGCGCACCTTGTCATCGGTGATGTGTCGCTCATTGTGCGCCATCAGCGCGCGCGCGTTCGAGTGCGACGCGACGATGGGACGACTCGTCGCCGAGAGAAGATCGTCAAACGCGACGTCGCTGAGATGACTCGCGTCATGCACGATGTGGAGCGCATCGAGTGCGGCAACAAGCTCGCGACCAGCGCTCGTGAGTGCACCACCACTCTGATTTCCGCCGGCAAATCGCGATCCGAGAGCCCAGGTGAGTCCGACCATCCGAACTCCCCGCGCGTGCCAACGCGCCGCATCACTCGCATCACGAATTGGATCAGCTCCCTCCATCAGGATGATGAGTTTTGGTCGTGCTCGATCGGATTGGTCGTGCAGATCGCTTCGCGTTCGCACGATTCGTACGAGCCCCTCTGATTCGAGTTGCTCGTAGTAGGCCATCTGCAATTCGGCGGCACGGTTCGCCCCCTGCCAATCGTTTTCGTCGCGGTATCCCCACGGGGTGGATGCCGCCTCGCTGCCTCGCTCGACAAAGATCGTCGCTGCGACAACGCGCACGTTTCCGCGTACGAGCGCGGGCAGACTGACACAGCGACGTGATCGGTCGCTCGCATCCGTGCGAATGTCGCCGACGCTCATGGCGATGTACGCGAGATCAAGGTGACCATCGATCCAGTCAAACGCCATCGATTGAGGCTAACAGTCGCGCGCGGGACCCTCCGCCGCCTCCGCCAGGTGAAAAAAGTGCCCGATTCGGGCGCTTTTTTTACCTACAGGCGTGAATGCGCGACATCGACTGTCGGATCGTCAGCGCAACCCGGCACTGGCGCTGTCGTTGAGATCAATCCGCTGGCGCACGATGGACGAGCCAACGGTGAGTTCGATTCGTGCATGCAAGAGCACACCCGTGCGGTGCAGAAGTGCGCCATCGCGCGCATCGTCGAGCAAGAGATGTTCGATGATGTGCGGGGGATTCGCCTGCAATCGCGGACACGCCGCGGCGATGAGCGCCCAGTTCGCCCGAGCCCACGCCGCTGCGACGCGCAGTGTGTTGGCTGCGTTGCCAGCTTGAATCAGATGCAACGATCCCGCGTCGTCGCGCGCAAGTTGCACAAGTGGTGCATCGGGACAGTTGAACGGAAGTGCGGTGAAGTGCGAGAAGAAATCCTGCACGATGGTCGATGAGACGGCACCTGGTTGAACGTGTGCGGTAGGTTGACTGGTGTGCGTTGATGCATTCGACGTTGACACGGGCGACACGTGCTCAACCACGAGTGGCGCGAGGCGCTCTGGCGCAATCACACTCGGCGCAACGGGCTCTGGCGCAAAGCGCGATGGACTTCCACTCATCGCCATCGCGATGAATTCAGTCGCCGCCGCGAGGTCGAGTCCGCTGAGCATTGCAAGTGGCACCGGTCCAGTCGATTCGACTCGGTCGACGCGCGGAGCATGCGCGGTCATCGCAAGTTGCACGGCGTACGCGCGTTCGCTCGCCCACGCGACGAGTGAATCACGGGCGGTGCGCGCGGCCTCTTGCGGCGATCCAACAAAAACCAAATCGATCGATGGGATCGCCGCCCCGCCATTCGTCGCCGCGTGCACAATCGACTCGATTGTGCGCCGAGCTGCCGCGAGTGCTGTCTCGTCGGTACCGCTCATCAATGTCAATGCACAACCAGATTGCACGAGTTCTGCAGCACCGCAGCGTGAGTCGACGCAGACAATCCACGCCCGCGCGAATGCGCTTGCTCGCTCGAGCCATGCACTGCCATCGAGTGGCATTGCGCGTCCCTGTGAGCGAAAGACTTCTGCACGGCTCGCGGCGCCATCCAATCGAATCAATGCGACCGCGCCAACCGATCGAGCGAGTTGATCGGCGTACTGCGCGATCCAAATTCCTGCGAGCGTGGGCACATTTCCGACCACCAAGACGGTCGGCAATTCGCTCGCCCGCGCGAGTGGTCGGCCTCGAGATGAACTGGTGTGCCCCGCCTGCAAACCGCCCGAAGAACCCCCCAAGAAAGCCGCTGTCAGTCCGTCATAGTCGTCGGCTGCTCGGCTCATCGTTAGATCCTATCTCGCTGCGCGAAGTCGCTCGGCCACTTCGGTGAGTCGATTGTCGGCAACGGGCTGCGGCGATGGGTTCAGACTCAGCCTCTCGACTTCGATCAGCGGCGGATCGACTGGGCGCGCGTTCGTGCGCGGCGCGGCGAGCTTCGCCATGAGCGACGCATCTGGATTCGTGCGGTCTGCACCCGCGGGCACTCCATCGCTTCGCTGCGCATCAACTGGATTCGTGATCAACCACTCGGCGAGCCACTCGAAATCGCGGCGAGCCTCAGAGGTTGGTGCGTATTCCGTGATGGCCTGACCAAATCCGGCAGCCTCGCGCAGCACGTCATGCTCTCGAATCATCGCGGGAATCACACTCTCGCCGAATATGCGATCGATCGCCGCGAGAATGTTCTGTGAACTCGGCGAATCTTTGCGCACCAGTGTCGGCAAGACTCGCACGGCAATTTTTCGCTGCAATCGATCGGCGACGGCGCGAATCGTGGCGACCTGTCGTTCGGCTGCGCGCAGAGCGAAGTAGCCAGTTTCGATGGGGATGAGCGCTTCGTCACAGGCGCGCAAGGCGTTGAAGACGAGCAGTCCGATGTGTGGAGGGCAATCGATGATGCACCACTCGAAGTTGGGCGCGACGCGGTCCAAAATTCCGCTCAGTCGACGGTCGCGGTCATGCGCTTCAGCGAGTGGACCCCCTGGCGCCTCGAACGCAGCGAGCCGAATCGTGCAAGGAGCGAGCACCAAGTTTGCAGCGGGTTCCCAGAAGAGGCCATCGTCGAGCAATGCGGTGCCAGCGCCCTGCTGCATCGCATCTTCGATCCCCTTCTCAATTCGAGCAGGGGCGATGCCAAGTGCGAGAGCACAATGTCCCTGCGGATCGAGATCGACCAGAAGCGTTCGCTGCTTGCGGGCGGCGAGAACCGCAGCGAGGTGAACGGCGGTGGTGGTCTTTCCGCTCCCACCTTTCTGATTGACGACGGCGAGAACACGCATGTCGTCTTTGGATCGACCGACTCGGCTCGTTTGCTTGAAGTCTGCGCCGAGAATTGGGAGGTTCGAGCAGCCTGCTATTCGCCGTCGACGGCGCCGATCGCTGCGAACCCTGCGCGCAGGAGTTCGCCGTCGGCGCCATGCACGATCTGCGCGCCACCATCCCCCAGCGGCAGGACCAGCGTGAGCGCCTTTCCCACGCGCTTTTTGTCGAATCCAGCGGCGTTTTCGAGTTTTTTCATCGCGATCGCACGCGGCAACTGCACCGCGAATCCAAGCGCTGCGAGTCGAGCACGCACCGACCTCGCCTGCTCGAGAGTCATTCGACCCGACGCCGCCGAGGCGAACGATGCAGCGACGAGACCAAGTGCGACCGCCTCGCCGTGCAAGACTTCATCGGACAACTGCGACTCGATCGCGTGGGCGAAGGTGTGGCCGAGATTCAGAACCATCCGCTCATGCTGCTCTCGAGGATCGCGCGCGACAATCGCCAACTTCACCGCCGCACTGCGCGCCACGAGGTCGATGAGCCGCCACTGCTCCCCCGCCTCGCGACTCGTGTACGAGGTGGCGGCAGTTGCGAGAAGCGATTCAATGGACGCATCAGCAATCATCGCGTGTTTGAAACACTCGGCGAGGCCAGCGCGAAAATCGCGCACCGGCAGCGTTGAGAGTGTCGCAACATCGCAGATCACCGCCGATGGAGGCCAGAACGCACCGGCGAGATTCTTTCCCAGCGCGCCGCCACCGAGGGAGAGGTTGATGCCTGTCTTTCCGCCGAGAGCAGCATCGACCATTCCAAGCAGCGTCGTCGGCAGTGTGAGCCACTGAATTCCCCGCAGATAACTCGCTGCGGCGAAACCCGCGAGGTCGGTCACTATTCCACCTCCCACAGCAACGATGAGGCTCTTTCGGTCGAGGTTCCCCTCGATCGCTGCTGCAAGAATCTTCTGCCACGACTCGATCGACTTGTTCGCCTCGCTCGCGTGCAGAGTGAGGCGCGTCACGTCAACAGCGCTTCGAGGCGCCTGATCCTGCCCACGTGTCGCGTGAGAGGCGCTGAATGAGTCGGCGACAACCTGCCCCCACGTTGCATCAACGGCACCATCGCAGACGATCAAGACCTTCGTCGGATCGACTCCGCCGTTCATCGTGCGTACTCGCGCCGCGACTGAATCGAGGATTCCGCTGCCGATGATCACCGGCGCACGACGCTCGCCCACGCACTGCACGAGCTCGCGCGTCACGAGCGATACTCCTGTGCGCGTGCGCGATCGGCGACGGCGTGAATCTTGCTCATTCCCCGCGAGCCCGCACGCTTCGAAAACATTCGCACGAAAAACCATCCCACGAGCAGCACGAGCACTCCACCGACGGCGACGAATCCAACCGGAAGATCGCCCAGTGCTGCGCGCGACGCAGGGTGCAGCGTGTGAGCCGCGGCGCGTTCGAGTGGACGGGCGATCACTGCGGGATAGCGCTGCAAAACTCCGGCGCGGTTCATCAGCGAGATGCTCCCCGCATCGCGACCCAAGAGTGCGACAAACGATCCCACCGAAAAGTTCTGATGCGTCATCACGTAGGCAGCAATTGGATCGCCCGCACTCGTGCGCACGAACCACTCTTCGCCATCGGGATGCACTGCCCCCATTGGTGTGCGCTGTTCGAGTCTCCCCGTGAGATGCACCCACGCGCCAACGGGAATCTTTGCCCAGTCTGGCGTGGTGATGACCGGCACACCTGCGACGTACTCACTCGTGAACGACCCTGGTGGCGCGGCTGAAGCAACCTCGCTCCAGATCAATTCAAATTGTTCGCTTGGCCAATCGGCAGTCGCTTGCTGTGAAATCACCCGCGCACGTTACGGGCAAGCACCCCAACTCGAAAGCAGGATCGCGAGGTCAACACCATCGGTCGATCCATCGCCGCTGATATCGCCTGAGCTCGAGCCCCATCCTGAGAGCACGACCGACATGTCGGCGCCGTCGACGTACAAATCTCCATTGACGTCAGCGGGACACGCTGGCGGCGGAGGCGCTTGAGTTTCGAAGGCTCCCATATCAACGATTGGTGAGGTGCCGACGCCGGTGTCGGTGACTGTCGTGATGTCAACGCGACGAGGCAGCAGCGCGAAGTCGAGTGTGATGCCAGCTGGAATCATCGTGTTGCTTCCCGAATCAATCGCGGGCGAGGTCATTTGCAAATGAAAGTCACCTGTCGCAGCATTCACAAAGAGTGGATCGACCGAGAGATTGCCGGTGCCTGTGGCACCGAGTTGCACGGTCGAGTATGTCACCGTGTTGGTGCCGCCCGCCGCAGTGATCTGATTGTTGGTGGTCGCGCCGCCCGATCCAGTATTTGCCCAGAAAATGCAATTCGACACGGTGCTTGTGCCGCTGGTGTTGTACATCCCGGCACCTGTGGTTGCCGCTGTTGTATTGCCGTAGAAGGTCGAATCGCGCAGAGTGACCGTTGAGGTTGTGCCGATCCAGAGGGCTCCGCCTGAATTCGTCGACGTTGCCTTGTTCAATCGAAAGATGCAGTTGGAGATGCGCGTCTGCGAACTTCCGTACGACTCGATCGCACCCGCGCGAGAGGCTTGGTTGTTCGTGAAAATGCAACGATCCCACGTCACGGTTGTGCTGTTGGTGTCGAAGGCGCCGCCATACGAGCCACCGACGTTGTCGGTGAACTCGCAATCGGTGAAGGTGCCTTGCGCGCCGAAGATGTAGCCAGCTCCGCCGCCAAAGGTGCAGCGATTGCCGATGAACTTGCAGTTTCGAATTGTGGGATTGCCACTCGAGAGAATGAGAATGCCGCCGCCCTTGTCATAGTTGGATGCCGTCGCGCCATTGGCGTATCCACCCACGATGCGAAATCCATCGAGGATCGCCGTGTTGAGCACGCTGCTTCCGACGACGACGTGGTATGAATTTTCTGCCATGTTTGTGACAGTGCCATTGTCGTTGCCCGTCAGATCGCCGGTGAGCGTCGTGACGTTCACGAGCGGATTGCGCGCCGTCAACTCGCTCTCACCACCGGCGAATCCGCCGTAGACAGCGACACCCGACTTCATCGTGTGCCAGATCGTTCGCGTCGCGGTAGTCGTTGGCTTGTAACTGCCAGCCTTCACCCAGACCTGATCACCCGAGACGGCTGCAGTCATCGCCGTGGCGACAGCAGTTGGTCCGTAGTAGGCGTCGGCCCACGAGGTGCCGTTGTTCAATCCCGTTGTGAGAGAACCATCGACATACCGAACGGCTCCATGAGCGCCTTGGACAGCGCACAACAGAGCCATGAGTGAGAACAATTCGCGGCGTGGATTCAACATGGTGGTCCCACAACCTACCCCCGCCCTGCAAAAACGCAATTCGGACCGGAAGAAAGTGACCCCAATGGGATTCGAACCCATGTGTCCTCCTTGAAAGGGAGGTGTCCTGGACCAGGCTAGACGATGGGGCCTGCACGTAACGGATCCGCGCTCTCGTGCGCGCGGAAGACTGACAATGACCCCAAGGGGATTTGAACCCCTGTTCCATCCGTGAGAGGGATGTGTCCTAGCCGGGCTAGACGATGAGGCCGAGGGGCGGAGAGTATAGCGTTGCGAACCCACGAGGCAATCGCCTCACTCTCTATGAACGTACACGCACCAACAACCCCGCGAGTTCCCGCGATTCCCGCGATTCCACTCATTCTCGTTCCCACTCGGTTCGAGCTCAGCGCGATCAAGAGGTACGCGCTCAACCACGCCCTTCGTGCAGAGTTTGAGTGCGTTGGAGTCGGACCCGGAGCCGTGCTTCGCTGGTCGCGCACCTCTGCAACCGCGCAGGCGAGTCACTCCCCCGCTGGACGAATTGTGATTCTCGCAGGGCTCTCTGGAGCGCTTGATCCCTCAATAAAGTTTGCAACTGTGCGCACTGCACGCAAGATCGTCTGCGCTGGATCTGATTTCGAAAGGCCCAGCGCGTCATTCGTGCCGACTCTGCAATCCGTAGAGACGACGACGATCGCAGCGGTCGATGAAATCATCACGACCGCCGCGCGAAAGAGCGCACTTTGGAGGGCGTCTGGATGTGAGATGGTTGACATGGAATCGGGATCATTCGCCTCGCTCGCGACGCTGCGGCAGTGGGACTGGGGAGTTCTGCGAGTTGTCAGCGACGATGCATCTTCAGAGGTTCCAGAGTGGATCTGCTCTGTGCTGCACAACGACGGTTCGATCGATGCAGGCGCGCTCTTCTTTGCGTGCGTGCAAGATCCGCGGCGCGCACTCACGTTGCTACAGATTGGTCGAGTGCTTCGCAAACCACTCGAAGCTCTCGCTGATGAACTTGTGCGACTTCTCAAACGCGCGACCGCTCCACCGCGCACACTCGTTTTCGGTGGAACATTTGATCCTCCCCATCGGCGTCACTGCGAGATCGTCGCAGAAGCGGCAGCGATGCTGCAGTGCGACTCGATCAACATCGTTCCTGCGGGAGAGAGTCCACTGCGAAGCGATCAGGTGTGCGCATCGGTCGAGGACCGACTCGCGATGACGCGACGGGCCTTCGCAAGCGTGCCACACGCCACGATCGACACGCGAGAACTGACTCGCCCGGGCAAATCGTTCACCGTCGAGACCTTGCGCGAGATCGCTGCAGAGCGGCGACTCACTCGCGAGAATCTCGTGCTGCTCATCGGCAGCGATCAGGCGATGCAGTTCGATCAGTGGATGGCCTGGCGTGAGATCGACGAGAAGCTCGCGACCGTGGCCGTTGTCGCACGTCCCCCGTGCGAACCCGTGCAACTTGCCCGCGATCTTGCCAGCAAGTTTGCCGCGCTCGGCAGTGACGGCGAACGGTGGAAACGCGCTGTTTTGCCGATCAAAGCTGTCGAATTGAGCGCATCGCAGGTGCGGACGCGACTGCGCGCGGGTCAATCCATCGACGACCTCGTCCTGCCTGCGGTGCAAGAGTGGATTCGCCAGCACGGGCTCTATGCCTAGACTTCGATTCAATGAGTGCACCTGTGATTGAGCGCGTGGCGTTTGTGAGTTTGGGCTGTCCAAAGAACTTGGTCGATAGCGAAAAAATGCTTGGACTGCTCGCCGCGGATGGCATGAAGCTCGTCAACGAAGATCAGTCGCCCGACGCGGTCGTCGTCAACACCTGTGGCTTTCTCGAAGCGAGCAAAGAAGAGTCGCTCGGCGTCATCAAAGATGCGCTCGAACGTAAGGCCCGTGGCGAACTCAAACGCGTGGTCGTGGCCGGGTGCCTCGTGCAACGCCATCGCGCGAAGATCTTGGAGTGGGCTCCCGGCATCGACGCGCTCATCGGCGTCTTTGACCGCGATCACATCATCGACGCAGTTCGAGGATCGACCGCACCTCGTGAGGGTCTCGATGATGCAGGCGCTCGCCCTGGCTACTGGATCTCTTCGAATGCACTGATCGCAGCGGCCGAGCGCGGGGTTCCGACTGTGGGACTCACCGTCAATGGCAAAGATGGCCGCGGCGTCGGATACTTCGAAGGAGATGAAAATCGCTATCGCCTCACCCCGCGCCACTGGGCCTACCTGCGCGTCTCTGAAGGGTGCAACCAACGCTGCTCATTCTGCACGATTCCATCGATTCGCGGCAAGATGCGCTCGAAAACAAGCGATGCGATCGCCAGCGAAGCGCGCGTGCTCTTGGCCGATGGCGCCGTCGAATTGAACCTCATCGGGCAAGACACAACCAGTTGGGGAATGGACATCGGCGACGAGCGCGGTCTTGTTGGAATGCTTGAGCAACTCGACCGTGTCGTGCAAGATGCCGGCGGCGGCTGGGTGCGATTGATGTACGCCTATCCCACGAACTTCACTCCCGCAATGATGGATGCGATCGCGCGCCTTTCGAGCCTCGTGAAATACATCGACATGCCCTTGCAGCACGCGAGCGATCGCATGCTCACGCTCATGCGGCGCAATGTGACGGCTGAACATCAAGAGAACATCGTGCAAGAATTGCGAGAACGAATTCCTGGGATGGCAATCCGCACGACCCTCATCACAGGACACCCCGGCGAGACCGAGGCCGATCATGAAGAACTCATCGCATTCGTCGAGCGCGCGCAGTTCGACGCGATGGGAGTCTTTCGCTACTCGCAGGAGTCGGGCACGCCTTCGGGCACGATGCATGATGATCCTGCGTTGTGCGTCAGCGACGCAGATAGCCGACGCCGCGAGAGTGAACTGATGGAGTTGCAGCAATCCATTGCCTTCGAAAATGCCGCGTATGTGGCTGAACAGCGGGCACAATTTGACGTTCTCATTGATGGACCCGCACGCGGAAAGACGAAGGGGCGCGCGACGACTGGCGTCAACGAGGCGACCACGATGTACACCGGACGCGCCTACCACCAAGCACCGCAAATCGATGGCGTCATGCACGTGTTGAGCCGCAATGCGCTCGCGCCTGGAGAACTCGTGCGCTGCACCGTCGTTGATGC
>CAMBOV010000017.1 GCA_945869475.1 Singulisphaera sp. GP187 | reverse complement strand
CCCAAATCACTTTCAGGCCCCATTTCTTTTCAATGAACCGAATGTCGTCTTGAATTTCAGCATCGCCTTTGATTTGGTCGGCACTATGCAGGTCGGCAAGATCGTTGAGGCAAATGGTGCGTTGAGATTCTGGAATCGTTGCAAGTGTTTGCCAAAATGCGTCGTCGAATTGCGGATCGAGCGAATGCAAAAATGATTGGACAACTTCGACTCGTTGCTTCAGCAGGGGATCACTCTTTGCCCGAGCATTGATCTGCGCAAAGTCAAAGGGCTCCCAAAATATTTTGAAGAGGCCGTCTCGTTGATTACTCTGTTTGAAAACCCAATTGGAAGGTTCTTTTTCGGTAGCAGCTTCGTCAGATTGGATGGTTTTCCAATGTTCAAGTCCAATCAGCGTGTCTTCGGCAGGAAGGTCAGAAAGCAGATATGCAAAGAGTGTCTGGTGGAGAGCATTTCTTGCGAGAAATTCAGTTGATGGAGTGATCGTGCTTGGCACGGTGACAAGAATCGAGTCGCTGCTTTTTTCGCAAATGAAAGCTAGGGAGTAAGGCTTTTCTGCCGCTTTCGATGACTTGAAGATGTACTCGTTTGCCAAGACAAGCTTCTTCGGTCCATACTTCTGGATAAATCCTGCGGGGTATCTCTTGAATTCAGCTTCGATCCAGCCGACGACTTGAATTGCATTTTCGATTTGTTTCGCCTCAAGCGGCTTCACGTTATAGCTTGCGGCGAGTTTGTCGTCGCCACTCTTCCATAACTGAATGGATCCCCCAAAGTCAGCATAAAACTTCTGATCAAGCGCGATGAACCTTTGATCTTCTTGAACGATATCTCCTGCAAATGCATGTTGCGCTAATGCGGTAGCGCAAACCAAAGCCATAAGCCAAACTATTACCGATGCTTGTGTGGTTTGTCTTTTCATCAGGTAGTTTATCTTTTCATGATGCGAGGAAAGGAAAATGCACCGTGTTGTATCGCAAATCACAGCGCAGCGGCCCTGGCAACAGGCTTTGCAAAGCAATATCTCGCACGCAGACTCAGGCTGCCGCTGTCAGCAATTCATCCCCCGTGCCAGCGCAACCTTCGCAGTCATTCGGCGAATAGACACCGACCTGGAAAATCGTTCTCTTCGCAGTGGTGCTCGTCGCAGTCAGTGGTCCTTGGTCACGAGCAGGTGTGGCGTTGCTTGCTGGAATTGCACTTGCACTTTACGGACTTTCTTCATTTGCGAAACAGAGCAAGACCGCGTCGAAATGGCTCATTCAAGAATGCGTGGTCGAGCTTGGTCTTCGACTTGATCTTTCAGTGGTTATGCATTCTGCAATTGAAGGATTGGCTCTCGCCGCGGGAACGATCATCGGGGCAGTCGTCATCGGATTGTTCTTAGGAAAAATCCTGAAGTGCGGACGCGAAGTTTCAACACTCGTGACTTCGGGCACGGCGATCTGCGGAGGATCTGCGATCGTGGCAGTCGGTGCCGCAATCAACAGATCAACATCGGCAATGACTGTCGCGACTGGCGCAAATTTCATCTTGAATGCAGTCGGCTTGTGGACGCTTCCGATGATCGGCCATTCATTGGGATTGACCGAGGTTCAGTTCGGTCAATGGGCGGGTGTTGCACTGCACGACATAAGACAGCCGCGTACCTCGCCGGCAATCACGCCGAGCTCGAGCAGTTGTTTCGCGCGCGTGTGATTGCGTTCCTGCTCGAAGCTGGATTGCTGCCGGCGGATCGAGCGCGCATATTGCGCGGTTGGGTGCATTCAGGTTTCTAAGTCCATCAGAGTCGGCGCATCGCGGCGAACGAGTGTCAAGATAGAGAGCGACTTACCCAATACATTGTTCGCAATCCGTTCTCCGTGGCGAAGACGCAGGTGAATCGCTCGGACGATTCGATTCTTTATCGCTCAAGGCTCACTCAATTTCTCAACGGCGGAACCTTCGCTTTGCAGTCCAGCAGTTTCGCTTTTCTGAATTTGTGATTGTGAGTCAGGTATGCCGTTGTGATTCAAGTCCGCCCTGAGATATGTTGCCGGGGTCTGAAGGTGGAGGCGTTTGCCCATTTCCGTCAGGAGTTGTGGGCGGCAACATTCACACAAAAAACAATTGAACTCAACGCGCCGATTGCTCTCTTGTTGAATTTCATCATAGAATACATGTACGTCAAGTTTCAATTTCAAGGCATTTTAGTTAAATGAGATTTCTCATGAACCCAAATCGTTTGCCACGTGCGTTCCGATTGCCACTTATTTTCGCCACGCTAGGCCTTGGCTCTGCGCTTGCCATTATCGCCGCTACGGAAAATGTTCCGGCTGCAGATACGGTGAAACAAAATGCACCCACACTTCAAACTGATTTTCCACGCGCAGATCTCAACGGCGACGGCGTTGTTGATTATGTCGATCTTGGCATTGTGGGCGTAGCGGTTGGTTATGGAAATTGCACGGGTTGCCCAGAAGATGTGAATAATGACGGAGTTGTGAATGAGGGCGACCTTATGCTGGTGCGCAACGCGTGGAGCTCGCTTGATGGACCGCTTCCGCCACCACCGCTTCCGCCAAACATTGTGCCGCTGACACCAGTTGAGCAACTTGGAAAGTTCATGGTGTTTGACACCACGCTTTCAAATCCAATCGGGCAATCATGCGCTGCGTGCCACACACCAGAGACTGGCTTTGTTGGTCCAAGCTCGCGCATCAACGCCATTGGTTGCGATACGCCCGGAGTTATTCCGGGACGTGTTGGTGATCGCAAACCGTACACATACAACTATGCGTCGTTTAGTCCCAATGGTGTCACGCTTGGTGATAGGGTTGGCGCATATACCGGCGGTCAATTTTGGGATGGCCGCGCAGCAACTCCCGAGGAACAATCGCAAGCGCCGCCAGTAAATCCCAACGAAATGAACAACACGTCGGCTCAATCCACGGCGAATCCAGGTTTTCCATATTCGCCGCTGCTGGTGGAGAAATTAAAGTCGCGTCCCTACACGCCGCTGTTGAAGCAGGTGTACGGCGAAAATGTATTCACCACCAACACGCCTGACACAATATATGTTTTGTTTTCGCAAGCCATTGCTGCGTTCGAGGCCTCGCGAGAGATCAATCAATTCAGTTCGCAGTACGACTCATCTATGCACGCAGTGCCGCCGTCCAACAAATACACATTTACGGCCTCGCAAGAAAATGGGCGCGCGCTGTATTTTGGCAAGGCGAAGTGCTCGCAATGTCATTCATCGGCAGACGACAGTGAGTTAACCAAGGCGACCAATGGCAAGAATGTGTTCACTATGTATTGCTACGCCAATCTTGGCATTCCTAAAAACATGGCGAACCCATTTTATAA
This sequence comes from Singulisphaera sp. GP187, assembly GCA_945869475.1. Taxonomy (GTDB): domain Bacteria; phylum Planctomycetota; class Phycisphaerae; order Phycisphaerales; family SM1A02; genus F1-60-MAGs104. The sequence continues at coordinate 55,384 of CAMBOV010000017.1, read as the reverse complement.
AATGACCGACCCCAGCAATCCTGGTTACAACCGGGAGGGAGAAAACTTTATTGATTACGGTCTTGGAGGATTTCTCTATCCTAAGCAGGGTTTGCCAATCGCAAATGTTGGTCCCGGCAGCGACGGCCGCGGCGACTTTCTTGCCGTGAATGGAATGTTTCTTTCGCCAACCATTCGCAACGTGGACAAGCGCCCGTATCCCGCGTTCGTAAAAAATTACATGCATAATGGTCTGTTTAAAAGTTTGAAGCAAGTCGTACATTTTTATAACACCAGAAATCTGACCACTTTGCCTGGTGAGGTGATTGATTTCACGTTGCCTAATCCGTACGCCAATTTGAAAGGCAAGCCACTGTGGGACAAGCCCGAAATTATTTCGCCGCTCACACTGACCAACCCAACTGGCGCCAAGCCTTTGGCTGATGGCGAAATCCGGCCTGCCAACATAAATCCAAATACCAACGGCTACGGTGAAGTTGGCAACCTTGGGTTGACCGAGCAAGAGGAAATTGATCTTGTGAACTTCATGTCCACGTTGACCGACGGCTACTCGCTTCCTTCAAAATAAGTTCTTTCACAAATAGACAAGCGGTCGTTGTGTAAGTCGTTGCACTGGTTCAAGTGGCGGGTATAAAAATGCTTTAAATATCGAGCGACTTGCGCAATACATTGTTCACAATCCGTTCTCCGTGGCGAAGATGTAGGCGAATCGTTCGGGCGATTCGATTCTCTATCGCTCGGGAATGAATCCGAAGATCAAGCGCAACTTTCAAGTATTCACGGCGGGTAATTTCATCGCGCCAAATATTCATCACCGTTACGCAGCACATTCGCGACAAGCGCTTTCAGATGGGGCGTTACTACGGCTGGTATTCCAACAAGATGCGCGGGCAGCGCAGAAAACGTGAAGAGGAGGCACAGGAGGAGGCCGCGCGCAAGTCCGCAGCAACAGCAGAGCAGGGGTGTGGCGCCAAAGGAAACGCGGCGATTGAAATCATCGAGCATCTCGCGCTCAAGCCGCGGCGCATTCCGTCACGATCGTGGCGCGAGCTGATCAAGCTTGATCATGAAGGTCTGGGAAGTTGATCCGCTGCTGTGTCCCTATGACATCCCAGTTTCAGCACGAAATGCGCCCCGTGTCGCTGATAAACGACGCGCAGATCGTCGAGCGCATCTTGCGGCATGTTGGCTCCGGGGGCGTAGACCAGTGGGTGAACGAGGTTTTCAATCACGGCGTTCGCATCTCGCCAAGCACGGGAGCGCCGGTAGGGGAATCGATGGTGGTGTCGGGCATCTTCGACCGCGGCCAACTCGTCATCGAGCCGTGGCTCGACGATCCGATGCCGGACGATGACCGCGGGCTCTGATTGCGGATTCGGAGTGCGATCGAGCGCACTGAAGCAGGTGTGACACATGCGACATAAAACGACATGAAAAGACGCCGTGGATGTCGCCTGGGAATTCCCTGCTCTTGCCCGCCACACGACCACCTCCGAGAGCAGGGGAATGAGCGGAAACTGCTCCGCGGCGAGAGCGAAGGGTGCCAACGAGCCTGCCATGTGTGTTTTAGGACCGCGGTGCGACATGAAACGCATGAAACCGCCGCTTCGCAGTGGATTTGTCGGGCGCCCGCGCGCGACGTCGGAAAAGCGAAGTCCTATCAATCAGTGTCGTCTACGAGTGTGCAAATCCGTGCTGTCAGCTGCCGCACGCGCCCCAGGAGGTGATCAACAACGCAAGATCGTTGCCATCCACGATGCCGTCGTGGTTAATGTCGGCACTGCAACCTGTTGCGCACGGGCCCCAAGCGGCGAGAACGATTCCTAGGTCAGCAGAGTTGGTGATCCCGTCGAGCGTCAGATCGCCTGCACAATCGCAAACGGTGTTGCCTCCAAGGTCAGTCCAGACGCCCGTGATGTTGGCTCTTGGAAGATTGCCGCAAGCAGTCGTCGACACAAGCGAAAACCTTCCGAGCGATCCGTCGGCGAGGACACCAATACCACCCTGGGCGATTCCCGCAATATTTGTCGTGACATCGCAGTCGTCCATCGTCAGGAACGCGCCCGCGGATCCAGCAGGTACCCACGAAATGCCACCAACGAGATTCGCACTGATGTTGTTTTCAACGGTCGTCCGCACGAGCACGGGATTTCCTTGCACGATGTGCATTCCGCCGCCGCGACTGTTTGTGAAGTTGCCTTCGATCCGAGTGTCAACCACTCGGAGGGCACCGCCGAAGAACTGTACGCCACCACCATCGGCGCCCGCATCGTTGTTGCGGATCGTGCAGTTCGTGATGCTGCCCGTTCCGTTCCACACATAGACGCCGCCGCCATATACAGAGACGTTGTCTTCGATGACGCAGTTGCGAATACTCGCGGCGCTGTTGAAAGAGAAGATGCCGCCTCCGATGTTGTATTGCGGGTTGATCGGGAAGGGACTTCCTGTGATTCCGCCGCGAATCGTGACTCCTTCGATTGCTGCGCTCGCAGGCTCGCCGTCGAATCGAACGACCGATGCGGTCACACCACTCGTCCCTTGAATGATCGTGTTTTCAGCACCTGCGCCGCGAACAACAACAGATCTGCCATCGAAATGGATTGGACCTGAGAACGTTCCAGCGCCAACCGAGACGATGCGATATTCACCAATGGGTGTCGTATCGATCGCGGCCTGAATCGTCTTGTAACTGCCGGGAACAGTGACGACTTGGCACTCGTCAGGCGTGCCGTTGTTGTCGATATCCGAACAGGATTCGCTTATGCAATTGCCTTGACCAAACGTGAAAATTCCAACCATTGGATTCGTGCCGCTTCCGCACACTTGGACCCCCTCGATGCCCATCGCAGACTTCGCATACGAACGAATCGCTGGTCCTTCCGGCGCTGTATTGGAAGCGAACGTACTGTTGACAGCTTCGAAGGGTGCTTGAAACTGTAATCCGAGGTATGCAACTCCTCCGCCACCCACGTCAGCGCTGTTGCTGTCAAAGAGACATCCGCTGAACGCGACTTGGGAATTTTGCTCAATCGCGACGCCACCTCCAACATGCTCTGCATGGTTGAGTCGAAAGTCGCAGTCAGTCCATGAATTGTGCGTATCGTAGTAACTCCAGATCGCTCCCCCGCGATATGCAGCGTTGGAGACGAAACTGCACCGAACGAGGTTCATCGAACCAATGAACTGCGAAATCGCACCGCCGCTACCGGTTGAGGGGCAACGGTTATTCACGAAGTTGCAATCTGTAATCGATGCAACTTGACGATCCATTCGAATCGCTCCGCCCCCAGTGTTTGAGGTGTTTCCTGTGAAGGTCGAGTCTGTCACCGCAAGTTGACCGTACCAACCCGACACTGACAGGGCTCCGCCTTCGCCCACCGCACTGTTGCTTGTGAACGTACAGCCGGTGACTTCGAGCAGTCCTTTCTTCTGACCACCAAATTCTCTTTCGAACGCGCCGCCCTTTCCGACAGTCGCGACATTATTCGTAAATGTGCATCCACTGAGCGTCACATGCGCTTCCATGTTGAAGTAGAGAGCGCCACCAGCCTGCGCTGTATTTTTTGAGAAGGCGCACGTGCTGAATGTCCAGGTATTCTCGAGAGCAGTGCTGCTTTGGTCACGAACCGCTGCGCCCATTTCGGAACTCCCGTTGGCGAAACTACAGCCGGTCACATTGACCCTCGTACCTTGAGTGCAACAGGTAACAGGCGCAACAATCGCGCTGCCATTCGTTTGATCGAAGGTGCAGTCATTGATATTCATGGCGCCCCGCACTTGCACTGCATCACCGATACATCCAACAAAGCTGCAGCCGGTGACGATCGCGGGGGATGCAGTTGCCGTCCAGCCAATCACGGGTCGAACGCAATCGATGAACTGACAGTTCGTCACTGCGTTGTTTTCTCTAAAGTAAAGGAAGCCATAGTCCCAACTGGCGCTGCACCGTTCAAATCTCGATTCTCGTGCGATGAATCCTGGGTACTCCAACACGAAATCGCCCACACAATCTCGCACGTTGCAGTCATCGAAGTGGATATTGAAGGAGGAGGAACCCGCAAGCACGTCTGCAAGAGTGAGGTGTTCTAGAAACACATCAGCGGCCCACTGTGTATTCAATGGTTGCCCTGAGACTCCCGTGACGATGCTTTTGGTCTTGCTCGTTCCTCGAATAGTGATCTCGTACCCCGCAGTCACAGTGTCAATTGCCATTGGCCAAACGCCTGGCGACAGAACAATCTCAAGCGGAACACCTGAGCAGGCCTGTGCGACCGCATCTGCGATCGTTGCCGCCTGCTGTGGCACTTCGATCACCGTCGGGCATCCAACGCCGCTCGCCTCACCACTCCCCGTCAGGAGCATCGACCCAATCACAACGCAAACAGCGAACCAAGACTTCCAACACGGATTTTGACTTCCATTGCTCATCATTCTGCACTCCTAATTCTGTTCAGCGAATCGTACCGAAGCCCCATGACAAAAGACAGCGCGTCCATCAGGGCGCGCCGCCCGTTGTGACAAGCGCACAACTCGACCGCGAAGGGCAAGGAATTCCATGTTTTTCGCCCACAATCGCACTTCAAACGCACCTATCGCACCCGTTCAATCGCCAAACGGTCGATTGTGTGGATGCCCTCGCCGTCGATCCACACAGAAAGGAGCGCGTACGCCGAGACAACGAGCGACATCTGCTCCTCAAGTGTCTCGGCATCCAGGATGCGAAGTGTGCCGTCGGAACACGCTGCGACGAGCCGCGAACCGTCGGCACTCGCCACCATCGAACTCGTGAGTGTTCTCTGAAGTCGCACCGTCCTCAATACCGTTCCGTCTCGCGCATTGAGCACAGACATGACGCCATCCCGGTCGCTGGTGAAGACCCTCGTTCCATCCGCCGAGACCGCAACTGCGGCACAGTCCTTCGTGTCACTCTGCCTCCACAGCTCGCTTCCATCAACCGCCGAAAGTGCGACGCATCTGAACTTTCGCGACGCGACATACACACGTCCTCCGACACTGTCGACCGCAAGCGCCGAAATCCCACTCGGTGATTGTGGGTTCTCCACGCTCAGAGCCTTTGTGGACCAACGTGCATCACCCGATGCCAACTCGACAAGTGAGAGCGTTCCGTCGCCACGCACAGTCGCAAGGAGCTTCGCATCGCGGTCAATCGCAACACGTTCGGCTGCGCCTTCACCTGGCGACAGAACGAATCGTGCGTCCGCTGCTCTCCCATTCAAAGACACAATCCGAACGCGACCATCCGTCATTCGCACAGCCATCGACTTCTCGCAAGCAACAGAGACGCGCGAGTCATCGACAGGTACTCCTGCCCACGCACGAAGTGTCGCCATTGACTTCGTCGAGAGTCCACCCATCGATGCGAAGACGATTTTTGGATCCTCCTGTAATCCACTGCGATCGAACCAAACTTCCCATGTCATATCGTCACAAGCGGGGATGACTCCGCTGGGCGTGCCATCGACAACATTCCACAGGCGCAGACTTCCCTCGGCGCCAATCGATGCGATGGTCTCGTCATCAAGAGCAGCGATCGACCAGATCATGTCTCGGTGCCCGTGACCGAGCCACACCGGATCTGCACTCATCGGGTCGTACCCTCTCACGATGTGATCGAACCCCGCGACAAACGCACGAGATCCATCCGCGCTCCAAGCGGCAGCCATCTGCTTGTCTTTGATTCCTTGAAAGCGAGTTACGACTTTCCTCGACGCAATATCCACGACGACTGCGCCATCGTGCCCTGCAAGCAGTAAACGAGATCCCGCACCTGGTGAATACGCAATGCATCTCACCGTACCGATCTCTGGTTCGAAGGAACCCACGACGACTTCGGGTGCGTCAATCAAGCGCAGTTCGATCATTCCCACCGAATCTCCTGCGGTCACAGCCATCAATCCATCGCTTCGAATCGCGATCGAATCATCGTGATCGCCATATGGGTTTCCCAGTTGGATGATCGAGTGTGCGTGGCCAGTGTCTGCGTCATAGATGCGCAGTGAACGCCCGAAGAAAACGGCGGCGATCTTCTTGCCGTCACTGGAAATTGCGATGCCGTGAACTGGCGACTGCGGAACTCCGACACGCCATCGCTCTTTCGCGCCATCGAAACGCACGAGAAAATCTACGAGCGCGCCCGGCGCCACTTGTGGTGCTGTTGAATCTGGTGTTCCAATAGCTCCTTCTGCAACAACCCATGATCCACCTGGTGCCATCGCTGATGAATAGATGTCACCATCGATGAGACGCTCTCCGCGAAGTGCGAGTGCGCGCTTGAGGACGCCGTACTCGATCGAACCATCATCTTCGAGTTCGGATGCATGCTGGGCAACCCGCATCAAGTCTGAGGAATCGACCGCGCGTGCAGCGGCGCTCAAGTTGGCGATTCTCGCCTGCGCTCTTGCCGATTTCGCGAATGCCAACGAGATAACGGTCGTCGTCGCGAGCAGGGCTGCCGTTGCGACTAATGCAGTCGCGACGCGCCAATTTCTGCGCAGGGCGCGGCGCCATTGTTCACGGAGGGGTTGCAACTCGATGAGCACAGGTTCGCCCGCGAGGTGATGTCTTAGATCATCCGCGAAGCGCGAAGCCGTCGAGTATCGCTGTTGGGGATCGCGTTCGGTTGCACGTGCGACAATTCGGTCGAGGTCACCGATGAATCTCCGATCCACATGAGCAAGGCGCGGGGCATCCACGTTCGCGACGTCATGTAAGAGTTGCGGCAGAGGTCGTTCGTGAGTGTCGCGGAACGGCCGCTTTGCAAGCAGTTCGTACAGCATCGCTCCGAGTGCGAAGATGTCGGTTCGCACATCGGGGCGGGTTCGAGGATCGAGCGACTCTGGTGCCAGGTACGAAAGAGTGCCGGAAATACGGTCACCCAACATCGACATCGAACGGATCGGATCGGCATCGCGCAGTCTCGCCAATCCAAAGTCAATGATGACGGGATGGCCATCGGCGGCGACGAGCGTGTTCGACGGCTTGAGATCGCAGTGGATAACCCCCAGACCATGCGCGTAGGAGATCGCGTCTGCCATCGAGATCACGACTGCAATACACGCATCGTCACCGTGCTCAGTGTCGCCCCACTGCGCAAGCGTGCACCCACCTCGCACGTACTCCATCGCAATCCACGGACGGCGGATGCCGCCAAACTCGGTCTCGCCAGTCTGATAGAGCCGTGCGATCGATGGATGCTCCAGACTCGCCAGCGCATCGGCTTCCCGCATGAACCGCGCAAATCCGCTCGTCCGCGTGTCGGGCCACAGAACTTTGAGGGCAACATCGCGACTCGGCGTTTTCTGATGCGCCCGGTAGACCTCTCCTGCGGCACCGCTGCCTAGAAACTCGACGATTTCAAAGGCGCCGACCACTGTTGCGACTGGAATGGACTGTGATTCGTCCTCGTCATCGGATTCCGATGCGTCGCCAGTTCCCCCCGACGCTTCCTCAAATCGGTCGTGCAGTTCACGAAGCACCTGCGCCCGTTCGAAAATTTCTGGGGGGTACGCGCCGCGCGCTTTCTCGATGTCGCCGTCAAGCAATTCGCCGAAACACGTTTGGACGAGATCGATCGGCAACTCCCGACGATTCTGATTCCCGTCGGCCATGCCGTGTAAGGTAACGATTTGCGACTCTTGCACATAATGGGCGCGACCATTGCCCCACTTGACGGGATCGAACGCTTGTTGGATGAGGTCGAAGTACGCACTACCACCATCCAAACTCCAACCACCTAGACACTCCACGTGACAGTTCCAAAGACACAGTCCGAGCGACAGGCAATCATAGATTCGCTCATCGCCAAGCACCGCTGCAACGAACCAGGCGCGCTCGACGCTCTCTGGAAAGAAATCTACGACGAGGTGCGCCGAATCGCGAGGTCGCAACTTCGCAGGGAGGGACCGAAACGCCCGATCGACACAACGATGTTGGTCCACGAACTTTGGTTGAAAATGGGCGGCGCGACGTTCGACAACCGCGCCCATTTCTTCGGGTCGCTCGTGAGGATGATGGGGCAGATCATCATCGACGCGTCACGACGTGCATCAAGTCGCAGAAATTCGGACCAGTCGCTCGCGACCGAGGTGCGATCGATGCAATTGGACACTCCGCAACTTGGACTGGCAGTAGACACATCGGGAGAGTCAAGCGCCCGCGTCATCGATGCGCTCGACAGATTGGATCATCTCGCGCCTCGCGCAGCATCGGTGGTGTGGCTGCGATTTGTTGGAGGGCTCTCTGTTGGGCAAACGGCCTTGACACTCGATGTTTCGGAGCGCACAGTCAAGAGCGACTGGGCATTTGCACGCGCATGGCTTTGCAGGGAGCTCACTCATGACACAGAAAAAGGCTGATCAATTCGACACTCAGCACTGGCAGATGGTTCAAGAGTTGTTCGAGCAGTGTCAATTGCGACCTCGAACGCAGTGGTATGCACACCTCTGTGCTCCTTGCAAGGGGCGAGAGAGAGTTGCGTTCGACGTGCTCTCATTGTTGGTGACCGCAGAGGGGTTGCCGGCACCTGCGGATGGCGACGCACCTAGAGCGGTTGAACCGGTCTCAACAACCCATTGAGCGGCACCCCTTTGTTGTGACCGATCGGGTCGCATCACTCGACCTCTGCAGCATCGTCGAGTTCAGCGCGGTCAAAATCGGATGGTCACGCGAGCGAAATCACTTACTCATCAACTTCTTGCGCGCGTCTGTGAAAACCTTGCATTGAGCGCGATCTGTATCGTCGTGTGCGCGGTTGCAATTCGATATGGACGGCAGAATGAGCCCATCGCAACAAACTTGCGGTTGTTTCTCGTGACGGGAGCGTGGCTCAACCTCTATCTGATGATCTTCAATTTGATGCTGGTGCCGCCACTCGATGGATCAATGATCTTGGCTGGTTTCTCGGATGGCGCCATACGATTCAGACGTGGAGTGTTCACGCCGTCGCGGTAGTGACGATGTGGTTGCCCGTCGCGTCGTAGCGCACAACTCCATTCACGACCGTGAATAAGACTTGCGGCGCTTCATCCATCCAATTGCACGCGAATGGATTTCGGTCCAGTGCGACAAAGTCCGCAAACGAGCCTGGCGAAAGTCGTCCCATCAACCGTGAATCTCCCAAGCAATCGCTGGGAAGTCCGTCGGATTCGTCAAACAGGTGAGACGCAATTTCAAGGCGCACGACTCTTTGTATCGACGGCACTCGCTGGTGAGGCAGTCGGGCTTGTCGAGATCGACGAAGGGATTTGGAGAGTCTACGACCGAAACAGTGTGCTCTGCTTCGTGAACACCCGCCTCGAAACGCCGACAATTGCATGCGTGCAGCGAAAGTTTGAGTTTCTCGATGGATCGCGCGCTTCGCAGACGACAACCCTGTCCGGATGCAACGCAGTGCAAGTGCGACCCGCATCACCTGGCACCGTTGACCTCAACGAACTGGCCACGTGGCTCGCAGTGCACGGCGCATTCACCGTCGAAAGTGGACGGCTTCGCGTGGAGTTGCGCGGTGAACCGACGGGCAAAGGTGGGTGCTATGAGCTGACGCTCTTTGAGGATGGCCGAGCCATCGTGCGTGGCTCGACCGAGCCCAGCGACGCTCGCCGCATCTATACGAGATGCGTGGGTTTGTAGTCGCAGGGCGGGGGGGGTATCCTCGGCTGATGACCACGATGACCAATCAGCCAACTCCAATCTGCCACACGAACCCAACGAGCACCGCGATCGGCACCGCGATCGCGCCAGCACTCACGATGACGCTCGGTTACGCGGCGAAGTTGATTGACTCGATCCCAGCAGAACAGTTTGCAGTGATGCCAAAGGCAGACTTGAACAGCGCTGCATTCTGCATCGGACATCTCGCGCTCTACGCACCGTGGGTGTGCGAGCTGCTCGGCCATCCACAGGTTGATGCGATCCCATCAACCTACGACGCGCTCTTCAAGAATGGCGCGCCATGTCTCGCGACGGCGGGGGTCTATCCATCAAAGGAAGAGCTCATTAAGAATTTCAACAGTGGATGGAACAAGGTTGCACTGCTTCTTCCAACCGTCGATGACGCACACTTCGCCAAGGTGAATCCAGTGGCGCAGATGGTTGAGCGCCTGCCAACAATCGGCGCACTTGTCGCATTCATGTGCCTCGCACATAACACGATGCACCTCGGACAGATCAGCGCATGGCGCAGAGTCATGGGCTTGGGCTCAGCAATGTGAGACGAACGGTTGCCACCATCCTCATCACGTTGCTGATGTGTGTGGCTGGTGGTGTCTCATCGGCGCGGGGGCAGGGAACGTCGGGGTTGGTCATTGATCCCATCGGACTTGTTGCGCTGACTGAACTCCTTGAGAACAGCGGTGTTCCCACACATGAGGTCTACGCAGCAGTTGAAGCGGCGCACATCAAGTATCTCGCTGACTACGGCGAACTTCGAAAGGGCAAGATCGACGACATGCAGAAGCGCTTCGGAGCGATCATCGCAACGGGGCAACCCCCAACCGACCTCGTCGAAGTTCAGAGGTCGATGGATGCCTATCGCACGGTGATGACGCGAACGGATGAACTCGAGAACGCGCTCTTTGACTCGATTGAAGGGGCGACGCCAGGGTCATCGCGCGCGGGGGTCGCGAGCGCGCGTGCTTCGCGCGAACGACAGCGATTGTTGGTTCCGGTGGAAATGGCGGGTGGCTTCACAATGATGAGAGCCATCGACGTGCCGGTCCTCCTGCGAAGCTTGAGCTGGAAGGATGCGCAGCGCGGCGCGGAGGTGCTCGCCGAGTGTCAGATTGCACTGGGCGACTTCGATGATCGGCAGTCGAAGCTCTACCGAAAAGTGCTGTCAAAGTCGATGCTTGTCCCGGTTGAATTGGCGAAGTTGTTCGCGAGCGGAGCGATGAACGTCGAAGAGCTGAGTGAGCCCGCCGATCTCGAGAAGCGTCCGCCACCCAACGCCGAAATCGTCAAGATTCTCACGCCGCTGGTTGAGGCGCAGCGTGCCGCGAGCGAGAGTGTGAAGCGGGCGTATCGCGCCGTGCGCGATGTGCTCACACTGCGCGAACCTTCGCTCGCCCGCCAGTTTCGCATCCGCTACCTCGCCGAGGCGTATCCAAACATTTCACAACAACTGACCGAGGACTTTGAATCGCAGGTCACCGTTGCGCTTCGACTGAAGCGACTCAGCGCTGACCAGCGCGCAGTGATCCGTTCAATCCATGAACATTGGGTGCCTAAGGATGATCGCATCATCGACGAGCAAGTCGCGCTTCAAGAGCGCCTTTCCGCGTGGTTGGACGCAAACATTGGCGGGTTCGACTCGAAGTTTTATGACGAGATCACTGCGCAAGAGGAGGCGCTCGAAGAAAAAAAATCAGCGTGTGTGCAAGCCGCACTTCGCTCGATCGAGTCGATTGTCGGCGGCGACATGGTCGAGTTCGCAGGAAAGGTTGGCACCCATGAAGAGGGCGAACTGTTCTTGCCAAGTGATCAGGTGAGTTTGCTTGGAGCAGTTGTCGGTCCGCTCGATGCCGCTGCGCCAGTGGATGCTGCGGCCGAAGTGAAGGCAGTGGCAGGTCAATCGCTCTGGTTGATCGAGCGGATGGATGACGCGTGGATGGACCGCATCGCCGGGGCGCTCGGTGCCGAACTTGGTCCTCGAGCGACGCTCGAGTCGCTCAAGGAGGATTACTGGAAGTCGTGGGATGAGCGAATTGCTCCTGCGGTCGAGACGATGGCGTGCCTCTTCGTGTTTGAGAAGCCAGCGGGTGAGACCGCCACCGAGTCGGTGAACCTGATCACCGACGAAGCGGATGTCGTGCAGTGGGTGGCGAAAGCGAAAGAGACGCAGCGCGAGGTGCGTGAACTCGAGAGCCAATTCTTCGCGGATGTGCAGAGTGCCGTCGCACATCCGAGCCTTGGCGAGGTCGTCGAGATGTTGCGCGTGGGGCGCAGGTGCGGCGGACGCATCGACCGTCTCGACGCGCTCTTCGATAATGTCGGTGGCGGAGAGGAGAACGCCAATGTCATCGTTGCAGCGACGGAGGTTCAGTTGTCGCCGGCGGATTGCGACAAGGTCGCAAAGGCACTCACGCCGAAACTCGCCACCTTGCTCTCGAGTGCAGATCGATTGGATGCCGTCGTGCTCGATTCGTGGCGAGTGCGTCGATTGCGTGAACTTGCCTCCGCGCGATATGCCAAGGTTGCCGACAACTCGCGTTGGCGTGAGAGTTGCCTGGTGATTGAGACGCAAGACCAGGCGGTAAAGACCGCTGGATTGGCTGCGGCGAGGGCAAAGGCGGCCCAGCAGCGCGAGGGGCTTGACGCGGTTCTCGCCGCGCTCAGCGAGTCGGCGCGAAAACCAGTGCGCCATGCCTATTTGCGAGATGCATACTTTCATACGGTCGGCGAGGGTCAGAGTGCAGCCGAAGGGCTCGCTCGCGCGTGCGCACTCACCGATCTGACAGAGGCGCAGCGCAGCACCCTTGCGATCGCACGAAGTGAATATGCTGATGAGCGTGACGCAGCGATCACACTGATGATCGAGCAGATGAAGGGGGATCCATCCAAGACAGAGCACAAGGCGCTGCCGAGGCCCGCGGGAGTCAGCGACGCGGATGCAGTCGCGATCGCGCGGCAGCAGGAGCAGATGCGGGAGTGGGTGGATCAACAAGCGCAAGTCCAGCAGATCGAGCGGTACGCGTTCGCCCGGAACGCCGTGAGCGAGAAGTTGTTGATGCGGGTGAAGAATGCGCTGACTGAAGAACAGATACGCAAAGCGGCGATCAAGTAGAGTCGAGCGCAGCGATGGCTCGCTCACTCATACTCGCGCTTGATCAAGGAACGAGCAGTTCACGGTCGGTACTCGTCGACAGCAACGCGCGCATCGTCGCTGTTGTGCAGCGTGAATTCAAACAGATCTTTCCGCAACCTGGATGGGTCGAACATGACGCCGTCGAGATCTGGCAGACGCAACTCGCCACCGCGCGAGAGGCGATCGCGCAGTCAGGCGCGGCGGCGAGCGAGATTGCCGGTCTGGGCATCACGAATCAGCGCGAGACGATTGTTGTCTGGGAGCGCGCGACAGGAAAGCCAATTCATAATGCCTTGGTCTGGCAGGATCGCCGCACCGCCGGGCACCTCGCGACACTGCGCGCGCAGGGGGTTGAGGGTGAAGTCACTGCGAAAACCGGGTTGCTGCTCGATCCATACTTCAGTGCGTCGAAGCTCGCGTGGATCTTGGACAACGTTTCGGGCGCGCGCTCTCGTGCAGAGCGCGGCGAACTCGCAGCGGGAACGATTGACTCATGGCTGATCTTCAATCTGACTGGCGGACGGACGCATGTCACGGACGTCTCGAATGCATCGCGCACGATGTTGCTCGATCTGCGCACGCTCGCATGGGATGAGTCGCTGCTCACACTGTTCAAGATTCCTCGTGCGATCCTGCCGACGATTGTCGATAGCAGCGGCATCTGCGGCGAGACAGACCCAACGCTCTTTGGTCGCGCGATTCCAATCGCAGGCCTCGCGGGTGATCAGCAGTGCGCGCTCTTTGGTCAGTCATGCGTTCGAAGTGGCATGGCGAAGACGACCTTCGGCACGGGATGCTTTCTGCTCACCAGTACCGGTACCGACATCGTCGCGAGTCGATCGCGACTTCTCACGACCGTTGCGTGGCGAATCGCTGGATCGCCCGCCAACTTCGCGCTCGAAGGAAGTGTCTTCATGGGCGGCGCAGCGGTGCAGTGGTTGCGCGATGGACTCGGAATCATCTCATCTGCGAAAGAGGTCAACGAACTTGCTGCGACGGTGAGTGACTCGGGCGGCGTCGTTGTCGTCTCGGCGTTCACCGGACTTGGAGCCCCACACTGGGACGCATCGGCGCGAGGGGCGATCCTTGGATTGACTCGCGGAACCACTGCGGCACACATCGCGCGTGCGACACTCGAAGGGATCGCGCTGCAAGTCGCCGATGTCATCGAAGCGATGGATGGCGATGTTTCTTCGAGCCACCTCGGTCACCGCGCAGAGATCATGCGAGTGGATGGTGGCGCGTGCGCGAGTGATTTGCTCATGCAGGTGCAGGCCGACATTGTGGGGATCGCCCTCGAACGACCCGTGACGCTCGAGTCGACCGCGATGGGCGCGGCGTTCTTCGCGGGGCTCGCAACGGGAGTCTGGAAGTCGATCGAAGAACTCGAATCACTGCGTCGCATCGAACGCGTCTTCGAGCCCACGATGAGCGCGAGTGTGCGTGAGACGATGCGATCACGTTGGAAGAAAGCAGTCGAGAAATCACGAGGCTGGGAGGAGAGCACATGAGTTCGTTTTCACGCGATGAAATGTTGGGACGGGCAGATGGAAAGGCCTTCGATGTGCTCGTCGTTGGCGGTGGCGCAACAGGTCTCGGCGTTGCAGTGGATGCTGCCTCGCGCGGCTACTCAACATGCCTCGTCGAGGCGTATGACTTTGCCAAGGGCACCTCGAGTCGCAGCACCAAGCTGGTGCACGGAGGTGTGCGCTACCTCGAGCAACTCGACATCGCACTTGTGATGGAGGCGCTGCATGAGCGGGGATTGATGCACCAGAACGCTCCGCATCTCGTGCATGACCTGGCGTTTCTTGTGCCGCGCTACACCTGGTGGGAGGGTCCCTTTTATGGTGCGGGTCTGAAGATGTACGACGTGCTCGCGGGCAAGCGCAATCTTGCCAAGAGCCGATTTCTCTCACACGACGAAACGACTGCTGCGATACCAAACGTCGCGCGCGAAGGACTTCTGGGAAGCATCGAGTATCACGATGGACAGTTCGACGATGCGCGCATGGCGCTCGCGCTCGCGCGCACGGCTGCCGATCATGGAGCGGTCGTGCTCAATCAGGTACGTGTGAGTGGGCTCTTGAAAGATTCGAGCGGCGCGATCTGTGGCGTTGCGGCGACGGATGTTGAGAGCGGTCGATCGCTGACGATGCGCGCGACCGTCGTTGTGAACGCCTGTGGAATCTTTTCAGACGAACTGCGACTGATCGACGATGGCACGACTGCGCGAATGATTGAACCTGCGCAGGGAGTGCATCTTGTCTTTGATCGTTCGCTGCAACCGAGCAACCGCGCGATTATGGTTCCGCACACGGATGATGGACGCGTGCTGTTTGTCATCCCGTGGCATGAACGCATCGTCGTTGGAACCACCGATACGCTCATGAAACGCGCTGAGCTTGAGCCGCGCGCTCTGCCAGAGGAGATCGAGTTCATCCTTCGAAATGCGGGTCGCTATCTCGAGCGCGAGCCGACACGCGCTGATGTGCGCGCGGTCTATGCGGGGATGCGTCCTCTCGTGCATGAGAGTGGTGTCGAGAGTGCAACGAAGTCGATCTCGCGCTCGCACAAAGTCGTCGTGAGTGCGAGCGGCATGGTTTCGATCATGGGCGGCAAGTGGACGACCTACCGGCGCATGGCAGAGGACACAATGTCGCGTGTGATCGATGTGGGGCAACTCGATCGACGGAAGTGCGAGACCGAGTCGCTTCGCGTGCATGGATGGCTCGCGCGCGATGATGCGGCAACGCCGAGCGAAGATTGGTTGCGTGTCTATGGAAGCGATGCGGTCAGTGTGCGCGGCGTCTGCGCCGAGCAACCAGCGTGGAACCGACCGATGCATCCGCGTTTGCCTTATGCGCTTGGCGTGACTGCGTATGCAGTGCGATATGAGATGGCGCGATCGACCGAAGATGTCCTGGCTCGTCGCACGCGTGCGCTCTTGCTTGACGCCGCTGCGGCGAGCGAGTGCGCCGACCACGTCTCGGCGATTGTTTCGAAAGAACTCGGTCGCGATTCTGCATGGGCTGCACAGGACGCCGCGACATTCCGAGCGCTTGCGCTGGGCTATCAACTGAAGAGTTGAGCGGCTCGCCGGTGCGCGCGCGGTATCGTTTCAGGATGAGTGCACTCTGGATCGTGGCGTTGATTCTCTGCGGCGGTTCGTGGGCGAGCGGGCAGGCTCTCGCGCCGACGAGTACGCCAGCTCAACAACAGTCGCCAGTGCCACACGTCGCGCCAGTGCAGCCACAGCAGGTTGACTGGCGTGTGAAGATGGGCGTGCGCTCGTTTCAAAACAGCGCGCGCGTGATGGTGATCGACAAAGTTGTGCTGGTTCCAGACGGGGCGACCTACCTCGACGAGGTCGGCATGTGGACACTGCGCGGTCGTTGGCCCGTGCTCATCGAAGATGACATCTACACGCCGCTCTTCGTGCGGGCGTTCAAACCGAGCAAGGTGATCCGGCGCACCTCAGTCGGCGCGCTCGCTGCGACCGAAGATGAACGCAGGGTCGCAGCGCGCAATGCGCTGACGCGTGCGTGGACAGTTCCAGGAAGTGATGCCAACCCGAGAACGCCCTCAGAAGCGTTCGCATCTGTGAGAACCGACCCGATTGGAATTGTGTTCACGAATATGAGCGATCCTGCGTGGCCTGCTGCGGTCGCGCTCGCAGCTGGTCACGGTCAAGTACTCAATTGGATCGATGGTTCGTTCGACCTGCCAAGCGCGACGATGACCGCAACACAGTTGCAAGAACTCTCGGCGCATGTCGAGGCTGTCGCTCTCGCGACGAAGTTGCCGTACGCGGCACTGGGCGACGTGATCGATGCAGTCACGATCTGCCAGTCGATGCCCGCAAAGGCAGTTGTCGCGCCCGGTGCGCAATGGGCGCCGCCGAAAAACTTTCCGAGCAAGCTGGGCGAGCCAATCGCCGTCACCGATGCACTCTGCAGAAACGCGGATGGAACGCGCTGGGCCGTCGCAGCGTGGATCTTCGGAAGTGAAGCGCGCAGTGCATACATGGCGATGAGCAGTCTCTTTCTCACTCCGCGATCGGTGTGGTTGATGAACACCTATCCAACTGATGGTGATTGGGGTCAATACGCAGTCACTGGCGCGACCACGGGCCTCGCGACCGATGGATATGAAACCACCGAGTATTCAGGGATGCAAACCTCCGAGTTCGCTTGGCGCAATCTCTTGATGGGTGGATTCAAGGCCGATGTGCTCTACATGAACACGATGGGCAACATGGATTTCTTCAACCTCTGGAATTCGGTGGCGGCGCATCCAGAAGATGTGCCACTGCTGAACCATCCGATGGCGCTTCACTTGATCCACTCGTGGAGCCTCACCTCGCCTGAGAGTCGCGAGACGGTTGGTGGACGGTGGCTCGAGAACGGTGTGTATGCCTATGCGGGCAGCGTTTTCGAACCATTTCTTCCAGCGTTCGTGCCTCCAGCGAAGGTGGCGTTCCTCATGTCGAATTGGGTTCCATTTCTCGTTGCGAGCCGGTGGTGCGAGGGTCCACTTGATGCAACGTGGCGAGTGACGACGATTGGCGATCCACTAATGGTCATCACATCACCCTCGCAACCCGTGCCTGCGCGCGGCGCGACGTTCACTGTGAACGCAGCCGCTGGCGAGAGCGATGTCAAAGAGTCTGCGCGTTCTGCGCTCGTGGCTGCGAAGAGTTCGAATGCTGCGGCGGATTACGCGCGAGCGTTCACAGACGTTGTGCACTACGGTGACGATGTGCTCGCGGTGCAACTCTGGTCGATTGCTGCGAGCAAGTCACCCGAGATCGCAGCCGCGTGCGCGCCAATCGCCCTGGGATCGCTCTTTCGCCAACGTGAGAGCAGCGCATTTCTCGCGGCGTATCGCCTGACTGCGAAGCCAAGCCCCAGCGATCAGGACATGCTCTGGCATCTCTTCACTCCGCAGCTTTCATCGATCAAAGATCGAGATCTGCTCAAGTGGTTTGAGACGCAGGTGCGCCCCGCGCGACCTGAGATCGACCGCGCGCGCCTCGCGCCAGAACTCAAGCGAATCACTGAGGAGCAGGGGATGAAGCAGTAGGCGCCGAGCGCTTCGCCGCACCCGACGCGGCCGCCGCAGCAGCCTTGGCCTTCGCACTCTTGCTTTTCTTCGCGTCGAGTGCGCGCAGTGTGACGTCGCCAATCTCAAAGACAAAGGGTGGATCGATCGACAAATCATTGGCGCGCGCAAGATCGATCAATCCTGCGGCGATGATCACCGTTCCAGCGAATGTTGGGTGCAGCTGATCTCTTTGCAGCAGTTGGCCCAGTGTTGTTGGATCCCACACCCGCCCTGCAACTTCGATCACTCCACCAGCTTTGAGTGCCGCGAGCAGCGTGCGAAGTTTCATGAGCTTCACTGCGGGTCGCGTTGCAACCCATGCGGTGATGCGCGCATTGACTGCTTCAAGTGCCGCGGGTGTTGGCACCTGATTGGCCGAAAGCATCTTGCCGATCGCGTCACTCATGTCTGGGATGTCGGCGATGATCACTGGCGTGCCATTGACGAGCAGTCGGTCGAGTTGCGCGAAACCGGTCTCGAGGTTCGCCGATCGCTGCGCGTCATCTTGCATGACCTCGCCGCTGGCATCGACCGTTCCGTAGACGTACCAGAACAAGAAGTCGATCGCGAGCACCAGCGTTGGCTTTGCCGCAATCGCTCGGTCGATTTCACTCTTTCCAACGCTACCGGGGTTCGAAAAGAAAAACCCACTTGCGTAGTGGTGCAGGATCGGCGTCGCGGTTGTTGGTGGTGCGGTTGTTGGTGCGGAAGTTGTTGGTGCGGCAGCGCGAAGCACGTCTGAGAGATTGACAGCCGAAGGAATCGTCTGGGTGTTCGCCGGATCACTCACGAAGACCCCGAATCCGTCAGAGACGCTCGCGCCAATGACGGCGATTCTGTCATAGAGATGGCCTGGAGTAACAATTGCTGCCGCCGTCGGGTCACTTGCGCGAGAGGTGTGAGCGCGTGCGTACGGCGCCGCGAGTGCCGCGATGAGCACGGCTGCGAGGTAGGCAAGGATTTCAGTCGAGCGTCGAATCTGCACTGAAAGAATCGTAGCGGGCAGCGGGGGCGCGGTGCTCTTCCCGTCTGGCTCAGCTCAGCCCAAGCGCAGTCGCCGCCATCGCGCCCATGTCTGCTGGACTCTCGGCGACATGCACGCCGCACGCACGAAGCGAATCGATCTTCGCCTGCGCGGTGTCCTGCTCGCCGCCGACGATCGCGCCCGCGTGTCCCATTCGACGACCTGCGGGAGCTGTTCGCCCAGCGATGAACGCGACGACAGGTTTCTTGGTGTTGGCCTGCAACCAACGTCCTGCATCAGCTTCGGCGCTTCCACCAATCTCGCCGATCATGACGATGGCGCTTGTTTCAGGATCCGCCGCGAAGAGTTCGAGAACGTCAGTGAAGTCGAGTCCCTTGATCGGATCTCCACCGATCCCGACGCATGTCGATTGGCCGATTCCGCGCGCAGAACATTGCCAGACCGCCTCATAGGTGAGCGTGCCCGAGCGACTGACGATGCCAACGGCCTTTTTCGATGGTGCATCTGTGCGATGCATGTGGATGTATCCAGGCATAATGCCGATCTTGCATCCACCTTCATACTTGTTCTCGCCAATCTTCTTTCCTGGCGTGATGACCCCAGGGCAATTTGGACCCACAAGCGTCGTGTCGGGATACTTCTCGAGCATCGATCGCACGCGAATCATGTCTTGCACGGGGATGCCTTCAGTGATCGCGCAGATGAGCGAGATGCCTGCGTCGGCAGCTTCGATGATCGCATCGGCCGCGAACGGCGGCGGAACAAAAATCATCGTCGCATTCGCACCCGTGGCGCGCACCGCGTCATGCACCGTCTCGAAAATCGGCAAATCGTTCGCATCGCGTTGACCTCCCTTGCCAGGAGTCGTGCCGCCAACCATGCGCGTTCCGTAGTCGAGGCATCCCTTGGTGTGAAAGGCGCCAGCTGCGCCGGTGATGCCCTGACAGAGAACCCGAGTGTTGCTATCAATGAGAATCGACATGGGGCGGCGAGCATACGCCCGAATCGGCGGGAATCGTGTGTAATGCGAGAATGACTTCAACTCCCACGACAAAAGGGCTGACCTACAAAGACGCAGGAGTCAACATCGAAGCGGGGGATGCCGTTGTTGATCTCATCGGTCCCGTACTCAAGCGCACACACAGTTCGCGCGTGCTCGGCCGCCACGGCGCGTTCGCGGGAATGTTTCAGCTCGACTTCACCAAGAAGAGTCTCAAGCGCAACTATCGAAGGCCAGTGCTCGTCGCGTGTACCGACGGCGTGGGAACGAAAGTACTGATGGCCGCAGAGCGACGGGTCTACGACTCGGTGGGTATCGATTGCGTTGCGATGAATGTGAACGACCTCATCGTGCAAGGAGCCGAGCCGCTCTTCTTCTTGGACTATCTGGGACTCTCAAAGCTGCAACCCGCAGAGACCAGTGCGATGATCGAAGGGGTTGCGCGCGGGTGCGAGATCGCTGGATGCGCGCTTCTCGGCGGCGAATGCGCTGAAATGCCCGACATTTACAAGCCTGGTGATTTCGATATCGCGGGCTTCTGTGTGGGCGTCGTCGAATACGACAACATCATCGACGCGACGCGCGTCAAGAAGAACGACGTGATCATCGGGCTCGAGAGTTCAGGGGTGCATTCGAATGGATACACCCTCGTTCGCAGAATTGTGCGTGACGCGGGACTCGATCTCGACGCGACCTACACCGAACTCGGCGAGCGCACTCTGTGCGAAATCTTGCTCGAGCCAACGCGCATCTACGCGAAGTCGATCGTGAAGCTCGTCGGCGAGTGCCGCAAGAAGAAGGCGATCAGTGGGATGGCACACATCACGGGCGGTGGGCTCCCGGGAAACGTCTCTCGCGCGCTTCCAAAGAAGTTGGATGCCGTCATCGACAAGTCGACGTGGACTCCGAGCCCGATCTTCCCGTTCCTGCAGAAGCACGGCGGTGTTGACGAGGCTGAGATGTTTCGCGTCTTCAACATGGGCATCGGCTACACGATCATCGCTCGTCCCGATCAGGCCGATCGCATGATGAAGATCCTCAAGCGCTCTGGCGAGAAGCCGATGATCATTGGCTCGATCGAAAAGGGAACAGGCGAAGTAAGACTCAAGTAGTCGCGCGCTCGCAGAGTCGCGCTACAGATCGCGCCGACGTTCTTTCTTGTCACCCTGAATGCGCTTTCCTTCGAGGCGGCGTTCGCGCGATCCACGTGTCGGCTTAGTCTTGCGCCTGCGCTTGGGTTGTACGGCAGCCTGCAAGACGAGCGCATGTAATCGCGCGATGCATTCATCATGATTGGCACGCTGCGACCGATGCTCTTCGGCGGAGAATCCAATATCGGCAGTGAGTGACTCGACTGAACTCGGATCATCAGCGTCCGCGCCGAAGAGGTGCGATCCAGCCATTCGTGCAAGTCGCAACCGTGCCCCATGATCGAGTCCCCCGATCGATGCGATCGCAACGCGTAACTGCGCCTTCGATTCAACCTTGTTCACGTTCTGTCCGCCGGGACCACCAGATCGCGCGTAGGTAAAGCGAAGAGACGCCGCGTGCACCCATGCGATGGGTCCAAGCGCAATCGCATGTGGTGGTCGTGTCGATGGCGGTAGGCTCACGAGGTGCATTTCACCCGCAAATCGACTCACGTGCTTGTTCGCGCGTTCTCTCTCGCAACCCCGCTCATCTTCGCAAGCGCCGCGCAGGGGCAGAGTGAAGTTTTCGCCGCGCCGGCGACGACCGCGCCCGTCACGGCGCCCGTCACGGCGCCCGCATCCGCAACGGCTGCGATCGACAGTTCACGCGATTCCGATGCGCTGCACTTCGCGCTGCGCCCCGCACTCTGGATGGCGCGCGTTCGAGGAGACACGACCTTCGGCGGTGGAAGCATGGACGTCGACGACTCGCTCGGCCTCAACGGCTACGAAGCAACCTTCAACGGCGAACTTTCGGCGTCGTGGGGTGTGTTCTATGAAGTGATGGTCGACGGATGGTTCTTCTCGACCTCGGCGACGCTCCCGTCGCAGATCACAGGCACGTTTGGAAGTGTCAACATCGCAGTTGGGGATCAACTTGCGACCGAGTTCGCTGGCGCAAGCGCAGGCGGCGAGTTTGACGTCACACTCTGGCAACCATTCGCCGATCGAAAGACGCCGTGGAGTGTTGCCGTCCCACAAGTGAAAAACACGACATCGACCGGCGGATACAAGACCGATCTGCGCATCAAGGCGATCGGTTCGTTGCGCTGGTACAGCGCGTCGATGAGCGTGAACGATTCAACGAGTGCGCAGTCAGACTCGTGGGCGCTCAGCGCACTGATGCCTGGCATCGGGTTTGGTTTCGATCTGACATTTGACACCGCGGGACGCATTCCACTCGTGCAAAGTGTGCGACTCGAAGCAGCGGGGGGAGTTGGATCGAATTTCACCGATGGACAGGAGTTCACCTTCGCGCGCGCTGGATTGAGCGTGATGTTCAGTGCGACCTGCGGAGCAGAGTTTGGATACCGCCTCGAGAACTTCACACTCGACAACAATTCGGCGAACTTCGACGGCGGAGTGCAAGGGCTGTACCTCGGTGCCAACTTCAAATTCTGAACCATCACGGCGGAAGGTCACGCTGAAGAGCTTGCTCGAGCACGGCAAGTCTGCCGCGCGCAGTGACGGCACGGGTCGACTCGCGCGCGCAAGACTTCGTCACGCGGCGCTCACACTGCTGCCCGATCAACTCGTCGGTGGAGCGTTGATGAAGCGACACTTGCAGAGCGAGATCGCGCTGCGCAAGGTCGAAGTGCGCATTCCAAATTGGCCCGCGCGATTCGATGGCGTGCGCCTCGGGCACATCAGTGATTTGCACGTTGGCGATCTCATGCCGGTCGCTCGCGCGCTCGAGGCGGTGCATCTGCTTCGAGGCGAGGCTCCAGATTTGATCGCATGCACCGGCGATGTCGTCGATCTCGATGTCGCGGGGTGTGAACCGGTGTTCGAGGCACTCGGCGCATTGCGCGCTCCTCTTGGGCGGTACTTCGTGCTTGGAAATCACGATCTTCTCGACAATGCTCGGCGTGTGCTTCGACTCGCACAATCGTCAGGACTCAAAACTCTTCGCGGCGAAATGTTGACGGCGCGCGGCGGGCTGCGCATTGCGGGTATCGACTGGTCGAGCACGCTTGAGGGAAATGCCACAGGCATTCGATCGATCGTGCGGGAGGGGGCGATCCCGCATCTCCTGCTCGCACACAATCCAAAGGCATTTCGCGAGGCGGCGAAACACAATGTGCCGCTCACCCTTGCAGGTCACACCCACGGCGGACAGTTCGCGTTGAATCGCAAACAGCGCGAGCAGCCGCGCGCCGCGACTTCAAAGCCGCTGCGCGCGGGTCACTATCACGATGGGGCGTCCCATCTTTTCGTGACGACAGGCGCTGGTGGATGGTTTCCGTTGCGCGTCAATTGTCCCGCCGAGGTTGTCATCATCACGGTGCGACGGGATTGATGCGCTCACGCAAGCGCGTCGATCAGCGACCAGAGCGCGTCAACATGAACAGCCGTCGTCGTGCGCTGACCGATCGAGACGCGCGCGATGTACTGCGCGGTTGCATGGCCCGGCAGTTCGAGTCGAGTGTGGGTCATGAACGCCTCGCCCGATGCGTTGATTCGCGTGACGAGTGACTCTGTTGCACTCTCGCCACTCTTCAATCGAAAGCAGACGAGCGCGAGGTTCTGCGGCTCGATCACTTCGAATCGCACATCGTTGCGAAGGCGATCGGCGAGCGTGCGCGCGAGTTCGACGTGCGTGCGAATCATTTCACGCAAAGCGCGCGCACCCGTCGCGCGAATGAGAAACCATAATTTCAGCGCGCGAAATCGGCGTCCGAGGGGTATTTGCCAATCGCGGTAGTCGATCACCTTGCCACTCTCCGTTGCTGCATTGCGCAGATATTCAGGCAGAATGCTGAGCGCACTCACAAGCGCACTGCGATCAGCGACGTACAAGGCGTCGCAGTCGAATCCAGCGCCCATCCACTTGTGCGGGTTGACGCAGTACGAATCGGCGCGGTCGAGTGAACGGTGCATCTCTCGAAACTCCGGACAGAGCGCTGCGACTCCAGCCATCGCGCCGTCGACATGCAACCAGATGCCGTGCGCACCACAGAGTTCAGCGATCTCGCTCACAGGGTCGACGGCGAGAGTCGAGGTCGTGCCAACTGCGGCGACGCAGAAAAATGGAATGAGTGCACTGCGCCGGTCGCGTTCGATCGCCACGCGCAGCTCATCGGGGCGCATCGCCCACTGCGCGTCGACACCGATTGTTCGCAGCCGATCGGGCGCAATGCCGATGATGCGCAGTGCCTTCTCGATCGATGAGTGCGCTTGTGTGCTCGAATACGCGACAAGTCTCGAGAGTGGATCGCTACTCGCATTGCCAACCTCATCACGCGCGCGCGCGCGCGCTCGTTCGCGCGCTGCAACTGCTGCGCAGAGCGTTGCGCTGCTCGCGGTGTCTTGGATCACCCCTCCACCTGCAGTGCCGCCACCTTCTGGCGATCGAAAACACATCGGAAGGTCGAGCAGTTGCGCCAGCCAATCCATCATGTGCGTTTCGAGTTCGGTGCACGCTGGACTCGTCGACCAGAGCATCCCTTGCACGCCGAGACCTGACGAGAGAAAATCGCCAAGCAGTGCTGCAGGATCGACGTTCGCCGGAAAATATCCGAAGAATCGTGGACTCTGCCAGTGCATCAACGCAGGCACGATGATGCTGTTCATGTCGCGCAGGCACTGCGAAATCGACTCTGGCTCGTCAGGTGGTGAGAGAGGGAGCGCGCGTCGCACATCGCCAGGTTGTGTCGATGGAGCAACCGGAAGTTCATCGACGCGGCGCATGTAGTCGGCGATCCAATCGATCACCGCATAGCCGTGGGCGCGAAACTCTTCGTTACGCATCGGATCGCTCACGCCCAGAGCCGCTCACGCGTAGAGCCGACCGAAGCGATTGGTGATGAAGTCATTCCACGAGACGTCTTCCATGCGCACCAGACCCGTTTGCGGAGTCTTGCCCTGCGCGAAGAGGTCGACCAGCGCAGTGATGCCTGCGGCGGTCGTGATTTGGATCGCTGTCCAGTGGTGGCCGCCGATCATTTGCGCGCGCACACGCTTTGAGTAAATACGTTCGGTGAGGCGTCCTTCGACCATTCCAGTGGCGCTCACAAAGACGACGACTTGATCATCCGTCGTACTGGGGATCGCTCGCTCAAGAATCGTGCGCAATTCGCCGCGATGTTCGCGCATCCGCAACTCTTGCAGAAGAAACTGCACGAGGTCTCGATGGCCAGGAAAGCGAATCGTCTTGTAGTCGAGGTTGCGCACTCGTCCCTTGAGCGATTCGGCGAGCGTGCCGAGTCCGCCCGAGGTGTTGAATGCCTCGAACTCGATGCCGTCGATGATGAGCCGCTCAATATTTTCAAGTGCGGGCAACGAGACGAGCGCGCCGTCGCGCACCGCCTCGCAATCCATGATGTATTCGTTGATGACTCCTTCGGTGCTCCACGTCAGGTTGTATCCAAGCCGATTCGACGGCGTGAGTGGCAGCGCTCCAACGCGCAGTCGCAGCGATTCAATCTGCGCGAACGGATCAGCGAGATAGTTCGCAGCGATTGTGATGAATCCTGGAGCGAGTCCGCACTGGGGAATGAACGCCGTTTTCGATCCCTTGGCGAGTTCGATCACCCCTTTGGTGACTGCGACGTCTTCGGTGAGATCGAAGTAGTGGGCGCCCGCAACGCGCGCGGATGTTGCGATCATCTGATTGCAGTGGTAGGGGGCACACGAGATCACCGCCCACGCACCCTTGACGAACGCTGCGACTTGTGCGCTGTTGGCGAGGTCGACGGCGACGCCTGTTCCACCAAAGAGCGCGACTGCGGCGTGCGCAGCATCGGCGTGCAAGTCGCCGACCTGCACTTCATAGTCTCCCGACGTTCCCAGCAAGAAGCTGACCATCCGTCCGATTTTTCCGCCGCCGAGAATGACAACCTTCTTCACGATCAATGCTCCTTATTCGTTTTATGCAGGAATTGTGGCGAGTTCAGCCTGCACTTCTTCCATCAACCCGCGCACAGTTTCTGCGCCGAAATCGAAAGTCAATCCTGCAGAGCGAAAGAGATCTGGAAGCGGCTTTGAACCGCCGAGCGACAACGCGCGCTTGTAGTTCGCAACCGCCGCCGTCGGATCGCGCCGCGACTGTCGCCACATCTGCAACGCGCCGAGTTGCGCGATGCCATACTCGATGTAATAGAAGGGCGATCCAAACAAGTGCAGCTGTCGGTGCCAGAGCGATGCGAGCGCGTCTTCGTGACCGGTCCAATCGATCTCGCCGCCGAAGCGGCGATTGAGGTCGATCCAACACTCCGTGCGTTCCGCTCGTGTGTGACCCGGATTCGTATAGACCCAATGTTGAAAGGCATCGATCGTCGCAACCCATGGCAGAAGCGTGGCGAGATTCTCTAAGAGATCGCGTCGCGCGCGGGCGCCATCCTCAGGTGAATAGAACTCGTCGAGTTGTGGGAAGGTCAGCAGTTCCATGCTCATCGATGCGACCTCGGCAAACTCTGTGGGACTTCCGCGGTAGGCCAAGAGCGGATCGTGCTTGCTCAGAATTGAGTGAAAGGCATGCCCAGCTTCGTGCACCATCGTGACGAGATCGCGTTGCAATCCTGCGGCATTCATGAAGATGAATGGCGAACGCGAGTGTTGGCGTTGGTACTGGTAGCCGCCGGGAGCCTTGCCTTTGCGCGTCTCGAGGTCGAGACATTCACCTGTGCGCATCGAATCAAACATCACGCCGAGTTCGCCATCGAGGCGGTGAAATGCGCGCGAACTGCGATCGACGAGTTCAGCGGTGTCAGCAAATGGGCGCAGCGCATCGCGGCCGGCGAGGTCAACCTTCGTATCCCAGGGGCGCACCGCGGGAATGCCCAGCGCCGAAGCTCGCGCGCGGTGCAACTCGCACATGAGAGGCACGCAGGTCTCTTCAACCGCGTCGTGAAATTTCTCGCAGTCCGCAGGGCGGTAATCGAACCGCATCATTCGCTCGTGTTGAAAGTCGCGAAAGTTGTCGAACCCGGCGTTGCGCGCCATGCGGTGGCGAATGTCGATGAGGTTGTCAAAGATGCCATCGATCGCATCGCGATCGCGCAACCGTCGGGCCGCGACTGCCTTCCACGAACTCTCGCGCACGCTGCGGTTTGGCACCTCGAGGTAGCGCGCCATCTGCGGCATCGTGTGCTCGACACCATTGAACTCGACAGCCATCGCTCCGCAGAGTCGGCTGTACTCCTGGTCAGACGTCGTCGCCTCAGTCTGAAGCGGAACATTTTCCGCGCGAAAGAGTTTCGCCTCTTGGCGAAGTGCACGAAGATAGGTCTCGTAGCGCGCCGTCTCGAGTTGAGTCGCGAATGGACTCTCGATGATCTTGCGGTCGAGCGCCGCTCCCGCTGTGCGCAATTCGGGTTCAACACTCTGCACAAAGGCGAGGTAGGCCTTGCGTCGCGCCTCATCTTCAGTGCTGCACGTCATTGCGATGTAGAGATTCGCCTGCGCCTCATCGGCCATCGCATCGAGCTCGCTGCGATCCAAGATCAGCCTCTCGAGGTCGGCGCACGAGGTCAGCGGGCGATCGTTGATCTCCTTATAAAAAGGAGCGAGCTGTTCCCAATTCGCGGCGTCGAGTGATGGGGGAAGTTTCATAGAACGGCGATCATAGGGATCGAATCACGGGGAAGCCTTGACCACCCGCGCATGTGCAGACCGCGACCGCTGGGATTGCCAACCGGCTGAGTGCCGTCGCCGCGACTGCGCGTGCGTGCAAGGGATCGGCGCAGAGAACGAAGAGACTTGATCCGCTCCCGCAGACATGCACCGGAAGCTCTGCGAGTTGGGTGATTTCGTCAATGTCATCGACCATCGAGGGTGCGATGAACTTCGCCGCCTCAGCGAGGTCATTGAATGGATCGGTCGGCAGTAGCGTCGCTTTCGAAGCGAGTTCGCGTACGCGCGTCTCGCGCACCAGTGCACCGCGCGTGAACTGGTCAAACGCTCCGTACACAGCACCGGTTGGGCAGGGCACATCTGGAAAGAAGAGCACCGCATGAAGAAGTGGTGGATCGCCAAGCGTTTCGATCACTTCGCCGAATCCACTCACCAGCGCTGATCCGCCGCGAATCAGAAATGGGATATCGCTGCCGAGTGTGGATGCGATTCGTTCGAGGTCGACGTGAGGCACGTTAAGTTCGAAGAGTTCGTTGAGTCCGCGAAGCATCGCCGCGGCATCGCTCGATCCGCCGCCGAGTCCGCCGCCAACGGGAATTCTTTTTTCAACACGGCTCTTCACCGGCAACGACCGTCCAACGAATTGTTCGAGTCGGTCGTGCGCGCGGTGCACAAGATCGATCGAGAGATCCCAGTCGATCTCGGTGCGTCGAAGTGCATCTGCATGCCAGATCGTTGCGAACAGCGATGCGCTCGTCTCGGGCAACTGTTCGAGGTGCAGATCATCGAACAACTCAACGGTGACCATCCAACTGGCCAGTGGATGCATCATCGACGGCGCAGAAGTGTTCGTCACACACGGGGCGCCGACCGAGAGCGCGAGGTTCAATTTCGCTGGTGCGCGCACACAAAGAGACCGCTGCGGAGAAGCCATGGGAGCGGAATCATAGAGAGCACCCCAGGCGCGCCGCGTCTTACGGAACTGCACCCCAACGCGAGAGCACGGCAGTGAGGTCAGCGCCGTCGATCACTCCGTTGTGGTCGACATCGCCGATGGGTGGATTCGGTTGTCCCCATCCAGAGAGAATGTACGCAAGGTCGAGCCCATTGATAACGCCGTTGAGGTCAAAGTCGCCGTAGTCGCGCTCGCACGAATCGATCCGTCCATCGCTGTCGGTGTCGATGGCGCCAGCAGCGAGATCGCACGAATCTGGAATTGCGTTGAGATTGCAATCTCTGGCGATTCCAGATGCGATGTCTTCAGCGTCTGGGACGCCATTGCCGTTGCAATCAAGCGGCGCCAATCGAAAGATGTACGCCGAACCGCGGTCCTGCATTCCACTCACATCATCGCCGTCGGCTCCGATGATTGCGGAGTCGCCGAAAATTCCAAGAGAGTCGCCGAAATACTTTTCACTCTGACCATCGGCGCAGGTGAAGCGGGGCTCTTGAGTCCACGTCGAGGTGCCGGTCTGTATGAAGAGATATGCCGCACCGATGTTGGTGTAGGTGGTCGCGCCGCCCTGCGCGAATCCATCGTCATTGGGAGTCGTCGCGACGGCCAAGTTGCCTTGCAGCGCGACTGAACTTCCAAAGAAGTCGCTCGCAACTCCATCGCTCGCGACCACCTTGGCCTCTTGAGTCCACGCCGAGGTGCCAGAGAGTTGAAAGATGTACGCCGAGCCGCGATCGAGCACTGCCGAGAAATCGTCGTTGGGTGCGCCGATGATCAGATGATTGTTGAAGAGGCAGCAGGAGAATCCGAAGTAGTCGGTGGCTGCGCCGTCGCTCGCAACCAACTTGGCCTCTTGCGTCCAGACGGCAGAGGCCGAACGCTTGAAGGTGTAGGCCGAGCCGCGATCGGCGATTGCGCTGATGTCATCGCCTGGGGTGCCAACCAGTGCGCGGTCGCCGTAGATCGAGACTGATTGACCGAAGTACTCATTCGCCGCAGCATCGGTGCCAGTGACGACGAGCTTCGCCTCTTGAGCCCACGTGCCGGCGGTCGCGCGCTTGAAGACATACGCCGAACCTTGAGCGACAAGGGTGCCGACGGTGTCCTGCACCGCACCCGCGAGTGCGAGGTCTGCGAAGGTGCCCGTCGCAACAGTTGTGCTCGTCAATGCGACGGAGAATCCAAGAAGGTCGCTCGCTCCAGGATCACTCGCGATGAGTTTGCCGGTTTGAGTCCAGACTCCAGCGGTGCTTCGCTTAAAGATGTAGGCGGAACCCTGATCTATGAAAGTGCCATCATCGTTCGGTGCGCCCACCATTGCCGTATCGCCAAAGATCGCGACAGCTGCGCCGAAGAAATCATTGGCAAGACCATCGGACGCCGTCAACTTCGTTTCGTACACCCACACTCCCGACGCGTTCAACTTATAGATGTTCGCAGAGCCGCGGCTGACGGCGGTGCCGATGTCATCATTGACGATTCCAACGATCGCGATGTCAGGAGAGGCTCCGGCGATGCCAAGCAGATTCGAGACCGCTGAGGCGTATCCAAATTGATCGACGGCGAGTCCGTCGGTTGCGGTCAACTTGGCGGTCTGCGTTGGCGGGATCGCCGACGCGGTCGAATGCGTCACGGCAGTCGCGGCACAGACGCAAAGGAGCGAGAGATGAACAGTGGTGGTACCTCGACGCTTCATATGTGAACCCTTGGATACGGATGGAGACAAATGGATACGGATGAATGTGGAATGATTGCAATGATCGCATCTGCGATCCACAATTGAAAAGGGAATCCCGAAAGTTTCACAAAAATGTTGGTTGATCGCTGGTCACTGTTGGTCGTTCGCACGAGTTATAATGGCCAAGAATGCTTTGGCAGCCCGAGATCCCACAAAAATATCGTGACTCAAGCCCGGTCGCGCTCGCAGAACTGATTTCCCAGCGCCGCACCGAGCTTGGGCAGCGACTCATGATTCTGGGTCATCATTATCAGCAGGATGAAGTAATTCAGCACGCAGACTTCATCGGAGACAGTCTTAAGCTCAGCCAGATTGCGGGGGCAGAGAGTCCCCAGCGAGGCACTGAATTCATCGTCTTCTGTGGTGTGCACTTCATGGCTGAGACGGCCGATGTGCTCACCGAGCCTTCGGTGCGAGTGATCCTTCCAGATCTTGGGGCGGGATGTTCGATGGCAGACATGGCTGCGTACGAAGACGCCGTCGACGCGTGGGATTTCATCACAGCAGCAGTCGCGGGTGAGAAGACGCGGGTGATTCCGGTGACGTACGTGAATTCAAGCGCCGCAATCAAAGCGTTTGTCGGCACGCACGGCGGAGCGTGCTGCACAAGTTCAAACGCGAAACATGTCTTCGACTGGGCGCTCGCAGGCGGCGATCAACCGAAAGTACGCGGCGAAAAAATCAAAGTGTTTTTCTTGCCCGATCAGCATCTTGGGCGAAACACGGCGCATGCGCGCGGGATGATCACCGAGGTCGATGCGCAGAGGTCGAAGAAGTCTGCGCAGACGGCGGTGTGGGATCCAAAGAAAGAACACGGAGGAATCTCGGCCGAGGCGATTCGCGCGGTCGATGTGATTCTCTGGGCGGGTCATTGCAGCGTGCACAAACTCTTTCGCGCCGAGCATGTTGATGCAGTGCGTGAGCGAAAGGATCGCACCACAGTGCTCGTGCATCCTGAGTGTTCGCAAGACGTGGTCGATGCCTCTGACCTCAGTGGGTCCACCGAGTTCATCATTCAAACAATCAGCGATGCAAAGAGCGGATCATCCTTCGCCGTCGGCACCGAGGTGCATCTCGTCACGCGGCTTGCACGCGAGGCTCAGACTCGCGGAGTTGCTGTCGAGATGCTCTCTGGCTGTCAGTGCCTGTGCACGACGATGTACCGGATCGACCAACCCCACCTCGCGTGGGTGCTCGACTCGCTCGTTGCCGGCAAAGTTGTGAACGAGATTCGCGTGCACGAGAAGGCGCGGGTGGGGGCTCGCATCGCACTCGATCGGATGCTGACGAATGTTGCAACGAAGAAAGCTGCGCTCGTCGACTAATCGGGTTATTGCAGCGGTGAACGCATAGACTCGGGAGCTCGAATGACAGCGCAACAGCCATCCAATCGTTCGGCATCGCGTCGTCGCACCTGGATGCGGCGGATCGCGCTCGCCGCGGTCGCGTTGACGCTTCTGCTCGCGATCGTCGTGGCGCTTCTTCCAACACTGCTCAGCTCAACTCTCGGACGCAACCTCGCGCTGCACTTCGCTGCGCCACATGTGCACGGCGAGATCGCTCTCGCAGATCTTTCACTCTCGTGGTCGGGTCCGCAAGTCATTGGTGGTCTCTCAATCACTGGCGCGGATGGCGCCTCGATCGCGCTCGACATCACCGCCGACAATGCACTCCTCGCGCTCGTGCGACAGTCGCAGGCGCCGCGCATCACACTTTCTGGCGCGATCGCAACGACCTACCGTGCCGATGGATCTCTCTCGATCACTGAGTTGTTCGTTGCTCGCGCTGTCGCTGGGCAACCCACGCTAGCGCCCGCTGCGGCGTCGCCCAAGGCAGCGCTTCCGTCAGATCCATCGCAATCGCTCGCTGCGACACTTGATGGACTCACCCTCGATATCGCTGCTCTCACCATCACGGCGACAAGCAGCGAAACGGGTCGAGTCGATGGGCTGAAGGATCTCAAGGGCACCTTCGCGATCGAGAAGAGTGGACTTCGCGCCGATTTTTCAGCGACGACACACGTCGGCGAGAAGAGTGGATCGCTCGCGATTCGTGGAGTGGTCCATCCACTCTTCGCACAGGATGGATCGATCGATCTCACGGAGAGCGCAGTCGAGTTCGACGTGACGGCGAGCGAACTCGCGCTGTCGATCACTGGCGGCAGCATCGTCGTTCCTTCGCTCTCGCTGAAGATTTCGTCGCAGCGACTCGCGAGTGAGGTTGCGGTCACTGGCACGACGACGATTCAAGTGCCCACGGGCGAATCGGCAACGCTGCGGATCGATGTGAGCGCGAAGAGTCCGCTCGAACCCAGTGAGAGCTCGTTCAGCGGATCGATCGCAGTCGATGGACTCTCGACAACGGCGCTCGCGCACTGGATGCCTGCGGGAATGAACGCAGCGCGTGACATTGGCCCAACCGTGAGCCTCAACGCCTCGCTCGAAGGGCGATCTGGTGCGATCGAGATCAACTCGACGGCAGTGCAGCTGAAGGTG
Source organism: Singulisphaera sp. GP187 (assembly GCA_945869475.1). GTDB lineage: Bacteria > Planctomycetota > Phycisphaerae > Phycisphaerales > SM1A02 > F1-60-MAGs104. The sequence continues at coordinate 22,522 of CAMBOV010000017.1, read as the reverse complement.
CGCGGATCACTCGACGCGACCGGGCACTTTCTCGCGCTGTCGGTGCTTGATCTGCACGCGAGAATCGATCCTGCACTTCTGCCAGCCGGTGCGCGACCAGCAGCGGCGACTGCATTCACTCTCACGGGCACTGGCGTGACGATTCCGCTCGGTCTCGCGAAAGATCCTTCACACTGGAAGCAAGTGAAGGGCGAGATCGATCTTTCGCTCTCGCCGATGAAACTCAGGTTCGCCTCGGCGCCAGCGGCCGCGACTTCGCCGCAGCCCGACACAGCGCCCGTGCAGTGCGACGTTGGTGCGACACGCATGCGAGTGACGAGCAGTGACTTCACACGCGCCGTGACCGTCGCAGTGACGACCTCGTTTGACGGAGCGCCACTCTCGGTCGATCAAGTCGTGACGAAACTTGTCGGTGCTACTGGCGTGGCAGTGAAATCAGCGCACGCGACAGGCTCAATCTCCATCGGATCGCTCTCGCTCGCGACCGCTCAGTGGTTGCCTGAATCGACTCGCACACTGCTCGCAGAGTGCGCTCTCACATCCATCGCAGGTCGCGTTGATCTCGACGCCTCTCTCGACGCAGGCAGTGCGATGGTTGCGTTTCAGTTGAGCGACACGTCTCTCGCAACGAAGGTTTCGTGGAATGAAGAGTCGCTCTCGACCGACCCCGTCACGCTATCAACCATCGTCTCTCCAGCGCTCGTCGCGAAGTTCGCGCCGGCGACGGTCGCGCTCACTGCGCCAATGACGCTGGCTCTGCGCACCGAACCTCTCTCAGTCACGCGAGCCGCGCTTGCCACAGGTCGCGCGATTCCCGCGCACATCAAATGTGTTGTGTCCTCGCCGCTCATCGAGATCGCGCGCGCTCCTGGGCTCACCCACGGAGCGCAACTGCGCGACTTCACTCTGTCGGCAACGGTTGCTGCGCGCGCAGACGGAGCGCTGGGCGGCATTCAGTCATCCGCGAGCGCGAAGATTCTCGACGCAGGTCGCGCGGCAGGGGCGTTCTCCGCGACCTTTGCGATGAACGATTTCGCGGCGCCGCCGTTCCAGTCAACGCTCGATCTCACCGTCGAAAGTGGCGAGATACTCGTGCAGATGGTCGACGCGAAAGAAGCGTCGGTCATGCTCGCGGGGCCCGGCCGAGTGCAGGGGTCGTACAACCGCGCAGCAGCATCCGATGCATTCACCGCGAAGATCGCGCTGCCTCGACTCACACTCAACACAACGGGCACGCGCTCTGCAACCGCGATCGACCTCGCAGCGACAACCGCGACCTTCGACCTTCCTGCTGCGCTCCTCGCACAAGCACACTCTCAGAGTCAGGGCGAATCGATCATCGGATCGCTCGCCATCGAGAGCCTTCGCTGGACCGGAAAGGCAGACGATGCATCGGTCGTCATGAGCGCAGTCATCGAGCCAGGCTCGTTCACTTCGGTGGGACGCGCGCCAATCACGTTTGGACAAGTCAAGTTGCAGATCAGCAGCCCGCGCCTTGCGCAACACGCCAAGGCCTCTCTCACTGGAGATTTCACCGTTGGCAAATCTATTGCAGGACCACTCGCGCTCGACATCGACGCGCGAGGAGATTTGCGATCGTTGCTCGGCGAGAGCGCAGTTCCGCTCACGCTGACAGCGAGCCACGTCTCGATCAAAGCTCCAGGTGCGCTCGCACTCGCTCTTGCGCAGTGGAGTCAAGGCGCAACCGCCGCTCCTCTGGCGATCACACAACTTGGCGATATCTCCGCAGAGATCAAGGTCAATGCGCTCACGCTGCCCGGAGCGGCGATTCAGATGGGATCGATCGACGCAACGATCGCACTTGCGCCCACGAGCATCACTCCAACCGGAAAGACGAAGGTCACGCTCGGGGCAACAACCTGCTCAGTGAACTCGAAGCAACTCGACCAAGCGCTCACTGCATCGCTGCGCAGCACAGTTCAGGTGGGTGCCGCTGCAGCGAGTGCGCTTGCACTTTCGATCAACGCACAGGGAGACTTACGTTCTCTTTTAGGCTCGTCCGCGCAGCCACTCACCCTGCGCGAGAGCACGGTGCAGGTTCAAACTCCTGGCGCACTCGTGCTCGCACTCGTCGATTGGTCGAGCGGAACCAGCGACGCAACCTCTGCGCTCTCTCGCGTGGGTGACGTCAACACAACGCTCGCGATCAAGTCGCTCACGCTCTCGCCCACAGCGATCGCGCAAAGTGCGCTCGACGCGACGCTCACTCTCGCCGCCCTCGACATCCAACCCAAAGGCAAGCCCGTGGTTTCGGTCGGCGCCACGACGATTCATGTGCAGTCGCCACGCCTCGCCGATTCGGTCGCACTCACAATCGCTAGCGGCGGACCCCACGGCGGAAGCATTGCAGTCAACGCATCGGCTACGCATCTCATGAGCGCTGCGGGCGCATTCGATCCCCTTGGAGCTTCGTGGACGGCACACGCGCAGGCGCGCGCGGTGACGACAGCACTCGTCGATGCGATGACAGGTCAGGGCGGACAACTCGTCGAGGCGCTTGGTCCGACGCTTGACGCAACGGTTGACACGAAACGAGTGGACCCCGCCACCGGCATCGAACAGACGCAGATCGCCGCGACGCTCAAGACGCAGTTTCTCGACATCGCAGCGCCAAACGTGCTGATTTCGGGTGGACATGCGATCGTGACCGCGGCGAATCCGTTGCGCTGCACCTTCATGATCAATCCAGTTTTGCAGCGACGGCTTCTCGAGCCACTCAATCCAGTGCTCGCCGATATTCGCTCAGCACCACCAATTGTGCTGAGTGTCTCGAACGCGTCGTATCCCTTGGATGGCAAACTCGCCACACTTGACCTCGATGCGCGCATTGAAGTCGGTGATGTGCAAATCGTGCGCAGCAATCAAGTGCTTGGTGTGATGCTTCTCGCACAGCAGGGAGACTCAGCGACGATTCCCGCACAGATTCAGCCGCTCGTCATCACCGTGCGCGCTGGGCAATTGAAGTATCAAGACTTCATCGTGCACGCTGGAAAGCTCGGCGAGAAGTGGCAGCAGACGCTCAAGTTGTCTGGCGACATCAACCTCGCACGCACACCGCCCTACGCCAACGCGATCACCTGCCGATATCCACTCGCATCGCTCGCACGAAGTGTCGGAGGCGCATCGAACGCTCTCTCTGGAACGATGATCCAACTCAGTAACGCGATCTCTGCACTGCCGATCGATCCAGGAGAACTCGTGCAGGCAGATATCACGCTGAGCGGTCCACTCGGTGAAGTCGATGGAAAGAAAGTGCCGCTGCAGAGCAACGTCAAACTGGTCTTCGACGCTTCGGCGATCAACGCCAAGCAGGTCGAGAAGGGCCTGCGAGATATCGGAGGCACGCTCGACAAACTCAAGGGGCTCTTTGGAAAGTGACCGCGCGCGGCGCTCGATGGGGAGCCGATTCAGCGCGAATCACATCGGCTTTTCAGCGATCGTCTGATCGAAGACTTCGAGCAACTTGGCTTTGTCGAAGATGAGTTCTGCCCGCGTGAGCCCCGTCAATTCGTAGTGGGGGGTGAGTTCGATCGCGTCGACCGGACACGCCTCTTCGCACATGCCGCAGTAAATGCAGCGCAACTCGTCGATGTCGAACTGCTTGGGGTACTTCTCGCGGTCGGGCCACGGGCTCTCTTCGGCGACGATGTGGATGCAATTCGCCGGACACGCCGTCGCGCACATGAAACACGCAACACACCGAACCCGACCATCCTCATCTTTATTCAGTCGATGCACACCGCGAAACGTTGGGCGAAACTGGCCGCCCTGTTCGACCGGTCGGTCGTCACGCTTCTGCTCTGGATACTGCACAACCCAGAGGTTCTTCTTATTGGTGCCATCTCGCCCGACGTTTTCGACGAAGTGGCGAAGGGTTGTTCCAAGACCCTTGATGATGTTTGGAACGAAGAGGTTTTCGCTCAGCGTCAACTTCTTGGGAGTGACATCAATAATTTCATCGTCTCGAATCGTCATGGTGGATCAGAATCATAGTATGCCCGCGTGCCATCCTTCGACCGCCCACCCCGATCGACCACTCCCTCGCGCGGTCCCGTCAAGAACGACCAAGAGCAGATGCGGCTCGGTTGGAAGATGATGGGCCTCGGCTGGCAATTTGTGACTGAGATGCTTGCGGGTGCGCTCTTGGGATGGGGGATCGGAGCCTGGTTGGGCGATGAGACGACCGGCACGATGATCGGAACCCTGGTTGGATTCGCCATCGCGACCTACTCGCTCATCCGCGGCGCGATCAAGCTCAATGCTGCGCTCGACAAACTTGATCGAGCTTCGGGTCGTCGACCGCCGCCGCCGCTGGCAAATCCCCGCGACCAGAAAGAGACCCCCCGTGACAATTAGCCCAGAAACCCAGTCGAAAATGTCGCTTGGACCCCCGATGCGAATTCGCTGGATCGCCGTGATGGTTGCGATGGTCGCAGGGTGCTGCGCCACCGCGGTTCTCTGGGCGGTGATCGCGCCGAAGTTTGGGTGGGATGGATGGCCCGTCGCCGGCCGAGCCATCGGGGCCGTGCTGCCAATTGCCATTCTTGGATGGCTCATCGTTGCCCCGTGGAAGGAGCGTCCCGCAGTCGACTGGATCACAATCTGGCTCGCCGGGACGGTGATTCGTTTGCTGCTGACCCCGCTCGCAACCCTCGCGATATACTCCCTCGCCCCATATGGCCCGCGCGAGCATTTTGTTGCTGCCGTGGGTGCGTGTTACTTCGTAACAGTGTTGTGCGAGGTTGGCATGATCGCCGCAAGTCAACGGCGATCGGCTGGATGTGCCGCCCAAAGAAGTGCTCGCTGATGTCGGCAGCGAGCGACTTGAGAAGATCCGACACGAGGTGCGCGGCGAATGTCACTTTTTCTAGCGAACAGTTCAGATCCAGTCTCGCACATCGTTGACAAGCCGATCGGCAATTGGCGGCTGTTTGATGTGGACATCATGCTCAGCATGGTGACCGTTCTGGGATCGGCGATCGTCCTCGTTCTGTTGCTCATCTATGCCGCGAAGGGATCGAAGACTGGCCAAGCATCGCTGGGAAACCGGCGCTACTTGCCTGCGGGAAAATTCTCAGCGCTGGTGGAAGTCATCGTTGTGTATTTGCGCGATGAGATGCTCATTCCGGTGATGGGTGCGCGACTCGCGGCCCGCTATCTTTCCTACCTTTTGTCGCTGTTTTTCTTCATTTTGATCCTCAACATCGTCGGATTGATTCCCTTTGTTGACGTCCATTATGCGATCTATCACTTCACTGGATTGATGCCCTTCGACAACGTGCCCGAGAGCAAGACTGCTGCGCTCTTTGGTGGCGCCGCGACCGCGAGCATCTCCGTGACGGCCGCGCTCGCAGTGATCTCATTCTTCGTCGTGCAGGTTCAAGGCTTCCGCGAGCTTGGCATCGGTGGATGGCTCGAACACTTGTGCGGAGGTCGCGAACTCGTGCGTGGATCGATCTTTCTCTGGCTTGTGATCCCAATCATTTTTCTCGTCGAACTTGGTGGCATCTTTGTGAAGCCCGCAGCTCTTGCGATTCGACTCTTTGCCAACATGGTCGCCGGCCACACGCTCTTGCTCACCCTTCTCGGATTCGGAGCGGTCGCGCTCAATGCAGACCTCGGTTTCTTCGCAGTCAGTGGGATCACCCTCGTCAGTGGCGTCGGTGCGATCTTGATCACCTTTCTCGAAGTGTTTGTGGCGGTTTTGCAAGCCTTCATCTTCATGTTTCTCACAGCGGTCTTCATCAGCCTGATGGCGCATGAAGAGCACGAAGAGGGTCACGAGGGCGAGGGTGCCCACGGCGAGAATCACGGTCATCCGACTGCCGCCGCACATTCCTAAACTCGCTATATTGCTTCCCCCTTGAAGGCGATGTTCGCCATCAAGATTCACGCATGACTCACGGAGACTCGATACACATGAAGCTCGCTCATCTCACTCTCGGTTTGGTTGCTGGACTCGTCTTGACGAACCTTGCATCAGCACAGGATGCCCACGCGGCCGTGGAAGCAGTCAACTGGGGCAAAGGCCTCGGCGCAGGCTTGGCGTGCGGTCTGGCCACCATTGGCGCAGGCATCGGCATCGGTCGAATCGGCGGAAGCGCCGTTGAGTCGATCGCTCGTCAGCCAGAGATGGCTCCACGAATCTTCATCAACATGATTCTGACCGCCGCGCTCATTGAAGGTGTTGCGCTCTTCGCCGTCGTCGCTGGTTTCTCGAACTTCAATTGATCCCAGCGGATCGAGATTTGGAGAGTGAAGCATGTTGATCGCAGCCGCAGATCCATTGGCGTTTAACTTCTACACATTCATCACGACGATCGTCGTGTGTCTTGTGGTGGTTGTGGTGCTTGGTCTGGTCGTTTGGCCGAAGATCCTCAAGGGTCTCGACGAGCGCGACGCCAAGATTCTGCATGAGATCGAATCGGCTGAGGCCGCGCGCGCTTCGGCGATGGCCAAACAGAAGGAGTTTGAGCACAAACTCGCTGCGGCACTCGAAGAATCTGATCGCATGTTGCGTGAGGCGCGGGCGGCTGCGATTCGGTTGGGCGATGAGATTCGCGCGAAGAACGAGAGCGAACTCGCTGACCGCGCTCGTCGCGCCGGCGAAGAGATTGAGAACGCCAGGCGCACGGCGGTGGCTGAACTCGAAGCACACGCTTCGTCGCTCGCAATCGCAATCGCCGGGCACATCCTCGAACGCGAAATCGCTCCCGCCGATCAGAAGCGCCTCGTTGAGCAATCGCTCGCGGCGATGAACACACCGAACCGCTAGTCACAGCGAAGAATCCACACTTGAATCCACTTTTGGTATGAGCGAACACAACAAAATTGCCAAGGTCTACGCGAGTGCGCTGCTCGATCTTGCCGTCGCAGATGGGGGCAACGCGGCGGCGAAGGATCTCGGCGAAGAACTTTCTGCACTCTGCGAAGTCGCATCCGCCGATAAGAAGTTCGTGCTGTTTCTCTCGTCGCCCGCTGTCACGCGCGCGCGGCGCTCGGCAACGATTGAGCGAGTGCTCAAGGGACGCGTCAGTGAAACGCTCTACCGCTTCGTTGTTGTTCTCAATCGCAAGGGACGGCTCGGCCAATTGCTCGCCATCGGCAGCGCCTACGACACGCTCTTGCAAGCACTCTTCGGCATGACCGAAGTCGATGTCTTCACTGTTGATGGAAAGTCGATGGGCGAGACGACCGAAACGCTGATGCGCGAGAAGTTGCGCACGGCCATTGGACGCGAGGCGATCTTTCACTACTACGCCGATCCAACAATGATTGGCGGAATCAAACTGCAAATCGCCGATCAATTAGTGGACGGGTCGATCGCGACCCGTCTGCGCCGTCTGCAACAAACCATGATTGAATCAGGAGGCGCGACCGTTCGTCGTGACTCAACGCGATTCATTGCCTAAGTACGAATCGAAACTGCATCCGCTCTTAAGAGGACCCGTCCATGAAGATCAAGACTGACGAAATCGCATCTGTCATCCGCCAAGAAATCGAACAGTTCGGCAACACGCTTGAAGTGAGCGATGTCGGACAGGTCGTCGAAGTCGGCGACGGCATCGCCCGTGTCTACGGACTCGGCAAGGCCATGGCTGGAGAACTCGTTGAGTGCGAGTCGGTCGGTGGACGAATCATCGGGCAGGTCATGAACCTCGAAACCGACACCGTCGGTATCGCGCTCTTCGGCGATGCGACGCGCGTGCGTGAAGGCGACACCGTTCGCTCGACCGGACGTCTGCTCGAAGTTCCAGTGGGACCAGAATTGCTCGGACGCGTCGTTGATCCACTGGGAGTTCCCCTCGATGGTGGCGCGCCGCTTGGCACCAACGAAACGGGCAAAGTCGACATCGTCGCCCCCGGAATCTCGAAGCGCCAGCCCGTGAAAGAACCGATGCAGTTCGGCATCAAGGCCGTCGATGCAATGATCCCCGTGGGTCGCGGACAGCGCGAGCTCGTCATCGGCGATCGCAAGACCGGCAAGACTGCGGTCTGCCTCGATTGCATTATCAATCAACGTCAGTATTGGGGAACTCCCGATGCCGTCGTCTGCATCTACGTCGCCATCGGTCAGAAAGACTCGACCGTTGCAGGTGTTCTCGAGACACTCAAGAAGCACGGCGCGATGGAGTACACGATCATCGTGAATGCAGGCGCGTCGTCGTCCGCTCCGATGCAGTACATCGCCCCGTATTCAGGTTGCGCGATGGGTGAGTACTTCATGTGGAAGGGAAAGGATCCCAACTACACCGGTCCAAAGCATGTGCTCTGCGTCTACGACGATTTGTCGAAACAGGCCGTGGCATACCGCGAACTCTCACTCTTGCTTCGCCGTCCACCAGGTCGCGAGGCATATCCCGGCGACGTCTTCTATCTGCATTCGCGATTGCTTGAGCGATCAACGAAGCTCTCGAAAGAGAATGGTGGTGGATCGATCACCGCACTTCCAATCATCGAGACACAAGAAGGCGACGTCTCGGCGTACATCCCGACGAACGTGATTTCGATTACCGACGGTCAGATCTATCTGCAGCCTGAGCTTTTCTCAGCAGGTGTGCGACCCGCAATCAACGTGGGTATCTCGGTGAGCCGCGTCGGTGGAGCCGCACAGATCAAGGCCATGAAAGAAGTCGCAGGATCACTGCGTCTCGATCTCGCGGCCTACCGCGAACTCGAAGCCTTCGCACAGCTTGGCACCGAACTCGATGCCGCGAGCAAGCGTCAGCTCGACCGTGGAGCACGCATGGTGCAGATTCTCAAGCAAGGTCAGTACACGCCATTCGACACGATCGACCAGTGCATTTCGATGTTCGCTGGATCGAAGGGATTCCTCGATGACGTTGCAATCGACAAGGTCAGCGTTTTCGAACGCGACATGCTGAACTATTTTCAAGGTCCACAGAAGCCACTGCGCGATGAGTTGGCGAAGGCGAAGTCATTCAAGGGCATCGAGGACAAGTTCCTCGCGGCACTGCGCACCTTCAAGCAATCGTGGAAGCCCTCGTGAACCAACGCTGGCTTGACCAGCATCGCGTGACGTATGAGAACTCTTCGGTCTGTGTGACGGGTGGCGCAGGGTTTATCGGTTCGCACATTGTCGAGGCACTTGACGAACTTGGTGCGCACGTCACGGTGATTGATGACCTGAGCAATGGCAAGAAAGAAAATCTCACAGGGCGATCAAGCCGCGTGCGATTGATCGAAGCGAGCATCCTCGATGCAGCAGCGATCGAAGAAGCGACGCGCGGGGCGAAGATTGTCTTTCATCTCGCAGCGCTCGGATCGGTTCCAGCATCGCTCGTCACGCCGGATCGATTTCAACTCACCAACGCGACGGGAACGATGGTTGTCTTGAATGCGGCGCGTGCTGCGGGTGTCGGTCGTCTCGTCTACTCGGCGTCGAGTTCGGCCTATGGCGATACGCCAACGCTTCCAAAGATCGAGACGATGATTCCAGATCCACGCTCGCCGTATGCCGTCACGAAATTGGCAGGCGAACACCTCTGTCGCGCATGGGCGATTTGTTATGGCGTCTCAACGATCAGCCTGCGCTACTTCAATATCTTTGGACCGCGTCAGCGTCCAGATTCACAGTATGCCGCGGTGATTCCGAAGTTTGCCACGGCTTTGCGACAGGGACTCTCTCCGACGATTTTCGGCGATGGCGGTCAGACGCGCGACTTCACGCATGTCAGTAATGCGGTGCATGCCAACTTGCTCGCAGGCGCTTCGCCGCGACCACTGCAGGGAGAGATGGTGAATATCGGTTGCGCCGATCAGTTCACATTGCTCGAGTTGCTCGACCAGATGAGCGCGATTCTCGCGACGAAGATCTCGCCGACGTTCGAGCCTTCACGCAAAGGCGATGTGCGCGATAGTCGCGCCGCAGTCGAGGCGGCGAAGGCGCTGATTGGCTATGAGCCCGTCACACATTTCGCTGATGGGTTGCGCGCAACGTTGATGAGTCGCTAGTCGCCGATGTCTTCAGCCCACAGATCTGGCTTCTCGCGTTTCATCCGTTCCATCAGCGCGATGCAGCGGGGGTCGTCGAGCACGGTGAGCGAGATTCCGCTCGCACGCATCCACTCTTCTGCACCGAGAAATGTTCTGTTCTCGCCGATGATGACCCGAGGAATCTTGAAGAGGATCGCCGTGCCAGAGCACATCGGGCAGGGCGAGAGTGTTGAGACGAGTGTGAGCCGGTGCCAGTCGCGGCGCCGTCCAGCTTTTCGTACACAGTCGACCTCGGCATGCGCTGTTGGATCGCCCGACTGCACTCGTTGATTGTGACCGCGGGCGACGATCTCTCCGGCCTCGTTGAGGAGTGATGATCCGATGGGGATGCCACCTTCGCGCCATCCCTTTTCTGCCTGTTCGATCGCCGCGGAGAGTCCCCGTTCGATGATCTCTGCGTTCACGGTGAAACTCATGTCGCGACCTTTCGAGTTGAAGGTTGATGTGCCCGCGCGTGGGATGGATGGTTTCGCGTTGCCGATCGCAGGGCACGTTGCGCGCGAAGAGCAGGTGGTTGGCGCAGCGTATTGAGGACACCAGCGGCAAGCAGTGCAGCGAGCGCGGTGGCAAGTGCGAGAGGCAGTTCGCTCAGCGCCGCGAGAGCGCCAACTTCAGCGGCGCGAAAGAAGAATGGAAGAGCGCCGAAGAATGAACTCACTGCGAGCATTGTTGTGAAGAGCACGGCCGACTCTTCGAGTCGCGCGCGACTTGTCAGGCTCGCCGCGAGCCAGAGTGACCCAGAGAGCGCAAGTGAAAGCATCCCGCAGACGAGAAGCTGCGGCGTGATCACATTCACGGCCGGGGCGAGCACCATCATGAGCGCGCAGAACGCTGCGGTGCCGCAGGTGCCGATCACGACATTGCGCATGATGTTCTCGCGACGGGCACAGGCAAAGGGATGATCGACGGGAGCGATGAGTTCGCCCGCGTCATCGAGCTGCGGTTGAGCGGGCGCGCGCACGAGTCCCGCGAGCTGTGACATTCCTTTGAAGGCCCATCCCACAAGCAACGCCCAGATTCCAGCGCCGCCGCCAGCGATCGCGACGAGCGTTGGGATGCCCTGCGTATTCGATGCGCTCTCGAGAAAAAACGCAGCCGCGGCGAGCACGACTGGACACGCAGTCGACACTGCGCAGAGCAGCAGTGTGTCTTGATGGCGGCAGCGCGATGCGATGAGCGATGGCAGCCAGAGCGCGAGTCCCAGCAGTGGTCCGCACGCGAGAGTGATCGGAAGGCTGCGCGTTGCTGCGGCGAGCGCGAGGCAGCCGAGGATGACGGTGACCGCTCCCCACGCAGTTGTTCCACATGGATGCACGATCGGCCGATGCGCTGAGCCATCGGCAGTGCGCTGCACGGTGACGAGCGGCACGGGAAGGTCGAGGCCGCCGTCAGGTCGCGCGAGCAACGGCATCGGCGATGGAAAGCGAACGAAACGATCGGCGCTCATCGTGACTGCGCATCCGAGGCAGATCGCGGCGTGCGCGACGAGAAGTCCAACGAGAAGTGAACTTCCGATCTGCGCCGTAAAGAGAAGCGTGAACAGCGTGGCGATCGCGATCGCTGCTGCGAACCACAGTTCGAAGTTGGCAAGTGAACGCAACTGGCTTTCGGCGCGGCGTGATCGGCCGCGCACGAGGTGAGAAGCGATCATCGCGGGCACGATCGGCACCACTGCGCTGAGCGCCATCACCCACGCTGCGTGAAAGCGTTCGTGCGCGACGAGCACGGGAGCGTCGTCGTCACGGACGCGCTGCACTGCATCTGCGAGTTGCTCGCTCAAGCACGCCGCACCGAGCGAACTCACGGCGACTGCCGACCAGATTGCGCACAGCGCGATCCACGCACCCGGGGCGACGGTCGGCACTCCCAGTGTGAGACCGTGCGATGAAAGTGCCGATGCGATGAATGCGACGATCACTGCAAGCGCGCTCCACGCGGCGAGCGGCGCGCGAGATCGAAGGGATGGCGTTGCGCTCATCGCGATGAGTGCAACGAGTGTGAGCGCGCAGAGTGCGCCAGTGGGAGAGAGAATTGCGAGTGGTGCGCCGGTCGCCCATGGCGTCACGGTCGCGACGAGTGCGATGGTGGCGAGTGCGACCGTGGTCGCCGATGCCGACCGCGCGCGCGCGGCGAACCGTTCGACGGCGCGATTGCTGGGAGTGGTGAGTGGACGGCATCCAATGAGTTGTCGTGCATCGGGCCACGCCGCGTAGCAGAGCAACCACGGCAGCGTTGCGGATCCCATCGCGAGCATCACGCCCATCCACGGAGCGCTTGCGAATGCGAGCGATGAAAGTGGGGCGACCGCAACCATTGCGCTCGCGAGAATGGCGATACGCCGGGCGAGAGTCGGCTCGCACTGCTTGGCGATGAGTTGGGCGATCGCGGCGAGCGCGGGGGCGGCGATCACCCAGGCTGAGATGCGCATGAAGGCACTGCGCAGATCGAGTGATGCAAATTCGGGGATCGCCGCGAGCGTTGCGGTGCACGCAACGATCAGCGCGGTGACGGCGATGAGTCCGGTCGCGCGCGGGGCAGGTTCAACACGTTCGACTGCTGAGTGATCATCGATCCACGCCTCGTCGATCGCAGCGCGCTGCCCAGTACTCGCGCGTGTCGTTGGCGCAGTAATCGCGCGTTCACCTTGCTGTTTGGCGGCCTCGCGACTCGCGCGTTCATTCGGCGGCGGCTGTGGACGAGACGATTCGCTAGTAGAGCTCGAGTCGTCGTCGCCCGACGACGATGCGCTCTGTGCGCGAGGTTGCGAGACGCGTTCACGCTGTCCACCAGGTCGCGCACTGCCACTTGATGATCCAACGACGCGCGAGGCGTGTGGCCGCGCGAGGGTCGTGTCATCCGTGTCACCGCTCACCATGCGAAAGTTCACTGGCTGGGTTGCAGGGCGCGCACTCTCGAGCCGCGAGACAGGCCCGGATGGCGCCCCGTGGGTCTGTGTTTGCGCGTGTGCCTGCGCGGTCGCCTGCAATTGCACGTGCGCTGCAAGCATCGCAACGGCATCGGACGCAGCCTTTGCATCGGTCGCGGCTTTCGCTGCTGCTTCGCGTGGAAGCAGTGGCACGCCTGGCACGGTTCCTCCATTCGCGATCAACTGCCGAGAGGACTCTGCAACGAGTTGCTCGAGCACCTCGAGTTCGGCGCGCGACTGCGCATAGTCGCCGTCGAGTCGTTGCTTCGATCCACTCAGTGCGATCATCGCAGCTTGCAGTGAGCGTTCGCTCGTCATGCGCGCCTCGCGCTCAGCCTTGGCGGCACGCTCATTGGCAATGGCGATCTTGTCTTCAGCGGCCGCGCGCGCAGAAGCCTCGGCCGCCGCACGTTTGGCGTGCGAGTCGCGGTCGCGGGTGACGGCGGTGCGTTGCTCTTCGACCGCGGCAAGTTTCTGCGCGAGCGCGCGTGACTGTGTGTGCGCCTCGGCGAGCGCAGTATTGACCTGCTCTTCGCGTACCCGCACCGATTGCATGTCGTGGTTGGCATCGGAGAGCTTCACCTCGAGGTCGGTGATGCGCCGTCCAGTGTCATCGGCAAGTTTCTCATAGCTCGCGAGCAACTGGCGCGAACTCGCTTCGGCTTGATCGCGCAACTGACGCTCTGCCGAGACCTGCTGTTCACGGGATGCCACCGCCGCGTGTGCTGTGGCCAGCGCTGCCGCAACCTCGTCGCGTTCGCGGCTCGCTGCGGTGAGCGCGGCGCGAGCGGAGTGTTCGAGCAAGGTGAGATTCTCGAGTTCATCCTGTGCATGAGCAGCTTGGGATGCCTGCTCAGTGGCGAGTTGCTGCGCGCTTGCGAGGTCGCGCAGCACCATCGACACGTGCGCGACCGCATCATCGGCGCGGCGCAGTTCGCTGTCACAGTCTGCGCGCAGCGCGGCGAGGGCGGCAGCGAGTTTTCGGTTGTCGGTTTCGCGCTCCTCAGACCGCAGCGATTCGCGAAAGATCAGTTCATCGCGGGCGACGATGCGCGAGCGCTCTTCAGCGAGTTCTCGTTCGAGTGCCGTGTGACGCTGCGAGATTGTCGCTGCGCTCTCGCGTGCGCTCGCAAGGTCTCCGTGCAAGGCTGCAACTTCAGCGCGAGCGAGGTCACGATCAGACTCTGCCTCGGCGCTTCGTGCGGCACCCGTTGTGACGTGCGCATGCGCCAGATCGCGCTCGCGCGCGAGCTCGTCGATCTGAGCACTCAACCGTCCAACGCTCGCGTTGAGCGTCACTATTTCTTCATCGCGAATGTCGCGTTCATCGACGAGTTCGCTGTACTGGGTTCGTGCATTCGAGACAGCACTCTCGAGTGCCGCCGCACGTGCTGTCATCTCAGCGAGCGCTCCGCATGCCGAGGTGTACTCGCCAGTGAGGCTGTCGAACTCGCGCCGAACCCGCACGAGGTCAGTCTGTGTCGCACCCACGGCGAGTCGTGTCGAGTCACGTTCGTTGATCGCACCGTCGCGGTCTGAGAGTGCGCTATCGCGGCTCTTCAGCGCGGCATCGCGCTGTTCAATTGTGCGCGCGACCCACGCGCTTGCTTCGCTCTTGACGCGCTGGGAATCCTGTGTGAGTGCCTCGGCCGCTTCGGCTCGAAGCAAGACTGCCGCGTACGCCCCCTGTGAGTCAGCGAGTGATGCGCGCGATTGCACGAGGTCGCTCGCTTGCTCGCTCGCTGAAAGCTTCAGCGCGGCGACACTCTTCTCGAGCGCCCGGCGCACGTCGTCGGCGAGTCGCAGTGAGTCTTGTGAATGGCTCAGCGATGCGACGAGTTCATTACGATCTTCGGTCGCTTCTGTGGCTTGTTGCTGTGCAATCGCCCGTTCTCGCACGGCTTCTTCGAGCGATCGAACGAGTGCTGGATCGGGCTGCTGACGGCGCAGGTCTGCATTTGTGCGGTGAAGTGCGGCATGACTCTCTTGAGCTGCTTGGACCGTCGACTCAAGCGCCGCGACCGTCCGTTCGAGTTCGTCGCGCTGTGCGGCTTCGACAACGAGTCGCTGACAACGTAAGCGAGCACTGGCAAGTTCATTGGTGAGTTCGGCGGTCGCACGTGTCTGCGCATCGCGCACATCCGCGAGTTCACATGCGGCACTCTCAGTGGCGCGTTGTGACTCGACGCGCAACTCTGCGAGTTGCTGTGACGACTGAGCAGCACGCGCGAGTGTCTCGTGCGTGCACTCTTGCTCGAGCTGCGCTTGCTCGAGTTCACGCTTTGTCGATGTGAGTGCTGCCTGTGACTCGGCGAGCGCCTGATGCGAGCGCGCCTCGCCTTGGCGCAGTGCGTCACACGCTCGTGTGAGTTCGTCGCATGAACTCTGCAGCCGATCTGCGCGATCTTGCGCGATCGCGATGCGCGGGTCTGGCATCACGACCCCTGGCGCTACAACCGCAGGCTTCGCAACAACCGCCGCCACAACGCGCTTGCGCACGGGCAATTCAGCGAGGGTCGCGGCACTTCTCCAGTTGCCATCCCCTGTGCGGGTGATCATGTCATCGGTGTAGAGGTCATTCGCGAGGGCCATCGCACGAATCTGCTTCGAGCTCAACGCGCGCAGCATCGAACCATCGGCGCGGCGCAGGTCGTAGGTCGTGACTGAAGAGGGACTGGGTTTTGCGATCATCTTTGGCAACCTTCCTGGGGGGGCGCGCTCAGCAATTCTCTACCAACCGTGAGTGCGGGAAATCCGTTTCGGGCTACTCACACCAAGTCGCGCCAACACCAATTTGTGACTGCGCGCATTACACCCCGATCTACAAGAAATAACAAGATCAAATCGCCCGAAAACGATCTCAGCGACGAAGTTCTCGTCAGTGCTCCCTCCGCCTCGTCGCTTCCTCCGCCTCGTCGCTTCCTCTGCCTCGTCGCTCCCTCCGCCTCGTCGCTCCCTCTGCCTCGTCACAACTCACGCATCGTCGTGCACGCTCTCAGTGGTGAACTCGCCGCGCGACTCTTCATCGTCAACGTCGCCACCCGCCTCGATCGCTTTCATGCGAGCCCAGTCGTCGCCGGTGATCAACACCTCGCGAGCAACGGATCCCTTGTGATCTGAGAGGATGCCCGCGACGGACATCTGGTCGACGAGTCGCGAGGCGCGGCCGTAGCCGATGGCGAGTCGGCGCTGCAAGAGGCTCACCGATCCGCGACCTGTTTCGATCAGAATGTCAACTGCTTTGTCGAACATTGGATCGCGCTCGTTGGGATCAATCTCAGCCCCTTCGTTCGCTGAAACGTTCGCTGAACTCCTTACTGCAAGCAGACTTCGCTCGAAACTCGGTGCGGCAACGTCCTTGAGGAAAGTCACCACGCGGCGAGTCTCAGCATCGGTCACGAGGGTTCCTTGGCAGCGACGAAGTTCGCCGCTTCCAGAAGGAGTCACCACCATCATGTCGCCTTGCCCGAGCAAGAGTTCGGCTCCCTTTTGATCGAGCACGATGCGACTGTCCATGCCGCTGGCAACTTTGAAGCCGATGCGGCAGGGCATGTTGGCTTTGATGAGTCCAGTGACGACGTTGGCTTGTGGTCGTTGCGTGGCCAAGACCAAGTGGATACCGACCGCGCGCGCCTTCTGGGCGATGCGCACGATGTGCGTTTCGACCTCCTTGTTGGTCAACATCAGGTCGGCGAGCTCGTCGATCACGAAGACCATGTAGGGCAGTTTCTTTGGGATCCGCGCCTTCGCAGTGTCATCCACTGGCTTGAGCCGGGCATAAAGTTCTTCATCGCCGAGCGCGTTGTAGCCCGCGATGTCGCGCACCTCGGTCGAGCGAAAGAGTTCGTAGCGCTCTTCCATCTTTCCAACCGTCCATTCGAGAATGCCCGCCGCCTGATTCATGTCGGTCACAACAGGCGCCATCAAGTGAGGAATGTGCGCAAACTGGCTCATTTCGACCATTTTTGGATCGACCAAGACCAACTTCAACTCATCGGGTCTCTTGGTGTAGATCCAGCTCATGATGATGCTGTTCATGCAGACTGACTTGCCCGATCCGGTCGTCCCCGCGATGAGCACGTGCGGCATTTTGGTCAGATCGAGCACGAGCGGCTCGCCCGCACTGTCCTTGCCGAGGAACATCGGCAGGCGCATTCCTTCGGCGTGCCCGCTCGACATGAGCTCCTTCATCCGAACCTTTTCCTTCTGACGGTTTGGCACTTCGATACCGACGGCGGTCTTGCCGGCCATGTTGGCGATGATGCGAATGTTTGGAGCGCCAAGCGTGCGGGCGATGTCCTTGGCAATCGTCTCGAGCCGCGCGACGCGTGTGCCCGGCGCGAGCTCGACCGAATAGAGAGTCACAACAGGACCGCTCTCGATGCCGACGACCTCGCCATCGAGTTGATAGGTGCGAAGAGCTTCGGTGAGTACGCCAGCCTGCTCGCGCACGAAAGACTCCATGCGCAGCGAAAAGTTCTCTTCGGGATCCTCAAGCAAGTCAAGAGTCGGAAAGCGATAGCCCGTGTAGTCGACTTCGCGTGGAATGTCCTCGTCGCGGGCGAGCACTTTGGTCACGCCAGCAATTCGCACGGGCATGCGTGCGATGCGCTCGCGCAACTGTTCGGCGCTCAACGCTGGAGGCGCCGCTGGCTCATTTGCAGCTGTTTCTTCGGCGTTTTCGTCATCTGCGGCGGTGTAGGGCTCGCCGACTTCTTCATCCTCGTCCGCCTCGACCACGACTCCGCGACTCGTCGCCGCCGCCGCCTGGCGCGATTCCCGCACCAAGCGACGACGACGTTCGAGCGCGCTCTCCGCAATTTCCTTTTCGTCCTCACAATCCGCCCCATCTCGTACCGCACCACCTGCAACGACTGGTTGCAATCGAGTCGCGCCTTGTCCCGTGAACAAGCGGCGCGCGACACCTCGATAATCGAAGTCCCAGACTGGATCGAGTGCGCGCACGGCTTTGACAAGCGCACCCGGGAGAGCCATCACAACTTCATCAACCGCAACTGTGAATCCAATCAAACAACCGCACAAGACGATGATGCTCGATCCGATGGGACCGAATCGTCCCCACACTTGATCGGCCATCCATCCTGGAACAAGTCCCGCCTCTGCACCCGCGAGCGATCCCATGTGTGGAAACCACAGCGCGTGCAGCGTCGAAAGTGAGAACATCGCGATTACCGCTCCAAGTGAGCGAACGATCGGGTGCGGCACGGCTCGTCCCGATGCGACGACTCCCAGCGCATATGCGCCGCAGAGCACTGGCACCCAGACGCCGAAACCCAGTCCTTCATAGAGTCCGTAGGAGAGCACCGCGCCGACGCGTCCTCCCAAATTCGATGGCGGGTCGAGCTGCACCGCGACGGTGTGACTCGGCCAATCGGAGCTCGAGAAACTCACGAGAGAGGTCGCGACGTAGACCCAGAGGGCGGCGCCTGCGAGCCAGAGAATTTTCTGCGTAATCGTTGCGGGTGGGAGAACTCCCGAACCGAGGTTCGGGCGTGCGATAGCCATAGGCGACTTCTTTGCCATAGGGTCAATCATCGGCAGGACAGAGTGCGCCGAATCAATTACCCTTGCGATTCATGCACTTTCGCCTCGTAGATCAGGTTCTTGAATGCTCGCCAGAGCGGGCGGTTACGGTGAAAAACGTGACATTGGCTGAGGAATACCTGCAGGATCACTTTCCGGGCTTTCATGTGCTTCCAGGGGTCTTCATGCTCGAGGCGTTGGTTCAGTCGGCTCGTCTGGTGCTCGAGGCACGCGATCGAGCGAGCGCAGCGGGGGTGCACAGGCGCATGGTTCTTGGTGGGGTTCGAGCGCTTCGATATGGAATGTTCGTGCGACCTGGCGAGGCGCTTCGAAGCGAAGTCACGCTCGACAAAGTGACCGATGATGGATGCGTTGTCTTTCGCGCCACGGCGACGGTCGTGCGGATCGCCTCATCTGCTATATCTACGCCACTCGGTTCGGCCTCGGCGTCACCGCCAGAGACCGCAGTCAGCGGACGCTTTACGATGCGTCCAGTACGGATGCTTCAACTGTGACAGGAGGTTCACTATGTCGATGAGTCAACAAGATATTTTTACCAAGGTTCAGGGTGTTCTCGTCGATGCGCTCGGCGTCGATGACGATGAAGTCACCCCAACCGCGCGGCTCACCACAGATCTCCATGCAGAGTCAATCGACTTTCTCGACATCGTCTTTCGCATCGAGAAGGCCTTCGGATTCAAGATTGCTCAGGGCGAATTGTTTCCCGACAACATCAACGACCCCAAGTATGTCACCGACGGCATTGTCAACGCAGCAGGCCTTGCGCTCTTGAAAGAGAAGATGCCACACGTTGATTTCAGCGCATTTGCAACAGATCCCAAACTCGAGAAGGTCTCCGAGGTCTTCACCGTGACGAGTCTCGTGAACTTCGTGCAGAACAAACTGGCGGCGAGCGCGACGGCGTGAGTTCGCGCGGGTGACAACATGCGATGGCTTTGGATTGACGCAATTCTTCTGCACGAACCCAACACACGGCTCGTTGCGATCAAGAATGTCTCGCTCGCTGAAGATCACTTGCATCAACACTTTGAAGCGGGGGCGGATGGTCCTGCACAACCGATGATGCCCGCGAGCTTGATGCTCGAAGGCATGGCACAGACCGCGGGCATTCTTGTTGGAAGCGTGCGTCAGTTCAAAGAGAAGGTGATCTTGGCGAAAGTCACTGAAGCACTCTTCGAGAGCGATGTCTTTCCGGGTCAGTCGATTCGCTACGACGCGACAATCGAGCGGATGGATGACATGGGAGCATCGACCAAAGGAACGATCAGCAGATTCGATCACCGAGGCGGTGGATGGATCGATATCGGCCGCACCGAGATCATCTTTAGTCACGTCGATCACAATCGCGCGGGCCTCGACCTGCCCGAGCACAACTTTGTCTTTGGCGAGAATTTCAGGGCAATTCTGGGCGAATTGCTGCCGAAAAATACGTAGCGTGACGCAAGACGTCTTGCACAAAACAACTGTTGCGTGGCTACGGTCGGAAAGTGCGCTCAAGCGAGCACAATCTGACCGCAGTGGTCCGAGTTTCTGAGTCGCCTGCGCGCGCTCTACTATCGGCGACCTATGTCAACTCACACTGCGCCCACTTCGCCAACAGCGGATCCTCCTTCGATGACGATTCGCAATCCAGCCACTGGCGAAATCGCCGGAACGCTCACGCCGACATCGCTCTTTGAGATCGACGCCGCCGTTGCACGCGCCCGCGCTGCGCAACCTGCGTGGGCGGCACTCGGACTCGACGCGCGCGCCGCGCTCGTCAAGGGCGCGATCGAATCACTCAAGTCGCACGGCGCCGAGATGGCCGCGCTCGTCTGCGCCGAAATGGGAAAGCCGCTCGAAGAAGCGATCGGCGAGGCGAGTTACTCCACCGATGGGCTCGCGCAGGAGATCGATGAGGTCGTCGAAGCTCTTCGCCCCGAAGTGCTCGAGGATGAGAAGACTTCAACGCGATTGCTCTTCGATGCACTGGGTGTTGCCGCAGCCATCACTCCGTGGAACTTTCCAATTCTGATGCCATCGCAGTCGGTTGTGCCGGCACTGATCGCGGGCAACACCGTCGTGCTGAAACCCAGCGAAGTCTCGCCACTCAGCGCCGACGTATGGGCGCGGTGCCTCATGGCGGTCTTGCCGGCAAACGTCTTGCAAATCGTTCACGGCGACGGACTCCAAGGCAGCGAACTGGTGCGAAGCGCCGTCGATCTGATCATTTTCACCGGCAGTCGTGCGACAGGTGCATCGATCATGCGCGAGGCGGCCAACGGACTCAAGCGGCTCATCCTTGAACTCGGTGGAAAGGATCCGCTCATCGTGCTCGACGATGCAGATATCACGGCGGCTGCGGCGTTCGCTGTGCGAAACTCGTTTCGCAACGCTGGTCAGGTCTGCGTGAGTACTGAGCGCATCTACGTCGCTGACAAAGTTGCCGACGCATTCACAGCGGCAGTCGTCGAAGGCGCGCGTGCGCTCAAGCAGGGGGATGGCGCACTCGCGGCGACACAAGTCGGACCAATGGCGAGCGCGCGTCAGAAGAAAGTTGTGATGGATCAACTTCGCGCAGCGATCGCCGATGGCGCGACGTGCCTCTTCGGTGAGTGCGACGGAGAGACCGCGAGCGATGGCAACTTTATCCGTCCAACAGTGCTTGTCGGTGTGACCCACGCGATGTCGATCATGCGCGATGAAACATTTGGACCAGTTGCATCGATCATGCGGGTGAAGAGCGACGACGAAGCAGTTGCACTTGCCAACGACACACCCTACGGACTCGGCGCTGCCGTCTTTGGATCGGCAGAGCGCGCGACGCGTGTCGCCGATCAACTCACCGCGGGAATGGTTGGGATCAATCGAGGATGCGGCGGTGCGTCAGGAAGTCCATGGGTCGGCGCACGACAATCGGGTCATGGTTTTCACAGCGGTAAATATGGACACCGGCAGTTTGCCCAAGTTCGATCGGTCAGTCGCGCACGGTGACTTGATTCGTTCGAGAATCCCGAGTTTTCAGCGTCCGGCTACTCGCGGCGTCGTCGCTTCGCACAGCCAACCAAGCCCAGCAAGACGAGCGCACCAGGTGTCGGGACTGCCGAGAATGACACGATCGGAGTCAACGCCGTTCCGACGCCTGGATATGGGTCCCATCCGTAATTTGCCTGGAACGCTCCACCCTGATTCGCCCAGAACACATCGCCCAGGTTTGCATTCGATCCTGTCGTGATTCCCAGAGCGCCTTCCATGCTGAGAGCGAAATTGAGGCCGTTGTATGGGCCGCTCGATCCAGTTGGGTTCGCGCCGTAAGTTTCCGTGTTGAATGCAAGTCCGTACACGATCGAGTCGGGTGCGGTGAGGCTGAGCCCACTGAGGTCGAACGTCATCGCGAAAAGTCCGCCGAGCGCACCACCCGTTTCGTATCGAACGAATTGCGATTGACTCACTGAACCAAGCAAAGCTCCTGGCAGACTGCCAGATCCAGCCTCATAGATGTTGAATGTGAAATCGTGCATGTACCCGGCGACGCCATCCACGGTTGTATTGCCGCCGTAGTTCGTCCATTCCGATGCTCCCGCGTAACTGTCCATCCATGCCGTGACGGATGTCAGGAGGCGAGCGCTTCCGCCGAAATTGATTCGGTCGCCGAACTCCGCGAGACTCTCTGCCTGATAGGGTTGGCTGTAGTAGCCAGTCGGGTCGAGTTCGATAGGAATATTGGTATAGATGACATCGCCTGATGCCGAAGTCCAGACCGATGTGGTTAGTGCAATCAACGCAGTCGACATAAATCGGATCGTTCTCATGGCAAATCTCCTCGCGGCGTTTTCTGAACGCCCAAGCCCACCGAGGGCAGTCAAACAGAGTCGTGACCGACGACCCGCGACCCTTTGCCACTTCTTGCGCACGCACGCGTGCAAGTCCCCCTGCAATGCCAACGTCATCACGTCGCTGAACGATCCCACTGCAAATGCAGAGTACCAGCGTTTCCCTGCGAGTCAAATCACA
>CAMBOV010000016.1 GCA_945869475.1 Singulisphaera sp. GP187 | reverse complement strand
GCGCCCGTTGCACCGAAGACGTCGGCGTAGCCGTCGCCGTCAGTATCGATATCGCCGAAGGCATTATCAGTGTGGAGTGCGTTCATCGTGCCTGACACGTTAAAGGTGTCGAAGACGTTGAGAATGCGATCGTTCGAGACGCTGAAGTTGGCGAAAATCGAATAGACGTTGCGGCCAGTTCCAGCGTGAAATGCCGTTTCAACAGTCAGGCCTGTAAACGTTGCAGAGGCGGTCGAGGTGATGAGCGCTGCGGCTCCCAGTAGTGCATAAGTTTTCATTGAAATCAATCTCCTTTAAAGATGTGTTGTGAATATGAGTCGGAATTTATTTACGACGACGTGACGAGAATCCAGCAAGTGAGAGAAGTGCGAGCGCGCCTGGAGCTGGAATCGTGAACGATCCATTTCCAAATTGCGCAGTTGTTGTGCCGCCCGCTGCGTAGCCGACCGTGATGTTTGCCGTGAACAGAGTTTCGTTCGCTGAAAGCCGAGCGATCTGCATGAGTTTGACGCGCAGGAGAGAGCCAGCGAGATTCTGCGAAGCTGGAGTGCTGTCGTACCAGCCCGATCCATTGGCGATGCTGGCACCGTCGTATGGGCCAGTGAATCCGGGGTCCAAAGCGACTGGTCCAGGAGCACCAATCATGACGAACGAATCTGAAGGAATGCCAGCAGAGCTGTTCCACGTCTGTGACCATGCGCCCGTTGCGCCGAAGAGGTCGATGTAGCCGTCGCCATCAGTATCGACATCGCCGAAGCAGTTATCGTTGTGAAGCGCGGACATCGATCCAGCGACGTTCGTGAAGTCGAACGCATTCACAATGCGATCATTCGACACAGTGAAGTTCGCGTAGATCGAATAGACGCTGTGGTTGCCGTTGGTGGCGCGTTCCCAGCTGACGTTGGTAAACGTCGCAGAGGCCGTTGAAGCGATGAGCGCGGAGGCTCCCAGTAGTAAGTACGTTTTCATTGATGCTCTTCCTTTTCAGAGAGTGATGTGATGAAATGATGCGATGCGTGAGTCAGTAAGTTTGTTCGTTGCGACGGCGGGCGGTGATGCGAGCAAGTGCGAGCAGCGCGAACGCGCCAGGCGCAGGAATGGCGTAGCCCTGATTCAAGGTGAAGGAAGGGGTCGTTGCGCCGCTGACCTTCCATCCGATGCTGACCGCTGCGGAGTAACGGAACGTGCCTTGCGTCAGCGTGTTTCCGGCAATCTGCATGATGAGGATTCGCCACTGACCGTTCACGAACTGGCCACTATCGGCGCGAATATCGGTGCCTGGGTTGTTCGTGTACCAACCTGCGTTGAGTGGGATCGCACCACCCACGCCGATGCCTGCTCCCCAGTTGGGATCAAGTGAGGTGCCCATCGCTGGGGTGTCGAGACGTCCGGTGATCGTCACGAATGAATCGTTGAAGTATGCGGGATCGTAGATCGCCGCGGGTTGCCACGATCCGCCGAGAGCGTCGTTGTGTTGAACGCCGGCCATCGTGCCGTTGGTGATGTTGTGGTCGAAGATATTGAGCAAGACATCACTCGCATTGTTCGACGTCGCATAGACGCGCCAGACGTGGCGCTCGCCGATCATGCCGTAATGTGAGGTGGTGATCCCAGTGAACGTTGCGCCGGCTGTGGCCGAGATCATCCCTGCGGCAACCGCAGTCAATCCGAGGCATCTGTTCGAAGTGATGGTCATTGAGTCCCTTTCTTCATTCAGAGAAGGGAGCCGAGAGTTGTGACCGAGTGATATCGCAGGGCGCAAGTGAATCACTTGCCCTTCGAGTCGCTCAGAAATTCTCGTACCCTTTTCTTTCAGCCCTACCTCAACGCGCTTCGGAACCACTCCGACTCGTGTTGCACTCGGATACTGCTTCCAAAAACTCAACGTGCAAATCGGTTGCACAAAAATAAAAAAAGTTCAGGTGCGGGCGCAGCCTCCAACGAGGTGAGTTTCCGCGATCCCGCGCCGAATTCGACGTATTTTGCGTTCTGCCCGCCCTCGTCGCACGAGAGAAATATTTTTTTCACGGAACCGAAATTGGATCGATTACGAAGCCGTGCAGCTCACGGACCGATCCAAAGCCCATCGACAAGTCGGTACCGAGGGACGCGCGCGAGCTGTCCAGTCACGTCCATTTCCCAAATGGTTTGCCCTGCGCTCGTGACTTCAAAGACACGACCGGTGTTCGTGAGCGTGATCAGCGTCGTGTTGTCGAGGGTGCGGAAGGCTCCGCACTGGGTCATCCCACCGTAGAACCCGCCCACGCCGCCATGCGTCCACACAGGAGCCGACGGACCGAAGGGTTGACCCGCTGTGATCAGGTAATTGCCCAGTGCATCGCGTGGTGGAATGAGCTCGACCACCGTCGAGTAATCGTTGGCTGTCCCCGCCCGGTCACCGTTGTTGAAGGCCATGATGTTGCCCGCACCTGGAAGCGCCGCGTCGATCCACGTCGCGCTATGCACGGTGAAGAAGGACTGGTTCGCGCTCGTGCCACGACCGTAGGTGACAGGATTTCCCCATCGAAAGAGTAGGTCTCCGCCCCGTCCGCTGTTGCCTCCGACGTGCGTCGCCGCTTGCGCTGTCGTCGTCGAGTGATCGATCACCCACACCTCGTTGAAGTTGCGCGAACTCAATACGATCTGGTCTCGCACACTGTCGTAATCGAGCGAATTGGCGTGAATCCAGTCGCCCGATGCAGCCACCGTCGCATAGTTGATGTTCACCAATTCTGGGTGATCGGCGACGACTCCATAGTTCGCGAGCGACGAATTTACCCCTTGAATCAAGTGATTCCAGAGGCTCCACCGCCAGACGATGTTGTAGGTGCTGTATCCCGTTGGCTGAATTTCAAGAATCGTCTCGGGCCAGATTGGACCGGTCAACGTCTGTCGTCCCGCAGCGAGCCCTTGCGCTTGTGTATGCGCCTCCCATGCGATGCAGAGAATGTTGCCGTTGGGCATGAGGTTGATGTCGTGGTGCTGTTGAAACTCGCTCGTCGAGACAAGCAGATCGTTCACGAGCGTCCCGGCCAGATTGAAAATCTGAATTCGACCGCCGCGTGCCGCTGAGACGAACACCCCCGCTGCGTGCACGCATGGGCGCACAAGCGAGCCATCCGGTCGCAGATATCCAACGCTCGAACCCGACGCAGCACCCGTCCACGATTGAACTGTCGTCAGTGAACCGTCGACTGCCGTCGAGGTTGCACTGTTCAGAAGTGTCACCATGTTGCGCTCTTGCGCGGGCAGCGGGCAGGCTCCCCAGCCAACCAGCAGCATCGCGAGATCTGCTCCATCGACAATGCCGTTGCCATCAATGTCTGCAGATCCGCCTGCGTTGCCCCATCCACCGAGCAGCGTTGCGAGGTCTGATCCATCGACCGTGCCGCTCAGGTCGATATCTCCTGGGCAATCACTGTGTGCAGTCGAGCCGCAGACGATCAGCGCAACGGTCAGGGAGAGAGTGGTTCGTAGGGAGACCATGCGGTTCATTGTGCATCGCGTTGAAGAAAGGGACGAGTTGACCGCTGTCTTTCGAGAGATTCCTCGCTGCTGCAATTGCGGCAGATTCCACAGAAGTTTGATTGAATTGTGGTCTGGCGGGGGTATGGTGTGACCGAGGCACCCTCAATGAAGACCGCTCGATTGACTCTCTCGCTCGTATCGACCGCCGCACTCTTGGCATCGACCACGACGCAGCTCTCCGCTGCGGTGATCGTCGTCACACAAGTTGGCGTGAGCTTCAGCCCTTCAACCGTATCAGCCGCAGTGGGAGACACGATTCGCTGGAACTGGGGCGGTCAAGGCCACACCGTCACGAGCGGATCGAATTGCGAAGGCGATGGAATGTTTGACGGTGACCTGACTTCGGGCTCGCCGTCATTCGAGTGGATCGTGCCAGCCTCGGTCGCGGGAAGTGCAGTCGACTACTTCTGCGCGCCGCACTGTTTCTTTTTCATGACAGGCACGATCAACGTCGCCGCTGCGGGTCCCGCAGGCGATATCAACGGCGATCGAATCGTCAATGGCGGTGATCTCACAGTGCTCTTGAGCGCCTGGGGAACGACGAGCGGACCCGCCGACATCAATCACGACGGAATCGTGAGTGGTCCTGACCTCGCGATCGTGCTTTCGAGCTGGACCAACTAACGCGGTCGACTCGCAGTGCCACGCTAGACTCGGTCGACGATGGCGCAACCTGCACGCAAGGCTTCAAACTCGGCTTCAAACTCGGCTTCCAAGAAGGCTCCCGTGGAATCTGTTCGCGTGATTTGTTCCATGTTGAACGTCACCAAGACGATCAACCGACGCGAGATCTTGAAGGACATTTCGCTCTCGTACTACTACGGCGCCAAGATCGGCGTGCTTGGTCTCAATGGCAGCGGAAAGTCGACGCTCTTGCGAATCATGGCTGGAATCGACAAGGAATTCGACGGCAAAATCGAACGGACGCCTGGGTTTTCGGTGGGACTTCTCGATCAAGAACCCCTCGCCAATGATGTGCGCACCGTGCTCGAGGTTGTGCGCGAGGGTGCGCAACCGATCTACGACCTGCTGCAAGAGTTCGACGAGATCAACGCACGCTTTGGTGAAGATCTCTCTTCAAGCGAGATGGAGAAGTTGATCGCCCGCCAAGGAGTCGTCCAAGAAAAACTCGACGCGGTTGAAGCGTGGACGATCGATAGTCAAATCGAAATGGCGATGGATGCGCTTCGCTGTCCTCCATCGGACCAGACGCTCGACAAGGTTTCGGGTGGTGAGCGGCGCCGCGTTGCCCTCACGCGACTCTTGATGCACAAGCCCGACGTCTTGCTGCTCGATGAGCCGACAAACCATCTCGATGCAGAGAGCGTCGCGTGGCTCGAGCACCACCTCGCGCGATATCCAGGAACCGTGATCGCGGTCACCCATGATCGGTACTTTCTTGACAACGTTGCAGGATGGATTCTGGAACTCGATCGCGGCGTCGGCATTCCCTATCGCGGCAACTACACGCAGTGGCTTGAGCAGAAGTCGGCGCGACTCGCCGTCGAGGAGAAGCAAGCGAGCATGCGGCAGAAGTCGCTCACGCGTGAACTCGAGTGGATTCGACAAAATCCCAAGGGCAGGCAATCCAAGAGCAAGGCACGTGTCGCGAACTATGAGCGCATGCTGACCGACGACGAATCGCGCCAAAAAGCAGCAGAGATTGAGATATTCATTCCGCCAGGACCACGCCTTGGCAACGTCGTCATTCACGCAAAAAACGTCACCAAGGCATTCGGCGATCGTCTCTTGCTCGATGGATCGACCTTTGAGATTCCCGCAGGAGCCGTGGTGGGGATCATCGGTCCCAATGGTGCAGGCAAGACGACGCTCTTCAAGATGATTCTCGGTAGCGAAAAAGTCGACGGCGGAGAATTTGTTGTTGGCGAAACTGTGAAGTTGGGTTACATCGAACAACTTCGAGATGCAATGTCGCCAACCGACAGTATCTGGCAAGCGATCTCAGATGGTCAAGAAGAAATCCAACTTGGACCTGTGAAGGTCAATAGTCGCGCGTATGTCGCGAGATTCGGTTTCACTGGAACTGAGCAGCAGAAGTTGTGCGGAAATCTTTCGGGTGGTGAGCGCAACCGCGTGCATCTCGCGCGCATGTTACATCAAGGGAACAATGTGATTCTCTTTGACGAACCGACCAACGATCTGGATGTGAACACGATGCGCGCGCTCGAAGAAGCGATTGAGAACTTTGGTGGGACTGCGGTGATTGTCAGCCATGATCGATGGTTCCTTGACCGCGTCGCGACGCACATCCTCGCCTTCGAAGGTGACAGTCAGACGTTCTTTTTCAACGGAAACTTCTCGGCCTATGAAGAGGATCGCGCCCGTCGACTTGGCGCCGATTCAACTCCACACCGAGTGAAGTATCGAAAAATGACGCGGGCCTGACCTCTCACATTCGCCAGTCGAGGCCTTCGGGTAACTCGCCCAGATTCTCACAACCCGTCGCGGTGACGACCACCATGTCTTCGACGCGCACGCCTCCGAGCCCTGGCTGATACAGACCAGGCTCGATCGTGAGCACATCACCTTCAACAAGCGGTGGACCATTCAGCGCGAGCAGTGGGGGTTCATGCACTTCGAGCCCGACGCCGTGGCCAGTTCCATGGGTCATTCTCGCACCAGCCCACGTCTCGTCACTCGTCGGCATGCCCATCTTGTATCCCGACTCGCGAATGACGCGCGAAGTTTCTGCGTGAATTGCATCACCCGTCACCCCTGGACGCACTAACGCGATCGCGGCGGCCTTGGCCGCGACGACGGCCGCGTGCATGCGAATCAGTTCTTGCGGTGCCGCCCCATGGACAACGGTTCGCGTGCAATCGCCGTTGTAAAGGGTCTTGCGA
Source organism: Singulisphaera sp. GP187 (assembly GCA_945869475.1). Classification (GTDB taxonomy): domain Bacteria; phylum Planctomycetota; class Phycisphaerae; order Phycisphaerales; family SM1A02; genus F1-60-MAGs104. Next base: position 52,551 of record CAMBOV010000016.1, on the reverse strand, counting down.
CTGCGCGGAAAAATATCGACGATCACACCTTTGCCCGTGCGCAACTCTCCATGTCCATGCTCGTGACAATCACTCGACTCGTCGCCACCAGCGATGATCGACTCAGGATTCTGATATCCACGGCGCAGCAAGAAAACATCAACGGCCTCGCGCATACGGTCGGCAGTGAGCGGGCGTCCATCGCGCAAGAGCACACCGTCTTCGCGCACGGTCGCCGTCGCGATCGTTTGGCACGCCATGCGAACGGCCGCTTCGGTATCGCGCTGACACTGTCGAAGCCACTCAATCTCTTGAGCGTCTTTCGCTCGGCGCGCGGCGACTCCATCGAGTGGATCGCACGTGACCTTCAACCCCGCCGCGAGAAGTTCGTGCCAATAAATCGCAGGTGTCGATCGGTCGACTGTGACGCTCTTGGCTCCACTGCGACAGACGCACTGCGCGACCGCTTGCGCAGTCGCCGTTTCGCGGTCGCCTGAGAGACCTCCAGCTGGGGCGTACGCATCGGGACACGCCACGAGATCTGCCTTGGCACTCTTTCGAGCGCGATCCATTTCAATATCGCGCAGAATCAAGATGCGCTGGGCATTCGCGTTCTTGCCCGGTTCACCCGTGTGAATCGTGACGAGTGCAGCGGGATCGCCCACTGGAAATCGAATGCGATGATGGAGCGACGCATTGAGTGCTGGAATTCCCGCGCACACGGTGACGTGCAATCGACTTGTCGACATTTCTCTAGCCCTGCGCCTTTTCCCGGAGTGCCGCGGCAGACTGCTTGGCTGCGTCTGCGCTGGCACTCTCTCTCATCTCTTCTTCAGCGCGCAAGCAACACTCGCGCAAGGTCGAGTGGAGTGCTTCATGCTCAGGCACCGCGTCCAAGAGTGCAACGGCGTAGTCGACTTGGCGCACCGCGTCCATTCCAGTGTCGACCATCCCGATCGCTGCATTGCCCAGCTCTTCGAGTGCCCACAGGAACCACTTGCGGGTCGGTTTCGCTGGCTTCTCTGACGGTTCGATGCGCGCGCGAACGGTCACGAGTCCGATGGCGACAATTGGAATGAGACCCAATCTGGTCGTCGGTTCGCGACAGAGCACAAGAACGGGAGTCTCACGCCGAATCGCAGCGAGGCGGATGCGCCGTGCGTCGGCTCCGACATGCGGTGGTTGCAGCATGTGCATGCCAGCCGTGACCCGGTGGTCTTCGCTGATCTCACCCTCGACCCATTTGAGAGTTGTCGCCTCAGCTGCAAGTTGCATGCGCTGTCGGCGCGACTCTTGCAGCGGAAGCAGGATGCGAGCCATGCGACCAAAGTCTCCGGCTTGGTGACCAAGTTCAAATGCGCGTTGTGCGAGTCGCTCTGCTTCAAACCACCGTGCAGCTTTGAGCGCTTCCTCAGCCTTCTGCATGAGTTCGTCGATTCGAGCTGCTTTTGCGGGACTCGTCATTTCGTTTTTACTCTACCCGCGAGTGACGCGCGATGCGCGCTTGTCGTCGGTGCGTTTGGTCTCGAGTGAACGTCCATTGAGGCCGTCAGTGACGGCTCGCAAACTCTCAGCGATGCGCCGAACAACCTTCGAATTGGGGTAATCCTTGAGCAGCGATGTAATCTTTGCGACTCCTTCGCCTCCGCGAATTCGAAAGATGCGCTTGTAGACCTCTTTTGCCGCATCGATCTCGGCTTCGCTCAATCCGAGCCGACTCATCCCAACATTGTTGTATCCGCGGATCGCCGCTGGACTGCCTTCGACCAACATGAAGGGAGGAACGTCTTTCGAGACGCGCGCCATGCCGCCCACGAAACCGCAGTACCCCACCCGAACAAAGTGGTGCAGTCCCGCGCCGCCGCCGATGTTTGCGTAGTCGTCGATCTGCGTGTGACCCGCGAGCATCGCGTTGTTGGCAAAGATGCAGTGGTTGCCGATGATCGCATCGTGCGCGATGTGCACGTTGCCCATGATCAGGTTGTGCGATCCGATGCGAGTGATGCCGCCGCCATTGCCCGTGCCTCGGTGAATTGTGCTGTGCTCGCGCAACGTGTTGAAGTCGCCGATCTCGAGCCAGGTCGGCTCGCCATGAAACTTCAAGTCTTGTGGATCGCCACCGATCACCGTGAAGGGATGAATTTCATTTCCGCGACCCATCCGGGTGAGTGCCGTGACATGACACTGCGATCGCAGGATGCAATCTTCGCCAATCGTCACGCGAGGCCCGATGGTGCAGAACGCACCGATGGTCGCCGAGTGGGAAATCTCGGCCGTCGGATCGATAATCGCTGTGGGATGAATCTTGCTCATGAAACGTCACTCATTCTCAGGGGTACTCACTCGAATTCTGCATCCACCATCATGAAGCGGATCTGCGCTTCAGCTGCAAGTTTTCCTTGCACCCACGCGCGACACTGCACCGCGGCAGTTCGGGTACTCGCGCGCAGCGTTTCGACCTCGATGATCAACTGATCGCCAGGAGTCACTGCTTTGCGCAACTTGACCTTGTCAAGCGAGAGTAGCACGGCGACCTTGCCGGTGTGCTCAAGAGTTTGCGAGAGCAGCAATCCGCCGAGTTGGGCCATCGACTCGACGATCAGCACTCCGGGCATGATGGGAGTTCCTGGATAGTGCCCTGGAAAAAAGGGTTCATTGATCGTGACGTTCTTGACGCCGACAGCGCGACGCGATCCATCAATCTCGAGAACGCGGTCGATGAGCAACATCGGGTAGCGATGCGGCATGATGCGCGCGATCGCGCGCGCGTCGAGCACCCGTCCCGTGCCGACGAGCGCCGCGCGCGCTTTGGTTGCGACCTGCTCAAAGAGTCGACGAGCCATTCGTCGATTGAGTTCATGCCCCGAACGCTGCGCGACAATTTTTCCCTGGAGCGCGACTCCTGCGAGTGCGAGGTCGCCGATGACGTCGAGCACTTTGTGCCGAACGCACTCATCGGCGAATCGAAAAGAGTTCTCGATCGGTCCCTCGTCGCCGATGACGAGCGCATCGCGCGGCGTGAGGTGGCGACACATTCCCGCCGCCCACAGTGCCTCAGCTTCTGCGCGCAGACTGAAGGTTCTCGCGGGAGCGATCTCGACGGCGAAGTCGTCGCGCGCGAAATCAAAGTGCCGGTTCTGTCGACCGATGCACGCTGAGACGCTCGAGTAATCGAGTTCGTAGGTGACGCGAAATCCTGGTTCGTCTGAGGGAAGCGCCGCGATCAGGGCGCCATCCTCTTCGATCACAATGGCTTCAGAGATTCGATGAATCGCCCGCGGAGACTCTTGCGCGACGACGCCAACGGCGCGCAGTGGCTCGAAAAATGGCAAAGCGGATCCATCGCCTGCAGGAATCTCAGGCCCGCGAAGTCGAATGCGCACATTGTCGATGCCAAGACCCACGAGCGCGCTCAAGCAATGTTCGACCGTGTCGATGGTCGCGTCGCCGACGCGAAGTGTCGTGCGGCGTGGACGCGAGACGGCGTGGGTGATGAGCGCTGGAATCATCACTGGATCACCAAGGTCGATCCGCTCAAAGACGATGCCGCTGCCAGGGGGGGCGGGCAGAAACTCGAGCTCGGCGTCGACGCCACTCAATAAGCCCTTGCCGCGCACGATCGTCGGCATCGCGATGGTGTGTTGCTTCTTCGCTTCTGGCAGCCCGAGCGTCGGCGGCGTTGCGCGCGAAAGTGGACGCAGCTCGCCCATCGCATCGGTCGAGTGCAACGGTGACGCGCTCATGACTCGCTCGCCTTCACCGGCTCCGACCGAGCCTTCTTGTTCGCATCAACGAGCCGAATGAGGTCGCGTGCGATCGGTGAGAGTTTCTGAAGCGCGAGCAGATGGCGAATCTCAGTCTTGATTTCGCGGGCGGGCATCCCACCCCATGTCTCGCCGGCGGGCACATCATTGATGAGCGCGGTGCGCGCGGCGAGTTGCGCGTTCGATCCGACGTGACGGTGATCTGCGATGCCGGTTCCCGCACCGATGCGAACCCAGTCGCCGATCGTGGATGATCCTGCGACTCCCGAAAGCCCAGCCATCACAGTGTTCTTTCCGAACTGCACGTTGTGCCCAACCTGGCAGTGATTGTCGATTTTCGTTCCTGCGCCGATGCGAGTCGATCCAAACGTGCCGCGATCGACACAGGTGCAACTGCCGATCTCGACATCATCCTCAAGCACGACGTTTCCCAGATGCGGGATTCGCAGCAGTCCAGCGCCGTTGGGGGCGGGGCGGTATCCAAAGCCCTCGGTGCCGATGACCGCTCCAGCGTGAAGGATGACGCGACTTCCGATCACGCACTTCTCGCGAATGACCGCGTTGGCATGAATCGTTGTGCCGTCGCCGATCGAGACGCCTGGATAGATGCGTGCGCCCGCGTGAATCACCACATTGCGGCCGATGCGGCAGTCGCTGCCGATCCACACGAGGGCGCCAACGAAGACTTCGCTCGCAGTGATCTCGGTCGACTCAACAACAGCTGTGGGATGGATTCCCTGCGCGGGGCGCTGGGGTTGTGGCGCGAAGAATTCGAGCAAGGTGATCATCGCGATGTCGGCACTCTCGACGCGAACCAGTGCGCGTGTGGTGGCGTCGTGCCCTGGAACATCAATGCCTCGCGAGACCAACGCGAGCGATGCGCGAGAGTCTTGCCAGAGTTGCGCATATCGAGCGTCACAGATGAAGGTGGCGTCGGCGTGACTCGCACCGCGCAAGTCGTTGACTCCGCGCACCGCAAGGGAAGCGGGTCCTTCAAGTGTTCCGCCTGTCTTGACGGCGATCTCTTGAGCCGTGAGCTGCATCAGTTCAGCTCTTGCCGGGTACCGCAGGCGCGGGTGTCGAGGGCGATCCAGTCGATGGGTTCGCGGCACGAAAATCAGTATTCATTCGTTCGATCAAGAGGTCGGTGATGTCGAGCGCAGGATTGCTGTAGAGCATGCGCCGTCCATTGATCTGCTGCATCGTGCCTTCAAGGTTCGTCGGGGTAATCGTTGGAACCGTGTCATCGATGAACACGAAGTCAACCTTCTGCTCGGCGGCGATCTTCGCGCACGAACCGCGGATCGCCATGTACGCCTCACGCACCGCGTTTGCTTGCTCAGACTCGAGCTTCAGTTTGGCGAAATTCTGCAGCGCGCCCAAGTCGCCTGCGCGAAGAATCGCCTTGTTGAGCGCCTCATTATGCGCGGTTGACCCTGGCTGAAAACTCTCAAGGTCGTCTTGCATCGAACGAACTTCGTCGGCCAACTTTGTCACACGACTCTCGAGATCTTTGCTCAGTGCGGTGGCACGCACATCAGACGCCTTGAGCTGATCGAGTGACCGATAGACTTTTTCAAGATCGACCGAGGCGACGACTGCCGGAGCCGTTGGAAATCCAGCGGCAAAAAGAACTGCGGCGGTGATGAGTGATGCGGGAAGAAGAAAGTGTTTCATGTGCATGGGGACTCGAAGATTTAGGGAGTTGCAGTCGGTGCGGCAGTCGCGGCTGGGATTGGAGCGTTGGGTGTTGCGCGCGCGTTGTTCATACGCAGGATGAGTTTCTCACTGAGATCGTCTGCCTTCGCTGCGAACAAGACCCGTCGACGCGCGATCTGTTCAACGACTTGCTGTGCGAGAGGCGTCTGACTTTCGCGATCTCGTTGAAACTTAGCCGTGCCGTCATAGACCAACACGTATTGGTATCCCTCGCTCGTGGCGAGTTTTTCCGCTTCAGCGGCGATCGATCGGTAGAGCCCCTCCACGCGGAGCGCCTGCTCGCGGTCAGCCTCTTGCTGCTTCATCGACGCCCACTCCTTGAGTTGCAGTTGTTCAAGCGCAAGACCATCTCGAAGGGTCTGCCGCTCAGCGGGATTGGTGATCGCATCGGATTCGCGCGCTCGACCTTCAAGTTGCTCTTTGCGGCTCTTCAGCTCTTGCTCGAACCGATAGGCCATCGCCGTCAACTCGATTCCCATCTCGCCGCGCGCCTGAATCTTGTCGAGCACCCGAAGAATATCGATGTTGGCGACAGCAGAGGGTTGCGCTGAGAGTCGGCCAGCGGTGTAGGCCGCACTGCCGATCACACAGGTCGCTGCAATCAGGATGGCAACAGAAATTGATAGGTGACGAATGCGCTTCTCCATGGGTTTTGCAGTGTAACGGAGAACCCCACACACCCCGAGTCAGATGCCGTGGGAAAACCTCAGAAGGGAAGCTCGGCGGTGAAGCTGAAAACTTCAGTCTGATCCGTCTCATACTTCACAATTGGCGTCGCCAAATCGAATGCGAGGGGTGCGGGACCAAGTTGTGGAATGAAGAGTCGAATGCCGATGCCGATTGAGACTCGATAGGGGCTCATGTCGAAATTCTCAGTGACGGTGCCCGAATCGCAGAAGAGCACACCTGCGATGAACTTGTCGAAGATGGGCACTTCGTACTGCGCTCCAGCGAAAAATCGAAAGTTGCCGCCGATTGGCTGGCCGTTGGGGAGTCCATTCTCGTTGACTGTTGGGATCTCCGTGAGTGGAGTCGGCGGATCGGTACCGATGGCGAGCGGGCTCAGTGGACTGACAGATCTGAACTGGAACCCTCTCAGCGAGCGACCACCGAGGTAGAACTTTTCGGAGACTGGCGCCGTGTCCTGAAAGATGTATCCCGCGCTCGTGCTCAATTTGAGCACGCTCTTGCGACCGAAGAAGTCTTCGCTGAGCGGCAGAAATGTTGTGTATCCAGCCGCGACGAGAGGAAACTGATACTGACCGCCCAGCCCTCCGAAGTACGAAAGGTCAGCCTCAAAGCGCGAACCTCGGCTCGGTCGCATCGGGTTGTCGAAATTCGTGCGCGAGAACGAGAGCCCCACCGAGTTGATAAAAGCGGGCCCGCGGTCGTTGTAGACGGCCATCGGGGTGTTCGACGCGAAGTCTGTGAGCGTGACCGATTGCAAGCTCATGCGCGCCGAGCCACTCCACATATCGCCGAACGAGCGTGAGAGCGCGAAGGTTGTTGCGATTCGCTCTTCGACGAAACTGTCGTAGTAGCGGTTGCGATAGAAGATGCTCGATCCAAAGCCATAGTCACTATCGAAAAGGCTCGGCTCGCCGAAACTGATCGCGTAGTTGCTGACGTCGACTCCGGGCGAGATCGCAATCGAGAAATTCTGTCCTGCGCCGCGAAAGGAACGACCGCTGGAGAACTCGTCGTAGGTCTGCGGCGTGTCGGCGATGTCGAAGTTCTGCTGAGCGAGCGAGATCTGGCCGAAGAATCCAGAGTCGCTTCCCATGCCCACGCCGAAGTTCAGACTGCCGGTGTTGCGCTCTTTCACTTCGACGAGCACATCGCGCACGGTTGGATCGGCTTCGTCGGCGACTTGTGGAGTGACCGTCGCGGCATTGAAGAGTTGGGATCCCTCGAGCCGAAGTTTCGCCAATTCGAGCTCGTGCCCATCGAGTGGACGGCCTGGTTGAATGCGAACGCGCCGGCGAACGACGTTGTCCTTGGTGATGTAGTTGCCCTGAATTCGCACGAGTCCAGCGATGACGGGTGATGACTCACGCACCGTGACAATCATGTCGACTTCGGGCTCTTCACCGATGCGAATCCATGTCGGATCGGCGCGTGCATCGATGTATCCCATCGTCTGATAGGCCTGAACCACAGCCTTGGTGGATGCATCCACTTTGTCTTGTGTAAAGAAATCGCCCGGGCGAATGACCATCAGTCCAAGCACTTGCTCAGCGCGCAAGACGCGCGGTTTGTCGCGGGCCATCCCATCGGACGATTCAATCGTGACGGAACGCATTCGGTATTGGCGTCCCTCGCTGAGGACGAACACGACTTTCGCTTCTTTGCCGTTTTCAGAAATCTCGACGCGCTTGTCGACTCGGATGTCGATAAATCCGCGCTCCTTGTAAAACTTGTCGAGCGCAGCCACGTCGTCGATCAAGATCTCTTCGTCGAGGTTTCCCGTCGAGAAAATAAAGACCCATGGTTTGGTCTTGATTTGTGCGCCAAGTTGATTCGTGTCGAACCGATCGTTCCCAGAGAAGACGATCTCGCGAATGCGCACGCGCGGTCCTTCAACAATGCGAAAAATCAGGATGCCCGTTTCGAGAAGTCGGGTCTCATCGACTTCGACCTCAACCATGTAATTGCCCTTCGCCCGGTAGAGTTTTTTGATCTTTTCGACCGCCCGCTCGAGCAGAAAGTCGTCACGCGGACCCCCTGGATACAACCCGATGACGGCTCGCAGTTCCTGGTCAGACGCCACCTTATTTCCAACGACTTGAATGTCGCGCACGATCGGTTGCTCGATAAGCAGGTAGCGGATGCGCACGGTTCCATCGGGCAAAAGTTCTGCATCTGCCGTGACGGCGTCAAAGTGTCCTAGGCGGTAGAGGGTCGCGACGTCATCTCGAACAGCTTGCGCTTCGAAAGGTTGCCCAGTGGCGATGCGCAAATTGTTGCGCACTTCCTGCTCGGTGATGCGGCTGAGACCCCCGACGACAACCTCTGAGATCGGGCGATCGGTCAGCGTTTCATCGTCGAGGTCGGTCGTCGCAGTCGAGGCACTCGAGGCGTCGACGGCCCGCACGCTCAAGGTGCAGATCGCACACGCAAGCGCGCAGGCGAACCACTGAGCGAGTGCGACATGTCGGCGCGAGGTGCGTGAAGAGGATCGACTGAGAGGCACCGACATGAGTTTGGGAGGGTACCCACTGCCGCAATGCTCGCCGCTGCGCGTGCGGACACATTCGATACTCTTGAGTGATGGCGAATCTGATGCATACTCCCTTCTACGACGTTCACGTTGAGCACGGTGGCAAGATGGTCGACTTCGCGGGTTGGGAGATGCCACTGCTGTACTCGTCGATCATTGACGAACATCGCCACTGTCGCGCCGCGGCAGGATTTTTCGATGTTTCGCACATGGGACGGCTTCGCTTCACCGGTCGCCACGCGCGCAAATTTCTCGACATGGTCTGCACCCGACAAATCTTTGGGATGGAAGTCGGTCAATGCCGCTACGGAATCATCTGCAATGAAGCGGGGGGATGCCTCGACGACGTCATCGTGTATTGCTTCGACGAATCGGAGTACCTGATGGTGTGCAATGCGTCGAACCGTGCAAAGTTGCTCGCGCACTTCGCAGCAGTCAAAGGCGAGATGATCTTCAAGCTCGAGGATCAAACAGAGTCAACGGCGATGGTCGCGTTGCAAGGACCGAAGGCGATCGAGATTGTCGGCGCACTTTCGCGCGAAATCCCGCAACTCAAGCGCTATCGCTTCGCACAGAAAAACTTGCTCGTTGTGAAACTGATCGTGAGCCGCACTGGATACACCGGCGAAGATGGAGTCGAAGTGATTCTCGGTGCATCGATAGCGCGCGCCGCGATGGGCATGTTTCTCAAGGACGTCAAGAGTGGCACCAGCCCGATCAAGCCCGTCGGACTCGGCGCGCGCGACACACTTCGCATGGAGGCTGGAATGCCGCTCTATGGACACGAACTTGATGAAGAGACTGATCCGCTGAGTGCTGGCCTCGCATTCGCGGTCAAGGTCAACAAGGGTGCCGATGATGAGCGCATCGGTCGCTTCATTGGACAAGCGGCGCTCGAGCAGATCGCGTTGAATGGTCCCGCTCGAAAACTTGTTGGCCTCGGGCTCGAAGGACGGCGCAGCGCTCGCCAAGGAATGGAGATTCGCTCAGGTTCGAACGTTGTTGGACGGGTCACAAGTGGATGCCTCTCGCCAACACTTGATCGCCCCATCGCGATGGGATTCGTCGACACAGCGCTCACCGCCGTGGGGACGCACCTCGAAGTCGATCTGCGCGGCGCGGCCGTGGCAGCGGTCGTCGAGCCACTTCCTTTTTACAGTGCAACGTCGCCGAAGAAAGTCGCGGTCGCCATGGCGCCGAGTTGATGACGAGTTGAGCGAGACCGTCAGTTTGGAAAAGCTGAACCGCCGGGGGTCGCGCGCCCATTGGTCGGCGGCTGTCGCATCACGCTCAACTTCTCACCGCGGCGCTTGGGAGTTGGCGCGACCGCCTTTGCACTCTTGGGCGGGTGTGCGAGAAGTTCACTCAGCGAGGGCTTGACCGTTTGCGATCGAGCGGTGGTGCTGCCGTCATCGGCTCCGTGCCGAAAGAGCAGCGAGAGCGATTGGTTGCTGCCGAGTTGACGACTGAGTCGATCAAGGGTGTCGACTTCGATCTGGCGCACTCGTTCGCGTGTGAGTCCGACGCGTACGCCAACTTCATTCAGCGTCAAGGGTTCGGTGCCATCAAGTCCGAAGCGCAATCGCAAAACTTCGGCTTCGCGCGCGTCAATGGTGTCGAGCAGTTTCATGATGACGCGAAGGAGTTCGTTTTCTTCAATCACAACCGTTGGATTTTTCGACTTGGTGTCTTCAAAGACATCTGCGAAATCAGCGACATCGCCGTCGGAATTTTGGGTCGTAACCTGATTCGGAGCCTTGTATGCACGCAAGGCACGGCGGATGATTTGCAATTTTCCAAGGGGAACCTGCATCTCGCGGGCCAATTCGATCATCGAAGGTGGACGACCATTCTTCTCTTCGAGCAGCTTCGACGCTGACTTGCATCGACTGATCAACTCGATCATGTACGCAGGAATGTGAATCGGCTGCGTTGCGTTGAGCAAGGTGCGCTTGATCGATTGCTTAATCCACCACGAGGCGTAGGTCGAAAAGCGCGCCCCTTGCGCGGGATCAAATCCTTCGACGGCGCGGATCAATCCAACGTTGCCCTCTTCGATGAGATCTGGAAGTGAAATCCCTCGGTTCATGTAGCCCTTCGAGATCGCGATGACGAGTCGCAGATTCGCGGTGATCATTCGGTCCTTCGCCGAGGGACACTGGTCGTTGATGATCGACCATCCGAGCGTCTTCTCCTCTGCCGGAGTCAACAGCGCGTGCTGGCTTATCTCACGAATGTAGAGTTGGATTTCAGATTGAACTTCAGACTTCGCCACGTCAACCTCTCAGGGGGTAAGTCCTAACGATACCGCACTCATGGTCGCGGTTCGCACGCTGCCCAACTTCTTTTCTATGATTTTGCAGTGAGCGAACCGCGCGATGAATCACCCGACGACATCACCCACCTCTTGAAGAGTTGGCCGTTTGTCGCAGGCGCCCCGCAACTGCGATTTCTTGTCGGAATCGGGGGTGTTCGTCGAATTCAGGCTCGGCTCGAGACGGGGATCCTGCAGTTCGAGGTCGATGGTCGCCCCGACGGAACGCGCCCCGACGGGTGCGATTCTTGGATGGAGTACTGGGCTATTCGAGGCGGTCGGTTCAGCGCCGAGGGGGTCGGCGCGATCCTCGCGGAGGTCTCTCTGTACCACCAGCGGGCAGTCGCATTCTTGCTGCTTGACGACCTCGCCGCGTGTGTGCGTGACTGCGATCGCAACCTCGCTGCAATCAAGAGTGTCCTCGTTCGGGGGGAAACAGAGGTCGACACCTCATCCTGTCAACTGCTTTATCTCGCGACTGTGCTTCTTCGCACGCGGGCTGAAGCCTCAATGTGCGTTCGACTCAAAGATACGCAGGGGGCACTCGCGGCGATTGATTGTGGGATCGCCGCGCTCCAGAGTCCTGGTGCACACCTCGGCCAATCGAGCACGTGGGACTCACCAGAATCTGCATTCTTGCGTGCGATGCGCGACGCGCTCGTTCCGAAGTTGCCCTCGAGCCAGCGTGTCGACCTTGAGACGCGGTTGAAGCGAGCGCTGCGCCTCGAGAATTACGAGCTCGCTGTGATCTTGCGCAATGAGTTGCGTCAGATCGGTCAGTAGCGCCTCGTCAGAGCGGAGCAAACTTCTCAAGTGCACTCTTGTAGGGCTCTCCGCCGAGATTCGCGTCAAACGCCCGAAGTCTCGCGAGTCGTGCCTGCAGCGGTTCGCCACCCCGTCCTGAAAGTTCTGCCACTTCGAGCTGAATCACTTGCGCGGCCCACCACTGCGGTGAGCCTCGCGCAACCTTCGTCGCGAGTCGTCGAGCGGCATCCATCGATTCAGTTCGCAGTGCGTCGCGGCGACTCGTTTCGCCAGCGGCATCAGCGGCACGCGCGGCCTGTGCGAGCGCCAGTGCAGCTCGCAGAAAATCACTCGGTTGCGCGGCGGGTTGCGAGGCGAGTGCGCGAGCGCGAGCGGTGGCGCCGTCCCATGATTGGGCGATGAGAGCGGCGTCGGCGGCGGTTGCGCAGAATGCATTGGCGTACGAGTCGGTGGTGGGCACTGCGGCATCAGGATGCAGCGTCTCCCACACGGTCGCTGCCTCGAGTGCGCGAAGTGCCGTCGATTGCCCAGCTGAATCTGCGCCGCGGTCGAGCGACTGCGCCCGCGCAACAGAAAGCTGCATGAACTGCAAGAGCGCGGGGCATGCGTGCTGGCTCTCACTCGCGAACAGACTCGGTGGGATCGCTTCGAGTTCGCCTTGAAATGCAGCCACAGTGTTTGGTTGCTCGGCCGCGCGGTCGAGTCGCAATCGCAAGACGCGCTGCGCATCAGTGGTCGTCAACGCCTCCCATTGCGCCATCGTTGGCACCGTCGCGCCGCGAGGAGCATCGGATGGCGCGAGCAGGTCGTGTGCGATCGACGCGAGAGTGAGCGCGGCCGCAACGCGAGGTCCGGGGTCGAAGCCAGCCCGCTGCGCGCTCGCCGCGAGGTCGTTCAGTTGAACGGCACTCGACCAGAGTGACTCTGCGGCATCAGAGGATGGTGGCACTGGAGTCGCAGCGAGTTGATCACTGCGCCGGATGATCTGCAGCGCGAGCAACTGTGCGGCTGATCGCGATCTCGAGGGAAGTTCAGTAAAACGGGTCACGGCCACCTCGAGCGTCGCTTCGAGAGCACTCGCGCGCGCGTCGGGTCGCGCGCGGTCGAGTGCCAGTTCGATGTCAAGTGCCGTCGCGATTGCGGTCGCGGCCGTGGGTTCTTTCGCCGCGCACTGCGCAAAGAGGCGGTAGCAATCGGCGGCGCGTCCCCACTCTCCGTGAGCGCTGTACACGTCTGCGAGGACGACGAGTGCAGCAACTTGTGTTTCAGGGTCAGCAGACTGATCGGCGAATGAACGCAGTGCCGTCTCTGCGGCGGTGTCTGTGGCATCGGTGAGCAGTGAGTCGCCCGCGCGCGCGACCATCGCCAGCGCAGGAAGTGTTCCAACAACCGTTGTTCCTCGAAGTGCATTTGCGATTCGATCGAGCACCGCGCGACGCACCGCGGCGCGTTCGAGTGGCGGCGCGCTTCGAAGAGTGACGATCCACGCTTCGAGCGTCGTCGCGTCGGATGGCGACTTGCCCATCACCACACGAGTGCGCACGAACGCGTCGGCAGCGAGCAATCGCAATCCCGTTGGCATGTTCGCGCTCATATTGAGTGCGATGAGCTGTTGCAGTGCCTCGGTGCCGAGTCGTCCGTTGACGAGCCCATCTGCCACGAGAATGCGCGAAAGGGTCGCGAGAATTGGATCGTTGTTCAGCAAGATTCGCGCAGCACCGAAGCGCGCATCATCGATTCGCACTGCCGTCGCAGCCGCCGCGACTTCGGCGAGATCAGCCTCGGGACGCAATCGCGCTGGAATGCGCGGTCGCGCTTCAACGATGGCCGTGTGAAGGGGAGCGGCGAGAGCGGGGCGTGCTCGGGCGACAACGGGATCACGGTTGGTTCGATCGATCGCGATGCTGAACGCTTCGATGGCGGCAGTCAGAAATGGACGGCGCCCCTGCGCATCGTCGCTGAGCCTCTGCGCAAGCGCGCTCTGCTGCGCGAGCGTGGTGACCGAGTCGAAGCGCGCCGCCTCGGACGCTCGATCAAGCAACGTGCGCACTCGAGCAAGCGAGCGTTGGGCGCGCGGAAGCACCTCTGCCATCGGAGAACCTGCAATTGCCTCGGTGCCTCCATCGAGCCCGAGAAAACCAAGCACGAATTCGTCTTCTGCGCCGTCGACAAGCCAGAGCGCGACGCGTGCATCGTGCGGGTGAGCAGCAATCAACGCCTCTCTCGCTCGCCGAAGTTGATCGAATGCATCGCGCCGTGCCGCGAACGCAGTCGTTGGGAGTCGCAGAATCATTCGCCACTTCGCGAGTACGCGCAGGTGTGGCGTCGCGGCATCACTCGCAGACTGCGCTGGATCGGTTCGCTCGAGATCGTCAAGCGCGTGCACGAGTCCAAAGTCGCTGATGCCGCGAAGAAAGTCATCCTCGCGCACGAGCACAACCGTCGCGTCGGTGGCGCTCGCGACCTGGTTGTCAACGAGCGTCGCCGCGCGTGCAGTCGCGCTCACGAGTGTCACGACGAGGATTGAAACGTGCGTCACCATCGCGTCATCATGCGCTCAACTGCGCGAATCCAATGTTTTCATAGCGCGCACGCACCGCGGCGTTGAACGCGTCGACGGCATCCTGCCACTCGCACTCAGCCGCTGGAACGACGAGCACCGGATGCGAGGGTTCGAAAAGTCCGTCGTTACCGCGTCGCTGCAACTGCTCGAGCAGTGTTGCGAGTTCGTCGAACGATGTCGCGGTGCGCACGATGCCATCGGCGCGAACTTCGATGGCGCACTGATCGCCCGTGCGCGCGCCAATGCGAAGTTGGACGGGAGAGTCCTGCAATTCAAGTGGATCGGCACTCGTCCCACGCACCGGAAGGTCGAGTTTGTAGACCTCTTCGCGCCGCTCGAATCGCACCGTGCAGACGAAAAAGACCAACAACAAGAAGACGACGTCAATCATCGGCGTCATCGCGAGTGACAACCGTGCACCGTTGGCAGCGCGTCGATTATTCATGAGCCCTCGCAGCCGCGGGAGCGGGTGTGCTCTCAAGGGCGCAGACGCGCACGGTGATCGGTCCGACTCCTGCACTCGAGGCCGCGTTTGCCACGGCGCGCAGCACCGGTTGCACATCGCTGTAGTGCAGCGTGCGATCGGCTCGAACATCGACTGGAATGGTTCGATCTCGCGCAATGCGTTGCGCGAGCGCTTGGGAGAGCGCGCTCTCGCCAGCGCGATCCGCAGCGAATCGTTGCGCACCAAGCGAGAGCACGGTGCGATCTCCCTCGCGTGTCACATTCACCGCGATGCGCTGTCCAGATTGAATCGGACTCAGTGCGGCGTGGTGAGGTTGCGGCAGTGCGACTGCAGGAAGTTGCTCGCCGCTCATGCGCGCGATGAGCACGAAAAAGACGATCAACAAGAATGCGAGGTCGATCAGTGGAGTGAGATTCGCATCGATGCGGGCAGGCCCGCGTGCATGCAGGAGACTCACTGTTGCGCGCCTCGCACAGCCGACGCGGCGGTGGCGCGCAGGGTGATTTCGAGCGCTTCAGCGATGAGTGCGTCGATCCAATTTCGTACCGTTGCGTAGGTCAGAAGCGCCGGGATCGCGACAACGAGTCCCCAGAAGGTCGTGACGAGCGCCGTGCCGATACCACCCGCGAGCAACGCGGGGTCAGCCTGCCCACCGGTTCCAGCGACCGTCTGAAAGGCAACAATCATTCCGTAGACCGTGCCGAAGAGGCCAATCATTGGACTGATTTGCGCCAAGACGTTGAGCATCTCAATCGTGCGAAAGCGCCGCGCCGCACACTCTTCAGCCACCTGCTCGGCAGCGTCAACTGCGCCCGAGCGTCCAAGTGGCAAGGTGTCGAGCGCCGCAATCGCCATGCGCGAAAAATCGCTGCCATCTGCAGCAGCGAGTGCGCGCGCGTCGCCTTGCGATCCTGTGGTGCATGCTCGAAGAAAGGCCTCAGCGACGGCCTGCGGCACGATCACGCGCCTGCGGTGCGACAAGAGTGCGCTCGAGATAAGCCCGACGCTGACCACGCTCATCGCGATGAGCAGCCAGATCATCATGCTGCCGAGCCACTCGATGTGCTGCGACCCGTCGGGCAGTGTGCTGAAGGAGTAAAAGAAGATCTTGGCGGCTTCGAATGTAGAGGGAAGTGTGGTGTCGGGTGTCATGGTGTTGGTTGTGGCAGTGGCGTGTGTGATGGGACGTTGAGTGTTGAGGTCGGCGGTTCGTTCGCAGCGCGAAGCACAGACTCGGCTCGTGCTTCAGTCGCGCGCAGGCCAGAGGCGCGCGCACCGTGCAGTGCCGCCTGTGCGAGCAATGCCGCCGTGCGCGGATCGTGGTCATTGAGCAGCGCGATTTCTGCGGCGCCCACAAGTGCAGTTGGCGCCGCACTGTGCAGCGGTTCACCGAGTCCGATGCGCAACATCTGCGTGCGTGCGCGCGCGAAATCGCCCGCCTCGACCAGCGCAATCGCCTCGTCGAGACGAGCGGTCGTCTCATCGGCCGTCGCGACTGGGGTGTCGTGCGATCCTCGAATATCCGCCATTCGCCCGATGAAACGGTACGAATTCTCGCCGCCGTGAATTCGCGCGATCTCGGCGAGTGCCCCCAGAGGCTCCTGTTGCAAGAGGTGAATGCATGCGATCTGCACTGGGCGCCGAGTGGTTTTCTCGCTGACAGGATTGAGCGACTCGAACTCTGCAAGCAGCGCGTCGCGATCAGCGAGTTGGTCCGCGGCGCCGAGCAATCCAGTGCTCACGATCACAATCGTGTCAGGTGCGAGTGCTATCGCGGTGCGCATCGCGTTGAGTAGGGTGCTCTCGCCAGCTGGAACGATTTCTTCGAGCATCCAACTCTTGAGCTCTTGAAGCCCACGCGCTCCGAGTGTTGGTCCGGCTCGCCGCATGGTCTGTGGAGGAGCAAGAAAAGCCTCGCCCCGCTGAAAGACAACGACGGCAAACTGTTGTTCTTCGCTGAGACGCGCGATCGAATCGACGATCTCTTGCGCAGCGGTGCGGTAGGCGCCGATCATCGATCCTGACCCGTCGAGCAAGAAGACGATTCTTCGAGCGAGATCGCGTCGAACTCCTGCGACCGTGAGGACGCTGCGGGGAAGCGCGAGTGATCGTGTCGGATGCGCCAACTGCCCCATCAATTCAACAGGACCATCCTGTGACCGATTCAGCATCGCGGTCGACGCAGTGCGCGCTTGGCCGATCGCCGCCACACTTGTTGCGCGCGGTTCAGTGGCGCTCACGGTGGCTTGCGCAGAGGTTGCGGCAAGTGGTGTGTGTTCGCCTGCTGCTGGTTCAAAGATGAAGGTGGCGCCATCGCCGAGTTGTGAATCGAGAGGGCCTTCGAACTGTTGCAGCGCGACGAGACCAACGCTGACGAGAAGGAATGCCAGACCGAGGTGGATCGCCAGCGAAATCACCCACGGCATCACTCTCCCCACGCGCACTGCTACTTCGGCTCCTTGCTCTTTGATCCCGCGCTTTCTTTGCCGCCTCGCGAGTGCTTCTGCGGTGAGCCGAGCATTCCATCGACGCTGAGCGAACCGGCGCCGACGAGCGCGACCGTGACTGCGAGGGCACAGAGCGAGACGTGCGTGAAGAGTCGGTGATAGTCGCTTGGTGGCATCGACCACCATCCCGTCTCTTTCAATGCTGGAAGGCTTGTCATGATGAACGCGCTGACCATCACCGCGACGATCGAGAGTGCGCTCAATCGCGCGAATGCGCCTGCGATCAGCAGCAGCGATCCGCCAAGTTCGGCGAGAGCGACCAGCCACGCAACGAGCACGGGATAGGGAAACCCAGCACTGCTCGACGCCAGTGCGATCGTGTACAGGGTGCGAGCTTGCAGCGGCGCAGTTGGCTCTGGCACGGTCGCTGAGCCCGCGGATGCGGTTGAAAAACCAGTGGTTTGGATCGTCTGCCAATCCATCCCGGCCTCTGTGACGCCGAGAGCGGCCAGTTGCTTGGTCTGTGCGAGCGAGTAGGTCGTTTGTGAAAAGGTGTGCGCCCAGCCCATTGGAAGCAGAGCTGCGAAGAGAATGACACGCGCCATGAGTGGAACGAAACCTGTCGCGCATCGTTGGCTGAGTGTCATCGCTAATATCCTACGAAGTGTTCACATGCGGGCGTGGCGAAATGGCAGACGCGCTGGATTTAGGTTCCAGTGGGGAAACCCGTGCAGGTTCAAGTCCTGTCGCCCGTATTGATCGCCGCTACTCTTGGTGAGATGCAGCGTGCGATGCAAGAGTGGTCGGCTGATTCGTGGCGGTCGCGTCCCGTGCGTCAACAACCGGCGTGGCCCGCGGATGGACAACTCAACGATGTGTTACGCGAGATCGCCGCGTTGCCTCCGCTAGTGACCAGCGGTGAAATCGCCGAGCTCAAGAGTCAATTGTCGGCCGCCGCCGCGGGCGAGCGTTTTCTTCTTCACGGCGGGGATTGCGCCGAGAGTTTCGAGAGTTGCTCCTCATCACCCATTACAAACCAACTCAAGATCTTGCTGCAAATGAGCCTGGTGTTGACGCATGCATCACGCAAGCGTGTGATTCGTGTCGGCAGATTTGCGGGTCAATATGCGAAGCCTCGGTCGGTCGAACTCGAGACGCAGCATGGCGTTTCACTTCCGGTCTACCGCGGCGACAACATCAACCGTCCAGAGTTCACTCGGGCAGCTCGCACACCCAATCCACAACTTCTTCTGCGGGGATACGAGCGATCGGCCCTCACGCTGAACTTTGTTCGCGCACTCGTTGACGGCGGATTTGCTGATCTGCACCATCCAGAGCAGTGGAACCTCGATTGGGTTGCGCACTCACCTCTCGCGGCGGAATACAAACGAATGGTCGATGCGATCGGGCAGGGGCTTCAGTTCATGGAGACTCTCGCGGGTGTGCGCGTTCACCAAATGCAGCGGGTCGATTTCTTCACGAGTCACGAGTGTCTTGTGCTCGATCTTGAGCAAGCGCAAACGCGAGAGGTGCCTCGGCGCACTGGATGGTGGAATCTCTCAACGCACTTTCCATGGCTCGGAGCGCGCACCGGTGCGATCGACGAGGCGCACGTTGAGTATCTGCGTGGCATCGAGAATCCAATTGGTATCAAGGTTGGCAGTGATCACACGCCGGCGGCTCTCATCGCGCTGTGCGAGCGACTCAATCCCACGCGCGAGAGCGGACGCATCGTGGTGATTCACCGAATGGGCGCGCACAATATTGCCACCGCGCTTCCTCCGCTCGTGCAAGCGATCTCAGCGGCAAAGATTCCAGTGCTCTGGGTGTGCGATCCAATGCATGGAAACACCGAGACCGTGATGGTGCAGGGGGTAGAGGCAGTAGTCGCGGTGAAGACGCGCAAGTTTGCGCACATTCTCGCTGAGCTTGAGCAAGCCTTCGAAGTTCACGCGGCCGCGGGCACCATACTGGGTGGAGTGCACTTCGAATTGACGGGTGAGAACGTCACCGAATGCATGGGTGGCGCTCGCGGGCTCGTTGAGACCGACCTTGCGCGTGCCTATCAATCGCAACTCGATCCACGATTGAACTATGAGCAGGCGCTCGAGATGGCGCTGCTCGTTGCGCGACGCATGTAGCTGTGTGTGACGGCATGCGACGGCATGCGTCTCGCTGATTTTTCTCTATCCTCACGAACCGCACCCATGTCGAAAACGAGCAAGCAACACCGCCGCATCGTGATCACTGGACTCGGTCCAGTCTGCGGCTTCGGCATTGGCATCGACCCACTCTGGGCCGGACTCTGCGCGGGCGAGTCGGCGATCCGCCCAATCACAGCCTTTGATCCATCTGGATTCATCACGACGGTCGCAGCGACGATCTTGCCAGAGCAACTCGACATTCGTTCGATCGTTCCAAAGAACTATCGCAAGGCGACCAAGGTCATGGCGCGTGATATTGAAATCGCCGTGGCCGCCGCCGCGAGTGCGGTGAACGCCGCGGCACTCACCACTCGTGGAACAGCCGAGGGAGTTGCTCCAACAATTCCACCCGAGCGTGTTGGATGCCACATCGGCGCAGGGCTGATTCCAGCCGATTCAGACGAACTTGCCAGTGCAATGTTGACCTGCCGCTCGGCCGATGGAGGATTCGATCCAGGTGAATGGGGTCGAACAGGGATGAACAATCTCACGCCGCTGTGGTTGCTCAAGTACCTGCCCAACATGCTCGCGTGTCACGTGACAATCATTCACGATTGCCAAGGACCCTCCAACACGCTCACCTGCGCTGAGGTCTCTGGCGCACTCTCAATGGGCGAGTCGATGCGAGTCATTCGTCGCGGTGATGCCGATGCGTGCCTCTCAGGCGGAGCCGAGAGCAAGGTCAGTTACATGGGTCTGCTTCGCCAGACATTCGCGAATCGACTCGCTGCCGTGGCGACGGGCGGCGATGGCGTCGCAGCCGTGCGGCCATTCGATGCGAGCGCAACTGGAACGGTGCTCGGTGAAGGAGGCGGAATCCTCATCACCGAAACATTCGACAGCGCCCACGCACGAGGTGCGCGCGCGATCGCAGAGCTCACCGGATTCGCAGCCCGACAATGTTCCTGCATCGACACAGTCGGTGTCGACCTGAGCGACGCGGCCCAAGACATCGCCTCTGCGATTGAAGGTGCACTCCATGACGCACAGACTCAGGCGAGCGAGATCGACGCGATCGTGCCCCTCGGAAGTGGCATCCCAACAGTCGACCAGGCAGAAGCCGCGGCGCTTCGATTGATCTTCGGCGAACGATTGTTGCGTCTTCCACTTGTGACGCTCGCGCCGCAGGTGGGAATTTGCGGTGCGGGCGCCAGTGCGCTCGCCGCGTGCGTCGCGGCGCAGTGCCTCAGCGAGCAGCGACTCCCAGCTCGACTCTCAACGGCGGGCTCGGCCGCGATGGGCGTTGAGAGCGACGCGCGCGCGAGTTGCTCGGCAACTCTTCGAAATGTGCTGGTGACCTCGACGGGCATGGGCGGGCAAAGCGCCGCGCTCGTCTTGCGGAGAATCTCATGAGTGCACGCAGTGAACGATCGCCAAGCGAACGCATCGTCGTGAGCGGCATGGGATGGGTCACACCACTGGGGCACGATCTCGAAACGGTCTGGAGTGCGCTGATGCGTGGAGCGTCGGGGATGGCTCCGATCACCCGCTTCGATGCGCGCACATTTCCAACGACCTTCGCTGCTGAAGTGAAAGACTTCGACGTGAACCCGCTCTTGAAAGATCCGCGAGTGCACGTGACCGCAGGGATCAACGCGCAGTTCGCGCTCGGTGCCGCAGCGCAAGCATGGAAGCAAGCGGGGCTCGATGTGAAGCCCGCGCGCAACATGCGTCGTGTGGGCATCTACCTCGGCGCGGGTGAGGGAGTCATCGATACGCCCAACTATCTGGCGGCAAACTTGAAAGCCTGGGATGCCACCACGGGCAAGACCGATGGCGCGAAGTGGGCAGAGCTCGGTCACGCGCTCATGCAAGCCGCCCGCGAGATCGAACAAGAGCCCAACATGCCGCTGGCGCATATCGCTCGCGAGTTTGGCGCGCGCGGTCCTGCATACAACTGTCTGACTGCGTGCGCGGCGAGCACGCAGGCGCTCGGTGAGGCCACGAGCATTCTGCGCGGCGGCGAAGCCGATGTGATGATTGCAGGTGGCGCGCACACGATGATCCACGTGCTTGGGGTCACAGGATTCAACCGCCTCACCGCGTTGAGCACGAGCAAGGGCGATCCGAGTAAGGCGAGTTGTCCCTTCGATCTTCAGCGAGGTGGATTCGTCATGGGCGAAGGGGCGGGCATGGTCATCCTCGAAACGCTCGAGCACGCGCGCGCACGTGGTGCGACGCCGCTCGCAGAGCTCATCGGATTTGGATCGAGCGCCGATTCCTATCGCATCACCGACATCGAACCAACCGGTCGCGGCGCCGCAGCTGCGATGTTGCAAGCGCTCGCGCAGGCGGGCATCGACGCGCGAGCACGCCGCAGCGATGGGCGTCCGTTTGTTGATTACATCTCAGCACACGGAACGGGAACGAAAGAAAACGACTCAATCGAAACGCTCGCAGTGAAGCGCGTCTTCGGCGAGCTCGCCAAAGAGATTCCGATGAGTTCCGTCAAGAGCATGCTCGGTCATCTCATCGCGGCGGCCGGGGCGGTCGAGTTCATCACCTGCGTCATGGCGATCCACCGTGGGATGCTCCCCCCGACGATCAATTACACGACGCCCGATCCAGAATGTGATCTCGATTACGTTGCCAACACTCCACGCGCCGCAAAGGTGCAGACCTGTCTCTCGAATTCTTTCGGATTCGGTGGGCAAAACGACACCGTGTGCGTGACCGCATTTGAGTCGTGAGCAGTTCATCGCGACTTCTCGCTCGGTCCCTGCGCATCAGCGCATTCATTTTTGCATCGCTCGTCGTTCTCGCCGCCGCCGGGTACGTGCTCTCGAATCGTTTGCCCTCGTGGTGGGTTGATCCGGCACTGCTCGCAGCAGATCCAGCGAGCGAATTGCGCGGCGGCGAACTCGAACAGCAGCTTGCAGCATCTTTGAGCAAAGTTCGTCCGCAGGGCGCGTCGTGGGCGATGCGCATTCGCCAGACCGACGTCAACGCATGGATCGCCGCACGACTTCCCCAGTGGAAAGAGCATGACCCATCGCTGGTCTGGCCAGTCGAAGGGGCCGCGACTCAAGTGCGATTTGAAGAGGGGTGCGCGATTGTCGCACTTGCGATGGAGGGCCGCGTCTGGAGTGCGACCTGCGCGATCGAAGTCGTTCCTGGCGCGATTGCGATCGTTCCATCGGCGGGAGCGATCGGCACGCTGCCGGTTCCTGGTGGCGCGGCGCTCGCGATGAGGTGGCTCGAAGGAGGGGGGGCGAAGACGCTGCGCCTGCCTCGCATCTTCGCTCTTGGTGATGGACGGCACATCGAAGTTCTGCACATCGACGTGCACCCCGGCACGATCGAGATCGAATGCATCACCCGCTGATCGACGCGGTCCCTCTCGCTAGGATGTCCCGCCAATGCCACAGATGACGATCAACGGAATTGCGCTCGAGTTCGTGAAGGGTCAATCGATCATCGACGTCGCGCTCAAGAGTGACATCGAGATTCCACACTACTGCTACCACCCGGGCCTTTCGGTCCCGGCGAATTGCCGCATCTGCCTCGCTGAGATCTGGCAACCCAACGCGAAGACTGGCGAGCTCGCCCTCATCCCCAAATTAATGCCAACCTGCCACACGGCAGCAGTCGAGGGGATGGTCGTGCGCACCGACACAACCAAGGCCGTCGCGAATCAGCGAGCGGTGATGGAATTGCTGCTGATCAACCATCCAGTCGACTGTGCCGTCTGCGATCAAGCGGGCGAGTGCGGTCTTCAGGATTACTCCTACGAATACGGCAACTCACACTCGCGCTTTCAAGAAGACAAGATCAAGAATCCAAAGAAGGATGTGGGTCCCCATGTCTTGCTCTACAGCGACCGGTGCATCATGTGCACCCGTTGCGTGCGATTCACACGCGAGGTGACGCAGACCTCTGAGTTGATGGTCGATGGTCGCGGCGGAACCGAGATGATCGATGTCTTTCCGGGTATCCCGCTCGACAACGAACTCTCTGGAAACGTCGTCGATCTCTGCCCCGTGGGCGCGCTTCTCGACAAAGACTTTCTCTTTCAGCAGCGCGTCTGGTATCTCAAGAAAACTCCGTCGATCGATGGCATCACTTCGAGTGGTGACAACATCTCGATCGAGCACAATGAGGGAGTCATCTACCGAATCAAGCCGCGTGACAACCTCGAGGTGAACCAGTGGTGGATCACGGACGAGGTGCGCTATGGATGGAAGTTCGTGCACAGCGAGTCGCGTCTTCGCCTGCCAACCGTTCGTGGCGTTGGCGCTCTCGCTACCACCGATGCGGCTGCTGCGTGGGAGACTGCGATGGCGCGTGCGACCGACGTGCTCGGCAGCGGAGCTCGCGCAGGCCGCATCGCACTGCTCGTGAGTCCGATGCTCTCGTGCGAAGAGGCGTTTCTTCTGGGGCGTGCCATTCTCGCGATCGATCCATGCGCCGTGCTCGGTGTGGGACCGATCCCGCGATCAGGCGAAGATCGCACGCTCGCTGGTGGATTCACCATTCGCGCAGAAAAAGCCCCCAATGCGCGTGGAGTTCGTCGCGTGCTCGAAGCGCTCGCTGCCGCACAGCCCGCACGACGCGCCGTCGCCGCAACTTCTGGGGTCTTTGACAGTGATGCGTTCCTCGCGGCGTTGACGACTGCGGGCGCGGGTGTTGCGTTGATCACCGGCAACTATCCAAGCGAGTGGGCGACCGACCACGTGGTGCGCGCACTTGCCACTCGACGCATTGTGCTCATCGACACCCTTCCAAATCGACTCACTGAGATCGCCGAAGCATTCCTGCCCGCTGCGACCTGGGCTGAAAAGGCTGGGTCGTTCGAAAACGCAACGGGACGTGTGCAATCCTTCGAGCGAGCGATTTCGCCTGTTGATTTCGTGAAGTGTGAGGGACAGCTCGCGCTCGACCTCGCGCAGCGGCTCAGTGGTTCTGCGAGCGCTGTCTACGACGCAGCGCACACCCGTCTCGAGATGGCGCGCGTGGCAGGGCTCGAACTCTTCGCCGAGAAAGTGCAGCATCCACCCGTTGGCAAGGCGCGCATGAGTGACATGACGCTCACGCAACTCTAGAAGGACGCCAACACATCTCCCACATCGGTGTGTCAATACATCGCGCACCAGACCAGAGCGTTTCAGCGTCCTTCTAGATTCCAACGCGCATGCCAATCCAATCCGTCAAAGCCGCGGTCCGCTCCGCGGCAGAGGTCTGGTCGCTCGCGTGGCCGACCGTCATCACGATGATGAGTTACACGACGATGCAATTCGTCGACAGCGTGATGGTTGCGCAAATCGGTGCAGTCGAACTTGCCGCGCAGGGCAACGGAGGCGTCTGGACGTGGACCGTCATGGCATTCCTCGTCGGCGCGATCACACTCGTCAACACATTCGTCGCACAGAGCGTTGGTGCTGGCGAAACGGCAGCCGTCGCGCGCTACGCGTGGGCTGGCATCTGGCTCGCGCTCGGTTCGTGGCTCGTGGTGCTTGTGCCCATCGGCTTTTTCGCTCTTCCGTGGGCATTTTCATGGATGGATCACCCACCGGCGATGCAAGCGATGGAAGTGCAGTATGCGCAGATCTTGATGGCGGGTGGATGCGTCACGCTCGTTGGAAAGGCTGTGAGCAACTTCTTCTTCGGAATCGGCAGACCAAAGATTGTGACTCTCGCAGCGATTGTCGGAAACATTGTCAATCTCGTCTTGAACTACGTTTTCATCTTCGGCGCCGCAGGGCTGCCCGACCATGGATTGCCTGGAATCCCTGGCATTCCAGCCATGGGAGTTGCAGGTTCAGCACTCGCGACCGTCATCGGGACAGCCGTCGAGTGTGCGATCCCACTGTGCGTCTTTCTCGGCCCCACGATGGCACGCACCTATTCGACGCGCACGCTCTGGCGCCCATCGCGCGCGGCGATCAAAGATCTCATTCGTGTCGGATGGCCCGCGAGTCTTCAATTCGGAAACGAGATGTTCTGTTGGTCGGTCTTCATGACGGTGCTCGTTGGAACATTTGGCACCGCACATCTTGCTGCAGGATGGATCGTTCTGCGCTACATGCATCTCTCGTTCATGCCCGCCGTTGGATTCAGCATCGCAACAGCGACGCTCGTTGGTCGATCGATCGGCGCGAAGCAGCCCGAACTTGCGGCGCGATATGCACGCACCGCCGTGTGGATGTCCGTGCTCTACATGTCCGCGTGGGCTGTATTGATGGTGGTCTTTCGAGAGCCGATGGTTCGTCTCTTCACCAACCCGGCCGAAGTGGGAGCGGCGTCAGCTGACCAGGTCGTCGAGATCGCGAGCCGCATCATGATCTGCGCGGCGATCTTTCAAGCCTTCGATGCCGTTGGAATCATTTACACGGGCGCTCTGCGCGGAGCAGGCGACACACTGTGGCCAGGCATCATCGTCGTCACGTTGAGTTGGGTCGTCATCGTCGGCGGTGGGTGGTGGATCGCCAACGCGTTTCCTGAACTCGGGTCGCTCGGTCCATGGATTGGATCGACCATCTACATCATCGCAATTGGAGGTTCGATGGCGTGGCGATTCGAACGCGGTCCCTGGCGCACCCATCAGTTGATCCGGCACGCCTCGCCGAAGTGACGAACTCGTTGCAGGGGGGCGATTTGGGATCGCCGCAGGTTGTCGGTATGCTCCCCAACCCATGAGTACTGCCACGACGAATCCATCCAATCCAACTGCCGCGAAACCACACATTGACCTTGCGACTCGACATGCCGCAGAGGGACGGCGCGACGAGGCCGTTGCCGCCTACAACCTTGCCCTCGAGGCCGACCGCAGCGTCGAAACACTTTTCGCGCTCGCGCGCTTGCTCGACCGGATGGGCCATGATGATGAGTCGATCGATCTCTACGAAGAGATTTGCTACCTGCCAACGCCGCCCGTGAATGCGCTGATCAATCTCGCGGTGCTCTATGAAGATCTTGGTGAACTCGATC
Organism: Singulisphaera sp. GP187; assembly: GCA_945869475.1. Taxonomy (GTDB): domain Bacteria; phylum Planctomycetota; class Phycisphaerae; order Phycisphaerales; family SM1A02; genus F1-60-MAGs104. The sequence goes on along the minus strand of CAMBOV010000016.1, from coordinate 26,183 downwards.
GTGCCGAGCGCTGCCTGCGCCGCGTGCTCGACCTCTATCCAACCAATCCGCATGCGCGCATGTATGTGAAGGATGTCTGCGCAGTGCAGACGATGTCATACGACGCGAATGCCGAGCAACAAGCCGCTCGTCGCAATGCCGTGCTCGACACACCGATCACCGATTTCGAACTCTCCGCACGCGCCCGCAACTGCCTCAAGAAGGTTGAGATTCGCACGCTGGGCGATCTGCTTCGCGTGACTGAAGCTGAGTTGATGGCGTTCAAGAACTTCGGCGAAACCAGCATCAACGAGATCAAGGCGATGTTGAACTCGCGCGGTCTGCGACTGGGTCAAGGGCTCGAGGGCGGCTTCGAAGAGTCGTACCGTCTCGAGTATCTCACAACACTTCGCACCACGACGGGATCCGACGTTCTCGACAAGCCAATCAGTGCGATTGAACTGACGATTCGCGCCCGCAAGGCGATCCAGTTGCTTGAAGTTCGGACGCTTGGCGAACTCGCCTGTCGTACCGAAGCCGAGCTCATGGGCATCAAGAACTTTGGCATGACAAGCCTCGATGAGATCAAGGCACAGCTCGTGCTTCACGGTCTCGCGCTTCGCGTGCTCGAGTAATTCGCGTTCACTCATCCCATCGATTCGGTTCGCACGGTCATGGAAGACCCCGCCTACAACCGCATTCGCCGCACCCTCTGCGCGGTTGTCGCTTTGTGCATCGCATCGTGCAGTGCGTCGATGGTGGTCACGGGTTGTGCCCCCGCGGGTGGTGAGACGAGAGTTACCCCGCCAGAGCCAGTGCGCGCGATTGCACCTCGTGATACATCGCCAGGCCAGAGCTCGCCACCCGCGACGGTGGATGAAAGTGATCCTGTGTCGACCGCCGAGATCGCGCAACCGACTCGTCCGCTGCCGATTCCACCCAAGCCGCTGCCGACGCCTCCAACACACGAACCCACCGTTGCGATTCGAATCGATGAACTCGCCATCGGCGCACGTGTCGTGGTCGAGACGGCAGCGGGTCGGGTTGAGATTGCCTCGCTCGCCGCTCCAGAAAGCGAAGTTCCATGGATCGCGGCGACGCCCGTTGAGATTCGTGCGCAGGATGGCGGCTGGAAGGTGACACCGCGCGGCAAGGCTGCGCGCGCATTCGCCGCCGGTGAACTCGAGATTCGCCCAGCGAAGGGATCGAGCGAATTGCTCGCGCTGAAAAAACAAAAGTGGCCGGGAGTCTTGCGCCTCGTGCGAACTTCGCAATCGATCGACGTGGTAATCGATGTGCCGATAGAAACCTATCTGCCTGGAGTCATCGCGAAAGAACTCTACGGATCATGGGACGAATCGACCTTTCGCGCCCAAGCGATCGCGGCACGAAGTTACGCAGTGGTCGAAGCGGCGCGCTGGCAAGGTCGTCGCCACTACGACATGGTCGCGGGGCAACAGAGTCAAGCGTGGATCGGCGCGACGGACAATGCCAAGGCAGTCGCTGCCGTCCGCGAGACGCGCGGGCAGGTCTTGGTCGATCATGGCGTAGTCGTGCCCGCCTACTACTCGAGTGCGTGTGGCGGGCGTGCCGCAAACGCTTCGGGTGTCGTCACAGACAATCCATTTCACGACATCGTCCCGCTCTCGGCGGGGGATGGCGCCCCGCGACCATCGTGTTGTCAGTCTGCGTCGGTCGCGACGTGGAAGGTGACGATTGCCCTCGCAACGATTCAAGCTCGCATCGCGAGTTGGGGGCGTGGAATCGGACGAAGTGACCTCGCGACTCTCGCACTTCCCATCGCCATTGAGATTGCAGACAAGAACGCGGCAGGGCGCCCAACGACGATTCGTCTTCGCCCTCGAAGCGGCGGTGCCGTCACGATCGAAGCCGAGGATTTTCGGCGAGCGATGAACGCCGCGGGCGACTCGAAGACAAGCATGCGCTCGAGTGATTTTTCGGTGAGCATTTCTGCGAAGAATGCCGACTTCACCGGACGGGGCTTCGGTCACGGCGTCGGACTCTGCCAACACGGAGCGCAAGAGATGGCGCGCAAAGGCAGTTCGTACCAACAGATTCTCGCGCGTTACTATCCTGATTCAATGATCATGAAAGCGTGGAAATAGCCAGTGTTTACGGGACTTGTGCATGGCGTCGGCTCGGTTGTCTCGCGGTGCACGACCACGCGCGGCGAACATCTCACCGTCGATGCGCGGTCACATCTCGAGGGGGTGCGCACAGGCGATTCGATCAGCGTGAATGGTGTCTGCCTGACGGTCACCGAGTGTGTTGGCACCCACTTCGGCGCCGATGTCATCCCTCAGACTCTCTCGATGACGACACTCGGCACGCTCAGCGTTGGTGAAGAAGTCAATCTCGAGCCTGCGATGCGAATGGGAGATCGGATGGGAGGTCACATCGTGCAAGGGCACGTTGACTCAATCGGCGAACTCGTGCAGATCGATCGAAGCGCAGGTGGATTTCTGCTTCGCGTGCGACTCGGTGCTCCCTCGATTGACGTGGTTGTTGCTCAGGGATCGATCACCCTGCAGGGAGTGTCGTTGACGATCGCACACCGAGGCAGCGACTGGTTTGAAGTGGCACTGATTCCAGAGACTTTCGCACGCACGACGCTCGCACACGCGGCGATCGGTCAGCGGCTCAACGTTGAGGTGGATGCCCTTGCCCGGATGATTGATCAAGCGATTCGGCGTCAATCCATCCCGCACACAACAGCGTGAGGTCGTCGATCTGCGGAAACTCTTGGCTCTCTTCATCGAGACGCGCATTGATGCCTGCGATGAAATCGGCTGGGGTGGCTGCGCCAGAAAACTCGTTGAAAACATCGAGATACCGGCGATTTGGAAGGCGGGGCGCGCCGGGATCTTGTCCGAGCTCTGGGAACGCCTGCTCGAATCCATCCGAGTAAAAGAGCAGTTTGTCGCCAAGCTCGAGATCGAACGACTGCTCACTGAATTGCTCATCTTCGAACACTCCCAAGAGTCCACCATGGGTCTCGATCGGTTCGAACGAGCCACCCGGGCGCATACGGAGCAGCGCAGGATGGCCCGCACTCGCGACGCTCACTCGGTGGTTGCGCGTATCGATGACGGCGTAAATCGCAGTCGCGAAGCGCGTCGTACGACCCGCGCGCGAAAGCATGTCGGTATTGATGCGCGCAAGGGTTTCGCTCGGCGCCAAGATGCGATACGAGGTTGCGGTGATTTCTTTGGTCTGAATGCCGCGCGAGATGATCAGCGTCAGCAGCGCCGCTGGAACGCCGTGCCCGACCGCATCGATGACGAAGGCGCCGAGGTGATGTTCATCAAGGCGGATGACGTTGTAGATATCTCCCGAGACATACGACGCAGGACGCCAGAGTGCAGCCGAGGCGACTCCACCGAGACTGGGAAGAATGCGCGGCAAGAATTCGCGCTGCACATTCGCGGCGAGCTGCAATTCTTCTTGAATGTTGTCCATCTCGCTTGAGAGTCCACCCGAAAAACGCATCGCTGAGACTGCGTCGAACTGCAGCCGCAAAACCTCTCGCTGCCGCGCGATGAGCGCTGAAATCGCAGTCGCGAGATGGTCGGGTCCCAGTGCGGGGTCGATCGCAAATGAGATTCCCGCTGGAAGCTCTTGCCCAGGGATGAAGTCGCTGCAGAGAGCGATGATCGGGATCATCGCCGAGACCGCCTCTTCGATTCCAGGTCGGCGCAGATTCTCACGCGTCGGAGCGCCCACGAGCACAAGCACTTGCGTCTCGCGGATTGCCATCCCAACCTGCACGGGATCGGAGTGCGCGACCACTCGCGCATCCAAGTCGAATCGTTCGCAGAGCACGCGCGCGACCGTTTCGTGCGTCTCTCCAGACTGCAGCGAGAGCACCGAAACTCGTGGAGCGAGGTGGCGCAGGGACTGATGTTCAAGCGGGATCGACACGGGGCGCGAAGTGTAAGGGTTCGCTTATAGTTCGTTGCATGGCAGAGAAACTCTCAGCGTCGCAGGTGGAGGGGCAGCTGGCAACTCTGCCCGAGTGGTCGCGCACTGGCGAGCTCATCGAGCGCACCTACCTCTGTGCGAATTTTGTTGCGTCGATGCAGTTCGTGAATGCCGTTGCGATCGAAGCCGAGCGCACGCAGCACCATCCGGACATTCTCATCAAATACAACCGAGTGACTCTTGGATTCTCGACGCACGATGCCGGCGGGCTCACGGAGAAGGATTTTCACGGAGCGCGCACTGCCGACACACTTGCGGTCGCTCACTCGGTCTGAGCAGGCGGCTGCGCGGGATGCGCCAGTGCCGCGCGCACATGCGAGGCGCGCACCTCGCGCTCAATCTCATCGCCTTCAGTCGCGCGTGGATCGACCACTGTGAGATGCGCAGGTTGCACTTGAAGCAACAACCGCTGAATCGTGGCGAGTTCAACCCGCACAATGCCGAGCACCGATCCGAGCCGAATGCGACTCAGGTGTTTGGTCGCTTCATCGGCGGTGAGCAGTCGTGCTGCATTCAAGAGCGCATTCGACCGCAGCACAAAGTCTTCGAGTCGCGCGCGATGACGATCCATTGCAGCTGCACGGGCCTCGCGTTCATAGCCGATGATCTGTGGCAGAATCACGTGGTGAAATTCTTCGAGCAATTGCTCTTCGGTCGCACCGAGCGTCGTCTGATTCGAGAACTGATAGAAGTCGCCGATTGCTTCAGAGCCTTCGCCGTAGTACCCACGCACCGCAAGGTGCAGATCAGCCGCAGCACGTTTGATTCGATCTGCTTCCTTCATGATCACCACGCCCGGAAGATGCAGCATCGAACTCAATCGGATGCCACACCCCACATTGGTCGGGCATGCTGTGAGGTAACCCCAGCGCGGATGAAAAGAAAAACGAGTTGAGTCGGCGAGGGCGCTCTCGAGTTCGAATGCTGCCGTGAACGCTTCATGCAGTCCACTCCCTGCGCAGAGGCATTGGATGCGCAAGTGATCCTCTTCATTCACCATCACGCTCGCGTGCTCATCGTGCGAGAGGGCGAGTGCTCGCGGACCTTCGCTATGTGCGAAGTGACGCGAAACAAGATGACGTTCGGCCAAGAGAATGCGGTCCCGCGATGGAGCGGTCTGAAGTTCGATCCAGCGAAGTCCCTCTCGGTTGGCGCGTGCGATGGCCGAGTGATCGACGGCACGGCGCACGATGCGCATGACTTCGAGGCGAACCGCGTTGCTTGCTCGGCCGACGAACGGCAATCCCGCAATGTTTCTCGCAAGTCGCACTCGGCTCGTGACGACGACATCGGAGTCGGGTCCGATCTGCGAAAGCGCCGCTGAGAAGGGAGGTGTCATCGGTTCAACTCGGTGGTGCGTCGAAGAGTCGCAACTCGTCACGCACTTTCGCCGCTCGTTCGTAGTTTTCAGAGGCGATCGCACTTTCAAGGTCGCGCATCAACTTCGCACGCATCGCCTGCAGGCGCTCGGCATTCGCCCCACCATCGCCCGTCGGTGAGCGTCCCACATGATGGGTTGCGCCTGCTTGCGCCCGCTCAATGACTTGATCGAGTGCGGGGGAAAAGGCGTCGTAACACGCGGGGCATCCACAGTGGCCTGACTTTCGAAAGGCGGTATAGGTCAGACCGCACGCCGTACAGCGAGGGACGCGTTCTTTTCCCTTGCTGACGCTCACGCTTGCGCTCACGCCGCCGCTGATGCCTCCCTCAACTTTGGCGACCTCACCGAGCTGCGGGAAAATGTCGGCGATCGGCTGCTCAATAGGAAGTGGATAGCCAGCCGCAATGGCGTGTTCGGCGCAGAGGTGCACCTCAACTGCGAGTGCGTTTCGAATCAGGGTTTCGTGCACAACCGCCGCCTTGTCGCAGATGTCGCATTTCATGTTGCAGCCACAACGCGCCGAATCGCTGCGAGTTGGCTCAGCAGTGCCGGCATTTGATCGAGCGGTTGAATCGTCGCGCGGTCGCTCAAAGATGCGGCAGGATGTGGATGGCACTCCAAGAAGATCGCATCAACTCCCGCCGCAACGGCAGCGCGTGCGAGAAGCGGGGCGCGCATGGGCTGCCCGCCGCTTGTTGCTCCTTCGCCAGGACGCTGCGTCGAATGCGTGACATCGAAGCAGAGTGGAACCCCCATCTCGAGCATCTCGCCGAGGCCGGCAAAATCATTGACGAGTCGGTGGTAGCCGAAGAATGTTCCGCGCTCAGTCAGCATGATTTCTTTCGCACCAGCTTCGCGCAACTTGCCGATGGCGCCGGTCATCTCGGATGGCGCCATGAACTGCCCCTTCTTGACGTTGACGGCGCACCCTGTTGCAGCAGCAGCGGCCAGTAAATCAGTTTGCCGAGCGAGAAATGCTGGAATCTGCAGAATGTCAACGGCCTGCGCCGCCCGCGCCGCCTGCGACGGTTCATGAATATCAGTCGTGACAGGCACGCCGAGTTTCGACTTTAGTTGTGCGAGCGCGTCGCAGCCGCGCTCGAGTCCAGGCCCGCGCGGGCTCGAGACGCTCGAGCGATTTGCCTTGTCGAAACTCGCTTTGAAGATGTATGCAAGACCATGCTTGGCACATGCTTCGCGCAGCGTTTCGCCGATCTGCAGGTTGATTGCGTCGCTCTCGAGCACACATGGCCCGGCGATGATGAGCAAGGGTCCCCGTGCGAATGGGGTCGACTGCGGCGAGAAAAAATGAGAAAGGTTCAACATGGATTGTCGCCAAATGCAGGACGAAAATGAGCAACTCGACTCGATCGACCGTGAGTTCTATCCGATAGTCAGCGTAGCGGCACGATGTTCTCTGTGTGCCGAGTCAAGATCCAGTGGAGGTTAGGAAAATGGACGAATCACACAGCGACCGGATGCCAGCAGACTCAAAGGAATTCACCCAATCGGTCGAGCGCCTCTTGAAGGAGTGGTACGCACACCGCCCCGTCGAGATGGTCAGCGCACTCAAACTGACGGTGGATGGCAAATCGATGGGGCTCGAGAATCTCTTCCGCATGGTGCAACAGGATCCACAGCGCGGTCATTCGTTTGTTCGTGGCTACTTCGACCGAATATTTGAGGGAGACTCGGTCGGAGCAAGCCTGATTCCGTTGGCCGTTGCCCGTCATCGCATCATGCCGCGCATTCAACCCGAGTCGATTTTCGATGGAGTCGATCGCGCGTCGATCGCCCATCTTCCGTACGTCAACGGCACGGTCATTGTCTTCGTGATGGACATGCCTGAGATGACCGTGAGCGTGTCGACCGAGCAGATGATCCGCTGGGGAATCGGTCCAGAGGAACTCGAAGACCTCGCGCGCCAAAACCTCGGTTCGTACGCCCCCGACTTGCAGGTCCAGGTCATCGCGAGCCACGACGGTGGACGCGCCGCGCTGCTCTCATTGAAAGATGGATACGACGCCGCGCGATTGCTCTTGACCAGATTGCACGACCGACTCGCCAAAGAACTTCGCGGCGACTTCTACGTCGCGACGCCCGCGCGCGATGTCTTCATCGCCCTCTCCTACGGACCCGAGCCATTCCTCGAACGCGTTCGTTCGCGCATTGCGCGCGACTACACGCGGCTGCCCTATCCGATCACGAGCGATTTCTTCATCGTGACTCGTGATGGCGTCGCTGGCACAGCACAGGCGGCCTGAGCGATACGCTTCGCTTCATGAAAGTCGAACCGATACTCGCCGAACTCAATCGCCAACGCGCTGACCTCAACAAGGATCCCACCGACATCGAGTGGTTCGCGCTTCACCACGCATTCTGCTTCATCTCCTATCACCTTGGGGACTTTCAGAAGTACCTCGATGAAGTCGTGAAGCCAGGCGATCCAAAACCAGAGTGAGGTCGTTGTCGCGCGCGATCAGCCATTACACTCGTTCACCCAATGAGTGAGACACGCGATTACAAGCCGACGCTAAACCTGCCGAAGACTTCTTTTCCGATGAAGGCGAATCTCGCGCAGGCCGAGCCTGCGACGCTCGCACGATGGCAGGCAAGCGATGTCGTCGGGGCAGTCGCAGCCGCACGCGCTTCGGCTGAGCCCTTCGTTTTTCACGATGGGCCTCCATATGCAAATGGATCGATCCACGTCGGGCATTTGCTCAACAAGGTGCTCAAGGACATCGTGGTTCGCAGTGTGCTCATGGAAGGTCGCGCGTGTCATTACGTGCCAGGATGGGATTGCCACGGACTTCCGATCGAACATCGAGTGATGACTGGGCTTGTCGAGAGTGGCAAGGCTGCGAAACTCGACACGCTCAGCGACGATCATCGCCGCATGGCGATTCGCCGCGAATGCGCTGCCTATGCCGCAAAGTTCATCAAGTCGCAGTCGGCGCAGATGCAACGGCTCTTGACGCTTGCGGATTACGCGAACCCCTACTTCACGATGCAACCCGAGTATGAGGCTGGCACGCTCGAGGTCTTCGCTGGACTGCTCAATGAGGGCTATGTCTTTCGTCAATTGAAGCCTGTTCACTGGTCGATCGCGAATCAGACAGCGCTCGCCGAAGCAGAGCTCGAGTATGAAGATCGGGTGGATCCATCCATTTATGTTGACTTCGAAGCGGCTGACCGATCGAAGATTGACGGGGCGTTTGGCATCGAGTGCGAGTGCACACCCTCGTTCATGATTTGGACGACGACGCCATGGACCCTTCCCGCAAATCTCGCCATTGCAGTGCACCCATCGCATCCGTACGCACTCGTCGAGATGGATGGCACGCTCACAATCGTCGCCGCCGAGATGCTCGGGAAAGTTGCCGCGATCGTCGGTGCCACCGGAGTGAAAACTCTCGCAACGGCGCTCGGCAGCGCACTTGTCGGACTCGAGTACCGCCATCCATTCTGCGATCGAACGAGTCGCATCGTCGCGGCCGACTATGTCACGATGGAAGATGGCACTGGTCTCGTCCACACCGCACCAGGGCATGGCGACGATGATTACCGAACGGGACTTCGAGAGGGTCTCGAGATTTACTGCCCCGTTCAAGGGGATGGCACCTTCGACGCAACCGCGCCTGAGTGGTTGCGTGGAAAAGTTGTCTGGGATGCCAACACGCTCGTCGTCGAACATCTGCGCGCAAGTGGACACCTCGTGCACGCGTTGCAATTCACCCATTCCTATCCGCACGATTGGCGAAGTCGCACGCCTGTGATCTTTCGTGCAACGGAACAGTGGTTCATCGGTGTCGACCGCGCAGGCGCACGCGCAGGTCAGTCGTTGCGTGCGATGGCGCGCGATGCTGTCAACAACACAATCAAGTTTGTTCCCGCGTGGGGGCAGAGTCGTTTGAAGGGGATGATCGAGAGTCGTCCGGATTGGTGCATCAGTCGGCAGCGTGCGTGGGGGCTGCCGATTCCCGCCTTTCGCACCGCCGATGGAACGGTCTTCATGACGTCGGCGAGCGTGCGCGCGATCGCGCAATGCGTGCGCGCCAACGGCAGCGATGCGTGGTTCACGCTGACCCCCGCGGTGTTGCTCGCGTCGTATGACGCGGCGAGTGATCCACACGCTCCCAAAGATCTCTGCATCGAGTCACTCACCAAGATGTATGACATCTTCGACGTCTGGTTCGAGGCGGGATCATCATGGAACTCAGTCCTGCGCCAGCGCGGTCTGGGCTATCCGAGTGAGCTCTATCTCGAAGGCAGTGATCAACACCGTGGATGGTTTCAACTCTCGATGTTGCCCGCACTCGGCGTGACGGGCGCGACTCCTTTTCGCACGCTCTTAACGCACGGCTTTCTCGTCGACAAAGATGGTCGCAAGATGAGTAAGAGTTTGGGCAACGCGCTCGATGTCGATGTGCTCTTGAAAGATTTCGGCGCCGAGGTCGCGCGCTGGTGGGTTTCAGGAGTCGCCTACGACGGAGACATCCGCATCGACTTGGATTACTTCAAAGTGGCGGGGGAGTCCTATCGAAAAGTGCGAAACACCATTCGTTTCTTGCTCTCAAACCTCTACGACGCTCCGGCGTGGACGCAAGAACAGGTCATCGAATTCGCGTGCGCCTCGAAGCCAGAGTCGATCGATGGATGGCTCATGGGCGAACTCACCGCACTCGAAGTTGAGGCGCGAGCTGCGTACAAAGAATATGACTTCCGTCGCGTTCACTTGGCGATCTTCAACTTCTGCAACGAGACCCTTTCATCGGTCTACTGTGCAGCGGTCAAAGATCGTCTCTATTGCGACGCGGCCGACAGCCCGCGTCGACGTCAATCGCAAGCCGTTGCGCGTGTCGCAACCGAAGTTCTCACTCGTCTGCTGGCGCCGTTCTTACCGCACACTGCTGAAGAGGCGTGGATAGCGCTGCGCGGCAGTCGTGCGCCACTCTTGTTCACGCAGACGCACATCGGTCTCACGTTCGCGCGCGACGTGCGCTGGGTGCATGTCATGGCTGCGCGCGCCGCAGTCTCGAAAGCACTCGAAGGGGCGAAGAGTCTGGGGATCGACAATCCGCTCGATGCGGCGGTCACACTGCCCGATGCGAACGGCGCGCTCGCACCCTTTGCAGCTGAGTTGGCCGATCTCTGCGGGGTCTCGCAAGTCATTCTTGATGCGAACGCAACCCTTGTGCTTGTGAGCGATCTGCGAGCACTCGCGAGGTGCGACCGATCGTGGCGACGCGATGGAACGGTTCGCCAGCGCTCCGACGGCGGAATGCTCAGCGATCGAGATGCACTTTCAGTTGGGGTGTAGGGCGCGATCCCACCACAGTTGAACTGTGTGTGTGGCGGCGACCGTCAGCTGACTTTCGAGCCAGCCTTCACAGACTTGTCGACGGTCAACAGGATGACGTCGCGTGCATCTGGACCTGGCTTTGCGCCTTCGACGAGATCGGTCACGACCGCAAGTTCACGCAGGTCGCTCGCCGCAAGAATCATTCCTGAACTCATCTCGCCGCGCAATTGTCGCGGCTCGAGATTCGCAACGATGATCACTTGCTTACCAATCAGCGTCGAAGGGTCGTACCACGCTCTAATTCCAGCGCAGACCTGACGCCCCTGCGGAGTTCCATCGTCGAGTTGAATCTTGAGCAACTTGTCAGCGTTTGGATGCGCCTCCGCAGCGCGAATAGTCGCCACACGAAAATCGATCTTCGAAAAGAGGTCGTACGAGATGGGCGCGAGCGGCTCGCTCATTGACCGGCCTTGGCTGGTGCAACTGGCGTGACCGTAAACGACGGAGTCGGCGCCGGGGCTGGTGCCTGCGCTGGCGCGCCACTCTCACTCTCGTCACTCTCTGTGCCAGGATTGGCAAGCGTGAATCCATTTCGAGCGACAAGAGCATCCTTTGAGAAGAGCTCTTGCGGACTGCCGTGCGCGGCGTCGGTGACAGCGACTTGGCGAAAGCGCTGGTTGTTCACAAGTGCAGGCAAATCGCCCTGATTCATCGGAGAAATGCGGTCGATTCGCACAACCACGATGGCCAACTTCTCAGGCACCGAGAGTACGAGCGTGCGCTCGCCCACTGGAAGTTCTGCGAGAAGTCGCGCCGATGGAAGTGACATTGCCCGTTCAACGATTGCCTTGGCGGTCGCCGCATCCGAGCCAATGCCTGCGAGCTGCCCTGGCAACTTGAGTCCGTACTGCAGAAACTGTTTGTCGCTCTGTCGCAAGTCATTGAATGGCTCGACCGTCACACCGTAGGTCGCGGCAACTGCGGCGAGACCTTGATCAACGGCTTCGCTCTGAATCTTTGAGGTCATTCCCTGAAGTGCGTCGAAGCGGTTCAGCCGAGTCACGTCTGCGACGAGAGTCTCGCGCACCGCATCCACCGACGCGGGCGCAGCAGCAGCTTCGACGGCGGTCGCGCGGAACGCGAAGAGATCTCCAGCCTCGTTCGCCAAGACTGGACTCACAACTCCGACCTGTGCGATGAGCGTCGACTTGCCGCCGAGTTCGCGCAGTGCTTGAACGAGTTGCCCCGCAGTCACCGGTTGCGTGCCGAAACGATTCGTCGAAGCAATGCCGAGTCCTGGAAGCGAGTTGATTTCTGCGGGGGTGATCCATCCTTCACCGTTTGTCACGACTGCCGGCAATGGAATCGCAAACTTCGCAGCAACTTCGCTGCTCAACGCCGCGAGCGTCAACTGCGAGTTCTTCCACTCCGCTGGAAGGGTGTAGTAGCCATTGACCTGCGGCAATCCACGCATTGACATCTGCATGCGATCGGCGATGAACTTCGAAATCTCCTGTCGCTTTTCGAGGATTGCCGCCGCAAGCACTTTCGCCTTCACGGCATCGCGAGATGCGTCGAAGCTCGTCGCGGCCGGTGTTGGCGCGAGAGCGCTCGGCGCGAACTCAGCCTGATGTTCAAGCCAGTACTTGCGCAATTCGATGTTCGAAAGTGCGGGGCTTTGCTGCACGAGGTCAGCAATTGATGCGGCTGGAATCGTGATCCATTCGATCTGCATCCGGTCAGCCAATCGATAGCCAAATCCGCTCTTCCCTTCTCCACTCTTCTGTGCGCCATAGGTCGCGAGTTGTAATTGAAGCGCAGCTTCGCTCGGCGCAGCGACCTCAACCTTTGACTTCGCACCATCGAGCACGACGATCTCACCAGAGACTGCCGCCAAGAGCGTCGCTGCCGATTGCTCAAGCCGCGTCGAAGAGACGCGTGACGGTCCGCTGGCCATGAGGTTCACATAGCGATCGATGCCATTAAGCTTTGCAAGGGTTTCGAAGACTTCGGTCGGAGTCTGTCCTGATTCGCGACAGAGTGCACCAAGCAAATTGTTCTCAGGAACCTTATTCGCAAGTGCAGTCTCCGCGAGACGGCTCTGACCATCGGCCACGCCACCAACAAGTCCGGCGCGCTCCGCTTCGAGCGTCAGCAGATACCAATGCACAGGATCCTTCTCGAGCCCAAGCGCACGAACGGTTGGATCGCCCAACAGACTGATTGCGCGAAGTTCTTGTTGCACGCGCAGTCGATCCGTCTCAGTGACGGTGACGCCATCCACTGTTGTGGCCCAGGTTGCCCGCCCCGTGAGCATGTCGGTCATGAAGGTGCTGCTCTGGTCGAAGACGAGCCACGAGACCATCAGCAAGGTCATTCCGATGATGAGGATCCAGCGGGAGGCCTTTTCGTTTTTGCGGAAGAATTTCAACATGGCGGTTTTCTCGGGTCTTTCTAGCAAAAGAGCGCACGGACGTTGTTCGTCCGTGCGCTCTTGGGAATCAATCGTTACACGATATCAGCGGTAGAACTCGACGATGAGATTGGTATTCACGTCGAAAGGAATCTGTTCAGAAGAGGGAGTCGCCAAGATCTTGGCTGCAAGTTCAGCTGGATTCACTTCCATCCAACCTGGAACGATGTGGCCTGAGAGGCTTTCCATGTTCTCGCGAACGAGTTTGTGCACACCCTCACGCAGCGAGATTTCCATACCTGGTTCGCAGGCGTAGGAAGGGCGATCGACCTTGCGGCCGTTGACCTTGATGTGTCCATGCACAACCATTTGGCGGGCGGCCCAGATCGTGCGTGCGAAGCCTGCGCGTCGCACAACATTATCGAGTCGTCGCTCGAGGTTCTGCAAGAGAACTTCGCCGGTATTGCCCTTGCTTCGTGCAGCCTCAGCGAGGTAGCGACGAAACTGTCGCTCGAGCACGCTGTAGTGGTAGCGCAACTTCTGCTTCTCATCCTTGCGGACGCCGTATGGTTTCGCGCGCTTTCCGCGGAAACCATGCATGCCCGGAGGGGTGAGTTGTCGTTTGGCCGTGTGCTTCGGAATGTCCGCAATTGGAACACCGACGCGACGGGAGAGTTTGACTTTGGGACCGATGTAGCGTGCCATGAGTAGTCGGGCATTGAACACTCACCCCCCAAAAATGTCAAGGGAATGACCCGCAATCGGTTCGGTTTCTACCCCGGGGTCACTCGGGTCGGTCAATACGCGCGCGAATCGCTGCGTTTGCGCCAGTTGAGGTAGGCGCGATTGAGCACTCGGTAGCCGCCCGGCGTCGGATAATCGCCCGTGAAGTACCAATCGCCGGTGTGTGAGGGCATCGCGCGGCGCAATCCCTCAATGGTTTGGTAGGTGACCTCGACCGATCCAGTCCACGGCGAATTCTTGGGTTGAATCAGCCGGGCGATCTCGATCGAGAGCTCATCCTGTGTGAATCGGTCATAAATCAACCGCACGTGGTTTTTCATCCGCTCGGGAGGAAGGTGATCCTGTGCTTTGCAGAGTTCTTCGACCTCGTCGAGCACGGCATTGTCGCCGCGCTGTCCAACAAGATTGATCGCCGCCTCAAAGGCGATGAAGCGACCGAGTTGGCTCATGTCGATGCCGTAACAATCTGGATAGAGGATCGGTGGCGCGCTGCTCGCCACGAGAATGCGCGCAGGATTCAGTCGCGAGAGAATCGTGATGATCGAGTCGCGCAGGGTTGTTCCGCGAACGATCGAGTCATCGACGGCCACGAGCGTGTCGCCTGGATTGATCGTGCCGCGCGTGATGTCATAGACGTGCGCGACGAGATCGCGCCGAGCCGCATCGTGCGTGATGAACGTGCGAAGTCGCTGGTCCTTTTGCGCAACTTTCTCAGCGCGAACCCGCACACTCATGATCGCGCGAATGCGATCGGGAGTTGCGCGACCTTCCGCGACAAGTTTGCAGAGTTCGTCGGCGCCCCGCGCGCGCATGATGCGCTCAGTCTCTTGCAGGAGTCCCAGATACGCGCTCTCAGAAGTGTTTGGAATGAACGAGAAGACTGCGTGATCGACCGATCCACCGAGCCGTTCGAGAATGCGCGGCGCGAGATTTTCACCGAGGCGCTTGCGCTCTTCGTAAATCTCATGGTCGTTGCCGCGACTGAAATAGATGCGCTCAAACGTGCATTGGCGAATCGGCCGCGGTTCTGCGAATCGCTGCGTTGAAACTGTCCCATCGCGTTTGATGCTCAGCACGTGCCCAGGTTCGAGCGGTTCGATCTGGTCGACCGAGACATCAAAGACGGCCGCAAGAGCAGGTCGTTCGCTCGCCACCGCGATCACTTCGTCGGTCATCAGCACGAATGCCGGGCGAATTCCTGCAGGATCGCGACAGGCGAAGGCGTCTCCGTTGCCGATGAGTCCAGCGAGGGTGTAGCCGCCGTCGAATTTTTCGGCCGCGCGGTTGAGGATCCGTCCGTAGTCGAGTTGGTCTGAGACTTCTTGGGCGAGGGGGCGTCCCTCAAGGGCTCGAAACGACCCGGGACCGACGGTTGAAATCAGATGGTCATGCTCGCAGTCGATCGCGTAGCCGATTTTTTCGAGCACGACGCCGGTGTCACTTCCACCAACTGGTGCGAGACCATATGCGACGAGCGAGTCGAAGAGTTCAGGAGAGTTTGTGAGATTAAAATTACCTGCGAGCGCCAAGTTTCTGCTGGCGATGATCGACCGACGCAAGAATGGATGGCACGCGTCAGCCGAACGCCCACCGAATGTTCCATATCGAAGGTGACCGAGCACGACCTCGCCCAAGAGTGGCAACCGCCGCTTGAGTTCGAGTTCGGGCGTCGTGCGAAGCGCCTCTTCGCTCATGTTTCGAATCGGCGAGAGCGCATCGTCAAACAATCGCTCGACGGGATTTCGCTTTGCCGACCTAGCGCGCGAGAGAAAGGGTTCCCCCGGCGGCATGTCGAAGCGAACGCTCGCGATGCCTGCGCCATCCTGACCACGGTTGTGCTGCTTTTCCATGAGCAGATAGAGCTTGCGCAATCCCCACGATGGATCTCCATAGGTTTCTTGAAACCACGAGAGTGGCTTGCGCAGCCGAACGAGGGCAAGTCCGCATTCGTGGGTCAGTACATCGCTCATGGGAGGGCAGAAGGGTAGCGCAATGGACCGACCTCATCCGTCACGCAACCGCGGCTTCGCGCCGTCGCACCTGCAAGAGCGCGGTCGGCTGCATTGGGCGAGTGATGACGAGCGACGCGGCCATCGCAGGAAGTCGCTCGCAGAAAAGGTCGCGCACAATCTCGGGGCGATTGCACTCTTGCGAGAGATGCAGCAAGACCAAATGACGAATCGTGCCGCCCGCGGTGAGCAGGCGAGCTGCCTCGACCGATTGTTCGTTTGAAAGATGTCCGCGGCCGCCCATGATGCGGTCCTTGAGAAAGGCAGGGCGGGGGGAGCGCCTCTGTAACGCTTCGTCGTAATTGCTCTCAATCGAGAGCATGTCGAGGCCGGCGAATGCTTCGAGCAATTCGTCGGTGACGTGACCAAGGTCGGTCGCGTGGCCGATGTGGGCGTGATCGCAGTCGAATCGAAAGGCGGTCGATCCAATTGTGTCATGCGGCACCGCAATGGGACGTACTTCAGCTGTTTCGCCGAGGCGAAACGGTCCATCGATTGGGCGAAGGCAGGCTGGGGGAACGCCCATCTCGATCGCCTGCGCGGCATGCGCCCGCCGCAAGATCACGGGCACGGGCGCGCGCTGTAACTGCTTCGCCCACGAGAGCGACCAGTGATCTCGGTCGAGATGTGTCAGAAAAATCGCGCGCAATGTGTGAAAGTGTGCAGAGGCACCGGCTTCGACGAGCGCCGCACGCACCCGTCGAGGGGTGAGCCCCGCGTCGACCAAGATGAATCGCCCAGAGTTGTCGAAGGTGATCGCCGTCGCGTTGCCGCGCGAACTACTACCGAGCACGCAGACCGAGGCACTCATGAGTGACGGCCTTGGCGCGCGCGATGTGTGAACTGTGTGAAGTGTGTGCGATCCATGCACTTGATTCCTGAGTCACTGACTCTTCTCGTGACGACCACGCGCGATCACGATACCTCGCTTACTCGATTCGATGAACGAAATGTACTCATCAATCATTGGATCGCCCGCCCGTGTGCGCAAGACCTCGAGTGCGCGCTTGGGGGGCATTCTTCCGTGACAGAGCGTCTTGAACGCCCAGCGAGCGGCGTCGATCGACGCTGAGGGAATGCCGGCGCGGCGCATGCCGATGACGTTGATGGCACGTGCGTGATTGACGGTCAAGACCATGAAAAATGGACAGACATCAAGCGTTGCCGCAGAGAGTCCGCCGATGAATGCGCCTCGTCCGACTCGCACGAACTGTTGCAGGCCTGCGCTTCCACCCGTGATCACTCGGTCAGCGATTTCGCAGTGACCAGCGAACAATGTGCCGTTTCCAAAGATGCAGTTGTTGCCGATGATGCAGTCGTGCCCCGCGTGTGAATTGGTCATCCAATAGTTGTCATTGCCGATGCGACCTGGTTTCTCCCACTTGGGACGGCTCACCGTCACTCCCTCGCGAAAGACGTTGCGCGATCCAATGATGACTCCGGGGCCGACAAATGACATTGGCGTGCCGAGGTCTTGCGGCGCGCATCCGAGGCAGACGTTCGCGCAGAGCGTGTTGTTTTCGCCCAACGTGAGGGGCCCTTCGAGTTGAACGCGCGAGCGAAGCACCGTGCCGCTGCCGACCGTGATTGCGCCGAGCGTGCCCATGAGGTGGCACCAGGGTCCGATGACAACATCGTCGGCGAGGGTCACATCTCCTTCGATGATCGCGGTGGGATGAATCGTGGGCACACTTGGAGAATAGTCACTCGCCTCTACGATCGGGGAGTGAGTCAGAACACACATGACCATCGCTCGGGCCATCGCTCGGAGCATCCACTGCTCGAGGTTGTTGACCTCGGTCGTCTCTCGTACGGCGCGGCCTATGAACTGCAGCGCGCTGCGCATGAACGTGTCGTCGCCGCGCGCCCGGCTGCGCACGAGCGCCATTCACCAGAGCAGCGGGCGGGTGTGATCTATCTGCTCGAACACACGCCCGCAGTTGTCACAGTTTCGCGCCGTGCTCAAGCGCACAAACATGTGCTGCTTTCGCGCGAGCAACTCGAGGCGCGCGGCATTGAGTGCATTGAGACTGACCGCGGCGGCGATGTGACGTGGCATGGTCCAGGGCAACTCGTCGTGTATCTGATTCTCGACTTGAACCGACTCGGACTTCGCGTGCATGGCTACTTGCGCATGCTCGAGGGGGCGGTTATTGCAGCACTTGAAGACTTCGCCGTGACCGGCATGCGCGATTCGACTGCGACGGGTGTCTGGGTCGGCTCGCCCGAGTCGCGAAAGATTTGTGCGATGGGAGTGCGGCTTTCGCGCTGGGTTTCGATGCATGGCATCGCGCTCAACGTCGACCCCGACCTTCGTCAATTCGAGGTGATTGTGCCTTGCGGGCTCGCTGGACGGGGTGTGACGAGTCTCGCGCATGAGCTCGGTTCGCGCGCTCCCACCATGGCGACGGTCAAGAACGCGCTTGCGGCGCGCCTCGCCCAAGCGATTGCAGCCGCGGCACAGAGCGCGGATGCCGCCAACTGCGCCGCCGACATCCCCGCCAGTATCGCGCCAACTTCACCTCGCGATGGGTGAGATTCGCCAACGCCACTACACTGCGGCGCTCGCCTCTTGCAATGCAAATTCGTAACTTTTCAATCATCGCGCACATCGACCACGGCAAGAGCACACTCGCCGATCGGTTGTTGCAAGAGACCAACGCGCTTTCGAAGCGCGAGGCGCGCGCGCAGTTTCTTGACTCGATGGATCTCGAACGCGAGCGCGGCATCACGATCAAGGCGAGCGCCGTCACGGTGCATCACACCTGTGATGGTGAAGATTTCGAATTGAATTTCATCGATACGCCAGGACACGTCGACTTCACCTATGAAGTGAGCCGCGCGCTCACCGCATGCGAGGGAGCGGTGCTTGTGGTTGACTCGACGCAGGGTGTGCAAGCGCAGACGGTTGCGAATGCCTACCTCGCAGCCGCCGGTGGACTCGAACTCATCCCCGTCATCAACAAGATTGATTTGCCAGCGGCAGACCCCGATGGCGTTGCGATGGAAATCGAACAGGTCTTTGGACTGCCCGCAGAAGACTGCGTGCTCGTCTCAGCCAAGACCGGGCAGGGGATCGCCGAACTGCTCGATCTCATTTGCCGCAAGTTGCCCGCTCCAAAGCCGCAGCGAACCGACAAGTTGCGCGCACTGATTTTCGACGCGAAATACGATGATTATCGCGGCGTCGTCGTCTACGTGCGAGTCTTCGACGGTGGAATCAAGACCGGCGACAAGATTCGAATGATGGGAACGGGACGCACCTTCTCGGTCAGCGAACTCACGCGGTACACCCCGCATCCAACGCGTGTCAAAGAGATTGGATGGGCGCAGGTCGGATCGATCAGCGCGAACATCAAGAGTCTCTCGGATGTCCGCGTTGGCGACACGGTCACGCTCGAGATTGCGCCAGCGGATGAAGCACTGGCCGGATATGAAGAGCCCAAGCAAATGGTCTTCTGTGATTTCTATCCGTCGAATGCGGACGCTGAGGTGGGATCGGGTCGCAAAGCCGATTTCGAGGCGTTGCGCGAGGCGATCGAGAAACTCAACATCAACGATGCGAGTTTCACCTTCGAGGTGCAACACTCCGAAGCGCTCGGATTCGGATATCGCTGCGGATTCTTGGGACTTCTGCACATGGACATCGTGCAAGAGCGTCTCGAGCGCGAGGGCGGAGTTGAGGTTGTGCAAACAGCGCCGACGGTGAAGTACCTCGTTGACCTGCACGACGGCACGACCATCGAGATTCACAATCCTGCTGAGCTTCCAGATACGGGTCAGATTGCTGCAATTCGCGAGCCAATCGCGAAGCTCGAGATCATGTGTCCAACCGAGAACATCGGCGACCTCATCAAACTCTGCGATAGCCGCCGTGGCACTTTTGTGGCGCAGCGCTATTTGAGTGAGCAACGACAGATTCTCGATTACGAACTGCCGATGGCCGAGATCATTTACGACTTCTATGACAAGTTGAAGTCGATCACGCGCGGTTACGGCACGATGGACTATCAGATCACCGCCTACCGCGCAGACAACCTGACGAAGATCAATATCCTCGTGAACGGTGAACTCGTTGAGGCCCTGAGTCTGATGTGCCACCGCAGTTCGGCTGAGAATCGTGGACGGCTGATCCTCAGCAAATTGCGCACCCAGATCGATCGCCACCAATTCGAGATCGCGCTGCAAGCAGCGATTGGTGGAAAGGTGATCGCGCGCGAGTCGATCAAGGCGATGCGCAAAAACGTGACCGCGAAGTGCTACGGAGGCGACATCAGCCGCAAGCGCAAACTGCTCGAGAAGCAAAAAGAAGGCAAGAAGCGCATGAAGCAGATCGGTTCAGTCACGATTCCGCAGGAGGCCTTCCTCGCGGTGCTCGATCAGGGCGATTGAGCGCGCTCCAATGGACTGTCTCGACGGCGAGACGCGCTACCCTCTGCCAATGCGAACAACCACTGCAATCGTTGCGGCTTCGGTGCTCTCAAGCGCGCTGACCGCCTTCTTCATCGTTCCACTCGACCACTCCGCTTCGGCACGAGTGATCCCACTCCTGCAAGACCTCGGTCCAGCGGACGCGATGATTCTGACGGGCAAGAGTGAACTTCGAGTGACGAACACCGATGGTCGACTCAGTTGGTCAGACCAACCGAGCAGTCGCGCTTTTTCACTTGGCACGGTGCATGTCGGAAGGATGCTCAACGCACTGCTCAAGAGTGAGAAGTATTCGAGCGAGCAGGCCGAGTGGGCGACGGCACGCGACGCGAAGAACGACGAGTTTGAAAAGCGATATCGCGAGATGATGGAGAAGGGAAAGGCACTCGACAAAGACTCTCCAGAATTCCCAGCGATGCGCGGACAATTCGAAGAGTTTCAGAAGGAGTACACGGCGTGGAATGAGTCCGCCGAGGTCGCTCGTCGTGAGATGACGGCGCGCCACTACCAAGGCGCGTACAGCGACATTCGCGAAGCCGTTGAAGTTGTCGCAGACCGTCGAAAGATCGACCTCGTGATGCGATTCGTGCCGCCGAGCGACAAGATTGAGCCTGGGGATGACGCCGACATGGTTCGTCAGCTGAGTGCGCGCTCGTTCTTGCGCGTTCCCGAGTCGATCGATCTCACCGAAGACATCCTCACTGAGATGCACGTGCAGGCTCCAAAGAAAGACTGATCCCGATGCGAAACCTCTGCACGACTGTTGTGTGTTCGATGCTCGCCGGAGGTGTCGGCGCCGTTGCCACACTTTCGCTTTCAGGATCGCCCGCAAATGCCACGCGCATTCTGCCCATCGATGTGGGTCCTGCGGATGCGCTCATCCTCAGTGGCAAGGATTCGCCGCTCACCGTACGCAACCAGGGTGGCCGAATCGGATGGAGCGAGTCGCCGAGCGCGCGCGCCTACAGCGTTGCATGTGTGCACACCGACCGTGTGATGAAGGGGATTCTTTCGAGCGAGCGATTCGCAGGTGAGCGACAGAAGTTCGACGATGAGGCGCGCGTGCAGGGAGGCGAGTTTGAACAGCGCAGTAAGACGCTGCAAGAAAAATATCCTGATGTGAAGCCCGGCGATGCGACGTTTGATCAGGCTCGCCAAGAGTTTGCGACACTGCAAGGTGAGTACGAAAAGTGGTTCGCCACTTTGCAGAAGATTCAATCGAAGCACATGGCTGAGCAGGTCGAAAAGGCCTACCGAGAGTTGACTGAAGCGCTCAATGTGGTTTCAGAGCGCAAGCAGGTCGACTTTGTCTATCGGTTCACTCCCCCAGAACGCGCGTTTGATTCAGTTGAACTCTCAGACGCGATGATGCAGGTGCAGGCGCGGCCGTTTTTGCGTTATCCAGCTGCGATCGACATCACTGAAGATGTCGTCAAGGAGCTGGGTCTGCCTTCGCAGCCGTAGCTGCGACTGGGTCTGCCTTCGCAGCCGTCGCTGCGACTGGGTCTGCCTTCGCAGCCGTCGCTGCAGGCGGTTTCACAGGCGCGATTCGCCGCAGTTCACCCACCGGAGTGGTCAGCGCTTCGACAGAGGGGCTCGCTTTCGAAACTCCTTCCGAAACTCCTTCACTGCGACGATCGACCACGGTGCAGATCACTGGATCCTTCGTCGTGCCTGTCGCGCGCAAGATGATGTACTTGCCGTCGTAGCTCCACGCGCCGCCGTGTCCTGCACGCGTGATCGGCGGTGCATCGTCACTCTGACCCGCAAGTGACACCAACGCGTAGGTTCCATCGGGTCGCAGGTCGAGCGTTCCTCCGGGGCCCGTCCACGTGCCGAGATACGAATCTTCAGGCGCGATCGGTGGCGCATCACACTGGCGAAAAGGTGCGGAGCCATCGAAGGTGACAGTGACGACTCCATCGGCGCGTTGCATCGCGCCGCGCTCGCGCGCGGGCTTCGCGTGCGGGTTCATCTTGTCGATGTACGGTTCGAGCCAAAACGTGCGGTAACTCTGCCGATCCCAGCGACCCGTTTTCGACGGCGCACGAAAGCGATTGGGCTGATCCCACCAGGTGAACGCGCCATCCTCGCGCACGAGAAGAATCTCGGTTCCGTTGACCCACCATCCTGTGATTGCAATCTTTTCAGTGGGATCGATATCAAGCTTTGGATGGTCTGGCAGGATCGGTGGCGCCGAATGTTGCGCAGTCGCGCTCGCGCACGCGAGAACGCAGAGAGCGAGCAGTCGCGTGATTCGATGGGTTGTGCCGAGTGGTGGTCGCATCGCCGAAGGCTAACACTTCGTCCACGGTTGGATCGTGCTCACCGGAGAGCG
This sequence comes from Singulisphaera sp. GP187, assembly GCA_945869475.1. Lineage (GTDB taxonomy): Bacteria > Planctomycetota > Phycisphaerae > Phycisphaerales > SM1A02 > F1-60-MAGs104. The sequence continues at coordinate 3,584 of CAMBOV010000016.1, read as the reverse complement.
CGCTCTCACCGCAGAGGCGATCGCCGCGCGGTGGGATCAAGAGAACCTCGCGCGCGTGCGACTCCATAGACTTCCGGGCTTTCAGTGGGCACACAATCAATCAATCCAACGCTTCTCGTCGCCTTGAGTTGCGCGACCACTTCAGCGGGTCAATCCAGATGTGCGCTCGATTCTGAGCATTCGATTCTCAGCTTCAAGCCTGCGAAGTCGTACGGTTTGGACCGCCCGCTGTTGGCGAAACTCGAGTGTGCATTGACGCATCCTGACCAACGAGTGGTAGTCCGCAACACGCTGCTTCTGGAGGGATCACACGCGCCCGTTCTGAGCGTCCACTATTTCTGGGGAGTCCAATGGGCGACTCGACTCGGGGAGATCCTCGACATTGATGCTCTCTCAACGGCTGCCGTTGTTTTCAGGTCGTCCTCGCATGAAGCCTCATTCGCAGAACATCCGTCAACGGTATTGTTCGCTTGAGATATCGGAGTTTTTCAGCGGCTGTTCGCCTTGCGCCGCCGCCCGTGCATCGCAAGGAAGACCATCAAGCATGTCGCAGCGCTGGGTGCTGGCACAGTCGAGAAGTACATGTTGTCCATGGCTACTCGAGTGTTGTCCGGACCCGGGTACTCCGAAAATGGCTGTAGGAGCACGACGCGATCGAATGAGATATCTCCGAAGAACCCGATGAAGTTGTTCACCCAACCGCCCACTTCCGGATCCCACGAGTGCACCAGTTGAGTGCCGGTGTAGAGCCGCGCCCGCAACAGCCCGGGATAATACGCCCCCCACGCGCGCATCGGCGTGTCGAAAACCATTTCCACGGTGGAGGCTCCCAACAGTCCCAAGTTGTCCTGGGGGAAAAAGGAGCTGTCACCGCCGGAGAACATGATCTCGTTTCCTTGGGGTCCGCCGCCAAAATGAACACCAAGCGAGGCGTATTGCTCAGTGATCAACGTGCTGGCCGGAAACTCGGTGAAGGCGATTGAGGTGTATGCGCTCACACCGCTAAACCATTGGTTCGCGCTCTGCGCACCAGTCACGACAGTGATCCCGCAGAGTGCCGGTTCGGCAGAAACGATCGCCCCGAGCGCTGAAGCCCACCAGGTATTGGTTGTCATTGAGATCATCCAAACTCCCTTTTGGCGAGTATGTGTCATGAATTGCGCGCTGTCAAGAAAATGAAGAGCCATTCTTGAATCTGGGCGCGCTGTGCGATCGAAAAAGAGCTCTGCGCCTCATTGAATTGGGCGACACTCCCGAATCCTAGAACCGCCAATCCATCCGCGAGGCTTGCCTCTGCGCGTTCGGTCGCTTCGGTTGCGGCATTACCAGCAGCTCGGGCAGAGCTTGGACAGGACCAGCACTCGCACGAACTGCCCCACGCGGCGAGGAGATAGCCCAGATCGGCACCGTTGATGAGCCCGTCGCGATTGAGATCGACCAGACACGCTGAACACGGACTGCCGCAGCCCGATGCGCCAAGGAGAAAGACGAGGTCCGCGCCGTCTACCGAGCAAGATTCGTCGGAATCACCGACGCAGGTGATGGGCTTGAGGAGGAACCCATGGTACTCCGCCCCGCCTCCACCAGACGCCGAAATCCACCCGTTCCCGACGATCCAGCCGTACGAACTGACATCATGTGCTTCGATCAGCAACCAGCCGCAGAGCGGGGAGATTCGCGTGTTCAAGTCCACACCGCTCCATGTGCCTGCCCCATCTCGGTACCAGCGATAGGCACGGCCGCTCGAGTTGTCGCCTCCGACCACTGTGATCTCGCCAGTGGCTCCCGCCTCGTTGAGTCGGAAAGCGCGCGACTCGAAGCTGCTCGAAACTCCGATGGAGCCGAGGTCGACAGGAATCGATGCCGCCGTAGCCCAGAATGATGCGTGCCTGATGCAGGGCGACGTCGCAGTGAGTGAGAATCCGACGGTGTGGCCAGCGTCGTTGATTCCCCACGCTTGGGCGCCAAAGGCCGCTCCGTTGTCTGGAAGTGTTGTCATCGACGGCGCCCCAGAGATCGTCCAACTGACCGCTGTGTGATCGCTCTGACAGGATGTCATTAGGCACTCCTCCGAAGTGGAGCGGCCGACAGCCTGGCGCGGCAGCGCGTTGTTCACTCCAGAGGCCATACTGAAGGCGTCGCCTGGATTCGTGCCCAGCGCGGTCAACATGGTCGGGGGGTCGCCGTACTGATAACTGAACGCCTCGCAACGAGGAATGAACATGCAGCTACCCCTGGCTTGGACAAATCCGACGACGATCGCTGGGCTCGCATCATTTATCGCCGCCGCGAATCCAACGGTTGCGCTGCCACCGACGAACGAGTCCAATTCGGTGGTCGCCACCGGGGCGGAGGCGACATCCCAAATGTACCCGCGCGGCACCCCACTTGAAGTCGAGACCGTCTGCCGGCCGACCACAAGTCCGGCTCTGTTGATGTCGTACGCCACGCCGAAATCGGTCTCGCTGGCCATGGCGGTTAGGTCGTGCCACTCTCCCGGAGGGAGCCCGTAGTTGGGGCAGTACAGCCAGATGGTCGCATGAGTCTGAGCGAGGGAATCGATCGCCCACCCGACGATTTCGTGGCGATCACTCACTGCCCAGGTCCCCGACGTTGGATCCGCTGGTGACGGAAGTGTGCCCAGATCGATGACTTCATAGCCAGCCACCTGGGCAGAGGCACAACATCCGAAGAGTTCGAGTGACAGGAGACCTCCACGCAGCCAAGATCGATCAATCATGTCTCGCCCCTTCTTTTGTTAGCCACACTCGGACGACTCGCAGGCAGGGTACAGGATCCCATTGTTGACACAAGTGTTTGCGTAACTCACGCCCCCCTCCACGAGGAAACTGCGTCGGTGCTGCGCGGGCGTCTTGTAGCCGCGACGCCCGATGATCCAGTGATTGTTGTATCGATGCGCAAAGTCTTTCAGTGCGCGATCGAAGTCGTCGACGGTTGCGAATCTCTTGAACCAAAGCAGCAGCTCCTTGAGTGTTCGAATAAATCGCTCAACACAACCATTGCCATTGGGACTTCGAACAAAGGACGGACTCGACTGAATGCCAAGGAATCTCAACTCGTCTTGAAACGCATGCAAGACGCATTGACTTCCGTGAACGTGCCGCAGCGCCGTGCCAACCAGCAGCACCGACGATTCTTTCGGTCTGTCCCGCGTATGGTTCTCCTTGCGGCGGCGAGGCGATCACAATCGTTGCTCAGAATCTGACTGGCGCGATCGGCGGAGCCGAGTGCTGCGCAGTCGCACTCGTTGCGCAGGCGCACGCGCACGCGATCACACAGAGCGCGAGTCGAATTGCAAGTCGATCGGTTGTGGCGTGAATCTCAATTGCATCGGAAAATCCTCACCGCACAACCGGCAGTCGAATCGTCTTGTCGAGATCGCTCGACGGTTGCGCGACGAGGTCGTATCCATTCGCATCAACGACGGTGCAGCGCACGAGTTCTCCAGGCGCGAGCGCATTGCGGCTCAACACGTGCATGACGCCATCGATTTGCGGTGCTTGGTGGTAGGCGCGTCCGGTGTACATCGTGGTCGCCTCGTTGACGCCAGTCGTCGCGCGCCC
>CAMBOV010000015.1 GCA_945869475.1 Singulisphaera sp. GP187 | reverse complement strand
AGCGAAGCGCAAACAAACCCCATAGGACCTGCGACTGGTTCCTCTCGTGTGTTGCGCGGCGGCACTTGGAACGAAAACTCCTACTACTGCCGCGCGTCGGGGCGCTACAGCACCTCGCCCGACAGCACCTACTACTACTACGGGTTCCGCGTCGTGAGGACTCCGTAATTTCATCTACCCTTGCAGGCTCCGCCAAGCGGAGCCTGCTTCCATTTTCCATTTTCTCTTTTTCCTTTTTACTTCCCCAAACCTTGGCGTCCGCCATGGTTTGGTGGCTACTTAGGCTGTTGGCTGCGACACGACGAACATATGCAAGCTTCCACATCCACAGCACCACCATCCGAACCCGCGGCCGTCACGCGCACCCCCCCCTGGTTACGGGCAAATCGTAAGGCTGCAGCACGTCGATCTGCCCGTAGAGAGGGGGTCAACGATTGTCGCCCGTGCAGAGGTGGTACGCGAACGACCCGCTCGCCAATGGCCGTTTGCAGGTTGCGCGGCTGTTGACGCGGCTCGCAAAGGAGATGCAACTCGTCAGCAAAAAATCAGTGGCGCATGTGGCGGGTCTTCAAGTCGAACTCGCACACCAGGTGAGACTCGTTTGATCAGTTTTGATCATGGGCGAAACGCGAACTCTTTGCGCAGCTTTGCGATCCTGCCTATCTGATTCGTAGCGCTCGCTGCGCCATTGACGATATTCTGCGGATACGCCTTCGCTCAATGAAGCGCGTGCTGCCCAAGAGGGGGTAGAGAGGCGTCACACGCCTCGCGGGAATCACTATGAAAACAGAACCCTGTGATCTGAACGATACGACGCGCGAACCGACCGATGCACAATTGCACGCGTTGATGGTCGCGGTCTCGCAAGAGGTGATTCGTCGGGCTGAACTCGCGCGAGAGAGACTGATGCGGCAACTGCGCGATGAGATCGCGGCGGCCAATCGTCCGCGAGCCGCAGCATGACCGAGGTCGTTCAACCGCGATTGATCGTCGTCGCTGGCCCCAACGGCTCTGGGAAGACATCGATCACCGAACAGCTCTTGCGACACGAATGGATGGGTGGGTGTGAGTATGTCAACCCCGACAACATCGCTCGGGACGACTTTGGCGATTGGAACTCTGCGGACGCCGTGTTGCGCGCGCTCGTGCGCGCCGCGTCCGTGCGTGAGAACTGTCTCGCAGAGCGCCGCAGTTTGGCTTTCGAAACTGTGCTGTCGATGCCCGACAAGATCGACTTTATCAAGCGAGCGAAGTCCGCTGGTTTCTTCGTTCGCCTGTTCTTCGTTGGGACGGACAATCCCGCCATCAATGCGAGGCGCGTTGCGATGCGAGTGATGGAAGGCGGGCATGATGTCCCGATCGGTCGGATCATTGCTCGCTACACGCGATCGCTTGCACACTGTTCCCTAGCAATCCGTCTCGCGAGGACTCCGTAGTTTCATCTACCCTTGCAGCCTTCGCCGCGGATTCTGCAAGGCGGTATCGCTGTAGGTGAAAAAGAAGCCCTTGCAGAGCTTCGATCTCACCTACAGGCGGCGTAGGCGGCACAGTCGCCGGACGCGACCGATCACACCACCGCTCAGCCTCGCCCCGCGTGCGAAACGGCGAATTCTTCCAGCAACTCTCATATCCGCTCGCTCGCTCCACGCGGGCGGAAATGCACGCCCCCTCCCTACGGTCAGATTGTGCCCTGATGCGGGCACTTTCCGACCGTAGACGGGAGTGAATCGCACGAGGCACGTTTGACTTCGCCCGCGGTGGGGCGCCTTCGGGGCGCGGCGGCAACCTGCCCGCGGGGAGTCGCGTCACTGCGAGCGTGTACACGAGCCTCGGGTCGACGATGTCTTCGCCAGCGTCCCGCTAGGTGAAAAAGAAGCCCTGACAGAGCACTATTTTCACCTACAGGCCCTTTGCCTGCGAACTTCACCTACAGGCCCTTCGCCCCTGCGAACAGGCCATCGCCCGCTCGGGATGGGTCAATCAACCGTCTTTGCGTGAGGTCAAGAAGTCGATCGTCTTGGGAGTGATCGTGTCGAGCTTGAGCGAATCGTCGTAGGCCTTCTCGCCCTTGATTCCAATCAGCGTGCCCAACATCGTTGAGAGTTGGAATCCATCGCCTGGAACAACGTACGACACTGTTTGACCCGTCGAAGGATCGACGAGACGAAAGAGCAGAGGAAGTCGCGTGCCGTCGTAGACGATCGACGCGTTGAGCACACCAACCGCCGTGTACTCACTGCGCGCTTCGATCGCGACCGCGACGCCGTTGATCTGATCGCACTCACCATTGAGTCGCGCGCGCGTCGCATGCAAGTCGAAGATCTTGTTCTGCACTTCTTGTTGCACTTCGAGTTGCGCAACACGTGCGGCAACGCGTCCCTTCATGGATGGATCGATCGCAGCGTCCGCACCGAGCGCAACGTAACGCCCGTAGAGCGCGCCGAGTTCGGCTTCGGCGAGAGGCTGTCCTTTGACCTTCAACCACGTCGCTTCAAGATCTGCGAATGTCGCGCGACGAGTCTCTGCAGCGATCTGCTGCGGACTCTTGGATGGAACGGGAACTTCGACGACGGTCTCGGTTTCAACGATGACGACTTCGCCAGCGCCTGCTGCACCGAGCGCAGTCGGATCGTCACCCATCACAAGGACACCCGTGGTCACCGTCTCACTCGCACTGGCCACTTTGTCAAAAGTCGCTGCTTCTGCAGGTGTTGCACGGCGCAAGAAGTTCGAGTTGATCCATCCCTCACCGATCTCTGGCAGACGCACCGTCCAAATCGAACCGCGTTCGGTGTCGACGCGTGTGACAACTGAGAGCGTCGCGCCCGCATCGATGCGAGCGATTTGCTTCCATGAACTCTCGGGAGTCGACTCAGCGCCGATGTTTGGAGCACGCAATTCAGTCGTCGCGGTCGCGGTGATCGATGCGCCATCCGCTGAGAGTTGCACGCGCTCATCTGCGGGAACGAATCCATTCATCTGCGCGAAGGCGAGACCAGCGGTTTGCACGCGAGCCCATCCAAAGTTCTCTTCGACGACGCGCACGATATTGCCGCGATTCATCTTTCCAAATGGATAGGAACTCTGCACGCTCGGACCCGAGCGCACATAGACATTGTCTGCCGTGACTGTGGCAAAGTAAGGACCGACCTTGCTTGCAGCCTCACGTGTCGCAGTCTCACTCGACGCAGCCGCACTCGGCTGTGTCGATTCAGTTGGTGCAGTCGTGTTGGGCGGCGGTGGCGCGCCTTGCTGTGCGTGCACTGCGCCAACATGTTCTGTTGGAGCAGCAATCGCTGCGAAAAAGGCGAACGCGACCAGGGGACCGGCTATCCGTGCTCTGTCCATATCGCAATTATATGGGTTACTATGAGAACAATGCCAGTGGTTGTGAAAAGTTTTTCTCTTGGAGTCGCTCTCGCGTTGCTCACCCTCGTCGCGTGTGAGTCTCCGATGAGTCAAGGCACCGATGACCAGGGCGAAGCGCAGTTGCGCGCGGCGATCGACGCGGCGATCGTCCGTCAGGGAGCGGCGCCGCTGCCAGCCTCAACCGCAGGTTCGCCCCCCGATGCTTCGAGCGAACTTCGAACGGCCACCCAGATGCCATCGGATGTCTTCGAGGCACTCGCACAGCGCATCCCAGAACTCGACGGCCTCGGACCCCAAGGGGTGCAGGGGGGAGCGGGCCTCGACTTGGGTCCAGACATCTCGGGAGCGGTCGATCCGGAGATTCAGCTGAGCCTGCAAGGGGCGATCGCGGCGGCGGTGCGAAACAACCTCGGTGTTCAGGGAGCCCGCATCGAACAGGCAGTCGCCCAAACCGACGTCGTTCGCGCCGAAGCGGCATTTGACGCTGTTTTGGTGGCAAATACGGGGTATCAGTCGAACAATATTCCTCCTCCGCCACTCAATTTCGGCGGCATTGACAACGCGTTTACCCAAGAAAACAACCAGACGAATTTTTCGACTGGGATTCAGAAGCGACTGATCTCGGGTGGCACTGTTTCGGCGAACCTCGTGACGAACTACACCCGGCAAGCGACCGAGAGCATTTACGACCCTGCCAACTACTGGACCAATTCGGTCAACGTCAACCTCGACCAGCCGCTGCTGCGCGGCTTCGGCAGCGACGTGAATGAGTCGCAGATTCGCCTCGCACGAAATCGCGATCGCGCATCCCTTGTGAGTCTTCGCCAGTCGCTGCTCAACCTCGTGCAGTTGACTGAGGTGCAGTACTGGACCCTCCTGCAATCCCGACAGCAGGTCGTCGCAGGAGCGTGGCTGCTGAAGGTCGGCATCGAGGTGCGCGACATTCTCAAGAAGCGGCTGAACTTCGACGCGACCGTCGCTGATTACGCGCTCGCCGTGGCGATCGTCGAGTCGCGCCGTGCGAACCTCATCCGCGCGTGGCTCAATGCGCGCGATGCGAGCGATCGGCTCAAATTGTTGATGAATGATCCTGGCATCTCAGTGGGATCGGATGCGCTCGTCGTGCCGATCGAGCAACTCGTGCAAGAGGCGATTCGTTACAACGTGCGCGATGCGGTGGTGACGGCGGTCGAACAGAATCCATCGATCGCGCTGGCCCTCTTGCGCATCGACGACGCGGCGATCGGGATGATCGTTGCAGACAACGGACGGTTGCCGCAACTCGATTTGCAGGCAGGAGTTACGCTCACAGGGCAAGATACCACCGGCAACGGCAGCGGATCGTTTGACGGCGCGTTCACTGACATTGCCGATGCAAACTTCGTCTCGTGGCTCGCACAATTTGCCTTCAGTCAGCCCATTGGCAATCGCGCTGCAGAGGCCGAGTATCGACGCGCGCGTTTGCAACGATCGGCGGCAGTGATCGGCTATCAGAGTGCGATCGAGAACGCCGTCTTTGCGGTGAAGAGTTCGCTGCGAGCCGTGACGACGAACTATCAGTTGATCGAGCAGTCGCGCGCGAGTCGGCTCGCAGCGGCCGAGAGTTTGCGTTCGTTGACCGTGCTCGAGCAGACGCTCGCGGCGCTCACGCCTGAGTTTCTCCAGACAAAGTTTCAGGCACAGGATCGCCTCGCGGTCGCCTATCTCTCGCACGTCGAGGCGATGGTCAACTACAACACCTCGATGGCTCGCCTCTACACCGCGATGGGCACGGGATTGACGATGAACCACATCGATCTCGAGGTCGTCGAAGGAACTCCCTGATCGTGGCGGCAGTTCTTCCATATACAGATGACAACATCGACCTCGCTGCGGCAGCACTCTTGCGCGGCACGGTCGTCGCATTCGCGACTGAGACGGTCTACGGACTCGGTGCCGACACCTTCAACGAGTCAGCGATCGCCAAGATTTACGAGTTGAAGCAGCGACCGTCGACCAATCCGCTCATCGCTCATGTGATCGATCTGCCCACCGCGAAGCGCGTTTCAACGGGATGGTCCCGCCGCTCGATGAAGCTTGTCAGCGCCTGTTGGCCTGGACCGCTCACCTTGATTCTGCCAAGAAATCCAGCTGTTCCACGAACTGCGGCGGGTGGTCGCGAGACGATCGCAGTGCGAAGTCCAGGTCATCCACTCGCGCGCAGTCTGCTCTATGCATTTGGAGGACCGATCAGCGCGCCGAGTGCAAATCGAAGTGGCGGAGTCTCGCCTACCACCGCGCAACATGTCGCGAGCGATTACCGCGAGCACACGGATTTGATGGTGCTCGATGGCGGTCCGTGCATGCTCGGAATCGAATCGACTGTGGTCGATCTCACCGAATCGAAACCAGTCGTACGCCGACTCGGAGTCGTGACGATCGAACAACTCTCTGCGCTTCTTGGACCGATTGAAGTCGATATGCCAAGCGAGCAAACGGCGAGTCCGGGCAGTGCCGTTCGCCACTATGCGCCGAGTGTGCCTTCGATTCTTGTGTCGCGCGAGCAACTCGCGTCGGTGCTCGCAACGGGCTCACCAGCCGCGGTTGTCTGTCTCGCGGGCACGCAGGTTGGTGAAGGGCACATTCGACTCGAGATGCCAAGCGACGCCGATGGCTATGCAGCGCACCTCTACGAGACGCTTCGCCGGGCAGACGCAGCGGGATGCGAGCGCATCGTGATTGAATTGCCTTCTCAGCGCACGGGCGTGTGGAGTGCGATCATCGATCGCCTTCGCCGCGCGACGAGCGCGTGAGTTGTGTGTTCGTGCGCGAGCTGGCGATCACCACGTTCGCATTGGGATCGGTACCGCGAGTGCATCGGCGCATGCCTGAGCTTGCGGGTATCCCGCGTCGGCGTGGCGAATGACGCCCATCATCGGATCATTCGTGAGCACCCGTGTGAGCCGCGCGGCTGCTTCAGGTGTGCCGTCGGCGACGATGACTTGTCCAGCGTGTTGGCTGAATCCGATGCCGACTCCGCCGCCATGATGAAAACTGACCCACGAGGCGCCGCTTGCAATATTCACCGCGAAATTCAACAGAGCCCAGTCGCTGATTGCGTCGGTGCCATCGAGCATGCCTTCCGTTTCTCGATTGGGGCTCGCGACCGATCCGCAGTCGAGATGATCACGACCAATCACGATGGGCGCCTTCACCTCGCCGCGCGCAACCATCTCATTGAACCGCACGCCCGCGCGGTCGCGTTGACCGAGTCCAAGCCAACAGATGCGCGCTGGGAGTCCTTGAAATGCGACGCGCTTCTGTGCGGTGCGAATCCACTTGTGCAGTGAGGCATCCTCAGGAAAGAGTTCGAGAATCGCCTCATCGGTCGCGCGAATGTCCTGCGGGTCGCCCGAGAGTGCTGCCCATCGAAATGGACCGCGTCCGACGCAGAATTGCGGACGAATGAATGCGGGGACGAATCCTGGAAAGGCAAAGGCTTCAGCGAAGCCGTGATCGAGCGCGCGCTGACGAATGTTGTTGCCGTAATCGAAGACCTTTGTTCCGTCGCGCATGAATTCAACCATCAATCGCACGTGTCGTTCGATCGACGCACTCGCGAGCTTCGTGTATCTCACGGGATCGCTCGCGCGCAGCTCGTCGGCCGCCTCGCGCGAGAGTCCGCAGGGGTAGTAACCGTTGAGCACGTCGTGCGCGCTCGTCTGATCGGTGAGTGTGTCGGGGCGAATTCCACGCGCGCGAAGTCGCGTGAGAAGTTCGACGGCAGTCGCCAAGACGCCGATACTCAGCGCCTCGCCGCGGCGAGTGCAGTCGACCGCGCGGGTGATCGCGACGTCGAGATCATCGTGAAACTCATCGAGATACCGATCGTGCACACGCTTCTTGAGTCGCTCGCGACAGGCGTCCGCAATCAAACAGGTTCCGTCGTTCATCGTGATCGCAAGAGGTTGCGCTCCACCCATTCCGCCGCATCCCGCCGTCACGTTGAGCGTCGCGCGCAGCGATCCATTGAAGTATTGCCGCGCACACTCGGCGTACGTTTCGAAGGTGCCTTGCAGGATCCCCTGCGTGCCGATGTAGATCCAACTGCCGGCGGTCATCTGTCCATACATGATGAGTCCGCGCGCGGCGAGGTCGTCGAAGTGCGACTGCGTTGCCCAGTGTGGAACGAGATTCGAATTTGCGATGAGTACGCGCGGAGCGTCAGCGTGGGTGCGCACGATGCCAACGGGCTTGCCGCTTTGAACGAGCAGAGTCTCATCGGTGCCGAGCGATTTCAGACTTGCGATGATCGCGTCGTAGGCCTCCCACGAACGAGCGGCCTGTCCGCGTCCGCCATAGACAACGAGATCGTCGGGTCGTTCGGCGACTTCAGGATCAAGATTGTTCATCAACATGCGCATCGCCGCTTCGGCTGCCCACGTCTTGCACACCATCTGCGTGCCGCGTGGAGCACGAACGACGCGCGCAGAAGTTTGCGTTGGAGTCTGTGTCATCGCTGCAGTCTAGGCAAGCTCGACGCCTGGAATCACGAGCGCTCCGCTGCCGATCAGCTCTGAAATCGCTGCGATATCAGGTGCGAGAGAGCGGTCGTCGGTGAGCGTCTTGACAACCGATCGCACACCGTGGTGGGCATGCTCGACACCTACGCCGCTTCGCAGCGGTCGTTGATGATCGATCGCTTGCGCCATCACGAGCAGCTCGCAGGCGACGACATCGCGCGCGAGACGAATCGCATCGCGCGCGTGAAGCGCACTCGTCGCTCCCATGCTGTTGTAATCCTCGATGCCCGCGCAGGTCGAAATGTTGCCGACGCTCGACGGATAGGCAAGTGTGCGCAACTCGTTGCAACATGCTGCGGCGGCATACTGCACGATCATGAGTCCACTGTTGATGCCGGGCTGTGCAGAAAGATGTGGCGGAAGCAGGTTCTCGCGGTCGTGACCTGAGAGCGCCCAGTAGGTGCGGCGTTCGGAGATGCCAGCAAGGTGACAGAGGGCGATCTTGAGCACGTCGAGCGCGATCGCAAGGGGCATGCCGTGAAAGTTCGCTCCCGAGAGCACATCGAAGCGGTCTTCGGCGCCGCGGCCTGCCCGAAAGACCAGCGGATTGTCTGTGACCGCGCCGAGTTCGCGCACGATCGTGTGTCGCGCAAAAGCGACGGCATCGAGAACGGCGCCGAGGACTTGTGGTGAGGCGCGCAGTGCATAGGGGTCTTGCACGCGGGGGTCATTCACCGCATGTGCAGGACCGATTTGCGAATCCGCAAGCAGCGTGGCGAGAATCGCGGCGACCCGTTCTTGTCCGGGTTGCATCCGCGCAGCGTGAATGCGCGGGTCGAGCACGCTGGTCGCGGCGCGGCATCCATCGAGTGCCATCGCCGTCGCGGCGAGTGCGGCGTGCACGAGGTTGTTGACATCGTGCACCGCGAGTGCGCCCAGCGCGGTCATCATGTGCGTACCGTTGATGAGCGCGAGCCCCTCTTTTTCGGCGAGGACGAGCGGGGCGATTGCGACCGACCTCTGTGCAACGGCGGCCTCGACCATTGCCCCGGCGAGGCCTGCTTTATTGACGTGCATCATTCCCTCGCCCATCAGACCCTGCGCGATGTGTGCGAGAGGAGCGAGATCTCCAGATGCTCCGACCGATCCGCGCGATGGCACGACGGGGGTGAGACCGCCATTGAGATGTGCGATGAGCGAATCGAGAACCTCCGCGCGAACTCCCGAGTGCGCCCGCGCGAGACTCGCCGCGAGCACAACCATCATCGCGCGCACTGAAGCGACATCGAGCGCGTCGCCCACCCCGCACGCGTGCGATCGAATGATGTTCGTCTGCAAGTGCGCAAGTTGCGCCGCGGGAAGACGCACGTGCGAAAAGCTGCCAAATCCAGTGTTGATTCCGTAGAGCGGTTCGCCACTCGCGGCACGTGCGAGCATTCCCGCGCGCGCGGCCGTGACGCGTTGGCGCGCGTCGGAGCCGAGTGCCACACTCGCACCACGGCGCGCGACAGCGCAGAGTGAGTCGATCGAAAGCGCAGTTCCGTCGAGAACGACCAGCGAGTGAGTCATCGGCACAGTGCGAGGATAGGGCGCCGTTGCCGTCATTGCGCCGGGGCGATCCTGCGGATACACCACACACGATGAACACGCACTCTGCGCACCCCGACTCTGCGCACAGCCACTCGATGCACGGCCACGCAATGAACGCCTCGGTTGCACCGCTCGAACGCAATTGGATTCGCGGACTCGTGCTGACCTGTGCACTCGCGATCGCAGTGTGGGTCGGTCTCGCGGCATCGAGCCACTTCGTCGATCCGCGGGCAGTCCCCGCGGGATGCGTGACGCTCGCGACCTCAAAAACAGATGCGGTCGTGACTCTGGCCATCGTCTGGACGCTGCTGACGCTTCTTGGGATGGGCGTCGGACGGCTCGTCAACGCCGTCGTCGGCACGTTCGTGGTTGGGGCGGGATGTGCGGCGCTCGCGCTTCGCAGCAGCGGCGTCGATGGTGCGATCTTCGATCAAGCTTCGATGACCGCGCTTGGCGCCGAAACTCTCATGTGGGCCGTGCCAGTGACGATCACGCTCGTTGCGATCTTTCGCTTTTCTGGATCACTCCCTGATATCGCACCGCGCTTCACCAGCGAACCGTGGTGGAAGGAGTACTTCGACCTCGACGCGATTCGCGCCGGTCTCGTCGGCGCGTTGCTGCCGATCGTCGCATGGCTCGTCGTGCGAAACATGCTCAAGGGACAGGCATTCGGCGGGGCGTGCCTTGGTGGCATCACAGTTGGAATCGCCTACAGACTCATCGCCCCTCAGATCACGCCGCTCTTCGCGTTCGTCGCGCCGCTCATCTTGATGGGTCTCTATCAGATGTTTGTCGCGAGTCGCGTCACCGCAGATCTCAGCATGCTCTTCGCCGCTGGAGCGCTCGCGCCAGAGTTGCGCGTGATGCCGGCTGACTCGGTCGCAGGATCACTCACTGGCGTCGCGATCGGCCTCGGATGGGCGCGCAGTTTTCGCCGCAGCGATACGATCACGACGTGAAACTCGTCGTAACAGGAACTATCGGAATTGACACCGTCTACACCCCACGCGACAAGCGTGAGGGTGTTTTAGGCGGAAGTGCGGCGTATTTCGCCGCGGCTGCGAGCCAGTTGAATCCAGTGCGACTCGTCGCAGCGGTCGGAGGCGATTGGCCCAGCGACCACCGCGAAACGCTCTCGTCGTTTCCGGGCGTGTGCATCGCCGGACTCGATGCGCGACCACTTTCGCGCACCTTCGCGTGGGGCGGTCGATACTTCGAAGATGTGAATCGACGCGAGACTCTCTTCACTGAGGTCGGCGTGCTGCAAGAGGCGCCGCCGCCCGTGCCCGCGGCGTATCGCGATAGCGAGTTCGTCTTTCTGGGCAACACCCATCCTGCGGTGCAGCTCGGATTCATCGATCAGTTTCCCGCACGAAAGTTGGTGGTTGCAGACACGATGGATCTCTGGATTCGCACCGCGCACAGTGAGTTGACCGCACTCTTGAAGCGCGTCGATGGGCTCATTGTCAATGACAGCGAAGCGGGAGAACTCACTGGATTCCGCAACGCAATCAGCGCGGGCAAGAAGATTCTTGACATGGGACCCTCGTTCGTCGTTGTGAAGAAGGGCGAGCATGGGGCGGTCTTGATGCACCGCGGTGGCATGGCACTTGTTCCAGCCTTTCCAGTCGAAGAGCATCAAGTCGTCGATCCAACAGGAGCAGGGGATAGTTTCGCCGGCGGATTCATGGGATATCTCGCGCGCGAGGAACGCACCGATGCTGCGGCACTTCAGTCGGCGATGGCATACGGAACCGTCATGGCGAGCTTCGCGCTCGAGTCCTTTGGGCTCGATCGCATGCGCATCCTGAGGGCTGCAGAGTTTCAGCAGCGACTCAGTGACTTTCAGCAACTCGCGCGAGTTGGATAAGCCATGCGAATGTTTTACTCCATGGCCGCATCGTTGTTCGTGAGCGCAGTGGCGCATGGCGATTGGATTTCATTCGCAGAACTTCCTGGCGGTGCGCGTGGGCAATCGATCGCGAGTGACTTTCGCGCCACTGCGGCAGGAACAGTGCGTGACGTGCGGTGGGATTGCGCGACGAAATGCGCGTGGATTCGCAAGTCGGGCGCGTGGCAGATCGTCAACTTGACGACGGGTGAGATCACGCCAGCTCCTCAGGATGGAACTCCACCCGTTGCGGTGGCGGCGCCGAATCGGCGCGAGTTGCCTGCTCCTGGGCGAGGTCGACAACGAGCGAGTGAACCATCACCCAGTGGCGCGATGATCGCACTCTCACGCGATGGCAATCTCTTTCTCAAGTGCAACAGCACGAGTGAACGTGCGGTCACCACCGATGGAACTGCCTCGATGCGCTACGGCACGGCGAGCTGGGTGTACGGTGAAGAGCTTGACCAATCGTCGGCGATGTGGTGGAGCGCCGATGGCACGTGGCTCGCCTTCTACCGCTTCGATGATGAAAAAGTGCCGCAGTACACGCTGCTTTCTGGATTGACGAAACTTCGTCCTGAGGTCGAGTCTGAGCGCTATCCAAAGCCGGGTGAGACCAATCCAACTGCAGGACTCATGCTGCTCGACGTTGAAGGGTTTTGCGCGGACGCTGCGGTCGGCGCTGCTCCCGGCGCTGCCCCCGAACCACGCACGATGCTCACCACCATCGACGTCGGCACGGCCGATCAATACATTTACGGAGTCGAGTTTTCGCCGCGCGGCGACACCCTGCTCTTTCGCCGACTCAATCGCTTGCACAACGTGCTTGAACTGTGCGCGGTCGATCCTGCCACCGGAGTGGTGCGTGTGGTCGTGCGTGAAGAACAACCGCACTGGAATCACCACCTTCTTGGGATGGCCTTCCTCGCGGATGGCCGCCGATTCATCTGGGCGACTGAGAAGACGGGATTCAAGCAGTACGAACTTCGCTCGCTCGACAGTGATCTCGTCGTGCCGCTCACGAGTGGCGAGTTTCCGGCGAACAAGATTGTCGAAGTGATCGAATCTGCTGGAGTGCTCTTTTACTCGGCGTTTCCAGCGAAGACTGCGATCAATATGCAGTTGATGTCCGTGCGCCTCGACGGGACCGAGCAGCGGCGGCTCACCCCGGATGATCGTTGTTACGGTCGCTTTCGCATCGCACCCGATGGCACGTTTTTCATCGCGAGCGATGAGACGATTTCGCAGCCGCCATCCACTCGTCTCTACCGCGCCGACGGCACACTCGTGGCAACCTTGAGCGAAGGACAGACTGATCTCTGGTCGTCGCGCAATCTGCCGCCGCCAGAACTCGTGACCGTGAAGGCCGCCGATGGCGTGACCGACCTCTACGGCAGCCTGCACTTTCCAAGCAACTTCGACGCGAAGAAGTCGTGGCCGATGGTGGTCGATGTCTATGGCGGTCCATACTTCGCGAGCGTCTTCAATCGATTCTCAGCGCCGCGCGCAGAGTGTGAACTCGGCTTCGTCATCTTGCAGATCGACAATCGCGGAACCCCGGGTCGAGGCAAGGCCTTCGAAGATGCGACGTATCTCAAGCTTGGGGGTCCAGATCTCGACGATCAAGCCGCGGCGGTTCGGCAACTCTGCACGCGACCAGGCATCGATGGATCGCGCGTGGGAATCACCGGGATGAGTTACGGCGGCTACCTCGCGGCGCTTGCGCTCGTGCGACATCCGGATGTCTTTTCAGTGGCCGTCTCGCGGGCGGGTCCGATGGATTGGCGGCAGTACGACACGATTTACACCGAGCGAATCATGCGCACACCTGCCGAAAACCAAGCGGGATATGACGACGGAAGCGTGCTCGTTCATGCCGATCGCATGAAGGGAAAGTTCATGTTGATTCACGGCATGCAAGACGACAACGTGCATCCATCCAATGGATGGGCGATCGCGCAGAAACTCTATGACCGCGGGTTTTCATTCGACATGCTCTTCTTTCCAAAGGCAGGTCACGGAGGATTTGGCCAAACCGAAGAAGACGCAATGTGGACCTTCTTCACACGCGAACTGAAGGCGACGCCAAGTGGGTCGGACCGATGAGTGATTCGCCGCTGCCGCCTGATCGAAGTCACGTCGCGACCGAGCAGCGCCACGGCGATTCAACCAACTTTGACCTTCTGACTGTTGTGCAACAGGTGCATGCGATCGCACGTGATCACGCAGTCGTGCACGCGGCCGTCGATCGTGCAGCGAACGAACTCGCCGCGTTTATCGAAGCACTCGTCGAGCGGGTGCGCGGCGGAGGACGGCTCTTCTACTGTGGCGCTGGAACTTCAGGACGGCTCGGAGTACTCGACGCGAGCGAGTGCCCTCCGACATTCTGCAGCGATCCTTCAACAGTCGTTGGACTCATCGCGGGCGGCGATGGTGCGCTGCGCACAAGCAGCGAACGTCGCGAAGATGACTTTCGTGGAGTCGAAAGTGAATTCGTCGCCCACGCACTCTGCGCGCGCGACGCAGTTGTGGGAATCGCCGCGGGGGGAACGACTCCCTACGCGCTCGGTGCAGTCACGCTTGCAAAATCACGCGGCGCGTTGACGGCGTTGCTCACCTGTTCGCCGCGCGAGAAACCAGCCGACTGCGATCACCTCATCGTCTTGCAGACGGGGGCAGAAATTCTCACCGGATCGACCCGCCTCAAGGCTGGCACAGCGACAAAGCTCGCGCTCAACTGCATCACGACCGTGCTCTTTACGCAACTTGGAAAGGTGCACGGCAATCTCATGGTTGATCTCGCGGCGACGAATGACAAGCTCGTCGACCGCGCGATTCGCACGCTGCGTCTGTTCGATGAGTCACTGAGCCGCGCCGATGCTGCGCGCCTGCTCGACGCAGCGGGGGGGCGCGTGAAAATTGCGATTGTGATGCGCGCGCGCGGGCTCGACTGCACGGGTGCCCACGCGCACTTGCACACCGTCGACGGCAATTTGCGCGCAGCGCTCGCGTGATTCACGCAAAAAAATGCGGCCCCGCCGAAGCGGAGCCGCATGAAACATTCTGAAATGTTTTGAATTCGAATCAGCTGACGAGAGCGTTGAGTGCCTTCGTTGGACGAACGCGAACCTTCTTGCTCGCTGGCTTCGCCTTGAACACTTGGGTCTCGCCAGTGAATGGGTTGACTCCGGTTCGCTCCTTGGTCGCTGGCTTCTTGACAGTCTTCAGCTTCATGAGGCCGAAGAAGCTGAACACGCCTGGACCGCGGCTGCTGAGATCAGCACCGATGATCGTCGCGAGGTTGTCAAACATTTCCTTGACAACAGTCTTCTTCACATCAGATGCTGTCGCGAGTTCTGCGATGACTTGGCTGCGTGTGCGAACCTTCGACGATGTCGTTGGTTTGAACGCCTTTGCAGTTGCCTTTGCGGCTGGTGCCTTCTTGGCTGCTGCCTTTGGTGCCTTTGCTGACTTGGTCGCCTTCTTGGCTGGTTTCTTGGTCATTGTTGCCATACTGTGATGTCCTTTCAAGTGACATTTCATCTTCGAGAAAGTGGTCTCGCTCCCATCCACACATCATGTGTGGCGCGACGAATGTAGCGCAGTTCACAACTCACTTGCAAGTGAAATGCACCAAAACCCTGCTCTTTTATGCACTTTTTTCTCGGGGTCATCCCTTGCTCGGTCGCACGGTTGCCCGTCCAATCGAGGCGTAGGTGAATCCAAACTCGCTCATCTGGGCGGCGCGGTAGAGATTTCGGCCATCGAAAACCACCGGACGGCGAAGCCTTTTGAGTACCTGCGCGAAGTCTGGAGAGCGAAATTCAGCCCATTCCGTGCAGATGATGAGCGCTTCTGATCCATCGAGCGCCTCATATTGATCGGTGAAACGCTCGACCGTGGGCATCTCATGCGCGAGGTGATCGAGCGCAACCGGGTCGTACGCGCGCACCTTTGCTCCAGCCGCGAGGGCGAGTTGCATCAGCGAGAGACTTGGCGCCTCGCGAATGTCATCGGTCTTTGGCTTGAACGCAACCCCCCAAAAAGTCAATGATTTACCGCGAAAATCGCCCCCAAGTTCGTTAGTGATCTTCTTCCAAAAGTGCCCGCGCTGATCTTGGTTGACCTCGTGCACTGCGGCGTTGAGTTTGCAGTCGAACCCGACCTCGCGACCCATCGAGACGACCGCCTGGGTGTCCTTTGGAAAACAGGATCCGCCATATCCCAGCCCCGGATAGAGAAACTGGTTGCCGATGCGCTTGTCAGCGCACATCCCTTCGCGCACGCTGCCGATGTCGGCGCCATACCGTTCGCAGAGATTCGCCATTTCGTTGACGAACGAGATCTTGCAGGCCAACATCGCGTTGCTGGCGTACTTGACCATCTCCGCGCTGCGAACATCGAGAATAAAGATCGGGTTTCCCTGCCGCACGAAAGGGTCGTAGAGCGCCCGCATGATTTCAGCGGTTTCTGGATTGTCGACCCCGCAGACGACTCGGTCGGGCTTCATGAAATCCTGGATCGCATCACCCTCTTTGAGAAACTCAGGATTGTCGGCGATGTTGAAGGGCACCTTCGTGCGGGCGATGATGGCATCTTTCACCCGGTGACTCGTGCCGACGGGCACGGTGCTCTTGACGACGATCGTCTTGATCGCAGCACTCGAGCCGAGGCGTTCAAGTGCGACGGCAATGTCGTCCGCGACGCTCAACACATATTTCAGATCGGCGCTTCCATCGTCGCGGCTTGGAGTTCCAACGCAGATGAAAATGATCTGCGCGTCTTTGTAGGCGAGTGGCTTGTCCGTGGTGAAATGCAAACGCTTCGCATGCGCATTGCGTTGAATCATCTCGGTGAGTCCAGGCTCGTAGATTGGACTCTCTCCCTTGCAGAGCGTCGCGATTTTGCCCGCATCGACATCGAGGCAGGTCACATTGTTCCCCATCTCTGCGAAGCATGCGCCTGTCACGAGTCCGACGTACCCAGTACCAACCATGGTGATGTTCATGAGGGTTCGAAGTGTACGAAAACTATTTTCGTTCGGCCTCGATCATCCGCACCTTCATCGCGAGAGCCCAGTGGGTCGGCGATTGATCCGATGGTTTCGCCATCGCTCCACAAAATCCGCCGAGTCCATTGACGCTGACGACGCGGTGGCAGGGGACGAGTGGTGCGAGCGGATTTTTCGCCATCGCCGCGGCCGCCCCTCGGTGCGCTTTGGGTCGTCCCGCCGCCGCAGCGAGCCACTGATAGGTGCGCGTCTCGCCGTGGGGAATCTTCAGCGAGGCGCGCCAGCACGCAGCGTGAAAGGGGGGCGAAACCGGCAGCAATCTCACGATCGCAGCGGGCGCGACACGGCGTCCCGCGATGAACTCTTCGATCAACGAGACGGCCGCGGCGAGCTCTCGTGGTGGCTGGCCACGCGAGGCACCCGCCTGTCCCTTTCGATAGTGAGTCTTTGAAAATCCATCTTTGCATTCGATGACGACCGTCGCACCGGCAAGGGTCATGCTGTGGCTGCGCATCGCCAAACGATACCCCTGCGAGGTCGAGCGGTACCATCGATTTGATGACGACCGCTGCCGCCCAATCGCCAAGTTCGCCCGCAACTTCAACGACGATGTCCGACGATTTGGTCGCGATGGTGGGGCGGGTCGATCCAGCGCTTGCAGCGATCTTGCACGGCGAGCGCGTCCGCCAAGAGAGCACCCTTGAACTTATCGCGAGTGAAAACCATGTGAGCGCTGCCGTCATGCACGCCGCTGGATCGTGGATGACCAACAAATACGCCGAGGGCTATCCCGGCAAACGCTACTACGGTGGATGCGAGTTTCACGATCAAGCAGAAGAGCTCGCCCGTTCTCGCGCGAAGCAACTCTTTGGATGCAACTTCGCCAACGTGCAGCCCCACTGTGGAGCGAATGCAAACATCGCCGCGTTCATGGCGGTCTTGAATCCGGGCGACACGGTGTTGAGCCTGCCGATCAAGGCGGGTGGCCACCTCAGCCACGGGCTCAAGGTGAATTTCAGCGGCACCTTTTACAAGATCGTTGACTACGGATTGGACGCGACCACCGAAACCCTCGACTACGACGAGATCGAGCGACTCGCGATCGAGCACAATCCAAAGCTCATCATCTGTGGCTATTCGGCCTACTCGCGCGTCATCGATTTCGCGCGTTTTCGTGCGATCGCAGACAAGGTTGGCGCGCTTCTCATGGCCGACATCGCGCACATCGCAGGACTCTGCGCAACAGGAGTTCATCCGAGTCCCTTTCCACATGCGCAACTTGTCACGACGACAACGCACAAGACTCTTCGAGGACCGCGCGGTGGCATGATCATGACCAACGATGAGCAACTCGCCTCCAAGATTGATCGCAAGGTCTTTCCTGGTGTGCAGGGCGGTCCACTCATGCACATCATCGCTGCGAAGGCGCTCGCATTTGGCGAGGCGTTGCAGCCATCCTTCAAGAGTTACTGCCAGCAAGTCGTGAAGAATGCACAAGCGCTCGCGGCCGAGTTGCAGAATCGCGGATATCGCCTCTGCTCGGGCGGCACCGACAATCATCTCATGCTCGTCGACCTTCGCACGCGCGATGCAGATCTCACCGGCGCCGATGCTGAAAAATGGCTCGAGAGTGCGGGCATCATCTGTAACAAGAATGGCATCCCTAACGATCCGCGGTCGCCAGTGGTGACCAGTGGACTTCGACTCGGCACTCCCGCGCTCACAACGCGCGGACTCAAAGAACCGCAGATGAAGCAGGTCGGAGTCTGGCTCGACCAGGTCATGGGATCGAAGGGCGACGCTGCGATGTGTGCGAAAGTTCGCCACGATATTCGCGCATTCTGCAGCGAGTATCCGCTGCCGCACTGACAGTGACCGCAGGGCATTCACGATGCACGAGAACCGGATTGAAATCGTCGACATCCCACCAGTGAGTGCGCTCGGCTGGTGGCGCGCGGTCTGGCCGCTGTTCATCTCGTTCATGCTGCTGCCAGTGGGGGTGGTGTGGATGACCACATCGCTTGCGTCAGCTGCAGCGCAGAATCCCCGACCCACTTCAGGATCCGTGGTTCCTTCAATCCTGCTCATGATTGGGGGACCGTTTCTGACGGTTGGTTTCGGCCTTTTCTGGATGTGGCGCAATCAGCGCATCGCCCGTCGCAATCAGTGGACCGCATTCAGTGAGAGGCCAGAGAACGCGGCGTTCGCCGAGCCGATCGAGAAGTTTTTTCTCTTGCGCGCACGGTGGTCACTGGGAAGTTTCGGGCGAGAGCAAACCGCGAGTGCGGCTGCGGCGGCGACCGCACTTCGAGCGGGGTGCGCGAGTCGCATTGCACTCGCTCCGCTATCGATTGCGCCGCTGCTCGAGTTGCACGCGGCACCTGTGGGGCTGCTCGAGCCTGAAGAGATCGGTCACTCCTTCAGCAAACAACAAGCGTTGATGGTGCTCCTGCCGCTCCTCTGGACCGGCAACAGTGCGGCGGGGTACGTGCTGCGCAACGATCCCATTGGAATCGTTGGAATCCTTATAGTCATCTCATTCTGCATCTGTGCGCTCTTCGCAATTGCATGGTTTACATCGGTGCTGGGCGAACGATTCATCTCGCTGAAGACGACGCGTGGCATCGTGCGCGCTGGACCAGGTTGGGTCGACGATCGACAGGGTCGTCGCTGGACGGTCGAAGATTCGGTGCTCATCATTCGAGCGCTCACTCCAGCCAAGAACTCCAACTACCACGCGATCCTGCTTGGTCCTCAAGGATTCATCACGATTCCAATTGCACGCGGTCGGGGTCCCGCGTTTGTCAATCTCTGGCAGCGATGGACAACCCCCGAGCCGCGGCTTGAGCTCGCAGGCGAAGCAGCACGCGTCGAAGGAGGGTCAATCAGGCGCGGCTGGCGTACGACCCGTCGGACGTATTGATGCGAATCATTTCGCCAATCACGATGAAGGGAGGAACGCGCGTCTTGAGACCAGTCTCGCAGACTGCTTCCTTCAGTTGATTCGTTGCAGTCGCACCCTTGATCCCCGGAGCCGTGTCGGTGATTTTCAATTCGACGACGTTTGGCAACTCGATCGAAATCGGCTTGCCATCGCACCAGAGCACAACGAGTTCAGTGTTCGGCTTCGCATAAAGCGGCATGTCGCCCACGACGACCTCGTCGAGTTCGACCTGCTCGTAACTGACCGTGTCCATGAAGATGTACTTCTTGCCATCGAGGTAGAGGTACTCCATCGGACGGCGGTCCAATTCGACCTGTTCGACGTTTTCGCCCGAGCGAAGGCGCTTCTCGAGCAGGGTTCCCTTGTCGATATCTTTGATCTTGATCTGGATGAACGCGCGCAGATTGCCTGGGGTGACGTGCGTGAATTGGGTGACAACGTAAAAGCGTCCATCGAGTTTGATCGCAACGCCTGGTCGTAAATCGTTTGAGTCCATTGTGGGTCCTTGGGGGTGGGGGGGCGATCATAGCCCGCGATAAAAATGCCGCGCAGCCCATAAAAAAACCCCCGAGCACAAGGCTCGGGGGCGGAGGGAGGGAAAAGGGCATGGTTGGTCAGTCAACTGAACTGATCGGGGTCTTTCTCCGATCTTCAGGCTGGCTGACGCGGACTTTCATCCGCACTCTCACAATAGCCCCGAATTGAGATTTGTAAAATCAGGTTGCAAAGAAATCAGATTTATTTTTGTCAGCCTCTCGCGGGTGTTGCGCCGAATGTCAATGTGGCGTCAACTGACGTTGATTCGAGGACGAGCGACCCATGAGCCAAAAAACGAGTTATCGGAAGCAGAAAAGTCGAGCATTCGCCTGCGGAAACGTGGGATTTCTCGCCGTGTTTGCAGTGGTTTTGTTGACTGTGATGCCCTGCGGCGCGCGCCCCCAAGACAAGCCCCAAACTCAGCCCGCGCCGACACAGGACACGCCCCAATCGAAGCCGGCGCCAAGAGTTCCGCCTGCGCAGAGACCGCTTTCGAAGTCAGTCGCTGAAGCTCCGCCGCTCGTCGCTGACCCTGTGGCGCTCGACTTGGGATTTCTCGCTCCCAACACTCCGGGCGAAGGCACGGTCACGATCAAGAACACCGGGACGCTGCCAGTGACGATTAATGCAGTCGTTGCATCGTGCAAATGCACCACGATCAACGACCTCGTCGGAAAGATAATCGCGCCGAGCGGCTCAGAGACGATCACGATCAAACTTGATGGTGCACCCGCAATGGGAGTTCGTCGCTCATCAGTCAAAGTCACCGTGGATGGCTTCGCCCGCGCGCTCGACATCGCAGTGAAGGGAGAGGTCTCACTTCCCGTGCGCGTGGTGCCGCCATACATCAACGCGATCGAGCAGAAGAATCTCACCGGACGGCTCATCATCGAATCGCTCGATCGAAAACCCTTTCGAATCTTGAGTGAGAAGGGTGGAGGCGGATTTTCGATCCAAGGATTCGACGGCGCGACCGAGGCACCTCGAAGTTCGTACGTGGTCTCGTACGACCTCAGCGCTTCTGCGAAAGACCTGCCATCGCATCTGCTCTTTGAGACCGACGCGGTTGGAGCGGGAGTCGTCGATGTGCGCGTGCGCAGTGAACGGGCACCGAAGAAACCCGCGATTCAATTCTCCGATGTGCGCTGCAATCTTGGATTGATCCCCGCGAAGAGTTCGAAAGAGGCGCTCTTCACGATCGCCAACGGCACGCTCGTGGTCGAATCAGTGACGACGACGAGCAGCGAGGCGACGATTGCACTCGCGCGCACAGAACCGGGTAATGACGGCGCGCGAAACGTCTTCATCACGGTGACGCCCGCAGCAGAATTCGCAGGAATCCTCGTACTTCCCATCGTGCTCAAGACGGCGACACACCGGGCAGAGCTCGAGGTGATCGCGAGCGTGCGACCATGACAAACATGAAAGACGCGAACGACGTGAAGAAGATCAAAGAACTGAAACCAACGAAATCGGTGAAGGACGTACACGCCTCGAGTTCGGCGCGTCGCGCGAGCGAGGTCATCACGATCGTTGTGGGATCCCACCCCGATGCAGAACGGGATGACCGCCCGCTGGCCTACCGATTTCAGAAGCGACTCGAGGCAGCAGTCGCAGCGGGTGGTTCACCAGGCGAGGGGTTTCCACAGGTGCAGATCGTGACAGATCTCTGGTACCTCAATGACCCAACGCTCGTTGCGGCGCCGGCGATCGTGCTGGGGACGGTCAACACCAATGCGGCCGTTGCCCATCTCGCGTCCCGATTGCCACAAACTCTCGTCGTCGATGGCGAGTTCGAGATTCAACTCGATCAACTCGCGAGCGATCCGCGTGTCTGTCTGCGCGGAGTCGATGCACCATCAACGGAGCGTGCCGTGCGAGTCTTCATCGAAAAGTTTCTCGCGCAGTGGCTCGAGTCGACTCGCGTCGCGGTGTCGCCCACTCACAACCGTTGAATTCGGTCTGCGATGTCTTTCAGCGCAAGCGCGTCGAGCAGGGGCTGCATTCGACCTGCGAGCAGTTCAGTGAGATTAAAACTCTCGTCGATGCGGTGATCAACACCGACATTTTCTTTCGACCGATAGGTGCGAATTTTCTCGGCGCGACTGCCCGAGCCAATCATCGCACTTCGCTCATCGGCACGGCGCGCAGCAGCCTCGGCGCGCCGCAATTCATAGACGCGCGCGCGCAAGAGTCGCCACGCCTTCTCGCGGTTTTGCAACTGACTGCGCGTCTCTTGCATGCGCACTTCAATACCGGTGGGAAGATGAATCAGTTGCACCGCCGTCGCAACCTTGTTCACGTTCTGTCCGCCCGGACCCTGCGCCGTCGTCATGATCTCTTTCACCTCGGCGGGATCGACCGCATCAGCGACCTCTTCAGGTTCTGCAAGAACAGCGACGGTTGCCGTTGAGGTGTGCACGCGTCCTTGAGCTTCGGTTGCGGGCACACGCTTCACTTGATGCGTTCCGCCTTCGTAGCCGAGCGAGCTCCAGACTCCAACGCCGGTGATCTCGAAGACTCCGTGGCTGATGCCTCCCGCGTCGCCCGATTTGAGTTCGAGTTCATCCCAGGTCCATCCACGGCTTGCGCAGTAACGCTGGTACATCGAGACGAGATCGCCCGCCCAGAGACTCGCTTCGTCGCCGCCAACTCCACTGCGCACTTCGAGGATGATCTCGCCAACGGCGCGATCATCGGCCGTCACAAGATCACGGATGAGCGACTCGATGATCGCTGCCCGTTCGGTTTCGAGTTGCGCGCGTTCTTCGCGTGCCATCGCCGCGATCGACGAGTCGCGATCCTCTGCGAGTTCGATTGTGGATGCGAGTTCACGACCCGCAGTGTTCCATCGTCTCCACCGCGTCACCATTTCTTCGAGCGAGGCGCGGCGAATCACGATCGTTCGCAACCGGCGATGGTCGGCCAGCACAGCGTCATCCTGCATCGCGGCCGTGAGCGACTCGAACTCGTTGTCGATTTCAACGAGTTTGCGAATGAGGTTGTCTGGAGGGGACGACATCGCGGGCGACCATACCGAGAAAATACCGTGACTGACACAGAAAACACCGTGCCTGAAAAAGCACGGTGTCGAAGTGATTCAAGATGGTGCGCGCTACTTCTTGGCAGCTGGGGCGTCTTTGCCCTTGGCGAAGTATCCGCCTGCGAACTTGCGCTGGAAGCGCTCAACGCGACCCGCGGTATCCACGAAAGTCTTCTGACCGGTGTAGAAGGGGTGCGATCCAGACCAGACTTCGACGTTCAACTCAGGAACGGTGGCGCCGACAGTCATGACGACTTGTCCGCGGAAGTTGACTTTGCATTCGGGAAAGTACTTTGGATGGATATCAGGCTTCATAGTGGGCTCCAGATCGAGTCGCGAAGTGTAACGAGAAACCGTTTGGGCGCAAGGGGCGGCATCATCATCCATCAGTGGACGGCGCATCGCGCGACGAAAGTTGACGGATCCCCACGCACTGCTATCTTTCAGCCCTCATTCCCTCGTAGCTCAATGGTAGAGCGGGCGGCTGTTAACCGCCAGGTTACTGGTTCGAGTCCAGTCGGGGGAGTTGTGGGCGGATCGCGGCGGCGCGGCGCGCGGGCACTTTCTCACCGTCCACGAGGGTCAATCGTAATCACGCATGCGCAACGGGCGGATAGTCCGTCTTCAGTCCGCGCGCTGCCCACGCTGCGATGAGCGCCATCGGCACGACCATCACGAGCGCGATCTGCATGTCGTTGAGCGTTGAGCTGCCGAGCACCTGCAAGATCACTCCTGGGATCGCCTCAACAAAGACGGCGCCGACGAGTCCCGCACAATTCACCACTGCAACCGCCGTTGCGACGACGCGCAGTGGCATAGGCGCGCATGCGAGCGCGAAGGTCAGAATGGACGATCCCAGAAAAAATCCCAAGCAGAACATTTCAACGAAGATCGCAGACTGAGTCGTCGGCCACGGCACGAAGAGATCAAACGTAAGCATCACCGCTGCGCCAATGTTCGAGACGATCAACACGATGCGCATCGCTCGAAAGGTGCGCGTGAGACCGCCAACGAGCAGCGCGCTGACCGCGAGCCCGATCATGATCGCAACGTTGTCACTCAGGCTCTCATCGAAGCTCGCGCCCCATGCCTCCATCAGTTGGATGTTCCAGAATCCGGCGAAGCCAAAGACATTGCCCATCATGATTCCATAGATGAGCGCGCAGCGACGCACTTGCGCGTTCGACCAGACGACCACGAGTGCTTCGCGAAATGGAAGTGGTTTCTCTGAGGCCTCTGCGACCACCAACGGCGCTCGTCGCGTTCGAATGCACACGAGGCACGCGAGTGATGTGAGCGCGGTGAGTCCCGCAATGACTTGCACTGTCTCGCGCCATCCGATCACTGGCAGGAGTGTGTCGACCAAAGCGAGTCCCACTGCGCCGCCAAGACCCACGGATGCTTCGAGAATTCCCATCGCCGGCGTGAACCAGTGCGGAGGAAGTCGCCGCCGAGCGACAAGCGCGGCGCCCGAGAATGCGAACGATGTTGTGACGCCTGCCGTGAAGCGCGTCGCTCCCACACCGAGTGGACTCTCGACCCACGAGAGAAGCAACATCGACACTGCCGCGAAAAGTGCCGCGATCCAGAGAATGTGTCGCGCGCCGTACCGATCGAGCAGCAACCCTGCTGGAATCTGACAGAGTCCATATCCCGCGAGGTAGAACCCGGCGAAAATCGCCGATTCGCCCAGAGCCATGTGAAGGTCGCGCGCGATCGAACTCTGCAGCGCTCCATACGAGTGTTCGATGATGATGTGCACCAGCACGAACGAGGTCGCCGCCACCATGGCGAGCAGTGCGCGCGTGTGTGAAGTGCGGTGGATTGCAGGGTCGATGAGCGTCACCCTCGTAGTGTCGTTGTCTCGCGCGATTGCGTCAATCGCGCTCGCGTGAGGTTGCTGCGCCGATGCGGTAGGGTGATGGGATGCCACTGCTGCCAGCGTCGAGTTCAGTGCGCGTTCAATGGAAGAACGGACTCGCAAGCACACTCGTCGTCGCAAGCGACGCGAGCGCAGCGGGCGATGCGAGCGCAGCGGGCGATGCGAGCGCAGCGGGCGACGATTGGTCGTGGCGGTTGTCGATCGCGGATGTCCCATCGCGAAGTGAGTTTTCGACTTTTCCTGGCGTTGAGAGAAGCATCGCGATCCTTCACGGCGACGCGCTCACCCTTGAGCGCGCCGGCGTGCGCACTGCGGTTACGCGCGAGGGAATCGCGCTCGTCTTCGCCGGCGAAGAGTTCGTCGTGGGCGACCCCATTGGCACCGACGTTCGCGACGTCAACTGGATGGTTCGCCGCGACCGTTGGCGGGGCGAAATGCAACTCATTCGCGCTCGAGAGACGCAGGTCGATGCACCACTCGTCGTTGTGCACGCCGGCGTGGGAGGCGTTGAGATTCTCTCGTGCGATGAAGCAATTGGCGCGCAACTCGCCTGTGGAGAAACACTTGTAACGCGCGACCGCGTGCATCTGCGCGTCGCTGAGGGATGTTGTGCGATCGTCTGCACGGCACATCCTCGAGCGACCGAACAATCCGCGTCCAACCCGCCCACGCTGCGCGATGTTGTGCGCGCCTTTGGCTACATCGGCTGGCTGCTTCAGCGCACAATGGGTGGAGTCGTCGCCGTGCAGGGGATGCTCTCTGGTCTCAAGGCTGCCGTCGTTGCGATCGCAGTTCGACCACGATGGGCACGTCCGATTTCGATTTTATGTCCCAACTTTGACTTGAATGGGCACTTTTTCAGAGTACGTTGTTTCTGGAGCCCCATATGAAAAATCACCTCGCAGCCCTCATCCGCCTCCTCTTCGCGTGCGTGATCGCACTCTCGATGGTTCCGCCGGCGAGTGCTCAAGGCACTCCAGTCGTCACCTGGGTGACGAATCCCACGAGTGGCGTGCAACTTTTCACACTCACCTTTCGCCCCTCTAACGCGCAAGCGGGGGTGCGCTATCCAGCAATTGTGTATGTGCCTGGTGGAGTTGGCACAACCACGACTTTTTCCGATGCGAACATGCAGGCGCAGGCCGACCTGGGATTCGTCACCGTGAAGTTCGATCCAGATGGTCGTGGTCAGAGCACCAATGGTGGCGTGTACACGGTTGAAGATTTCGGCGGGTTCATCCAGCAAGATGGCTTGCACGCTGTACTCAAGTCTGTCGCATCACGCTCCGATGTTGCCGCAAACAATCTGCATGTGCAGTCGCGTTCGTTCGGCATCACGATGGCTGCAGGAGCGCTCGCGCGATATCCGCACACGCCGCAGGTGAAGTCGCTCGTTGAGTGGGAGGGTCCGGCCGATCGCTCGGACACCGCTTCAATGACAGGGCACGATGTCGCTGACAATGCGTGGTGGTTCGAGCATGAACCGATCAACTTCCTCTTCCAGTATCGCGGCGACTTCATTGCCGTGCAGTCACTCGCTGATCACGTGCAGCCTGATCATCTGCACACGATCAAACTCAACAATCGTGCGGTCATGCAGTCGAGCGGAGGAACGGGGCGCTCGCGATTCGCTCGTGTCAATGGATCGACCGGCAGCGGATCAAACGCCGCGAACCAAAGTTTCACTGGCACGATGCTCGCGTCGACGCTTCCTGAGTCGGTTCAGATCGAGCCATTTCTGCGCACAATCATGCAAGAAATGGTCGGACGACCACCCCGCGCGGCGATCGCTGATGTCAACGAGAGTGGCCAGGTTGATGGCGCCGATCTCGCCGCGCTGCTTTCGGCGTGGGGGGGTTCGAATGCCGACGCAGATCTCAACGACGACGATATGGTGAATGGAGTCGACCTCGCGATCCTTCTCACTGGATGGAGTCCCCAAGGGACTGGAACGGGTCCGTGGAACAACGACATCGGGGTCTACCGAATTGCGCCAGGTTCAAGCGCGGTGCGCGTTCATACGTTTGCGCGAGCGGGGGTCGCGTCGGTCGCACGCGCCGAGTCTGGCGAATTGATCGCAGCCTTTCAGTGGTTTCCCGAAAGCAATCCTGCCGCGTTCGATCGCATCGCACTGAGCCGTTCAGTCGACGGCGGACTGACGTGGTCAACACCAATGACTGCTGCACTCACGGGCATCAACGGCGATGAGCGTGCGCCATTTGATCCCACGCTCGTCGTGCTCGCCGATGGACGCGTTCGTATGTACTTCACGATGAACAAGAACACACCGGGGGCGATCGCTCGCATCGGCAGCGCAATCTCCTCTGATGGCGTGCAATTTGCACTCGAACCTGGTGATCGATTCGCAGTGACTGGTCAGATGGTGATCGACTGCGCAGCCGCGCAACTCAACGGCACATGGCAGTTGATCGCGCCGATCCAAGGAGCCGATGGCAGCGCCTATCGAGCGACGAGCACCGACGGGCTGAACTTCGTGAGGCAGCCGAATCTTTCTGGCGCGACGACGAATCGCTGGCTCGGCGCTCTTGTGCAGATTCCAAAGGGTCTGCGCTTCTACGGAACATCCAACGCCGGAGTCTGGAGTGCACGCACCACAGATGGAGCATCGTGGACGCTCGATGCGACACCAAGCGGTGTGCCGGGTGCTGATCCGGGAGTCGCTGTGCTGCCCGATGGAACGCTCATCGTGGTGGCCACCGTTCCTCCAGTGGGTTGAGGCGGCGATCGTTCTACACCAGCGGCGCCGACGCTGACGACTTCCACACCGGCTGCTTCCAAATCGGCACATCTTGTTTGAGTCGATCGATGAACTCGCTCATCGCGCGAAGCGACTGGGCTCGGTGCGCAGAGACGATGATCAACACGAATGAGATCGCGCCAACGGCGACGTGTCCGCGACTGTGCACCGTGACGAGTGCGCCAAGTGCGTGCGTCTGCGCGACATCACGCGCGAGCGCTTCGAGTTCGCGGTGCGCCATCGGGTCGTAGGTGGTGTAATCGAGCGCGGCGAGATCGCGCGCACTACCGTCGGGAGAGGTCTCGATCGCGCGAACAACTCCTTCGAACCGAACCGTTGCGCCGTTCAATCCAGTCGCGACCAGTTGTTCGAGACTCTCCAGAACCGTGCCGATCGCGCGCCCTTCTGCTTCGCGCGTGATCGCCCCATCGACAATCGTTGCACAGACGATCATCCGCCTCCCACCAGCGAAATCAACGCCAATTCGTCGGTGATTGTGACCGTCGCGTCGCCGCCTGCAAACGAGTGGTTGACCGCGATGCGTGCCGATGCGAGCGCGAATCGCACGTCGGGATGCTGTTCGCCCAACGCGGTGAGCACCTCGCGCACGGTCGCGGTTTCGCACTCGTGTGCTGCACGCGCAAGGTGAATTCGCACGCGATCACACTCTGCGATCGTTGCCACTTGTCCAAAGACGAGCACTTCAAGATGCATCGCATGAGTGTAATGTGCGAACCACTCTCCCATGGGATTTCGAAACCAACCATTCGCGTGTGATTCGCCGCAGGCCGCCGTCGACCTGATGATCGCGCGAATGCAGGCTCGCGCTCGCGAGCCTTCCGTCGAGCGCGTGCCGTTGAAGAGTGCGCGAGGACGCGTTCTCGCCGAGTCGATTCGCGCCGATCGAGACAGTCCACCTTTCGATACTTCAGCAATGGATGGGTTCGCGATCCGCACCGCAGACCTCGCGCTCGACCGCGCGCGCGATCTCACGCTCACCGTCGCGGGAGAAGTTCGCATCGGCGAGGCGCCGTCCCCGATGCTCGCAGGTCAGGCCGTGCGCATTGTCACGGGCGCGGCGATCCCGCCAGGCTGCGATGCGGTCATCAAGCGCGAGGATCTGGTCGAAGATCTGGTCGAGCATCTCGCCGAACATGTCACAGACCACCAAGACGGCGCCGCGACTCACACAATCACGATTTCACAGCAGAAACGAGGGGCTCTGCGCGCTGGTGCAAACATCCGCGCGCGCGGCGAGAACACTCGCGCTGGCGACGAACTTCTCGCCAGTGGCAGACGTCTCACCGCCGCCTCGATCGGTGCGCTTGCCGCAGTCGGGTGCGCACTGCCTCTGCTCTTCGCGCGGGTGCATGTTGCGATCATCACCACTGGAGACGAAGTCGTCGCGCCCGGTGAAACTCCTGCGCCATTTCAGATTCGAAACAGCAACGGTCCTGCACTCGAAGCGGTGCTCGCGGCGCACCCATCGATCGAGGTCACACGCGTCACGCATGTGCGCGATGAAGATGACGCGCTCGCGAGCGAACTTCGCACCGCGCTCACCTGCTGCGACGCGATCATTTTCACGGGCGGCATTTCGATGGGACACCGCGACGGAGTTCGCACGGCAATTGAATCGGTTGGCGCTGATGTGCTCTTTCACGGCTTGCCCCAACGCCCGGGCAAGCCAATGCTCGCAGCCGTCGCAGGCGGAGTCGCCATCTTCGCGCTGCCGGGCAATCCTGTCTCGACGCTCGTGACATGCACTCGAATCGTTCTGCCAGTGCTCGACGCGATGGCTGGCCTCGCTCACCAAGTTTCAGTCGCTCGCGTCGCGGTCGCGAACCCAGATCACAAGTCGATCGACCTCTGGTGGCATCGACTCGTGCGCATTACCAGCACTGGCGAGGCGCACCTCGCCGATGGACGGGGGTCTGGCGACATGATTTCCGCAGGAATCACGGATGGATTCATTGAGGTTCCCCCGGGAGCAGGCGCATCCGCGAGTTCCCCCTTCTATCCTTGGTCGACATGAGCAACTTGCGCGACGAGACGACGAAACTTTCGCACATCGATGAGGGTGGTGGCGCGCGCATGGTCGATGTTGGCGCAAAGCCAATCACGAAGCGCATGGCAGCGGCCGAGGGGTTCGTTCGCATTTCGGCTGAACTCGAGCAACGCATCCGAGAGAACTCACTCGCCAAGGGATCGCTTCTCGATGTTGCACGTCTCGCAGGCATTCTTGCGGCGAAGCGCACTGATGAGTTGATCCCACTGTGCCACACGTTGCCGCTCGACGCAGTCGACATCACGCTCGAGCTCACGTCAGGAGGCATTCGAGTCTGTGCGACTGTGCGCACCGAGTCGCGAACCGGTGTCGAGATGGAAGCGCTCACAGCGGTCGCCGTTGCGTGCCTCACAGTGATCGACATGGGCAAGTCCGTCGACAAGTCGATGGTGATTGAGTCGATCCGCGTCACCGAAAAACATGGTGGACGCCACGGCTCATACATCGCACCGGCGAGTCTCGAATGACGCACGCCGCACCGCGATCGATTCGAGCAGCGGTTCTCACTGTGAGCGATCGGTGCAGCACAGGCGAGACCGTCGACACCTCTGGACCAGGTCTCGCAGAGATCTTGCGCGCGCGCATGGGCGCGACAATTGTCGAAATGCGCTGTGTTCCTGACGAAAAGCAGCACATCGCCGCGTGTTTTGTCGCGTGGTCGCTCCCGTCAGCCGAGATCGATTTGATCGTGAGCACGGGTGGGACTGGGCTCGCGCCTCGCGATGTCACTCCAGAAGCTGCGCGGGGTGTCTTCGAGCGCGAGCATCCTGCGCTGATGGATCTCGCGCGACTGCGATGCATGAGCAAGACGCCGCGCGCATTTCTGTCGCGTGGAGTCTCAGGCACGATCGGTCGCACACTGATCCTCACGCTTCCTGGGTCGCCGCGCGGATCAAGTGAAAACCTTGAAGCGATCCTCGACATCTTGCCGCACGCGATCGAGACCTTGCGCGGCGAGGTGCAAGACGACGGACGCCCCGATGCGACGCCCGTCACTGGCAAGGTCATCGCACATGAGCAGTGACGCGTTGAACGCGGCGTTTCTCGAGTCGATACAGCCCATCGTGCTCGTCGGCGGAAGAAGTCGCCGCTTTGGTCGCGATAAACTTCGAGAACCGATCGGCGCGAGTGGATCACCGCTCGTGCTTCACTCGATCGAAATCTTGCGCAGCATCTTTGGACGGCGCGTGAAGGTGGTGGGGGAGTGCCATCCCGATGTGCCGTTGCTCGCCGATGGCATCATCATCGATGCGCACCCAGCCATCGGACCCCTCGGCGGCATCACCAGCGCACTGCAGTGTTGGCGTGGATCGATCTTCGTTCTCGCGGGCGACATGCCCTCGTTCAGCGCTGATTCAGCACTGCGGATACTCGCAGCGGCGCAGGCGAATCCACAGGCCTTCGCCGTGTTCGCCGCGACCGATCGAACCCATCCCTGTGCTGGGCTCTACACGCAGGCAGCACTTCCAACCCTCGCGGCGCGAATCGCAGCGGGTCACTACCAACTCTCGAGCGCGCTGGTGCGAGAGACCATCGTCGAGGTCACGTGCGACGCGAGTTCACTTGCGAATATCAACGAAGTGCACGATGTCGACGCCACCTGTTGAGGGCCCTCAATCCGTTGCGAGAGCGCACGTGTAAAGCGCGAAGGTCGCGTGTGTTGGTGCGAGAAGGGCTACTTGCCGGGCAAGAACGATCCAATCCAGTCGATGAGGCTCTTGCGACTTCGGCTCGAGACGAGAATGCGTCCGCCCGTTGATCCCCCTGAGAAGCGCAGCACGACTCCTTCGCCGCTCTTGGCAGCGCCGACCACTTTGCCAAGAAATCCAGCGTTCTGATTCGTCGAAAGTGACGCGCGCATTTCAAGATGGGCTGGCCACGCGATGGCGTGTCCACTGTCGACGATCAACTCTTCGCTTGGGCGAATGATGAGTTCATGAATCGCGCCAACACTTGAAATGATCATGGCACCAGTGCCAGAGATCTTCAGCATGAAGAAGCCGCCGGTGTTGCCGACAAGCGCTGCTCCCCAACTCGAGTTGCGGCTTGTCTCGAGTGTCAGCGAGGGGTCTGCGGCGAGAAACGTGCCATCCGAGAGCATCCACGATTCATTGGTAAGCGAGACCACTCGAACTTCACCGGGATAGCGCGGCGCGAGCATGACGGTGCCCGCGCCACGATTGGCGGTGATCTCTTGCAGGTAGAACGACTCGCCCGTCGTTGCGCTTCGCACGAGTGAGCTCAGGAATCCTCCGCGCGCCTTCGCGACGATGTCGACGGTGCCGGTCATCGCGGCCATCGCGTCGCGCTCGGCGATGATCGTCTCGCCCTGCAAGAGTTTCGCTTGAATGAATGGGTCCGTTGTTCCAGTGACTGTGTAGGTTGGCATCGCGAGAGGGTATTTCGAAAGGCGGGTTGCTGGGGCTCGAACTGCGCGGCTCCATTAAAGCATGCCTTTCTTTGGTGAGTTTGTACGGTACAAACTCTCTCCTCGGTTTTATACCCGCGGCCCCGTTGACGCGTTCAGCGTCCGCGCCTCTCCCCCTCACCCATCCACAACCGTTGGTGACTTTGCGACTTCGCGTACTTCGACAACGCCCATGAGCGGAGCGAATCGGTAGATTTTGTCGGCGAATCGCTCGAAAACGCTTTGATCGTGGTGGCTGATCATGATCACCTGAAATCCGAGTTTGCGCCCAGCGTGCTGCACGATCCTCACAAACTTTGGAACGAGGTCGGGTCGAAGCCAACAATCTTGCTCATCGAGCACGAGCACCCTTCGATGTTTGTCTTCGCCGAGCGTCGCGAGCGCGAGCATGCGCAAACTGACGCTAAGAATGTTCGCGACCGATCCGCCTTGACCGCGCAGGACATCTTCTTTGTTTCCGTTGTTATCAATCGAGAATTCAACCGCCGCGGCGCCGCGCTTGAACGTCGCCTCAGTCTTGAGTTTGATTTCCTGATCAAGCACCTCCTGCAACGCGTTGGTCGCCTGCGCCTCGACGACTCGCAACACTTCTTTGAACAACCGTTCGCTGAGAGTCTCGAGCGCATCGGTCACCTTGGGCGCAAGCTCGAGCTGCGCGTCGAACTGCACGATTCGCCCCTTCGCGGAACTCGTCGACTTCGCACGATCATCGCGTCGAATCGCAAGCAATTCGATTCGCCTGCGCGCAGCAGCTGGTGACCGTAGTGGCGACCGCAGTGGCAACCGCAGTGGCAACTGCACGGCCGGCGGTTCGCCCGCCGACGCGCTCTGCTCATCTCGCGCTTCGATCGTCATGCGCGCGACTCATCCTCTGCAGCTTTCGCCGCCGCATCCGCAAACGCCCGCTCAACTTCTGCGAGTTCGCCCTCGACCGCGTCAAGCGCGGCTTGATAGGCGCTTCGTGCACGCTCGTTCTCTGTGATCATCTCGGTGCGCTGCTTTTTCAGTGCGTCGATGTCGTCGGTGCCATACGTGTCCCTCGCACCGGCGTTGAGTTCATTCATGCGGGCTTGGGCGGTCTTCTGATTTGCATCCGCCGCAATGCGCGCCTCGTCG
The DNA here is from genome assembly GCA_945869475.1 of Singulisphaera sp. GP187. Lineage (GTDB taxonomy): Bacteria > Planctomycetota > Phycisphaerae > Phycisphaerales > SM1A02 > F1-60-MAGs104. The sequence goes on along the minus strand of CAMBOV010000015.1, from coordinate 35,707 downwards.
AGTTTCTTGAATCGCTTCTGCAATTCTTCGATCGATTGCGTGCGAGATTGTGGCGATCCGGTAGATTCATTCTGTGGCATTGGTCGTGACCTCCTTGGCAAGTCTCATGATTTCATCTGCAACGGGCTGTTCAAACTGACTGACATTCTTCTCGAGGAACGCGACGAGTCCAGAGCCACTTTCAGTGCGGCGCTTCTGAAGTTCGGCGAGGCCTGCGATGAACCGCGAGAGCGACGGATCGTGCTCGATCGACTCATCGATCACCGCTGCATGAAAGACATCCTCATGCTTCGCGTGGGGCACTTCAATCATCGTGCGCGTGTAGCCGCCGCTGGTGATGTCGATGCGCAACGCCGCGGGGGAGTGCGCCGTCGCCGCATCACTTCGCGAACGACGGCTGATATTGCCCGGTGTGATCCACAGCGTTTCACCACACTGCACATCGTCGAGTCGGCGGTGGATGTGACCGTTGATCACCACGTCGATGCGATCAATTGCGCGGGGCTTCAGCCGTCCGTGCTCTTCATAGCCAGGCACAAGAATGTCGTGGTGGGTGATCCAGAAGACGATCGGTCGTTCGCTGCCGTCAGCCGCCGCGCTGCCGTCCGTTGGAACCACAAACTGATCGGGAATCGCCAAGCGATACGACGAGCCACCAATCACCACCGCGCGTCCATTCATCGTGCCGATCCACGGCGCATCGTCGAGCAGCCGAATCGACCGCGCCTTCACCAAGAGCGAGAGCGAATCGTGATCTGAGAGTTCTGGATCAGCGCAATCGTGATTGCCGTAGATGCCGATGCAGCCGACACCCGCAAGCACTTCGATGAGTTCACCGATCATCCAGGTGGGATTGTCTCGCGGCTTGTCGAAGAGATCGCCAAGCACAACGGGTAAGAGTCGATTCGACTGCGCATACGACACACACCAGCGAAACTTCTCGAGGATCACGCGCGGATAATCATCCTTGCGAAACCCCGGAGCGCGCCCCTCGAGGTGTGGGTCGCCGATCATCAGCACCCCAACGTAGTCCGACCGTTGCACGTGGCGATCACTCATGAGAAGCCCCGTGTGAATCCCCGTGCGATGCACTGTGAAAATGCGAAGTGAGTTTCGATGGATCAAGCACTGCGCCACACGCTGTGCAGTTGGGCTGCTCTCGAACGAACGCGGCGATCTCGCGCTCGAGCTGCGCGAACGCATCACGTTCCTTCTGCGCTCGATCGTTGCACTCACGCAGGATTTGCAATTCACGCTCGAGTGCGGCGATCATCTGTTCGATCGGTTTCACCTCGCGCGGTGACTCGATCGCGCGCACTCCTTGAAGACATTCGTGCGTTCGTTGCAATCGCGTGAGTTGTGCGTGCTGCCTGTTGAGTGCAGCAATGGCGTGGCGGACTGCGACCTCGTCACCGAAGGTCGGTTGTGGTTGCATTCTCCCCAGCGCGCCCGCAACGTGCTGCGTGCGCTCGACCTCGAGAGCCATCGCTGCGATCGACCTCGCGCAACGCGTGAGCGCCGCAACATCACCCATGACCGGCACCGGTGCAAGCGCAGCCATCGCTCGCGCGCGCGCACGAATCAACTGGAGCGATCGATCGGCCGAGCGCAATTCCGCGAGGGAACCAGCCAAATGCGCGATCTTCGCGTCCACGCTTTCGACCGTGCGATAGGCGCTCTCAAGACCCACAAGCCCCGCGTCGATCTCGTCGATCGGAGCGAGCGCAGCGAGTTCCCGTGCGAGCTGAACGACCTCTTCAGTGAGTTGCTTGCTCTGGCGCTTGGCATCCGCTGTTGACTGCTGGTGCAGCTTCTGCATCTCGATGAGCGTCGCAGCATCAGACGACGAGGCGAAGAATTGCGCCGCGCACGAGGGCGATTCTTCGAGCAAGAAGATCGGTTTCTTCTGTTCGCCGAAGTGAACGTCCAGCTCTTCGGTCCCTGCCGCCACCCGTGGAAGTCGCAACGCGGCATGAAGCGCATCGGGAACACTTGTGCGTTCGAGTCGATCAAAGCGCTGCCCATCGATCACGTAATGCGGCGATGTCTTGGTCCGTCCCCACGTAATCGTGTGGCCGTCATCCGTTTCGACGGTGACACTGCACGCCTTTTCGTTGTGACGCAGCACGTACGTTGAGTTCTCGTTGTGGCAGAGAATCTGAAGCGCGGCAACGACAGCGCTCTTTCCGCAGTTGTTGGGTCCCACAAGAACAGTCAATCCCGCAGCCGGTTCAATCACCGTGCGCGCGTGCGACATGAAGTTGACGAGTTCGATGCGGCGGATCATTTCGTGAAGCCCCGAGACCTTTCGCGCGACCTTTCGAGGTTGCGCCACGCGAGGTGATCGTAACGCCACTCGGTACCCTTCGATCACATGCCAGCGGGCGATCTCAACGAGCGAATCGCAGCGTGCCAGAAGCGGATGATGGCAGGGGATCACGCCGCCATCTCAGAGTTGCATAGACACCTCAGCGGCGGACTCGTCGTGCACTTTCTGCGGCGACTCGGTGGCGGACGCCTCGAGAACCATGATGTCGCAGACGAACTCGCGCACCGCACCTGGATCGAATTCTGGAAGGCGCTTCAGGGCGGAAAGTATGACCCGTCGAAGGCTCGTCCTTCGACATTCTTGTACGCAATCTCAGCGAACATCTGGCTGCGCTACCGGCGCGAACAGGGACGCGAGCGGGGCCGCGTTCTCGCCAACTCGAGCGATCGACTCGCCGAGGTCGAAGCGCAAATGGCTGCAGTGCCTCTGCACCTCGCCGAATCGCTTGAACTCATCCGGCGGGTCGTCGATGGCGACGAACCACACGCGCCATTTTCGCGCGACGACCTGCAGATGTTGCGCTGCATCGTCAACGGTCACTCTGAACGCGAAATCGCCGACTCTCTTTCGCTCTCCCCGAGCACGGCGCACGAGCGAAAACGTTCGGTTTTAAGACGGTTCAGTGAGTTTCTGGCCGGCCGGGGATTCATTTCGCAGAAATCCCGAGCAGCCCATCCCCCATCGAGCGAAGAACGAGAGGCCACATGACACGCAGTGCGAACAACGACGATGAACTCGAGCCCCAGGCTGCGCAGCGGTCTGAACAACTGGCCCAAGCGCACGCTGAGCAACTCTTGCACATGTCTGGCGACCTCGACGACTTCGAGGATGACTTCAGGGTCCATCGGGGCGCGCGAGTGCAGGCTCCGACATCTTGGCGCATCGCGCGCATCGCCCTCGCGACTGCGGCGTCTCTTCTTCTCGCTGTAACACTCTGGATCGCCCTGCGCCCGCGCGAGAGTCTGCAACAACTTGCTCGCGACGTGCCAGCTCCCGCGCCCGCCAGAGCGCCAGTCCTCATTACTGAGACCTCGATCGTGCACCGATTCGTCGCCCTCTACCGGGATGATGTCGACCCCAATGGGCGCTGTCCCGAATGTTGGTGTGTCGCGCAGTTGGCCGCCAACGGAGGCGATGGGCGCAACGTCAGCGACCTGCATGAGGATGAACTTCTGCAAGCGACCCTTCGCAACTCATGCGTGATCAACCCGCAGCGCGTCGTGATTGTCGGGCTCACGGGTCCCGCAACTGCGATGCCCAAGAACGATGCCGAGGCACTTGAAATGTCGCTCTGTTTGTTGAAGAAGCAATCTGGAGTTGCGCTTTCGCCCACCGAACTCGCCGCAACGGTGCAGTGCCTTCCAAGCAGCGTCGACTACTGCATGACGACGTGGGACAAGTAGCGCCTCGCCTCGCCTCGACCATGACCACTCACCGCGCGCTACGAGCGTTTCGTGTCATGACCATTCGCTCATAGAGACTCTCAACCTCTTCGCCACTGAATTCTCCAAGCCGTCGACAAGATGCATGAAGGTGCGGAGAAACACCTAAGAATTCACAGGCATTCTCGGTGCGAACTCCGCCGCACGCAACCACTTCAACGGCGGCACGGCCCGGCGGTGCACACGCGTGCGCGTTACGTACATCTTGCGCGAGCACATCGAGCCTGCGCGAAATCGAGTCGACAGCTGAATTCCAACCCAAGACTCCAGCGGTCACCACGCGCAGCATTGCGAGATCGGTGATGTCACGCATCGCGCGTTCACGATCGGCGATCAAGTCGAACGTGCGCAGGAATGCAACGTCGAGCGCCGCTCCGCGCGCGAACTTCGCGAGTTCAGCGCAGGCAATCATGTCGACGTCGCCGTCCGCGGTGAGTAATCCAATGGCAACCGAATTCGCTCCAGCTCTCGCCGCCATCTCGATCTCCTTCTTCGACGCGGTCATCACCCGCTCGGTCGCAAAAAAAGCACCGACGGTGAGCGCGCGCGGCGAATCTGCAAACCGTGGTCGGATCATGACCACGAGTGAGACGTCGGTGAATGCGCGAACGGCTTTGACGAATTCGCCCGTTGGCGTCCACCCTTCACTCGCAAGATCGTCGCAGAGTTCAAGTCGCGAGGCGAATGGCGCGGCGAGTTGTGCCGCGTGAAGTGAATCGAGTGGAACTTCGAGCGTCGAGATTGCGTTGCTCATGCTGTGCTCTTGGGTTGCGCAGTCAGACGCTGCTCAGCGCCTGGTCAAGCACACCGATCAAGAAGTCGCCGTCCGCTGCTGTGATGCACATCGGTGGCTTGATTCGAAGTGTGTTGCCCCAGAGACCGCCCTTGCCGATGAGCAGACCGAGCTCTCTACATTTTTCAAAGACCGCGGCGCACTCTGCACTCGCAGGTTCTTTCGTCGTGCGATCCTTCACGAGTTCGACGCCGAGCATCAAGCCGAGTCCGCGAATGTCACCAATCAACGAGTGCTTCTTCGCAAGTTCAGCGAAGCCAGCCTTCAGTTGCGCGCCACGCGCGAGCGAATTTGCTTGCAACCCTTCGTGGTCGATCACCCGTAACACCGCGCGACCTTGCGCGCACGAGACGGGGTTGCCGCCAAAGGTGTTGAAATGAATTCGATTCGCGATCGCCGTGGCAATCGCTCGAGTCGTCACGACCGCGGCGAGAGGGCATCCATTGCCAATGCCCTTTGCCATCGTGACGATGTCCGGAATCACACCCTGAGTTTCGAATCCCCAGTAGTGCGTGCCCGTGCGACCGAAACCAGATTGCACCTCATCGGCAATGCAGAGTCCGCCAGCAGCGCGCACGTGCGCGTACGCCTCGCGCAAGTAATTGTCAGGCATCACGACGGCGCCGCCGACTCCTTGAATCGTCTCTGCGATGAATGCGGCGATCTGTCCCGAAGTTCCAAACTGAATGAGGTTCTTGATATCGAGCGCATACTTGCGGCCCGCGTCGGCGTCGCCAGCCGCGAACTGTCCTCGGTACAGATCTGGAAGCACCGCGTGCTGCACGCCGAAACTGTGTGGAACGTTGAACTTCCAGGTGTGGTGCGAGGTGAGCGCCATCGCGCCTGGACTTCCTCCGTGATAGCCGTTGCGCAGCGCAAGCACGTCGTAATTACTCGTTGCCGCCCGCGCCATCATGATCGCGAGATCGTTCGCTTCTGAACCCGAGTTCACGAAGTAACAGACTTTCAGTTCCCCCGGCATCTTCGCAGCGAGTTCTTTCGCGAAGAGTGCGACGTGTGGGTTCAGATAGAGCGTCGTCGTGTGCACGATCGTTTCGTTCTGTTCATTCGCAGCGCGTGTCACTTCAGGATGGCAATGCCCGACGCTCACGGTCACGATGCCGCCGATGCCATCGAGGTAGCGCCGTCCCGTTTCATCAAACAGGTACTGCCCGTGCCCCTGCACGATCATGATCGGAGTCTTGTAGTAGTGAAAGATCGCTGGAGAGAGATGCTCTTTGCGAAGCGCGAGCACCTCCTGCGGCGATGGACCTGCGTATGGCTTTGGTGTGAACGCGCACGCAGGCAGCTGAGGAATGTTGCTCATGGTGAAGTCCGTGGTTGAGGGTGAGTAGCAGCGATCGAGCGCAGTAAAAAGTACGCGGCGAATGAGAGCGCGAAGCCGACGAACCAAGCGTAGTGGTAGAGCTCGCTCCAGAAGGGTCCCACGCTCTCAGTCGAAACAACCTTGATTGCAACGAGAAAGCCAGGCACATTGGGGGCGATGCCGATGAGAAGTGCTGCGATCGCGGCATAGCTGAATCCGCTGTGGTAGCGATAGCGCCCATGCATCCGGTAGAGGTCTGGCAGGTCGAGCACTCGGCGCCGAATGACGAAGTAATCGCAAATTAGAATGCCACCGATTGGACCGAGCAGCGCGCTGTAACCCACAAGCCAGACGAAGATGTATCCCGTGGGATCGGCGATCAACTTCCACGGCATCATGAGAATGCCAATGATGCCCGTCAGCACGCCGCCCGTGCGAAACGAAATCAATTTCGGAGCGAGATTCGAAAAGTCATTCGCGGGGCTCACGACATTCGCCGCGAGGTTTGTCGCGAGTGTCGCGAGGCAGAGCGCAAACATTGCAATGATCAGCAGTGCCGGATTCGTGAACTGAGTCAAGACCGTGACGGGATCCCACATCGCGTGACCGTAGATCACAGCCGTTGCAGAGGTCACCGCGACGCCGATGAACGAATAGAGCGCCATCGTGAGAGGAAGTCCGATCGCTTGCCCGAACATCTGCGCGCGTTGGCTCTTTGCGTAGCGTGAGAAGTCAGGAATGTTGAGCGAGAGCGTCGCCCAGAATCCCACCATCCCGGTCAGCGCAGGCACGAAAAATGCCCAGAATTGCCCTGATTTCGAGCCGCCTGTGTCGAATGCGCTCGGTGCTGAGAGCATCGGTCCAAAGCCGCCTGCTGCCCGATAGGCCCACGCGAGTAGCAACAATCCAAGTGCGATGAGCAGCGGCGCTTTGAACTGCAAGAGCAAGCGAATCGAATCGATCCCCTTGCAGATGATCACGATGTGGATCGCCCAGAACAACATGAAGCAAGAGAACTGCGCAGCGGAGATGCCCAGCATGGTGGCAGCTGCAGGATCGAGCAGCGTCGGAAAGAAGACTCCACAGATTCGAAAGATTGCATCGCCGCCGATCCACGTCTGAATGCCGAACCACCCGCACGCGACGACCGCGCGCATCAGCGCAGGAATGTTTGCCCCGAGCACTCCAAACGATGCGCGACAGAAGACCGGAAAGGGGATGCCATACTTGGTTCCAGCGTGCGCGTTCATGATCATCGGTACGACGACGATTGCATTGCCCAGAAAGACCGTCAGGATCGCCTGCCACCAATTCATTCCCACTTCGATGAGCGACGAGGCGAGCATGTACGTCGGCACGCACGCTGCCATCGAGATCCACAGTGCCGCGATGCTCCAGGTGCTCCACGTTCGTTGGTCGATGCCAACTGGCGCCAAGTCGTGATTCGTGAGATTCGCGTCGGGTTGCAATTGTGCGGATGACATCGCTTGAAACTCTCTTTCTAGAAATGGCTCGGCGTGCGAGCCAAGAACTGCCCGTGTCCGGCGCGTCCGATGAAGGCGCCATCCCGCACGACGAGTGTGCCGCGAACGGTCACGTCGGTCGCGCGTCCGTGGCGCTCCCATCCTTCGAAGGCGCTGTAATCAACCGCCATCGAGTGTGTTTTCGCCGAGATTGTCCCGCGGTCTGCAGGGTCGAAGACCACGATGTCTGCGTCACTCCCCACTGCGATCGCACCCTTGCGGGGATAGAGGTCAAAGCACTTCGCGGCGTTCGTACTCGCGACCCGCACCAAGTCGTTGAGTGTGAGCTTGCCCTCGAGAACTCCTCGTGTGTACAGAAGCGTGATGCGATCTTCAAGTGATGGGATGCCGTTTGGAATCTTCGTGAAGTCATTCGCCCCCATCCGCTTCTGATCGGCGAAATCAAACGGAGCGTGATCAGTCGCAACGGTGTCAATCTCGCCTGCGTGCAACGCACTCCACAGCGCCTCTTGATTGCGCTTGTCTCGCAGCGGCGGAGACATCACAAACTTCGCCCCTTCGAAGTCGCCGCGTTCTGCATCACTCTTGTCGAGCACGAGATACTGGATGAGCGTTTCGATGTTCACGCGTACGCCACTCGCGCGCGCCGCGAGGGCGCGCTCGAGTGCGTCGACGCAACTCAGATGCACGATGTACGTCGCTGCGCCTGTCGACTGCGCGAAGGTCATCAGGTGATTGACTCCTTCGGCCTCAACGTACTCAGGGCGACTCTCATGATGCTGTGCCGTGCCACGCTTGCCAATCGCCAGCAATTCGCGCGAGCGCTCGTCGACCAGCGTCTCGTTCTCGCAGTGCGCCGTCACAATCACGCCGAGCTTCTTGGCAAGTTTCAACGTTGCGTACAGCTCGATGTCGTCGATCCCGAACGCCCCCTTGTAGGCAAGAAACACTTTGAATGAAGAGATTCCGCGCTTCACAATCGCCGTGAGCGCCGACTCGCTCGATTCGTCAAACTTCGTCACCCCCATGTGAAACGAGAAGTCGCACACTGACTTTCCGACGGCTTTCGACATCCACAATTCAAACGCACGTGTCGCGTCATCGCTTCGCGCTGGGCAGCACATCTCGATCAGCGTTGTCGTTCCGCCAACAAGCGCCGCGCGACTCGCGCTCTCGTAGGTGTCCTTCGCATAGGTGCCCATGAACGGCAGATAGATATGAACATGTGGATCGATGAACCCAGGAAAGACGAACTTGCCGCGCGCGTCGAGAACGGTCGCGCCAGCAGGCGCAGCAAGATCGCGACCGATGCGCGAAATCGTCTCTCCCTCGCACAAGACGTCAGCGTGGTACCGCTGCGTGTCTGTCACGATCTCGCCGCCTCGGATCAGGATCGCCATCATTTGCGCCAGACGTCGGCAGCAGCGGGCCCTGTGTCGCCGAGCCACCGAGTCGAGATGACCTTCTGCTGCGTGAAGAATTGCACGCCCTCGCGTCCTTGAATGTGCAGGTCACCGTAAAACGAGTCGTCCCAGCCAGTGAAGGGAAACATCGCCATCGTCGCTGGAACTCCCACGTTGATTCCGACCATGCCGGCCTTGATGCGCTGTTTGAATTCACGCGCGGCGCTGCCAGAATTCGTGAAGATCGCGGCACCGTTGCCGTAGTTCGAGGCGTTGGCGAGCTCGATGGCGCTGTCGAGATCATCCATGCGCATCACATTGAGCACGGGACCAAAAACTTCTTCGCGCGCAATCGTCATCGATTGCGCAACTTCATCGACGATCGTTGCGCCGACATAAAAGCCCTTGGGACCATCACTCACTCGCGCACCCCGTCCATCACACACGATCTTCGCACCCTCGCGCTCTCCCTGCGAGACGAGCTCGATCACTCGGTCGCGGTGCGATGCTGTGATCACCGGCCCCATGTCAGGTTGGTTCTTCTGCTCTGGACGGTCAGTGCGCCCAACGCGAATCGCGCGCGCAGCGGTGATGAGGTCTGGGAGCAACCGCTCAGCAGCCGCGCCGACCGTTAGCGCCGTCGATCCTGCCATGCATCGTTCTCCCGCGCAACCGAACGCAGCGGTCGAGAGAGCCTCGACGCTCTTTGAAACGTTTGCATCGGGCATCACGACAATGTAATTCTTCGCGCCACCATTTGCCTGCACGCGCTTGCCGTGTCGAGTGCCCGTCTCATAGATGTACTTCGCAACGGGGCTCGATCCAACGAATGAAATCGCCCGCACCTTGGGATGGGTCAAGATTGCATCGACGCTCGCTCGACCACCATGCACGATGTTGAAGACGCCTGTGGGAAGGCCAGCTTCCATCAAGAGTTCGCCGAGCATGTTCGCTGCGAGGGGAACTTTTTCACTCGGCTTCAGAATGAAGGTGTTCCCACATGCGATCGCCACCGGAAACATCCACAGCGGCACCATCACTGGAAAATTGAAGGGTGTGATTCCAGCGCAGACTCCCAGCGGCTGATGGATCGTCTCGCAATCGACTCCCCGTGCGATCTCAAGCGTGTCGCCCATCAGCAAACTTGGTATTCCGCAGGCATACTCGATGTTTTCGAGTCCGCGAAAGAGACTTCCGCGGGCCTCGACAAGCGTTTTGCCGTGCTCGCGGCTCACGCAATGACACAACCGGTCGAAGTGCTGCTCGACGAGGTGGCGAAATCGAAAGAAGACACGCGCGCGCTCGACAGCAGGGGTGTCGCGCCACGCCGGAAAGGCGCGCGACGCTGCATCGACCGCTGAGGCGACCTCTGCCGCGCCACTGACGGGCGCATGCGCAATCACCTCACCCGTCGAGGGATTGAAGACCTCACTCGTCGCGAGTTTGGGATCGATCCACTCGCCGTTGATGAGGTTTGGACAGGGTGAGAGCGATGAGGAAGTCGTCGTCATGATTGATCCAGAGAGCGCGGGGCAATAGTAACGAACCCCCGTGAATCGCGGGGTTCGTAGCGCGAACACCGCGATCGCGATCGCTACCATCGCGCGCAGCGATGACCGCGATCACTTGTGATGCACTCATTGTCGGCGGCGGAGTCGCTGGACTCTTCGCGCTCGACGCACTTCGCGCGCGTGGGCTCTCAGCACTGCTGATCGAATTGACCGCGCTCGGATCTGGGCAAACCACCGCGAGCCAAGGCATCCTTCACGCAGGGGTCAAGTACGCGCTCGCAGGAGCGGTGGGGGATGACGCTGGCGAAGTCTCTCGCGCCGCCGCACTCTGGAAGGAGCGCCTCTGCGAACCCGCCGGCGACCTCGCGTCCGTCAAGAAGCTCGCGAATTCGTGCTTTCTCTGGCGAACTGCCGGCGTGCGCGGCATGGTGGGAATGGCCGCTGCCGCGTACGCGCTCGAGAGTCGTCCGCTGCCCGTTGCCGCGAGCGACCGTCCTCGCTGGCTCGACGAGGTCGCAGGCGATGTGATGAAACTTCCTGAGACGGTGATCGATCCGAGATCGCTGCTTGATGTGCTCGCACGCCGCCACATCGGGCAACTTGCACGGGGTCGTGTTGCCCACGTCATGCGTGTTGGTGAACTCTTGCAGATTGAGATTGAGGCACGCGTACCAATGACTGTTCGTTGTCGTGAACTCATCTTGGCAGCTGGATCGGGTAACGAGCAACTCTCGCGCCTTGCAGGAGAGCCCCTCTCGATGCAGCGTCGACCACTTCGACAAGCGTTCGTTCGCGGCGCACTACCGATGGTCTTTGGTCACTGCATCGACGGCGCCAAGACGCGAATCACCGTGACGAGCGAGCAACTCAACGGTGGCGAGGTCGTCTGGAATGTCGGTGGAGAGCTCGCCGAGCGCGGTGCTTCGATGGATGCCCACGAGTTTGCGCAACACGCTCGCAGCGAGATTGAGGGTGCGGTTCGTGGACTCTCACTGAGCGGCTTCGAATTCGCGAGTCACCTAGTTGATCGCGCAGAACCACAGACTCAAAGCGGTCGTCGTCCACCGCGGGCGTTCGCACACTCTGCACACGGCGTGACAACGCTCTGGCCGGTCAAACTCGTACTCGCCCCTGGAATTGCCGATGAAATCGCAGAGAAAGTTGCAGGCAGAGTCGCAGGCGAAGGCACGGCCCCCATCGCGTGGCCATCCACCATCGAACGTCTTGCACTTGCCGACCGACCGTGGCAAAGTGCACAGTGGAGCCTCCTCTCATGAACTCGCATCCGACGAACTCACCGCTTCCAACGCGCACCGCTCCTCGTCTCGCCCGTCCAGTCACTGCGCTCGGATGGGGTGCGTTCAAGATTGGGCGCAACGAAGCGATCAAGTATCCAACTCCCTACGCGCTTCCGAGCGAAGAGCAAGCGATCGCACTGGTGCACGCTGTCATCGAACTTGGAATTCGTCTCATCGACACGGCTCCTGCGTATGGGCTGAGCGAAGCGCGCGTTGGCCTCGCCCTCGCGCAACTCGCGCCCGCAGTGCGAAGCGAGATTTTTCTCTCAACCAAAGCAGGGGAGCAGTTTGCTGATGGTCACTCGCACTACGACTTCACTGCAAAGGCAATCACGCAGAGCATCTCGCAAAGTCTCACTCGCCTGCGATGTGAACGAATCGATCTCGCATGGATTCACTCCGACGGAACCGATCTCGAGATCATCGGCACAGGCGAAGCCGTTGAGGCGCTCGCGCTGCTCAAGCGGTCGGGAATAATCGGCGCGATCGGCTTCTCGCCCAAATCAATCGATGGAGCCCACGCCGCACTCGAGCGCGACGAGGTTGATGCGATCATGATCGAATTGCACGAAGAAATACACGAAAACGTCGCACTTCTCGCGAAGGCTTACGCGCGTGGCAAGGCTGTCTTCGTGAAGAAACCTCTGCGAAGCGGCCGGCTCGATCCTGCCGTGGCGCTGCCAAGGATTCTCGCCCATCCGCACGTCACAGCCATCGTCATCGGTGGTCTTTCACTTGATCGCCTGCGCGCGAACACCGCGATCGTTCGTGGTTGCGCAACCCCCTGACCACCACCTGGATGTCACGCGTGCATGCAGGTCAGACATGCGGCGGTATCGCCGCGATCTCGCCCGCTGCCAGTTTGCGCTGATAGTCACTCCACGACATCGGATCTGCGCCACTCTCTACCTCGACCATCGTGATGCACGAATCGACGGGACAGACCAACGAACAGAGATTGCACCCCACGCAATCATCTTCGCGAACCTTTGGGATCGGTTTGTGCGGCACGCGCCCAGGACCGATCCCAACTCCGACGACTTTCGGAGCGAGCAAGTCGATGCACTGGTGGGCGCCATCCTCGCATGCGATGTAACAGAGATTGCAACCGATGCACGAGTCGTAGTTGATCCGTGCGACGCGGCGAAAGTTCAGATCGAGATTCTGCCACGAGTCAATCTTCGCGACGCCTCGTCCGACCAATTCGCTCACTGAGCGCATCCCCTTGCTGTCGAGATAGGTGTTGAGTCCGTCGGTCATATCTTCGACGATTCGAAATCCGTGGTGCATCACCGCTGTGCACACCTGCACGGTCGACGCTCCAAGTGCCATGAATTCAGCCGCGTCGCGCCATCCGGCAATTCCGCCGATCCCAGAAATCGGCAATCCAACCTCGCGATCGGCAGCGCAGCACTGCACCATGTTGAGCGCGATCGGCTTCACAGCAGGACCGCAATACCCCCCATGCGAACTCATCCCGCGCACCGTTGGCTCAGCGACATACGTATCGAGATTCACGTTTGTAATTGAGTTGATCGTGTTGATGAGCGAAATCGCGTTCGCTCCCGCACGCTTCGCCGCGCGTGCCGCGGCCGTGACGTCGGTGATGTTGGGCGTCAGCTTCACGATCACTGGAATCGTCGCGACTTCCATCACCCAACTCGTGATGCGCTCCGCCACGAGCGGTTGCTGTCCAACGGCAGAGCCCATTCCCCGCTCGCACATTCCATGCGGACAGCCGTAGTTCAACTCGATGCCGTCTGCTCCAGCATCGACAGCACGCTTCACATACTCATGCCACTCCTCGCGACTCTCGACCATCAGCGACGCGATCACCGCATGACTCGGCCACCGCTTCTTGACTTCGGCAATCTCTAAAAAATTTGTCTCGGGTGATCGGTCGCTAATGAGTTCGATGTTGTTGAACCCGATCATCCGCGTCGTGCCAGAATTCAGCGCCGAATAGCGCGACGCGGTGTTGACAATCGGCGCTCCGATGGTCTTCCACACCAGGCCACCCCAGCCCGCATCGAAGGCTCGATGCGATTGATATGCCGAGTTCGCAGGGGGACCCGAGGCGATCCAAAAAGGATTTGGAGATCGAATGCCTGCGAAGTTGCTCGTGAGGTCAGCCATCTCTAGTTCGACCCTTTCGTGAGTGCTTCTTCGAGTGCTCTCTCGAGTTCATGCGCACGAATTGGATCGTGCAACCCCGACCCATGCGTGCATCCCGCGACTCCGATGCGCGATGGTTGCATCGGAGGCACCGCGTCAACTCCACTGAGAAAGCTGTGGATCCCAAACGCCGCTCGCTTGCCCTCGCCGACTGCGTTGACGACTTCGCGTCCGCCGTTCGCGCAATCGCCTCCAGCAAAGATGTGCGCGATGTTCGTTGCGCCGGTGCGTTCGTCGCGTTCAATGACTCCACGCCCATCGACCGTGAGCCCCGGGAAGATTTTCAGCAGAGCGGCGCCGCGCTTCTCTTGTCCCACGGCCTTCAGGATCATGTCGCAGGGTTCAGTGAACTCACTCCCCGCAATCGTCTCGATCTCGCCCCCGCGACCCTCGCGCGTCTGAACGAGGCGAAGCCCAACAACATGTCCGTCGACTCCGATCACCGCTCGCGCCACTGCGTTGTACGAAAAGTGCACGCCATCACTCTTGGCCAGCGCGTGTTCGAAGTCATAGGCCGACATCTGAGACGCACCTCGCCGATAAACCATCGTGACTCGCTTCGCCCCCAAGCGAACCGCTTGAGTTGCCGCATCAATCGCTGTGTTTCCGCCGCCAATCACGATCACGCGGTGTCCAACAGCAACATCGTGCAACTTCGAAAGATGAATCTGTTCGATGAAGGACAGCGCGTCCAAGACCTCTGGCAATTCTTCACCATCAATGTGCAGTCGATTGCCGCCGCCGAGTCCGACGCCAAGAAAGACCGCCGAAAAGTCACGCTGCAACTCTGCTGCTGTGACATCCGTGCCGACTTCAACTCCGCATCGAATCGTCACACCGAGACTCTCGACGAGTCGCGCCTCGTTCACGCTAAATTCTGGCTTCAATTTGTAGACCGCCACTCCATGGGTGTTGAGTCCACCAGGCAAGTGCGCCCGTTCGAAGATCGTGACGGTGTATCCGAGCTGCGCAAGTTGGGCGGCGCACCCGAGTCCAGCGGGACCCGATCCAACCACTGCGACTCGCATGCCATTGCGCGTTTTGGGTGGATGCAACACCGAAATCCCTAGATCGCTCACATAATCGGTCGCAAAGCGTTGAAGCCGTCCAATCTCAATTGGCTTTTCATCGCGGTCTTTCAAGACGCACGCCCCCTCACACAGCACCGCCGTTGGGCAGATTCGCGCACACGAGGCTCCCAAGATGTTTGCTTCGAGAATCAACCGAGCAGCGCCCGTTTCATTGCCACTCGCAATTTTTCCGATGAACGCAGGCACGTCGATTCCGGTTGGACACGCCTTGATACAGGGTGCGTCGAAGCAGAAGAGGCAGCGATTGGCCTCAACTCGCGCCACCATCGGGCTCATCGGCAGTTGGATGTCGATCATTCCCGCGTGTGCTTCTTCGGCGGTGAGGATCGGTTTCAAAGTCATCGCGTCAGTGCCTCGAGGGGAGTGAAAAACACACCCGCAGAAATCCTATCGACAGATTCGAAAAGTGTGTCACACTGTTGGCATGGGCGACATAAACGACACGAGTAACATGCCGAGTGCGCTCGCGCCGGCGCGTGTCATCGCAGACCTCAAAGAACTTCGAGCACTCACGGGCGATGTGCACGGCGCGCAGCGCGTCGCGTTCACACCGACGTGGACCACCGCCCGCACCTGGCTGCAGCGCAAATGCGAAGAGATTCCCCTCGAAACACACCGCGACAGTGCGGGCAATTTCTGGGCAACATTGCGAGGCGACTCGCCCACGCAATTGCTCATTGGCGGGCACATCGATTCCGTTCCCAATGGTGGATGGCTTGACGGCTGCCTCAATCTCGTGGCTGCTGTCGAGGTCTTGCGCCGCATTCACAGCGAATTCAATGGCAAGCCGCCCGTGACGGTGCGCCTCGTCGATTGGGCGGATGAAGAGGGGGCGCGCTTCGGCAAGAGTCTCTTCGGATCTTCTGCGTGCGCCGGATCGCTCAACATGGATGAAGCGCGCCTGCTCACTGACAAAGATGGCATCTCCCTTCCCGATGCACTCGCGGCTGTCGGCATCACCTTCGATCGAGTCAAAGATTCACACGTTGAGCTCAAGAACGCCGCGGCCTACCTCGAACTGCACATCGAACAGGGCCCCGTGCTGCTCGACAAGGGTCTCGCGCTGGGCACGGTGCTTGGAACCTTTGGAGTTGAACGGCACGCGATCACCTTCACGGGTCAGGCAGCGCACTCGGGCAGCACGCCGATGCACAGTCGTCGCGACGCGTTTCTCGCGGCTGCGCGGATGAGTCCTGAGATCTACAAAATCGCGCAGAAACACGGAGGAGTCTGCACCATTGGATCGTGCATCACCTCGCCGGGAATCGTCACGAGCGTGGTCGAAGAGTGTCGCATCACACTCGATCAGCGCCACCTCGACCCACACGTTCTCGCGGGGATGCTCGCGGCAGCACACGATGCCGCGTCGCTCTTTGCACACGAGGGAGACGTCGAAGTTCGTTGGGAGCGACTTTGGCAGATCGAGCCAATTCTCTTCAATCCAGCGCTCATCGCGCTCGCTGATGAGGCGATCCTCTCCACGGGTCAGCCCGTGTGCCACCTTCCATCTGGGCCTCTGCACGATGCCGCCGAAGTCTCGCGCGCTGGCATCCCCACGGTGATGCTCTTCGTGCAGAGTTTGCTTGGCATAAGTCACAACAAACTCGAAGACACCACTCCAGAACACATCGAACTCTCCGTCGTCGCGCTCGACGCGCTCGCGCGAAGAGTCATGCGCTCGATCGGCACTGCGCGCGGATGAGAGCGAGCATTCCTTGGCTCAGCGTCGGTGTTCGACTCGCCGCTGTCTGGCTGCTCGCGGGTGCTCTCACCAAGACTTTCACAGGACTCCCTGGCGACCTTCCATCGCCGATCCTTCAACTCGATATCGATCCACTGCTCGTGATCGTCGTGGCCGTTGCAGTCGAATCGTTCGTTGCGCTGCTCGCGCTCTTCTCGCCACGACTCGCAGCGATTCCACTCGCAATCCTCTTGGCACTCTTCGAAACGATTCTCGCACTTCATCTCTCGGGTGGCTCCGAAAACTGTGGATGCTTCGGCGGCGCGCTGCCGATTCCAGCGTGGGTCATGCTCGCAGTCGATGGGTCACTCCTCGTGATCGTGATCGCAGCAGTCGTCGAGAGATTCCGTGCGACACAAAAATCTCCCCCTGCGCGCCGCGCCTCGCTTGCCTGCTGCGCCTTCGCACTCATCTCGATCGCGCTCGCCATGACCGCACACACGCGACTGAACACCTTGCAACCCCGCGAGGCTGTGAAAGGCGAGGCGGTGAAAGGCGAGGCTGTGAACGCACAGACCGCGAAAGCACGCACCAGCGACTTTACGATGCCGAGTCCGCCACCGGCTCCCTGGAAGATGCCTCGCGAGTTTCCGCCGCAGGTGCTCCTTCGACCCCTCCAGTGGATCGGCAAACCGCTCGACGCCACCGAACTCGGTCGATGGACCGACACTTCCACCTTTCCTCCCGAATGCACGCTGCTCATCTACTACCTCAGCTGCAGCCACTGCGCCGCGCACTTGAAAGAACTTGCAGCGCAGCAGGCGGCGAATCCATCCAATTCGCCGGCCTATGTGCTCGTGCAACTACCGACTCCCGCCGGGTACACGGGGCGATTGTTCGTGCACGAGGTGCCCACGGGCATTCATGTCGAACTTCCAAGTCAGGTCAAAGCGTGGGTCATCACACCCCCGTGGGACGTTTTCGTCAGCGGGGGCAGGGTTGTGCGCGCGCAATCTGTCTCCCGCGAGCCGGCGAAAAAGTGAGAGCCGCTCAATTCACACTGGGCACAGGGGATGGATGGACGGTAGAGTAGGAACCCTCCCATGAGACTCTTCTCCACACTTTCGTGCATCGTCGTTTCGGCGATCGTTCTCACCGCCTGCCAGACACCAAACCAGGTGAACTCGGTGCCGCTTGCGAAGGTGCAGAAAGATCTTCCAAACGATTGGATCTCACTCAAGCCTGACGATTGGCGCATGCCATACCTCGACAGCCCGACTCGTCAATCGCTTCTCGCGATGCGCAAGACGCTCACCGCCGAGCGTGCCACGCCCGCCTATGAATCAGCTGGCGGCTACTCCGAAGCGACCTACGAGCGCATTCGTCAGATGAACGAAATGTGCAATGAGTCTTACTGCGCAAATGCCGTTGTGATTGGCGAAGATCTCTCACCCGAATTCGCTGGAACTGCACTCTCGGTCAACGAGGCGTACATGAATTCAACGGTTGTGGGCGATGTCAATCTCCGACAGGCACAGGATGACTGGGCGCGCTTCTGGCTGATGAATAAGCCTTCGTCGCTGAGCCCGTATCCGATCGTCAACACGGGCGGCCGACCGTAAGCGAGTGGTTTAGGCAACCGGTTCGATTCGCTCACGTCCACCCATGTGCACCCGCAGCGGCGCGGGAATGGTCACCGATCCGTCGGCATTTTGATGCATTTCAAGCAGCGGGATGAGGATCCGCGGACTCGCCACAACCGTGTTGTTGAGCGCATACGCGAAGACCGTCTTGCCATCCTCACCCTTGTAGCGAAGGTTGAGCCGTCGACATTGATAGTCGCCGAGTCGACTCGCTGAGTGCGTCTCACCATACGCACCAGTCGGGACTCCACTCGCGTCAGCGTCGCCGCGACCGGGCATCCAACATTCAACGTCGATCATGTCCTCGTTCTTCACGCCGAGGTCACCCGTGCAACATTGCAGCAAGCGATAGGGCAGGTCGAGCGATTGCAAGAGCATCTCGACCGATTCGAGCATCGTCGCGTGCCACGCTCGGCTCTCCGCTTCATCGGCGCGGCAGACAACCACCTGCTCAACCTTATCGAACTGGTGGATGCGGTAGAGCCCGGCGGTGTCCTTTCCGGCAGCGCCCGCCTCGCGCCGAAAACACGTTGAGAGGGTGACATACTTTCGCGGCAGAGATTCGCTCGCGAGAATTTCATCCGCGTGTAGTCCCATCAATCCAACTTCACCGGTACCGGTGAGATAGAGGTCGTGATTGCTTCCGCGCTTTGATTCTTCAAGGTGGTAGGCCTGCTCTCGCCCCGCCGGAAAGAACCCCGTTCCAACCATGCACTCTTCGCGCACGATCACCGGCACACCCATGGGCTGAAATCCTCGTCGATCGGCCATGAAATCGAGCGCATATCGCAAGATCGCTTGGTGCAGTCGCATGCCGAGTCCAGCCAGAACATAGTGACGTGTCCCCGACATTTTCACCCCGCGCTCAAAGTCAACGAGCCCGAGACTCTTGACGAGTTCTTGGTGGCCGCGTGGTTGAAAGCCGCGCGACGAAGCGAAGGGCTTCGACACATCAAAGTGTGCAGGACTCCACGCGCGAACTTCAACGTTGTCTTCGCTTCCCGCTCCAACTGGAACGTCCGCAGCAGGTGGCTGCGGCACCGTGAGAAGCAGTTCGCGCCACGCCGGGTCAACCTCTGCGAAGATTCGTTCGAGCACGGCAACATCGTTCTTGAGTTTGATCGGCTGCGCTTCGAGTTGCGCGAGTTCTGCTTCAATCACCGCGCGATCTGCGTCGAGTGCAGCCTTCAGTTTCCCCTTCAACTGCCCGATGCGCGGTCCACTTTCTTTGCTGAGTCGATTCTGCTCGGAGCGCTTGTGTTCGAGATCCATCAGCACCGAGCGTCGTTGATCGTCGAGCGCGCGCAACCGATCGAAGTCAATTTTCATCCGCTTTGCAGCGCTGCCGCGAATGAAACGTTCGGGATCCTCTCGAAAGGCCTTGATGTCGATCATTGCCCAAAGGTATCGGCAAATGCGGCGCGCGGGCGCGCGGCGCGTGGCGCGCGGGCGCGATCACACCCCTCGGTCGCGGTAACTCGGAGGCGCAGCCCAGCGCATCTTCGAGAGCAATTGCTGCCAGTACGTCACGTCGGGATTTCCCACCAACCGCGCCATCGACTGATGGCGACCCACTTGCACGGTGTCACCAACGGCGAGTCGAACGTTGGTTTGCCCATCGAGCGAGAGTGTCGTGCCATCGTTGGCGCGTTGCACGCGCACTGAGATATCCAAGTGGCTCGGCACAACGATCGGGCGAAAGGCGAGACTGTGCGGACAAATTGGCGTCACAATCAACGCCTCAACATCGGGATGCACAATGGGACCTCCAGCCGAAACGTTGTACGCCGTTGATCCCAGTGGACTCGCGATGATGAGTCCATCACCCGCGACGTCCGGTCCAACTTCACCAGAGAATTCGAGTTGCAATTCGATCATCCGAAAGGGGAGTCCCGCAGTCACCACCGCGTCGTTGATTGCGATCCCGTGAAAGAGAACGGTTCCGTCGCGTCGTTTCACCAGCACATCCATCACGAGTCGCTGACGAATGAGCGGATTTGTCCCAAAAACTGAGGCCGCCTGTCGCTCGAGTGAGGCCAGATCGAATTCCGCGAGAAATCCAAGACGCCCCGAGTTCACTCCCACGAGCGGAATGCCTCGGTCGAGCACTCGACGCACTTGTGCGATGAGCGTCCCGTCGCCTCCGACCGCAACGACGCGGTCGAAGAGAAGATTCGACGAGAGTGCCGCGCTATCGGCGTTGAGTTCGGCAACAATTTCAGCGTGCTCAGCGACGATGCGACGAACGTCATCAAGAATCAGCGCCGTCGCGGGACGATCCGGAGATGCGCAGAGGAGTGCTCTCATCGGGCGCTCACGAGACGATTCCCTTGGTCAGCCGCATGAACGCCGTCTCAAGATTCACCGGTTCTTGCGAAAAGCGCGCCACTCGAAATCCTTGCGCAATCAAGCGGCTCGGAATGTCACTCACCGACATTCCGCTCTTGGGATCAATCGTCACTTCGATGCGAACGGTTCGCTCCTCACGTTCCATGGTGACTTTCAGAATACCCCCAACACCCTTGAGCAGTTTCGCCGCTTCCTCGTGTCGCTCATCGACAACAACATGCACGACGCTGCCGCCACCGGCCTTTGCGATCATCTCCTTCACCCCACCGCAATAGACCAACTTGCCCTGCTCAACGATCCCAACCGCCGTGCAGAGTTCGGAGAGTTCAAACAAAATGTGCGACGAGATCAGGATGGTCTTCCCCATCCGTCGAAGCTCTTTGAGAAGTTCGCGCATCTCGATACGCGCGCGTGGATCAAGCCCGCTCGAGGGTTCGTCCATCAAGAGAACCTTTGGATCGTGCAAAAGAACGCGTGCAACCGAGAGTCGCTGCTGCATCCCCCGAGAGAGTCCATTCACATCGGCGGTGCGCTTTGAAATCAAGTCGGTGAGTTCGAGCACTTCGCCAACGACTTTCGTGCGTCGCTCGCCGTGAATTCCATAGCACGCAGCGAAAAACTCGAGGTATTCGCAGACCAGCATGTCCTCGTACGCCCCCAAGAAATCCGGCACATAGCCAATGATTGGACGGATGAGATGATTCTGATAGCCCACCACGTGCCCATCGACGCGCGCTTCGCCCCACGTTGGTTTGAGCAGTGTCGCGAGAATCTTGATCGTCGTCGTCTTGCCGGCACCATTGGGACCGATGAAACCAAAGCACGTTCCCTCTTCGATTACGAGGTTCAGATTGTCAAGCGCAGTCAGCTCTCCATACTTGCGCGTGAGGTTGACCGTTTCAATCATCGCCATGGTGCAACGTTAGTCGCTCGTTGGAGCGGCAAACCTTTCATCGACGGGCAGCGGAAAGATCGCACGAACGAGAACGAGTCCATCGCTCGGCACCGCTTCACCGTCGACGCGAATCGGCACGGGGCACGCGGCATTCTCGAGATAGCCAAAGACAATCAGGCAGGGGGTCGTAAACCACTGCGAAAGATCGATTGACCGTCCGAGCATCCGCTGCACCCGCACGGGAGCAAGTTCGGCGGGTGGATTGACGAGATACGCCGGAGGCTGAAGCATGCTGAACATCGTGAGCATGTCGAGATACGTTTTCCGCCGCTCACTTGTGAGCAACGAGTCGAGACGAAGTCCCAGCACGTCCGTTGCAAATGGCGTCTCGTACCGCGCACGAATCGCGCGAGCCAAATCACTCACCGCTTCGTCGCCACTCTGCGCGCCGGTTGGGTAAAGCACCTCGGCAAGTTCGATCGGTTGTCCCGCGGGCCACTCAGTGAGGATGCCAAATCGCCCGACATTTGGAAGTGCATCCGATGGAGCATTCGTGCCGCTGTTGGACGAATCAACCTTCGGCAGCGGCGAACGCACGGGGGTGATGTGGATGAATCCGACGTTGCGCAACGTTCCGGACAGGCCGTGTTGAAGCAATCCACTCAATGAGACGCGCAGCGGATTGCCCGCCACAACCGTTTGCACCAGCGGGCGCTTCAAGTCAATCACCGCCGGCAGAGTTCCCCACTCGCGCGAAAGGCCACCCATCCACTGCGCCTCGAAGCTCGCCGAAGTTGCCCGCGCCGCAACTTGCAACGTTGAGGGATTCTCAAGCGGCACGGCGGACTGCGCTGGATTCTGAAACGTGCCGGTGTTTCCTCCAGGCGGGGCGGACCACGAAGCAAGCGTGTTTCGCGTCGCGTCTTGACCTTCAATCGACACGGTGGTTTGTCCATAGCCCGGCAGAAACGCGCTGAACCAGCAGGTTGCTCGAAGCAGTCCCGGTTCTTGCTTCGCCTCAAGTGCCGCGGGCCACGAGATTGAATCGAGCACCGTGAGATGCTGGACGCGCGACTGATTCGAGCTCATGAGAGCTCCAGTCACCCAGACGCCTCCGCCAAAGATCAATGCCGTTGCGACGAAGGCAACCCACGCGTGTCGGTGCCATTCCTTCAACTTCAAGAGCGCAAACCCACCCGGTCCAGCGATCAGCCAGTACGCGACGAAGACCAAGAAAGCAGCGAGAATCCCAAGCGCCGCTTGTCCACGCATGCCGATGATGTCCGAGACGAGTTCGCCGCGCCCCAAGTCAACGAAGGTTGGCGCGGCCACGAAGAGTCGTTTGTCTCGCGTGAGTTCGACAGACTTTGTCGGCGAGAGTGTGTCGGCGCGTCGTGCGAGCACTCGATTCCAAAACATATCCGCGCGCGGCAAACCGCCCTCCTGCAGCGCCCGTCGATGCAGTGCATCAACGTCCAGACCGATGACCGTCACCCGTCCGTGACCAAAGACGCGCGTCACGGCGATGACCTTCCCATCGAACGAATCGGCACGTGGCGCGGCATACCCCGTGCTGCGCACGCGTGGCACCGCAAGAAACAGTAATGGATCAAACGCCCCAAGCGCCGTGCGCTCTCCAAAGAATGTCACTGGCATCGTCGCAGTCGGATTCTGCAGCGCGGTCGATTGACTCAAGACTGCAACCAGCGCGCGGATGGGGACTGCATCGACGCGCTCAATGGTCCACTCGCCCGTGGCGGGCATGAGCGCGGTCAGCGGATGTTGTGCGCCGCTTGCGATCCCCCACGGATCGGCAGATTCCGGAAGCACCACCACGAAGAGACCGCCCCGACGAATCCACTCACGAAGCGCCGTTGCGCCATCTCCTGAGAGAGTCTTTGGACTCTCATCCGACCAGATCACTGCCGAGAAAGCAGAGAGTCCCTCCCATCGATCTGGCAGATCCTGCGGGCGGATGCGTCGCGCGATTCGTGTGATCGCATTCATCGTCGGGATGAACGGTGAACTTGCGGGAGGATTTTCATACGCATCCAAACCCATGCGTCCCGAGCCCACGACTCCAAAGAGATCATCGTTGAGATCGACCACGACCGATGGAGTTGCCGCAGTCGCCGGTGAAAACCGAGTCGAGCCCAGTTCGCGAATGCGCCGTCCATCCGACTCCTCCCAGACTCGAATTGTGTAGACCTCATTCATCGCCGCTTGTGGGTTTTGCTGCGGAGGAATTCGCGCGTAGAGCCACGCGCTCGCCGACTGACCTGGATCGAGCACGAGTCTTCGGGTCACATTGGCGATATCGCCATTGCCATCGGGCAACTCCCACGAGAGCTCGACAGCCGTCGGTTCTTTGAGCTCACCCTTGAGCGAGAAGCGCGCGCCGACAACGTCGCCCGTTCGAAAGTGATCGCCAACACCGAAGTGTTCGAGCACGATCGAGACCTCGTCGACTCCGCGCGCACTGTTCGTGCACAGAGTCGCGAGCAGCGTGAAAGCAATAATCACATGTGAGAACGGGCGCGACCAGTCCACGGATGCAAACTCCTAGACGCGCATGCGTCCGATTTCGTGCAGGATCGCAGCGTGACTTCGCTGCGCCCCCTCAAAGCAAGCCATTTCCATTTTTTCGTTGGGCGAATGCACGCAGTCATCGTCGAGTCCGAATCCGACGAGCAACGCCGGGGTCGAAAGGATGCGGCTGATCGCGCCGACCGCGGGAATGCTTCCACCCGAACCAATCAGCACCGGCGCGCGCTGATAGACCGCTGCGAGTGCCCGCTCGGCCGCGCCGAGAAAGACCGATCCGTCAGCCACCAAAAACGCTGGATTTGCGCCGAATTCTGTCATCTCCATCCGACATCCTGCCGGCAAACGCGCCGTCACGAATGCTTGAATCGACTCGAGCACCTTCGCGGGATCTTGCGACGCAACCAACCGAAACGAAATCTTCGCCGTCGCATGCGACGCGATCACAGTCTTAGCTCCTGTGCCTGTGTATCCACCGAAAATTCCATTCACATCGCACGTGGGACGGCTCCACGTTCGCTCGAGCGCAGAAAAACCCTTCTCGCCAAACGACTCGGTGAGACCGATCGATTCCATGAACTCCGACTCGCTCAATCCCAACTCGCGCCACTGTTGTCGCACGCGCGGCGAAACTTCTTCGACGCGCTCATAGAAGCCATCGAGCATGACCCGTCGATCACCGTCGTGCAGTTGCGCGATGATCGAGCAGAGCACGTTGATCGGATTTGGCACTGCTCCGCCATATTGTCCCGAGTGCAAATCCCTCTCTGGACCATGCACCGTGACTTCGACATAGACCAACCCGCGAAGCGCCGTCGTGATCGCTGGAGTCTCGACGTCCCACATGCCAGTGTCTGAGACGATGCACGCATCGGCCTTCAATTCGTGGCGATTCTCGAGCAGAAATGGCTCGAGACTGACGCTCCCGCACTCTTCTTCACCTTCGAGCAACACCGTGACAGCGCAGGGCAGGGTGCCGTGCACTTTGATCCACGCGCGAAAGGCTTCGATGAACGACATTACCTGTCCCTTGTCATCAACGGCACCGCGGGCGACGATGCGCTTGCCGCGTGGTCCATCAACAATCACAGGCTCAAAGGGACCGCTCTTCCAGAGTTCAATTGGATCAGGCGGCTGCACGTCGTAGTGTCCGTAGTAGAGAAGTCGTGGCCCGTCGTAGCCCGGAGGTCCCTCATGCGTCGCGACAACCATTGGATGCCCCTTCGCCTTGCGTACGCTCGCGTTGAGCCCCGCACTTCGCAGTTGATCGCAGGCCCACTGCGCGCAGCGTGCGACCTCGTGCGTGTAGCCCGGATCAGCGCTGATGCTTGGAATCCGCAGAAAGTCGCAGAGTCGTTCGACGGCTCCCACGCGATCCGCCTCGAGTCGAACCAAGACGGCATTGAGATCATCATGCATATCGGTTGATGGTACTGAGGCATGTCAGTGCAGTTTCTGGCATGATGCGCGGGCGATGACATCCACCACGCCCACGCCAAACTCTCCACACGCATCAACGACCCGTCAACTCACGCGGGTCGACTCGGTCGATCTTGCGGGTGTCATTCCGTCCGTCGCATTGCTCGGCGCGCTCCACGCAGGCTTTCGCCCGTCGCGCATTTTCTTCGCCTTCGTCTTGGTGCTCGCGCTGGTTGCAACAGGCCGTCTCTGGGATGGCCTCTCCCCAACCACCTACGGACCCGCGGGTCTTCTCGCCGGTGCGCCTCGTGAGCGTCAACTCGTCGATGCACAAGATTCGGCCCGGTCGCTTGTCATTCCCGCGCTGCGCGCTGATCAACGGGCGCAGGCGGCAACGGCATCGCTCGACGAACTCGCCGCGTTGCTTCGCGAAAGCGCCGTCTCGACACTGCCCGATCACATCGACGCGGCGCGCTACGAGAAGTTGGTCGGAACCATCGATGCGGCCCGCCCTCGTTCCTCCTTCGAAGCGCTCGATGAGGCGGTTCGCACCTCATTCTTCGCGTTCTTGCGGGCACTCTCCCACCTCGACGGTGGCAGTGCAATCGCCCACTTTGAGCAACTCATCATCGAGATTCCATCCACCTCATGGCAATGCGCACCCTGGTTTTCCGCGTACTTCGCGGTGAGTGGCGTGATCTTGATCCTCGGTTGCGGGGGCGTGCTCTGTCGACTCAACGCGGGCGACCTCTCGTCCCGTCAGTGGACTCTTCGCCAAGCCCGAGCGTTCATCCGTCCTCGCCTCTGGTCACTCTGCGGCGCTCCACTCTTCGCCGTGGGCTTCGCCGCGCTCTTGTGGATCCCCGCCTGGACCATTGGACGGCTGCTCAACATCCCACTGCTCAACATGATTGGCGGACTCTTGTTCGGTTTCGCGTTGGTGCTCTGCGCGCTCGTCGCATTGCTCCTCACCGTTCTCTGTCTTGGGCTGCCACTCATTGGACCCGCAGTCGCGTGCGACGGATGCGATGCGGTCGAGAGCGTTCAGCGCGTCGGCGCATACATCTTCAAGCGACCACTTCACCTCGCGGGTTACGCGCTGCTCTCGTGCCTCTTGATCGCAGCGGGAGCGGTTGTCGCCGACTACGTTGTCGCATCGGCGTGGAACGGGGCAATGGGGGCGTTCAACTCAGCGAGTCACGCCTCCTCCCTTTCTGCGCAGGGTTCAATGCGTTTTCTCGAACCCTTTCAAAGAGGCTTTGCGCCCGCGATGGGACTCACCGAATCTGCCACCGCCTCCTTGCTCGAGATGTGGAGAACCGTGCTCTCGTTGCTCGTGGGCTCGGCAACGCTCTCCGTTGCGCTCGCCTGCGCGACGCGCGCCTATCTGCTGGTTCGCATGCACAGCGATAGCCAAGAGGTGAGTGATCTCTGGGTTGACAGTGAATTGAAGCTTTAGCTCAAGCCGCCCTTGAGGTCTTTTCCAATCCCGCCAAACTTCGCGAGAAGTTTGCGCATCGATGGATCCGACTCACGAGGCACCACTTCACTCGACTTGCCGTCGCGTCCACCGCGATCTCGTCCACCACCACCACCACCACCAGGTCGACCGGCACCATCCTTCGGAGCTTCCCTAGGCGCATCCTTGAGTGCTTTGATCGAGAGGCTGATGCGCCGACGGGCTTGGTCGAGGTTGAGCACCTTTGCTTGAACCACTTCGCCGACCTTGAGCGCCTGCGAGGGGCTGAAGACGCGCTCGTGTGAGATTTCTGAGATGTGCACGAGCCCCTCCACTCCGGGAGAAAGCTCGATGAATGCGCCGAATTCCATGACGCTCCGCACGGTTCCAGTGACCGTCGCGCCAACTTGAATCTCGTTCAAGGCAGTCACCACAGGATCGGCCATCACCTGACGTCGGCTCAACGTGAGTCGTGGAGGCACCGAGTTGAGATCGACGCGGATCACTTTGACTTCAACGACATCGCCCACAGCGACGGCGTCCGAGGCTTGCTTGAGATTTCCATGTGCGAGTTCGCTCATGGGAATCAGTCCGTCGACGCCACCGAGATCTGCGAATGCGCCGAAGGGTTGCAGCGAGACGATCGTCACGGTGCGGTGCGATCCAAGTTCGATTGACGCCAAGAGCACTCCGCGCTTCTCGTGACGTTCCTTCTCGAGCACGCGCCGCCGGCTCAGCAACATTCGCTCTCGATTGCGGCGCAATTCGACGATTTCGCACTCCATCTTCTGTCCGAGATAGACCGAGATGTCTTCGACGTGACGTAGATCGACCTGTGCCGCTGGCATGAACGCATGGTGATGGGCAACTTCCATGTCCAATCCACCTGGGTTCATTCCCACACAGCGAGCTTCAACAATTTGACCGACTTTTAAGTCGCCCCACTGCGCCTTGGTGATCATTCCTTCGCGCGCAAGAATCAGCACCCCTTCAAAGGGATCGAGCCGCTCGACGACGAATTCCATCTGCTCGCCGCTCGGTGGCGGGGTCTCAAAGTGGCTCAGTGGGCAGACCCCTTGGCTCTTGGGGCCGAACTCGACGAGCACATCCTTGCCGCGCACTTCCATGACCCGTCCGGTGCGCAACTGGCGCCCGCTCGAGGTCCGGCGAATTGGATTGAGTGCCGCAGCTCGGGTGACAGGTCGCGGGGTATTGGTCGCGCTGAGGATCTCCTCCATCGTCATCCCGCCGAGGGCCGACTCAATCTCGGCATTCAGTGCCGCGTTGATGTCTCGTGAGGTCGAAGTGGTCGCGTGCCCTGTCGGGTCGCTGTCAGTATGAGGGGCGTCCGGTTCCATAAAGGTGTAGCGTATCGCATCCTCCTTTCACGGGAGGCGTATAATTTTCTGCTCGACCGCCGTTGGTCGTCGTTGTTCACTGATGCACTGGAGACACGCGAGACATGCCACCCAATAGGACCGCCTGGGGGATCGAAGTCGGTCAGTTTGCATTGAAAGCACTTCGTGTTGAATTGGTGGATGGCGAAGTGACCGTCACCGACTTCACGGTGATCCCGCACAAGCGCGTTCTGGCCGATCCCGCAGTCTCCGATCAGACGGGAATGATTCGCGTCACGCTCGCTGCATTCGTCACCGAGAATGCCGATCGACTCGCGGGCGTCCCTGTCGTGATGAGCCTCCCTGGAAACGCCGGATTTGCCCGTTTTTCGAGCCTTCCGAGTGTCGATGCCAAGATGCTTCCGAGCATGGTCGAGTACGAAGCGAAGCAGCAGATTCCTTTTCCAATCGACGAAGTCGAATGGGATAGCCACATCTTCGCCCAAGATGAATCTGGGCAATGCCCCATCGGCATCTTCGCAGTGACAAAAGAACGGCTTCAAGAGTTGCTCTCTCTCTACGCAGAGTGCGGCATCGAGCCCGATGTGCTGACACTGAGCCCCGTGGCCGTCGCAAACGCCCTTCAGTACGACCTCGAACTCGATGAGTCCTCGCCGGTCGTTGCGTGCGTCGACATCGGCACCACCTCGTCCGATGCGATTGTCATCGACAAGAGCAGTTGTTGGTTTCGAACGTTTCCGATCGGTGGATCCAACTTCACAGAATCGATTGTCCAAACCCTCGAGAAGCAGGGGGTGAACTACGGGAAAGCTGAGCGAATCAAGGTCGACCGGATGCCAACTGAAAATGTCCTACGCGCTCGAACGATGGCGATGCGCGGAGTGACTGGTCAACTCGTCGACGAGATCGGACGCTCACGCGAGTTCTATCAAGATGCGCATCAAGGCACTGAGATTCACGACGCCTACGGCGTGGGCTCGACCCTGAAAATCTCAGGACTCCGCACCAAGATCGCTGGCGATCTGCGGCTGAACCTCAAGCGATTCGAAGAGTTCAAGCGCGTCCGACTCGCAGGCCCAGACGCACCAGATTTCGCCGCACATTCGATCAATTTGCTCACCGCGCTCGGGCTTGGCATCCAAGGGCTCGGTCTTGCAAAGGTGCAACTCAATCTCTCGCCAATCTCGCGCGTCCGTCAGCGAATCTGGAAGTCGAAGACTCCGTGGTTTGTTGCTGCTGCAGCACTGTTCATTCTCACTGCCGGCGCGATGTTTACGCGTGTGATCATCGACTCGCGCGAGCTGAACAAGCTGAAGGACAGCGCCGCCGCCGCCAACACCATCGTCGAGCAGGCACAAGCGCTCATCGAGAAGCTTCGGAACGCGCAAGAGGCCGCCAATGATGTGGCGACGACCAACATCACCGCGCTCCTAGAAGATCGCGAAGTCTGGGCCTACCTCGTATCGGATACCTACAGCGCACTCGCGGCCGCCCGTCCTGCGAGCGAAGAAGTCGGCAGCGACCCTGCGAAAATCGTTTCGATTTCACCCCCAGACCGACGACTCGTTCAACTCGAAGACTTTTCAGGTTCGCCCAAGGTTGACGCGAACAACAACCGACAGATCGAAGTCTCCGTTCGAATCACGCTGACCCACCTTCCCGCAGAGGACTCCGAGCCCACGAAATTCCTCAATCAAAAGGACGGAATTCTCGACTGGCTCAGGAAGAACAAGGATCGCCCCGAGGCGCCCTACACGATTGTTGAAGAGTCTTTGGTCGTTCCAAACTGGACGAAAATCGTCGGCGGCACCCGCCAAGCTCCGACCTCCGATTCGAGTGGAACGACGCCCGGTGATCAGTCTGGAAGTGGTTTTTCTGGATCGCCCTCGAGCGATTCTGGCAAGTCGAGCTTCGGTGGCGGCGGAATGCAGGGACGAAAGAAACATTTGGGACCTCAGGCGGGTGGACCGAGCGGCGGCGGCACCCTCGGCGGAGCTGGCGGCGAGTCTGGCGACTCCGGCAGCAACGGCAGTAGTTCCGGCACGGACGGATCGAGCGATCCCACCGCAAGCAAGACAAAGCGCAAACGCACAGAAGTTGTCGGCGTCGATGAAAAGCTTCCAGAGATCGACCTCGCCAAGGACGCTCCGATTCCAGCCGCCCCTCTGCTCCTCTCTCCCACGGATGTGCGGTTTGAGGGGATTCTCAAGTTCACGGTGACTGTGAAGGGCGCTCCGGCATCGGTGGCTCCGGCGACCGATGGTTCGGCAGAAGGTCAGTGATTCGCTCTCAAAAACACTATGAAAATTGATCTGAAATCGCTCTTCAAACGCAAATCATCGGCACCCGTCGGTGATTCGGCTGCGGCACGATCGCTCCCACCTCAGGTCGAGTCAGCACTCATTTGGGTGAAGGCGAACAGTCTCCTCGTCATCCTCGCGACCGCGTCCGTTGCGGCTCTTGGCGCAGGCTGGTGGTATCAGGGGGAGTTCCAAGCTGCCAACGAAGCCGAGGCGCAGTCCTATGCTGGAAAGGCTGCTGAACTCACTCGACTTCAGAACTCTGAAGTCACGATCACCATCCCCGGCTCTGCCCCGATCACGACCACAACGGTCGTCACGCAGTTGCTCGTCGAAAAAGTGAAGGAGCGGATGAAAGGTGGGGGCTCTGACTCGACCGAAATCTCACGGGACGCAATCGCGCACAATCGAGGCGCCCACGAACCGGTGATCAACCTGCGGCTACCTGCGAAGGATCCGATCAGACAGCAGATCCATCTCGACTTCTTCAAGGCACTCACTCGTCACTTCGGTGAGTTACTCACCGAGATCGATGCCGGATCACCTCCGTCGGACGAAGACGTCACGGTGAAGTTGCAGCGGCGACAAGTGCGATTCGTTCAATCAAGCCTCAAGAAGGCTGGAGACGCCACACTCACAAGTGAAGAACGCAGTCAACTGCAACCCGAACTCATCTCATATCGCCTCGGCCTCTACCGAGAAGCGGCTCAAAACCACGGGATTTACTGTGAAGTCGAATCCATCGGACTGCCAGCCGAGCAACCCGCCAAGGGCGATCTCCAGCGGCTCTGGTCGTTGCAGTGGTACCTCTGGATCGCACAGGACATTGTCCGTGCATGCAAGTCCGTCAATGGCGATGCGAAGATTCTCGAGGCGCCGGTCAAGCGAATCACGCGCATTCAGTTTCTCGGCCCCGTGATCGCCCGGGAAGGTCCCGCGCCAGCGGAGCCAGAAGGCGATAGCGCACCAGCCGTCGATGCAGAGGGCAATCCCATCGACGCGCCCCCGTCGGCGCCCCCAATCAATCCAAGCGCTCCTGTCAACATCGCTCAATTCGCAGTTTCTTCGAAGGGTTGGGCAACAAATCAGCTCTACGACGTCTTCAGTTCTCGTGTCTCGCTCGTCGTTGAAACATCGAAGATTCCAGACGTTTCGAATGCGTTTTCGAAACAGAATTTTATCGTCATCACCGATGTGAAGATCCGCCCGGTCGATCCGTTCGTCGCAGCAAACGAGGGATTTGTTTACGGCGACGCTCCAGTCTCAGAGATCACATTGACTCTCGAATCGGCGTGGCTCCGCGCGTGGACCGGTCCGCTCATGCCCGATGAAGTTCGTAAGGCACTGAATACATCTGGGGCGCTCATTGGGATGGGGCAGGACGCGGCGACCGAGCCGACGAAGGAAAACTAATTCATGGCACACAAGAATCTCTCTTCGATCGAGCAGAATTGCGAGAAAATCCTCGTCGCTTTCGCGGGTGCCGCGTTCGCAGGTGTGCTCGTGTGGCAGTTGGTGTTCTCCGGCACAATGGTCTCGGTTGGATCGAAGACTCAGCCGATCGAAGACTGTCAGACCGAACTCGAGCGTCAGCGGGAGAAACTCAAATTAGCCCTCGATTCGACGTCGATCGATATTGAGCTCCCTGCACCGAAGACCGAGAGCGCACTCGCAATTTTTACCAAGCAGCTCAACGCAACCGTTGCGCCGACGGCGACGCTCCCCGCGA
This sequence comes from Singulisphaera sp. GP187, assembly GCA_945869475.1. Classification (GTDB taxonomy): domain Bacteria; phylum Planctomycetota; class Phycisphaerae; order Phycisphaerales; family SM1A02; genus F1-60-MAGs104. Next base: position 3,477 of record CAMBOV010000015.1, on the reverse strand, counting down.
ATCAGCCTGCGTTTGGGGGTCGCCTCACTCGTGGTGAGGTTCAAGGCGATGAGTGGTTCTACGAACCGGCGTATGCGTCGCTCGAAATGTCCGGCGTCGTCGTGACGACAGATTCACTGACCGCCGACGCAATCGGTGAAGACGAATTGAAGTCCCATCCAGAGTTGGCAGTGCGCTTTCCAAAGGGATCCCCACTCGATGTGACCTGGGCAACACCGTGGGCGACGATCGACCTCGCGAAAATGCGCGAGGAGTTACTCAAGAAAGATCTCACTGCAAATCCTCCACGTTCGGCGATTCCGTCCCCATGGTTTCAAGGGTCGCTCTTCATCGTCGACGTCAGTTTCGAACGGCAACAGAAGCGAAGTGACGGTTCCTGGGGCGAAGCGGTCGTCGTTGCGCCAGTGCCAGGTCAAGAGTCGTGGCGAAACGACATGCTTCCAGCGAACGCGAACTCGAGCGTGCGAGACACACTCTTTGCAAATCTGAAAGACTCGTCGGTCCAACTTGCGATTCTGCAACCCGACTTCTTGCCAACAAAGGCAAGCCACTTCGTTGCGCCTCTTCTGGGCGGTCCATCCGACAGTGGCGCCTCGCAACCCGTCGGAGTCGACCAAGAGAAGGCAACTGCGCAGCGCTCTCTCGATTCCAAACGCCGCGCGCTTGAACGGCTCAGCGCGCAACTCGAAAAGGCTGGCGGTCCGCTCGATCCCAAGGGTCCGGGCGGCGCGGCTGGCGGCGGCGGCTTTGGAGGCCCCCCTGGTGGCGGCGGAGGTGGCGGCGATAGCGGCGGTGGCGGCGATAGTGGCGGTGGCGGCGGACTCGGTGGCGGCGGTGGCGGACTCGGTGGCGGCGGTGGCATGAAGGGTCGCAACAATGGATCTGCGGCTGCAGACGACGAAGCGAGTCGAAACCTGCGGATTCGCCTGACCAAGAACATGAAGCGTGCTGAGAAAGACCTCGCGACCGACGAGGGAACCTTTGCGAAAAAGTATCCAGCTCCGGCGGGCGAGCCGAAGGCCAAGGAGGTCATCGCCGTCGTTGAGTTTGCGCAGCTCGAGACGGTCGTCACGTGGACACATGACCTCGAAGTTCAGCCTGGGGCGACCTACCGATACCGCAGCACAGCGAAGATCTTCAATCCGTTCTTCTCTCACAAATCAGGGTTGGTCGAGGGGCAGCAAAAACTGGCGGACGAGTTCTGCGTCTCCTCAACGACCTCCCAGTGGGGAAACGACGTCGAGATCCCACTCGAAGTCCGCTTCTTCGTACTCCGAGCCGCGGGCGGCGAGAGCGAAAAGGCCTCACGGCGAGCGACGATTGAACTGTACCGCTATATCGACGGTGATCTTCGCAGGCAATCCGATTCATTCGGTCGGGGCGATCAAGTTGGGCGCATCGACACCGCGAAAGATGGCGCCGTGAACTTTACGACTCCCTGGTTTGTCGTCGATATCTTTGAAGATCTTCCAGACGCAACCGAGAAGGCGCGCGGAGCGTCGTTGCGCAAGAATATCTCCGTCATTTTGCAGCGATTCGATAACAATGGCGTTGCGATCCGAGAAGTGCGCATGGTCGAAAGCGACAACTCATCAAAAGAACGCCAGAAATTTGAGTCAGAATTTCAGAGTGGATCGCCGCGCGGATCGGGCGCCCCCGACGTGCCAGGTGGTGTGGCTGGCGGTGGCCGTGGGGATCCTCCAAAGGGCGCTGGCGGTCCTCCCGGCGGTCCTCCCGGCGGTCCTCCCGGTCGGGGTTCCTGATCCGGCGGCGCCGACCGCGCCGAGCGAGTGGCACGTTCGCCGCACCTTGAGCGGCCTAACACGAGCTGAAACAGCGGATTAGCCGCAGGATTCTGCACTGCGGAACCTCGCGACCACGCAATGACCACAGGGTTACCCACAATGCGCGCCAAGGGCTTGACAGATTCGCCGATTCCCCTATTCTTGCGGATCTACGCAGTCGTTGACTGTGTGGCGGGTTTCGACCCGTTCTTTGACAAGTGAGGATCAGATGTCGCATGCTGAAAAGGCTGGATTTCCAGTGTTTTCAGCAAGCAAGTGAATTGAGTCAAGAATCATCTCGAGTGTTTTTTATGTTTGTGTTTCAACTTTGTTTGAAACGAGCAGCCTGAGGGCTGGTTGCGTCTTCTTGTTTCGGTGAAAGCCGGAATCCGATAGGCGTGGCCAAGCTCAGAAGGGCACACGGTGGATGCCTTGGCGTCGAGAGGCGATGAAGGACGTAGGAACCTGCGATAAGCCTAGGGGAGCTGGTAACCAAGCTTCGATCCTAGGATCTCCGAATGGGACAACCCAACCCGCAAGGGTTACCTGCACCTGAATGTATAGGGTGTCAGGAGCGAACGCAGTGAACTGAAACATCTCAGTAGCTGTAGGAAAGGAAAGCAATTGCGACTCCGCAAGTAGCGCCGAGCGAACGCGGATCTAAACAGAAGTGTGGTGAAATGTCTGGAAAGGCAAACCAAAGAAGGTGATAGTCCTGTAATCCCATAACTGTGAATGGCCTAGAGTAAGGTGAGACTCGTGAAATCTCGCCTGAACATGGGGGGACCACCCTCCAAGCCTGAGTACTCCTCGACGACCGATAGTGAACCAGTAAGGCGACTGAACGGTGAAAAGATCCCCGATAAGGGGAGTTAAAAGCACCTGAAACCGTGTGCTTACACAGCGGTCACGGCCCCATTCCGAAAGGGATCGGGTTGTGGCGTGCCTTTTGCATAATGAGCTGGCGAGTTACTCTATACGGCAAGGCTAAGCGGTACCGCCGCGTAGCCGAAGGGAAACCGAGTCTGACAAGGGCGTCAAGTCGTATGGGGTAGGCGCGAAACCGGTTGATCTACCCATGGGCAGGTTGAAGGAGGGGTAATACCCTCTGGAGGACCGAAGTCGTGAACGTTGAAAAGTTCTGGCATGACCTGTGGGGAGGGCTTACAGTGCAATCATAACCGGAGATATCTCGTTCTCCTCGAAATAGTTTTGGGACTAGCCTCGATTAGCAACGTACGGAGGTAGAGCTACTGAATGGATTTTGAGGGCCTACCCGGCTACTCGGTCCAATCAAACTCCGAATGCCGTACGCCAAGGATCGGGAGTAAGTCTGCGGGCGATAATGTCCGCGGTCAAAAGGGAAACAACCCAGACCATCGGTTAAGGTCCCCAAATTAGTCTAAGTTCTTAAGGTAGTCGAATTGCTATGACAGCCAGGATGTTGGCTTAGAAGCAGCCACCATTTAAAAAATGCGTAACAGCTTACTGGTCGAGGAATTTGGCGCCGATAATTATCGGGAATAAGACTAATACCGAAACCGTGGACCGTCTTTGACGGTGGTAGAGGAGCGTCGCTGTCAGCGTTGAAGCTTTCCCGTGAGGGTTGGTGGAGCGACAGCAAGTGAATATGCCAGCTTGAGTAACGATAAAGGGAGTGAGAATCTCCCTCGCCGAAAACCTAAGGTTTCCT
>CAMBOV010000014.1 GCA_945869475.1 Singulisphaera sp. GP187 | reverse complement strand
CTGTGCACATCGATCGCTCACGGCGACGACGTGCTCTCACGCGCCGCATTTCTTGGCGGACCATTCACCGCTGGACCACAAGCCCCGCAAGAGATCGCAGTCGAACTTGACACGATGGGCGGACTGATGTGCGTCGATGCCGGCGTTGTCTTCGATGCACTCATGCGCACAAAGCACGACGAGCCACTCTCGCTGGGCGATCGGTTCTTCGCCATCGATATCGCTGCCGCGACGCGCGAGCAAGTCGCGACGGCACTCGACTGGAAACCGACCATCGTCTTCGCTCTCGATTTTCTCGTGTGGCCTGCATACCTGCCGAGGTCGGAGCTCTTGACTGCCGCACAGAAAGAGGTCGCCGCGCTCGCCTCAGTCAACGATGCGCTCGCGCAACTCGATGCATTCACCTGCCCCGTCGTCGTTGGCGACGTTCCCGATCTGCGCACGACCATCGCAACAACGCTCGATCGCGCATTCGAACTCGCACCCACTGCGAGAACTGCGGTCAACGCACGCATTCACGCGTGGTGCGCCGAGCGCGCGAACCGAGTGGTCGCGCCCTTCGCGCAGTTTTCGACTTTCGCGGCGGCTGGTGCACCGTTCGAACTCTGCGGACGACAGGTCGATGGAGAGATGGCGTCCCACATGTTGAACGATTATTGGCGAGCGATGACTGTGACCGGACTGACCGTGCTTCTCTCAACCACGCTCGGCGAACTCGAGCAGCGAGGGCTCATCGAACGGGGGCGACAACGAACAGAGACCGCTGAAATCAATCCCGCATTGATCGCCGCGATGAAGTCGGCATTTTCGCACGCACGTCCATGGATCAAAGAGCCCAGATCTGTCGGCTCGCTCTACACCCTGCTCGAAGCAACCGATCGACGAAACGATGACGCGGCCGCAGCGTCAATCGTTGACTCGCTGCTCACTCGGATGGAGTCACTCGAGTCATCGCCCCTGAAGGATGACAGCCTCACGATGTTGGTCGCGAGTGGACCCATGACGTCGCACCAACGGCCGACTCCGATGCGCGATGCTGTTGTCCTTCGACACTCTGCGCGGATTGAAGCCGAAATCGTCGCAGGCACATCGAATCCGACCAAGACGAGAATCTGGCTTGATCTCTGCTGGCACAGTCAGACGCTTGGCAATGCGTTCAACGTGCTCGCGAGTGTGCGCGCCAAGAGTGGGCGATACGACTCAGAGGTCGGCGAGCGGCTCTGGTTCTACGCGGGTGAGGCGGGACCGGCCTCGTTGGCGATCTGCTTTGCAGATCTCGACGAAGCGATCGACTTCGCTGTGCGCGCAGCGAACGAGTCGGATGCGCGGCGCCGTCAGTTTCAGTTTCAGAATCCAAATCAACCCATCAATCTCGAAAAGGCAGGCGCACCTTTCTTGCGACTCATCGCGTCGCGCAAAGGCGAACATGCGGCAGAGGATGTCGCGCGGATCACTGCTCGCGCAGAAGCGGCGGGTTTCGCAGCTGCCATCGCAGCGAAACAACGAGAGTCGCGGATCGTGAAAGAATCCCAGAACGCCTTCGTGCGACTTCGACAACTGACCGGGATCAGTTACCTCGGTCAAATCGACTGCGAAAATTGGGTCGTCGAATACGGCAGCACTTCGACCCTTGAAAAGTGCCTCGAGGCATCGCCCGACCTTGGACCGCGAATGCAACTCTGGGCGCAGCAGGGCGAGCAACTTCGCGCGATGCCACAGTCACCTCCGCAAGTTGGATTCGGCTGGCTCGAAGGAATGAACGGCGCCGTCTGCATCCCCGCAAAGGAGATTGTGATCACTCGAGTTGTTGCAATCGACGCGAGTGGCGTGCCGACACTTGAGCGCATTGCGAGCAGTTCATCGCTCGCAGCGACCTGGTGGGTGAATCTTCCGAGTGCTTCCCCCGAATTCAGACGCAATTCAGGCAACGCCAGCGATGTGCCGATCCTTGCGGGCGCATACGCAGACATCGGGGCGTTGCGAATTGCGCTTCGTGCGGCGATTGTGACGGCACCATCAGAACCACACAAAGATCCACAGAGGAATCCAAACGACATCGCTGATCCGCGCGAGCCCATGTGGCCGATCGGATTTGTTGCCGAGGGACGAATCGCGACGGCCGTCGTGCGAATTCCTCGTGGATGGGACGCAGAGTCTCGAGTTGCGCGCTTTGCGACCGTGCACTTGCACGATCAACTCGTCGATCTTGTGGGATGCATCGGCGAGCGTGACTCGACCACCTTCATCGTGTGGGGAGAAGGATCGAGTCGATTCACAGGAGAGGTCGTCTCGTTCACCAACCTCGAGCTCACGGATGGGCTGGTCCCCAAGATCATGTGGAAACGTGCGACGACTGCAGACCCTCCACCTGCAGTCCGCACTCAGAGCAGCGCGCCGCCCCAGTGAGTGGATAGCCGCACGCGACGCACTGACCTCGCGATCGACGGCGGCGTGAGCGCCATCCACCGAGCCAGAGCACCCCTGCCAATGGCACGCTCCACACCGCAGCGTCGACGATCATGCCAAACCACTGCACTTCGAATTGGGTGAGATCGCCGACCTCGATTCGCGTCCTGGTTGACGTCACACACTGAAAATTCGCGAGTGGCCATCCAGCAGCGAAGTAGTTTCCGGCGAGAGCGGTCCTCGCATACTGGCCGCGAGTGTCGAGATAATCCCACTCGACAGCGAGGATGCCCCATCCATCAATGCCCCTTCTGTGAAAGGCATTCCACGATTCCCTCGCGGGAGGAAGCGGGCACGGCACACCGGTCGCCGCGATGAACGAATCACGCGAGTACTCGAGGACACGTGCTCGATCTCTATGGTCCGCGATGAGCTGCGGGTACACATGCCAGACGCGCCAGACTCCGTGCGCGTCGCTCACCCATCAGTCTTCGGCGGCACCGAACGACCATGTGGATCGGCGAGCGGTTGCGAGGAAGCAGCGCTCGCGCCACCAGCTTTCGCGAGTCGTTCACGCAGCGCCGCATCGGTGATGTGTTCGAGCACCATCGCGGTGGGATGCACGTGATCTTTCGCGAGGGCGAGTCGTTGCATCAGATAGATCTCCCAGAGCCGATGCGAGCGCACGAGTGACGCGCCTTCTGCGCGGCCACGCTCAGTCAACGTCGCGCGACCATCCCCGCGATCGATGCGGCCATCCCGGACGAGCGACCAGAGTGCGACGCGCGCAAGCAGCGGCGCAATCTCTGCGCCCCCAACGAGCAACGCACGCAGCGTTGCAACGTCGACTGAGCGATCATCTTCGTCGAGCCGCCAGAGCAATCCAAGTGCATCTTCGCGCGCACAGCGCAGAGTGAGCAGCCACCGATGCGCGAGGCGAACGACGATGCCGCGACGAGGCGCGATGATGATGCAGAGAACGAGCAGTGCGCCGAGTGTTGCGGCGATCGATCCTGCGCTCGATGCGTCACGCCCGCCTGCGACGAGTGCGGGCGCGAGGCTCGTTGCAATCCAGTGGCCGAGAACGGCGGCGATGATTCCGATGATCATCGCGCCGACGATGACTCCACAGAGCCGGTCGCTGAAAAGTCGTGCTGCTGCGGCTGGAATGATCATCATCGCGACGACGAGAATGCTGCCGACCGATTCGAATGCGGCGACGCACGTCGCGGCGGCCATCCCAAGAATGATCGACTCCATCAACTGCGGACGGCATCCGAGCGTCTTGGCGAGCGCTGGGTCGAAAGCCATCAACTTGAGTTCCTTCCAGAACAGCAGTGCGACGAGAGCGTTGAGCAGTGTGACGCCGCCGAGCACGAGCACGGCGCGCGGCACCTCGATGGCTGCGATGAGCGTCGAATCGAGTGGTGCCAACTCGACCGCGCCGTACAGCACGCACGATGGATCGAGATCAACGCGGTCGGCGACTTGCACGATCAAGATGAGTCCGAGCGCGAACATCGTTGTGAAGACGATGCCGAGAGCGGCCCCCGAATCGATGCGCGCAAAGCGTGCGAGCGATGATGAGGCGAGCGTGACGATGAGTCCCGCAGTCGCAGCGCCTAGAAACATGAAGAATGGATCGCGCGTGCCAGTCAAAAGAAAGGCGACTGCGATGCCGGGTAAGACCGCGTGCGAGATCGCATCGGCAAGCATCGATGTACGACGCACGACGAGAAAGGTGCCCGGGATCGCACACGCAAGCGCTCCGAGTGCACCGATGGCGATGATCCATCCATCAACAGCCCAGGTCCACACGTTCACGAGTGCGGCTCCGGCGCGCGAGGTGCGAGCGTGCGCGAAGCGAACGTGCGCGAAGCGAGCGTGCGCGCGATGATTCCCCTGCGAGGCGCGAAGATGAGCGCGAGCACGAAGAGCAGCGCGGCGACGAGCACGATGCACGGACCTGTTGGAAGTCGCGGCGCGAACGAACTCACGAGTGTGCCACCGACGCCGCTGACCGATCCCATGATTGCTGCGAGCGGCAGCATCGTGGTGAATCGGTCGGTGCACAATCGCGCTGCCGTTGCAGGCAACACGAGCAACGCGAGAATGAGAATGAGACCGACGGCTTGCAATCCTGCGACGACGACGGCGGTGACAATGATGAGCACGAGCGCATCAAGCGAACGCACGGGACGCCCCAGCGATGATGCGAATGATGTGTCGAAGCAGAGCAGTCGAAGTTCTTTCGTGAGCGAGACAACCAGCACAACGCAGATGACCGCAACGATTGACGCGGCGCGCAAGTCGCTCGCCACCATCGACGCTGCATGGCCGAGAATAAAACTCGAGAGTCCCGCTTGGTGACCACCGGGAGTTGCTTGAATGACCGTCAAGAGTGCCGTGCCCACGCCGAAGAACGATCCAAGCACGATCGCCATCGCAGTCTCATCGCTCACTCGCGCGCCGCGGCGAATCGCGAGCACGCTGACGACTCCGATCAGCGCTCCCACGGTCGCGCCTGCGAGCAGAGCCCACGGTTCTTTGCCGGTTCCGCCGAGTGCAACCGAGACGAGGTATGCGCCCGCGATGCCTGGAAGAGTCGCGTGCCCGAGTGCGTCGCCCATCAGTGCGCGTCGGCGCAAGAGCAGAAGGCATCCAGCGAGTCCGGCTGCCGCGCCGAGAAGTGCAGTCGCCCCCGCGACGACTTGCGTGTTGTAATCAAGCCAATTCATGCGTCGCGCGACCTCATCCGAGTTGCGCCTTCTGCATGCGCTGTGCCGCTTCATCGAGCAATGTGAGTCGACCTCCGTAGGTCTCGCGAAGGCGCTCGTGCGTCAGCGTCTGCGCCGTCGCACCCGCCGCGATGACGCGCGTGTTGAGCAGGATGACCCAATCGAAAAACTCGCGCGCGGTTTCGAGATCGTGATGCACAACGATCACCGTGCGCCCCTCACTGCGCATTCGTCGCAGCACCGCGATGATCGATTGCTCGGTCGCGGCATCGACTGAGGCGAACGGCTCATCCATCAGATAGAGCTGCGCCGACTGCGCGAGCGCGCGTGCAAGAAACACCCGCTGTTGTTGCCCACCTGAGAGTTGACCGATTTGCGAGTTGGCCTCGTCAGCGAGTCCAACGCCGTCGAGCGCCTCGCACGCTTTCGCTCGCTCTCGTTTTCCAGCGCGGTGGAACAACCCGAGTTGGCCGAACGTTCCCATCATGACGACTTCGAGCGCCGTGACTGGAAAGTCCCAGTCGACGCTCTCGCGCTGCGGTACATATCCAACAAGCGCACGCTGCTGCGCGTAGGGCTTGCCGAAAACGCTGACTTTTCCCGATGAAATGGGGATGAGTCCCAGGCACGCCTTCAAGAGCGTGCTCTTGCCAGCACCATTTGGACCGATCACGCCGACGATCGAGTTCGCAGGAACATCGAGGTCGATATCCCAGAGCACTGGCTTGCGGTGATACGCGACAGTCAAGGCATGAATCGAGAGCGGACTCTTCTCGGAGTGTTCGCATCCAACGGCGCGATGTTGGGTGTGATGAGTCGCTGGTGAATGACCTGTCATTTCGTTTTCTCCGAGGGGTCGTGCGATGGTGTTGGTGATGCGAGCGACGCCTGTGGCGCGAGTGATGACGCGTCGCCGCCGAGTGCGTGCACAATTGCGCGTGCGTTCTTCTTGACCATGCCCGTGTAGGTTCCTTGTGGGGTGCCCGCTTCTCCCATCGCATCTGAGTAGAGCGATCCACCGATGATGAGCGCATGATTGCGTGCGCGCGCTCCCTCGACGAGTGCGAGCACGTTCTTATCTGAGACACTCGTCTCGACGAAGACTGCTGGAACGTGGCGCGCAACAAGCACATCGATGAGTCGGCGAATGTCTGCGAGTCCAGATTCGCTCTCGGTCGAAATGCCTTGAATTGCCATCACGTCGACGCTGTAGTGACGACCGAAGTAGGCGAACGCATCGTGTGCCGTCACGAGCACGCGGCGCGTTGGATCGACCGAGGCAATCGCGCGAGCGATCGCGGTGTCTGCCGCCTGCCACTCTGTCACAAGCGCCTCGGCGTTTGTGAGATAGACCGCAGCATGCGCAGCGTCGCGCTCGGCGAGTTGCGCTGCGACATGCAGCGCGCACTGCGACCAGATTGATGGATCCATCCAGATATGTGGATCTGGATGACCATGCGACTCTTCGCTGTCCAGTCGCTGCGAATCGTTCAGTGCTGCGCCGGCTTCGATCACGAGTCGCCCACGACGGCGCAGTTTCGCAAAGACATCGCCCATGCGTCCTTCGAGCATGAGTCCATTGGCGATGATGACATCAGCCGCTGCGAGAGCACGCACATCCGAGACGGTCACTTTGTACAGATGGGGATCGACCCCCTCGCCCATCAGCGTGGTCACGTCGGCGTACTCGCCAACAATGCGCCGCGCCATGTCGCCAATCATTCCTGTCGTCGCGACGATGTGCAGGCGGTGCGGATCGTGTTGCGCGGGCATGTGCACGACCGCCACCGCCAGCGCGGCAATCCAGGTGTGCAACAGGGCGAATGTAGCCATGGCTACATCCTAGTCACCGTGCCCGTTCTCTGCAACAATGGCGGCGATCACCATGCCGACGACCGCACCTCGAGAACGATTCACCAAGACCCGTCGCGATCACGCGTCAGAGACCTTCGAGGACTACACCGAGGCGATCGACGAGATCTGCAGCAGCACCGGATCGTGTCGCGTGCGCGACCTCGCCCTCTTCATGCGTGTCTCGCATGTCACGGTCGTGCGAATCGTGCGCCGACTCGTCGCCGAAGGGCTTGCAAGCAAGGGCAGCCACGCTCCCATCACGCTCACTCCATCGGGCGCGCGCCTCGCACGCGCGGCTCGCGCGCGCCACGCCACTGTGATTTCGTTTCTGCGCGCGCTCGGAGTGCCGCTCGCGCAAGCGACCCGCGACGCCGAGGGCATCGAGCATCACACGAGCAGCGCGACACTGCGCGCGATGCGCCGCTATCTCGCGCGACCTCGCGCACGCGCAGCGACGTGATTTCGCACGCGCAGCGACGTGATTTCGCACGCGCAGCGACGTGATTTCGCACGCGCAGCAACGTACGGTGCGAAGACTGCCGCCAACGGGCGTGATCGCACCACAACCGAGGTGTGTGTCGCGCGGCGCTCACGCTGGACCCGCGCCGCTCCCTATCTCACAAACGTCTTCATCATCGCGTCAAGTCGCGCAACCGCCTGCTCGACACGCGCGCGACTCAATCGGCCAGTCGCGATCGCGTCCGCGAGAGTCTTGAGTGCGTCGCGCTGTCGATCGAGTCGATGACAGATGAGAACGCAATCGACTCCCGCATCAATCGCGCGCACAGCCGCCTCGCCAGCGCTCATCGCATCGGCGATCGCACACATCTCAAGGCAATCACTGAAGACCACGCCGTCGAATCCGATCTCATCGCGCAGCACTCCCTCGATGACCTTGCGGCTCATTGTTGCGGGCACTCCCGCATCAACCGCCTCGAAGACAACGTGCGCTGTCATGATCGACGCGACTTTCGCCTTCGCCGCTGCGATGAATGGGGGCAGCTCGAGCTCGCGAAGTCGCGCGAGCGCATGCGGCAACCGTGGAAGCGCGAGGTGACTATCGACATCGGTATCGCCGTGACCTGGAAAGTGTTTCGCGCACGCTGCGACGCCGCCTGCTTGCAGCGCGCCGATGAAAGCACCGCCGCACGTCGAGACGATCGACGCATCGCGACTGAATGAGCGATCTCCAATCACCGGATTCTCTGGATTGCTATCGACATCAACCACCGGCGCAAAGTCGAGATCGATGTGTGCCGATCGCAACTCGCGAGCAAATACCTCGCCCACGCGCGCTGCCTCCGCAACGCCGATCGCCCCGACCTCTCGCATTGAAGCGACGGGCGTCATTCCCTCGCGCAATCGCACCACCCGTCCACCTTCGTGATCGATCGCGACGAAGACTTTCACTGCGTCGACTTCTGCGGCGCATGCCTTGATTGAGAGCGCGATCTGCGCGAGCTCGCTGTGACTCGTCGCATTGCGCGCGAAAAGAATTACTCCGCTCACACCCGCGTGAATCATCTCTCGCACTGCGTCGTTCACGACTGGACCGTCAAACCCCACGCACAAGAGACGCGCCGCGAGTCGTCGATCTGCTGCTGTTGCCATCGCGCAAGCGTAGTGGCGCGCGGGCGACTCGCGCGCCATCGCCGCTCAACCGACTCGCGCGACGCTCACCTCCTCGCACACCGGCGATTTGCTGTAGAGATAGTCGTGTGCAATTCTCCCAGATGACCCGCGCGATCCGTGAACGCAACTATGCGATCTTCGCGATCGGCTTCGCCTGTTCTGGATTTGGTTTGCAAATGCTCACGACGGTGATCCTGTGGGATCTCTGGCTGCGAACGCACGATCCACTCGTGCTTGGGTTGGCCGGACTCGCCCGCGCACTGCCAGTCGTCGCGCTCGCGCTTGTCTCTGGGCATGTTGCCGATCGACACAGTCGCAAGCACATCATCGCCGCGACGCAATTCGCGTTCGTCGTCGTCTGCATCGCCTTCGCTCTGGCGAGCTCAATGGAGGCACCGATCTGGGTCTGGTACGCACTGCTTGTCGTCTCGGGATGTGTGCGCAGCTTCAACGGTCCAAGTCGAAGTTCACTCTTGCCGCTCTTGGTGCGCCCTGAAAACTTTGAGAGCGCTGTCACCTGGAATAGCGGCATCTTTCAGGCGGCGGCGGTGCTCGGTCCGATCACTGCGGGCATTCTGCTTGGGTCGGGAGCGCCATCGTGGTCGATCTTCTTGCTCTGCGGAGTGCTGATCGCCGTGCTCGGCGTGCTCGCCCTGCAATTGAACCCGCGCATCGAAGCGCGTGCGAGCGCGACGCTTACCTTGCGCTCGATGTTCGCTGGGATGAGTCACATTTACCGCGAGCGCACAATCTTGGCCACGCTCACGCTCGATCTCTTTGGGGTCTTCCTCGGCGGCGCAACGGCGTTGCTTCCGATTTACGCAGCCGAAATTCTCAAAGGTGGTCCGATGCTTCTTGGATGGCTCAAAGCATCGCCATACATCGGTGCGTTCTTGATGGCCGTGTGGATCGCCGCGCGACCTCGCATGCGATATGCGGGTCCCGCGCTGCTGCTCTGTGTCGCAGTCTTTGGCGGATGCATGATCGTCTTTGGACTCTCAACATCAATCTGGGTCAGCATGCTCGCGCTCTTCATCTCGGGCGCGGTCGACAACGTCAGCGTCATCATCCGTCACACCCTCGTGCAGACGCGCACTCCAAATGAATTGCGTGGACGGGTCAGCGCGGTGAACTCCCTCTTCATCGAATGCAGCAACGAACTCGGCGCATTCGAAAGCGGACTCGTCGCGAAGCACTGGGGACCCGTCGCGAGCGTCGTGAGCGGCGGCATCGGCACGCTGCTAGTGGTTGGATCGATCGCGGGGCTCTTTCCAGAACTCCGAAAACTGCGCACCATGGTGCAACAAGAGCCCGATCAAACGACGTGACTCGTCGCTCGAGGGGGCTCTGGTGCTCTTTGAAAGAAAAAAAGAATTCTGGATCAGCAGTTGTTCGTCGCGCTTGCGGTTTCGCGCGCAATGCAACATGCCTTGATCATCGCTTCATCTCCATTGATCATCGCGTGCAAGACAGCCGTTGGAATTGCCAAAATGCGAGCTGGGTCACGTTCGATGATTGAATTGAGCAGCACGATGTTCGTGATATCGACGCCCGAGGCGCTCTCAACAACTTCAACTTGCCGTCCACTGCGAACGGTCTCATGAAGATCAGAAGCGGTGATGAAGGCACTGCGACTGGTGTCATAGAGCCGACGATTTGGATACTTGCGAATGCGAATGATGTCTTTGATCATGGGGGGAAATTCTTCTTGTCCTTTTAGATGATGCGTGCGAGATTGGCATACCAAGGGGGGTCGTGGGTGCCTATTGCCCTATATTCGCAACAGTAGGCAACAGGGATTCACAGTGTTCAAAATATTTACGCCAAAGCAAAGCACACAAGTACGCACGCTTTGGCTCATCACGGCTCACTCTTGCGGCGCAATCACTGCGAGTCCGTACTCCATCGGCGCGACGTCCGCGCCTGTGCGTGGCTGCAATGAGAGATGGGTCGTCGCAGCGACTTCGCCAAACGCGCGCAGATGATTGGGCACATCACCCTTGCCGCGCCAGACGAGCAACGCCCCTTCGCGCTTGATTCGCGCGATGTCGATCCAAGGTGCATGCGTCGTGTCACCATCGAGCAAGACGTCCGGGTGAAACTCTCCATACACCGCTATGTTTCCGGCCGAAAACATGTCGCCGATGACGATGGTGAGTGGTGTTTGTTTTTCGTTTGTAAAATTCTGCGTTTTGGAATTCCAGAACTCTTCTGCCGCTGCTGCAAGTGCGTCACCAGGATGTTTCACATTGGCGATGTAACCGCTTGCATACGGACGAACTACATTCCGCCCCATCGCGACGAGCAGCATTCCACCTGAGAAGATGATCCACATAATCAACAGACTTCGAACTCCGCCCGCGAGAAGTGCGCGCTTGATCCAGAGCACAGCTGCGAGTCCGATGAATGGAAACCACGGCAGTGCCCAGAGTCCAAGCATTCTCAAATTGAGCGCGGCCGCGATCGCCATCGCCATCGCAACCGGTGCGAGAATGATGAATGCGTAGTAACTCGTTGCGAACTCGCTCGCAGCAGTGGACGGCGCCCCTTCAATCGTCGCATCACCGCGCTTGTTCGTCAGGCGCGAGAAGAGCGCGAAGAGAAAGATCCACACGCCGATGAGTGCGCCGATGGTTGCGATGAGAAACTCCAGCGGAGAGGTCGCGCGACCCCACCAAGGTTCCGGCTCGTGTTGCCGTCCAAATGGTGTTCGAAGAGGACTGAAATCGAGCAGCGACATGCCATAGACATGCGGCGCGATCGTGATGAGCCCAACAGCGATTGCGAGCCAGGGTCCGGCGGTGAGCCACATCGCGCGCCGCTCGCGACTCGTCAGCGTGAAGAGCATGACCGCCCCCGCTGGAAGCGCCGCCGAATACTTTCCGTAGACCGCGACTGCGCTGAAGAATCCAAAGGCGATCCACGCGAGGGTCGACCCGTTGATCGCTCGCCATCCTGCCCACATCGCTGCGGCAAGAAAGGGCAACTGCACGGAGTTGTGGTTGAAGACGTCGCAGCCGTGGTTATAGAAGATGCATCCCTGCACCAGCAGCGCCGCGATGAGAGCGCGCCACGGACCCGTGACGTCGAGCGCCGCGCGCCAGACGATGAATGTTGCAATCGCTGTCATCGCCGGACCGAGAAAGAACTGCGGCCAAATCGCGCGATCGGTTGCGACGCTCAGTGCTTCTGCGATCCATGCAGGAAGTGGTGGATGCTTCCAGTAACACAGTTGCCAACTCGGACCCCACGCGAGAATGTCAATGTGGTCGAGTGGAAGATTGCCTTGGGTTGCGAGCGTGCCCAGTGACCAGCCGAGAAAGACCACAAGAGTCGTGATCCAGAAGAGCCATGTGGTTTTCGTACGCGCGCTCATGGCGCGTGAGTCACTCACGTGCCGTACGCCTCGAGCGCCTTCTTGCCATAGACCTTCGCAGGACCGCCATTCATCAGCGTGCAGACGTCAAGTGTTTCGTGCAATTCTTGAAGTGTGGCGCCAGCAGTCTTGGCAGCTTTCACATGATGGATGATGCAATTTTCGCAGAGCCGCGAGATGCCGCAGGCGACTGCGATGAGCTCTTTCGTCTTGGTGTCGAGAGCATTCGCGGCGAGCGCTGCGTGATGAAGTTGTGTGAATGCTGAGGCGGCTTCAGGTGTCATGGTGTGTTCCGATTGTGCGAGCTTGGCGGTGAGGATGAAACGCGAGGATAGATGCGGGATCGCTCGAGTGGTCTGCGAGGTCAGGGCTGCACGCTCAGGGCTGCACGCTCAGGGCTTCCACTCGGCGAGTTTTCTGCGCAGTTGAATCATTCGCACGTCGGGGTCGACGCGGATGACCGCCGGAGTGAATGGGGTCTCGAAGGTGACCGACTGCTTTGAATCGTCCGCGCCGCTGCCTTCGTCGGATCGTTCCGTACTCCTTCCAGCCGCAACGTGGGTCGGTGAGCGATGCGGGTTTACCGGCCTCGCGTCCTCGCATTTCGCCTTCAATTGACGCGTTCGTGCGAACTGCCTATGCTCTCCGTCCTGACTGCGGGGTAGAGCAGCCTGGTAGCTCGTCGGGCTCATAACCCGGAGGTCGTTGGTTCAAATCCAGCCCCCGCTATTTAAGTACTCGCCCTGCGGCGAGTACAAGCGAATTAAGTACTCGCCCTGCGGCGAGGAACGCAGTCAAAGGCGCCCTGACCACTCGGTCGGGGCGTTTTGCGTGTACCCCCCCTTCTACGGGCAAATCGGAATGCTGCAGCACTGGAATCTGCCCGTAGAGAGGGGTCGGCACATAGCGCCCGCTCGCGGGAGTCCTCTCACCGTCACCGAAGTCTTCGTTTGTTCTTGTTCTCGTTCTCGTTCTCGTTCTCGCGCTCTGCCGCATCGATCGCATCGCCAAATCCATCCGCGCGAGCTCGCTCGAGAAATGCGCACGTGACGTCGGGCAATCCAGCCTGCGTGCGCGACTGCACATATCTCAGAAACTCCCATCCGGCCCTCGCTCTGACGAGTTGCGCGTACACGCCGCGCGCCACATCCTTCTGCGCCCACTCTGCGTCGCGCGTGGCAAGTGTGTGCGCGTACCCGTACGCCTCATGAGCATCTGGAAAGCATCGCGCGAGCGATCGCTCGTCGGCGAGAAATCGCGCTGCGCCCCAGATCATTGCACCAAATGGATCCTGCCACGCACCTCGATCGGCTCGCAGTGCCGCGAGCGCATCGACGGTCTGCTCTTCAACGCCTCGCTTCGCCTGGTCCGAGTACTCGAGCCACAACTCGAAGCGCCACGGATTTGGATGATCGGCCAACGCGCCTGGCTCGAGGCGCTTCCAATGCTTGGTGAACACCTCGCGAATCATCGAAAACTCATCCCCAATCGTCGCAAGACCAAGCAGCGACAATCCGATCCCGACGGCGTGATCACCATCGCCCCTCGGATTGCGATCGAACGATTCAAGGCGGTTCAGCAGTCGTTCGAGCGTGCGCGCCGCACCGGCCTCATCGTTCGCTTCAAGCTCGCTGCGACATCGGTCGTACATCGACGAGAGCGAAAACGCCTCGAGCAATCCAGGGCGCGCGCGATCCTTCGCTGCGAGCGCTTCACGTTGAATGAGCACCGCGATGTGTGCGAGGTCAGTTTCGCGCAGGCCTGGCTCGACAACCCCCGCGTGCTCGAGCAGATCGATCGATGCGCACACGATCAGTGCAAGCGCTTCAGAGGTCACGTGCAGTCCATCGCGCTGGACGAACCGCGCGCATTCACCTGCACCGTAGTGAAATCCAGCGATGTCGAGCGGCGCGCCAGTGTTCACTGCGTCAACGATCATCGCAATGGGCAGCACGAATCGATTCGGTCGCGCCGCGGACCAAGCGGCTAACCGAGCATTCGCCTCTGCGCGCACACCCTCGCCTGGATCGTGCGCTTCGCGAAGCACTCCACCAGCCGCGCCCTTCATGTGCGGCACGTCGCCAACAACAACTGCGCACTCGAAGCGATCGAGCTCTACCAACGCCGCGTCGACACTCTTCAAGCGCGTCGCGCTTCGTTCTTCAGGCGCGAGCGTGCTCGACATCGACTGGTGCACCGGCCAGAAGAGCCAATCGACCGCGATCACAATCGTTGGATCGTGCGCCGCCGCCATCTCAGCCTGCTCGTGAAGAGAGGCGAGAGGATCCATAAAAACACCTTCGTCGGCGCAGTTCACCGCGACCGCGTGGCGAGCTTTTACAACCGCGCTGTACGCGACGCCCGCATCCACTGTGAGTGCACCGCCTGCTCCCGCACCGCATGTCACGCTCGCACCGAGCATCACGGGCCGTCCCAGCACTGGATGGGTGCATCCCATCAGTCCGCCCATCAGTCCGCCAACGAGACACGAGGTCAACGATGCAGCGAGTGCGAGAGATGAAATGCCCGGCCTCACACGCAGAGAGTACCGCTGCACGACATCAATAACACCGCGCCGATACAGAGGATGAAGTATGGAACGAGCACAGCCGCTCCGACATATTCCTTGGCGATGCGCTGTCCAAAGAACAGAAGCAGCACATTGATCGCGGCGACTTGTGCGCCATAGAGGGCGAAGTGCGTGTCGCCGTAGAAAGCGATTCGCGCCGCGCCCAAGAGTGAGAGAGCTCCTGCGAGCATTTCGGTGATCGTGATCACGATCACCATCTGCTTGACTTGAGTGCGCAGCGGCGACTTCGAAAAGTGTCCCGTCAGCCACGAGACGTTGCCGGCGAAATCGAAAATCTTGTCGAGTCCGGATTGCAGAAACAGAACCGACAAGAAAAGTGCGGTGATGAGCTGCGCGAATGGAAGTGGTTGAAGCAGGTTTTCAAGCATGTGTTGGGCGATCGTAACGAGTGACGCCGCGCGTTGTCTGCACCTACGCTGTGATGCGCATGACCCATCTTGGAAAACGCAACCTGCTTTCAGTTCTTCGCGAGACAGCTTCTGGGGTCTACCTCGATGGCGCAGAACTCGGCGAAATCTTGCTGCCCGGCCGCTACGTCAAGAGCGATCTGCGTGTGAAGCAGACGCTCGATGTGTTCATCTATAAAGACTCTGAGGATCGTCTCGTCGCGACGACTGAGACTCCCTTCGCAACCGTCGGAGAATTCGCGTGGCTCAAAGTGAAAGACGTCCATCCACAGAGCGGCGCATTTCTCGACTGGGGACTCGCCAAAGATCTGCTTTTGCCTTTCGGCGAACAAGCTGGGCCCGTTGAGATCGGCGCGCGTGTGGTTGTCGCTGTGTGCATCGATCCAAAGACGAGTCGCATCATGGCGAGTGGACGACTCGTCAATCATTTGAGCAAGATCCATCCAACATATTCGCCAGGACAAACGGTGAATCTGCTCGTGGTGGGCGAGAGTCCACTTGGCTACAGCGCGATCATTGAACATGCGCACTTGGGATTGCTCTACCGAACCGAATTGTCATCGCCCCTTGCCATTGGACAGCAACTCAACGGATTCGTGCGCGAAGTGCGCGCCGACGGCAAGGTCGACTTGCGCCTCGACGCCCAGGGATATGCGCGCGTGGCGCCACTCACCGATGAGATCATGCGAGAACTTGACGAGGCGGGAGGACGGCTGAACTTCGACGACGACAGTTCTCCCGATGAAGTGCGACAACGATTCGGCGTGAGCAAGAAAGCATTCAAGCAGGCGCTCGGCAGTCTCTTTCGAGCGCGACGCATCGTGTTCATGCATCCCGGAATTGAGTCGACCGACGCGAAACCAGAGCAGAGCACGACATGACAGCCAAGACTGCCAAGACGACCAAGGCAGCGAAGCCCAGCAAGGCAGCAACACCCGCTGCATACATCGCGTCGTTGCCAATCGAGCGTCGGGCGATCATCGAACAAATGCGCGCGGCGATTGTGAAAAATCTGCCCAAGGGCTTCGAAGAATGCATCAGTTACGGGATGATCGGCTATGTCGTGCCGCATTCACTTTTTCCAGCCGGATACCACTGCAATCCGAAACTGCCGCTGCCGTTCATGTGCCTTGCGTCGCAGAAGAGTCACATCGCGCTCTATCACATGGGCATCTATCTCGAGCCGGCACTACTCAAGTGGGTTTCGAGTGAATTGCACAAGACCACCACAAAGAAGGTCGACATGGGCAAGTCGTGCACGCGGTGGAAGAAGGCCGAAGATGTGCCCGTTGCGCTGATCGGAAAACTCGCCAAGAAGATGACCCCAAAGCAGTGGATCACCATCTATGAGAAGGCACTGGCGCTCGGTCGGGCCAGCAAGAAAGGGTGAGTCACTCTGCGGTAGGTGCGGATGCGGGTGCGATCTCGTCGTCGGCCTTATCTTCATCGTCGTCATCGCCTTGGTGGCTCACTGCCCACGCTGGATAGGGCGCGGCCGATCCCTTCATCGCATGCCAGATGATGCGATTCAACTGATCCTCAGGACATTGATCGAGTTTGTCGAGCGGCAACTTCGCCGACGCGAGTGCGTTGGCACGCAGCAAGTCATCCGCAATCGCTTTTGGATCCGGATTCATCTGATCGAGCGGCACGCGATTCACAACCGCGGTGTACGGCGTCAAATCTGCAACCTCGGTGAAGCACTCGCGCATCGGAGTCGCAGTCGCATCAAACTGATTCATCGGCGGCATCCCGAGCATGAGTTCCATCGTGCGCAGCAGACTCGTCTGGTTGTACTGCGTGCTCACAACCACCCCGCGCTTCGTATAGGGACTGATGACAAACGCCGTCGTGCGATATCCGCTGACGTGATCCCAACCATTTTGAGGATCATCTTCGATCGCGAAGATGCACGTGTCCTTCCAGAATGCGCTGCGACTGATCGCCTCGACAATCTGTCCGAACGCCAAGTCGTTGTCCGCGACGGCAGCGGCAGGCGTCGGCATCCCGGCACTCGTTGCACTCGTGTGATCGTTGGGCAAACAGAGAATCATGAGGTTCGGCATCGCGCCCGCCTTCTCGAATGCGGCGAGTTCTTTGATGAATTCGCGCGCGCGCACGAGATCGGGAATGTCCATGTCCCATCCAGGAGCCGTCGTACTCAGATAGGGACGCAGCGACTCGATGGTCGGCGCGCTCTCGATGACGATCGCACCTGCCCCACTCTTGTAGTCATCCCAGCAATCACGCGCGGTGATTTTCGCAGTGCGCTTTGGATCGGCCCATCGCTTCGACGTGATCGCAAACTCACCAAAGACTCGCAGCGTCTTTCCACTCGCGAGCGCGTTATCCCAGATGAATCCTGCGGGGGAATAGGCAAGTGCGTCGGCTCCGTCGAGTTCCATCCCATCGGGATAGCTGCGCGGAAATCCTGCGAACGATCGCTCGACGTACTCGGTCGCGATGCCCGTGCCGGTCCACTGGTGACCATCGGCGCTGAGAATGCCTGAGCAATACGTGTTGTCGAGCAGCACAAAGTCGCGCACGAGCTTGTGCAGATTTGGAGTGACCTCTTCGCCGAACACACAGAGCGACGGGTCGCCGTTGCCCGCTTCGATGTCGCCGAAGACTTGGTCGTAGGTGCGATTCTCTTTGATGATGTAGACGACATGTTTGAAGTGACTCGGTTCACCAACGCGCTCGGGAACCGCACGCGCGGGTTGATCGGCGCGCGCTGGCAACTTCGCCTCTTGCAGTAATCCGTAGCGCATGTTTTCAAGCGCGATGGCTGTCATCGTCGACAACTCAGCCGCGCTCGGCAGCGGCACCAGCGAGAGTGTGCCGAAGTATTGACGCGATCGCAGTTCGACCTTCTCGCCTGGCTGAAACTTTTTCGTCGAGCCGATGCCTTTGATGTTCGCGACGCACAGTGTCGGCGGTGTCGTTGCAGCGACGAGCACTGCACCAGGAAACCATCCAACTGGGATGAGTCCGAGCGGCTTCGATTTGCCCGCGTCAAAGTTGATGACGGCGAGTGCGTTCTGACTGCCGTTGCAGACAAAAAGCGTCTTGCCAGCACCATCGAACGCGAGCGCCGTCGGTTGCGCGCCAAAGACATCTGCAGGACTCTGTCGCATCCACACCGTTTCGACAACTCGGTCGGTGCTCGTGTCGATCACGCTCAGTGTGTCGCTTGCACTGTTGGCGACGACGAGTGATTTCTGATCCGGCGAGAGCGCGAGTGCGCTCGCGTGCAGTCCAACAATGATCTCGGCTGTCGGCGCCGCTCCACCAAGATCGATCACGCTGACAGATCCTTCGCTCGCGATGTGTCGCACCGAGTCCACGCGCACGAGCGTGCCGCGTCCAGCAGGACCTGTGAGTGATGTTGCGTCGGGACGGCGTCCTCCCCAGTTCGTGACATACGCCTTCGCTCCAACGAGTGCAACATCAAAGGGCGCGACGCCAACATCCCACGTGCGCAGGACGCGACCATCGTGAGCGTTGAGTTCGAGCAATCGATTCGAGAGATTGCCGCAGACATAGAGCTTCGATCCGTCGGACGAGAGCGCGAGACCAGAGGGAATTTCTTCTTCGCGGCGCGGCGCGTTGGCGGGTGGCAGTGCGATCGAGAAGAGTGGAGCGACGCCATCCTTCGCATCGACTGAAAAGACTTTGATGCTGCCATTGACATTCGAGAGATAGATGCGCGTGCCGTCGCGCGAGAAAATGAGCCCCGTGTAACTGAGTTGGCCCTCTTTGTCGGGCGCAAGAAATCGCGGCGAACTTGCTTCAACCGGCTCGGTCGTCGCCTTGTCTGATGGCAGTGCAACACGTTGAAGGATCGCGCCACTCGTCGGCGAGATCACCACGAGTTCGTGCGTCTTGCCTGCGGTGATGAGTCGTGTGCCATCAGGACTCAGCGCGAGTGCTTGTGGACGCATGCCAGGAAGTTCGACTTGCAATCCCACTGGTGTGAGCAGTTGATTCGCCGGCGTGTAGTAACGATTTTCGCCGACGCGTCCGACCGGTTCTGCTGTTGACTGCGCGAGAGCGACTGCGTTGAGAGAACAGACAGCCATGTGAAGGGCGACGATGAGAGTGCGCAAGTGTGACATGCGATGGCAAGCGTACGAAGTGGCGCACGAAGTAACGTAACCATCGAATTGCTCGACGACCTTCGACCACTTGCTGCGACTGGGACGATCGAGTTGCCAACGAACACGTTGCCCACCAGTCTGCGCAGCTATGAATTCGACGAGGCTGGTGCGCGTTTGACGTGCGTGTACGTGGTCGACTCGCGAACCTTTCCTTGGATCTCTGAGCACCTCGCAGAATGCGCCCTCTCTGCCACGATGATCGCGCTCATCGCCTGCGTGTTGACGACTCGTCGAATCGTGCGCCGGCCACGTGCCGCCAGACGGTCGCACTGCCGGCGCTGCTTGCACGACATCACTCCTGCCGCCGGGTCGGCGATGAGTGCACTCTGCCAAGAGTGTGGCGCAAGAACGACGAGGCGACCAGTTGTCGGGCGACCACTTCGACCCTGGCACTTCGCGTTTGCGCTGCTTTTCGCTCTGTGCACACTTCTGTGCGCAGCGCCTGTTTTTTTCGGGCTCGAGTTTGCCAAGAGCGGCGACTCGCCACACACCTGGCCGCTCGCATCGATCGAGAAGACGATTCCATCGTGGCCACTCTGGCGACACAATTTCGAGCGATCCTGGGCGTACCGCGCCGCGATCCATTCGTTCACCGACGATGGGCAACCGCAAGGAGAGCCGTGGATCATCCCACTGGGCATGCTCGGCTCGATCACAGGCAGTGGATCCCGAATTGTCACGATGGATTTCGCATCCGCCGCCAGTACCTATCAGGTGACGGTGCATGATTGCGCAACGCGAACGAGTCGCACGATCGACATCGGTGCGGACGCGGATGGCAGCTCTCAACTCTCGCTCGGTCCAGCTGATGCGAACTCTGCGCTGCTCATTCAGATCGTGGACACCGCGATTGTTGGCGGCCGCGAGACGAGAGTTCGCCGACTTGATTTCACGACGGGGGTGATCGATGACCTCGCCTCGACGAGCGTTCCATCTGCCGATGGCACCACTGGACTCTCACCCACCTACTCCGCTCCTGAGGTGTCAGCGTGCATTGGGTCGTCTGCCACACTCGCGTGGGCGCTCGTCGCGCACAGCATTCAGTTCGCTGGTCGCGCGTCATCCGAGGATCCGCTAGGAAAGTCACTCCTGATCGTGCAGACCGCAGATGGCGAGCGACGGTTTGAGTTTCCACGAACGCTCAGCCTCACTGGAACACGGTGCAGCGTGCGCATTGCTGACGAGTTCACGGTCGTCGTCAATGAGCGCGTGATCGTCGATGTTCGAACTGGACAGCACCGTGTGATTCCACTCGCACGGTTCGAGGTCTTCGTGACCGATGATCCTCACGTTGCCGCGTTGCGTGAACATCTGTTCTGGGTGCCGCCAGCAGTCACCTCTCCACACGACGAAACAGAGGCGGCACCGAAAACGATCGCGCTGCTCGATCTGCGACCGCAGACGGCCGGCGGGATGCGCCCGTTTCCACTCACACGCGAGGCGGGAGCATTCAGCCCACGCAGTGGACTCTGCGCACTCGAGTTCGCCGGAGCAACACCCGACGCGCCCGCCGTTCTGAAAGTCTGGCGCGCGAAGCCGAAGGAGTGAGCGTGGCAGTACTCTTGCGAACCGTCCACTGCGACGGCATCGCATCGCAGTTCCCGCACTCGGAGTTCTCTCACCATGCTTGAAAACGTTTGGCCATCCATTCCACCGCAACTGCGCGACGAACTCATCACCCAGTGCGTGAAGCATCTCAAGAGTGCGCCGGAAGAGTGCGACGCCTTCGCCCAACTCGTTGCCGACATCACGAAGTCGCGCGCGCAGACGGTGAAGTCGCAGTGGCGCCTCGCGAATATCTACGGCACGAAGCTCGCGCTCGCGCGTGATCCGCAGCGGGCATCGCCGTACTTCGCGTTGACCTTTATGGCCATGCGAAAAGATGAAGTTGTTGCGCTCTACGACGCACTGGGTGCCGCGCACAAAGATCTCGCTGTCGAAGAGTCGTCCGCGGTCACGGCACCACCGACGCAAGCGCAGTTCGCATCGGTGCTCACGAAGGGTTTGGATGGCATCTCGCCGCACATCGTGCAGTGCATGATCGCGGTGATCGCAGATGCGGGCATCGACACGTGGCAGGCTCCTGCGCGCAAGGCTCTCGAAGCGCACTTGGCCACGCGCGCCACGACCTGATGCTGCTGAGCGCGACTGACCTTTCGAAATCCCACGGACTTCGCGAACTCTTTCGCGGGGTATCGATCAGCGTTGCCGATGGCGACCGCGTTGGGTTCATCGGTCCAAATGGATCCGGCAAGAGCACGATGCTTCGCATGCTCGCCGGCGCCGAAGAGCCTGACGCCGGTCTCGTGCGCACTCAGCGCGGCGCGGTGATTGTCTATGTGCCACAACGCGACGACTTCGCCGATGGATCAACTCCTCGATCGGTCGCGACTGCGGCATCGCTGTGTGCAGCGTCGGTGCACGGCGACGCGCACGAAGCCGAAGTGCTCGGCGGGATGATCCTTGGAAAGCTCGGATTTCCGGAGTCGCGCATGGACGACGCAGTCGAACTCCTCTCAGGTGGATGGAAGAAACGCCTCTCGATTGCCCGTGGACTCTGCGAAGCGGGAGGAACTCCAGACCTCTTGCTTCTCGACGAACCGACGAACCATCTCGATGTGGAAGGCATCCGCTGGCTCGAACAGTTTCTCGCGCGGCCATCCAATGACATTCGTGCAGGCGCGTGCGTCTTCATCACCCACGACCGCGCATTTCTCGAACGGGTTGCGACGCGCGTGGTCGAACTCAGCCGCGCCTACGCGCAGGGCACGCTAACCGCCGAAGGCAACTACACCGAATTTCTGCGTCGACGCGCTGATTTTCTCGAGTCGCAAGCGCGCGCCGAGAGCGCGCTCGCCAACGAAGTGCGCATTGACAACGTCTGGCTCGGACGCGGTGCGCAAGCGCGTCGCACGAAAGCGAAGGGGCGAATCGAAGACAGCGCCGATCGGCGCGAAGAACTCGACGCGATCAGTGAACGCAATGCGGCGGCAACCGCAGGCGGCGCGCGCGTTGACTTCACAGCAAGTGGACGCCGCACCCGTCGACTCGTGCAAGCCGAAGGAATCTCGAAGTCGTTCACCGACCTCCGCGGAGAGTCACGCACACTTTTTCGTGCGCTCGATCTCGAACTCGCGCCGGGCGACCGCATTGGGTTGATGGGTCCAAATGGAAGTGGCAAGACGACGCTCTTGCGCATTCTCTGTGGAGACCTTGCAACAGACACGGGTACGGTGCGATTCGCAGATCCGATGCCGCGCATTGTGATCCTGCGCCAACAGCGCGCTGACATTCCTGAGAGCACGCTGCTGCGCGACGCAATTTGTCCGCTTGGTGATGTTGTCGACTTTCAAGGTCGACCGATGCACATCACGGCGTGGGCGCGCCGGTTTCTCTTCAAGGATGCGCAGCTCTTGCAAACCGTCGGCAATCTTTCGGGGGGCGAACGCGCGCGCGCGCACCTCGCACGCATGATGCTGGAGCCCGCCGACATTCTTGTGCTCGACGAGCCGACCAACGATCTTGATATTCCAACGCTTGAGGTGCTCGAAGAATCGGTCGAGTCGTTTCCAGGCGCGGTGCTGCTCGTGACACACGATCGCACGATGCTCGAGCGACTCGCCAAGAGTGTTGTCGTGATTGGCGCTCCCGATGCGTCGGTCTCTGTTGTGGCGAGTCTCGATCAAGCTCTCGCGGCACTCGAGCGTGCCGAGCGGGCGACGCAAGTGCGTGATCGCGCGAGTGAGCGAGCAGCGCGTGGTGGCGGACGTGGCGGACGTGGCGGTGCGGAGCGCGGCGCGGCTTCGGCTGCACCTGCTGCGAGCGCGCCATCAGCGACCACGGTGCCACCAACCCGCAAGCGACTCAACTTCAAGGAGCAGCGTGAGTTTGACGCAATCGAGGCGGCGGTGCACGCAGCAGAGCATGCGTCCCACATCGCTGAAGCTCGGGTGAACGATCCTGCAATTGCGTCGGATCACCTCAAGATGGCTGCCGCGTGCAAGGTGCTCGATGCGGCCCACGCCTTGGTCGCCACGCTGTACGCACGCTGGCAAGAGCTCGAGAGCAAGCGCGCGTGAGTGAGTGACGTCTCGCGCCTCGCAGCCGACGCGAGGCGATGCATCGTGCCTCGCACACTAGACAACCTCGCGCGCGCCTCGCGGGGTCGTGTACGGTTCCACCATGCCTGCAGCGCAGTCGATCGTCAACGACGTCCACTCCGAACTCAACGCAACCACCGTGGGGCCGATCGTCCAGCCCACGACACACGCTGAACTCTGCGAAATCGTGCGCAGCGCGGCACGCGATGGGCGATCCATTTCAATCTGTGGATCGCGCCACGCCATGGGCGGACAGCAATTTCTCACGGGCGAAACGCTCGTCGATATGCGACTGCTCAATCGCATCATCGCACTCGACAGCGACCGAGGACTGGTCACCGCAGAGGCTGGCATCGAGTGGCCCGCGCTCGTCGCCGGCTACCTCGAGATGCAGCGCCAACGCGACAGTTCGCGCGAACCGCGCTGGGGAATCGCGCAGAAGCAAACGGGCGCAGACTCACTCACACTCGGCGGAGCCCTCTCTGCCAACGCGCACGGACGTGGACTGACGATGCCTCCCATAGTGAACGATGTCGAGTCGTTCACGCTCGTGAACGCAACGGGCGAAATCGTCACGTGCAGTCGCACGCAGAACAGCGAACTCTTTTCGCTCGCAATCGGTGGATACGGACTCTTCGGCGTGATCGTCACCGTGACACTGCGACTCTGCGAGCGGGTGCCAGTTCGCCGCGTTGTGCGACTCATCGACATCGATGACGCAGTGAATGCCGCTCGCAGACGCATCAACGAGGGATTCATCTACGGCGACTTTCAGTTCGACATCGATTCAACGTCGCGTGAATTCTTAACCAAGGGAGTCTTCTCGTGTTACGAGCCGGCGCGTGATGCGGTGCCACCCGCCGCCGCCGACCGCGAACTCTCTGCTGAAGATTGGTACAACCTTTTACTGCTCGCGCACACCAACAAGACGAAAGCGTTTGGGCTCTACGCACAGCATTACGTCGCGACCGATGGCCAACTCTATTGGTCTGACACTCACCAACTCGGCCTCTACCTCGATGGATATCACAAGCGCATCGATGTGGCTCTGGGCTCGCCCTGTAAGTGCAGCGAAATGATCTCTGAGTTGTATGTGCCTCATGATCGTCTCGTCGACTTTCTGCATGAGGCAGCGCGCATGCTCGCGGGCCGTGGCGCAGAGGTGATCTACGGCACAATTCGCTTGATCCGCAAGGACGCCGAGACCTTTCTGCCGTGGGCTGCGCAGGACCAATCGTGCGTGATCTTCAATCTGCATGTGCTGCACACCGACGAGGGGCTCGACCACGCGCGCGAGAGTTTTCGCGCACTCTTCGATCTCGCTCTCGATCGTGGAGGACGCTTCTTCTTGACCTATCACCGCTGGGCGCGGCGCGATCAACTCGTGCGCGGATATCCGCAGCTACCCGCGTTTCTCGCGCGCAAAGATTTCTACGACCCCGCTCATCTCTTCTCGAGCGATTGGCACCGGTGGTTGCGCGAGACGATTTACGCGACCCCCCCTTCCACGGGCAAATCGTAACGCTGCAGCACTCGGATCTGCCCGTAACAAGGGGGTGCGCCCGGCGCGTGGCGCGCCAATCACCCACGAACGACGTTCGACACAAATCTGAATCCGCGCGCATCGAAGAGTCCGCGGTCGCTCAGTTTCAATGCCGGGATCACCAAGAGTGCCATGAACGAAAGCGTCATGAAAGGCGCGCGCAGCTGCGAGCCGATCTGTCGCGCTTGCGCTGTGAGCCGTTGATAGTCGGCTGCGACCTCTTCTGCGCTGCGGTCGCTCATCAATCCTGCAATTGGAAGTGGGAGTCGGTCGATGCCCGCGTCGCTCGCGATGACCAACCCCCCCTTCGCCGCGAAGACTGCGTTCACTGCGCGCGCGATCGCCTCGCGGCTCGCTCCGACCGCGATGACTTGATGTGAGTCGTGGGCGACGCTTGTCGCGATCGCACCTGTGCGCAATCCAAAGCCCTTCACAAACGCGAGTGCCGGCTGAGCCTCGACGTAGCGATTACAAACGGCAAGCAGCAAGAGGTCGCTCGACGCATCAGGCTCGAGCACCCCTGCGCTGGGCGTTACCGCGAGATGCACTTCACCTGTGACGAGTTGACCATCATGCGCTTCGATCGCGCGAACGGTGACCGCCGCGCTTGCATTGCCCGCCGCGCTCTTCGCTCCCACTGCAATGATGAAATCGCGCGCCGTAAGCGTCGCCTCTCGAAATCGATTTGGAGTCGACGCTGCGACATGTGCGACGAGCGAGCATCCATCGCGCGCCACGAGTGTGCCGGCGATCACCGTCTGCCGCACACGAAACTCGATCAAGTCGTCGACGACGATGAAATCTGCGCGGTCGCCCGTGCGCAGAAGCCCAGTGGGCAACCGATAGTGCGCAACGGGGTGTACGCACGCAGCACGAAGCACATCGAAGAGGTCGAGGCCATGCGCGATGCAACGCGCGACGATCCGGTCGATGTGTCCGCAAAGCAAATCATCTGGATGCGCATCGTCTGTCGAGAACATCGCGAGCTGCGGATACTCGCGCACGATCGGCCAGAGTGCTTCAAGATTTCGAGCAGCACTTCCCTCACGCAACAAGATCTTCATTCCAACTCGCGCCTTCTCGCGCGCTTCGTCGAGCGTGAAACACTCGTGATCCGTTGTGATCCCAGCGGCGGCGTACCGCGCCGCGTCATCGCCGCGAAGTCCTGGAGCGTGACCATCGACTGGCTTTCCCGCAGCTCGGGCCGCCGCGATCTTCGCAGCGACCTCTGCGTCGCCCGCGAGCACTCCGGGCCAATTCATCATTTCAGCGAGGTATCCCAATCGCTCGTCTGCCAGCAACCGCGCAACCGCAGACGCATCAAGCCGTCCACCCGAAGTCTCAAACGCCGTCGCTGGCACACAACTCGGTACACCAAATGCGATCGGCATACACGCGCGACTCGCCTCGTCGAGCATGTATGCGATGCCAGCCTCACCGAGAACATTCGCAATTTCATGTGGATCGCTCACCGTCGCGACCGTGCCGTGGCGCACCGCGACTCGCGCAAATTCGCGCGGCGGCAACATGCTGCTCTCGACGTGCACATGCGCGTCGATGAATCCTGGCATGATGAATCCTGCGTCGATCGCAGCATCAGGTGCGAGCTCTTCAACTGAGACAACCCGCTCGCCCTCGACGATCACCTGCGCCGGGTAGATGCGCCGTGCGTGTAGGTCAACGAATTGATGGCACACTCTCATCACGATATGAAAGACTAGGGCGAACGCGCCGCAGTGGTCGCACCTCGCCTCGCCTCGCCTCAGTTGCACGAGACCTCGCCGCGATCGCGTTCGTCGGCCTCGTCAGTCCTTCGCTTTGAGTTGCGCGTCGTTGGCTTGAAGGAATGTCCCAATGTCCGCGGACATTCCCAAGAGTTTCACCCACTGCTCCTTGTAGAGCGTCACAGGAAATCGCCCGAGTCCGTAGACCGAGAGCGCTCCCTTTTCGCTGACTTTCATCGAGAGCCCCTTGGCTGACGTCGCTTTCAGCGCACTGTTTTCTCTGCGGAGTGATTCAAGTTCGAGTCTCATTGCTTCTTCTGACATATCGGGCTCCTGTGCGCGGTCGTGAGTGATGTGGTGCGTGAACGAGTCACACCGATCCTAACGCGTTCATCGCGCTCACAACCAAAACGATCGCTTTTTCTGTGCGGTCACCTGCGACACGCTCGGGGGCCATGGTCATCGAGTGCCCCTCGGAGTCGACACCTCCTCACCTGCTCTTGAGCAGCTCCGCAACCTGCGCGAGCGAGGTCAGGATGACGACTGGAATCGACTGCGTGCGCGCCTCCGCCTTGAGGCGCTTCAAGTCCTCGGAGCTATCCATCCGCGGCATCATCACGTCGAGCATATCGGGGAACCGTCAGAAGAACGCCCGCGATCTCGTCGACATTCACACGCCTACTGACAAAACTGTCCGAAATTTGACAAGATAACGGTAAGATCTGCAGCGTTTACTGTGCCATCACCGTTCACGTCGCCTGCGGGTCCGCCGCCACCCCAACTTGAGAGCACCAGCGCGATGTCGGCGCCATTGACTTGGTTGTCGCCATTGGTGTCGCCGGCGCAGTTGGGCATCGCGCCAAACGCGAAATCTGCCACGAGCATGTTGTGGTCGGTTGCTGCAGAGTCGCCAGATTGCAATGCGAGTGCCGCGAGTTCGGAGACATCAAGCGTCGCACTGTCGAGCACGAACGATCCGCGCAGATGCATCCCACTCGCTGAAGAGGTGATGAGGTCGAGGCGACCTGGAGTGAACGATCCTGGCGTGGTTGCAGACCCTCTCCACGTCGCAACATCTTCGCCGATGAGTTGCGGCGCGAAGGCATCGCGCATGTTGGGTCCCGCTGGATCGAGCACTATGGTGAGTGGAGTGATCGATCCAACGAGGTTCCAATCGCCGATGATGAGTGCTGGCGCTTGGCGGTAGGGTTCGAACGCGGCACCGAGCGTTCCCGCTCTCAAGTTGTTGAGCGTTGTGATGAGACCCGTCATCTGTGTGAGGCGCGTCGCATCTTCAGAACTACCGATGTAGCCACAGCACTTGGGATGGATGCTAAAGACAACGACCGCATCGCTCGGCCCAGCGAGCGGAAGGTCGACAATTGCACCAGCGGTCGCAGTGTTTGGGGATGGCAGCGCGAGAAGCACAGAACGGCTCGCAATCACGCAGTCGTTGTTCTTGTGCACGTTCCAGTCGGCGCCATCGTCCATTGGATCGGCCCCTGTGAGATAGGTGTCGATCTGCGTCGCCGTCGAGGTGTACTCCTCTTGAAAACAGTAGATATCTGCGTTCATTCCGTCGACGAGTCGCAAGATCTTCGCGCGGCGCGTCGAGTTGAGAAATCCAGTCTGCTCGGTGTTCACGCTTGCGACTCGAAAGGCACTGCCAGTTGCGCGCACTGCAGAACGACGCATCGCCGCAACTGCCGGTTGCGTCATCGTGAAGGGGGCGCTGGTTGTGAGCGAGTCGCTCGAACTGAAATTGATCGTGATCGGATTGCCCACGACAACGCCAAACGTTGCGAGGTCGACGACGAGTTCAAATTCGGATGCTGCATACGTCGGCGCCGTTGTGTAGCCGACGCTCGACCACGTGACGGTGAGCCCCTGGTCATTGTCGCGCCAGAGCGATCGGTTGCGCACGTCAATCGTGAGCGCGCGATTGCCGGGCATTGAAATCTGCACGAGCAGCGTGCCGTCTGCTGTCGCTCCCGATTGCAGATTTCGAATGGAGGTGATCTCGAAGCGCAGAAAGAGTTTCGTGCCGCGATTCACTGCGAAGACTTTTTGCACATCGAATGCGCCCGTCGCATCGCCTGCGGGATCGGTTGCGATGATGTGCGAGGGAGACCACTCTGCGAAGAGTCCATCGACGCGCGGTTCCTGCGCGAGCGCGACCTGCGAGGTTGCGAACTGCGAGGTTATGAGAACGGCTGACGCGGCGAGCAGACTCGCAAGACGCAAAGTCATTGAAAAAGTGACCTGCTTCATACAGCAGCAGTATGCCACAGGATTCTCACCTGACCAATTCGATTCGGTCGAATCTGCTTGAAACGAGGCGCTTACTTCGCCATGACTGGAATCAGGTCGGTGTGATGGCCGATCATCTTCCAGGCGCCACCCTCGAGGCGAAAGGTGTTCGTCGCGCGAATGCTGACCGTCATCGGCTTCCCTTCCATATTGGTGTTCGTCCCCTGCTCGACTTGCTGGGTCACCGCGATGTCGGTGCCGACCGTGACGTGCATGTCTTTGGGCTCAACCGTGCCACCGAGTTTCATCACAGCTTGCATCTTCCAATTGGCGTGCACTGCGGTCCATCCAACTTGCATTCCGCCCGCTGGACCCATGTAGGTGACATCATCGGCGTGCGACCAGATGTTCTCGATGCCGCTCATCTCGCCTGTGAAGAATGCATTGAGCGCAGTGTAAAAAACTGCGTTCGCCGCGCGAACCTGTTGCTCGCCACTCCGTGCCGCCGCGGGTGCTGGCTTCGAAACTGCTTGAGAATTCGTCGCCGCGACGAGTGCGCCGACTGCGACGACTCCCGCGAGTGCTGCTGCGATCATGGTCTTGTTCATACGTCGTGCTCCTTTTTGTTGAAATTGAACTGCGACGCGATTGATTACTTGGGCTTGTTGGTATTCGCGAGCGCGATCACCTTTGCCGATGCGCCGGCTCCCGTGAAGACAGTCATGAATGGCGCAGGATCAGCCGGGAGGCTACTGAACGCAACCTTTTGACTCATCGTGAGCGTGCAGGTGACCACGGTGAGATCGCCGCACCTCGTCGTGCGCGCATCTGCGATGACTGGCGCACTTGTCGTGGCAGCCTTCGCTCCCTTGATCATGTCCTCGCGCAATTTTTGCCCCTTGAAATTCACGGTCTGCATTCCATCGGCGAGCATCGCTTCGAACGCTGACATGTCTTTAGTGTGCTGTGCCGTCAGAAACTTCATCACCATCGCGGACCCTTCTGCGTTGAGCGCAGCGTCGCCTGCGAAAGTCGGCGCACTCGGAGCAGGCCGAGGCTCAGGCATACTCAGCGACGCCCACGCCGCGAGCTTCCATGAACCATCGACAATCTGCCAGACACCGATCCGTGGGACGGCATCACTCGTGACACTCTTTCCACCGAGGGTTTGCGTGATCGAGGCGAGGCAGGTCGTAATGAGCGCATCACCGACGCGCGTGGCGATCACGTCACTGATCGTCTGCGCCTTCGACAAGGACGCGTTGATTCGCGCTGCCGTGGTGGCGAAATCGCTGACTCCATCGAATGCGAGCAACTGCACATTGGGCTGCATTCCCGCTTCGATTGCAGCGGTATCGCCCGCAACAAACTTCGCGAAGAGCTCGTTGATGAGTGACGTCGCGAGCGCCTTCAGCCCCGCGGCGTTCGCTGGCCATGCGGCAGTTGGTGCGACAGCTGGTGCAGCGGCTGGCGCCTGTGCGAAGAGTTGCGCGGCGAAAACGAATGGCACGATCGAAGCAAGTGAGAAAAATGTCATGAAAACCTCCGAGTTAAGTTGTACCAAGCCCTTGAAAGAGAGACTGCGATGACTACTGTCGCACTCCAGTATCGCGGTGCACTTTTACTTTGCGCCCGCGAAGTGTCGTGCGCCGCAGAGCAGTGATCACCCGCTCAACGTCGCACTCAGGCAATTCGACGATCGAGAACGCCTCGCCAATCTCGATATCGCCGATACCGCGCGGATTGACATCGGCCTCGTTTGCGATCGCACCCACGAGATCGGCTGGACGAATTCCCATGCGTGTTCCCGCGGCGATGTAGACACGCACCATGTCTTGCGCGTTTCTGCCGTGACCCTCGCCACCACCACCACTTCCCCCACCACCGCCGCCACCGCTAGCACTGCCGCCACTGCTGCCACTTTTCACACCGGCCCCTTGCCCTGGCGTCCATGCACCTGGCGTGGCGCCTGGTTTGTTGCCCTTGGCAGCGAACGTGCCCCTTTTCTCGAACTTTCCCTTGCTTTCATAGTGGCGCGACCCACCACCACGAGCGGCCGACTCTTCGCGGGCATCCGAACTTCCATACTTCGAACGCGAGAAACTCTCGATCGTTGGAATGTGCGTGTCATCCTCGCTGGGGTTCTCTCCTGCGCTCGCCTCATGTGCCATCCGCACTGCTGCCGCCGCGATATCCATGAGGTCAAACTCTGCGGCGAGCGTCTCAACGACCACGCGAAATCCATCCTGCCCACCTGCCTGAATGAGTTCGCGAATCGCGCCCTTGGTCAGATCAAGTCGACGCGCCTTCACATCGATGGGAGTCGGCACCGTCGAGATCGCAATCTTCTGCTTCGTGAGAAACTCAATGTTGCGCAGCAGACGGTGTTCACGTGGATCGACCAGCGTGATGGCAACTCCTTCGCGACCTGCGCGACCGGTGCGTCCGATGCGATGTACATACGACTCGGGCGAGGCTGGAACATCGAAGTTCACGACGTGCGAGAGATGATCAATGTCGATGCCGCGCGCTGCGACGTCTGTCGCGACGAGCAGGTCGAGCATCTCACCGCGCGCCTTCTTCATCACGCGATCGCGCTCAATCTGTGACATGCCTCCATGCAGCGATTCGACGCGATATCCCCGTCCAACGAGGCGATCTGCGAGTTCGTCGACGTCGATGCGCGTGCGACAGAAAATCAGCGCGAGCGTGGGTGATTCGAGATCGAGCACACGACCCAGCGCAGCAGTCTTGTGAGCGCGCGGAACGATGTACGCAGTCTGCCGCACCTTGGGCATCGATCCCTTGTTGCTCTTGTCGCGGGGAATCAAGATGCGCGCTGGATTCTTCAAGTGCCGCTCGGCAATCGATGCGATGCGCGGCGGAAGCGTCGCCGAGAAGAGACACGTCTGACGCCCCTCTGGAGTCGCTTCGAGAATCAGTTCGAGATCCTCGGCGAATCCCATGTCGAGCATCTCGTCGCCCTCGTCGAGCACAACCGTTTGCAACGCGCTCAAATCAAGCGTCTCTCTGCGCAAGTGATCGAGCGCGCGACCTGGTGTTGCAACCACGACATGCGCGCCGCGGTGCAACGCGACGATCTGCCGACGAAACTCTTGACCGCCGTAGATCGGAACCACCGAGGTTCCCAGTCCCTTGCTGTACTTATGAAAGGCCTCTGAAACTTGCACGGCGAGCTCGCGCGTCGGCACCAATACGAGCACGTTCGGCTTATACGCAACGGCTTTCGCCCGACCGATGCGCTGCAAGAGTGGCAGCGCAAACGCAGCAGTCTTGCCCGTTCCCGTCGCCGCCTGCCCCAGCAGGTCGCGCCCTTCCATCAATGGTGGGATGGCCGCGCGTTGAATCGGCGTCGGCTCTTCGTATCCGAGTGCGGCAAGTTCGGCGAGCAGTTCCTTGCCGAGGCCGAGGTCCGCGAATGATCCCGCGCTCTTGTCTTGTGACTTCTTCTCTTCTGACTTCTTTGGTGCAGATTCAACCGCGGCGTGCTTTTCCTTCATCGTCGGAGGTTACCGTTGGCGCCGCGCCACACGCCCAACAGGTGATGGGAGCGCCCGAATCGGGCATCGCCGTCACATGTTGAGGGGTTATCCTCGCGCAACATGATGACTCACACGTGTGCTCGCACCTTCGGGAAGCTCGTCATGCTCGCGGCAATGTCGTACGCGGCAACTGGCGCGGCAACTGGCGCGGCGGCGGATGGCGCAATCCCAGACGCCTGGTTCTTTGATGGAGCGAATCGCCCCAAAGCGCTGCGCGACCTCGAAGGCAAGCCTGCCCCTGAACTCGTCACGAAGGCGTGGATCGGCGAACAGACAACGCTGCAAGCGCAACGAGGAAAGGTCGTCGTCGTCGATTTCTGGGCGACGTGGTGCGGTCCATGTATGGCTGCAATTCCTGAAAACGTGCAGCTCATGAAGAAGTACAGCGACAAGCCACTCGCATTCATCGGCGTGCATGATTCGAATGCGGGATGGGACAAGGCTCCGCAAGCGGTGAAGTCGAAGTCGATCAACTATCCCGTTGCGCAAGACACAGGCGCGTCGGCGAAGGACTATCACGTTTCTTTTTGGCCAACCTATGTCGTGATCGATCATGAGGGAATCGTTCGCGCAGCGGGATTGATGCCCAACCATGTCGCCGCGGTCGTCGAAATGTTGCTCGCGACAACTCCATCGACTGGATCAGCTTCGGCGAGCACTGGCGACCCATCGTCGCAGTGGCGACGTGGCGGCAGCGATCGTCCGCAGTGGCTCACGAAGTGTGAGGGAACTGCACGACCCGAGTTTCCAAGCGATGCGAAGTGGTTTGGAACTGCGGTCTCTGCAGCGGCGTGCAAGAACCAGATTGTGGTCATGCAGTTTCTCTCGCCAAAGGGTGGCGCGTCGATGAAGCAACTCGAAGAGATCGCACAGCTCGCGAAGGAGTTTTCTCCGCAGGGAGTCGTGCTCATGGGTGTCTGCGATGCGCGAGTCGACTTCACCGCGGCGCAGGCAGATTTCACCGCGCAGAAGATTTCACTGCCAATCATGCAGGATGGCGCCTCCGAGAACACACTCGGCGCGACTGCAACCGCGATGGGCGTGCGGCTCGCGCCGACCACGCTCGTCATCGATCGCACAGGAAAAGTTCGCGTCGCTGGTGCCCGCAGCGACAAGGTGAAGGAGATCATCAACACACTGCTCGCAGAAGGCGGATCGAAGCCAGCACAACCAGCACACGCAGGACAACCATGACAACACTGAATTCCGCCCCACCCACAACGGGCGCCTGCCCCTTCGCTGACACCGTTCGCGCCCATGTTGCACGCACCGTCGTCGGGCAGCAGGTCGTCGTCGAGCGAGTGATGATCGCGCTGCTCACGGGCGGTCATCTGCTGCTCGAAGGAGTTCCAGGAATCGCGAAGACCTTGATCGTGCAATCGGTGTCGAAGGCGATCGACCTGAAGTTCTCGCGCGTGCAGTTCACGATCGATCTCTTGCCATCGGACATTCTGGGCTCGGAGATTCTCGACCAGCGCACGAGCGAGTTTCGAATCCACCGTGGACCGATCTTCACCAATCTCTTGCTCGCCGATGAAGTCAATCGCGCCTCGCCCAAGGTGCAGTCGGCACTGCTCGAGGCAATGCAAGAGCGCAAGGTCTCGATCGGCGCCACGACGCACGAACTTCCCGCTCCTTTTCTTGTCATCGCCACGCAGAATCCAATCGAACAGTCTGGCACCTTCGAATTGCCTGAGGCGCAACTCGATCGATTCATGCTGCGCCACCGTTTCTCCTATCCCACTGCGCAAGAAGAGAGCGAAATCGTGCGACGCAGTCTCGCGCTGAAGCTCAAGCGTCAGGGCGAGGGCGCCGTGCCGATGACGGCCTTCGATGACATCGTCGATGGATCGAAACTGCACGTGCGCGATCTCTCATTGGCGATGGAGGCGGTGCAGAACGTGCATGTCAGTGATGTCTTTCTGCGGGACTGCGTCGAACTTGTGCACCTCACACGCTCGCACCCCGACATCGAGCTTGGGTGCAGTCCGCGCGCGGGGCTTGCGCTCACCCACGCCTCGCGTGCGCGCGCGTTCTTACATGGTCGCGCGTACACGATTCCAGAAGACTTCTTCGCGCTCGCCGAGGATGTCGTCTTGCACCGCATTCGACTGACCTACGAGGCGCTCGCGATGTCGCGCAAACCTGCCGACGTGCTCGCCGAGATTCTGCGCTCTCTCGCCTGAGTGGCGCGCGATGCCCATGCTGTCAAGCGCCACGACAATGCCCAGTGCCACGACACTCTTGCGACCACCTGACGAACTCGCGCGCGGCGACTTCGAACTCGTCGTGCGTCGACTCGCCGATGATCTCGCAT
The DNA here is from genome assembly GCA_945869475.1 of Singulisphaera sp. GP187. GTDB lineage: Bacteria > Planctomycetota > Phycisphaerae > Phycisphaerales > SM1A02 > F1-60-MAGs104. The sequence goes on along the minus strand of CAMBOV010000014.1, from coordinate 42,323 downwards.
TTGGGATGGATGCCTCGCGCTTCGTCGGATCAGGGCTCGAATACGCGCAGTCGCGCCCGTATGCGCCGGGCGATCCAGTCAAGATGATGGATTGGCGAATCACCGCGCGACTTGGAAAACCCTTCGTGAAGGAGTACGACTCACCAAAGCGCACGTCGGTGTTCATCGTTGTCGACACCTCCGCATCCATGGGGGTCTCGTCGACTGCGCTCACCAAGCATGACCTCGCTGTGTGGATCGCAGCTGCCATCGGACTTCTCGCGCAGCGCCGAATGAGTCCCGTGGGAGTCATCGGCGGCGGAGAACGCGAAATATTGCTCAATCCGAGCCTGAATCGTGGCGATTTGTGGCAAGCGCTTGACCCGCTTCGAGCGGTGAGCTTGAAGGAAGGCACGCGACTCGCAGCGCGCCTCAGTGATCTCGATGTGCACGCGCGGCGCTCGAGCATCTTTGTCATCATCAGCGACTTGCACGATCCTGATGCACTCGCGGCTCTTCGCCATGCGGCGCAGAAACACGATTGCATGGCAATTCACTTGCTTGACCCAGCCGAGCGCGGTCGACTGCGCGCTGGATTTTTTCGCGGACGCGAGGCAGAGAGTGGACGCACCTTTCTCGCACACGGGCGCTCAGTCTGGGACCGCCCGAGCGTCGTGGCGAGCGACCTCGCGGGTTGCGGGGTGAGTTACCTGCGACTGCAAACCGATCTCGCCTTCATGGCGCCGCTTCGGCATTTTCTCAGCAATCGTCCTGCGATGGGTGGAGGCCGCGGATGAGAGTGCGGCACACACAGCGCTCGGTGTTGCTCGCGACGTGCGTCACAGCGTGCCTCTGCACGTTCACCGCACTCGCCGTCGCGCAGTCGCCGCCCACGCACACAACCGCGCGCGGCATCACGGGCACGCTGACGCTCAACCACACCGGTCAAACACTGCGAGCGAGCCTCGATCAGTCGCTGACAGCGCCGCTACTCGTGCGCGTCACTGATCTCACACCGAGCGCGCCCGACACAAGCGAGCATCGCTACCGCATCGATTACATCGGCGCGGTTGCTGGCACATTCGATCTGCGCACGCTCATCGTTCACCACGATGGCACGAGTGCACTCGAACTTGCGCCGCTCGAAGTGCAGATCGCCTCTGAACTACCCGCGAATTTCGGCACTGATCTCTTTGGTACGCCACCCGCACCGAATCTCGTCATGAGCTACTACCGGCTCGTGCTCGCGCTGATTGCACTGCTGTGGATCGCCATCCCAATCGTTCTCTTCGTGCGCCGACACCTGCGCAAGCCGCCCGCCCCCGAGCCGCCGCCAGCGAAACCCTCGCTGACTCTCGCCGATCAATTGCGCCCGCTCATTCAAGCCGCAATGCAACGCGATCTCTCGATCGAGGATCAAGCGCGCCTCGAACTCCTGCTGCTCGCATTCTGGAGTGAGCGGCGCGCGCTTGCACATCTCGCGCCTGCGCTCGCCATCGCACAACTGCGCACGGATTCTGAGGCGAGTCCACTGCTTCTTGCGGTCGAAGAGTGGTTGCACGCGCGCGGTCACAGCGAGCCACGCCCCGCGCGTGACCTCATGAAGTTGCTCGAACCCTACGCAGCACACGCGCCGATCGCAGTTGCGCAGGTGGCGCGGCTCGCGCAGGCAGCACCGCCCGCGCAGGTGGCGCGGTGACGTTTAGCCATCCAATGGCGTTGCTGCTGCTCGCGATTCCAGCGCTGCTGCTCTGGGCGATTCCCTCTCGCACTGCTGGACTCGTGCTTCCATTCGATCATCACGCGCACCCCACTCGTCGCGCGCTCTTTTTCGTTCTCAGCGCGTGTGAGTGCGCGCCTGCACTGTTGCTCGCAACCGCCCTCATCATTCTTGCTGGACCGCACACCATGCAGCAGCCCAAGAATGCGCGCCAACTCACCAACATTCAGTTCTGCCTCGACGTCTCAGGCAGCATGACGATGGAAGATCGCTATCCAAAGGCGCGCACGGCGATCGAAGATTTTCTCGCGCTTCGCGAGGGCGACGCATTCGGTCTCACTCTCTTCGGATCGCGCCAGATTCGCTGGGTTCCTCTCACCAAAGATCTCGACGCGGTGCGCAATGCCCTTCCGTTTGCGAATCCCGCGCGACAACCGCCACACATGAGCGGAACAATGATCGGCGCCGCGCTTCGCTTTTGTCGCGACAACATGATCACCGAGGCAACGGCGGGCGACCGGATGATCATTCTGGTGTCAGACGGCGCGAGTTCAGATCTCGGCGACAACGAACCAACGGTGATCGCCGATGAACTCAAAGAAGCAAACATTCGCGTCTATCACATTCACATCGCGAGCGATCCGATTCCCGATGCGGTCGTTGACATCGCGCGCGCAACGGGCGGCGAGGCCTTTCAAGCAACTGACGCAGCGAGCTTGCGCGATGTTTTCACACACATCGACCGAATGCGTCCCGCTGAGTTTCGCTCGCAAGGAACCGTGCCGCTCGACTTTTTTCGACCGTTCGCACTCGCCGCACTTGCGTTCCTCGCACTGCACGTCGTTGGACTTCTGGGAGTGCGTTACACCCCGTGGTGAGTGCGAGACCGATGTCAGACCTCAACCTACTCATCGCGCTCGCCGTTCTTGTCTGCGTCGCTCTGGGCGAGTGGATGCACTCTCGCCGCATCGCGCGCGTGAGTCGTCTCGCGTTCGGCGCACAGAATCGCGCCGCCCGCTGGACTGTGTGCGTGCCCGTTGCGCGCCCACTCGCCGCGGCAGTCGCAACGTGGGGGTTGCTCTTTCTCGCGTCGTTCGATCCTGTTGAGATCGACGGGGCTCCTGCGAAGATTGCGTCGAGTCATCTCTTGGTGCTTCTCGATGTCTCACCGAGCATGCACTTGAAAGACTCGGGAGTAGAGAGCGTCAAGATCTCGCGTGCGCAACGCGCCGGCGAAGTCGTGCAAGGAGTGCTCGACCGACTCGATATGCACACGACGCGCATTTCGATCGTTGCCTTCTACACCGATGCGCTGCCGATCGTGCAAGACACCTTCGACAAAGAAGTCATCCGCAACGCGCTCGATGGACTTCCGATGTACAGCGGTTTCGAAGGTGGACCGACCAACTTGCAGAAGGGTCTCACCGCCGCATTCGAAGTCGCGCGGGTGTGGCCCGCTGACTCTGCAACGCTGCTCATCGTCACCGACGGCGATGTCGCGCCGGCGATCCCACCCGGAATGCCTAGTTCGATCGCCGACACAATCGTCATTGGGCTGGGCGATCCAGCGAAGAGCATGTCGGTGAATGGACACAGCAGTCGACAAGATTCGATGGGGCTTCGCCAACTCGCGACGCGGCTGAAGGGGCATTTTCACGATGGAAATCGCAAACATTTGCCCAGCGAGGTCGTGCGAGCGCTCACGATGATCGCTCCACGCGTCGGCGGCATCTGGAGTGAACGCGATCTCGCGCTGCTCGCAACGGCCGTGGGATGCGCTGTTCTTGCGCTCGCTGGTCCTATGCTGTCGTTGTTTGGTCGACCGTCTGCTGCAACGGGTTCTGTTGTCGGCGAAAACTCACTGGAGATTCTCTCATGATCACGCTCTCTCGAATGGCTTGGGGATGTTGGGCAGTCGTGCCCGTCGCGCTCGTCACCTACCACTATGGACCTGGGCAGACCGCCTATGTGCAGGACCGCGCCGCGCAACTTCAGAACGCAGCGGTGCATTCTCAGGCGAGTGCGCAGACCGCACAAGATGGTGCGTACGAGAAACATCTCGCGGCGATCGAAGCGAGGCGCAGCGCGTTTCTCGATCCAACGGCTGAGCACACTGCGGCCGCAACCGCTGCAACGACCGCTGAGCAGACGATGTACGCAACCGCGGCGAGCGAGTGGAAGGTCACCGCCGAGCGCTATCAAGAGGTGCTCACGACACTCGGAGATGCATCACCGCAAGACGCGAGTGCAGTTCGCTGGTCGAAGGCGCGAGCGAGCGTGCGTGCAGGTGACATTTGGACGGGCATCGATGATCTCGAACTTCTTGTCGATGAACTCGAGGCTGAGCCTGCAGTCGACCAGCCACTCGCGCGAGCCGCCCGCGAAGAACTTGCGACGGCCTACTACTACGGTGCTCGACTGCTTCGTCTCTCAGGAATGCCTGCGCAAGAGTGGCGCGTCGAATCGGGCAAGGCTCGGCAACATTTTCGATATCTCGCTGAGCAAGCGAAGCGTGGCGACTCAGCCGAGTCTGCGGCCGACGCGATCAACGATCAACGAAACCTCGAACTCGTGCTGAATCTCGAGCAATCAACGCTCGTCGACCTTCAGGGCAAAGCGATGCCGAAAGATTCGCCATGCAGTGGATCGTGCAACCGTCCTGCGAAGAAGCCAGGCAAGAAAAAGCCCAGCGGCGACGCGCGCGGCGCAGGAGTAGCCGCGGAGATTCCTGATGGTTGGTGAGTGCATCGCGCTCGCCATCGTCGCGGCGATCTCATCACACGCGCAGGCGCAGCCGAGTGTGGTGGGCGTGCCACTCGTGCCGGCGAAGCGTGCGATGACCACAGTGCAGGTGACAGGCTCAACCGCGACGCTGGTCACCGGCGCGGGGGTCGCAGGATCGGTCGATGACGAAGCCGCGCTCGCGGCCCTCGCCGGGGCAAGCGCGCAGCCGGCGAGCAACACTCCGCCGCTCGCCGCAGAGCAACTCGACGATCTGCGCCGTGAATACAACGGAGCGAGCGAAGCGCAACGCCAAAATCTTCGCGCCTACTTCACGGACATGGGTGTCGACATCAAGAAATTGCTCGCGCGTCCGGGCGAAGCGGCCGCGCCAGACTCGCAGTCGCTTGCGCAAGCGATCCGCGCGATCGAATTCACACGCACGCCACAATCTGTTCTCGCGGCGCGATCCACCATTGGATTCGCTCCTCCACCAAAGCCCGCAGCGACCGACTTCGCCGCGACAGCAACGTGGCTTCAACTGCAGGTCTTTGCAGGCGAGTGGACCGCACTGGGCGATGCACTGCGCGCGCTGCCATCGGCTGATGCGATCGCCGCCTACACGCAGATCTTGCAAACGATCAACAGATCGCAACGGGGCGATCCAAATCGACCAGCTGATCCTGCGCTCTTGCCCGAAGAGGTGCTCGCCATCGCCGATGCGGCTCCCGAAGAACTCAGTGATTGGCAGGTGACGATTCTCGCGCAACTGCTCAAAGAAGCAGCGACCAAGTACAGCAGTGCTGCGATGTTGCAGACTCTCAGTGCCGACACGCGCATGTTTGGCAAGCAAGATGCCGCCCATCGAGAGCGCACTGTGAAGTTCTTGGTTGCGGCCGGGATGGCGCTCGATGCCGCAGAATATTTCCCAGATCTCGCCGAGGCGCGTGAACTCTCGGACGCCGCAGCACTCGTCAACTATGGGCGTTACCACGAAGATTTCGCCGCGAGCACTCGCGCGGGTGATGATGGATCGTCACACCTGCGAACCGCATGGAGTCTCTACTGCGAAGCCGCACTCATCGGCGGTGCCGAAGCATCGCTGCGTCAAGCGGCGATGCGCCGCGCAATCGATCTGCTTCCATCGATGCCACCTGCTCTTGCGAGCGCGTGGCTGAAGCAAATCTTTGCGAATCCAACACTTGCCCCCGCTGCACTCGAAATCATCGCGCTCAAAGCCGTCTCTATTCGAGGTGGATCGATGGCGAGCGAAGCGCGCGCGCAAGCAATCCTCACGATGAAAGAGTCTGTCGACACGCTTCTCGCTGAGACTGGCATCGACATTCGACTCGTGCGTGTTCCTCTTCGCATGTTGACCACGGCGCTCATCGGTGAAGTCGAAACCGCACTCGATGGCTCAGCGGATGGCAATCGCCGCGGTCGAGGTCAAGCAATGCCGCACGAGATGGAATTGCTGCTGCGCGCAATGCCGAGCGAACAGTGGATGGCGGCACTCGAGCCAAGTCTTGCAAGTCGTGCCTATCGCGCGGCGATTCGACTTGCGGTCGGAGCCGATGAGATTGACGTCGCGATCGACTCGCTCGCTCATGCAGTGAAGCGTTTTCCTGAACAAGCGCAACCGCTCGCCAACGATCTACTCACTGGATGGGAAAAACGCCTCGCACCCCAGAGTCTGTATCCCGATGAAGACCAGATGATGTTCATCGGATTCGCTCGCGACGGGATGACATCCGCTCCGCTGACGCGCGGTCGACAACGGCGCAATCTCGATCGCCTCGCGCGACTGATGTTTGTGCTCGAGGATGTTGGCGTCGATCCCCGTCGGCTTCCGGCCGTTGCCCACGTCTTTCATTCATGCCATGGAATGACCGAAGTTTTCACTCGCGCTGGAATCACCAGTGTCTTTGGCCCACTCAACACACTCGCTGCGGTCACGGCCGCTGGTCTTGCCGATCAGATGCGCTCAGGACTCAGTGGACAGTGGAGTGATCGCAAGGCGCAGCAAGCCGCGGGAATGAAGCGTTCGCCCGAGGCGATCACGCAGCTGGTCACAACTGGTTACGCACTCGCGATCGAGTTGATTGAACAGGCGATCGCACAAGATCCAAAGTCTTGGCGCTACGCCGTCACGAAGGCCGGACTCACCTACGACCGCGTGCAGTACATCCAAGATCAGAAGAAGCAAGATTTCGCCGCATACAACCAATTTCGCAAAGAGGCGTTCGAAGCCTTCGCGCAGACCGCTGAGCGCTATGGCGAGATCGTCAGCGCGGGCGACCAGCGCGATGACGCAAGCGTCTACCTCGCGTGGTTCAGTGCCGCGGTGGGTGCGACCGAACTGAACTACCTCACTCGCGATGATCTGCTCATCGAGGGATCCCCTCAAGATGATCAAATCGATCTCATTCGCAAGGCGATCCAGAAATTGCCCGGCGATCTGGCCGCGCGACACATCGCGGCATTCACGCATGAGATCAACGGCACACTCAACAGACTCGAGCCGAGCGTGAAGCCACGCATCGTGAAACACGCGATGCGCATCATTGGCGATCACCCTGCGGGAGCGGCCCTGCGACGACTCACTGATCTCTATCAAGATCTCATGCGCGATGAGATCAAGTTGCGGCTGACCATCGATGGAGATGATCGTGTCGGCACGCGCGAACGATTTGGTGCGACGGTGACACTGCGATTCACCGATGAAGTCGACCGCGAAACAGGCGGATTCAGCCGCTACTTGCAGAACGATGTCTGGGCACGCGTCGGCAACTCCTATCGACCGATGAATTACCGCGACCTCTTGAAGAAGAGTTTGGAGTCATCGTTCGGCGAGCATTTCGAAGTCGAGTCGGTCGGATTCTTCGAGGCGCTCGCGCCGCCGATGCCAGTCCGAGAGGCTGGCGCGGATGGCTGGCTCGAGAAGCCGGTGGCATACATCGTGTTGAAGGCAACCGATCCAAGTGTCGATCGCATTCCTGAAGTTTCGATGGACATGCACTTCAATGACACCGCAGGCGCCGTGGTCTTGCCCGTGCTCTCGAATGCTCCGCAGATTGATGCGGCACAATCAAGTGGACCGCGCCCCGTCGAAAACCTGAAAGTTGTGCAAACAGTCGACCTGCGCGATCTCGACTCATCCCAGAAAGATCACGCCGTTGTGCTCGAGGTGCACGCCGACGCCTCGGGCATCGTTCCAGAACTCGAGGCGCTTCTTCCCGACTTTCGCACGGCGCTCGCGGGATATGAAGTCGCCAAGAATGGAATCGAGGTGCGTGCCGCGTCGATCCTTGAGAACGACACTGGCACTTCGGGACGCTCGATGTACTCATGGGTGCCAGCCCCACCTTCGCAGTACATCGAAGCCGACGCCTCGGGCACTTATCGACTGCCGAGTGAGCGATCGTGGCTCATCACCTACACGCCGACTTCGGCCGCGACTGGACACGCCTTCACCTTCCCAACGCTCAACGCGAAACTGCAGGGAACACTTGTTTCACGGCAGTTTTCAGACATGGACATCGAAACGGTGACCACCGCATCCGTGCCGATTCGACCACACGTTTTCTCGCGCACGCTCATCTTCAGCGCGAGCGGCGTTGCCATTCTCGCAGGGTTCGTGTTTATCGCCATTCGCCGCCGCAAGAGCGTCGCTTCGAGCGACACTGAAACAACTCTCACTCGCGTGACCCCAATGAGTGTCATCACCGCACTTCGCCGCATCGAATCAGAACGTGCCTCATCGCTCAGCGCGAATGACCACGCCTCGTTGATCGCTGAGATCACCGGACTCGAAGAGCAGTACTTCGGTCTTCATGGCGCCGGCGCAGACACCGCGCCTCGCAACGGCGAAGCGCATGCACACTTGCGAGAAGCTCTCGATCGTTGGGGCGCGCGAACCACCACTCGCACTTCGTAACCGCCGCCACGCCGCTGGCAACGTGGCCCGGCAACGTGGCCCATAGCGCGTTCTCTCGCTGCACCAAGGGCTTTGCTCAGTCCCCGCACGCTCCCCAGTTGGTCAAGAGCATCCCAAGATCGGGTCCACTGGTGGTGCCGTCGTTGTTGAGATCTGCGACGCTCACTCCGCCCCAGTACGAAAGCATGATCGCCAAATCGGCGGCATTCACTTGCCCGTTCATCGAGATGTCGCCGACGCATCCCTCAAGCGCCACTCTCGTCTGTTCAAGTTTCGTTCGCAGACGTGCATACGCCTCTGCTTGCACTGGGGTCAAGGGCGGCGCCCCACTTGCAATCAAATTTGACGCAGGATTATCAATCCCACGACCGAAGAGCAGGTTGGCCGCGAAGCACTGGGTCAAATCGAAGAATTCATATTCGAGCGCCCCTGCCGCGAGCAAGCACTCGGGTTGCTCGCTGTAGACGAGCTTCCAACGCCCGTCCGTCAGGGCCTCTTGCTGCGCGTAGATCACCGTGAAATTCGTCGGCTCATTCATCTGCTCCCAGAGGTCGCAGCAATCCGTGGCTTTCGCGGTTGGATTCGTGTCGGTCGGTCCCCACCACACACCGCCCTGCGACTCGCAGAGCGACTGGCTCGTGAGAATTGTGTCGGTGCACGTGTTCGATGATCCAGCCTCGATCAGGCATGGATAGCACACCTCACTCAAGTGCGGCGCGAAGTATTCGGTGTAGTTCCATTCGCGCGCCGTGAGTGCTGAGGGATCGGTCAGGAAACGCAGCATCGGTCGGCAATCGAGCTTGCGTCCCTGCGGAACCGCCGCGCGAACGTTGATGTCCGCAATCTCGCCGAACAACTCGAAGAGATCAATCACGTTCACCATGTGATCGACGCTGCGACCTGGCGAAACGGTCGGCCCACCTGCAGCAATGAGCGGAACACAAACGCCCGTTTGATAGACCGTCGCCTTCGCGCGCACTGGATTGAACGGTGCACGAACCGATGAGAGAAACGACCCGTTGTCACCGATGACAACGATCACCGTGTCAGGTGCGGTCAGAGTCAGCGCCCCAGACTTCTCCGACGCCAGTCCCGTCGACAACAACACACGGCGAATCTGCGTGTCGAGCGATTCAATCGTCCAACCCGAGAGCAATCGCTCCTGCAGGGTTGAGTTCGTCACTCCGACCTGCTCAGAACATGCGTACGGCAAACGTGCTGGCCATTGCGTTCCCGCAGGAAGACTCGAGTACGGCGGTTGCTGCCACGGGTCGTGATCTCCTGTGAACGAGAGCGTGCACATCCAACGCGAGTCGGGTAGTGCCCGTTGCTCGTTGATAAAAGCGATGGCCAGTTCGGCTTGATCGACATCTGCATGCACGCGCGCTGGCGCAACTTGCATCGCTGTGCCACCCTCATTGATCGTGCGCGGCCACGCGTATGAGCCGTTGTACGCCGTCCAATCGATTCGAGCCGCTGCATCCGCGTCGCAGTCGACGATCGGTGTGCCATCCGCTGCAACCAGTGGCATGCCACCCACTGTCAAACAATCAAGCGCGTCGACGCCAGCGATGCACTCGCCATTCTCGAATGCACACGCGCAGATCGCAGGCGCGTTGCCAGCCACGGGTACTCCGCATGAGTAGAGCACCTCTTCACTCGTCACTTGCCCCGCAATTGTTGGATCGATGAACGGCGGAGCTCCCAGCAGCGTGCCGTTGAAACGCGTGAAGCCGATCGATGATGGAGCGAGTAATCCATAGGGATTGTTGGCCTGCTGCGCCATGTGAAACTTTCCAAAGAGCGCACTCTCGTATCCAACGGCGGCGAGCAGTCTCGGCGTTGTTGCTTCAAACGGTGAACACTGCGACTGAGGCAGCGTTGGAGTGGTCATCGGCGAACCAACCGTCGTTCTGCTCGGAAAGCGACCGGTGAAAAAACAGACGCGACTCGGCGAGCACTCTGGCATCGACCAGCAGTTTGTGAAGTTGACACCTTGGGCGGCGATCGCATCCATCGTCGGCGTCCGCGCAAGTCCAAGTGCGTGCGGGTTCGAAACCGCGAGTTGATCTGCTCCCACATCATCCAAGATGATGAACAGAATGTTCGAGTCAGCGCTGGCGATTAGCGAGCACGAAAGCGAAAGTGCGAACGAAATTGTGCTAGTGCGACAAATGAGCATCGCCTAGAGTAGGCAACGCACTCGCGTGAACGCAAAGAGATTCTCACAAGCCACTAGACTTCTCTCCGCAGAACCCATCTTGCAGTCAGAACCCTCGAACTCACCCCCCTCTCAAGGAGTCTCCCATGTACGGAATGGTCAATAAAGCGATCGAAGACTTGGTCACCATCAATTTCGGCGCAGACAAGTGGGATGCCGTCAAGCGAAAAGCTGGCATCGAGATTGATGCCTTCATCACCAATGACGCCTATCCAGATTGCATCACCTACGGACTCGTGACGGCTGCGTCTGAGGTGCTCGAACTGCCGGTCAACAAGATCCTCTTTGCGTTCGGCGAATTCTGGGTGCTGCACACGGCGCAGGGCGGCTACGGCGATCTGCTCAGCGCCGCTGGCAGAGATATGCCTGAATTTCTCGATTATCTGCCCTCGTTTCACATACGCGTCGCGCTCATGTTTCCGCACTTGAAGCCCCCGCGCTTTGAGTGCAGTGATCGTGAGAGCAACCGAATCACGATGCATTACTACAGCGATCGCCCTGGCCTCTCAGTCTTCGTCGAGGGATTGCTCAACGGTGTTGCCAAGCTCTACAAAACAGCGGCGATCGTCGAGCAGACCCGCTTCAAAGACAAGGGTGACGACCACGACGAGTTTCTTGTCCGCTGGGGCGACGCGATCACGTAATCCTGGACTCTCGATCGATGCTCACAGTCGAACAGTTTGCAACGCTCTTTCCATTTCACTTCGTGCTCGACGCCGAATTGCGCGTTCTCTCGACGGGTCCTGTCTTAGCTCGCATCTGCCCAAAGCTGATTCCCGGCGCCCTGTTTCGTGAGTGTTTCTCGCTCTCACGTTTCGGAACCGGCGACGCGATCGACGGCGAATTCATCCTCGAACAAAAATCAACACTCTTTATCTTCAAGGCGACCGATTCTAAACTTGTGCTTCGGATGCAAGTGGTCGCGCTCGACGATCCGATTCGCTACTGCTTCGCGGGATCGCCCTGGCTTCGGTCGCCCACAGAAATGCGCGAGATGAACCTTGTGCTGCGAGACTTCGCGCTGCACGATTCGACTGTTGATCTCTTGCAACTCTTCCAATCGACTGCGCGGTCGCTCGAAGATGCCAAGCAGCTCACGGCGAAGCTCGAAACGCAGCGCAATGATCTCACGAGACTCATCGATACGGCCAACGCTCCAATTGTCGGCATTAACTCGGCAGGAGAGGTGCTCGAATGGAATCGGGCGATGGAGCAATTGACGGGCTTCTCGAAGGCGACTGCGTTGCGCACTCCGTTCGTGACCAACTATGTACGAGCACAGAGCGGGCGCGAGGTCGAGGCGCTGATCGCCACCACACTCGAAGGCGAAGCGACGCCGATTGTTGAGTTCGAGTTGCTGTCGACCGATGGCGCACTTCGCCTCGTCATCTGTAGTGCCTCCCCCCGACATGATGCGTCTGGCAAAGTCGTTGGAGCCATTCTGGTCGGACAAGACATCACCGAACTTGGTGCCTACCGAGCGACGCTCGAGCAACGCGTCGAAGAGCGAACTCAGCAACTCTCGCTCGCCAACGCAGAGCTCTCGCGTGCGATGCGCTCGAAAGATGACTTTCTTTCTGCGATGAGTCATGAATTGCGCACTCCGCTCACCGCAGTGCTCGGGCTTTCTGAGTTGCTCTGCGAAGGCGCCTACGGATCGCTCACCAATGAGCAGTTCAAACCAGTCACAACGATCAGCGAGAGCGGACAGCACCTCTTGTCACTGATCAATGACCTGCTCGATGTCGCGAAGATCGGTGCTGGGAAAGTCGAACTCACTTGGTCCGTCGCTGAAGTTCGTGGCATGTGCGAAGCGAGCATGAGGCTTGTGGCGCAAATGGCGAAAAAGAAACAGCAGACCATGGCCACCAACTTTGACCCAGCGGCACTTCACATTCGTGTTGATGAGCGACGCGTGAAGCAGATCCTGGTCAATCTGCTCTCGAATGCGGTCAAATTTACCCCCGATGGTGGCACGATCACTCTCGAAACCAAGGGCGATCGTGATGCGAAGACGATGACGTTTTCGGTGCGAGACACCGGCATCGGAATTGCGCCCCAGGACATCCCGCGGCTCTTCACTCCGTTTACGCAACTCGACTCGAGGCTCTCACGGCAGTTTGCGGGCACCGGACTTGGATTGACCCTCGTGATGCTTCTCACCGAACACCATGGTGGGCACGTCGCGGTCGAATCTGCAGTCGGCATTGGAAGCGTCTTCAGCACCACACTTCCGTGGCACGAAGACCAAGTTGCACCAACGAAAGAGAGCGTCGTCGCTCAAGGTGCGAGCGTCCGACAGTCTTCATCGGCGATCGACAGTCACAGTCGAGCGCCACCCCGCGATGCACCACTCATCCTCAACGCCGATGACAGCGAGGCGAGCCTTACAATGCTCGGTGATTTCCTACGCACAGCGGGATTTCGAGTCATCGACGTTCGCAATGGATCCGAAGCAGTCGCCGCCGCGTTCGAGCACCATCCCGCGCTCATCTTGATGGACCTGCAGATGCCGGTCATGGATGGGTTGCAAGCCATCAGGCTCCTGCGCTCCAACGCATCGTTCGCTCAGATGCCGATTGTCGCACTCACTTCACGAGCTCTCGCCGGCGACCGCGAACAGTGCATCGAAGCTGGCGCCAGCGACTACCTCAGCAAGCCTGTCAACTTCACCTCATTGCTCGCGATACTTCACCGCCTCCTTCCGCAGCGGGGGAAGCAATGAGCAATCGATCGATCATCTTGATTGTTGACGACGGCCCTGCGAAGTGCGAAGTGCTCGAGCGGATTTGAGGTCTGCCGAAAGCTTCGCGACGATCCAAAACTCTGCGATGTGCCCATGGCGCTCATCACCTCTTTCAATAATCGAACCGATCGCATCATGGGTCTTGAAGCTGGTGTCGACGACTTTGTCTCGAAGCCCTTCGGGCTCGCGTGCTCGATCTGCGTGACAACGAGACCGAAGGGCACTCGCAGCGGGTCACGCTGCTGGCGGTGGCGTTCAGTCGAATGATGGGCATCGAGATTCCGGTTTACGCACGAATGTTCGCGTTGATTGATTCCTGGGACGCTCTCACGCCCAATCGCTCCCTCAGTGTTTACTATGGCGCCAACCCTGCAGGACGCTCATGTTTTACCGACCGAACATTCTGATTGTGGACGACGACGAAGCCGCGCGCGAAGTGCTTCGCGGTGTGATGCGCGGCGTCGATGCGAATCTCATCTTTGCCGAGAGTGGTCTCGAAGCGCTCGCCAAGGCTGACGAGTGCATCCCCGATCTCATGCTGCTCGACATCATGATGCCTGGGATGGATGGCCTCGAGGTCTGCCGCCGCGTCCGCGCGAACGTGAAACTCGTCGATGTGCCAGTCGTGATGGCCACAGCGCTTGATGACCTCGACTCAAAGCTCAAAGCCCTCGAGGCAGGCGCCGATGACTTTGTCACGAAGCCGATCGATCGAATCGAACTCCTTGCGCGGGCGCAAACGATTCTGAGGCTCAACCGCAACCGACAACTCGTGAAGCGGCAGGCCGAGCTCGAGAGTGAGCTCGGCGCGCTCACGACAAACTTCGATGCCGTGTTGAACGCCATCGTCTCTGGCCTCGACACGCGAAGCAATGAAGTCGAGGGTCACACCCAGCGCGTGACACGGCTCACCGTTGCCATCGCGCGGCGAATCGAATTGAGCGAAGACGAACTCGTGCACATCCGCCGAGGCGCGCTCTTGCACGACATCGGAACGCTCAGTGTGCCTGAAGCGATCTTGAGCAAAGCGGGAGAGCTCACGGCGAGCGAGCGGGCTGTGATGCAGCGCCATCCCCAGTATGCGCATGATTTACTCTCGTCAATCGAAGAACTTCGCATTGCGCTTGATATTCCCTACTGCCACCACGAACATTGGGATGGGACCGGCTACCCGCGCAAACTGAAGGGCATCGAGATTCCAATGGCAGCCCGCATCTATTCGGCGGCCGATGCATGGGACCAACGGACGCAATCCGGCGTGAAGGGCAGCGCCGAAGCCGCCGCGGCCTACCTGAGGGCGAATGCTGGAACGCTCTTTGATCCATCGATTGTCGCTGTGCTGCTTGATGTTGTCAGAGAGCCGCACTTGTCGGTCACTCGAAACCGCGGTTGATCGAACACTTCGAAATCACCCGCGGCGAATCAAAAAGCAAGCTGCATTTGAACCCGCGCGACGGCTTGCCCTGTTGCGCCCGTGTTCTCATCGGAGCGGTAATCGGCACCAGTGATCGATCCGTTGTAAATGCCGTTCTGAAAGAGCAGCGCGCCGACGACATACCCAATATCCGCTGAGATCTTGAGTTGGTTCTTCACCAGATAATAGTTGCTACCGACCGTGTAGATCTGAAAGTGCTGTGCGTTGATCGATGAGGCGTTGCCTGCGGTGCCGACGGTTCCGACATTAATCGCGCCTCCGCTGACATTGAGGTACTCCCAGCGAGCGACCAATTCGAGTGCGTCCGAAACAAAGTAACCACCCTGAATCAAGGCGCCATATGAATTCACTGCTGCCGCGCCACCTGGACGGGCGTAGAAGGTGTTTCCAAGCGCGGCAGCGAAGAGACTCGCTCCGTTGTTGCGCCACGCGATGTCGGTGGTGTACGAGACGTTCATGCCGTCGCTGTTGCCGATGAAGGCGTCGTTCTGCAGATTCTGCGCTCCGCCTCGCTGCCAGTTGTAGGCAGCACCAATCTGCAGCGCGTTGTCAGTTCCACGAAATGCCATCATCTCTTTGAACTGGCTCCAGTTGCCGGCGATCTTCCAGTCAACACGGCCTGAGGTCGCCCACTCTGTGGTGTTGCCAGAACTCGTTGGACTGCTGGTCGCCGATGTGTTCTGTCCGATGGCACCGATGTTTCGGTTTCCACCGCCGTCGTTGTAATTCACAAGCACCCGCCAGTCGCTGGACTCATACTGCAACTCGATGCCTTGGATGTAGTCGGTCCTGAAGTACGAATTCACAACCGATCGCTCGACGAGTTGGATCGCCTGCGATGCGCTCCACTCTTCGAGGTTGTAATTGGCCTTGTACTGACCACCCTTGAGCGAGAATCCATTGCCGAAATCCTTGCGGATAAAGGCGTCGTCGAGGGTGGGCGCATTCGTCGTGGCTTGGGTGCCCGCATCGGTTTGCAGCGTCAGACCGTTCTGATTGAACGCCAACTTGAGCCCATAGGTCCAACTCGGGTCGATGATGTTTCCAGAGAAGACGAGTTCAGCGCGGCGAACTTCGGTTCCATACTCGCTCGACTCAGCTTCGACTGCGCTCGCCCCAGCACGGCTCGTGGTTGGCTGCTGGTTGTAGACAAATCGCGTCTGCAGCAATCCTGAGAGTTTCAGCTTAAAATTGCCATCTGCGCTCGAGAGAAAGAAACCCTTGTTCCATCCTGCGGTCACACCATCTGCTTGCAGACTCGAGCGTGACTCAGCATCGGCGAGCACGTCAACGACAACCCCGCGAATCTCTTCTGCGCGCTGTTGGGTGAGCCACTTGTCTCCGTTTTCATTCTTGAGCGATGCGATTTCAGCATCGTGGCGCTTCTCCATCGCCGACATCTGCTGCTTCAGTTTCTCGATCTCGTCCATCGCCTGCGTCGGGCTCTGCGCAAGAGCGCCTGCTGCGAGTGCCGAAATTGTGATGAATGAGGCGAGCGTGGTAGTCGTTGTGTTCTGCAAAGAGAACACACGGTAGTTCGACCTTGCGACCTGCGCAACCTGCGACGATGATCGTTGCGCTACTCCTTCTCCCAGACATCCGCGACATCTTTCGAACACTGCCGGCGAATGCCGTTGGAGTCCATCAACTTCTCAGTCGCCGACTCTATGTCGCTGCGCCGCAAGACGATGCGCTCAAAACCCGTCTCGTTGAATTCGAACACAACGAACTCATCCGTTAGGTCTCGCAGCACCTGCACGAACTCACGAAAGTTTGTAAACGTCTTTCCGTTCACACACTTGACGGTCTGGCCGGCCGCAACTTCATAGCCGCGTGCGATGGGGCTCGACAAGAGTGGACTC
Organism: Singulisphaera sp. GP187; assembly: GCA_945869475.1. Classification (GTDB taxonomy): domain Bacteria; phylum Planctomycetota; class Phycisphaerae; order Phycisphaerales; family SM1A02; genus F1-60-MAGs104. The sequence goes on along the minus strand of CAMBOV010000014.1, from coordinate 25,702 downwards.
GCAATGGCGACAAACTGCTTGCCGCCACTGGGCCGATCATCGGTGATGTACGGAATAATGGGACTCTGCGCGAAGATCATCCATCCACCCACGTCGCGCAGCAGCGACTCACTCAGCGGACTGAAGACGAGCGGTCCATACATGAGGTAGGGATAGTTGCCATCGGACCAATCGCTGATCACACGATCGCGACGGACGAGTGGTACGAGGTCGAACCCCATCGGCTTTCCGCCGCGGATGATTTCGACGCGGTAGGTCGGCGTAGCACTCGTGGCGACGAAGCGACCGATCGCACAATCGACATCAACCTTCCGATCCCCTTCAATAGTGATCTGCCCCTTGTTGTCGACGGCTGATCCATTGACCGAGGTGATGATGTCCCATGCTTCGAGCGGACCACCAAGTTGACTGACCACTACGAGTCCAGAGACTTCAGGTGCAACGCCGAGCTTTGCACGAAGTGCTGGATTCTCAAGAGTCTGAGTTGAAGCGTTCCAGACCGAGTTGCCGTCGATCGTGCCGCACTTCACTTCATCGAGAAATCGTGAGATTTCTTCGGTGGCGATGAGGTACGAAATGTTGTCTGCTTGAGAACTAGCGAGTCCGCTGAACGCGAGTCCAGCGATCACTCCATCGACAAAGGCTGGACCCCCACTGTTTCCCTGATTGACAGCTGCGTCGACCTGCACGCGCATCCCAGCCTCGTCGCTGTCGCCGATGCCAGCCCACTCGGTGCGCGAGATCACTCCACCTGTCGTCGAGAGTGCGTCTCCTCCAATGGGATAGCCCATCACCGTCACGCGCGAGCCTTCCTTTGGAAGCCCCTCAAGCAGCGCGATGGGTGGATGATTCTTGATGAACTGCGCATCGGTGGTTTCGAGCAGCGCGAGATCGCGCGAGGTGTCGATGGCGATCAGTTCGACCTGCAGCGGAAGCGACGTCTGCGACGACTCAATGAGAATCTCGCTCGCTTGAAATGCAACGTGTGCATTGGTGAGGATGCGTCCAGGTGCGATCACGACCCCTGATCCGCCGAACTCCTGCAGCGTCTCGCGTTTCCACGGAGTGACCGGCGAACGCAATTCCTGCTTCATCGAGACCTGCACGACTGACTTGCGAAGGTCAGCGTCGGATGGCGGCGCTTGAGCGGGCGCTTGAGCCTGCGAGATTGTTGCGATGAACGTACAAACCCCGATGATGCACAGTGTTGAATTCATCCCCGAAGTGTAACTCGACCACCAACGTGACTGATCAGCCGCACAATCCTCTGCATGGACTCACTCTCCAAGCGATTCTCACGACGCTCGTCGAGCGTCATGGCTTCGAACAACTCGCAACGCGCATCAACATTAAGTGCTTCACCACCAACCCGACCATCACCTCGAGCCTGGCGTTTCTGCGCAAGACTCCCTGGGCGCGCGCGAAACTTGAAGCGTGGTACCTCTACGACCTGCGCCACGGCCACAGCTGAATCACGGAGTCGGGGGTGTGGGGGCGGGGGCGGAAGCTGGCACTGCAACGGCGATTGGCTTTGGCGCGCGGGATCGACGCGAACCTCGTTGCGACTTCGCTTGCGCATCAGCCTGCGCTTGCGCCTGCGCCATTGCAGCCTCAAGTCTTGCCGCCTCAGCTGCCGCGATCGCCGCCACACGCGCAGCCTCGGCCGCAGCGATCTCTTCTTTGTTGACTTCTGCGTTCAACGCGTCGGCGGCGCGCGCATGCACTCCGATGATTGGCATCGTCTGCACCGCAAAGGTCTTGAGCGACGCGTTCGAACAGTTGTCGTACTGCCAACGAAACATCTCGAGGGTCTTGGCATGACGGGCGACCATGATCGTCATGTAGGCCTTATCGAACTCGATCCCCTTGAGTGCGGCGAGTTGTGCGATCACTGCGCCGTCTGCAGCAGCGATCGTCGAAGGCAGAGCGAGCGACTCGTCGATCGCGATGCGCGTCATGATCTCTTCAATCGCCGTGTGATTCACCACCATTCGCCGCGCATACTCCTTGACTTCTGGCGCGTGGCAGCGCGACTGTGCGATCCCGCCGAGTTTCAGTTCGAAGAGGTCGGCGCAAACAACCTCGTGCGCGAATGCGTCGGGCGGCAGCGATGGATCGGGCGCTGGCGGCGGCGCAACTGGCGCGACTGGTGTGGGAGCAGCGACGGCTTCAACGACAGGCGCAGCAGTGCTGCAGCCCGCGACTGCGCAGCTCAACGAGACGAGCAGTGAGACGATCCGTGCGACGAGTGAAAAGTGCTTCATGTGAAACTCCTCATTAGAAAACGATCTGGTAGGTCAGTCCAACCGAGAGGCTGATGCCCGCGGTGTAGGACGATTGAAGGGCCGAGCTCGAATCGGGGGCGCGATACTGCGTTTGAATCTCAGGGTTGAGCAGGTTCTTCGCCGCGAGTGAGAGGCGCAGCCCTTCGATGAGCTCTTGCGAAATCGTGACGTTGAGTGTGCCGTACGCCAGCTGATAGATGGCGGGAGTCAACTCGACCGTGTACGCGCTCGATCCACTGATCATCGACTCGCCTTGCAAGTTGTAGAAGATTCCGCACTGCGTGCCCCACTCCTCATACTCGTAGGTCGCGTTGAGATTCACGAGATAGTTTGGAGTCGCCGTCATCGGCTGCGTTGACTGCTCGACACCGTAGATCAGAAACTGCGCTTGGTCATAGTCCGAGAGTGTCACCGACGAATTCATGAACGTCGCGTTCGCTCCGAGCGCGAGCCCTTTGTACTCCTCACCAAAAATTGGATCGAGCGTGACGCGCGTTTCAAACTCAAGTCCTGCCAACCAAGCGTCGGGATAGTTCACCGCAGTCGTGTACTCAAAGGCCGCGAATCGCTGCACATACTGAATGGGATCCGTAATCTGCTTATAGAAGAGTGATCCCGAGATCATCCACTTCTCGAAGGGAGTCCAGTCCAGCCGAAGGTCGTAGTTGTTGAGCGAACTGAACTGAAGCCCGGGATTGCCGATGAAAATCGGCCCGCCGAGATAGTCGTATTGCAGCACCGGCACGAGTTCGTAAAAGTTCGCGCGCGCGAGAGTCTGCGCGAAGGCTGCGCGCAGCACAAGGTCTTCTTGAATGTGCCAGTCAAGCCCAATCATCGGCAGGATGCGGTCATCCACGATGTTGGCGTTGTAAAGACTCGCATCATCCGGATTGAAAAGGATGGGCGTCTGACTGTTGTTGGCGATGTCGATCCACGTCGCATCGATGTCGGGCAGCACCGTCGTCGTCATCTTTGTGTTTTCGAAACGCAATCCAGTAATGAGATTGAGTTCGTCACTCACCGGAAGGTCCGTCATTAAGTAGTAGGCGTTGATGTCTTGCGTGCCGTTGTATGAGATGTCGTAGGTCGACGGCAGAATCGGATGCACTTGCTCGGGAAAGACCGCGCTCCACGGCTGATCGAATGGCGCTTCGTACGTCGTGGTCTGCCCGAACGGTCCACCAGAATTACTAAAGGTCGCTTGGGTATACGAACGCGAGACGCTGTCGATAAAGACGCCAGCCTTGAGATATCCCTCGCGATCATTCCACTGTGCGAATGGCAGCTTGCCGTTGATCGCTCCCTGCGTGCTCGTCTCTTCGTTGTAGTAATTGATGTGCTGCACCCATCCGAGATTGACATTCTCGCTCGGCGGGTAGGGAGCCCACTGATTGGGGATCGGAATCACAAGCGGCGGAATAAACGGAATCACGATCTCGCTGGGGGCGGTCCAGATTGCGCCGAATTGCGTCTGATCAGGCTGATTTTCGGATGCTTTGCTGTACGAGAGTCGCCAGTCGAGCACGGGCACTCCTACGAGACCCGCGCCGGAATCCCATGAGTCGCCGTTTCCCATCACATCAACTCGGTGCTCGCCGTTCAAGATGTACGACTCGGTCATCATCTGGCTGTAGTCGAGCGTCTCGAGTCGGTTGTACGGCGCGGTCCCGAGGTTGCCGACGTCATTTCCAGGCGAGGTTGGATCGCTCGGGTCGTATCCAGGAAAGTAGAACTCTTTGCCGCGCGTATCGATCGCAAGCACCGCTTGATTTTCTGAGAGCAACGTATAGAGAAATTTCGCGCCGAGTTTGTGATTGTCGGTCTCGAGTCCGAGGATTCCCATTCCCCCCCACTGCACCGACTCAGTGCCCTGCGTCACATCGAGCAACTGCGTCTTGAACGGATCGCCAACTCCACCGTTTCCTTGAAACTGCTCGGGCACAAGCGCCATGCCCTGGCCGGGTTGAATCATCGAGTTCTGTACGCCGTTGTCGAAGAACGACGCATCTTGGTCGTAGAAGAAATTTCCAAACGCGCCGACCTTGACTCCCTCGTCCATCTCCCACGAGTCGCCACCCGAGACCGACCACTTGTAGATCATCGGCGCTGAACCATTCTGCGTGCCAGTTGGATTCGGCCACGACTCTCCAGCAAGTTCTGGATGGGTCGAGAGCGTGCTGTTGCCTCCCCACATGTCGAGTCCGCCGCCCGGATACGTGAGAAAACTGCCGTCTTTCACTTGCGAGTTGTAACCAATCTGCGACTTGAATTGCAGGAATCCCTCTTCAGGGAGGTCTTTCAGAATGATGTTCACCGCGCCACCTGATGAGTCGCCCTGTTGGTCTGGGGTGAATGTCTTGCTGACATCGATGCTCTCGATGACCGCAGCAGGAAACTGATCGAGCTTCACGGCACGCTTATCAGGATCGGCGCTGGGCAATCGCACGCCATCGAGCAGTGTGCTGACGTATCGATCCGGAAGTCCGCGAATCACGGCGTACTTGCCGTTTTGAAGTGTTGCGCCTGGCACGAGAAGGAGTGCGGCCGCTGCGTCAGATGCCCCAGACCGAGTGATCATCTCGACTCCAACCGAGTTCAAGAGTTGCGGACTCTCAAGTCGCATCTGCATTTCGATGTTGAGATCGGGCAGCGGTGCGAGTTCCATCGGCGCGATTTCAGGCGCGACTTCGACCTCGACCTCCATGTCCTGCACGACGTATTCATCCAGCTCTTCAAACTCACCCGCAAGTTTGATGTCGACATCGGTCAGCTGTCCCGCGGTGACGAGCACCTTCGCCTTCACTTCACGTATGTATCCCTCTTTCGTAAAGACGAGCGTGTAGGTGCCTGCTGGGAGATTCGCGATGACGTACGAACCGTTCGTGAGCGACGAGACGCGCGGCTTGATGCCGAGCGCCTCGATCGTGACCTTCTCAACAGGCGTGTCGAACTCCTTGTCGTAGATCACGCCGCGAATCGTTCCCACCGCAGGCGCCTGCATGGCAGGAGCACTCGCAGTAACGCACATGATCCCTGCGAGAAACGGGATCAACCAGAGCATTTTCACCAGGGATCCACCAGCGCAACTCTCGCGAGATCGATTCGAGTACGCACGCCCGGCGTGGGAATCACTCGAGCAAGCGCGAGTGAAATGCAGGTTGCACAGAGATCTTCAGCACGCGGGCGCGCATTGGGATTCATGGATCCCTCTTCGACTGCCGCTGCATAGCACGCCATCGCACTCTCGCGATCACCCACCTCTTCGAATGCCTCCGCGAGGCTTCGCAGCGATCGCGCTCGGCGCAGATCGACGATCTCACTTCGACGCGCGTCGAATTGTGCCCGAAGCGCATGCAGTTCTGCTCGTGCAGTTTCGACGTCGCCCATCTCGATGCGTGCCCGCGCGATCGAACAGCCCAACGGCGCGACATCCTCTGCGAGAAACTTCGTCGCGGCGAACAGTTCAGCACTGCGCTTCATTTGCGCGATCGCACGATCCTTCTGGCCATTCGCAGACAAGACTCTCGCGAAGTCGACGGTGTAGGTCACTTGCAGATCAAGCGGAAGACCAGGGATCGCCCCTTCGATGCTCGTGCAGGCGCGTGCGCTGCGAGCATCATCGGCTGCAACGCGAGTGAGCAAGGCGAGATATCCGTCAATCGCGCCGCGCGCGAGATCGAAGTTCTTCGTCGCAATCGCTCGGTCGAATTCGTCGGCGTGCGCATCGAAGGTCTCGGGAAGCGCCCGCGCAGCGTGGGCGACTTGAACCTGACCACGCTGTGCCGGCGAGGCCGCCGCAGCGAGCGTGAGCGCCTCAGACTCTTCACCCAACTGCACTGCAATCTTCGATGCCTCAATCGTGATGCGCTCGCGCCGCCACTCGCTCTCTCCAGCGGCGACAAGCAGTGCCTTCTCAGCGAAGGCGTGCGCGCGCGCAACATCGTGGTTCTTCGCGTACTGCTGACCGATGAGCGCGATCGCCTCGCCGCGGCGCCATCCAGATATTGCATTGGCATTGGTTGTCGCGAGATCCAACTCTCCCAGTTCAATGCACGCTTGCACGACGAGTTCTTGCATGCGTGCGCGGTCGCGCTCGTGTGGATTGGGCGGAATCGTCGACGCGATTGAAAACGCCAACGTAAGCAACTCTGTGCACTCTTTCGTCGACGCCAGCTGCGCCGGCTGCGCTGCGCACCGCGTGTGACCGAGTCCAAGCGCGATGGCGAGAAGCGTCGTTGCTGCGATCGTGATGTTGTTGCGTGGGGTCGTCATGGGTTCGATTCAGATAGAAGGAGCGTCTGGTGGTGAAACATCTCCACCACCAGACGCTCTTAAAAAAGCACCGTCAAGAAACACGAAGTGACGCGATCGTCACTTAGATGCAGTTCCCCCAACCGCTCAGGATCACGGCGAGATCTGCACCGCCTGTCACGCCGTCACCGTTGAGATCGGTGGCGCCGCTGCCACCCCAATTGCTGAGCATGGTTGAAAGGTCGGCACCATTGATGATGCCGTCACCATTCAGATCGGCTGGGCAACCCGAGCTGCATCCACTTGGTGGAGCGATGCTGAGTCCAAACGCGTCGGCGGCAGTCCATCCACAGAGCCAGTTCGCACTCGTCGAGAAGGCGCCGCGATAGTTGGCTTGTTCAAAGAAGCCATCACTCGGAGCGCTGCCAACACTGGATGCCGCAGCGTTCGCCGCACGTGGATCGATGCTGATCACTGGCTGCACGAACTGACCAGCGGTACCACCCGTCACAGTTGCGCCGCGCGTGAGGCTCACGATTGGTGATGCGCCAGCTGCGGATTGCACGTTGTTGTTGGCTGCGTCGAAGACTCCGCGTGCCGTCGCCTCGGTGTATGCCGCACTGTTCAGGTTGTTGAAGAAGACGGTGTCTTTGTACTGAATCAACTTGCCATTGGATTGCGCGGTGTACGCACTCGCTGGAGAAGCAAATGGATTCACCGTTGAGTAGACGTTGTAAGCCGTGGTCCACGTGTTCGCCCAAGTGAGCGTTCCGTTGTAACCGTAGCCAGTCTGTCCACCCGACGCTTCGCCGTCGGTGTTGTCATTCTTGATGACTTCCTTACCCGAATCCATGATGATCGAGTTGTTGAACTGCGCCCGCGCATTGTCGCGCCACTTGGTCGCTGCACGACCGCCCAGAGGCTGACCGATGAGCGTCAGGTTGTACATCGATGCCGTTGTGACGGGCTGGGCATCCGACTTCTCGGCGCCGTCCATCTCAACCATCGAATCACAGAAGCCCGATCCTGAAACCGTTCCTGGGATTGAATATCCCTGAACGATGAGACCGAACTGAGCGCGACCGCGCCATCCTTGATCGATGTCGAGTGAATCGTCGCCGACGTTCCAGATGCTGAAGTACTTGAGGTCGACGGTGCCGCCCCAGATTTCGATTCCGTCATCGACGTTGTTCATGATTTCGATGTGATCGATGACCGTGGCCTTGCCGACGCCACCGAGTGAGAGACCGTTGAGCTCGTTGCCGAGTCCCACGACCTTGCCACCGTAGCGCAGCGAGACGAACTGAAAGCTTCCGCTGTCGTCCATGTCATTTCCGCCGCCGTAAAAAGTGCGGGTGTCATCGACGCCTGACGCAGTCAGACCTTCCATGTTGGCGTAGTTGCCAGCGTTCGGTGCGGCCGTGTTCGTGGCGATCGCACCAGCGCCGTACTTCCCGATGTAGGCCCGTCCCATGATCGTGAGGTTGCCCCATTCGTTCGCCGTTGCGCGCCAAGTTCCAGTGGACGGATCGCCAGCGGTCCACGTTGCCCTATCGGCTTTGGATGTGAAAATGACGGGCTCGAGTTTGGTGCCGACGCATTCAATGCGCGCGTCACGGGTGATCGCGAGCGATCCACCGATGTCGCTGGCGATCACAGTTCCAGCTTGAATCGTGAGCGTTGCGCCTGGCAAGATGTAACGCTGGCCTTGCAGGTTGTAGACGTTGTTCTTTGTCCAAGTGGTGGAGACAGCGATGTCTGCAGTGACCATGACTTCAACAGCGCTTGCGCTGCAGATGATCATCGACGCGCCGAGTGAGGCCGTCAGGAGGTTGCGAATGGAATCAGGATTCATGTGTGAGAACCTTTCGAGTTTGAGATGAGACGCGCAGTGATGAATCGAACGTCGATCCATTCACGAGTCAAAATCTAAGCCTCAGGTGCACCTGCTCAGATGTGCGCTTGGTTAGGAGTCGATGAAGAGTCATGCGCGAGATTGTCATAAACACTGCGCGCGCTCGTGTGCAGATCGTGCGAAGAATGCGTGAACGAATTGCGAGTGTTGCGTTAACGCGCCCGCCTCGTGAATCAATTCTTACTCTTGGACGCGCGCTCAACCTGTTCGATGTACCGAGCGACGTCATCCCGTGGTTTCAATGACTGTGCATCGCGCAAGAGCGGAAGCGCCTCGGCGAAACGAGCTTGCGAGACGAGAATCTGCGCGATCTTCACCTTTGCATTTGCAGTGAATGCGTCGATGCCCGCAGCGCGTTCGTAGTACATAATCGCATGGTCGGGCTTCGCGGCGCGGTTGTAGTGCTGGCCGAGCAGCATGAGCGCCTCACCATCGAGTGGATCCATCTGCACAATCTCTTCGAGGGCAGCCGCCGTTGCGTCATCACCTTTGCCGGCGCTCATCGCCAGACGCGCTTGAAGCTTGAGAAGTTTCGTGCGCTGTGCATCGCTGAGGGTCTCGGCGGCATTCGCCTTGATCACCTCGATGAGCGCATTCGCCGCAGCAACTCCGCCGCGCGAGGCGAGCAACTCAGACGACCGCATCGCGCGTGTGACATCCTGCCTTGGACTGTTCAGAAACGCCCGCTCGTACGCGCGCACCGCGAGATCTGGAAGGGTCTGCGAGATATAGATGTCGCCAAGCGTGTAGAGACTGTCGGCGGTTGACTTGCCGATCGAGTCGAGAATCTCAAGATTGACCGCGGCGTTCACCGGCTGCTTCAATCCCAGATACGTGTGAGCTTGCAGTAACCAGAAGTCTGCCTTGTCTGGAAATGTGTTGAGCAGTACATCGAGCAAACTCGCAGCATCCTCATACTTCGCCTGCTTGAACACCGATCGCGTCAGCCCGAGTCGCCACTCAACACTCTGGGGCTGAAGGAGCAGCGCGTTTCGGTACGCCGCTTCTGCGGGCTGATAGTCCTGCTTTGCACTATGGCAGTAGCCGAGCAATCCATAGGTGTACGCATCGGCGGCGCCGAGTTCGATCATCCTGTTGAAAGCTGCGATCGCGCCGTCGAAGTCACTCGTGCGCGTGCAGATCAACCCGATGCAGCGATAGGCGCGGCGAAAGGTCGGAAACTTCGCGACCGCGCTGCGGTAGTTCGCGAGTGCTTCATCGAGTTTGTCCTGTTGAAAGCGCGTGCCGCCGAGCGTGAGATCGAGCGTCGCTGACGACTCGGGCTGTACTGAATCGCGCAGCAATGCTTCGGCTGCAGCAAGGTTGTCGCCCATCAGCTGCCGCACGAGCTCGAGCAGCGCCAGGTCATCTTGTGAGATGCGTGGCTCAACTTCAGCGTTGATGCCGTAGCCGCCGACGAATGATTTCTGAAAGCCTGGATCATTCCAGATGAGTGCGAGGTCTGGCTGCGCAATCGTCATCGACGGAAGCGGAGCCGAGTCATCCGCTCGTGCAACTGCCGATGCGAGCGCGAGGCAGATGATGGTGATTGTGCTGATGGATTGATTCATGTTCATTAGTTATCTCGTTTGAAATCGAAATGGAACGCGCATCCGACAGCTCACAGGCTTGCCACTTTTCAGTGCCGGCTCGAACTTCCACTGCCGCAGCGCGTCAAGCGCTGGCTTCTCGAACTCTGTATGGGATGACTTCTCGACGCGCGGATTCACAACTCGGCCTGACTCATCGACGATAAAAATCACTGCGACGACACCCTCGATTTTCTTCGAACGCAACTCTGCGGGATAGGTGCCTGCGACCTGATGCACGGCCCGGGGTTTCTGGTCGATCTCCGACATGCTGAACGCGCCGTCGAGTTGCTCAGACTCACCGCCGCCGCGACCCGTGCCGCCGATGCGCCCTCCACCAGCGAGCGACGCGCCGCCGCCGAAGTCGCCACCTCCACCCGAGTTTCCGTTGAGCGCCTGTTCGAGCGCACTGAGACTTGCCGCGTCGAGCGCCGGAGCATCATCACTCACGGCGGCGACATCGACGCTCTTGATGACGTCGTTTGGATCGGGCGGCGGCTCATTCTCAGACTTCAGCGGCTCCTGCTCTGGAGTCTCCTCTGGTTTCTCTTCAGGCTTATCCTTCTCAGGCTCGGTGCTGAGCAGTTCGACATCGCGCTTGCTCGACGCACCTTCATCGTCGTGCATGAAGAGAATCCCTCCAAAGAGAAGGATCGCAACATGCACGATCACCGCACCGAATGCACCTAGCACGATTCGGATCATCGTTACTTCTTATCCGTGTTGATGCCGACCTTGGCGATTCCGATCTTTCGCACTTCGTCAAGCACGGTCACGACGTGTTTGAAGTCGGCGCCGCTATCACTGTTGATGATGACCTTGGGATCTTTGGTCATCGTCTTGTACGTCTGCAATTTCATCGGCAACTGTGCAACAGTGATCTTGTCTTTATTGAAGAAGACTTCGCCCTTCTCGTTCACGCTGAGCGTGACGGCCTTGTCGAGTTCCTTCTGATCACCCAAATTCTGCGCAGTCGATGCGCCCGGAAGCGCAACGTTGACCCCTTGATTCTTCGACATGCTCAGCGAGACCATGATGAAGGTCGCGAGCAGAAAGAAAATGATGTCGATGAGCGGGATGATCTCGAGTCGTGCCTTCTTCTTCTTGCTGCGGGTGCGCCCGCCTCCACCGCCGGCCACGGTCAGCCGCCTCCCGCGGCGTGTGCTTCGAGCCCTGGCTCAACGAGCAACTTGAGTTGCGCGCCGCATCCGACCATCTCATTTTCGATCTGCTCGATCTGCGTGTTGAGATAGTTGAAGGGCAAGAGCGCGATGATCGCGATGACGAGTCCAAACGCGGTTGCGATGAGCGCCTCAGAGATTCCACCCGTAATCGCACCAGGCGAACTGAGGTCGCCGCCGATCACCGAGAACGACGCCATCATTCCAGTGACCGTGCCGAGAAGTCCAAGAAGCGGCGCAAGTGTGATGACCGTGTCGAGAATCGCGAGTCCTCGGCGGTAGCGCTTCAACGTTCGCGTTTCAGCGAGTGCGAGCGCGTGCCCAAGTGATTGATCGCGGTGGGACAGTGCGTAGCCGAGTGTGTTGACGATGCCATCCTTGCAGCCATTCGAGATCGCGATCGCCTCGACGAGATTGCCCTTACCAACCTCGACGAAGAACTTGCTCAGAGACTTCGGACTTCGCTTGCGACCTTCGTTCAGCAAGAAGAGCACGCGCTCAAGCACCACCGCCAGCGCGAGCACCGATGCGGCGAGCAGTGGCCACATGATCGGACCCCCCTTCTCGAAGATGTGTAAGAGATTTGTCTTCTGCACCAGCGCCTTCAACGCACCGCCGCGTGATGGATCAAGCGGCAGCGTGCCCTCTCCTGTTGCGACGAGTGTGCCGATGGCAGCTGAGAGTTCCTCATCAAGAGGACGAATGAGTGGATTGGGCGAACCCGGTTGCGCGACTGCGACTCCGGCGGTTCCAGAGTCGGCGCGAAAGAGCGTGATTGGACCGATCATCGCGAACTGTCCGTTGAGAACCGTTCCGAGTGTGTCGACGCCGACGCCCTTGAAACGCGATCCGCCGATCACATCGAAAAGACGCTTGATCGATGTCTCTGCAAATGAAGTTTGCCGTTCGAAGCGCTCCGACGGTGTGAGCGTCTTGTTCTCGATGGCTTGCTTGGCTGTCTCGGCCGCTTCGCCGTAGATCTGCATCTCTCCGACGCCGACTTTCGATTCGAATGTTCGCGCATACTCGTCGAGCAGACTCTCGATGTAGGTCAGTTCATCCTGTCGTGCCTTCGCCTGTGACTTCATCGTTGCGATCTCGAGCGCTCCCGCGTCGACGAGCCGTTGCACTGCGTCGCCTTCGCGGCGCAATTGGATGACCTCGCCTTCAAGCGCGGTCAACTGCTGCGAGAGAGGAAGTTTTTCAATCGCGACGTGCGCACGAGCAGCGTTGAGTTCGGCGATGCTCTTGCTGAGTTCATTCTCGGCACTGCGCGCTGCTTGGCTGATGGTCGCACTGCCATCGACCGTTGGTTCTGGCGACTGCGCGAATGCCGCGCTGCTCGCGAGCAGTGCGAAGATAAAAGTATGAATCGATCGTGGTGCGAGGTTCATTTGATTTGCATCGGAAGAGGAACAAAGGATGGCGTGTGCTTGCCTTGAAGAATTTCAAGTGCCGTGAGAACTCCAGGTGCTGCGAGTGGTGCCGGCTGCCACTTCCAGCCATCGTCGCTGGGACGACCGATGCCCGCTTCTCCGCGCGGACTCAGGTAGTACGCCTGCGAGAGTCCGACGTAGAGCACCTGTACTTCGCTCGATGTGCCGTCGGCAAGAGTGCGAATCTCGTAGTGCACTGCAATCTCGCTGTTCGCTTTGTTGAGTTCATTGAGAATCCCGAGCACATTTTGAAAGCGTTCGGCGGTCGAGACGAGCGTCTTTGATGGATCGACCGGCACTCGCTGCAGTAGCGGTCGCACGCGGGCGTGGATCGGCTCAGGCATCAACTTTGCGAGGGTGCGAATCTGCACTTCCATTTGTGTGACGGCCGTTGCGAGGCGCGCCGTCGCGTCTTTCAGAACGTCGTTCTCTGCGATGAGTTCATCGCGCGTTTTGTTCGATTCGACGACCGCGCCTTCGGCGACCGCGACTTTTTCTTTGATCAATCCAACTTCTTTCGAGACGAGTTCGATGCGTCCCTGCACGATCTCTTTTCCCTGCTGCCAGTCGTTGCGCTCTTTCGAGATGATCTGCTGAGTCTCAATCCACTTGTTGAGAGTGAGGCGCGTCTCGTCAAGTGTTGGCTTCGCAGTTTCAGATGGCGCAGCAGTTTCAGTCGGCGCAGCAGTTTCAGTCGGCGCAGCAGTTTCAGATGGTGCAACCGTCACAGTCGGTGCAACAGTTTCAGTCGGCGCAGCAGTTTCAGGTGGTGCAACCGTCACAGTCGGCGCGATCGCCTTCGGTGGCGTGACCTTGCGAGTGGCTGGCGGAATCAACATCGCCTTCTTCGCGGGCGCGGTGACAGGTGTCTGCTGCGCGTACGCACTCGCGACGCCATCGCAGAGAGTCGCGCTGGCGATCATGCATGCAATGGCGAAGATTCGAACTCGGGGACCAGCGTGATTCATGGTTGAGACTCAACGCTCGTGGGAACAACAGACGCAACGACGGGAGCGAATCCGTCGCGGCTCGACAAGTCTTGGTTCGAAACAGTAATTGGCTCCCGCGCAGGGTGTGTGCAGGATGCGTTCACCTTTCGCGAACGAATAGTTCAGAATGCGTTCAGAGTGAACTGCGCGGCTTCGCCAGCCGAGTGTGATCGCACTTGATGCACCCTGCCAGTTCGCCGCGTTTTGTGCGAAGGACTCATGAAATCCAACGACCGCCGCTTGAGTGGTGACGCAGGTGACAGTTGAAGCGACGAGGGTTGGAACGACGCTGATGTTGATGCTGGACCTTGGGAGAGTTTCGATGGAGAGTGAGGGTGAATGAACAGAGGTTGATGAATCGAACGAGTCCATCAGCTCGGTGATGCCTCGAAAGGTCGCGGCGGCGCCAGCGACGATTGCCAGCTGCTCCGCGCCTTGCGAAACACCCGAGCGATCACCTGTCCGCCATTGGAGTTTCCCTCAAGAACGTAGAGCACTCCCAACCACGAGAGCGGACTCAACTGATGGTCGCCACCGATGCCGAGCGAAGTCTTCGTCATCCACGTGGCGACTCGTGCGAATGGGCTTCGCCCTCCCTGCGCTGCTGGTGCGTTATTCAAAGAGAACAAGGATTCTTCATCTCAGACATCGCCTTCGAATTTCCAAAATCGGTGTGCCAACAAATCGTGCGCCAGACGAGGCGGCGTCTTCATTTTGCTACAATCGACGCATGAGAGTTGCGAAAGTCGTTGGCGGTCCGCTCGCACTCTCGATGATCGTGGGCTTCGGCGCAGATGATCTGCCAGCGCCGACGCCGCAATTGACCGCGCAGGCTGCGGCGGCCGCGACGACTCCAACCGCGACGACACTGGCGCTCACGACCGGCACGCTCAGGGGGCGAGTCGCGGTCTTGCCACGCAAGCCCGCTCCGCCAACAAAGGACTATGGCGCGAAGCCCGCGATCAAAGTCGAGCCCGCAGAATCCGCGACGAGCTGCGTGTGGATTTCATCGGCATCGGCATCCGCATCGGCGCCGCTCGATCCTGCAACCGCACCTGTCGCGCGCATCGAGCAACAGGGATTTCAATTTCGTCCCGCACTCACCATCGTGCAAACGGGAACGCCAATCGTCTTCCCAAACGAAGACACGATGTATCACAGCGTCTTCAGTTACTCCGACACCAAGCGCTTCGATCTCGGTCGGTATCTCAAGGGCGAAGAACGAGACGCGATCGTCTTCGACAAGCCAGGCTTGGTGCAACTCTTCTGCGAAGTGCACGAACACATGCGCGCGACCGTCATCGTGGTCGACACTCCGTGGTTCGCACGCACGCAACCCGACGGCTCATTCGAAATCTCTGGGATCGCCCCCGGCACGCACACGGTCACGATCTGGCTCTCGCCGAAGAAGCAAGTCGAGAGGTCCATCGACCTCGCAGCAGGACAGACGCTCGAAGTTGATTGGGCGACGCTCGTGGAGAATCCGTCCAAGTGAAGTTCTCCCTTAAGTTGGCGATCGCGATGACTCTCGTCGTTCTGATCGCACTCGCCATCGGCGCGCTTGTCGGCGTACCAACGGTTCGTCGCTCCTATCTCGCTGCGCTTCGCAACACCCTTGTCGCGCAGGTCGATGGAATCGTTGCCACACAATCGCTGAGGCTGAGCGTTACGCGCGACGATGTCCAGCGACTCGCGCGATCATCGCGACTCGTCGCAGCGATCGAGTCGAGCGATGCGACAGCGCTCTCGAAGACTGCAGAAGATGAACTGCGATTCGCGCTCGCGCGAGGTGGCGAAGATTCGACCTTCGTCTTCGTTCAGCGCGACGGCGGTGTCGTCGGCGCTCGTGCGGAATCTGCTGTGATCAACGATGAAGTCGCGCGCGGTCTCGCGCCGCACCTCGCCAACGTGACGCAGAGCTCCAGCCTGTATCTCGCACTCGGCGAGAGTCTCTTCGAAGTGATCGTCTCACCTGTGGTCGATCCCGTCGACGACGAACAACTGTGCATCCTCGCGCTCGCACTTTCGTACACCGCGCCCGCGCCGGTAGTTCTTGAAGACGGAACACTGCTTCAAGTTGGACTGCGAATCGGCTCGCGACTCTACGGGACGCTGCTCGACACTGCTGCTCGAACCTCTGTCGAAAGTGCGCTCTCTGGAATGAGCGATGGAAGCGAGGTCGAATTCGAATCTGCCGGCGAGAGTCAGATCGCCTACGTCCGAACGATTGTGCAGTCACCTGCGACGCAGTTTGTTGCGATCACGAGTCTCGCACCGCTCGCCGTAGCCGAAAGCGCGCTTGTCTCTCGGATGGGTGTCGCGGCCGCGATTTCGCTTGGAATCGGACTCGTCATCACGATGTACCTCGCGCGAACCCTCTCTCGACCAGTGGCAGACATGACGGTCGCCGCGCAAGCAATCCAAGGCGGCGATTACACCGTGCGAGTCGCTGTGCGCGACTCTGGCGAACTTGGCATGCTCGCTCGCAGCTTCAATGAGATGGGCGAAGGGCTCGCACTGCGCGATCACTACCGGCGCGTCCTTGATGTGGTTGCCGATCCTGAGGTGGCGAAAGAACTCCTCGCTGGAAAGATTGACCTTGGAGGGCGCTCTCAGGAAGTCGGCATCCTGTTCTGCGACATTCGAGGATTCACTCCGCTCACCGAGCGCATGGAACCGCCACAAGTCATTGAGTTGTTGAATCACCACATGTCGCTGCTGACGAAAGTGGCCTACGAACATGGCGGAGTCGTCGACAAGTTCGTGGGGGACCTCATCATGGTCACGTTTGGCACGCCGAAGTCTGCGCCAGATGACGCGGCGCGAATGGCGCGATGCGCACTGGCGATGATCGCGGCGCGCGAAGAAGCGAATCGTGTGATGATGCCACCGATTGAAGTCGGTATCGGATGCGCTTTCGGCATGGTCGTCGCGGGATGCATGGGAAGCACACAGCGACTCGACTACACCGTGCTCGGTGCGCGCGTGAATCTCGCGGCGCGCTTGTGCTCGAAAGCGCCAGCAATGCGCGTATATGTCGACGACGAAACACGCCTGCGCAGCCAAGGCGCAGCGAGCGTGGCACTCGAGCCGTTCGAACTCAGGGGATTCTCTGTGCCAATTCACGCACATGAACTTCAACGGACAGGGAGTCCAACATGAAACTCGTTTCGCTCGCGCTCAGTCCGCTCGCGCTCACGCTCACGATCGCATCGACGCATCTCGCCCGCGCGGGCGATCCTCTCGATGATCTCTTCGATGAGATTCGCGCTGCGACGCAGTTCGAATCAACCGACGGCAAGGTCTCACTCGATTTCGATTTTTTCATCACGCAGGACAACTGGGTTGTCTCACAACCGCCGCCTGGAATCATTGTGACGAACCAGGAGTACCTCGCGTCGCCTCGACTCAGCATGCTTGGCACGCTCAACATGGGCGAGAAACTCTCGCTCTTCGCGATGGGTGATGTTGACCGCGGATTCGATCCCACCGATCAATCGATTCAGATTCGGCCTGATGTGTACTTTCTTCGAATCGATCCATTCGAGGGCGTCGCGCAGGCGCGCATCGGCGCGATGCAGACGGGGTACGGTCAGTGGGCCAATCGTCATCTCAGTTGGCAGAATCCCTTGGTGAATGCGCCTTTGACCTACGAGTGGATCAGTGCAGTGCGCGGCGACAACGGGCGCGTCGCGAAGAAGACCGTCGCCGATGTGCGCGCGACGTGGTTGCCGATGATCTGGGGACCGAGTTACACCAGCGGTGGACAGATCAATGGCACGATCGACCTCTTCGACTATGCGTTCGAAATCAAGAACGACGCGCTCAGTTCGAACCCCGACGAGTGGGCACTGTGGGAGCACGAGTTCTACGGAAACGCGCTCACATACTCAGGGCGACTTGGATGGCGCCCGCAAACGGAGTGGACGATCGGGGCAAGCGCGAGCAGCGGGTCGTACATCACCCCCAACGCATTCGATGGGTGGGAGAACTACAAACAGACAAATTTCGGCGCAGATCTTGCGTGGGCGCACGGCCCACTCGAACTGTGGAGCGAGGTGAACTGGTCAAGTTACGACGTGCTCGCTGGAACGAACTCGAAGGCGGGAACGGTGAGTGTCGTCAGCTACTTCATTGAATCGAAGTGGAAGTTCGAGACGGCGTGGTGGTTGGCAGGGCGCTGGAACCAGCAGTTGTATGGTGACAAACCCAACTCAACCGATCAGTGGGATAACGATGTCTGGCGGATCGATGGGTGCCTTGGATGGCATCTCGATCGATCACTCACGCTCAAAGCCCAATACAGTTACACCGACGAAATGGGCGATCTCAAGCAGGGCGAGCACGTCTTCGACCTGCAAATCGTCTTGGGGTTCTAGGGCGAAGTGGCTCGCCTCGCACTCACGCGTCAGTCGAGCGGGTTGATTCGCATCTGTTCGCTGACGATGAAGTCCATCGTGATGTAGTCCTCTTGGGTCCAGCTCGTGCCTGCACCGAGAACATCCATTCGCTCGGCCACCTTCGCGATGTCCGCCTGAATCGCCGCGAGTTCTGCAAGAGTCGCATCGGTTGGCGCGGTTGTACGCATCGTCACACGAAGCGCCGACGACTGCTTGTAGAGAGTCTGACGCTCAGCTGCGAGCCGCGTGAAATCTTTGAACTTCGGATTCGCCGCGAGCTTCAGTAACTTCTGAATCTCAGGTCCGCGCTCGTCGACAACGGGCGCGGCCTTCTTTGAGTCAGCCGCTGGTTCGGCTGCAGCCGCTGGTGCCTTCGCGGCATCTGCTTTCTTCTTGGCGGGCGGTGCCTTTTTCGCGGGCGCCTTCGCCGCGTCTTTCGCGGGCGCCTTCGCCGCGTCTTTCGCGGGCGGCGCCGCTGGTGGCGTCACTTCGGGAGCAGTCGGCGGCGCGACAGGCGGAGCCGCTTGCGTGTGACTCGGCTCGCGAGCCACGGCAGAAGGACCCGCGAGCGCGAGAGAAGCGACGACCGTCTTCAAAAGTGTTTTGACATTTCGCATCGACGAATCCTATCGCGCCGACCCCCTCAACGGCTACACTTCCCCCAATGGGATCGTGTCATTTCGCCATGCGTCGCCAATCTCTTGTGCCCGCGCGCGCTTTCACGGTGGTCGAATTGCTCGTCGTTGTCGCGGTCATCGCCGTGCTCTTGGCGCTCATGCTCGCGGGATTTCAAAAGGCGCAGCTCATGGCGCGCACTTCAGCGTGTCTCTCGAATCAGCGGCAGTTGGCATTCGCGCAGGCCGGATACTCTGGCGACAACGGGGGTGCATTTGCGAGCCCGCGCACGTCGATCCCAACAATGTCGCTCTTTCTCACTTTCACCGGCGCGTGCAGCGAGAAGCTCGTGATCAACAACGGAAACGCTTCGAACGCCTCGTATCACACGTGGACCGCCTCGTACGGCGCGGGTCTCGTGGGCGGCGTTGAGTTCGAAGTCGGCGTCAACACCACGAATCCGCAGGCAAAGGCGCTCTCTGGCGGACGCCTCTACTCATACATCGGCGCGCCGACGCTTTACCGCTCGCCCTTTGATCCGTCGGCGCGCATTCGCAGTTACTCGTACAGCGGATTCATCGGCACAACGACGCCTGGCGACAACTCGAATTTCGGATCGTCGTGGCAGCCGTGGTTCTGCACGCAAGGTGTGCGCGCGAGCGAAATGATCACAACGCATACGAGTCGAATCAAGTTTCCATCGCAGACGCTTCTGTCGATCGTCGAAGATGATCCAACAAATGGATTGAGTTACAACGCGCAGAGTTTTATGATCGATCCTCGTCCGCCCGCTGGAACGCCGCCGCCAACGGGCGCGCCGAATTCTGGGCTCTGGGGAAACACAGCTGGGTGGCTTGGATGGATCGACTCCCCCGCGTTCTGGCAACCGACCGCGATCACCTACAGCTACGTCGATGGATCGACTGAGTCGTACCGCATGTCAAATCCGAATCTCATTACTGCGATTCAGGGTCCTCCAGGTGCTGGATATGGTCCCTACTACCCGCAACCTGCCGACAACTTCGCGACGGGTCCGTGGCGCCGAGATTGGATTCACTTTCGCGATCGCCTGCTGCCTGGAATCATTCCACCGATGATGCCGCGATTTCAAGGTCAATAGCGCGGCGCGTCGAGGGGCAGTCCATCGATCCACTCCATCACGATGAGTCGCGCAGCGTCGGCTGGGTGTGGCTCGCTCATTTGGGTCATTCATGACCGCCCATGACCGCCCATGACCGCCCATGACCGCTTCGAAAATCGCCCCGTCCAACGTGCACCCCCATCTACGGGCAGATCCTGATGCTGCAGCACTGGGCTTTGCCCGTAACCGGGGGGCACGCGTCAGCTGCAACTGCTCCACGCAAGCAGCAGGATGCCAAGATCGAATCCATCAACAACTCCGTCGTCGTTGAGATCGGCAACCGCGTTGGTGGTGCCCCATTCATTTAGGAGGGTCATGAGATCGACTCCGTCGACGCGCCCGTTTCCGTCGAGATCGCCCAGCACCCCACCCGAGCGACTCACGCTCACGTTGCCCGATCCACCTTGCGAGTTGCTGCTTGCGCCAATGCGGATGAAGTAGTCAGCGGGCGTGCACCCATCGCCATCCAAGACCAACGAGAGTGCACTGCCACCCTGCGTCGAGCATTTCGGCGAGTCATCATTGCAGCCGAGCCCCGTGAGAGCGTCACACGAGCCCCTGTACACCGCCACGACCGTATCGAAACTCGATTCGCAGGTGTTCACGCTGACCAATCCGCCGCTGCTCCGAAGACGAAACCAAACGTCCTTCGTGAGCGCAGAGCACGGCGATGGCACAGGCTCGCCGTCAGAGCTCGCGCTCGTGGTGTTGAACGAAGCGGTCGGACTCGATGCCTCAATGAACGCCGCATCAGCGCACGAGTCTGAATAGATCAACTTGATTCCGGCGGTCGTGTAGGTGAAGTTGCCGGTCGCTCCGCCGCTCGTCCAACTCGCGAGCCTGTAAGAGTTCAGCCGCGTTTGGAGCCCTATAGTCGGCCCCGCCATATTGAAGAGAGGCACGGTCGCTTCGTTGACGTTCATGCCCATTGGCTGAATCGGCGATCCGGTGCAGGCGATGAAGTAGCGCCCTGGGCCGAACGACTCTCCATAGCCCCCGATGATTTTTTGAATTTCACTACTGTTGTTGAACCGCGCGTGCAAATCAGAAAACCAATTGTCAAAGGCGACAAGAGGGATTGCGTCATATCCACCCGGCGAGTCTGCGTTGGAGACCGCGCGAAACAGATAGAGCCTCGAGTCAAAGTTTCCAGTGTCAGTCGAGTAGGTGAAGAGGAACGCGGACGGATCGGCGATGTCAACCATGATGAGGTCGACTTCGTCGGCGGTGACGAGTGCTTCACTCGTCTGGCAGATGACCTTGGCAACGGCGGTCGGACCCGCTGCGCCGCTGACGCGACGAGCATTCGCTGGCGCCGAGCCAGCGTCCATGCCTCCCTCGTCAAACTCGGGACCAGCGAAGGTCGACGAGGATGCGGCGATCAGAATCGTTGCCATACTCACAGTTTGGAAGGGTCGCATTTGAAGTCTCCTGAGAGGTTGTTACTCACTTCAATTCGAAAGTGACTCACGTAGCGAAGGCGATACATTCGTCGACTGCCTCAGCCTACCCCGAGAACTGAAAAATCCAAAAAAAAGCAAGTTTCTTGGCAATCTTTTGCTGAGTTTGGCCTTTGGGAGCATGAGTCTGCCAGATCGGGGGGCTGGAATGAGTTCAATCGGGATAGTGCCACTCGTCTTGGTCAGACGACGGAGGTTGCCTGACAGCGCCTTCCGCGCGGTGATCGGAAGAGGTTGTCGGAGAGGGCGGGACCGCCCCGCGCAGCGCCTTTCGTGCGCTTTGCGCCTCAGGGCTGGCGGGGTGCGCGCGGATCAGCTCGCGAAGAGTCTCAATCGCTTCAACTCGTTGACCAGACTTGCTTAGTTGCTTGGCTCGTGAATAGAGATCAGTTGGGGTGGATTCAGCATGATTCACCCTTTCGCGCGGTGAACCCGCGGCGCTCACAACTTGACTCGCATCGGCATCACGCTGCGCAGCATTGTGCGCAGCTTCGAAAGAATTGTCTGCAATGTCGAAGAGTGCTTTGAGCAGTTCTGACAATCCCATCATCACAGTGAAAATCAGCGCCGACCCGATCAACTGAATCACCGCGAGAGGTGACAGGGTGCTCGCGTCAACAATGGGTCCAGACACACTGCCGCTCCTCGACAGTGCGCCGAGTGCGCCGAGTACGACGAACAGCACGGTGATGATCAGGACCGCCCACGCGAGAAACGTAATGACAGACGCGACTTGCCGCCCCCATACGTACCTCGACCGTTCGACTGATCGTTTCACGTGAGATCTTTCGCCGCCGTACTAACCCGAGCCGACACGCGCGCTGGCACTCCCGGCGCGATCGACTTCCAAAGTTCTGGTCCAAGAATTGCCTCGAACTTTTCTCGCGTGGCCTTGGCAATACCACGCCTCGCGTTCACCAGCTCGAGACGCTTGGCGTCCTGCTGAGCGAAGCGGTGCGATGTGGGAGACGCGCCACCAATCTGCCAGGTTTGGGAGTCCTGTGGATTGATCGACTTCGCAAACGCTGCCGCCGCCGACATCGGATCAGCATCACCTTGCAAAATCGCGACGTAACTCGTTAGGTCGGCCGACTGCCACTCTGCAAGGGCTGCACTCACGGCCTTCGCCTGCTCGGTGGTGATCGTTGGCAGCACCAGCGCGTCGCGCGCGAATTGTGGAACGCGCATCATCCGTCCACTGATGAACCTCGCACTCGGCGCTGCTCTCTCGAGCGACGATGCGATCTCGAACGCCGTCGCTCGTGCCGCTGCATCGATGAGCGTCAAGTCAATCGCGAGCGCGTTGCCACGCAACGACCGCGTCATCGCGACGTGAGCAGTCGTTGGATATTCACCCTTGGCAAGTACCGCCGCAATCGCATCGACGACGCGCGTGTACTCACCCGCGTCGAACGCCTCACGCGCAAGGTCGGCTCCGGCAACCGCGGCGACGAGCGCCTTCTCGAACGCTTCACGCTGTGCCGCTGCGACGGGAAGCAATCCAACGTCTGTCAAGAGTGACTCAACCGCAGAAGCATCCATCGGCGTTGCGACGAGTGGCATCGCCCTCACTGCAAACTGCTGACCATCGACAGTCGCTTGAGCTGGCGGCGCTGGAAGTGCTTCCTGCGCCGCGGTTGCCGAGGTCGCCGCGGTTGCCGAGGTCACGGCGAGAGTTGCCGCAACGAGTGAGAGCGCCCAAAGGAGTTTCACTGTGTGGGTCGCCGGAATCATGCCGACAAGATAGCGGCGCGCAGCGAAAACCTTCAGCGCTTCGTGCGCCGGCTCGAAGATCGACGCGCCCCGCTGGCCTTGGTCGTACTCGTGGGGCGTGACCTCGAACGCAGCCCTTCGCCGAAATGCGCCCTCGCTCTCCCAACCCGACTCGCCTCCGTCGACCGCGATGCGCCGCACTCTCGTGGTCCCGGTCACTGGGTACGGATCGGCGAGCGCGCGTGACGAAGTTTTTCGAGCTCTTTGCGAAGAGGCGACCAAGAGCGCTGCAATTCATTTGCGGAGCCAGTCATGGCAAACGCCAAGAGTGGCCGCCGCACAACCGCGCGTTTGCAAGCCGCGGGATAGTTCTTTGCTCCCTCAATCAGCAATTGTGCGAGGCGCATTTCACGCAACCAAAATTTAAGCTGGGACTTGTTTGGTCTTTTATGATTCTCAAAATAATTGGATTCAATTAAGTCTGCGAATCATTGGCCAATCTTTGTCGCGCTGTGTTTTTTAGCTTGCACCAAATCTGGCAACGACATTAAATCGCAGCGAGTATCGTCGGGAAGAGCGATCGTGGTGCGGCGATTCCAGAGCAATGAAAAAGCATCCACGCCACGCATTTTCGACAGTACATCTATGCACATGCGTGGCGCTTCAGGGTGTTGGCAGCGAAAATGAACCGCGTGCCCACGTCGCAGAAATTGCGACTGAGAAGATGGAACTTCGATTGGATTGGCTTACAAATCAACAAGAGCGCGGCGCAAGCGCACTAGGTTTGCGCATCGGCCAAAATGGCAAAGTCGGTGTCGAGATCACTGCCATCGGGCGATCCTCGATCCGAATGATGCAAGAGTCCATCGATGCGACCACGAGCAGCCTTCGCCGGTGCGAATCGCTTTCACATCGGTGACCCACTAGCGATGTGGCGCAGCGGCAGTGAACGATCGTACGATTCGGTTTCGACCAACTCGGATGCCACCCGACGCAAGGTCAACGTACATTCGAGGACTGCCGTAGGTCTCGCGACTTCGCTTAAATACAGCGGCGATCTGGACGCTGAGAGGTTGGTTTCGCGCTTCTCGTGCACATGGCACACGGCCGAGCGCCGTGATTGGGAAGCAGTCGTTAGGACTTCCAAATCCATGAGCACGCGCTTGTGCTCACGCCGCAAGCGCATGAACTCCTCGCGCTCGTCTGATGTAAGCGCGCCGGTGCCACCGTTTCCGGCGTCGATCTTGGCAAGGCGCACCCAATCG
Organism: Singulisphaera sp. GP187; assembly: GCA_945869475.1. Lineage (GTDB taxonomy): Bacteria > Planctomycetota > Phycisphaerae > Phycisphaerales > SM1A02 > F1-60-MAGs104. Next base: position 1,462 of record CAMBOV010000014.1, on the reverse strand, counting down.
CGCAGTGCGTTCTCGCCGATGTTGAGATCACTCGCGATGCGGAGGGATCGTGCGATCCCCGATCTGGCAGAGCCCCGCAGCCTCTGCTTTGAACTCGGGCGTGAATGAACGGCGCAGTCGCTTGGCCGATTTCGATGCTTTGTTCATAACACTCTCCTTGCGAGCATTCTCACTCATCTAGGTATCCACGAAATCGGGAAGGTCAAACCTCCAAAACAAAATTATTGACAACTTGCAACATGATGAAACCTACAGTTCGCAAAATCCCGCGTTCTTCTTCTCTGCCTTTGAAACATGTTCCACCCCAGCCAAACAGAGCCCGACTTGCTGTCGTCTTCGGCGACCAACTCGATCTCGACGCTGCGATCATTGGTTCGCTCGCACCTGACGACACTGTCTTGATGATGGAAGTGGCGAACGAATCTCAATATGTCCCCAGCCATATCCAGCGGACTACTCTGTTTCTCTCGGCGATGCGCCACTTCGCCGCCGAGTTGATTCGACAGAAGATCCGTGTCAAGTACACCACACTCGACGATCCCGAGAACACTGGCGCGTTCGAGACAGAGATCGCTCGCGCTTGCGCCGCCCTCAATCCATCGGAGATTGTTTGCACGCACCCAGGCGAGTGGCGCGTGATGGCGATGCTCGAGCGCGTCCGCGATTCCACCGGCATCCCGCTTCGCATTATGCCCGACGAACATTTCCTCACGACTGCAGAAGAGTTTGCAGCATGGGCGAAGGGTCGCACCGCGCTCACCATGGAGTTCTTTTATCGCGAGCAGCGTCGCAGGACCGGCTATCTCATGGAGGGTTCAAGCAAAAGTGCTCAGCCCACTGGTGGCACATGGAACTTTGATAAAGAGAATCGACTTCCATTTGGAAAGCAAGGCCCAAATCCAAAACCGCGCATCCCCACTCGCTTCAAACTTGACGAAATCACGCGCGATGTTCTGGCGGTAATCAAACGCGTTCTCCCTGATCTTCCTGGATCTATCGAGTCCTTCGCATGGCCAGTCACTCGCAAGCAAGCACTCGCATCACTCAACGACTTCATCAAACATCGCCTCGCCAATTTCGGCGCATACGAAGATGCGATGTGGACCGGCGAGCCGACGCTCTACCACTCCGTGATTTCCAGTTCGCTCAACATGAAGTTGCTCAATCCACGCGAGTGTTGCGAACGCGCTATTGAGTCGTACGAATCCGGCAATGCTCCGCTGCAATCTGTCGAGGCGTTTGTGCGGCAGATCATCGGTTGGCGCGAATTCGTGCGCGGCGTCTATTGGCTTGAAGGACCCGAGTACGCCGATCGAAACGGGCTTGAACAACAAGGCAAATTGCCCGACTTTTACTGGACCGCCGAGACTGACATGGCATGTATGAAAGCGTGCGTTGGTCAAGTGCTCGATACTGGATACGGCCACCACATTCAGAGGTTGATGGTCACTGGAAACTTCGC
>CAMBOV010000013.1 GCA_945869475.1 Singulisphaera sp. GP187 | reverse complement strand
AGTGGCGGCGGAACTATCGCCGGCAATTTTTTGAGCAATCAACCAACCATGGGTGTTGCGGTTGGAGGCGACGGTGGAATTGGCGGCGTGGGCGGAAGGGTCGATGTTCTCAGTACCGCTGAGTTGATCACGGCAGCCGACAACTCAATTGGAATTCTCGCGCAATCAGTCGGCGGTGGCGGCGGAAACGGTGGCTATGCCGTGACGGGCGGTGCTGGATATGGCAAGGGAACTCTCAGCGTTGCTGTTGGCGGAAATGGTGGAGAGGGAAATGCCGGCGGCATTGTCGAAGTCACAAGCGGCGGACTCATTGATACCGACGGCCAATTTTCACACGGCATTCTCGCGCAGAGCATTGGTGGAGGCGGTGGAAACGGTGGGATGGCGATCAACTTTGTGGTACCGATTCCGTTTCCAGTCACCAAACCAACCGTCGCTGATGGCGCAACCATTTTCGCAGTTCAAGTCGGTGGGGATGGTGGAGTTGGTGCAACCTCCAACGCAGTCAACGTGACAAACACGGGAAGCGTTGTGACGAGAGATGCAAACTCAATTGGAATGTTGGCCCAGTCCATTGGTGGCGGCGGTGGAAACGCCGGCAATGTGTATTCGGGCATCATCACCCGAACATCACAGACCACGGTCCTTTCGTTCGCCATCGGGGGACATGGCGGCGAAGGTGGGGTTGGCGGCGATGTGGTTGTATCGAATCAGTCAGCTTCTTCGGAAGTAAGGACAATCGGCGACGCTTCGCACGGCATCTACGCAATGAGCATCGGTGGCGGCGGCGGAATTGGAAGCAACACCGTGACCGCAAATCTCGGCTACGACCCATCGAGTGATACATCGATCGAAGCGGGAATCACTCTTGGTCTTGGCGGCAATGGCGGCGATGGGGGCATCGCTGGCCTCATCGATGTGAGCAACGCAGGAACGATTGAAACACAAGGAAATCGTGCGCACGGCATCATCGCGCAGAGCATCGGTGGTGGTGGTGGAAATGGTGGATATGCAGTTACTGGCAACGTTCAGTTGGGCGGCGAGGCATTTGGAGAGGACGTTTCATCGCTCGTGGTTGCGGTCGGTGGCCGAGGTGGTTCGGGCAACCGAGCATCGTCAGTGACCGTGACAAACACCGGCGCCATTGAAGTCTTGGGCAATTCTTCGTTCGGCATTTATGCACAGAGTGTTGGTGGCGGCGGTGGAGATGGCAACTTCGCGGTTGCGGCGACCCCAAACATGCTGACGCTCAATCCATTCAAAATGCTGACAACTGTCGGGCTTGGTGGGGTTGGTGGCAGTGGTGGTAATGGTGGCAATGTCACGGTCGACAACACCGCCGGAACGATCTACTCCCACGGAGACGATTCGTATGGTGTTTACGCACAGTCTGTTGGCGGAGGTGGTGGAACAATGGGATGGGCGGTCGGTTCGCCAGCTTGGACGCTCGCCAACTTTGCGTTACAGCAGACAATCGGCGGCGGGAGTTTGGGCGTAGGAGGCGAAGTGAATGTAACGGGCCAGGGCAATATCGTTATGTCGGGTGCCAGGAGCAATGCCGTGTTTACTCAGAGCCTCGCTGGCGGTGGCGGCAACGTCGATTTGTTCCTCGATGCCAGTAGGCAAGCCGTCAGGATTGGCCAAGACGGAATCATTATTCCGACCAATCCCGCCATCGCAAGTTGGTTCATCTTGTTTGGATTGGGAGCGGATTTCGAATTCTCAAGCCTCTTGGGTACCGCCGAGGCCTCCGATCCTCTGACCGGTACTTCGGCGGGCATGGTCATGAATTCGTATGAAGGATCAGTTGCAACCACTGGCAATGGTTCAACCGCGAGTCAACTTCAGTCCGTCGGCGGTGGCGGTGGAACAGCGAATGAAGTGATTCTCGTCGACACCCTCGCAGAGGGCGACTTCACACTCGAGGTTGGCGGATCGCATGTCGAAAACGGAGATGGTGGGGAGATCGTCGATGTTCGTGATGGGAATGTGCTGACTCTCGGAGGCGATTCGATGGGAGCCCTTCTTCAATCCATCGGCGGCGGCGGTGGAAGCGCAATCATTGAAGTTGACACAATTCTGCTTCCAGGGCACACGGGCGGATACGCGGTGGCGTCGAGCGTCTTGGGTGGAGACACAACGATTGGCAGCGACGGTGGAACGATCGACTCGATCTACACGGGAGATCTCGTCACACTCGGAAGTCGTTCACCTGGACTGTTGCTGCAAAGCATCGGCGCAGGTGGTGGCCAAGCAACGATGCTCGGATTTGATTCGATCGATGTTGGCATCGGCGGACAGAACGCCGCGTCTGGAAATGGCGACAACATCAATGTGAGCAATGTTGGTTCAATCGAAACTGATGGCGCGCTTTCGCATGGTGTGATCCTGCAGTCCATTGGTGGCGGTGGTGGCGCTTTCTTGAGCGATTCATCAGATATTTCTGTTGCAGCCAACGCTGACAATAGCGGTAACGGTGGAGACATCAACTTTGCGCAGACTGGTGATGTGATCGCACTCGGCGACGGCTCAATCGGAATTCTTGCGCAGAGTCTCGGTGGCGGTGGTGGATTCATCAACAGGCTCTTCATGGATACCGCAGGCGGTGCGGGCACTTCTGGCGCGATCAATTTGATTGTCGATGGAGATGTCGCTGCAACAGGTGAAGATGGCGTGGGAATCTTTGCGCAGTCACGCGGCGCAACGTCGCAAGGCAATATCGATATCCAATTCGCAGCCGACAAGCGGATTGTCGTGGGCGACAGCGGCGTGGGCGTTGAGATCTCGGGCGGAAATGACAATACTTTCGTCAACGATGGAATTGTTTATGCAGCGACAACGCTTGGAAGTCCAGTTGGAATTGCCGTCAGGGGATCCGAAGGTAATGACTCAATCACGAACAACAGAATTCTGTACGGCAGTGTCAGCCTCGGTAGTGGCGTGAATGCACTCATCAACTCCGCAGGGGCGGCGACCTACGCGGGGGCCGAACTCTTCATTGGTAATACCGCAGCTGACGTCTTCACGAATCATGGACTTCTTGCGCTCGGTGACACGTCCGTCTATACGACGGACTTGTCAGGGTCTTATGTCCAGAGCATCACCGGAGAAATGAACATCACGGTCGATTGCAAGATGGACGAGATCGACCGGCTGGTCATTTCACGCACTGCATCCCTCGAGGGCAAGATGAACTTGATTCTGAGCGAGTCTGGGTTCATCAAGCCCGGCCAGCAGAGTCTTGTCTTCCTGATCGCCGACGAGGGGATCACGCTTCAAGACCTCGAACTGATCGCACCCGAGTCGGCGCTTGCTCAGTTCAGTATCGGAGATGCGCCACCACTCGCGGCGCAGTCGGACGGCACACTCTTTGCGGTCGCGCCGCCGAACTTCATCCCACTCAACATGAATGTGCAGTTCGCCGGCTTTGGCGCGCTGAATGCGAATCAGGTTTCGACTGGCGCTTACATCGATCGCGTACAGCTTGCTGGCGGTTCGCCTGAAATCGCGCCAATGATTGCGGCGCTGATTGCGCTGCCAACTGCGACCGATGTGCAGAGCGCGTATGACTCGATGTCTCCCGAGGTCTACACCTCGGCGCAACGTGCGCTTGAGCTCTCATCGAATCAGTTTGTAGAGAGCATGCTCGGATGCAATCGCCTCGACAGCGCATACAAGTTTGGTGCCGATGGCGAGTGGGTCGCCTCGAATCGAACATCGTTCCTCACCGAAGATGGTGCGTCGGCGCCAGGCGGAGCCGAGGACAGGAGTGAGTCGATCCAGAAGGGACACTTCTTCTGGGTCAACACCACAGCAGGTTTCTATAACAGTCAGACGACATCGCAGTACGTCGGATTCAACTCGAACTCAGTCGATGTCGCCGTCGGCGTGCAGTTTGACCTCGGTGACGAGTTGTATGCAGGACTCGCATTGGGATACGCCGACATCAACACGAATTTCACCGACGGCATGAGCGCAAGCAGCGATGGGTCGATGGGAGAGATTGGTCTCTCGCTCACGAAGTTCTATGGCGCGACGAAAATTGCGCTCGGTGTTGCAGGTGGCTACGGCGAGTTTGATGTCACGCGAGGCAACGTCTTCACATCGCCAACGTCCGCAATCGGTGACTTCAATGCCTCGTACTACTCAGCAAGACTTCGCGTTTCACACGAGTTCAGTTTCACCGACTGGTACATCCGACCATTCGTCGACACGGCCTTCACCGGAATCAATTCGCAGAGTTTCAATGAGACGGGCGCAGGAGCGATGAACCTGCACGTTGCGTCAGCAACATACAACGCCTTCACCATCTCACCAATGGTGCAGGTTGGCCGCGAGTTCAAGTTGGGTGAGTGGACGATCCGTCCACAAGCTTCGGTTGGATACAGTTGGTACTCGTCGGCCGCACCGAGTGTCTCTGCGACACTCGAAGGCGCACCGGGTGTCCAAGGCTTTCAGATCTATGGACTCAACGATCAGAATTACTTCAATACTTCGGGTGGTATTGATTTGAAGCTCTCGAATAAGATCCTGTTCCAAGCCGTTTACTCTGGAATGTTCTCAGAGAACACGCAGTCGAACAATGTCCAATTGAAGATTGCGATCCCGTTCTGATCACTCATATGAAAAATCACATCACCGTCATCACTTCACTCACCATCTCACTCTCGGCTCTAACCACGCTGGCAAGTTGCACCAAGGGTGCGGCACCTGCGGCGGTCGCTGCGACGCCAACGGCGACGCAAGTTGCGGCACCTACGGCAGTGGCGACAGTTGTGCCAGCCCCAGTTGCGACGGCACCTGCCGCACCGGCCGAGACACCACCGGCCGAGCAACAACAGTCGGCGCTCGTCAAGATCGCATCGATCGAAGGGCGTGAAGCGAACGAGGAGTTCACTCGCAACGTGCAGGTCATTCAAGCACAGCGGCAAGGACTTGTGAAATTGACCGAAGAAGTCAAGGCTGCTCCGGAGGGCAAGGAGCGAGATGAGCTTCAGGCGAGAGTCGATGCCGCGCTGACGAAATTGGAGAGTGACAACGCGTTGATGGCCAAGAGTTATGGCTACTCGGTGCTGCGCAACTACGTTCAGATTCCCGAGCGAAGTGAAGTACACCTCGTCCTGACAGAAGAAGAAATCGCAAAGCAGCCAGCGCCAACCGATGGCAGCAAGCCAGGGACGACCATCAAGGTCTGCGCGCTGAACGATGCGCAGGCGAATCAGTCGTTTCAGACAACCGTCGGAAAGTTGCAGCAGATGCGCCAGCAGGCGGTCACGTCGAAGGACGCAATCGACGCCGCGAAGGATTTAGCCGAGAAGGCGTACGCGCAGGGTCAGTTCGATCTGTTGCTGAAACAACTCAACGACGCAAACAACGCCGCGACCAAGGAGTATTCGTTCAACTTGAATCGTCAGTACGTCTTAGTGATTGAGCGTTCGACACTCTATATCGCGGCGACGCCAGAAGAGGCTGCGAAGGCAGGCGAAGCGGAGAAGTCAGCGGCGGCGAAGGCGACCAAGTAAGCGACGCAACATGAGCGCGCCACCGACGACTCTCGCATAGATGGCGAACGTCGGTCCAGCGACGATGAGCGATTTTAAGGTGCTTGGAATCTCACGGGTCGACCAACTCGTCGATCGCGAGGCGATTGAATTGTGGCAAGACCTCTGTACCCGCACGAAGCAACGACACGATCCCTGCTGCATGGACATCTTCATGTCTGCGATCTCGCAAGCGCGCGGTGAACCGCCCTGTCCTTGGTGGCATTTCACTGCGGCGCGCAAGAAGTTGATGAGCAAGTGATCTCGCACGCGTGACCCCCCGGTTACGGGCATGCCCGTAGAGGGGGGGGGTGAACGCACGCGTGCGCCGCCGCGTCTACGCGTGCGGACGCCCAAAGAAATCCTTCAACACCTCGCATGCCGCGAGTGCATCGCGCAACTTCTTCTTCTGCGCGTGGGTGCGTCCACTCTGTTTGAGATGTTGCTCGGCGCCGAAACTCGTGAGCCGCTCATCTTGCATCTCGCACGCGATCGAAAATCGCTTCGCGCACTCTGCCGCGAACTCGCGAGACATGATCGCGCGCGGTCCCTCGGTGCCATCCATATTGACGGGCAAACCGATGATAAGCGCGTCGGGTCCATACTCGCGAATAAATCGTTCGAGACCCTTGAAGAGAACCTCGCGGTCGTTCGCCTCGATCATTCCGACAGGGGATGGCAACCGCAAGATGTCATCGCCACATGCCACGCCTGTTCGTCGATCACCTAGATCAATGGCGAGGTAGCGCATGGCCGTTACTGGTAGCCGCCGGGCACGCGCGAGGCGAGTTCTTTGACACGCTCGGCCATCGCTGCTGGACAAATCAGCGTCGCATCCTTTGTATGCACGACGACCAACCCTTCGACGCCGATCGTCGCAATGAGGTGGTGCGCATCATCACTCGCCACGACAATGTTCTTTGATTCAAGATGGATCGCCGAGCCCACGGTGCGGTTTCCCTCTGCATCCGCCGCGATTTCAGCGCCGAAACTTTGCCAGTTGCCGACGTCGCGCCACGAAACTTGCATCGGCACGACGCAAATCGCAAGTCGTTCGTCGCGTGAGGCGGGCTCCATCAATCCGAAGTCGACGCTGATCTTGGTCAGTGTTGGATAGACCTCAGTGATGACCGCATCTTCATCGCGCGTTCCCCACGCTGCGCCGATGCGCGCCAAGCCTGGAGCGTTCTGCGGCATGAACCAGTTGATCGCGTCGAGCACCGTGCGCGCGTGAAAGACAAACATCCCGGTGTTCCATCCAAATGCTTTGTTGGCGACGAACTCGGTCGCGCGCGCGAGGTCAGGTTTCTCGACGAACCGTTTCGCGCGAAATGCGTGATCGAATCCAGCGATCGCATCGCCGCGCTCGACATATCCATAGCCCGTCGCTGGAAATGTTGGTGGCACAGAAAACGTGACGAGTCTTCGCGCATCTGCTTCGACGAGGCGAAATGCCCCGTCGACGGCCGCGCAAAACGCTCCGTGCGGCTCGATGACGTGATCGCTCGTCATCACGGCAAAGATCGCATCAGGATCGCGCGCCGCCAAGACCGCGGCCGCGAATCCAACGGCGTTGAGTGTGTCGCGTCCGACAGGTTCGCCTAGAAAGTTGTGTGGAGCGAGTGCGCTGATCGATGCGAGCACATCCGAGGCATACGCGCACGAGGCGCACACGAGTCGCTTGTCGCTCGCAACCAATCCCTCGAGCCGTTCGCTGCTCAATTGCAGCATCGACTTGCCACCGATAAGTGGCAAGAGTTGTTTGGGCTTGGTCACTCGGCTCATCGGCCAGAGTCGCGTGCCTGACCCGCCCGCCATGATGAGCGCGTATCGATGAGGATAATTGCCACTCGAGCTCATGTGCTTCCCGTGACTCCCTTCGATGCGAGGGCAGCAGCGACGAGTGTGTTGGCACTGTGCAGTTCTGGTTCGCGCTCGAGTGCCCGGTCGATCATCGCGCGCGCATCGAGTCGACTCTCGCCGAGTTGCACGAGCACGTTCATCGCATCCATGACTTCAGCTGAGGTGAGCGCAGTGGTTGATTGTTCGGCGAGCGTCACCTTCGTTTTCTCACTCGTCTTCACTCTCGCCGCGCCCGGTGTCGCCGCGCCCGGTGTCGTTGCCGCAGCAAAACTCCCAACTTTCTCGCGCAGTTCGAGCACCATCGTCTCAGCGGTCTTGCGTCCGATTTCGGGAAGGCTCATCAAGAGCGCGAGATCTTTCATCACGATCGCCTCAGCGACGCGCGCGAACGGAATCGTCAACGCGCGAAGTGCACGGCGTGTGCCGATCCCCTTCACGGATGTCACGAGCAAGAAGAAGGCGCGGTCGCTCGGAGAGCGAAATCCGATGAGCTTGGGCCAGAAACTCGACCCTTGGCCTTGCGACTCGAGGTAGTGCAGGGTGTGAAATGAAATCGACCGGTCAACCTCGCTGTAGAGCGCCGCGATATCAGCAGCAGGAACCGAAATCTCATAGACGATCTCGCCAACCCGCAAGAGCGCACTCGCATCTTGCACCGAATCCAGTGTCCCGTCGATGCGGTGAATCATTGCTTCGCAAGCCTATCTGTTGTTGGATACCCAAGCGCCTGCGCCATCTGCAGGCGAATCGCGTCGGCCCACGCCTCTTCACCGCCGCGAGCGGGTGGCTCGATGACGCCAATGAGTCGCACGCGCGCGCGGCTCGGTCGAATGATGCCGATGAATGCGCTGCGAGACTCAACCACGCCGTCGATCACGAAGAGAAAGGTCTTGCAGCGACTGCGCGCCGCGAGTGATGCCATCCCAGGAAAGAATGGATAGATGCGCCCCTGAGGTCGAGCGATCTGCCCCTCTGGAAAAATTCCCAGCACTCCGCCGCTTTGCAAGTGGCGCAGCGAATCGCGGATCGCCCCAATACTTGTGTGCGCCCCATCGGCATCGACCTCGATGATGCGAAGAAACTTCCAGAACGGAGAGAGCAGGCGCAACATCATCGAGCGGTCCATCATCCAGCGAATCTCGTGCGGAAAGACAACCTGCAGCAGCACAGGATCGATTCCCGACAGATGATTCGCAACCACGATCGCCCCCGCGCCGGGCGCGCGATCAGCCCACGCACGGCCCTGCGGAACCCCTTCGACGCGCAGTCTGTGCACAAATCGCACGAAGACGCACGCCGCGAAATGGATCGCGCCCATCGCGGCGCCTGAGTGAATTCGTCTTCGCAAGGAGTTGAGCATCGCGGATGGGTTTCCCCGTTATAGTGGAGCGAATTTGGATTGAACACGCAATGCCACGACGAAACGATCTTCACAACATTCTCCTGATCGGCTCTGGACCGATCGTCATCGGACAGGGCTGCGAGTTCGACTACTCGGGCACGCAAGCATGCAAGGCACTTCGCGAAGAGGGCTACCGCGTCGTGCTCGTCAACTCGAATCCAGCCACAATCATGACCGATCCGGCGATGAGCGATCGCACCTATATCGAGCCGATCACACCAGAAGCCGTCGAGCGAATCTTGGTGCGCGAGCGAGAACTTGGATTCCCAATCGACGCGATCTTGCCAACGATTGGCGGCCAAACGGCGCTGAACTGCGCCTGCCAACTCTTCGATCGCGGCGTGCTCGAACGACATGGCGTCGCGATGATCGGCGCCTCACGCGAGGCGATCCGCCGCGCAGAAGATCGCGAAGCATTTCGCGAGATCGTCAAGCGACTCGGACTGAACCAACCCCACTCGCGCACCGTCACAAACATCGAAGATGCGCGCGTCTTTCTCGAAGAGATTGGGCTTCCGGCGATCATCCGTCCCGCATTCACACTCGGTGGAAGCGGCGGAGGAATCGCTTACAACGTCGAAGAGTTCGACGACATCATTCGCCGTGGACTTTCAGCGAGCATGATCGGTCAGGTGCTCATCGATCAGAGCGCGCTGGGATGGAAGGAATACGAACTCGAAGTTGTGCGCGATCACAACGACAATTGCATCATCATCTGCGGCATCGAGAACATCGACGCGATGGGAGTGCACACGGGCGATTCGATCACGGTGGCGCCGATCCAAACGCTGACCGACCGCGAGTACCAGCGCATGCGCGACGCGGCATTCGCAATCATGCGCGCCGTCGGCGTCGACACGGGCGGCAGCAACGTGCAATTCGCGATCAATCCAGCTGATGGGCAGATGGTCGTCGTCGAGATGAATCCTCGCGTCTCGCGTTCGTCGGCGCTCGCGTCGAAGGCGACTGGATTTCCAATCGCACGCATCGCGGCGAAGTTGGCAGTCGGTTACTCGCTCGACGAACTTCGCAATGACATCACCGGATCGACCAGCGCATGCTTTGAGCCATCCATTGATTACGTCGTCGTGAAGATGCCGCGCTGGACCTTCGAAAAGTTCCCAGAGGCAGATGAAACACTTACCACGCAGATGAAGAGCGTTGGCGAAGCGATGTCGATCGGTCGCACATTCAAAGAGGCACTTCAGAAGTCGATCCGCTCAATGGAAGTCAAACGCTTCGGCCTCGGACTCGACGCCAATGATAAATGGCTCGCCGGTCGCCGCGCCGCACGCAAGGAACTCGCTGATGGATCGTTGCCCGTCTGGCCGATTCCCGACGAACTCTTGCGCCGCAAGTTGACCGTGCCAAGTCAGGGTCGCCTCTACTTCGTTCGTTATGCACTCAAGATGGGATGGACCATCGAACAAGTTGCGCAGTCCACTGGATACGACCGCTGGTACCTCGATCAGATTCAGCAACTCGTCGAATTCGAAGATGTGCTCTGCAGCGTCGAGCGACTCGAAGACCTCGCGCCCGAGACGCTCTTTCGCGCGAAGCAGTTTGGCTACTCCGACGCGCAATTGGCCTTCCTCTATTTGGGCGAGATCTCAGCGCGCACGATTCTTTCTGTGCGCGCCCACCGCAAGGGGCTCAAGATCGAACCCGTTTTCAAGTTGGTTGACACATGCGCCGCAGAATTCGAAGCGGTGACCCCGTACTACTACTCGACCTACGAGTCGCCCGTCACGCACAATGGAGTGACGCGCGTCGAGGACGAGATTCGAATCTCGCCACGACCCAAGATCATCATTCTCGGCGGCGGTCCAAATCGAATCGGGCAGGGGATCGAATTCGACTACTGCTGCTGCCAAGCGGCATTCGCTTGCGGAGACATGGGCTTCGAGAGTGTGATGATCAACTCGAATCCTGAAACCGTCTCGACCGATTACGACACCAGCGATCTGCTCTTCTTCGAACCACTCACTCTTGAAGATGTGCTCAACGTCATCGAGCGACTCAACGGCGGCGGAGTCGATGTGAAAGATCGCGCCGGCGGAGTCGCTGGTGTGATCGTGCAATTCGGCGGACAAACCCCGCTGAATCTCGCTCACGGATTGCACGAAGCAGGGGTGCCGCTCATCGGCACTGGCATCGACTCGATCGATCTCGCAGAAGATCGCGACCGATTCAAGGCGATGCTCGATGAGCTCGGACTCAATCAACCCGCAAGCGGCATCGCACGCAGTCTCGCTGACGCGCTCGCCATCGCCGCGCGCATTGGCTATCCCGTGCTGGTGCGTCCTTCGTATGTGCTCGGTGGTCGCGGCATGGAAACCTGCTTCGACGAAACGAGTCTTCGGCGCTACATGAGCGCGGCCGTCGATGTCAGCGAACTCGCGCACCGTCCGATTCTGATCGATCGATTTCTCTCCGATGCGATCGAGATCGACGTCGACGTCGTCTCTGACTTCATTCCAAACGAGGAGAGCAGTTCGTCGGCGATCGTGCTTCCCTCTTCTCCGTCGCGCGCGGTTGTCTGCGGCGTGATGGAGCACATCGAAGAGGCGGGCATCCACTCAGGCGATTCGACCTGCACGATTCCGCCCTATTCACTGAGCAACGCGATCGTTGAGCGCGTGCGCACGCACGCCCGCGCGCTCGCCGCGCGACTGCGCGTTCGTGGACTGATGAACATTCAGATGGCATGCAAGGATGACATTCTCTACATCTTGGAAGTCAATCCGCGCGCCTCGCGCACGGCACCATTTGTGAGCAAGGCCAAAGGAGTCTCGTGGGCGCGCATCGCGGCGAAGGTCATGATGGGCGCGTCGCTTGATCAACTCAACGTTTACGAGACCCCAGACACTGGGTTCTACTCAGTGAAAGAGTCCGTCTTTCCATTCGCGAAATTTCCGGGAGTCGACGTTGTGCTCGGACCTGAGATGCGTTCGACTGGCGAGGTGATGGGCGCAGATCGCTCGCTGCCCGTGGCATTTGCGAAGGCGCAGATGGCCGCTGGAGTTGTCCTTCCCACAACCGGCAAGATCTTTCTTTCGGTGCGTGAGAGCGACAAGCGCGCATCGATCGAGATCGCCCGCAGCCTCATCGCCATCGGATTCACTCTCGTCTGCACCCGCGGCACCCACGAGTATCTCGCGACGCACGGCGTCACCTCGCAACTCGTTCCAAAGATTGCCGAGGGTCAGCGTCCAAACATTCTTGATCTCGTGCGCTCGGGAGAGATCGCGCTCATCATCAACACTCCCACACGCACGGGAGCAGACACCGACGAGGGTCGCATCCGCGCGGGATCGGTTCGCTCAGGCACGCCGATCATGACGACTGTCGCGGGAGCTCGGGCGGCCGTGCAGGCGATTACCGCGCTGCAAGCAGGTGCGTGGGATGTCTGCGCGATTCAGGATTACTTTCCGCATCTCGCGCGCCCCGCTGCGAGTGCGCAACCGACGACCTGCGCCCCATGCAACGCGTGATCGCTAGACTGAGAGACACATGATTTCGATCACGCAGATGACGCTCCTGACTCCCACACACACCCTCGCGAGCCTGTCGACACTCATTCCAATCACGGGCGGCATCCCGCAGTTGGTCGTCAATGTGCTTGTCATCATCGTGATGGTGCACGTGCTTCTCGGTGGTTGCGCATACGGCGTCATGCTCGAACGAAAACTCAGCGCGTGGATGCAAGACCGAGTCGGACCAAACCGCGTCGGTCCCAAGGGACTTCTGCAACCACTCGCCGACGGTCTCAAGTTCATCATGAAAGAAGAGCACACGCCACGCTCGGCCGATTCTGTTCTCTTCACGCTCGGTCCAGGACTCGCGATTCTTCCAGCGATGGCCGCCTTCGTCATCATTCCGTGGGGAGGCATCCTCGATCTCGCGACACTGCCGGCGTTCGTGACCTCGTTCCTCTCGTCGACCTTCGGCATCGAGGGCACGATGGTGAAAGTCGTCGGTGCAAACATCAATGTCGGCGTCATCTACATCATCGCAGTGGGCAGCCTCGGCGTCTACGGAGTCGCACTCGGCGGGTGGGCCAGCGGCAGCAAGTTCTCGTTTCTTGGCGGACTTCGCGCAAGCGCGCAGATGATCTCGTATGAGATTCCGATGGGACTCTGTCTGCTCTGCATCATCTTGGTCGCAGGATCGCTTGACCCATACGTCATCATCGCCCACCAACAACAATACAGTTGGAATCTCATCTCGCAACCGCTCGTTGCGATCCTCTTCTATACCTGCATGCTCGCCGAAACGAACCGCGCGCCGTTTGACTTGGCTGAGGCTGAGAGCGAACTGGTTGGTGGATTCCACACCGAGTACTCGTCGATGCGCTTCGCGATGTTCTTTCTCGCTGAATACTTTCACGTCATCACGGGCTCCGCATTCTTCGCGCTGCTCTTTCTGGGCGGATTCAGCATCAATCCACTCGGCTCACTCACTCCTTCGTCATGGAACTTCGACCTTCCAATTGTCGCCTCTCTGCCAGTCATCCTTGCGCAGTTTGCGGTGATGCTCGTCAAGACTGGTCTCGTTGTCGCCTTCACGATGGCGATCCGCTGGACTCTCCCACGCTTTCGCTTTGACCAACTCATGAAGCTCGCTTGGGAGGGGATGATTCCAGTCTCACTCTTGCTGCTCACCTCCGCTGCCGCGATGACCTTCTTCGGTCTGACGCAGTACATGTGGATCGCCTCACTCGCCTGCGTCGCGATCATCTGCATCGTGCGCCCATTCATGCCTCGCGCGGCGAATCCAAATCACAAACTTCCCCTCGCAGGAAGCCGCTTTTCGCCATTGGCTGACGAAGCGGTCGCATCGGCGTCGACCCATCCTGTTGCTCTGAGCGATGCCCCAATTCAGGACGCGCGCCAAGGCATCATCTCGATTCACTAACCGTGCGACTCACACTTCTCGACACACTCACAGCGCTGATCGCCCTCGCGCGACTCGGCGTGACAACGCGATTTCGCCTGCGGGGCGGCTACTGGAAGTGGCGCAACGAAACTGCATTTGGATCAGCCACGGCAAACTTCAAGTCACACTCCTGGCAGTCGCACACACATGCGGTGCTCGAGTACGGCGCGTGGGTTGCACGAATGCGTCGACTGATGAAGTGAACGTTGTCGCGCGCAGTTCGCCCCCACAACTTGCAACTCTTCGCATTGTTCGGTTAGATTCCACCGTCTCTCGCATTGCGGGCGCCGACCGAACTCCGACTCGACCGGCGCCCGCGTTCTTTTTTGCACCGCGCACCCTCCCTACACTGCGGGGAGTGTCCAAACTCAAGACCAGTTTCGTCTGCCGCGACTGCGGCGCGGTCGCACCTCGCTGGTCAGGTCGTTGTCTCGAGTGTGGCGAGTGGGACACGGTCGAGCCCTTTCAATCGGATGCTGGCGCAGAGAATGATTCGCCTCGCGTCACGGTCGACGGCACGCCGCCATCCGCTGCGCCGATGGCAGAGATCTCGCCGCTCGAAGTGCCACGACTTCCAACGGGCATCAGCGAATTCGATCGCACCCTCGGCGGCGGGCTCGTGCCGGGCAGCGCCGTGCTCGTGGGTGGCGATCCAGGAATCGGCAAAAGCACACTGCTTTTACAGGCATTTTCAGCGCTCGCAGGAAACGGCGAGCGCGTGCTCTATGCCAGTAGCGAAGAGAGCGCGCAGCAGATCAAGTTGCGTGCGCAGCGCATTCTCGGCGAGAACGATTGCGGCACGCGCGATGCGAATCTCTTCTTACTCGCTGAGAGTTCGGTCGCGCGCATCACCAACGAAGCGCGCCGCGTGCAAGCGAAACTGCTCGCTGTCGACAGCATCCAACTCGTGCACCGCCACGACGCCGATGCACTTCCGGGATCGATGACCCAATTGCGCCGCTGCTGCCTCGAACTCGTGCAGTTCGCCAAGACCACTGGCACCGTCGTGATTATCGTTGGTCACGTGACGAAAGAGGGTGACCTCGCGGGTCCGAAGTTGCTCGAGCATCTCGTCGACGTCGTGCTCTCGTTCGAAGGTGATCGTCACCACGCCTACCGCCTCGTGCGTGCGACGAAGAATCGATTCGGATCGACCCATGAAATCGGCCTCTTCGAAATGACCGGCAGCGGTCTCGCTGAGGTCGATGAGAGCGCACTCGCCGCGGCCAATGCGACTGAGCCCCGTCCTGGCACTGCGGTTGTTCCGGTGATGGCTGGCAGTCGCATCTTGCTCGCAGAGATTCAGGCGCTCGCGGCATCTGGTTTTCTCGGCAGCGCCAAGCGAAAATCGAGTGGCATGGACACCGGTCGTCTCTCCATGATGATCGCGGTTCTCGAAAAGCATGGTGGACTGCGCCTCGCCGATCAAGACATCTACACCAGCGTCGCGGGCGGACTTCGAATCGTCGAACCTGCTGCAGATCTCGCTTTGTGCCTTGCCATTGCCGGCGCGCACCTCTCGCGCGCCGTCGCGCCAGCCACCGCGATCATCGGCGAAGTTGGACTTTCTGGCGAGATCCGTCCTGTGCGCATGCTTGAGCAACGTGTCGCCGAAGCGGTGCGCCGCGGATGCAGCACCGTGCTCGTTCCCGCTGCGCAGTTCGACACGATCAAGAGGCGTGACGGCGAGGTGATCCCAATCCGCACCATCGCGCATGCGCTTGAACTACTATCGCCAGTGAAGCGAGCGAACTGAACTGTGGCAGACTTTCTCACGATCGCGGGGATTTCCCGCCAAGAACTACTTCGACTGCTCGATGCAACGAGCAAGAACGTTCCCATTGCCGAGGGCAAGGCCCCCAATCGCACGTCACTCAATGGCAAGGTGATCGCGAACCTCTTTTTCGAAGACTCGACTCGCACGCGCTGCAGCTTCGAAACCGCCGTGCATCGCCTCGGTGGACAAGTTTTCAATCTCACTCCGAGTGGTTCGAGCCTCAACAAAGGCGAAACGCTTGTCGACACCGCACGAAACATCGAATGCATGGGAGTCGCCGCAATTGTCGTGCGCTGCGCCATCTCAGGTGGGGCGCAGATGATCGCCGATGGCGTGAAGTGCCCAGTCATCAATGCAGGGGATGGCCGCCACGAGCATCCCACGCAAGGCTTACTCGACGTTTCGACATTGATCGAAGAGTTCGGCTCACTCGAAGACCGCACCATCGCGATCGTCGGAGACATCACCAACAGTCGCGTTGCGCGCTCGACGACGCACGCTCTTTCGACGCTCGGTGCGCACGTCCGTCTCGTCGGTCCACCGACGCTCGTTTCGAAGAGTTTCGAGCGAATAACGCAAGGACCCGGCACAGTTTCGACGATGACAAACTTGGACGCGGCCCTCGACGGGGTCGATGCTGTCATGATGTTGCGAGTGCAGTTCGAACGAGCCGCTGGCGGTGCGATTTCGAGTGACTACAGACAGATGTTTGGACTCACCCCGGAACGAATCTCAAGACTGGCACCTCATGTTGTCATCCTTCACCCAGGTCCAATCAACCGTGGCATCGAGATTGACGATCGAGTCGCCGATGATCCAAAGCGAAGTCGCATCCTGCGACAGGTCACTCATGGCGTCGCCGCGCGCATGGCCGTGCTCGAAGAGCTCATCGCAAATTGACTACAACTTTTTTTCGCTTTTGCGAACTCAATGTTGGGGGAGGTCGTTCTGCGAGTCGGATTTCGTTATCCTCCACCGTTCACTTTCCCCACGAATGGATTTGAATTGATGGATCGCACCAGACACGAGCTTTCACCCGCACGACGCGCCGCGATGACCAGCATTGCGGCGGGGTTTGTGGTCGCTTGCATGGTCGCACTGGGGTGCGAGACCGATTCGTACATGAATCCCAGTGTTACGGGGTACTACGAGCACACACCTACGACGATGCCGGTGCTCGACCGCATTGATGTCATCGAGGCTGCAGAAGAGCCCCTTGGTGTCACCGGTCCGCCAGAAGCGCAAGATCTCATCGCCAACACACTTGAGTATCGCATCGCTTCAGGCGATGTCATCATCGTCGAAATTTACGAACTGATCTCGCAGGGCAAGACCGAAGCCGCGGTTCGCCGCGTTGACCAGGGTGGAGACATCCGCCTGCCGACGATCAACGAGATCAAAGCAGCTGGACTCACGCTCGAAGAGTTGCGCGATGCGATCCGAGCAAAGCTGCAGGTGTTCATCAAGAATCCAACCGTGACCGTTGATATTGAAGAGGGACGCAGTTTCGAGTTCACCATTCAAGGGGCGATCCAGAATGCCGGAGTCTTCGCACTCAACAAGCCGAACTTTCGTCTCACACAAGCGATCGCTCTCGCCGGTGGTGCAGATGTTGTGACCGAGCGGGTGTTGATCGTGCGCTCGATGTCGCTCGAAGATGCGATCACCGACGACGCAGCATCGCAGCCGACGAATCCTCCAGACGATGCCACCCCCGCGAATCCCGCAGTTTCAAGCCAAAATTCCGCGAACACGACGACCGCTCCGCCAGTCGACATCGAGGCGCTGATCAATCAGTTGAGTGGCGCGCCGACTCCGCCACCCGCGCCGACTCCGCCACCCGCGCCGACTCCCGCGCCGACACCGCCACCCGCATTACCCCCAAGTCCAGGGGCAGTGCGCGGTCAGCAAAGTACGCCGCCGCCGCCGATTGACATTGACACGCTCGAGCCAGTCTCAGTCACCGATGCGCCCGGCATCAACGCGCAGACGGCCACTCAAAAAATTCCAGTTGCGCAACTCGCCAACGAGGGTGATTCGTTCATCTTCGACGTCAACAGCCAGCAGTGGGTTCGCATACGCGCGAGTGGGCAATCCGCCACCGCGCCAGTCACCGTTTCTGCTGTGGGTTTGCCCGTGCCGCCAGGATCCGCACTCACCGGTGAGGCCGCGCGCGCGACCTTGCCACCTGTGACGGCAACTCGCACGACCGATCCAAAGGCATTTCTGCGCACGCGAATCATTGAGGTTGACTATGACCGGCTCGTGCGCGGCGACGCATCGCAGAATGTTGTGATCCGTCCCGGTGATGACATCTATCTTCAGTTCCCGCCCATCGGGATGGTCTACATCGATGGCGAAGTCAGCCGCCCTGGAGTCTTTCAGTTGCCCTCGTATGGTCGGCTTACCTTGAGCCGCCTTGTGGCAACCGCCGGTGGACTCTCGCAAATCGCAATCCCAGAGCGCGTCGATCTCGTGCGCCGATTGCCCGGAGGACGCGAAGCTGCGATCCGACTCAACCTCGCGGCAATCCGCAATCGTGGCGAGCCAGACGTCATCCTCAAGAAGGATGACTACATCGTTATCGGAACCAATTTCTGGGCGACTCCACTCGCAGTCTTCAGGAATGGGCTTCGAATGACCTACGGCTTTGGATTCCTCCTCGACAGAAACTGGGGCAACGACGTCTTTGGACCGCCGCCGCAGCAGGAAACGATCAACTTCTGATCGTGGTCCGCTTCATGGCGCGGGGCGAAAACGCCGAACAGTCTGAAGACTTGGAACGTTTGTCACAATAGCGCGATCCTTTGACCACTGTCCTTCCAACTGCATCATCAAGACCCGCTGACTCGAGCGCGTTCGTCGCATCGAACGGCGTTGCGATCGGCGCAGCGATCACCTTGCTCGTGCTCTTCGGTTTCGTCTTCTCTGATTTCCTTGAGCAGCAGGTGCTCTTCGCTTGGTCGCAGCCGAGTGACTGGGGGCACACGCTCATCATCCCAATCGTCACTGGCTACTTCATCTGGATGCGCCGTGGTGAATTGAGCGCGCTGCAACCCTTCCGACAGTGCTGGTGGGGTCTGCTTCCCGTCGGTGCTGGTGTGGCGTGGTACATGCTCTGCGTCTTTGGACCAAAGCCTCTCTATCACCACAACATCATGTCACTGGGACCGACCCTCGGTCTCTTCGGTACGGCGTGGCTTCTCTTCGGCAGTGCAGCGATGCGCTGGCTCTGGTTTCCGCTCGCATTTACCTGCGTTTTCGGCCAGACGGTTTCGGAGGTGCTCCTCAACAAGGTTACCTTTCAACTGCAAGACATCGCGGCAGTCGGCGCACAATTCCTGCTTGTCGTCATCGGCAGCGAAGTCGAGCGAAGCGGCAACACACTCACCATTTGGTCCGATGGCATCGCCTATCCGCTCAATGTTGCTGAAGCCTGCTCAGGAATGCGCATGCTCGTCGCATTTCTGGCGCTCGGAGTCTTTCTTGCCTACACAAATCTCACCAGCGCCTGGCAGCGAATCGTGCTCGTGGCGCTGGGTGTTCCCATCGCTATCGCGGTGAACATCGTCCGCGTCGCATCGCTTGGAATCCTCACCCAATTCGATCAAAATTTCGTCGATGGCGAGTTTCATGAACTCGTTGGCGTCGTCTGGATGTTGCCCGCGCTCTTCCTCTATATGGGAACGCTTTGGGCGATTCGCAATCTCACCGTGCAGACGAGCGAAGCGTCCAATGCGGTTTAATCCAACCATCCGCGTCGCGTTCATCGCGCTCGTTGCACTCTTGCTGCTCTCGGCCGTCGGATTTCGAGCGGGTGTCTCTCGTCTGAATCTCTACCTGCGCAAAGAGCCCGTCGCCCTTCGTGAAGCACTCGACACAATTCCGACAAAGCTCGGACGGTGGAAGCGTATTGGAGTCGATTCGCGTTTAGGCGAAGCGATGACCGAGAGCCTCGGCACCAAGCTCTATCTCGATCGTCAATACGCACTCAACGGCGACCCTTCAAAGGGAGTCGTCCTCGTGCACATTGCCTACTACACCGGGATGGTCGATGCAGTGCCGCACGTTCCAGAACGCTGTTGGGGGGCCGCGGGCCTCGCGATGGTGAGCCAACCACAGAACGTGATTATTCCGGTCGATCGTTCGCAGTGGGGTTTGACGTCGGGGGCAAAGAATCAAGCCACGGGCGAGTCCTACCCGGTCGCACGAGTGACCGATTCAGTGACGCGCGTCGAAGAAAAAGTGCTGTTGCCCGTTGGAGAGACCACGATGTCGGTCACGGTCTTTCAGGATGAGAAGACTCCCACGACGCGACTCGTTGGCGGGTACCTCTTCATCGCAAACGGGCGAATGACCCCATCACCGTATGTCGTTCGGACGTACGCGTTCGACCTCTCGAGTCGATCCGCCTATTACTGTAAGGTTCAGTTCAGCGCGGTCCTGCCAAGTGGTGACAGAGCACTCGAACTCTGGACCGAGTTTGCATCCGAGTTACTTACTGAATTGCTTCCGCCTCTCATGCGTCGACTTCCAGATTGGTCGACGATCGAATCCGCACCAACGAAGGACACCTAAGCCATGGCAACCCCCGTCAAGAAAACAAAGTTGAATCGCAAGTTTCTCACGCTCGTTGGTGGATTTACGCTTTTCGTGGCGGTTGTTCTCGGCGGCATCGCCTACTACCAGATCTCTGGTGCTCCCGAACGAAACATTCGCATTGGAGACGAATGCATCGTCGCAGCGAAGGCCGCAGAAGCAGCTGGCGATGGTGACGAGGCCTACAAGAAGTTTCAAGAGGCGATCAGTCGATACGGCCGTGCCGTCAACAAGAAGCCCAATAACCTCGCCTACAACCAGAAGGTTCTCGACACGCTCGCACTGATCACCCCCAAGACTTCAGGCGATGCACAAGAGCTCTATCAACGGCGTGAGAGTTTCTTGCGGCGCCGAACGCGCTCTGCGCCACTTGATGGCGAGCAGTGGATGGGCGTGCTCGTCACGCTCGCCGAACGCGCCGAGTTGTTTCAGCAGGCAGACTTGTGGGTCGAAGTTTCGAAAGTCTCGACCGAGGCGATCGAGAGAATTCCCGCAACATCTCCGCAGCTTCCAGCGATTCGCGCCTTCGGCGTGCTCGCAGTGCTCAAGCAGGGCGGAGTTCTAACTGCAGCCGAGCGAACGGCGGGCGAAGAGGCTGCGCGAGCCTATCTCAAAGATTTTCCAGCCGACGCAACGGTGTGGTCGGAGTACCTGCGATCCGTTTCACAGGACGCGGATCGACTCGCGGCAGCGAGCCGAGCAGCCGAGGCAGCAACTCGCAGCACTGAGCACGCAAAATTGCTCGTGCAGGCGAACGCTGCGATCCCCAACAACATTCTGGTCAGCCTCGCCGAACTTGAGCACCTCGTCAGTCAACGACGCCTTCGCAATCCGGTGGCAACACCTGCGGCAATCGCTGCGATCGCAGATCCACTGTTGTGGAAGGGCGGCGACCGAAACTCGCAAGAGTTTGGACTCGCCCGAGACCTGTCAAGCGCAACGCTCCAAGAGTTCGTGGGTGCCGTTGGATCGATTGAAGATGACGCCATGACGGGGCGTGCGATTGCGATCTTGCAGGCCTACATTGCCAAAAATCCATCGGCCATGTTGGTCATCGGATCGCTCGGCCGCGCGCAACGCCGGCTAGGCGAGTATGAAGCGGCTCGCGCATCGTTCGAACTGTTGCTTGCGGTGCCTCAGCCCAAAGTATCGATGCTCGCCGCGTTTTCAGACGAGATCAAGGTCTCGGCAGTCGAACAGATCTTCGACATCGACTTCGCGCAGTGGGAGAGCGCCGCGACCCCAGAAGCGAAGAGCGCCGCATTGACGCGCGTGCAGGTTGATCGTGAGCGCATTGTCAAGATCATCCAAGGTCGGGACGGAGAAGTGGCGGTGATTCGCGCCGATGCACGCCTGGCATTTGCGCAGCGGGACTACCTGACGGCGGTCACGAAGCTTGAAGAGCTCTTCATTCGACAGAAGTCGATTGCGCCCGAGTATTTCCTGATTGCGGCGATCAGTTTGCTCGAGCGCGGTGAGCCAGGAGCAGCGCTCCTCAAGATCGACCGAGCGCTCGCAGAGCATCCAACGATCGGCCAATTCCTTTTGGTTCGGGCGCGCATCCAAGGGCAACTCGGTCGCGTCGCAGACGCGAAGCGCACGGTCGCAGCCTTGCTCGAGCAGGCTCCAACCAACGCCGACGCTCTCGAGCTCATGGCGATGCTCGACCAGGTCGTCGGCGACGGAGCGGTCAACCTGAACGATCCAGTCTTGAAGATTCTTGGAGACGCAGAACTCACCGCGACCGAGGGAAACATCGAAGACGCGATCTCAATGATTCTTTCGGCGCGCGAGGAGTGGCCCAAGGACATTCGATTGCAACGAACGCTCGTTCAGTGGATGCTTTTCAAGGGTGATTCAGCATCGGCGAGCAAGTTGGTGGGCGAGTTTCTTGTCGAGTCTCCGACCGATGCTGCACTCAAGCGCCTCCAAGTCATCTCGGGTTCCGGAACAGTCGTCGGTCGCGTGACGGCGTTTGTCGATCTCTCAGAGCGTTCGCCCACCGAGAAGTCAGTCGACTTGGCTCTCGCACTTCTCAATCTTCGTGAAAATTTGAAGAAGCGCCTCGCGGTCAGTCCGCCCGCAGACGCGGCAGGAATCACCGCTGATATCGCCGAGGCGACAGAGGCGGCGAAGGTCGCGACAGCGAAGGCGCTCGAAGTTGCGCCTGGTGACGCCTCGCTCCTCGATCGACTCTCAGGTGACGCGTTGATGGCCGGCGATGACGCGCAGCTCAACCAGCTCATTGCGCTCGCAGAGAAGCACAGCAAAGACCCGACCATCGCGCTCTTGATGCGCGGTCGCATCGCCGCCGAAAAGAAGGACTTCAAGAAAGCCGTTGAGTTTTTCGAGCAGGCACAAGAGTTGCCCAGCGCCAACGCGACGGGGTATCGACTGCTCGGCTTCGCGCGCGAGCGCGCTGGCGACGTCGCAGGGGCCGAAGAGGCCTACGCGAAGTCATACGGCCGACGACCCAACGACCTCACCACCATCCAGTTGTACTCAGCACTGCTCGTGCGCAATTCAAAGATGGAGCGCGCTCGTGAAGTGCTTCGGTCGGCGATGCTTGCGAACCCGCAGTCGTCAGCCGTGCGGAGTGCCTATCTTCAACTCGAGAGTCAATTCGGAAGCCGAGCAGACGCACTGCTCGAACGCAGACGCATGTACGCGATCCGTCCCGCAGAAGTCGAGAATGCCCGGCAGTTGTTGGTGCTGTTGGTCGAGACTCCACCGAGCCGCGACCTGATCTTCAACAACGACGGAAGCTATCGGTTCCAAGCCAAAGAGTGGGAGGCAATGGGTCCGGAGCGCCAAGCACAACAACTTGACCTGCTCGCGAGGACACAGATGGCAGAGGCAGCGACGGTCTATGAGCGATTGATGAAGATCAACCAAACAGACCACGCGACGAACCGAATGTACGGCGCCGCAATGCAGCGAGCTGGGCGCGGTGCAGAAGCGATCGCCGCCCTGACAAGAGTCGCACAGAACGCGACGGGCCCGATGGCGTGGACGACGTGGATTGACGTCGGCGAACTTCAGTTGGAAGCGCGTCGACCTGACGACGCAGTCAAGAGCTTTGACCGAGCGATCGAACTCGCAGCGGGCGATTCATCCGAAGCAGCATTTCAAGTCGCACGCCGATGGTCTGAGCGGCAGCAACCCAAGAAGGCCATCCTCGTGTTGAACGCAGAGTTCGCAAAGAAGCAAACAATCGAGACCGCTCGTCAGCTCGCCGCATTGCACACCGAAGTGCGCGACTTCGACAGAGCGCGAGAGGCGGTTGCACAGATCACCAAGCTCTCCACGGACGGCGAGGCCTTTAGCGACCGATTGCTGGCAGCTGATCTCGCCAACGCTGAACTCGAAGAAACGTTCTCGTCGATCACACTTGAGCAAGCGGCGAAAAAGGTCGCCGAGTTGTCGCAGGCGGTCGAGCAAGCGATGCGGCTCGACCCATCGAGTGGACTTCCATTCCTTGTACGCGCTGGATCGCTGCAGCGTCGAGCTCAACGTACGGGCGATCCCGAACTCTTGAAGCAAGCGAAGGCAGATACACTTCGAGCAATCGAACTTCAGGCCAACTACTGGCCATCGACACGTCTACTCGCTTCACTTCAGTCGGACGAGGGCGACATCAGCGCGGCGACCCAAACGGTGCGCCAGTATGCCGCGCAGAACCCGCGTTTTCCAGAGGCGCGAACGACGCTCATTGGCTACCTCTTGGCAGCAGGCGACTACACAGGTGCAGTTGGGGCAGCGAAGGAGGCGATCGCGGCCGAACCAAAGAACCCGACGTGGTGGAGCGCACTCGCAGAGGCGCACTTGGCGTCAGGGCTGACGCTCGACGCTGCTGCAGACTACGAAGCGCTCTACGCGATCACGAAAGATCAGAACGTGCTGATCAAGTCGGTCGTGCTGAGAGCGACAAGTGTTCCTCCAGATTTCAATGGCATTCTTGCTGCGTTACGCACCTCAGTCGACAGCACCGCGACCATCCCAATTCTGCAGATGGTCGGCGCGGCCGCGATTGCAGGGTACGCCGACAGTGATCGACAAAGGACGCAGGGGATGGTGCAGCTACGCGACATGTACAAGTTGGTCGAAACATCCAAAGGCGAACTGACCGACCCGTGGTTCTTGAGTGTGTCAACACTCTTCCCATTTGACAAGACAGCCGATCTCGAAAAGTTTGTCCTCGAAGCGAGTTCGAACAAGCCCGATAGTGCACTCTGTCGCGCACTCGCTCAGCGATACCTCGAGTCTGGTCCGACTGGTTTCGCCAAGGGTCGCGAGTACGCCGATCGCGCTCTCGCTCTTGGACAGGATGATGCAGACAAGTTCAACGCGCTGCGCATTCTGGGCGGTCTCGAGTACCGATTGGGCAATTTCGCCGGTGCCGCCAACGCGTTCGAGAGATCAGTCGCGCTGGTGCCGACAGACATGGCCTCACTCAACAATCTCGCCTACATCGAAGCGCGAGATCTGAACAAGGCGGCGCAAGGCGCTGCACGGGCCCGAAAGGCACTCGTCGACTATCCCGCGAGCGCAGATCTGATGGACACCCTGGGCTACTCGCTCACCAAGCTCGGAGAGTTTCCAGAGGCGATCACGCTCTTGCGTCGTGCGGGCCGAATTCAACCGAGCGCAATGACCTTCGCCCACCTCGCCGCGGCGCAACTCGGCGCTGGTCGTCCAGCCGAAGCCGTCGTCGCATTGAAACGTGCGAAGGCGTTCCCTGCAGATACCGAAGCGGCGGCAGAGATCGCTGGTGTTGAGAAACTACTTGCCGCCACACCACGCTGAAGAGAGTTGAAGGACCACCCATGCCACCAAACACTCCACCTGTAGCCGCCAGACAATCACCCAATCGACCGC
This sequence comes from Singulisphaera sp. GP187, assembly GCA_945869475.1. Lineage (GTDB taxonomy): Bacteria > Planctomycetota > Phycisphaerae > Phycisphaerales > SM1A02 > F1-60-MAGs104. Next base: position 53,073 of record CAMBOV010000013.1, on the reverse strand, counting down.
AGAGTCGCGCTGCGACGATCGATCCGGTGCGCGTCCTTCGCCAGAATTGGAAGACCATCGCGATCTGGGCCGTCGCCGGAATCTTCGTCTCGGGCGCCTTTCAAGTCGGCGCGACCTTTGTCTATCCGATCTTCAGCGGACAGGTTGTCTTGCGCTTGCGGCCACAACTTGGCGACGCGAAGGAGATCTTCGGAGAGACGACCCCTCAAGAAGAGACGGTCGCGCGGCTCGCACAGACCGAGGCGCAACAGATGATCTCGCGCGACATTCTTGTTCGGGCGATGACGCACCGCGACATCCTGACGACGAAGTGGCACGAGTCTTTTCTTGACGACGACGACCAGTTCATCATTGACGAGGCGGTCGATGATCTTGAAGATCACATCTCAGCAGGACATCGCCGTGGAACGCAATTCTTCGCGCTCTACTGGTCTGCCCACGTCGCGAGCGACGTGCCAACCGTGTTGAACACGATCGTTGAGACCTATCTCAAAGAACTTCGATCAGAGAGTGAACGAAAATTCAACGCGACCGAGGAGGTCTTCGTCCGTCAGCAAGAAGATCTCGACAAGCGCATCAGTGAAACCAAGTCAGCCGTGCGTCGGTTCATCATCGAACAGAACATCCCATCCTTTGAAGAGGACTCGATGCAGACTCAGCGCGGAGTCGAAGAACTCGCCCGCCGCATCGCCGAGACGACCATGGATCTCAGTCTCGCAAAGTCGACTCGCAATCAACTCGATGCCAAATTGCAAGGACGACTCGAAGCGTCTGAGGATGATGTGCGGGTTGCCGAGGGCGATCCAGTGCTGCTTCAGCTTGGAAGAGACATCAACGACATGACGGTGGCGCTCGAGAGCAAGAAACAGCGCTTTGGACCAGAACACGCTGAACTTCGCGCCAGCATGACCTTGCTCTCCTCTGGGCTTGCCCAGAAAGAAAAAGTGCTCACCGACATCGTGAAGCGCGATCTCAATGCGCAGTTCAAGCGAGTGAGCGACCGGAACGCGGGTCTCGAAGAACTGTTGACGCAGCAAACAAAGGACCACGCCGCAGAGTCGTTGCGCGTTCAGCAGCTTGCCGCGCGCGTGTCAGATCTTGAAGCAATGAAGGATCAGCAATTGCAGCTTGAAGCGGAGCGAAACGAGATCAGCAAGACCATCGGTGACCTGCGCCTCGCGAGTGTGCGAAAGGATGCGATCCCCGTCGAACTCTCACAGAAGGCACTGACGCCGCGCGAGCTCGCGTTTCCAAACTGGAAGGTCGTTCTTCCAGGAGTTTGGTTTGCGGTGATCGCACTGGGCGTTGGAGTCATCTTCTTGCGTGAGTTTCTCGACCAGCGCGTTCGATTCGCGCCCGAGTTGGCTTCTCTCGTCAACGGCAGAATGCTTGGAGTGATTCCAGACCTCGCCGACGATGAATCGAAACCAGAAAAGATTGAGTTCGTCGTTCGCGATGCGCCCCAATCGGCGATGGCAGAGTCGCTCCGGCAAATCTCGACGAATCTGTCGAAGGCGATCGCTGAACAGGACGCGAAGGTTGTTGGACTTTTCTCGGCGATGCCAGAGGCGGGTGTGACCGCGCTCATTGGCAATCTCGCCTTGAGCGCTGCAGTCGTCGGGAAGCGAGTGCTCATCATCGATGCGAATTTCAGAAAGCCCGCAGTCGCCCATGCCTTTGGACTCTCCGAAGCCTCGCAGGGATTCGGCGACCTGCTCGCTGGCGCCGCTGACTTCGCAAGTGTGATTCAGTCGGCAGGTCGAGGAATTGACGTCATGCCCGCTGGCACGACTCGAACACTCGAATTGCTCGACACACTGAAGGCAACCGAAGTTCTCAATCGTGCGCGTGAGCAGTACGACCTCATTCTCGTCGACACAGCGCCAGCGGCAATCGCGGCGGAGTCGATTGTTGTTGCCAATCGTGTCGACGCGTCGGTGCTGGTCGTGCGTGCGATGAGCGATCAACGCGGACTCGTCTCGCGACTGCTCGGTCAACTGAATTCACAGCGCGCGCAATTTGTCGGCGCAATTCTGAATCGTCCGCAGCAGACGGCAGGTGGGTACTACCGACAGAACGCTCGAATCATGGCGAGCTACGGCGCGCAGTCATCTACTCCGACGCCAGCAGCTGGAGCGGCCTGACGCGATGATCTTTCAGGCCACGACGGGGAACATCGAACTGCTCACCCCAGCGTCACCGCCGGTGCGTGAGGTGTTCGTCGATGCAGTCGAGATGCTCAACGTCTACTCGCCGGTCTTCATCGCAGGTTTTCTCATCACCCTTGTCGCCACCCCTGTGGTTCGTCGCATCGCGATTGTCGTCGGCGTCATTGACATGCCCGATGTGCACCGCAAACATCACAAGGCGCCCGTGGCCTACCTCGGCGGACTTGCCGTCTTTATTGGATTCATGTGCGCGATGATTGCGAGTTTCATCCTCATCGACGGAGACGCCGCCGACTTGGCACCCGTCCCACTCTCGATCTTGGTCGGCGCGAGTGCCATCGCGTTGACCGGACTTGCGGATGACATTTGGAAGTGGGATGCGCGACTCAAGATCGCAGGCCAACTTGTTGCGGCTGCGGCGCTCTCGTATTCAGAGATCGGCATCGGCGCGGTGACCGGCGTACTGCAACCACTCATTGGCCAGCCCGATGAGACGCTGTTCACTTTTGCAGGATTCGCGTTGCAGAATGCCGTGCTGTACTACTGGATCGGAACGGCCTTTCTCGGCTTCGTCATTATCGCAGGGTGCAATTCGGCCAACCTGATCGACGGTCTCGACGGACTCCTCTCGGGCAGCACCGCGATCATGTCGTCGGGTTTTCTCGCGATCGCTCTGCTGCTCGCCTCGACCGCAACGATCGACGACCCAACGACGAGCCTCGTTGGGGTGCGCGTCATCCTCGCGCTCGCACTTCTGGGATGCATGCTCGGATTCTTGCCGTGGAACTTCAATCCCGCGTTCATCTTTCTTGGAGACTGCGGCAGTCTCTTGATCGGCTACCTCTGCGTCACGACGATCCTGCTCTTCGGCGAGCAGGGATCCCCCAGCATGGTGGTTGCAGGATTCATCATCTTCGGACTTCCGATTGTCGACACGACGCTCGCGATCATTCGGCGCAAGCTCGCCGGTGTTCCGATGAACACTGCAGATGCCAATCACATTCACCATCAACTCAAACGAGCCCTTGGGTCGGTGAAGAAGACCGTCTTTGCGCTTTACGGAATCACGCTTGCCTTCACACTGCTTGGCGTCTCGATCGCGGCGATCGCGCTGCTCACCTCGACGCGCATGCTCGTGGTGTATTGCATCGGGATGGCGCTCTTTGGATTCGTCATCTCGGTCGCGATCAAGATCGCAATGCTGCAACGGTGGGAAGCAAACACGGCCGCCTCGCCCACCGATCCCGCGCCGGATCGCTCGGCGTGAGCTCTGCTGACTCGGGACACATTCCGGTTCTGATGAGCGAGGTGCTCGAATCGCTTGCTCCACAGCGTGGTGAAACTTTTATCGATGCAACGGCTGGACGCGGCGGACATGCCAGCGCGATCGCCGCTGCGATTAACCCTGGACGCGTGCTGTTGCTCGACCGCGACGCGGGCAATCTGCAGTACGCACTCGATCGCGTGCGCGAAGCGGCTCCCGATTCACAGATCGATGGAGTGCACGGCGACTTTCGATCACTCGCTGAAATCTCAAGAAAGCAGAGCATCTGCGCTGATCTTGTGCTCGCAGATCTGGGCATCTCGAGCACCCAACTCGATGATGCACACCGAGGCTTCGGCTTTCAACAGGATGGCCCCCTCGACATGCGGCTCGATCAGTCGTGCGCGTACTCGGCCGCCGACCTCATTCGCGACCTTCGCGAGTCCGATATTGCAGATCTCATTTACAACTTCGGTGAGGATCCATTCGCGCGATTGATCGCGCGGAAAGTTGCACAAACTCGTACGCATGAGCCGATCCTTACGACGGCGCATTTGGCTCGACTCGTGCGCGAGGCCTATGGCTCGCGCGCGCGTGCTTCCAGATTGCACCCTGCCACCCGGACCTTCATGGCGCTCAGGATCGCCGTCAACGACGAACTGAGAGCGCTTGAGGATTTTCTGAAGTCGGTCGCTCACGCGGTCCGATCGACGGGTGATGGGTGGCTCTCTCGCAAAGCACGCGTAGCTGTGATCTCGTTCCATTCGTTGGAAGATCGCCAAGTCAAGCGAACATTCGCCACTCTCGACGACGAAGGACTCGTCACGAGGGTGAATCGCAAACCTCTGATTGCCGGCGACTGCGAAGTCGCGAGCAATACGAGGTCTCGCTCGGCAAAGCTTCGCACCGTTCAACGCATCGCTCGAAAGTCGTAAGTCAACCAGTCAGCCAGTCAACAAGGAAGTTGCACCATGACCCGTGAACACAAACTCGCCGTCGTCCTCGGATTTGGATTGCTCCTCTTCGTGGGCATCCTCGTCTCTGATCATTTTTCTGCGACGCAGCGGCGCAATTCAGCCGACCTCGTCGCCAACACGGGTATGCGCATGGTGCGTCCGCTCGCGCCGGTCTCGATCCAATCGATCCAATCGATCCAATCGATCCAAGTGAACAATCGAACGGCGAGGGGTGGTCCACTCGCTGCGACGCTGACGCTAGGTGGCGAGTCGATCGCGCAGCCAGAGAATCGCTTGCCAGGTCAGACCCCAGCGGTTGCACCGATGGGAGTGCCCGCCGAGCTCTACACACTGAAGGAGGGCGAAACTCTCTACAAGATCTGTCAGTCGCGTTACGGCAACGGAAACCTCTGGCAGAAGCTCGCCGATTTCAACAAGGCGACCGTTTCGAACCCAACGAGACTTCGCAAAGGCACAACAATTCGATTGCCAGCTGCGAGCGTGCTTCGCGGAGAGCAGCCAACAGAAGTTGTTGTAGTTCCAACCGCGGTCGTGCAACAGCAAGCCGCGGCTGGCATGACCCAACCACCGCAGGCTGTGGTTGCGCAGCGCGAGATTGTGGTTCAAAAGGGCGATACGCTCGGAACAATCGCGGCCCGTGAGCTTGGATCATCCAAGAAATGGGAACTGCTCTACGACGCGAACCGCGATCGACTCAAGAGTCCATCGGCGCTCAAGATCGGTGCGGCACTGCGCATTCCAAGCGACGCCCACTAGGAGCGCGCCTTGTTCGCAAAGGTCACAGCCATCGTCATCGGAATCGGCGTACTCGCCTGTGGAGTGCTCGTGCAGCGACAACAGCGGTACGAACTTGCGCGCGATATCTCGCGGGCACATTGGCGGATGCTCGAACAAGAGCGAACACTCTGGTCCCTCCGCGCTGAGATCGCACGAGGCACGCGCCCGGCAGAAATTCGAACGGCCGTTGATCGACTCAATCGTCGGTGGCGGGCGATCCCATACCGAATCGAAGATGGATCACTTCCCATGCAAGGCGAAACGATCGATCAGACGCAGCGTGTGGAGTTCGGCGGATGAGTTCGCCCGTGCGCATTCGTGCGTGGTCGCGCGGAATCGTCGTCGTCACGATTGTCGCGCTGAGTGCCACACTTGTGCGCGTCGCCCAACTCAAGACGGTTCCGCCATCCAAACTTCTTCCAGCCATGGGATCGCGCACCTCGACATCGACCGAGCTCGCTGCGCGCGGCCGCATTCTTGACCGACGTGGACGCATCCTCGCAACGAGTGTTGTTGGCTATCGACTCTTCGCCGATCCCGCAACGATTTGGAAGGATGGCAACGACAAGATTCGCGAGGGGCTCAAGAGTGATCCGCAGGTCTCAGTGACGAGCGATCCATTTCAAGAGGTTGCCGCGACGCTTGCATCGGTGCTCAATCGGCCGGAGGCTGACTTCGAAGCGGTTCTTCGTCAGCGCGCCGACGATCGGTACGTCGTGCTCGATGGAGATCTTTCGGAATCTGAACTCGATGGCATCAAGACACTCGCCATTGATGGGCTCGGCATCGAATCGAAACTCGTGCGTGAGTATCCACAAGGATCGGTCGGTGCAGCGGTCATCGGCAAAGTTGGATTCGAGCACAAAGGGCTCGCTGGCGCTGAACTCTCATTCGAGAAGAAACTCGCGGCAAAGAACGGAAAACTCACCTATCTGCGCGATGTGCAGCGAAATGTCTTGCACATCGAAGATGGCAATTATGTTCCAGCAGACGACGGAGCAGACGTGCGCCTTTCGATTGATCTCGTCTTGCAAGAGATTGCAGAACGGCGACTCGCCGAAGCGGTGCGACAGTACAACGCTGGCGGTGGTCGACTCGTGGTGTTTGATCCACACTCGGGCGATGTGCTTGCGATGGTCGACATTCTTCGCAAGCGATCTGGATGGAGAGAAGTCACCGACGACCCAAATCGTCGAATCGATCCTGCGCTCGGTCGCAATCGCTGTCTGACCGATCCGTTTGAACCAGGATCAACATTCAAACCATTCGTCTGGGCGGCAGCAACAGAGTGCGGAATCTTTTCTGTGAACTCGCGCGTGCAGACGCCAACCAACGGTCCCCATCGCACAACATTCGGTCGTGCGATTCGCGATGTGAAGTATTACGGTGCCGTTTCGTGGAGGACCGTGCTTGTGAAGAGTCTCAACAGCGGCATGGCAATCGCCGGCGAGCGGATGTCGTTTGCTGACATGCAAGAGAAAGCAGTCAAGCGCTTTGGATTCGGTCAACTCACAAATCTTGGAGTACCTGGTGAGACCGCGGGTCTTGTCACCTCGCCTGCTGCGTGGTCGAAGTACACGCAGACCTCTGTAGCGATGGGTCATGAAATTGCAGTCACTCCTGTGCAGATGGTTCGCGCCTTCAGCACGTTCTGTACCGATGGCTGGATGCCACAACCGCGCATCGCACTTCCTGTGGGAGTTGATGGACGGGTTCTCGCATCGCCGCACACACAAGTGCTTCCGCCGTCGATCGCGCTCGAGACGCGCTCGGCGATGGAGGGTGTCTTGACCGAAGGAACGGGTCGTCGCGCGCAGAGTGCCGTCTACCGGATGTTTGGTAAGTCTGGCACTGCGCAACTTCCAAAGCCCGCCGATCAAGGCAAGGGTTACTTCGAAGATCGGTACGTTGCGAATTTCATCGCGGGCGCACCGTTTGATCATCCACGCGTCGTGGTGCTCTGTGTGATTGACGATCCAGATAAGAAAAAAGGTCACTTCGGCGGATCGATTGCCGGACCCGTTGTGCGCGATGTGATCGATGAGTCGTTGCAATATCTCGGCGTGAAGCCCGATCAACTTCCAGAGCGGCGCAAAGCGATTCTCGCGACGGGTCAAGATCTTCCGCTCGACGCGACAGAACGAGTTTCAGCAGCACTGATTTTCACTGGAGTCGCAGGTGATGAAGATCTTGCGGCCGAGTCGAATCCAGATGCTCCAGAGTCGCTGCCTGTGCGAGCGAAGAGTCGCGTCGCGGCGGCGCCGCCCAAGAGTGCGGCCGGCGCGACGGCCGGCACAATGCGAACGACTCGCACAGCGCCCGCGCGGTGACTCGATACAGCCCCCCGTGTCAACGGTCAGCTCACTCCATCTCGGCTTTGGTGTAGGGCATGAGACCCTTCACGCGCATCTCAGACATAGAGAACTTCTCAATCACCGCGGCAATCGCTGGCGGGCAGCCACCGGCGGTCTTGCCGACGCTGCCTGAAGACTTCGCCTTTGTATAGGCCTTCTCAGCTTTGGTGAGCGCAATGATCGAACTCTTTGTGTTCGTCTCGAGCGCTTGGGTGATCTGCCGCTGCCAGCGCGGGGTCTTCTTCATCATCTCGCAAATGTCCTGCGAAATCTGCGCGCACGATTCCATCGCGGCGTAGAAGTCAGCGGTCTGCTTTGCGTCGAGGCTTTTTCCTTTGACCATCGATGCGTAGCAGTCGGCGCGCGTCTTGTAAGCCGCGCCGAGATCGGATGCAATCTTGTTGATGTCGACCGTCATCGGCGGCGCCGGAGCCGCCGTCGGGCCCGTGGGCTTCGATGGTGCTGGCGTGGCACCCGCAGATGACGACGCATCGTCGCCTCCGCCGCAACCTGTGAGCACAAGTGTGAGAGCGATGAGCAGCGGGGAAGTTTTCATGGCAATCCTCTTTTAGACGCCGAGCAAGAGGCGTCCTGGGTTTTCGATGCAATCCTTGACATGCACCAAGAATCCGACAGCCTCGGCGCCATCGATGATTCGGTGATCGTATGAAAGCGCGAGATACATCATTGGACGAAGCACGATTTGTCCTGGGTTGTTGGGATCCTCAACGGCACGCTTCTTGATCGCGTGCATGCCAAGGATCGCCGACTGCGGTGGATTCAAGATCGGCGTCGACATGAGCGAGCCATAGACGCCGCCATTTGAAATCGTAAACGTGCCGCCAGTCATCTCGTCGACTGAGAGCTTTCCATCACGCGCGCGCACCGCACATGCGCGAAGTGTCTTCTCAACAGCGGGAAGCGAGAGCCCCTCGCAGTTGCGAAGCACGGGTACGACGAGTCCACGTTCGGTGCCGACGGCCACGCCGATGTCGACGTACTCGTGATACTCGACCTCATCGCCTGCAAGGTAGGCATTTGCGCGCGGATACTGTTCGAGTGCTGAGACGCATGCGCGAATAAAGAATCCCATGAAGCCGAGCGAGACGCCATGTTGCTTTTCGAAATCAGCCTTGTGTTCTGTGCGCAGACGAATCACTTCGCTCATGTCGACTTCATTGAAAGTCGTCAGCATCGCAGCGGTGTGCTGCGCACTCACGAGTCGCTCGGCGATGCGAAGGCGTAGTCGCGTCATCTTTTCGCGGCGGACTGCGCGGCTTCCAGGGGCAGGTGCGGGAGCAGCGGTCTGTGGCGCGCGAGGCGCCGTTGCACTTGTTGGCGTGGCGCTCGTGTTCGCAGCTCCTTCGACATCGACTTTCATGACTCGCCCTGATGGACCGCTTCCTGCGAGCGCACCCGCATCGATGCCGCGTTCTGCTGCGACTTTCTTTGCGACTCCTGAGACACGAGTGGGTGAATCGCCGCTCGGCTTTGCAGCCGCAGGCTTGCTTGTCACGACCGCAGGCTTGGCAGCAGTCGCTGCCGCAGGCTTGACCGCGGCGGCCGCACTCCCAGCGGGACGCGTTGCCGTTTCGTCGATCTTCGCAACGAGTGTTCCGACTTTCTGTTCCGTCCCAGATTTCACACTCAATCGAAGTGCTCCCGATGCGGGAGCGAGTAACTCGAGCGTTGCCTTGTCTGAGTCGATCTCGTTGAGCAACTCATCCTTCTCAACCCAATCGCCCTCGTTCTTGCGCCAGGTGCCGAGTGTGACTTCGGTGATCGATTCGCCTGGACTGGGGACAACGATTTCAACCATGGTGGCATCCTCGCATTAGCGTTTGTTAGCAGCGGGCTTGCGGCCGCTTGTTTTCTTCTCACTCGTCGTTGCGTTGCTCTTCGTCGCGTCGCTCTTGGCCACGTTCTCTTTGACTTCAGTCGAGACTCCATCAAGGGTTGGGAAAATTTCAGCGAGCAGCGCGTGCGCCTGCTTTTCGTGCGCCTTGGTCGATCCGACAGCGGGGGTTGCCGAGTCGGGGCGTCCACAATATTTCGGATTCACGTTGAAACGGTCGAGCATGTTCGCTTGAACGAATCGATACGCCCCCATGTTGCGCGGCTCTTCTTGCGCCCAGTGCACCTGCGCAGATGGATACTTCTGCATGATCGCGGCGACTTCATCGGCAGGGAATGGAGCGAGTTGCTCGACGCGCACAAAAGCGCACGTCGTGTCGGCAAGCGATTCGCGTTGCGCATGCAGTTCGTGAAAAAACTTTCCGCTGCAGAAGAAAAGGCGAGTGATCTCGCGCGCGCCTTTGACGGTCGGATCGTCGATCACTCGCTGAAAGTGTCCCTGCACAAACTCAGCACCGCAACTTTGCGCGGCAGGAAGTCGCAGCATGCTCTTGGGGGTCAGCACCACCAACGGCTTTCGGAAGTTGCGCTTGAGTTGCCGCCGCAAGACGTGAAACATCTGCGCCGTCGTCGACGGGTACACCGCATCGAAGTTGTTGTTGGCGTAGAGCTGCAAGAATCGTTCGAGCCGCGCCGATGAATGCTCAGGACCCTGCCCCTCGTAGCCGTGAGGCAAGAAGAGAACCAGTCCCGCAGCGCGATGCCATTTCACTTCGCCACTCGACAAGAACTGGTCGAAAATCACCTGCGCGCCGTTGGCAAAGTCGCCAAACTGTCCCTCCCAAATCACGAGCGCATTGGGATCGGTCTGCGAATAACCGAGTTCGAATGCAACAATCGCGTTCTCTGTGAGCGGACTGTTCCAGACTCCAAACTCGCCGAGTGTCGCGAGCGCGTTGTACTTGCCGCCAGTGTCCTGACAGGTGACAACCACGTGGCGGTGGCTGAATGTTCCGCGCTCAACGTCTTGCCCGCTGATGCGCACTCGGCATCCATCGAGCAGCAGCGATCCGTACGCGAGCAACTCAGCATTCGCCCAGTCAATCTTTGCTTCTGGTTCGACCGCAGCGCGCGCTGCGGTCGTTCGAGCGATCGTGCGGTGTGGCGTGATGTGATCAGGAATCGTCGAGAGCACCGTCGCAAGTTTCGCGAGTGTCGCGAGAGGTACGCCAGTCTCTTCGGTATCGACTGTGTATGGATTGTTGAGTGCCCTCCATCGTCCTTCGAATGAAGCGACCGCTGGAAAGACCGCCTTGGCTTTCGCTGCACTCTGGGCGGCGTCCATCCGGTCGTGCACGGATTGCACGAGCGCGTCGGCATCTTCGCGCGTGATCGCGCCAGTGGCGATCAGTCGATCTCGATAGGTCGCCGCGATCGGCGGATGTTCACGCACTCGTCGGTAAAGAATCGGCTGGGTGAACGAAGGCTCATCGGTCTCGTTGTGGCCATTCTTTCGATAGCACCAGAGCTCGACGAGCGCGTCGCGACCGAACGCTTGGCGAAACTCGGTTGCCGTCTGCATCGCCCACACACACGCATCTGGATCATCACCATTGACGTGAAAAATCGGAACGTCATAGGCCTTGGCGAGGTCAGAGCAATACTGTCCACCGAAGACATCATCCGGATTCGTCGTGAATCCGACTTGATTGTTGATGATCACGTGCAGCGCGCCGCCGACGTCGTATCCAGTGAGCTTCATGAAGTTGAAGCACTCTGAGACCGAACCCTGCCCTGGAAAAGACGAATCGCCGTGCACGAGAATCGGAATCACCTCACGACGTTCACCATCGCCGCGAAGATCTTGCTTGGCGCGCGTGCGGCCGAGCACGATCCCATTGACATATTCAAGATGGGATGCATTGGCCGAGGCCGTGAGATGCACGATGCCGGCACTGGTTGATCGATCCGAGCTGAAACCTTGGTGGTACTTCACATCGCCGCCGCCATCGACGAACCCTTCGGTCCAGTTCTCTTCGAATTCAGTGAGAACCTGCTCGTACTTCTTGCCCACGACGTTGGTTAGAAGATTCACGCGACCGCGGTGGGCGAAGGCGAAGCAAAATTCGCGCGCGCCGAGTGTCGCGCCAGTTTCAATCGCGCTATCGAGCATCGGGATGATTGTGTCGGCGCCTTCGAGTCCGAAGCGCTTCTTGCCAACGTATCGCATCGCCAAGAACGCCTCGAACGCGTCCGAGTCAACGAGTCGACTCAAGATGTGCCGCTGCTGTTGCGCTGAAAAGTTTGGCTTGCCGCGCGATTGTTCGACGCGCCGCTGAACCCACGCGCGCTGCTCGAGATCGGTGATGTGCATGCACTCAACGCCGGTCGATCCACAATAGGTCTGTTCGAGTTGGCTGACAATCTCGCTCAGAAGGGCAGGCGACGCGATAGGCAGCGACCCCGCGTCGAATGACTGAGTGAGATGTTCGTCTCCAAGCCCGACGCTCTCAAGGGTGAGCGCATCAGGAAATGGGCGAGTCGTTCCAAGTGGATCGAGTTGCGCCGCGAGATGGCCGCACTCGCGGTAGCGAGCGATGAGTTGGTCGACTGCGCGTTGCGCTTGTGTGGAGGCGCCTGACGAACTCGCGTCGGTGGTCGCCGCCGCCGTCGCCGCGGCCTTTGGCGCTGGACGGGCCAATCCCAGTTCAAATCCAGCAAAAAACTGCTGCCACGTCGCATCAACAGAGTTGGGATCGCGACTCCACTTCGCGAAGAGTCCGTCCAAAAACTCCGCATCCCACCCGTTGACCGATTGGCGTGCCGGGAGGGCAGATTCTGAATTAGCGTGGCCAGTGTGGGTCACGAACTTGCTCCATACGAGGGCTGAAATGAAGGGCGAAGAGTCGTCTCAACACCCCGTTGCCGAGTGTAGCAACCGAGCGAAAAAACGACGATGAAACGGGGAGGTGGGCGGTCACTGTGGCGGCGCCGCTCTACAGCAGCGTCACGGGATCGACATCGACCGCAATGATCTCGCCCGGCACGAGCACGCCGCGACTTCGCGCGGTCGCGAGCAGCTTCTGAATCTGCGCGGGAGTCGGCGCGAGCAGTTCGATTTGCACCCGCCATCGATCGGAGATTCGTGCAATCGCGCACGGCACGGCGTCTCGAATCGTCACGTCGCCACCCAGGGCGATCGCCACGAGCGCACCGCGCAATCGATCTGCGATCTGCTGCGCCTCTCGCTGACTTTCGTGTCGCACGACGATACGGGCGAGTCGGTGGCATGGGGGCAATCCATATCGCTCACGCATCGCGATTTCGCCGCGCGCGAATCCGATGAAGTCTTGTCGAGCCGCCGCGAGAATCGGCTCAGCATCCGGTTGAAAGGTCTGGATGATCGCGCGCCCCGCATGGTCGCTGCGCCCGCACCGCCCCGAAACTTGTGAGACCAACTGAAAGGTGCGCTCGCTCGCACGAAAATCTGGAAGGTTGAGCGCGGTGTCGGCGCTGATGACTCCAACGACTTGAACATTTGGAAAATCAAGGCCTTTCGCGATCATTTGCGTTCCCAGCAAGAGTCGAATGTCCCCACGCGCGAACTTCTCGAGTGTCTCGTGAAAGTCGCTCGCTTGACTCATCGAATCACTGTCGACGCGCGCGATCTGTCCAGCCCGTGAGAGTGTTGGAAAGAGTCGATCGAGTTCTTCTTCAACTCGTTGCGTACCCAATCCGAAGATCACAACGTTCTTCGCACATCGAGGACAACGCGTCGGAACTTTCTGCTCGGTCTGGCAGTGATGACAGCGTGTGAACTTCGTGAGCTTCGTATCGCTCGCGAGGTGGTGCACGACCATTCCAACCTCGCAGTGGTCGCACTGCATCGTCCACGCGCATGCTTGGTCAGGACACGCGATCCAATTCGCATAGCCGCGTCGATTGAGCAACACGATCGCCTGTCCACCTCGCTCGAAACATTGACGCAATCCAACTTCAAGCGTTGGACCGATCAAGTGCACGCGGCGGTCCTTATGAAGCGCTGTTTCCCTGCGAAAATCAACAATTTCGACGCGGGGTGTGCGCAATCCAGGAGCGCGCTCTGGCAGTTGATGCAGCGTCGAAAGAGAGCGCGATGTCGCGTTGAACCAACTCTCCATGCTCGGTGTTGCGCTGCCGAGAACGATCGGACAGTGCGCGAGTTGCGCGCGACGAATCGCGACATCGCGCCCGTTGTAGCGCGGAGCTTGGTCTTGCTTGTACGACTGATCATGCTCTTCGTCGACAATGATGAGTCCGAGTTCACCATCAGCAATGGGTGCGAAGACCGCACTGCGCGCGCCGATCACGATCTTCGGTCCCGCGGTCGCGGCAACGATCCACTGTTCATGTCGCTGCGCAGCGGTGAGTCCCGAATGCAGAATCGCCATCGGGTGGGATGGCAAACGCGCTGCGATGCGTCCTCCAGTTTGTGGAGTGAGCGAAATTTCTGGAACGAGATAGAGCACGCTTCGACCCGCTGCGAGCACCTGCTGCGCAAGTCGCAGATAAACCTCGGTCTTTCCAGAGCCAGTGACGCCAAGCAATAAATGCTGCGAAAAGCCTTGATTCAGCGTGTGTGCGATGGCATCGACGACCACAGTCTGCTGCGCCGTGAGCGCGGGAGCCGTGCTCGACGCGGGCACACTCGCGCGCCACCGTGCATGCACTGAGCTTCGCGCGACACTGACGAGATGTCCGCTCTTGATGAGCGCCATGATTGGCGCGCGCGTCGCGAGTGCGCAGCGATCACGAAGTAGATCGATGTCAACGGGTCGTTCATCTGCGGACCACTGCGCGAGTTGATCGAGCACCGCTTGTCGCTTTGGATGCAGCTTGGCGTGTGTCTGCGCCTGCACCTCTGCCACATCAACCGCGAGAGTCTTCACACGTCCAATGCCTTTGCGCACGGCGCGCGGAGTGATCGCAGCAATCGTCACGCCGATGGGCGCGCAGTAGTACGACGAGATCCACTGCGCCAATCGAACGACGATGGTCGGCATCGGATCACTCGTTCGATCAACGCTCGTCACTGATTTCACCCGACTCGCATTCATCCGCGCATCGAGCAACTCTGCGCCGCCCAGAGCGACGACGATTCCACTCACCGGCGAATCGCCGCGTCCAAGCGGAACTGTGACGTGATCCCCCAGAGAAATCACCCCAACACCAGGCGGCGCGCGATAGGTCAATCCATCTGGATATCGATCAATTCCACGCTCGACAGCGATGCGCACATAGGCAATGGCCTCGGCAACACGATCGGTCATCGCGCGGCGAGTTCGCCACGGGCGAGTGCGGCGGCTCGTGTCTGCGCCGTGCGCATCGTCGCGTCGGTGAGCGCTCCACCCGTTTCCATCAACGAGACGAAGCAATCGAAGAGATAGTCCGAGTCGTGAGGGCCCGGCGATGCTTCTGGGTGGTATTGCACGCTGAAGATCGGCTTGGTGGCGTGGCGAAATCCAGCGATCGTGCCATCGTTCAAGTGAACATGCGTCGGTTCACCACCGGCGGCACGAAGGCTCAGTTCATCAACGCAAAACCCGTGGTTTTGGCTCGTGATTTCGATGCGACCGCTCAGCAGATTGCGCACTGGTTGGTTCGATCCACGATGTCCAAACTTGAGTTTGTAGGTCGTTGCGCCGAGTGCGAGGGCAAGCAACTGGTGTCCAAGGCAGATGCCAAATGTTGGCACTTCTCCAGCGATTTCACGCAGCGTTTTCACCGTGGCCGTCACAGCGGCTGGGTCGCCAGGACCATTGGAGATAAACAAACCGTCGGGCTTCATCGCGCGAATCGCCGCCGCCGAGGTGTCGTGAGGCATCGCGTGCACTTCGCAGTTTCGCGCCACCAAATTGCGGTAAATGTTGCGCTTTGCGCCGCAGTCGAGCGCAACAACTTTGAGGGTGCGCCGAGCGATCTGCATCCCCTCGTCGGTGCGAGGCGACCACTCCCCCAACGACTCTTCCCACTGACAGCCGGCCCGTGGACTTACCGAGCTCGCGAGATCTTTTCCGACCATCGACACGCTCGACTGAGCCAACCTCGCGAGCTCGCTTGAGTCCCGCGAGAGATCGCCGCAAATCACCCCATTCATCGATCCAGCATGTCGAAGTCTTCGCACAAGTGCTCTGGTATCAATCTCTTGGATCCCAACCACCCCATACCGGGCAAGCCACTGCGACAATCCCTCGACAGCCCGTTGGTTCGACCAGATTCGGCTGAGTTCGCGGACGACGACGCCTTGAACGGTCGGTTTCACGCTCTCGACGTCATCGCGTGTGATGCCGTAGTTGCCGATCTGCGGGGCAGAAAAGGTCAGTATCTGCCCGCAATAACTCGGGTCTGTGAGCGCCTCTTGATAGCCAGTCAGCGCCGTGTTGAAGACCACTTCACCTAGGGTGAGCACCGAGGTGCCAACGGCTCCAAATCCGACCCCGCAGAAGACGGTTCCATCGGCCAACACCAATCGGCTGGGATGCTGTGCGGGAGCAAAGGGACTCGTCGAGCTCAACATCGCAGCGATTGTAACGACCCTGCGCTTGCGGATGCGTCGAATGCCGTTTAGTCTTTCCGCTCGCCTCGAGGCGAGGCGATTCACACCCGTCAGAGGCACGGCCGCCACCCAACGTATGTCGGATGAAGAGTTGCATCGAGAGGGTCCCCTTGATCGGGTGCCCACGGAGTACTTGCATGAACCTGTTTTCGCCCCTCGCTCGCCCCACTTTCGCTCACAACATGAAGTTTGAATCCACGACATTCGCTGTCGCCGCTCTCGTTCTCTCACTCACCGCATCCATTTCAATGGCTCAGTCGCAGCCAGCGACGGGCGACGCGCCCGCAGCCTCCGAGCCAGTGCCACAAGCGCCCTCGCCAGTTGCGGACGCACCTGCGCAGGTGCCTGCAGGGGCTCCATCAACTGATGGAGCAAGTGTTCCGATGCTTCGCGCGCAGGCTCGCCAAGCGATGTCGCGAAGTCAGTGGGCATCGGCTGCTGATCTCTGGTCAGCCATCATGGCTCAAGTTCCAGGGGATGCCGAGGCCGCGAAGGGTCTCTCAGACGCCCAAGCGGCGTTGAATCAAGCCTCGTCGGTCGACAAGGTCGCTGGCGACGATGCAGTCTTGCGCGAACAGGCACAAGTTGAGTTCGATAGTTCGCTCATTCGTGCAAGCGAACTCTTCACGCAAGGCAATTTCGCCAGCGCAAACAACACAGTCGTTCAAGCAAAGGTCGCACTTCAGCGCAGCAAATCGTTGTTTTCGCCCGCAGATTTCGACAACCGAATGGCGCAAGCCGAGGCGGAACTCGTGCGCATCACCGCGGCGCAGACCATGAGCACCGAGGCGCAGAAGGTGCTCGCGTCGAAAGATGCATCGCAGTCGACGACCTTGCAAAAGCAGCAGATGGTTGAGCAACGCCAGCGCACGATCAACGAAGACATGACGCGCATCCGGCAACTTCAGGCGGAGCTGAAGTACAAAGAAGCGCTCGAAGTCGTTCAAGAGATTCTCTTCATCGATCCCACCAACGCTGCTGCGTTGGCTCTTCGCGACACTATTGAATCTGGGATTCTCTATCGCCGATACACCGAGCTTCAACGACAGCGATCGGTTGCCTTTCAAGAGTTCGCGGTCGATGCGCAGGCGGCGTTCGTGCCACCAAAGAAAAACTTCAGCGGTCCAGGACCGCGCAGTGCCGACGCTGTGATGGCCTACCCAGAGGATTGGCCGCAGATCTCGACTCGCCGCGGTGGTGCAGCAGGCTTCACAGATTCACAGATCGACCAAGCTGCGCTGGCCAAGATGCGCGAGAAGATCAATATCGATTTCGCAGAGACTGATTTCGAAGCGGCGATCAACTACTTCAAAGAAGTCACCGGTCTCGACTTCTATGTCGATTGGAAGTCGCTCGAGACTACCGGCGTCACGAAGCAGTCGACTGTGTCGCTCGCCTTCCCGAGCATCCGCGCCGACAAGGCGCTCGACATGACGCTCGAAGCAGCGAGCGGCGACAGCGCAAATCCAGCAGATGCACAGGCAAATCGTGCTGATTGGGCAATGGAAGATGGCATCGTGGTCGTCGCATCGACCGAAGCGCTTGCGCTTCGCCGGGTGACGATTGTCTACGACGTGCGTGATCTTCTCTATCTCGTGCCGTACTTCGACAACGCGCCGAACTTCAACATCGACGCCGCGCTCAACCAAGGTGCCCAAGGTGGCGGTGGTGGCGGTGGTGGTGGCGGTGGTACGGGCGGTGGTGGTGGTGGATTCGGCGGTGGTGGTGGTGGTGGTTCGGGCGGCGGTGGCGGTGGTGGTGGTGGTGGCTCGCTCTTCGGAAGCGGCACAAGCCTTGGCATCGAAGATCAACGATTGCAGATTCTCGAAAGACTCAAAGAACTCATCAAGTACCTCGTTCCAGAAGCATTCTGGGACAAGGGCGACATGACCGAGAGCCGTCTCGATGACTTCAGCGGCAACTTGATCGTGACCGCAACGCCAAAGACGCACCGCGACATCATGAACTTGCTCTCGCAATTGCGCGCGGTGCGTGCGATTCAGATCAACATCGAATCGCGACTCATCTCAGTCGAAGTGCAGTGGTTCGAGCAGATCGGAATCGACTTCGACTTGTATTTCAATTCGAATCCTGGCATGTTTGACTATGCCGTCGATCAAGATCCGAATTTCCAGTTGCGCGACTTCTTCTTTCAGCGCCCACCTGGTCCAGCGTCGAACACGGGCGACCCACGCGTCGGACACTTGAAGAATCCAGTGGTCTTTCAGGGCCTTGGACAGGGTCTCGCAACGTCGAACTCGACGGCAACTGGTACCGCAATCGCGCCGCCAGATCCAGCGGGTGGCGGACTCACCTACGGACAAGCAGGTCCGACCAATGGTGGTTTCTACAACCCCATCGGTGTGCGCCGCAACGGCGAGAGCTACGGCGGTCTCTATGACTCCAACGGCATGTCGCCAGTCAACGTGCAGCAAGAAGGCTTGCCGCTCATCCAGTTGCTCGGTGCAGGTCTCAAGGGAACGGTCGCACAGGCCGCTCTTGCGAATCCAGCATTGAGCGTTGGATTCACCTACCTCGATGACGTCCAGGTCGATTTGCTGGTGCAAGCCACGCAGGCTGATCAGCGCGCGATGACGCTCACGGCGCCACGGCTGACCCTTTTCAATGGATCGCGCTCGTGGATCTCGTTCGGTGCATCGCAGGCCTACGTCGCAAACGTTCAAGCAGTCACAGGCGACGCCGCGGGCGCATTCCAGCCCAACATTCAGAACCTCCGTACAGGATTCGTTCTCGATATCGAAGCGGTGACGAGTGCTGATCGACGCTACGTCTCGATGACGGTGCAGTTCGCACAGAACATCCTGATCAAGTTCGATCAGCAGTCCGTCTCGGGTGCCGCAGGTGGAGGCGATGCATTCGGTCGCGCGGGAAGTTTCAGCGCAACTATCCAGTTGCCCGACGTTGCAGTGACGCAGATCAACACAGCCGTTTCTGTTCCAGACAAGGGAACGATTCTGCTCGGTGGTCGTCGCGAAGTTGCTGAGACCGAAATCGAAGTCGGAGTTCCAGTGCTCTCAAAGGTTCCGTTTGTCAATCGATTCTTCACGAATTCGGTGACGAGCAAGATCGAGACCACGACACTGCTGCTCATTCGCCCCGAAGTCATCATTCAACAAGAAGCCGAAGACCTGCTCTTTCCAGGTCTTGGCGACCAGTTGAGTGGCGTTGGCACGGGAAGTCGCTGAACGTATGGCACACGAGAACTCACGAATTCGGGTGACAGATATCAATGGTGTGATGCGCGTTGAGTTTGTCGATCGCGACATCCTCGACGAAGCGAGCATCCGCCGCATCAGCACCGAGCTCGTGCAGCGCATCGAGGCCGCAGCCAATCCACAAGTCTTGATTTGTTTTCGTGGAGTCGAGCACCTCTCGTCGGCGGCACTGGGCACGTTGATCACGGTCAATAGTTTGGCGAAGAAGCGGGGAGGGCAGTTGCGCCTCTCAGACATTCGGCCATCCATCCTTGAAGTCTTCGTCATCACGAAACTCAATAAACTCTTTCACATTTCCGACACCGCCGAAAAGGCGCTCGAAGGCTTCGGCAAAGTATGAACCAAGGGATGAACGCTCTGGGGTGCAGCTGATGACCGCCTCGCGCGAGGGTCATGACGAAGGATCGTCGCGACTGAAGGAGATCTCATCCGAGCTCGAAAAATTTCAAGGGCACATCGAGGGGGTGCTTGCGCAGTTTGACTATTGCGCGGCGGCGCAGTTTGCAATGCGACTTTCGCTGGAAGAAGCGATGATGAATGGATTTCGACACGGAAACCGCCAAGATGCGAGCAAGTCTGTCGAAGTGCGCTGGAGCATCTCATCCGACTCTGCAACCTTTCATGTGACCGATGAGGGTGAGGGGTTCGACCCCGAGGCAGTCCCCGATCCAACGCTTGATGAGAACCTCGAGATTCCATCAGGGCGCGGACTCATGCTCATTCGCGCCTACATGAGCGAAGCCTGTTACCACGGACCAGGCAACCATCTTGAAATGACCTTCCGAAAGAGCACACCCCATGACTAGCAACGCATTCGCACACTCTTCGACTGCGACGATTCGCTGTGGCGTCATCGGCGTCGGTCGCATGGGACGCCACCACGCACGTCTCTGCGCGCAACTCGAAGGCGCCGACCTTGTGGGTGTCGTGGACGCGAACGAAGCGCGGCGCACGGACATGGTCGAGCAGTATGGCTGCGGCGCATTTGCCTCAGTTGAGGCGCTCATTGCCGCAGGCGTCGATGCGTGTGTTGTCGCGACTCCAACGGTGACGCACCGCGCGGTTGTTGAGCAATTGCTGGCGGCGGGAGTGCATTGCTTGGTTGAAAAGCCGCTCGCGCCAGATGAGCACGAGGCGCGGGCGATGGCCGACGCTGCAGCGCGCGGCACAGCGATCTTGCAAGTTGGGCATGTTGTGCGATTTGATCCGGTGATGGTGGCGATTCGCAACATTCCAAATCTCACGCCACGATTCGTCGAAGTCGACCGCGTCTCGCCGATGACCTTTCGTTCGGTCGATGTCGGCGTTGTGCTCGACATGATGATTCACGATCTTGATGTGCTCATCATGTTGATGGGAAGCGAGCCTGAAGAGATTCACGCGAACGCAGTGAGCGTTCTGGGCGAGGCGGAAGATGTCTGCAACGCACGGCTCGTTTTTCCTGCGGGCGCCGATGGAATTCGCTGCACGGCAAACGTCACTGCGAGTCGTCTCGCGCTGAAGACCGAACGCAAGATGCGCATCATCAGCGAAGACACCTACGTCTCAGCAGACTTTGGAGAGCGCAAGGGCACCGTCGTGCGCAAGGCTGTGAACGCCGAGCAACTTGCCGACATTCGTGCCCGCTTCAAGCGCGGCGAAGACCTTTCGGGATTGAACTATCTCGAGCTCGTGAAAGTCGACACTCTCGATGTTGGGCAGGGTGAACCGCTCAAGCTGCAGCTCGAAAACTTTCTCTCGTCGGTGCGCACGGGCAGCAAGCCCTTCGTCGATGCGCAAGCAGGATTCGCCGCTGTTCGCACCGCACAGCGCATCGTCGAGTGCGCGCGCCGAGCTGGCGCACGAATGGTGTGAAGCCCACGGCACAGAACGCTCGTCCTAGGTACGGCAGTCACCTTTCGGTGGCTGGCGGAGGGCACCTCGCGCTCATCGAGGCTGCCCGGTTGCAATTCGATTCGGTGCAGGTGTTCACCAAGAACCAGCGGCAGTGGACGGCGCAACCACTGCGCGATGAGCAGATCGCGCTCTGGCGCGAGGCGGTGATTGCCACGGGATGGTCCGACGCGCCGCAGAGAATCGTGAGTCACAACTCGTATCTCGTGAACCTCGCCTCGCCCGATCCAACTGCGCGCGCGCGAAGCATCGCGGCGCAACGCGACGAGCTTGAGCGGTGCGAGACGCTCGGCATCGCTTGGTGCGTGATGCATCCCGGAGCGCATCTCGGCGCGGCGCGTCGCCCGAGTGACCCCAATGTGTTGCGCGCTCCGTCGAGCAACGATGAGGTTGCAGGTCTCGAGCGAATCGCTGCGGCGCTTGATGAACTTCACCGCGATCTCGCTGGATACAAAGTGATCTCCTGCCTCGAGACAACGACAGGCTCTGGCACGAATCTTGGCTACGACTTCGCTCATCTCGCGAGAATTCGTTCGCTCGTGCGCGCCCCAGAGCGGGTGGGCATCTGCGTCGACAGTTGTCACATTGTGGCGGCTGGATACGACCTGTCGACTGCGTCGAAGGCGCGCGCTGTGCTCGAAGAACTCGACACGGTTTGTTCGCTCGAAACGGTGCGTGTTGTGCACGTGAATGACTCGGTGGGAGCACTCGGATCGCGCAAAGATCGACACGCGCATATCGGCGAGGGCTGCTGCGGCGAGGCATGTTTTCACGCTATTCTGAATGCTCAGGCGCTGCGTGATGTTCCGATGATTTTAGAAACGCCCAAAGAAGATGAGAGTGACCGCAATGAGCAGGAGTGGGATCTCGTGAATATCAAGCGACTCGAAGCGATGCGTGTGCGCTCGATGAGCAGCATGAGCAGCATGATTGGCATGCTCCCAATGATCGGCATGCTCACGATGTTCACGCTCTTCGCGGGCTCATCGATTGGCTGCCAGTGGTTTGGTGGTGGCACGAGCGCCACGAAGAGTGCGCCGCTCACGACGCGCTCTGGACCTGTCGAGCCGACCGCGGGTGAAAAAGTGAAGCTCGCGACTGCAACAGAGTTGCGCACCGCGGGCGACAACGAGGCTGCGCTCGCGCTCTTTCAAGAACTGCTCGAGAAGAATCCATTGTTGCCTGAGGCGTATGTCGGCATCGGTGACGTGCGATTTTCGCAGGGTCGATATGCCGATGCAGAGCCCAACTTCAAGCGCGCCGTCACGCTCGATCCAGCTGACTTTCAGGCGCAGTATGGTCACGGACGATCGCTGCAGATGCTCGGACGGCTCGCCGAATCGATCGGTGCCTATCAACGCGCGCTCGTTGCGAATCCAAAGAGCGCTGAAGTCAATCTCAACATGGCGACGGCATACCTATCGCTGGGAGACCCGCGTGTCGCGGCACAGTTTGGGCAGCGCGCCGTGCAACTCGAGCCACGCAATGGAGCGGCGCACGTCAATCTCGGCGTTGCGTACGAGCGACTCGGTCGTCCTGGCGATGCGATCGTGCAGTATCAAGCGGCGGTAGAATTGCTGCCTGCGACTCCACAGTTGCTCACCAACATGGTGAATGCGTACGTTGCCGATGGGCGCTATCCAGAGGCAGTGAACACCGCGATCGCCTTGACGAAACTCTCGTTGGGGCCAGAGACCTATGAACGACTTGGATGGGCCGAGTTTCGCGCGGGCAATTACGACTCGTCGAGCGCGGCTTATCGACAATCGGTGGTGATCGATCCAAACTATTGGCCTGCATGGAATGGCATCGGAGTCAACGCTCTCAATCGTTGGCTGCTCTCAGAGAAAAAGGATGCCGTCGCCGCGTCCGAAGCGCGTCGCGCCTTTCGCGCTTCGATGCAAGCGAATCCGAATCAACCCAAAGTGTTGAAGCTGTACACCACGTACGGACTTTGAAAGCGATCCATGCCCAACCAACAACTGCTCGAATTCTTCGATTCGCCCACCGATCAACCCTTTCTCATCGAGCACGTCAACGACGAGTTCACGTCGGTCTGTCCGAAAACGGGGCATCCTGATTTTGGATCGATCACTCTTCGCTATCAGCCCAACGCCGTCTGCGTCGAGTTGAAATCGCTCAAGCTCTATTACCAGTCGTTTCGGAATGAGGGCATTTTCTATGAGGCGGTGACGAATCGCATTTGCAGCGACCTCGCGCAATCGATGAGCCCAGCCTGGTTGCAAGTGATCACGCAGTGGCGTGGGCGGGGCGGCATTCGATCGCGAATCATCGCGAGCACCGCAAATGTTCCGGCAGCGTGGCTGCGCGGAAACGACGAGTCGACAATTAGTCGATGAACGTTCCCATTTCGGTTGGGCTCTCACCGACGTACATGCGCACGTCGCCATCCACGGTTCGAAGGATCACGCGATTCGTGCCTCGATTGAGTCTCCCGTAGTTCGAATTGCTGTCGTTGCGCCGATCGGTCGCAAGCCAGACGCCATCGCGGACGCGAATCTGCGCCTGTCCATTCACCGCTTCGATCTCGAAGGTTCCCGTGCTCTTGGGAGCAACGCGCCAATCGATCGATCCATCCTTGTTCAGGATGGTCGACGGCGATGTGATCGCGGCATTCGTCGCAACACGCACATCGCCGTGCGTCGTTTCGATGTCGACGCCATCTTCGAAATTGGTGATCGCAACGTGGCCTCGACTCGTTCGCACGACAACCACACCGAGGCGTGGCACCGTGATCTCGATGTCGACCGATTGAAACCAGGGCTCGGCGTGCGTCGTCGTTGACTTGATGATCAGCGTCGCGTGACCTGCGCGATCTTCGACGCCGTAGGTCACTGCGAGCTCTTTGAGCGACTCTTCAGACTCGCCTTGCCGTCCAAGACCGTGTGTTCCTCGGCGTACGACATCGATCGATCCTGTCGCTCCATCACCCGCGGCGTCCACCTGCACATTGCCAGCGAAGTTGTCGACCTCGATGTTCATCACTCCAGTGGATGGCACAAGAAACGACTCGTTTTCGTGCACATGACCGCCGACGGTGTTGTTCCACGCGTGCACGACACCTGATGCAATTCCGGGACGGGGATTCGCCGTGCATCCGCACGCGAGAGCGAGAGCCCCGATGAGCAGGGAGCAGAGGAAGAGGATCGCGTTGGCGCGCAGCACAATTCAAGTCTAACGGGTGACTACGATCGCACTGTGTTGTTCACTCTCTTTCTGCTTGCGACACTCGCACTTGGCTCTGCGCAACAGCAAGCGCAACAGCAAGCGCAACAGCAAGCGCCGCAGCAACAGCGCGTGGCGCCAGCGGCGCAACCAACGAGCGTGCCCTCGGCGGCGAGCAGTGCATCGAAGCAACTCGCCCCCGCGCCGCCCGAGCGAACACGCATCGACAAGGGACGACGCGTGCAGCCGCCACAGGCGGGTGTGGCGCTGCCAGCAGATTCGATCACTGTGACATTGCCGCAGGCGAAGGGTGAGTTGCTCGCCTCCAAGAGTCGATCGGGTCGTCTGATTCTCTTTTTTCGCGCGCTCGATAGTCGAGCGAGTGGCGATCCTTCGATGGCACCTTTCTTCGAAGATCCGCAGCCCATCGCCTCCGTGCAGGTTGATTCAGTTGCGCCAGGAGCACCTATTGAATTCGGCGAATCGAGCGTCTGGTGGCCAGGGGGTTCTGAACTCTTTCAAGGCGAATATGAGGTGCAAGCGGTGCTCGACGTCAGCGACTTTGAACGCGGACACCTCGCTGCGGGCAACCTGCTCTCGAAGCCAACAACCGTCGCATTCAGTCGAGACGTCAGCGACGTCGTCGCGCTCGAGCTTGTCGAAAAAATTCCCGCGTTGACGCTGCCCGAATTGAAGAATGTCGTGTGGATCGATATCCCAAGCGCGCTGCTCTCAGCCGCAGCCGAACGTGCTGTGACGCATCGAGCGGCGGTGGTCTTTCCAGCGGAGTATCACGATCTGCGAGCGAAGCGCCGAATCTGGCCGACCGTGTACGTCGTGCCTGGATTTGGCGGCCGCTTCACAGAGGCGCTTGACCTCGCGACGAAGGTTGGCAATCCAGCGCTCGTCGATTACTGGCCGCAAGCGGTCTATGTGATTCTCGATCCTGAAAGTGCCTATGGACATCATGGATTCGTCGACAGCGCACTCAATGGTCCGCGCTCGAGTGCGCTCGTGACCGAACTCATTCCATATCTGCAGGAGCGTTTTCGATTGATCCGCGATCCATCGGCGCGAGTGGTGACGGGTCATTCATCGGGTGGATGGTCAAGCGCGTGGCTTGCGTTGAACAATCCCACCACGTTCGGCGCTGCGTTTGCGAGCAGCCCCGATCCACTTGATTTTTCTGCGTTTGAGATGAGCGACCTCTACCGCGACATCAATCTTTTCGCGGCTGACGATGGCAGTGACCGACCGAGCTATCGGCAAGACATTGGACCGCATCACGATCTCGTGCCCATGCTCGTGCGAGATGAAATCGGCATGGAGTACGCACTCTCGCCGGGTGGAACATCCGGTCAACAGTGGGATGCATGGGCCGCGATGTTTGGTCCCGCGGCGGCGCTTTCTGCGAGAGATGGCGGTGGCGGAGCGCGTCGACTCTGCGATCCGCACACTGGGGTGATCGATCCAGTGACGATTGAGGCGTGGAGTCAGTTCGACATCGCGCGACGCATCCGCGCAGATTGGGATGGGCTCGGTCGACTCTTTGTTGAGCGGGTGCGTGTGATTGTCGGCGAGCGCGATTCGTTCTATCTCGAGCGCGCGGCGATTCGGTTGCGCGACTCGATTGATGCGCGCATGCGTGAGGAGTCGATCGCAGGTCGGGTTTTTCCAAGTGGTCCGGGGTATATCGAAATCGTTCCAGGAGCGACGCATGACAGCGTCTACCAACCAGCGCAAGTGCGATTCAATCGGGAGATTCGGGCATTCTTTCACTCAGGTGGACACCACGACTAATCTCTGTCATGCGCGAAATTCAGGATCACTATTTTCGAAAGGCCAAGGAAGAGGGATACCGCGCGCGCAGTGCCTACAAGTTGATCGAGATCGAAGAGCGTCGCCGCATCTTGCGAAAGGGCGATCGTGTGCTCGATGTCGGAGCCGCGCCTGGTTCATGGACACAGGTCGCATCGGCGCGAGTCGGTCCCACAGGATTCGTCTGCGCCTTCGACCTGAAGGTGATCGATCCCCGCGGACTCGCCGAAAATGTACGAGTGATGCAAGCCGACTTGAACAAGCTCACAAGCGAGGCTTTCGACGGAGAGTTCTTCAATGTGGTCATCAGTGACATCGGTCCTGATACCTCTGGGGATGCCTCGGGCGACAGCATTCGATCAGTCGCGCTCTGCAACACACTGCTCGATCGCCTGCCCGTCTGGCTCAAACTCGGCGGTCACGTTCTGATGAAGGTCTATGAGGGGGGCGGCTATCCAGCGCTGCTTAAGCGCACGCAGCAACTCTTCGGCGAGGTCAAGGGCGTGAAACCCGCGTCATCGCGGCGCGAAAGCGTCGAGATGTTTATCGTCGGTCACGGATATCGAGGCGCGCCTGAAGAACTCGCGCAAGAGAGCGAAACGAAAAAGCGTGGATGGGGCGACGACGGCTGACGGTCATCGCGCGACGCTGGGCACCAACACCGCGAGTCGCTTCACAACTTCGAGAACATTTGCGCGCGAGTTGAACGCGCTGATGCGAATGAATCCTTCGCCGTACCGCCCAAAGCCCGCACCCGGAGTCGTCACCACCTGCGCCTCGCGCAGGAGCAAATCGAAGGCCTCCCACGATCCGAGCCCTGCGGGGCATGTCATCCACACATATGGAGAGTTCTTCGCACCGTACGTCTTGAGTCCCATCGATTCGCACGCCGCAGAAAGCAACGCTGCATTCTCGAGATAGAAGTCGGTCAGCGCGCGCGTCTGCGCACGTCCCTCGGCCGAATAGAGCGCAGCAGTCGCACATTGCACGGGCCAACTGACACCGTTCGAACAGGTTGCCCATCTGCGCATCCACAGCCCATGCAATCCGACGCGTGCGCCGCCAGCGCTCGTGGCGTGAAGCGCCTTTGGCATCACCGTGTAACCGCAGCGAACGCCGGTGAATCCGCCGACTTTCGAGAAGGATCGAAACTCAATCGCGCAGCTCTGCGCGCCGTCGATCTCGTAGATCGAATGGGGGATGCCATCCTCGCGGATGAACGCCTCATACGCCGCATCAAACAAGATCACTGCGCCGTTGTCGCGCGCGTACTGCACCCAGCGAGTGAGCGCGGCGCGGTCTAAGACAACGCCCGTTGGATTGTTCGGCGAGCAGAGATAGATCACGTCGACGCCGTGCGTCGGCAATGCGGGCGAAAAATCATTTGCAGGAGTGCACGGCAGATAGGTGAATCCCTCGTAGCCGCCGCCCTCAAGCGCGCCGCCCGAATTGCCAGCCATGACGTTCGTGTCGGCGTAGACCGGATAGACCGGGTCAGTAATCGCAACTCGATTTCCGCTTCCCAGAATCTCGAGGATCGCACTCGCGTCGGGCTTCGATCCATCACTGAGAAAAATCTCATCGTCCGCGATCGCGCACCCGCGTGCGCGAAAGTCTCCTTGGGCAATCGCAGCTCGCACAAAGTCATATCCCGCTGGCGGCGGATATCCGTGAAAAGTCTCGCGCTTGGTGAGGTCGTCGATGGCTTTGTGCATCGCGTCAGCCGCAGCCGCGGGCAGTGGCTCAGTGACATCACCGATGCCACAGCGAATGATGCGCCCCGCCACGGCAGGATTCTCGGCCGCAAAGAGTGCGACGCGACGCGCAATTTCAGGAAAGAGGTAGCCCGCCGAAAGTTTCAGGAAGTTTTCATTGACGCGGAACATGGCTCAAGAACTCCGTGTCGTTTGGTCAGCCGAACTGCGTGCGCAGGTGGGATGTTCGCAACGACGAGTGTGCGTGTGACGAGGTGTGACGATGCTGTTTTCTTCGCGAATGCTTTGAACTTCGCGATGTGATCTCGCCCCTGTGGTCCAACAAATGGACGCTTCAGCGTGCGCATGCCTGGGTATTCAAAGTAGGTCAACTCGCCTCCATCGCGCATCAACTGCAGCATTCGGGCGAAGATCGATTCGGTGAGCGCGAGCGGAAAGTTGTTGAACGGCAGACCGCAGATCACGAAGTCATATCCACCTTCGAGCGCCGCCTCTTCGATCGGTGCGCACAACAATCGAATCGACATGCTCGAGTGGTGCGCACGAAAAGGAGTCAAGAGTCGCCCCTCGATGTGCGCGCAGAAAACAGGATTGACCTCAACGACGTCGAAGGTGTCGTGTCCACGAAGTGACGAGAGGATCGCTTCGGTGAACGCTCCTGTGCCAGGTCCGACTTCAAGAATTTTCTTCTCACCGCGATGCTCTCGCAGCGAATTCGTCATCGCACGTGCGAGTCGAGGAGAACTCGGAAAGACTGATCCAGTCGTTCGGATATCACGAATCGCTTGATGGACGAACTTCAACATCGGGCGAGTAATAGTAGTGCGGTTTGCCTGCGCAACTCAGAGTCCACTCGAAATTGACTCGTCGCGCTTCAGGTTGAGAATCATCGCGGCGAAGACTTCCGAGATCTGCCGCAGATCGCGCGTGTTGCCGAGTTCAACCGTCGTGTGCATGTAACGAATTGGAAGACTGAGCAGACCGCACGGGATGCCCCCCGCACGAAGAAAAATCGCATCGGTGTCGGTGCCACTGCGACCAGGCGTCGCCGCCCGCTGCAGCGCAACCGACTTCTGCGCCGCCGCCTCGATCAATCGCGCAACGACTGCTGGATGAAGCGCCCCGCCAACGGCAATTTTTGGACCCTCACCCATCTTGAACTGTCCATGCTGCGCGTGCGAGATGCCGGGGCTATCCGTTGCGTGACCAACATCCGTCACGAGCGCAATATCTGGGCGCAAACTCTCGGCGATCATCGCTGCGCCGTTCAACCCAACTTCCTCTTGCACGGTGCTCACCGCGACGACGCGCACATTGAGCAACGCATGCTTCTCGGCGAGAAGTCGCAGTGTCTCTGCTGCAACGAACGTGCCGATGCGATTGTCGAGCGCGCGTGCGACGATAAGTTCATCGCTCAACATCATGCTCTGATCGAGAAAGACTCCTGCATCACCGATGTTCAGCCGCGCCATCGTTGCGGCGAGGTCTTTGCTTCCGACGTCGATAAAGAGCTCGTGCACCTTGCGAACCTTCGCGCTGGCATCCTTGTCTTGCAAGTGGATCGCCGTCGCGCCGACGAGTCCGATGACAGGCTCAGTCACACCTGCAACCGTCGAGCGAAACTGGATGCGCTTTCCAACGATTGAGCCTGAATCGATGCCGCCGATCGCCTTGCAATAGACGAATCCTTGTGCATCGACGTGATTCACCATCAATCCGATTTCGTCGGCGTGTCCACAGACGGCGATTGTGCGCGTGTTGGGCGCGTTGCCGGAAGCGGGCAGAAGTTCTGCGAAACAATTGCCATAGGGGTCAGACCACGTCTTGGTCGCCAGTGGCTTCACATACTCGAGCCAGATTCGCTGACCGTTGTGCTCGAAACCCGATGGGCTCGGTGTGTCGAGCAGGCGTCGCAAGAACGAGAGTGATTCGGTTCGCATGGGTCGCGCAGAATAGCCCCAATCGCCGCGCGGTTCTCACGTCGCGCCGCATGTGCAGAGAGTGTGCGGCGAGAACATACCGCTAGAGTGTGGCGATGAAATGCACCCTCGCACTCTGTGTTCTTGCAGCCACCACTCGAATCGCTGTTGGCGCTGACGTCGATCTTCCGCGCCTCCCTGCGGCAAGTCCAGATGGTGCATTCGTCACTTTCACCTGGCGCGGCGATCTCTGGAAGGCTTCGGCCGAGGGCGGCACAGCAACACGACTCACCATTCATCCAGCCGATGAATCGCGAAGTGCATGGAGTGATGATGGATCGACGATCGCTTTCGAGAGCACGCGCGATGGCGGTCGCAATCTGTATCTGGTCGATCCAATGGGTGGATCGCTTCGCCGAGTCACGAATTCAGACGAGGTGTTGAGCCTCTCTGGATTTGGTCGCACTCCCACAGGCGAGCCCGCGCTCGATTTCTCAGCATCGATCGACTACGACCTCTTTCGCGCGCCGCGCCCTTACTACGTTTCGCTGACGGGTGGCGAGCCGATTCGTCGACATGGAGCGTTCGGTCGCGCCGCGGTGCTCTCACCGGATGGCACGCGCTATCTCTTTGAGCGGGGCGGCAGTGATTGGTCGCGTCGCGGATATCGCGGCAGTGACAACTGCGATGTGTGGATGTTCGACGCGAAGGCACTCGCCGCGAGTGCGTTCACCCAATTGACAAACTTTCAAGGCAACGATGGATGGGCGCAGTGGCGCGGCGATTCGAGTTTTCTCTTTCTCAGCGATCAAGATCTCAATACCGTCAACGTCTTCGTCCAGGATGCGAAAGCAGGGGCGTCCGCGCGCAGATTGACTGCGTTTGAAGGACAAGACGTGAAGGATCTCACCGTGAGTCGCGATGGAAGCCGCGCGTTTTTCACAGTGTGGAACACGCTCTATCGCCTCGATCTCAACAAGCCCGGCGCGCTTCCCGTTGCGCTTGTGCTCAACGCAGCCGATGACACCTTCGACAATGAAGAGACCAAGTCACTCGCTGGTGCGGTGAGTGAGGTTGCGCTCAATCCCGATGGCAAGAGTGCTGCAGTCGTGGCATTCGGCGATGTGTGGATCAAGCCCGTCGAAGGCAAGTTCTCGGCGCGTCGAGTGACCAATGCGATCGCGCGCGAGTATGAGATTTCGTGGAGCCCCGATGGACAGACGCTTTACTTCACCAGCGACAGTGGCGGAGGCGAGTCGATCATGGCTGCGACAGTCGCGACAACTCGCGAGGATGTCGCCGCGACGAAGAACGTGCTCGAAAGGAAGCCAGTTGAAGTTGTTGTTGAGCCTGCGGTGGTCGCGCCCGCCGTCGAGCCAGTTGTCGAGCCCGCGCCCGCGGCCATCGAACCCATCGTCGAGCCCGCGCCGGCTACCGAACCAGCGCCAGTAGTCGCCGCCGCGCCTGCAATTCCAGCGCCCGCTGTCGCTCCTGCGCCGACCGCAACCCCAGCGCCATCCAAGACGGCGAAGAAACCCGCTGAAAAAGAGAAGCCCAAGAGTGAGCGCTGGTCGCAAGCTGTGCGCTTCGACGTCAAACCGATTCTCGCCGAAGCATCCAACGATCGATCGGCGCGTCCATCCCCTGATGGAAAGTTTCTCGCGTTTCGTCGAGGTCGCGGCGACATCATGCTGCTCGATCTCACGACAAACGTCGCTCGACTCGTGAACACCGGGTGGGATCCCGACATCGAATTTCGTTGGAGCCCCGACAGCGTGTGGCTCGCTTTCACGAGCACTGACCGCGACTTCAACACCGACATCTTCATCGTGCCAGCAGTCGGTGACGCTCCTGCAATCAACGTCACGCGCCATCCAGACAATGATCACTCTCCGCGTTGGTCAGCTGACGGTCGCATTCTGAGTTTCATTTCTGAGCGCACCAATGAAGAAGAAGATGTCTGGATGGTCTTCCTCGACAAGTCGCTCGAGGCGCTGCCGAAATTCGAACTCGAAAAATACTTCAAGGATGCCGGCGACGCGGTCAAGAAACGTAAACCACTTGGTGGCGAAACTCCCAAGAAAAAAGAAGAGTCAGACGATGTCACCGCAAAGGATGACTCCGCAGAGAAAACAGACAAGGCCGACAACGCCGAGAAAACTGACAAGCCATCGACGCCCACCGCGCTTTCGCTCGATGATGCCTATCGCCGCGTGCGCCGCGTGAGCTCGCTGCCTGGAAACGAGGGAAGTCTCGAGTTCGCTCCAGCAGGCGATCGCATGTTTTTCACCGGTGGAGATGGCCTCGAAGGAGGTCTCTATTCGATCGGTTGGGATGGCACTGGCCAGCGTCGCATCGGCAGTCGAGTGAACGTGCAGGGAATCTCGCTCACCGGCGACAAGCTCATCGTCGTCTCGAGCGGCAAGGGCCAGTTGCTCTCGACCTCTGGTGGCGGCGGCAGTGGTGGCGGCGGCGCATCGAGCGCTTCAGCCTCGTCATCGTCCTCGACGAGCGAGAGTTCCAACGCAGGCACATCGATCGACGTCGATTCATCCATTGTGGTCGACCGCGCTGCGCTTTCGTCGCAGAAGTTCGCCGAAGCTGCGCGATTGATGGGAGAAAACTTCTATCACCCGACGATGAAGAACCTTGACTGGGATGCCGTCACCGCTCGATACGCGCAGCTCGCGACGCACGCGCGAACTCCAAGTGAGTTCGATCACGTTGCCAATCGGTTTCTTGGAGAGCTCAACGCGAGCCATCTGGGAATTCGCACTCCATCGGTCGGCGGTCGCACGGTTTTGCCGCAAGGGCGCATCGGCGTCGCGGTCACATCATGCGACAAGGGACTGCTCATCGATCGCATCATTCCTGAAAGTCCTGCAGCGACCCTTCCGACTCCGCTTCTTCTGCGCGACATCATCACTGCGGTCGATTTCTTGCCGATCGTTCCTGGCGACACGCTTTCATCGCGCATGGCTGGCACCATCGGCAAAGAAGTTGTGCTCACGATCGATCGCACACTCGACGATGGTCGCGAGGTCACCTTCGACGTGACGATCATTCCAGTCACGGATGGCGCAATCGGCGGGCTCGCCTACCAAGCGACACAGAACAACAACGCCGCACGGGTGAGCGAGTTGTCGGGTGGGCGACTCGGGTACATCCACATTGCTGGGATGGCGCAACCTTCGCTCGATGAGTTCGAGCGAGATCTCTACGCCGCCTGCGAGGGCAAAGATGGATTGCTCATCGACGTGCGCAACAACGGTGGGGGATGGACCGCCGACCGGTTGCTCGCTTCGATCTGCTCTCCGATTCATGCGTACACCGTTCCACGCGGCAGCGACCCATCGCATACCGACGGCTATCCACAAGATCGGCTCTTCATTCAGCGATTCACCGGACCGATCAACATGCTCTGTAACGAGAAGAGTTTCTCGAATGCTGAGATCGTGGCGCACGCATTCAAGACGCTGCATCGCGGCACACTTGTGGGCTATCCAACCTATGGCGGCGTGATTTCGACTGGCGGCGCGATGCTTCTCGATGGAACTTCTGTTCGCATGCCGACGCGCGGCTGGTATCTGCTCAACGGCACCGACATGGAACTCAACGGCGCACAGCCTGACATCATCGTGCCGCAGACTCCGCAAGATGAAGCGGCCGACAGCGATCAACAGTTGCGCGCGGCTGTTGAGAACCTCATGCAGCGGCTGCCGAAAAAAGTCGGTTGAATCGCTCGTTACTCTTCACTCATGGATCCCATTCGCTACCACATCAATCGACCCCATCCCTGGCATGGCCTGCGCTGTGGCGATGATCCGCCGCGCCTTGTGCAGGCGTTCATCGAGATCACTCCATTCGATCTCGTGAAGTACGAGGTCGACAAAGAGTCGGGATATCTGAAAGTCGATCGGCCTCAGCGAACAAGCGCAACTCCTCCGATGCTCTATGGATTCGTGCCGCGCACACTCTGCGCCGATCGCGTCGCTGCGCTGAGTGCTCACGCGAAGAAGGCGGACGGCGATCCTCTTGATATCTGCGTGCTCTCTGAGCGACCGATCAACAAGAGTGATCTTGTGCTCGATGTGCGTGTTGTCGGTGGACTTCAGATGCTCGATGATGGCGAGGCTGATGACAAGATCATTGCAGTGCTCGTGGGAGACCCTGTCTGGGATGGCGCCCGCGAACTTTCAGACCTTCCACCGCTCGTCATCGAACGATTGCAGCATTACTTCTCGACGTACAAGCAGCGCATTGGCGAGCCAAGCACAATTTCAATTCGCGATGTCTACGGATACACGCGCGCTGCGAAAGTCGTCGAAGCGGCGATGGCTGATTACATCGCGGTCTATCCCGATCCAGCACCCAAGCCGCTTGGTGGGGTGTAGCTTCGCAGGTGGGGTGTAGCTTCGCGGGTGGTGTTTAGAGTCCCGCGCCCCAATTTGCGAGCAACATCCCGAGGTCGGTGCCGTTGATGACAGCGTCGCCATTCAGGTCGCCTTGACCGGTTCCACCCCAATTGCCGAGCATCAACGCGAGATCTGCCCCGTTGACAGCACCGTCGCCGTTGATGTCACCTGGAGCCACCGGCGTGAGCTGAATCGTCATTGAATCCATATCGACCGGCGCGCTTCGCCCGTGCGTGACCCACAAGTTGTAGGCGGTGAGGCCGGTGCCATCGAGTGCGGTGTCTCGCAAGAACTCCATGTACTGCCGAGTCGACGTCTGGTAGTAAAACGTGACAACAGCCCTCGCCGAGCCAGAAGGAATCACGTAGTTCGTGAAGTCCCAATACTGACCGTCGGCGTAGGAGTAGCCAACGGGCGCTGCCTGCACCGATGCGAACCCTCCGTTGGTGAATCCGCGCGGAGGGATGCGATTATCGAAGGCAATCACGTTCGAGAGCGCGAGATGAGAATGAGTTCCTACTGGAAGGTGTGTCGCCGCAGCGACCTCTGGGCTGATCGTGTGATGCGAGTGGTAGATCTTCGTGTCGCCCTCAGTGAGGGTTGCGGTGAGGTAGTTGTATGCACCGCGTTGAGCAACCGTTCCCCCCGCTGCATTCAAGAACTTCACGTTGATCCATGCACGTCGACCCTCGGCATAGCCCGTTGGCAATTTATGACCTGTCTGATTGATGATCTTCACGCGCAGTGACGAGCCAACCTGCGTCAGTTCCATGTCCGATGCGTCGCGCAACATCTGCACGTTGCGTGCGATCGAGTCGTCAACGCGCGCTTGCGTGAGGCCGAAGTACTCGGCATCAACACCCATCTGGGTCTGCACAGCACGCAGCACCCACGTGTTCGCACCAGCGAAGGAATGCTGCGGAACGTTTGGTCGCTCAGTCTTGGGGTCGCCGTCGTAGAAGACGCATCCTCCACCTTGCTGATCTGGCATGTGGCAATCCTGGCAACTCTTCATCAGACCCGTGGGATGATTGCCGCCGAAACGTCCATCGGGATAGGAGACTCCCGTCGTTGGAAAGGCACTCTGCAGCCACTCGGAATAGGTGCGCTGCTCGCCAAACATGTCGCCAGCCTGCATCGTTGGATGGGCCGCTCCGAGAGTATTCAGCACGAGCTCGCCGCTTGGAAGCCGGCTGTACGCAGGATTATTGACGTCGTGGCACGTTCCACACATCGACCCCTCCGAGTGGTAGGGCGAGTAGATCAGTGGAATTCCCCCGTGAAAATTTATCCCCACATCGTCGAATGGACCTCGTCGCACATCCTTTGGATCAACCACATAACTCGCGCTCCCAAGTGTTGGGCTTGGCAAGATTCCTGCTGCGGTCAGTGGTGCAAGAATTTCAGGATCAGGCGTGAGATCATCATTCGTTGGATAGCCAACTGCGCTCAGTGAGCCAGCAACCGGATTCACAGCGCGGTGGCAGAAGTGGCAGGTGACTCCATCGAAATCATCCGAAGTAAACTGCGAGAGGTCAGCCGCATCGCCGTGGCCCGCGAGCCATGCACCTGGAGCGTGGCATCGAATGCACAGGCTGCCCGACAGGTTGACATCTTGATTCGCGATCGCGAGCGCGGCGTGCCAGACTGGATCGCGCGATGACTGCCCCATCATGCTCACGACCCACGTGTCAAACGGCGCGACGGTCGCGTTGTACTCGCCGTGACAATAGGAGCAATTATTTGAAGCTTGGATCGGCTCGAATGAGAGACTGTCCGTGTTTGGTTGTGTGCCCGGCAAGAAGAAGTCGGTCGCGGTCGTTGGTACCTGCACCTGATCGCCCGTGCCCGGAATTCCCGCCACCGATCCGACAATGAATCCGACTCCAGCGAGCCCAGCGCCTGCGAGCAGGGCGATAGAGATTCCGTGGCGATTCTTCATAGTTCTACTCATCTCCATTCAAGGTGCCGTCAACGATAGAAAAGTCAAAAAAACAGAAAAAGAAGCGGTGCGCTAACTTATCGGACTACCAACAGCCGCCGCAAGTTTGTTCGTCAGCGTCTGCTCGTACGCGCTGTCACGACCGATTGGCACCCACTGCGGGTTTTCGCGAATCGAATCGTCTGTCGCGTCGAGCGGTTTGGCATTCAGTGGGTTCGTCCATTTCGACGCGAGCGATCCCGAAGAGCTCGACGGTTTCATCCCTTCGACGCATGATCGCTCGATGTAGACCCACACTTCAACATCAATTGGACCGACACACGTTTGCACGTCGAACCGCTCCTGTGCGGCGGTGCTGCCAGGAATCGCCGCGCCATGGAGCACGCCCTGACCATCGACGGCCGGAAGTTGTGCAGATGCGGGGATGAACTCAAAGCGGATGCGTCGGCGACGATTTGCGACGGTGTTCGCAGCGACTTCGGTGGGCGATGCGTTGTCGACGCGCCACGGTTCGAGCGCGCTTCCGGCGTGTCGCGGGTCGGTGGCGATGATGCCGCTCGATCGATCGATGACGATCACCTTGTAGCCCATCTCGCGAGCAATGCGCGCGGCCGCATCGAATGCGTCCCGGTACTGCTCTGGAGTGATTGTCAATTCCGCGGTTCCCTCAGTCGAGAGCGCTCCCATGCATCCACTCATGACGAGCGCCGAAAAGCCCGTGCACAGCCCAGCAATTGTCGCCATCGATCGCATGGCGAAAGTCTAGCGCGCCTGCGCACCCGCGAGTTCGATGCGCGGGTCGATCCACACATAGAGCACGTCAACGACGAGGTTGAAAACGACAAGAAGTGCCGCGTAGACCAGCACAACTCCCATCACGAGAGTGATGTCTTTGGCGAGAACGGCCTCGACAAAGTGCCGGCCGAGACCCGGCACCGCGAAGACCTTTTCAACAACAAACGATCCTGTCATCGCCGCGGCCGTCGCGGGTCCAAGAAACGAGAGCACCGG
This sequence comes from Singulisphaera sp. GP187, assembly GCA_945869475.1. Classification (GTDB taxonomy): domain Bacteria; phylum Planctomycetota; class Phycisphaerae; order Phycisphaerales; family SM1A02; genus F1-60-MAGs104. The sequence goes on along the minus strand of CAMBOV010000013.1, from coordinate 15,949 downwards.
CAAGAACGCGTTCTTCAGCGCGTGACGCCACGCGGCTTGGCTGCGCGAGAGTCCCTTCGCGCGAGCCGTGCGCAAGTGGTCGGTGTGCATCTGTTCGATGAGTCCGAATCGCAAGAGTCGTGCGATGTACGCAGCGAACGGAAGTGAAAGCGTCACCATCGGCAAGATCGCCTGCGAGGGCGATCCCCATCCTCCGATTGGAAAGATGCGCAACTTCGCCGCGAAGAGCACGATCAAGAATGATCCCGTGACGAATGAAGGCAGGCTGATTCCAACGAGCGCAACGCTCTGCGTCGCTCCATCCCACCACGAGCCTGGTCGAAGTCCGCCGACCAATCCAGCGACTGTTCCGATGACGAGTGCGATGGCGATCGCGCCGAGTCCAATCGTCGCCGAGACTGGAAATCCCGCGCGGATGATTTCGTTCACGGTCCAATCTGGATGGCGCATACTGGGACCAAAGTCAAAGGGCGTCTCGTTCCAACCCAGAACCCATCCAACGCCGCTGATATGTGCGAGATAGCCGCCGAGAAATGCCACTGGACTGTCGAGCGAATACTGCCGGTCCATCGCCTCGGCCACTTCGGGCGGAGGCTGCCGTCCCTCGTTTTGCATCGGGTTTCCTGGGATCAACCAGACAAGCGTGAACGTCACGACCACGACACAGAGCAGCACCATGGGCAATTGAAGAAGTCTGCGAACGATCAAGTGCATCATGGCATTGCGCTCACTGGTGCATCGTGCACGCGTCGAATCTGCGAGAGGTGCTGATCGAGGCGCGGATGGCGGGTGATTCCGCGCACCTTGGCAGGGTCGTACATATAGAGCGTCACATATTGGCACAGAGGAAGGATTGGCATCTCCTCCTCAACCAACACCCGTTCAGCCTCAGACAAGATTGCGAGACGTTTCTGTGGGTCGAGTTCACGCTGCGCACTCTCGAGCAGCGCATCGAAAGGTGCAGACGAAAACGCCCGGTCGTTGTTGCCGTTGCCAGTGCGCGAGAGATCGAGAAAAGTTGTTGGATCGGCGTAGTCGCCATACCACCCACCACGCGCGACCATGAAGTTGCCTCGGCGCAGATCTTCCTTTGCGAACTTGCCGTCCTTTCCTCGCAGTTCACACTGCACACCAAGCGCGTCGCGCCACATCGCCGCGAGGGCGTTCGCGATGTTCTTCACGCGCGGATTTCCCGTCATGTAGAGCATGTCGACGGGCGGAAAGGGTTCGCCCGCTGCATTCTCGACGATGCCATCGCCGGTGCGGTCGATCCATCCCGCCGATGCCATCTCTTCTCTCGCGCGCACGACGTCAAATGAAAGTCCCGAGGGCGACGTGTAGCCCGCGATCGATCCCGCAGGAACGAGGGTTGTCGCGACGGGCTCATTGAGTCGCGTCACCGAACTTGTGAGCGCACGCTTGTCGACCGCCTGCGCGAAGGCGCGACGAACACGCGCATCAGCAAAGGGATTCACCCGACCACTCGAAAGCAGTGGACGGCAATTGAAACTCCAAAAGTCCGTTCCAAACGCACTCACGACATGCACATCACGCCGCTCACCGCGCGAAGCGTCCGGCGCAGGAAGCGCCGCGAGCGCTTCGTCGACGGTCGCGCCAGCTGCGATTCGAAAGTCAAACTCCGTCTGATGAGATGCACGCCACCGATGCGACGCTTCGGCGAGATCAGCGCGATACTCAGCAGTGAGATCGCTGATCCAGTCAATGCTTCCTGACTCGTACGCCAACACCGCGGTGTTTGCATCTTCGATCGGCACGACTTCGACGCTCGAAGCGAGTGGCGCGTTCGCACCAACATAAAGTTCGTTTGGTTCGAGTCGCATCCCGCGCTTGTATCGCCACTCAACGAGTTTCATCGGACCGTTCGTGACGAGCACCCCGGGCTTGGTCCATCCAGCATCGCTCTGCACCATTCCCGTCGTGGGGTTCAATCGCGTCCACTTCGCGAGCGACCGCTCATGAATCGGCGCAAGCGTCGGAAAAGCGCAGAGATCAAGCCAATATGGAAGAGGATTGTCGAGCTCGACGATGAGCGTCTGGTCATCGGGCGCACGAATGGCAACGAGCTCGTCGAACTTCTCGAGAGTCTTCGCCCACAGCGCCTGCGCAGCGGCGTCATCATGCACGGCACCCGCGACATATGCAGCGAGCGCCTGCGACCGCCATGCGAAGAACTCGCGCGCGCCACGAATCGAAAAGAGCAGCTCGGTGTAGTCCGCCGCAGTGTCGGGCAGAAGCAGTCGTCGCCACGCAGAGCGAAAGTCGCCGCTGGTGACTCGGTCGCCGTTGGTCCACCGTGCATCTGGGCGCAGATGAAAGGTCCACGTTTTTCCGTCGGCTGAGAGCTCCCAGCTCAACGCGACTCCAGGAGTCGCAACTCCCATCGTGTTGTCGCGTGCACAGAGTCCCTCGAAGAGTGCGCGCGCGACTCGTAGATCTTGCATGTAGCTCATCCGCTGCGGATCCATCGTGAAAACATCGGCGCTCGAGAGGGTGATGGCCGCGCGCGAACGAGATTCTTCACTTGTCAGAATCGCCACGCCAGTCACGAGCAGCAAGAGAACGCAGCAGACCCATCGCATCGACGCGAGGGTACGTTCCCAACGCGCGTTACTTCGTGACGGGTTTGCTCACTGTGCCAGCGCGCGCGGGAGTCTTGGCTGGCTTGCCACCACCGATGTTGCGCAAGAGAGTCTCAGCGAGCTTTGCCGACTGCGCGAATGCCGCCGCGTGGTCGCTCGTGGGTGGATTCTTCGCCATCTCGATCAGCATGTTGAGCGCTGGTTCGAGGGACCTTCCGAAATCAGCCATCGCGGTCGGATCAGTCGCCTCAATCTGCCCAGAGAGAATCGAGTCGAGCGTGCGATTCACCGCCCGAATCATGACTGGCGGGACTTTCTCTTTGCGAATCTTGCTGACAAGAAGTGCGAGCGCGCTCGATTCGACCACTCGGGCCGTTCCCTGACTCGCCTTGGGAACGTGCGGCGACGTTGCGAGTGCCTTGAGCGACTGCAAGTCGTACGCGGTGACCATCCAATCGTTTTCTCGATCAATACATGCACTGAGTGCTCGAACGATCGCATCGGCTTGGGCGGTGTTGAGATCGGTAAACAGGATCGCACTCGCCAGCGATCCACTCGCAACGAGACGCAGCGACTCCGAGGGCTGCGTTGCGCTCGAACACTGTTCGGCGAGCGCCGAGAGTGAGTCTGGAGAGTTGAGAGCGCGCATCACCTCGAGGGCATTGACCCCTTGCAACTGCGTCCCAGTCTTGATGATCTCTTTGAGGCTCGGCAGCAGCATCGAGGCAAACACGGTACGAAACGGTGCATTTGGTTGCGACTTCCCAATCGACGAGATGATCGCCTCGCGTCCACGTCGCACCTGCACAGCATCGGCGCTGCGCAGCATCGTTGCCGTCGCCTTGATAAACGCGGCGACCTCGACCTTGCCCTCGCCATCGAGCGTCGAACTCGCCACAACCTTTTCGGAGAGCGCGGGGGACGTCTGCGCACGCGCCTCGAGTGCGACCATGAGCGAAAGAACCGTCGAAAGGATTCGTGTTGCCGTCATGGGAGCGCGGGAGTGTAACCCAAATGGCTACACTTTTCGTATGTTGGCAATCGTCCTGACTCTGTGCCTTTGCGGCCAAGCTCAGGCAACTCCCTCCGAGTCGCTCGCGGATGCTTCGACCCGTCGCTTTGGGCAGTTGCTCATGCGTGAGGCGTATCTGACCGTGACTCCAACCGACCTCGCCCCAGCAGAGCTCGATGCCGCGATTTTCTTCGCCACAAAGTCGGCACTGCTTGATCCAAGCGACCAGATGCGGTGGAGAATACTGCTGGGATTGTGCGGATTTGCGGGCGATCTCATGCCAGCCGCGGTTGAAATGACGCAGGTCGCGCTCGAAAGAGTTTCGAAGCTCGAACCCGGCGATCAGATGATCCGACTCAGGCGCCTGCTGCAAGAGATCGGTCGTTCTCAGAAAGCCGAAGAGCAAGTCGAAGTCTTCAGGCGCTATCTCACCCCTGAAGCGATCAAGGTGATCGGCCTCCCCGTCGCATCGCGACTCTCGTTCGATTTGGCACTGCTCGAGTCGCGAATGGGTGATGTCGAGGCGTTCGGTCGCGACCTCGCGCAGGCGCTCGCATTTTCCCCTGCGTTTCCAGCAGCCGCAGAAACAGCAGCGGGATTCGCCAACGAAAAGCTCGACGATCCAATTGGTGAAGCAGAGTTGCTCGTGACAGCGATTCTCGCCAATCCAATCGAAGAGCGAATGTGGGGACGACTCGGTGCGCTGCTCCTTCAAGAGGGGGCGTATGGATCGGCCGCGCGCGTCTATCAACTCGCCGCGCTCGCTGGTCGTTCGAAGAAAGTGGATGATGCGATTGTCGATCTCATCGTCACCGACCAAGCGCTCGCGCTCTGGGGATCGGATCGCGCCGACGACGCCATCACTGTGCTTCAGCGCCACATCGCGGTGTGCAAGGCTGTTCAGGCGGTGCGCATTCAGAGTTACAACCCAGCGATGACGCGCGCTGAGTGCGAGGCGGTGCCGTTCGCGACTCCTCCTCTCGTCGCGGTCGTTGAAGCTGCGATTCAAGCCTCATCCAAGCAGCCTGGCGCTGCGGAGGCGATCACGCAGATGATCGCAGCGGCGACAACTCAAGCAGAACAGGATGATCCACCGGCCGACTCTCCAGAGGCCGGCGAGGTTGTCAACGTTCAGGCGCAACGCGATCAAGCAGAATTCGCAGCCTCGGGACTCCTCGACACTGCAGTCACCGCAGCGTTGATTCGTGCCGATGCGCCGCTGGTGCAAGGGCTCATCGATGCCGCTGAAAAGAAAGCGCCACTCAGTGATGATGCCAAGTTGCGCTTTGGTGGATGGCTCAAGCTGATGGCTGGAGATGGCGCGGGTGCGCTCGCGATGCTCGAGCAGTCATCGTCAACGTCGTCCGCAACCCTCTTCATGCGCGCGCAGGCACTCGCTGCGACGGGAAATCTCAAGGATGCGGCGCGAGGCTTCTACGCGATCGCCTCGAGCGAACGGGGGAATCTCATCGGCATGCTGGCCTCGCATGAACTGAAGCAAATTGTCGGTGTTGGCATCCCACCGAATCCATCGGTTGCAGCGCTCGATGGAATTGTCGCGTCGATTCCTCCAGCCTTCGAGCAGTACCTTTCGGGCTCGACCAACGCCTTCGCTTTCCAAGTGATTCCAGAGAAGTTGCTTGTCGAGGCCTTCGATCCACTTCGATATCGGTTCATCATCACCAACCGAACGGATCTCACGATGGCGGTGGCACTCGGTGGACCGATCAAGCAGAACGTTCTCATGCAGCCGCGGCTGAACTCGAGTTCGAATCCAGGTGTCGATCGGTTGATCCCGCAGATCATTCCATTCGATCGTGCGATCGAACTCGCGCCGGGCGAATCGATGGAGATGATGTGGGATTTGAGCTTCACCGAGGTTGGTTTTCGGCTGAATCAAGATCCAATCGCTGGCTCGACGGTCAGTATGCGCGGAGCGCTGAACTACGTTGCAGAGGCTGGCTCATTCAGCGCGGGCACCTTTGGCGTGCAGCCACAGGTTCCAAATGTTGAAGTGGGAGGGGTTCGCGTGAACACAGCGTGGATCGACGCTGCGATCGCGCACGCTGCGTCACCAACAACCGACGAAGACCTTCGCACGATGGTGCTTCTTGGGTACGCGGCGAAAAAGAAATTGCTCTCGGACGAGCAGGCGAAGCAGGCGTGGAAGGCAATCGCCGATGGATTCGCGAAGTTGCCAGCAGCGGGGCAGGCGTGGGTGCTGCTCGTCGCTCCTCACGAAGTGCCGGAGTTCGATCCAGTGCTCGAGATTGCGCGCGCGACGACATCGGGCGATGTTCGCGGCGCCTATCTCTTGAGTTTTTGTCTCTCGCCGGATGATGCGCAGCTTGAGGCCGCGGTGCGTTCGAACGATCCATTCGCGCTGATGGCGCACGCCGTCATCGCGTCGCGCTTTCAACGAGAGGCCGCGCGCGCAGATGAGCGAATGCGCGGCGAACGATCGCAAGCGAAGATGGGAGTTCGAGACAAGACGAAGACTGACGAGGCGCGAAAGGGTCGCGCCGGCCGACTCGCGCCGGTCAACTCGGCAGAGCCTCCGCCCGCGCCTCCAGTCACCGCACCGATCAATCCTCAGTAGGACGTCGCGAGCATGAGCCCAGCCCTCAAAAAATCGGCACGGATCTGCGGATTCGTCATCGGACTCGCGCTCGTCGTCGCAGCGATCATCGCGATTGCTCGCAGCGCGCCAACCATCGCTCACCTGCGCGAAGTCATCGTGCGTCCCAACTGGATGTTCATCGCACTGGCGATGGGCGCGGCTCTAGGAAACATCGTGGGATCAGGCGGCATGTTCTTCGCACTCGTCCGCCGGCACGGGCGCATCACGATGTGCGAGATGCAAGGGTTGGTCGCTGCGTCCTCGGTGTTGAACTACTTGCCGATGCGTCCTGGGCTTGTTGGCAGGATCGCCTATCAGCAAGTCGTCAGCGGAATCCCACTGCGTCGCTCAACACTTTCGATCGTTGAGGCCGCGGTCGTCTGCGCTGCAACAATCATGTGGATGGCACTCGCAGTGACGCTCGTGCACTTCACCGGCGCGCGGGTGCTCGGGGGAATTGTCGCGGCGCTGCCCATTCTCGCGGGGCTCGCGTACACGTGGCCGAGCAGTGTTCCGTGGCGCGTCTACTTCGAGGCGATCTTCTGGCGGTGGATCGACCTGCTCTCGTGGTCGGTGCGATACGGCGCGGTCTTTGCGATTCTCGGAATCGACCTGACGCCAGAGAGCGCCGCCGCCGCAGCGTGCATCGCAGCGGCTGCGAACATGATTCCATTTGTTGGCAACGGACTCGGCGTGCGCGAGTGGGCGAGCGGACTCGCGGGTCCAGCGCTCGCGACGTGGACGACCGACATCGGTCTCGCGGCAGAACTCCTCAACCGCGCGGTCGATCTCGTCGTTGTCGTTCCCATCGGTTGCGCATCGATGCCGTGGATCGCACGCGCAATGCGCCGCGCAACGTCGAAGTAGGATCGCACCATGAACAGAGCAGAACTCGCAACACGCATCGCAACAGTCGCACTCTTGCGGGGCAACTTCACCCTTCGCAGCGGTCGAACCAGCACTTTCTACCTCGACAAGTATCTCTTCAGCACGCAGCCCGATGTGCTTGCGGAACTGGGTCGCATGTTCGCGGCGCGCGTCGCCGCTGGAACCACGCGACTCGCGGGAGCAGAACTTGGAGGCATCCCACTCGTCAGCAGCGCGAGCATGGCGAGCGGAATTCCATGCGTTTTCATTCGCAACCAGAAAAAGGACTACGGCACCGCGAAGCAACTCGAAGGTGTGCTCGTCGCTGGTGACAAGGTCGTCATCGTTGAGGATGTCGCGACGACTGGGGGACAAGCGCTCGAAGCGGCGAAGGTGATCCAAGAGCTCGGTGGAGTTGTGACACACATCATCGCGACGATCGACCGGATGGAAGGTGCGCGCGAGAACATCGAGGGTGCTGGCATTGTGTTTGAGAGTCTCTTTACGGTTGCGGACCTGTTGCCCGAGTTCGCGTCGCAGACGAGTGCGAAGGCGTGACCGACCGCGTCGCGAGAAAGCTCGGCGTCGCAATCACAACCTTTAACAGCGAGCGATCCATTGGACGGTTGCTCGAGAGTGTGAAGTCGATTGCGACGACGATCGCGGTGGTCGACTCGGGGTCAACTGACAAAACCATCGAGATTTGCCTCGAATTTGGTATCGAACCAGTGCACCGCCAGTTCGATAACCACAAAGAAAACAAGGGGGCATCCAACCGGCTGGCAGAATCGTCAGGATGGCTCTTGATGATGGATTCCGATGAGTCGATCGACGAAGAACTCGCCGCGTCGATTCGCAGCGCCGTTGCGCGAGATGATCCGCGACACGAGGGTTACTTCGTTGTGCGCAAACTCTTCATGCAGGGACAGTGGTTACATCACTTCGGCTACCCCGATCGCGTGCTTCGTCTCGTTCGCCGTGGCAAGTGGAGAATGGATGGTCCCTCCCCACACGAGGCACTCGTCGTCGATGGAGAGACGGCCGATCTCGCGGGAACGTGTCTGCATGAGTCGTATCGAGACCTCGCCGACGCCCGCGCACGCACCTCTCGATACGCCGACATTTCATCGCGCACGATGTTCGCGCAGGGGCGCAGCGGTGGGACCATCATCGATCTGCTCGTGCGTCCGATGGCGGCGTTCGTGAAGCACGGCATCCTTCAGCGGGGGCTTCTCGACGGCTCCTTGGGATGGCACCTCAGCCTGCTCACCGCGACGGGCACATGGGAGAAACACAGCAGACTTCGCCGATTGAGAGCGGCTGCACGCACTGAGCGCCCTGAGCGCCCTGCGCGCACGTGAAACTCACCCACCGACGCGCGAGCGCAAGTTGTCGAGCACGTTCATGAAGTTGATGTACGCGTCGTACGGACTCTCGTACGGACTGAAATACTTGTGCACATCGCCATCGGCCCAGTACTTCGTGCACATGTAGTACAGGTGATCGCTCGTCGTGAGCTTGCGCCAATCTTCGAGCGCGTGTTCATCGCCGGCAGCGTGTGCTCGCTTGACAGGCGCTTCAAGTTTGTAGAGTTCTGCTGCAGCGTTGTCTTGCAGTGGATTGCCTAGCCAGGCGGTGATGTCGCGTTCGGTATCGGCCCACGAGATTGGACGATCGACGTCGTACTCACCCACGGGCTGGTGAATGTCGGCAACTTGAGTGGGCGTGAGAAAAGTGTTGTGTCCGGGATTCACATCGAAGATTTTCGCCGGCATCGCATCGAAAAACTCAAAGATGCCTGTCTCGGCCCATTGATGCTCGCCGATCGTTTCGTAATCCATAAAGAGATTGCAGAGGAATCCATTGCCATTGATCTGGTTGACCCACTTGGCGAATTTCTCGGCAGAGAGCGGCCAATCTGCCCAGTTGCGGTCCGAGAAACGAAATGCGATGTCATCTGACAATCGGTAGTTCTTCAGCAGCAACTTGACCGGAGTGCAGCCTTGGGGGATCGCGCGCGCGGGGGGGCTGTACAAAAAGTTCGGCGAGCGAGTGCCGAGTATTCGATCGACGCCCTCGCAGAGCACCGCCTTGTGTTTGCCGAGCCACGAGATATGGCCAGCGAGTTCGTTGTTGTAGATGAGTTCGGTGTTGCGAAAAACCGTCGGTGTGACGCCGAAGATGCGCTTGAGCCGATCCTCTTGAGCGAGGATCTGCTCATTGAATTCACTCTTCGAAAAGAGAAACGAGAGTGAGTGGTGACTCGTCTCGCCGATGAATTCGCATGCGCCAGTCTCGTTGAGTTGGCGCAGCGTGTCGATGACGTCTGGCGCCCACGCCTCGAGTTGGTCGAGCACTGTGCCAGAGAACGAGTACGAGACGCGAAAGCGACCCTCGTGCCGTCGCACCAAATCGAGAACGCGCTTCGTTGCTGGTCGGTAGCACTTGTCAGCGACCTTGCGAAGAATCGACGCATTCGCGTCGTTGTCGAAGTAGAAGGGATCGCTATCAAAGACCGAATATTGTCGAAGGCGATAGGGTTGATGCACCTGGAAATAGAAGCACACAGCAGTCATGAGATTTGGGAGTCTACGGTCTGGCGTGTTACTCTCGGTAGCAACCATGACCAACATGAGCACGCACCCCGTCGTTCCACTTCTCGACCTCAAGCCCCAGTACAACGCGATCAAGTGTGAGATTGACGAGGCGATCGCGCGCGTCGTCGCGAGCCAAATCTTCATCCTCGGCCCCGAGGTCGAGGCCTTCGAGAAGGAAATTGCGGAGTACTGTTCGGTCAAGCATGCCATTGGATGCACCAGTGGGTCAGACGCGATCGTCCTCGCGCTGATGGCGATTGGTGGAAAGCCCGGCGAAGAAGTGCTTTGCCCGTCGTATACGTTTTTCGCAACTGGCGGCGCCGTCGCGCGCATCGGAATGAAGCCAGTATGGGTCGACATCGATCCAGTGACATACAACATGTGCCCAGCACTGACCGCGGAAGCTGCGAAGTCGTGCAAGAAACTCAAAGCGATTATGCCAGTGCATCTCTATGGTCAATCGGCGGACATGGATGCTTTTCATACTCTCGGCACGCGACTCGGCACGGCGGTTATTGAAGATGCGGCGCAGGCGATTGGATCGCGTGATGCGCAAGGCGCGCCAGTTGGAACGCGCGGCGCGATTGCAACGTGGAGCTTCTTCCCATCGAAAAATCTTGGTGGATTTGGCGATGCAGGAATGTGCACGACGGATTGCCCTCATCTTGCTGATTCAATGAAGATGTTGCGGGTGCACGGAAGCCGTGTGAAGTACATCCACAAGTCTGTCGGGATGAACGGTCGCTTGGATGCGCTGCAAGCTGCGGTTTTACGCGTGAAATTGCGGCATTTAGAGGCTTGGCATGCTGGCCGTCAACACAACGCTGCGTTTTATGATGGCGCATTCGCAGCGGCGGGCGCGAGCGATTCTCGAACACCGCTCAGTGTCCAGGGCAAGAGTGGTTTCGCGATGCGATTCCCATACAAGATTCCCGCGCCTGCTCGGCATATTTATAACCAGTACATCATCCGTGTTCCGCAGGGAATGCGCGACGATTTGCGCGCGCATTTAACGGAGCAGAAAATCGGCACAGAAATCTATTATCCCGTGCCGCTTCATTTGCAAGAGTGCTTTGAATATCTGGGGACAAAGCCAGGTACGCTTCCACACACCGAAGCAGCATCGCTGGAAACAATCGCATTACCGATTTTCCCAGACTTGACACAGGACCAGCTACGGCATGTCGCCGAACAAGTGGTCAAGTATGTCACGGCAAATTCGAAATCATCCATAAGCGTGTGACCGATTTGTCCCTCCATCCTTGGGAGAGCGATCTCGATTGGCGCAACGCTCAGGGGACGACGCGCGGCGGTCGATGGTGCGATATTGTTGGCGAGCCAGCGCACTTGGTCGCTGCGATCTTTGCGATGATTATGGAGCCAATCTCGACGGCGACTGCGAGCATTGGATTTACAACATTGTGCGTGGTTGCTGCCCTGAGATTGCCGGTACTTTGGCCGATTTGGCGAAGAATGTTCGGGCAAACGTGGATCAAATTGCTTTTGCTTTGGATTGTATGGACGGCGATTTCGATCGCGTGGTCGCCGGATAAGCAAATTGGGGTTGATCGATTGTCTCACATCAAGTTTTTCGCATGGTTGCCATTGCTTTGGCCGCTCCATCGATACTGGAAGTGGCTCTTTGGCGGTTTTTTATTTTCAACGATGGTGCTTCAGGGCATTCAGATTTCAGGAGAGTTTTTCGGAGCGACGCACCACGGCGGAAGACTCTCTGCAGGGATGCGCCATCCCACGATGGCTGGAATGTGGAACGCGATCGCCCTCAGCTGCTGGCTCTTTCTTTCTGTATCCGCGGGATGGCGGGTTTTGTTTTTATCAATCCCAATGGCGGCGCTCAGCGCCTTCGGTTTTTTTTGGGCAGGTCAACGCGCGGCTCTGGTGGGAATTCTCATCGAGATTGCGCTGGCGAATATCATTTTGGGAATTGTCGCCAAAGGTTGGATTCGCAAGGCGATCACACGTGGCGCGATCGGCATCCTCATTCTTGGAGTTGTCTATTTTGTCGCAGGCGCACGAATGGCTGCCAAAATCCAACAAGTATCAAAAGAAACCACGCAGTCTCTGCGGGGCGATGCGCCAGAAATGGTGGAAACTCGAATCGCAATGTGGGAAATGTCGCTGATTGCCTGGGAGAAAAGCCCGCTGTTTGGCGTTGGCTTGGGTGGATATCGAAAAGCCACCGCGGAGATTGATGTTGATTACAAGCGGGGCAACATTCACTCATACGACACGTCCCACTCCACATACATCATGATTCTCACCGAATCGGGCATTGTTGGGTTGGGGCTTTTCCTTGTGTGGGGCGTCGCATTCTTCGTGCGTGCGATTGTTTGCTTGCGCGCAGATCCAGTTCGCATCGGAGCATTCGGCGGCACCATCATTTGGTTTTCTGCGGGGGCGTTCGACAGCTTTCACACGCGCGGAGTGTTCTTGACGGTTGGCGTCATTATGATTGCCCTTGCGGTGATGCCGCGAACGACACGAAGCACAACAAGTCTTACTTAATCAGGAAGTCTTCTTTTTTCTTTCCTGCTTTCAGCTCGGCGGCCATCCAACGCGGCGGTTTTCCACGGCCAGCCCAAGTTTCGCCCTTCTTGTTGCGATACTTCGGCTTCACCTTCAGTCGCTTGTCATTCGCCTTCAGAGCCGAGCCCGCTTTCGCTGTCGCCTTGCCGACCTTCACCATTGATTTACCAACGGTTGCTTTCATCGCACTTCCTGCTGCGCTCAAGTGAGCAACGGTCAATCCGTGCTTGCGCATTTGCTCTTTGATCGATTTGACGGCCTGCGCAATTTTTGCAGCTTCCTCTATGCGGAGTTTTTCCGCTCGCTTGGTCAGTTCTTCGATTTGTTTAATGACGGATTTTAGATTCGCTGGCATTGTTGTTTCCCATTCTCCCGGAATAGGATTATTGAAGTTGTAAGGTGGTTTAACGTTAAAGCACCTTTCCCAAAGTTAACTCCTCTGGGGGAGAGAGTATACCAATAATCCAGTAATACACACAGCCGAACATTTGTTTCAGCGCGTCTTGTTCAGATTGCAAGGCAGCCCACGCACGGCGCGCCAGGCAAGTGCTCTTGGCTAGAAAAAAGTATTTTCACCGTCACATTCGTCACAAGTCATCGAACAGAAAATGTCAGCCGGTGTGCCTCTTGAATTTGTCGACTTGCTTTGTTTGCAACTTGCGCCTGCGCGGCAAACTCTGGCCAGCGCTTCACCGCGTTCTCCACTTCGTTCATAATTGTTTCGGCGCGTCCACGCTTCATCATTGACGACTTCGCACACGCCACAAAATCCACCATGGTGAAATTGTCCCGTTTGCCATTCAGCGTCATTTGATGATTGGCAGTCCAAGAGCCAGACGGGTTATAGCTGTAGGTCACATCAAACGCTGGCGCAAGCGACCACTCACCTTGTTTGTTCATAAGAAATGCAATGTTCTTCACATGATCATCTTGATTGCGCGCGACAATATTGAAGACCATCCGCCGAAATTGTTCTTCAAGCGCCGCCATCGGTAATTTCAATTGGCGGATCGTCAGCATTGCCTGCTCATAGGCGTATGCGCCAGGCTGGTTGAAATCAAAATGTGCCAGCGCTCCAAGCGATTGCATATGAAGTTTTTCACCACCCTCAAGCCGGTCAAAGCGGCGCGTCATAAAGTGCCGCCGCCCGTTTTCCTCCATCAACCTGCACTCACTCATTGTTATTCCCGCGGCCCTTGCCATCAAGTGGTACGCATACTCAATCGCGCCATATCCATTCGGGTCTTCCAACTCTTTGTCTTTGTTGCCCGTCACTCCGTCAAATTTAAGCAGCCAGTATTCAAATCCATCGCCCGCCGTGATCTGGCCCGACCGCACTTCATTTGTTATGCGGTTCCACGTAATCACCGCTTTGGCCCGCGCACCGCCGGCAGATGTGCCCACTTGCAGAATTTCCTCCAACGCTTTTTTCTTTGCCGCACCCGCAAAATTTCCTTTGAGATCATTCCGATGAGTGAGCACTTGCGAAGCCAGCCGCACCAACGAATCGATTTCAATCTTCACTGATTTGCGCTGCTTCGGCCCCAGCACCGGCGCAAATTCCAGCGCGCCCATGCCGCGAGTTCCCGTGTAACAGAGGCGTTCTACTGACGAAAAACTTTCTTGCGATCTTCCTTGCGTTGCAAGCCACGCGTTGATCAAGTCATTTCCAAACTTGTCTGGCAGCGAATCAGCGAGCAGTCCCGGTAAACCGTGAAACGCGGCGTGGGGCAACTCCGGGAATTCATATACCTGTTTGCCAAGTGGCATCATGAGTGGTGAAATCTCAATTCCACTTTGGGCAAATGCTGGGTCATATTGGAATGTGGCAACATGACGACCTTCTTCTTGCAAGACTGCTCCAATGGTCCGTCCCCACAACTGCACTTCTGCGATCATGTCGATTCACCCCAGGTCCATTTCTTTGTCGCGCCTGTCGCAGTCTTGCGGCTTCGAGAGCGTTGTCGTTTTCGGCTCTGCAATTTCAGTTGCGCAATTGGACTTGCTTGCTCCTCTGGTATGAGCACATCGAATCGCTCTACTAAACCAAGCACTTGGCACACGCGCACAAATCCTGATAGTTGCGTTGCCGCTAATCCCAATTCCAGTCGTTGCACAGTTCGCAGGCCAAGACCCGCTTGCTCCGCAAGTTTTTTCTGTGTCAAGTTTTTGCTCAGACGAAGATGGGCAAGTCGTTCGCCAATCAGTTGTAACAGCGCCTCGCTGGTGATGTTGGATTGAATCTTCATGCAACTTCACTATATCGTGTCCGCTTCACAAGTCAATTTAAAACGCCACAAATGGCGTGTTTTGGCAATTTTATTATGTTATCACGCCATATATGGCGCTTGAATCAATTTAAATTTCTACAAAATTTGCGCCATTTAGACCGGCAACAATAATTAAGCGCGGTTGTTCAATCAACGTCAGGCATCCGTTGCGGATTTATTCACCGCCGCAATTGCGGCGCGCAGGTTCTGCATGAATGCGTCATTGGCAATTTTGGCGCGGCGCATAACTTCTTCGGCCACGGATTTCATCAACGCGTCCAACTGAGCATCTGTCGGCTCATGTTCAATGTCGTTGAGATCAAAGTGTGCTTCATCCATGTTGGGTGCTTTCATTGAGTTGTAGCCAGATTCTACACATGAAGGCGGTCCGCACCTATTTGATAGAAATCGAGTTCTGGCACCCCACGCCCAAACTTCTATCCGCCAACAATCCAGTAATACACGCGGCCATAAATTTCATGCAGTGCGGCGTCGGTTTGTTTCAGCGTGTCACCGTTCGGAATGAACGAGCGCGGCGTGAGGCCAAGTTTGGTTTGAAAGTCCACGGGGAAGGGGATTACTTCCAAGCCAGCGCGGCGAAAAAGCATTTCGGCGCGGCTCATGTGATAGGCGGATGTGACAAGAAGAATGCGCGGGGCGGTGGGAGATTTTCCAACACCAAGCAACTGCGCAACGCCTTCGGCTTCTTGTTCGGTGTTGCCGGCTTTTCCAGTGGTGGAAAGCGCCGATGCAGGCACGCCAAAGTCGCGGGCGCGGGCGATTAGTACATCACCCATCAGTGGCAAATTTGGTCGCGATGCAACCCATCCGCCAGGAAATATCAACAGCGGTGCCTTGCCGGCTTTATACAAATCAAAGCCGCCCAGAAAGCGGTCAAAGTCATCCACCTCAAATGCGCCAGACTTGCCTGGCACATCGCGAATACTCAAGCTCAGCACCACAATTGCATCAGCATTTGGCGCATCGCTTGTCACTTGCCGCACGCGCCAGCCCTCAACCGCGCGCATAAGCACATTGCTGACTACCGGCGTACTTGCCGCCAACAGCAACACAAGTGCAACAACAATTGGCCAACGCCGACGGGTGCGTAGTGCCACGACAAGCAAAGCAAGCACCACACATGTTGGCATTAAAAACAGGGGAAGTATTTCGCGAAGCATGGGGTTAGGTCAAGTATGTCAATTTTAAATTCAGCAACGGCTAGTGCGCCACGCCATCTTGCGATGCAACTTTAAAGGCGGTGCGCCACAAGATCTTCAAGTCAAACCAGAGCGAGCGCCGCCGCAAATATTCCGCGTCAAGGCGCACCTTCTCTGGAATGGGCAGTTCATCGCGGCCATTGATTTGCGCCCAACCGGTCAGGCCTGGCACCAAGTCGCTCACGCCGCTCGCGGTGCGCAGTTCAATAAGGTCTG
>CAMBOV010000012.1 GCA_945869475.1 Singulisphaera sp. GP187 | reverse complement strand
CGGATCCCCGCCGCGGGCTTGACCGCGGCGCTGAATTCGCGAAGCGAATGCAGGGAGCCCGCAAATGAGCGCGGGATGTGAGGCGAAGCCTCACAATCCCAAGCGAAAGCGGGCGAAGGGATTCGAACCCTCGACATTCGGCATGGAAGGCCGACGCTCTACCACTGAGCTACGCCCGCGAACACGCGCAATCATACAGTCGGTTGGGGTGGTTTGGATTCTGACGCTGCCAACAATCGCTCGACATACTTGATGTCGTGCTTCGCCTGTGTAAACATCGGTTCTTTGAGAAGTCGCTGATAGAGGGGAATCGTCGTGCGAATCGGTCCAATCTTGAATTCTGAAAGCGCGCCAAGCGATCTGCGAATGCAACTCTCGCGATCCGGCGCATGCACGATCAACTTGCCAATCATCGAATCGTAATTCGGCGGCACGCGATACCCAACGCGCACGTGGCTATCCAATCGAATACCTGGGCCCCCTGGCGGAGACCACTCTTCGATCACACCAGCCTGCGGCATAAAATTGCGCGCGGGATCTTCTGCGTTGATGCGAAACTCAATGGCGTGTCCGTTGATCTTGATATCGCTCTGCGTGAACGGCAACGCTTCGCCCGCCGCGACGCGAATGCCTGTCTGAACGATGTCGACTCCGGTGATCGCCTCAGAGATCGGATGCTCGACCTGCACGCGCGTGTTGACTTCGAGCATGTAGAAGTTCTGTGTGGCATCCATGAGAAACTCGCACGTTGCCGCTCCTGCATACTTCGCGCGACGAATGAGTTCTGCCGCGGACGCGCAGACTTTCTCGCGCTTGACTGGATCGACACCCGGAGCGGGCGCCTCTTCAATCAACTTCTGATGGCGACGCTGACTCGAGCAATCTCGTTCGTACAAGTGCACGGCGTTTCCGTGTTTGTCACCGATGACTTGTACTTCGAAGTGCCGCGCCGCTTCGAGATACTTCTCGACAAAGACCATCGGATTTCCGAATGCCGCGAGCGCCTCTTGTCGCGCTTGATCAATGCCAGTGCGCAATCCCTGCTCATCGAATGCGACGCGCATGCCGCGTCCGCCGCCTCCGCCTGAGGCTTTCACGATCACGGGATAGCCGATCTCTGCCGCCACCTTTACCGCTTCATCGATATCTTCGATGCCGCCATCGGTGCCTGGAAAAATCGGCGTGCCCGATTGTTTGGCGAGTCGCTTGCAACTCACCTTGTCGCCGAGCAGCGCCATCGCTTCGGGACTTGGTCCGATGAATTCGAATCCGGAGTCGCGACAGACTTCGGCGAAGTGCGCGTTCTCTGAAAGAAATCCATAGCCCGGATGAATTGCATCTGCGTGACTGACTTCAGCAGCGGCGATGATTCGTTCGATGCGAAGATAGGAATCTTTCGAGGGACCTGGTCCGATGCAAATCGATTGCGTCGCTTGCTCGAGCCAGGGTCCACCAGCGTCGGCACTCGAATAGACACAGATCGTCTCGACACCGAGCTCGCGACAGGCGCGAATGATGCGAAGGGCGATCTCTCCCCGATTTGCGATGAGAACTCGTTTGAACATTGCGTGGATCCGATTACGAAGGTCGAACGAGGAACATCTTCTGACCGAACTCGACCGCTTGCCCATTCTTCACGAGCACCTTGGCGATCGTTCCCGAACGCTCGGCCTTGATCTCGTTGAAAATCTTCATCGCTTCGATGAGACAGACCACCGACTCCGCATCCACGGTCGCTCCCACCGATGCGAGCGCTGGCTTGTCGGGACCTGAAGCAGTGTAAAAGGTGCCAACCATCGGGCTCTCGATCGCGACGAGGTCTGACTCATCGCCGGCGGCCTTTGCGGCGACGGCAGGCTGCGCGTTCGAGTGAGACACTGCTGCGGTTGCTGCCTGATGTGGCGAAGAATGGTGGATGACTTGAGGGGGCGAAGAGGCGGTTTGGCGGCGGACGGTCGCCTGTTCGTCCTTGTCGCGTAGATCGAGTTCAGTGAGGTCGTTCTCGACCATAAGTCGGACGAGTTCTTTGAGTTTTCGGATATCCATCATAGATTTCGCAAGGCTAGCAGAATCTAAATTTCGAGGGAGATCGCAACGAGATCGCGACAAATCGACCACAAGCTTCGCAGGCGGCTTCGTCGAGCGTGTGGTGCGCCGTGCGATCGGTGGCGATCAACTCGTGCGCAGCGCCAGAGGTGGCGAGAAGATCTCGAATGCGATCATCGCTTGACGGCCGCTAAACCTATTTCGAACCGCCCTACTCTTGGCTGCCGTCACTGCAGCAATCGGCCCCTTGACCGCGCCCGAGGGTTGGACGAGCGGCGAGTGCGTCTGCGGCACGTGCGTGAGCGGCGAGTGTGCCTCGCTGCCTCTGTGCGAAAGCACGCCACGTTGAATCGCCGCGACGGTGCGCGCGAGTTGCTCGAACGTTGACTCCCCCTCGGACTCGTGTATCGGCGCCGCTTTGATTGGAGTCTGTTGGCCAAGGTGCGCGCGTCGACGAGCATCGGCCTTCATGTCCGCGGTGCTTGCAGACTCGAGATGAGGAGTGGACGCGCGCGCCGCACGGGCATCCGTGAACGTCGCGATTTCAGCCGCTTTTCGTGGCGCGATGAATTGTTTCGATAGCGCTTGGATGAGTGGTTGTTCGGGCGCGGGCTGTTGCCGCGCAGATTGCTGGCGAGGATTCGATCCGGATTCTCGCTCAGCGGCTTTCTTCTTCGCCTCTTGAGACTTTGCGACCGCTGTCAGGATCGCTTTCACGATCAAGATCACGGCAAAGATGATCATGCTCTGCGTCATAGGTCTCGTCGGATGCTAGCCATCATTGAACTGCTCTCGTGCACAGAGAAATGCCGTGCGCGCCGCGCACGAAATCGCAATTGAACACACTGCGCAACCGATCGACGGTCAGGACTTCTGCGGGGGCCCCCGCTGCGATGATCGCGCCCTTCTCGAGCCACCACACCTCATCGGCAATCTGATCGGCGAGGGTGAGGTCATGGGTCGCGACGAGCACGAGAGCACCCGCGCAAGCGCGAAGCCGCAGCACCTTCGCGACGCGATTGGCCTCACCTGGATCGAGATTCGAAAAAGGCTCGTCGAGTGCGAGAAGTCCGTTGACCTGGTGTTGCACGAGCGCGCGCGCAACGAGCGCGCGTTGCTGCTCTCCAGCAGAGAGTTCGTGAAAGGATCGATGCGCGAGTTCTTCAAGACCGAGCTGCGCGATCGCAGCTTCGACGACCGCGAGGCTCTTACCCTGCCGACCAATTGAATACTGCCCGAGCGCAACTGCGTCGAAGACCGAGAGTGCGATCGACAAGAGCGGCCGCTGCGAAACGTACGCCACGCACCGGGCGCGCTGCACTGCAGGCAACGCGCGCACGTCGAGCGCGTTCCAGCGAACTGTTCCCGCACTGGGAGCGAGCAATCCCGCAGCGACTCGAAGCAGCGTGCTCTTGCCGCTGCCGTTTCGACCGACCAGCGCGACAATGCGACCGCCCCCCGCCGTCGCGGTGAGATCGGTGAGCGCGGGCGCCCGCCCATATCGAAGCGAAAGGTGATCGATCGTCAGCATGACCAGGCTCCGGGCACGAGACGACGAGAGCGCAACACGCACAAGAAGACTGGACCACCGATGAGCGCAGTGAGGACTCCGATAGGAAGTCGCCCCGTGCCGAGATCAATCGACTGGCGAATCGCATCGGCCCAGACGAGCAGTGCACTTCCCGCGATCACACTCGCAGGCACGAGTGCTCGGTGGGACGATCCAAGAAAGAGCCGACTCAAGTGCGGTGCGACGAATCCAACAAATGCGAGCGGACCGCAGAGCGCGACACTCGCAGAAGCGAGAGCGCCGGCACCGAGAAAGAGCCAAATTCGAAGGCGTTTCAGTGAGACTCCAAGACTCTCGGCCTCATCGTCACTCGTGCTCGCAACATCAAGCGCGTTGCCGCGCGACCATGCTGCGATCGTCATCACCACAAGCAGCACCAATGCAGTGATCGCCGGACCGCGCGAGGGAATCTCTGGAATCTGTCCCATGAACCACGTCCACGATTCGCCGCGACTCGAGGGTGGCATCATCGACTGAACGAGAAGCGTGAGTGCGCCGCAGATCGATGAGACCACTGTTCCGGCGAGCACGAGCGTGAGTGGATCGATTCGCCCGCCGCGCCGTCCAAGTGCATAGACGATGGCCAAGACCGCGAGTGAACCGAATGTGCCTGCGACCATTCCATCGGCGAGACCGAGCGCGTGTACCGCGAATCCGAGAACTCCTGCGTTGAAGGCAACGGCGCCGTACATCGCAAGTATTGCTCCGAGTCCGGCACCGGCTGAAAGACCCAAAATAAAGGGCGAAGCGAGTGGATTTCGAAGGAGCGCTTGCAGGAGCAGACCGCTCAATCCTAGGCACCCACCGGCGAGGAGTGCCGACTCAACTGCGCCAACTCTCAAGAGCAGAATGTCAAGCGGCGGCCATTCGAAGCGAGCGCTCTGATCGTTGAATTGCGCAGCGACCACGAGGCGCAACGCGATGCCCGCGAAGAGAAAGAGGGTGAGCGCGGTGAGCCCAGTGAGTTGTCGAGGGTTCACGGCGATCCACCCGCGTCTTTCACTCGCAGCTCGCACGCATGTGCGATGAGCGCGCGAAGTTGTGCGAGCCCGTGAATCATCCCTCCGCCGGGCTGCAAGAGTTGCGGCGAATCAAGCGCGAGGATGAGTGTCTGGGGCAGAGCAATGCGCAGTCGCGTGACGACGTCGCTCGCGTGCCCCCCGAGCACGATGATTGTTGCGGCGCCCGTTCGCATGAGCGCTTCAGTCGAGAGCGTGGGATATCCGGGAGTGCGCGCGACATTTTTCGCGCCGATGCGCTCGATGAACTCGCCGAGATAGGTGCCCTGCCCGAATGCCATTGCGTCGGCGTTCTCTGACGAGATGAGCACGAGCAGCACCTCTCCAATCTCGCTCGCACAGGCAAGCGGCGCGAGCACCTCGTCGAGGCGCGCGGTGATTTCGCTCGCGCGTTGCAGCAACTTTTCTCGATCGTGTGCGAGCGCAGGATCGGCAATCGCCTGCGCGATGCCCGGCACCATCGCGGCAACATCACCGAGCGATTCAATGCGAAAGTTCGTGACGGTCCATCCATACTGCTCTGCGAGCGCACCGATCGCAGGGTCGACTCCTTGGGAGGGCGGTTGCACGAGCACAACCGTCGGACGCGCGCGAACGAGTGCTTCGGCATTGAGATCGAGAAGGGTTCCGACGACTGCGACTTCGCCGGGACTCTGACACCATGGCGTTCGACCGACGAGACGCTCGTGCGCACCGAGCTCAACGATCGTCGCAGTGATCCCGGGCGAAAGTGATGCGATACGCACACCGTGTGTCGACGGCGTCGCCGGTGCACTCGCCTGATCACTCGCAGGATCGCACGCGAGAAGACCGGCGAGCGAGGCGCACACGAGCGCCACGCGCGCGACACCGAGCGAAGAAAATCCACGAGCGTTCATGGTTCGATACAGTAGTACAAGCCATGTCACTCAGGACGTTTCTTTGGAGGATCTTCGGTCGCCCGCCCGAGCGCGTTGAACCGACCGAGGTGATCGTGCGTGAGCAACGGGAACTCATCTCCCACCACCCCGCGCATCACACTCCCACTGCGCCCATCGATGGGGAGCATTTGCTCGTGCAGTTTCGTGACCAACTCTCGACGCATGCTGAGTCGCAGACGCACCTCAATACGTTGTTGAGTTCGCTCGCAACGACGCTGAACGCTTTGCCTCAACTCGCGCGACAACAGGGGCAAGTGCTCGAAGTGCTCGTCGAAGATGCGGCGCGCTCTCGCCATCGAGATCAGACGCTCGAGCGCAGTCTCGTGCATCTTTCAGAGGGGTCGGACCGCCAAACCCAAGTGCTCGGACTCGTCCAGCAGCAACTTGATCTCAACCACGAAGTGAGTCTTCGGGTCGCAGAGAGTTTGCGTGAGACTTCGAGCGCGATCACAACGTTCGCCGCGACGAGTGAACGGCAATCGCGTGCGCTCGAGCTTCTTGCCCAATCGACGCAGCGTCGCGTTGCGCAATCGGATCGCCTCGAAAAGGCACTGCAATTCTGGCTTGCGATCGTCGGCGCAATCTGCACGCTCGCCCTTGTGTATGCGATCTGGGCTGCAACGCGCGGTCCGGTGATCATTGCGATTCCCGCAGCACCGCTCGGTCCAGCACCCGTTGCCGTGCAGCCAGCTGTCATCCAGCCACCGACTCCAGCGCCAGTTGTTGTGCCGCCCGCCGAACAAGTCGTGATTCCCTCGTTGCCTCTGGTGATTCCACCCGATCCAGTGGTTGCGCCACCGGCTGCTAGTGTCATTCCGTAACCACGTGGTTTCGCCGCGGGACACATTCGTCCAAGTCGCTCATACTGCGTCGAGGATCTGCGCGCGCGCGAGTCGACCGTACACATCGCAGCGCTCAAGCAACTGAGCGTGGGTTCCCGAGTCGATGACGCGTCCTTCGTTCATGACGACGATGCGATCCGCCGCCAGCATTGTCGAGAGTCGATGCGCCACCACTATCACCGTGCGCAACCGCCCGAACTCTTCGATCGCGCCATTGATCTGCACTTCACTCTCGGCGTCAATCTGACTCGTGGCTTCATCGAGAATCAGAATCGATGGATCGCGCAAGACCGCGCGTGCGATCGCGATACGTTGGCGCTGTCCACCTGAGAGACTCGCGCCCTGCTCTGAAACTTGCGTTTCATATCCGTCGGAGAGTGCCTCGATGAATTCATGTGCGTGGGCTCGCACGGCCGCGGCGCGAATCGCGTCGAGTGTGTTTCCGCCAGCGTGTTCACTGCCCCACCGAACACTGCCCCATCCCAATGCAATGTTTTCGCGAATCGTGCCTCGAATGAGCATCGACTCTTGCGTAACGACTCCGATTTGTCGTCGCAGACTCTTCAGCGAGACGCGGCTGATGTCGCAGCCGTCGACGAGAACCCGTCCACTCTGCGGCTCGAGCAAGCGCGGCAGAATCGAGAGCAGCGTTGTCTTTCCACATCCATTTGGACCGACAATCGCGACATGCTCGCCGTGGCGAATCTCGAGCGAGACATCTTGCAGCGTTGGCTCAAGCGCACCTGGATAGGTAAACGTCACCGCGTCGAAGCGAATCGTGTGTTGATGGCGAAGCAAGGTCGATTGCCCGCGCGATCGACGAGGCTCGATCGCAAGATCCATGATCTCTTTAAGCCGCTGCGCGGGCGCACTTGCCGCCTGCATATCGGCGATGAGTCCCGTCATTGGTCGCACGGAACCACCCGCGACCGCGAGCGCGCCGAGCGAGAGCACGAATGCGTCGACGGTCATCGACCCTCGAATGATTTCGCGCACAACCAGTGCACACAATGCAATCACTGCAAGAATTGCAATCGTTTCGGTGAGCGGTCCCGCGAGGCTGCGCGCCGTTCGTGCGCGCAACTCTTCGCGCACCACCAGTTGATTCGCCTGATTGAATCGAAGAATCATGTCGGATTCTGCTGTCGCCGTCTTGACCGCGCGAAGTCCTTGCAAACTCTCGCCCGCGACACGCAGCAGCACCTCTTGATGACGCAACGCTCCACGCACTCCGCGCCGAATGCGTTTGCCGGTCTTTCGCAGCACAATGGCGAGAATCGGTCCAACGATGGCTGCGACGACAACGATGCGCCAGTCGAAAATCACCGCAACGGCGAGCGCGGCAGCACCTTTCGTGAGTTGTGCGACCGTTCGACTCGTGAGCGCGACGAGTCCGCTCTGCAACTCAGCGGCATCGCGAATGATGCGACTTGTGAATTCGGCGGGACCGCGCCGCACCACCTCGCTCAGCGGCATGCGGATCGCATGGCGAAATGCGTCGAGTCGAACGCGCGCAACCACAACAGTGCAGAGGCTGATCGAGATGAACTGGTGAAAGAAATTCGCACACGCGCCGAAGATCGTCAGCACCGCGACACCGATGAGGATCACGAGCACGCCGTCCATTCGCCCCTCTGGAAGAAGCGCGATCACCTGCGGCGGAATCTGCACCAACGGTTCGGTCGCATTGAAAGTCACAGCCAGATCGGGCAGCGCTTTGCCGCCCGCACCGAGCAGGAGTTTCAAGATCGGGGCGAGCGCGAGAAGTCCGACTCCAAGCCCACCTGCAGAAATCGCAGCGAAAAGAAGCGTCAGCGCCAGTTTTCCTGGCGATCGCAAGAGACGGCGGGCAAAAAAGAGGAAGGGACCCATCAGGTCACACGAGTCTATACAGCCTGTGGTTCAGCAAGCCGGGCGAAGTCGGTCCAGAACGTTGGATAACTCTTCGCGACGCACTGCGGGTCTGCAATC
This sequence comes from Singulisphaera sp. GP187, assembly GCA_945869475.1. GTDB lineage: Bacteria > Planctomycetota > Phycisphaerae > Phycisphaerales > SM1A02 > F1-60-MAGs104. The sequence continues at coordinate 71,083 of CAMBOV010000012.1, read as the reverse complement.
GAAATGCCTGGACGCGCGAGTGCGAGTACGGCGAATGTCATCGCGATGCGATGATCGCCGCGCGGGTCAATCACACCAGGTCGCGGCGAGGAGCGCTCGGGGTCAATCACGATTGAGTGATCGGTTGTTTCGACGTGCGTTCCAATCTTTGCGAACTCTTCAGCGAGCACTTGGATTCGATTGGACTCTTTCACCTTCAATGTTTCGAGTCCGCGAATGCGCGTTCGACCCTTCGCCATCGATGCGACGGCTGCGACGCAGAGCGCGCCGTCGGGCCAGTGCGATCCATCGAGGTCGACTCCATTGAGTTGCGCTGTTCCTTCGAGGCCCATCCCACGCGGACTAGACCATTCATGCGCACCCATCGAAATGAGCGCGCGCAAACACGCCGCATCGGGTTGCGTCGAGAGTCGAGGAAGTCCTGCGATCGTGATGCGTGCATCACGAACGATCGCGGCCGCTCCGAGAAAATAAACTGCGCTGCTCGCATCGGGTTCGATCGAACGAGTGCATGGCGACAGCGGCGCCGGGGGCACTGTGATTCGCGTCAATCGCCCTTGGTTGTCTCGACAGACCTCGAACTGAACTCCCCACGATCGCATCGCATCGAGTGTGAGTTCGACGTACGAGGGCGTCGTCAACGACTCGCCCGTAACGAAAAGATCGACCCCTCGTTCGAGGCGAGGACCGAGCAAAAGAATCGCCGAGACGAATTGGCTCGATGCGGTGCGACCGACTTCGACTTTGCCGCCGCGTGGAGGAGTTCCTCCACCGACCCGCACGGGCAGCCGTCCCTCGGCTTCGACGTAGGTCACGCTCGCTCCGAGAGCTCGCAGCAACTCGACGCCTTCAGCAATCGGTCGCTCGCGCATACGAGCGCTGCCATCGATCGTGACTGGACGTCGCGCGAGTGTCGCGAGTGCCATCAAGAATCGCGTCGGCGTGCCGCCATCACCGAGGCTGACGCTCACACCTCCGGCGAAGCGGCTCGTTGGAGTGTTGACTTGAACCGACGACTCTGCGCGCGTGACCGCGATTCCCATCGCGTCAAGAGCGTTCATAAACAGATCGGTGTCGAGCGCGCGCAGTGGACCTTGCAGGGTCGAGATGCCACTCGAAAGCGCTGCGAGCATCAGGTATCGATTCGTTTGACTCTTCGAGCCAGGTGGTTGGATCGTGACGTGAAATGGTCGACCCAGCGGCGAAACGCTCGTTGCACCGGGGTGAATCTGCGAGGGTGAGATGCTCACGAATCGGTCGAGCCCGCAGTGCGAAAGACTGCAACGACATCTTCGATCGGAACGACAAACAAACGATTATCCCCCTCGAAATCGACAGGAATTGCGTTCTTGGGATGGAAGAGCACGCGGTCATATCGCTGCACCGAATAATCGGCGTCGCGCGTGACCTGCTCGCTCACCGCAACAACGCGGCCCGTGAGCGTTGGAATCTCCATCTTGTCTGGCAAATGGATGCCGACCTTGGTGATCTTCTTGTCTTCGTCTTTGCGAATCAGCACGCGCTTACCGACGGGTTCAACCGTCTCGAGGCGCTTGGAATCAGCATTGGTTCGTTGAGCCATGGCGGGGAGAAATCAGTTGTTTGGGGCTTTGAAATCAGCCGGTGGCTCGGCAAACTTTGGGTCGCCAGCGGTGCACATCACGACGACGAATACGACCGCGATTGCCACGATGATTCCAATCCAGATTCCAATCTTTGACGCCATTGATTTCGTTTGGACTTTCGCGCTCATAAGGGGCGAGACGATACCATCATTTGATGGCAACACTCAGTTCAGCAAGCAAGGAATCGACGAGCAGTGCAACCGATCCTCTGACGCTCATCGACGTCGACCATGTGCGATTCTTCGTTGGCAACGCCAAGCAGGCTGCGTTTTTCTACGCGAGTGCTTTCGGATTCCAAGTCGAGCAAGTCAACGACCTCACCACCGGCAATCGCACCAGTGCGCAGTACCTGTTGACCCAAGGAAACATCCGCCTCATTCTCGAGACGCCCCTCACGACCGACCACGCGTCGGTCGCCGAACTCAATCGCTTCGGTGACGGCATCAAAGATGTCGCGTTCACCGTGTTCGACGCGCAGAAGGCCTGGGAGCAGGCGCGGCGCAATGGCGGTGAATCTGCCTACGAACCGCGCACGATGCACGATGCCAGCGGAACAGTCACGATGGCGGGAATCCAAACCTACGGTCGCGTTGTGCACTCGTTTGTGAGCCGCACCGGCGCGTACGACCTGCCGTCCATCAAGAAGGCCGGACCCTTCTCGCCAGGCTTTCGAAAGATCGAGAACTTCAAGTTGAATCAGTTCAACGCGCTGCACCCCTGCGGACTCAAGTTCGTCGATCACTGCGTAGGCAATGTTGAACTCGGCAAGATGAATCACTGGGTGAAGTGGTACGAAGATGTCATGGGATTTGCGATGTTCAAACACTTCGACGAGAAGGACATCTCAACCGAATACTCCGCGCTGATGAGCAAGGTGATGGCCTCTGGGAATCATCTCATCAAGATGCCGATCAACGAACCAGCTGAAGGAAAGCGCAAGAGCCAAGTGCAGGAATATCTCGACTGGCACGGCATGACTCCGGGTATCCAACATCTCGCGCTGCGCACGGACGATGAACTTTCGAGCGTCGCCGAACTGCGCAGCCGCTCAGTTGACTTCCTGCCGATTCCGGACAGTTACTACGAGTCGGTGTGGAACCGAGTGAACAAGGAACTCACCACGCACGGCCATACCGCCGTCAAAGAAGATCACCAGCGGGTGCGAGAGCTTGGAATTCTCGTCGACGCCGATGACGAGGGGTATCTGCTGCAGCTCTTCACGATGCCGCTGCAAGACCGTCCAACGCTCTTCTTTGAGATTATTTGTCGTCGCGGAAGCCAATCCTTTGGCAAGGGCAATTTTAAGGCGCTTTTTCAATCGCTTGAAGAGGAACAGGCCCGCCGCGGCAATCTTTGATCTGTTCTCGCTCCTTCACCCGAAATACACATTCATGGATGATCCAAAGGACTTGAATTCGCCCGGCGACTCCCACGGCAAAATCGACGGTGAACTCGACCCCTTTTCAGAGTTGCCAACGGACACATCCTTTGAAGGGATCATCGAGGAGACAGCCGATTCGATGGATGATTCGCTGGATGAACCCGTCGCAGATCCGCTGATTGAGAGTGTGTCGAGCGCGAGAGCGCCAGCGGACGGCGCGTCACGTTCGCGACTGCTCCCCCGTCTCGCGGCCGTTGTTGGGATCGTTGTCATCGGCACGCTTGGATGGTTGGGGTGGTCCTACTGGAGCGACCGCGAGGCGTGCAGTTCAATCGAAGCCGATCTCTTGAGCGCGCGTGAGAGCAGTGAGCAATCGAAGAACAAGAGTGAAGAGGCAGGCGAAGGCGCAACTGCGCAGCGGTTGGCTGTGCGCGTCGATGAGATTCTCAACGCGGAGTGGTGGGATCGCGTCGCGCTTCGAATGTTTGAAGAAGATCGAGTCGCGAGCGCGAAGTCACAATCGGATGAGCTCGCCACGGGCGCGGCGCATCGAAAGCTCAATCGCGCTTGGTGGGTCGAGCGATTAGCTGCCGTCGATGAAGCGCTCGCTGCGGACGGGCGAACGATTCCGTCGGTGCAGACTGCCCGCGATGAGTTGCTGATCGCAGAACCGCCACACGCGGGCGAGGGTGGCTTCAGTGACGAGCAATTCAACGCACTTGGCGACCAACTCTCAAGCGATCTCGATCAGTTGATGAGTGACCAGAACGCACAACTTCAGTTGCGCCAAGATCAACTCGAAGCGATTCGCGGCTCGGCAACACTCGATGAACTTGCCACTCGGCTCGCCGTGGCGCAACAGCCTGCGCCCACCGATCGCAATCCCCCTGAGATTGAAGAGGCGCTCGCGAATATCGCAGCACAAGGAATCGTCGTCGCTGATTTTCTCGCCGCCCGCGATGCGATGGAATCTGAACTCTCGGCGACTCTCGCTGAGATTGAAGTGCTCGACCTCGAGACCGGTTCAGCAGAAACGATGCAGCTCATTGCGACTCGACTCGGTGCCCTTCTCACTCCAGAGGATGCACGCTTCGACGATGTGCGCGAGCTCGCCACTCGCGGGGCCGCAGCGGCGACTGCGCAGGGTGCGATTTTGTCAGCACGCGATGGGGCACTTCAGTGGTTCGCGTCGCAGCGCACGGCACTCGATGCGACCACAACGGTTGAAGAGCTCACAGCGTTTGCGCTGAGTTTGCAATCTGCAGACCCCCCTGCGAGCGACCGTGCGATTGTTGCCAGGACCGCGCAAGATTTCTTGGCGCGCCTGACGACGCGCACGGCGGTGCTCGTTGAGGAGCGACGATTGATGGATGAGTCGCTTGCGCGCGCAGAGCTGTTCGAAGCAGCGATGGCGTCCGTCACGAGTGCCGTTGACTCTGGACAAGTCGCCCAAGCGGCGCAGACGCTGATCGACGCTGTGGCAGAGACTCCAGAGCAGGTCGAAATGTTGCGCGCTCAGAAGGAAGTCTTCGGAGGGGTTGCCGTTGCGCGACTCAACGCGCTGACAGAGGACGCTCGCACCACTGGAGGATGGCCCGCCGTCGCGAGCAGCCTGCGGCACTGCCTTGAAAGTGACGCGATTGCATCGCTCGCGGGCGGATTTGAGAGCGTCACGGCTGGTCTGTGGGCGCTCGTCTCGATCGAAGAAGACAAGATGATCTACGAGGAGTTGCAGCGCCTCTCAAGTGGTTCGTACGAGACGTTTGTGCCAGTCGCTCGTTGGTACCTCGACCCTTCGCGCACACGTGACGGCGCTCAACCGATGCACGCGCAGGTCCTGCGTGCGGTCGAGGCGCTCGAAGTGCCTGGACTCACGGTGCAAATCGAAGGGGTCGAGTGGAGTGATCCGCAGTGTGAATGGTCGCAACCACGCACGAGTTTGACCGTTGCGATCAATGAGATTCCGTACGGATTCGATCTGCCTAGCGTGATCGCGCTCGAGACGACTCTGCTCGGAACCGAAGTCGCACTGCAATCAAAGCGAGATGATCGAGTCGAGTTTGGAGTGAGCGGCTACTTCGATTGCTCAGACGACGATGGAGTCTTCGCAGGATCGGGCGGACTCACGATGGACGAATTGCGCAGCGGAGGTCGGTTCGCGCTGCCGTTTTGGAACGACGGAGATCAATCACTCGCACCGCACAAGTTGCTCTTGATCTCGATTCCGGATGAGGAGATTCGCCAAGCGATGGCGCTTCCGACGTGGATCGATCCGAGCACGCTCATCGTCGTTGAAGGGGTCCCGCTCGAAGTGCCCGTTGAAGTGCCCGTTGAAGTGCCTTCGACCGAACCCACGCCAGAACCGTGAGTTTCAGGCCCACGTGGGCGGTGGGCTCACAATTTCAACGCCAGTGACAATGAGTTTCCACGCATGAAGCGCGGCACAATTGTGATTCGCTGATTCACGCAGCGGCAATCCTCGGTACATCGCATCCCCTGCGAGTGGATGGCCAAGCGAACTGAGCCCCGCGCGAATCTGATGGCGCCGTCCCGCGCCGATGAGTTCAACTTCGATGAGGTCGAAGGCACGGGGTTCATCAGCCGCACTGCGCGAATCGCGCGCGCGCACAACCTTCCACGTGCAGCTCCCCCGCTCGTTTCGACCGCCAAACTCGCTGACTGTGACCTTGGCAGATCCCTTGTGACGGCTCGAGAAGAAGAGTGTGAACTCGCCGGTTGGTTCAAGACCGTTCGCCACGAGCGCGAGATATCTCTTGCCGATTGCCCATCCACCAACGCCGCTCGAGAAATTCTCGCGCAGGTCTTCGTGCGCACGCAGCGTCTTTGCAACGAGCAGGCATCCGCTCGTCGAGAGATCGAGACGATGCACGAGCCCGCACTCGGGAAGTTCGCGTTGCGAAGCGAACATCTCGCTGATCCATTCTTGGATCGTCGCGCTGCCATCGGTGACGCGAGCGGCGACGGAGTGCCATCCAATGGGTTTGTTCACGACAAACCACTCCGGCGTCTCATGAACCACGACGGGCAGAGTTGCGCGCGCGTCGAAGGAAAGAGAAGTCGGGTCGGTCACGAATGGTCCTGTGTCGGCAGAGAGGATCGGGGCAACCTCCGTACACTACGGAAGCAATGGCTTTCTACACGAAACTCGGTCACGTTCCGCCCAAACGCCACATTCAATTTCGCCGTCCTGACGGAAAGTTGTACAGCGAAGAGGTCTTTGGAACAGAAGGATTCATCGGCCCCACGTCGACGCTGTATCACATCCATCCACCAACTCAAGTTGCAGGATGGCGCCCGATTTATTCGTGCAAGCCCGAGTATGTCGAGCGCGATGTCATGCGCATGCGCCATGTTCGAAGCGCGCCGATGTTGCCAAAGGGCGATCCGATCACGGGCCGCGTGGTGCTCTTCGGCAACGACGACGTTGAGATATCGGTCTGCGTTCCTGCAGAGGCGATGAACTACTGGTTCAAAAGCGGCACAGGCGATGAGTGCATCTTTATTCACCACGGCTGTGGTGTCGTGCACTCAAGTTTCGGCACGTTGAAGTTTGGTCCCAAGGATTACATCATCATTCCCAAGGGTGTGACCTATCAGATGATCTTCGAGCCGACGGTCGCTGGGGCGCCGAGTGCGCGATTCTTGCTGATCGAATCAGTCAATGGATCGCACATCCTGCCGCCGCCGCGCTATCTCTCGAAAAAGACATCGCAGTTTCTTGAACACGCCCCGTACTGTGAGCGCGACTTGCGCCTGCCGCAATTGCCGCTCACTTTCGATGCGAGCGGCTCGTATGAAGTGCGCATCAAGACGCGGGGATCCGTGCATTCGTATCAGTATGGGTATCACCCGCTTGATGTCGTTGGATGGGATGGTTGCTACTACCCCTACATCTTCAACATCGACGACTTCAGTCCGATCGTTGGCAAGCATCACATGCCGCCGCCGACGCACCAGACGTTTGAAGCACACAACTTTGTGATCTGCTCGTTCTGTCCGCGACTGCTCGATTTTCATCCGCAGGCGATTGTTGTTCCGTACAACCATTCGAATCTTGACTCCGACGAGGTCTTGTATTACGTCGAAGGCAATTACAAGGCGCGACGCGGCATCGAGAGCGCGTCGCTGACTCTGCATCCGCAAGGAATCCCCCACGGACCGCATCCAGGCACGGTCGAGTCGTCGATCGGCGCAACCAAGACCGATGAACTTGCCGTGATGTGCGACACATTTCGTCCGCTCTTTCCAACGAAAGCCGCGATCGAACTCGACGATTTGCACTATCCAATGAGTTGGGAAAAGGACGGCGCGAGCGGCGCGAACGCGAAGCAACCAGATCAGGTCAACACGTGGTGAGAGGCGCAAGGAGCGCATGCGAATGAAAAAAGCAACCATGATTCGTATCGGACTCCTCGCACTCGTCATCGTCGGCCTGGGCGGACTTGCGTACGCCACGAATCGCTCAGGTGAAGGTTCGGCAGCGGCGCAGTCGAAGACTCCGCCGGTGAAGGCGAAGAGCGGACTGCCGATCGAGCAAGTGACTCTGCAAGGAAAACTCTTCAACCTCGAGGTTGCGGCGAACACGGCCGACATCGCGCGGGGACTCTCGAAGCGCGAAGAGATTCCAGCGAATACTGGCATGATCTTCGTCTTCCCCGCAGGCAACGAACGATCCTTCTGGATGATCGACTGCGTGATTGATATGGACATCGCCTACCTCGGTCCCGATGGCACCGTGCTGAGCGTCTACACGATGAAGAAAGAACCGCTGCGGGGCGAGCGCGAGCCGGTGGCCGACTACGAAGCGCGGCTGAAGCGCTACCTCAGCGGTCCCGGAGCGCAGTTCGTGATTGAAACGCCTGCGGGAACCAACGATGCACTCAAGATCAAGCCTGGTGTCAAGATTGCGATCAATCGCAAGAACTTGCTGAGCCACTTGCCGCGGTGAGTCGGCAATTCGTTGTGCGCGCGCTGCGTTCAGCGCGCGGGAGTCACGATTCCGCGACACTCGCCAAATCCGATTCGCGGCACACCAGCGCGCTCACACCAGGCGCGCATGATCACCTCGTCGCCATCCTGTAAGAACTTTCGCTCGGCGCCGTCGCCAAGTGTGATCGGCTGTGTGCCACGCCAGGTGCGCTCAAGCAAGCAGCCACGCGACTCTGGAGTCGGACCTGAAACCGTGCCGCTTGCGAGCAAGTCTCCGCTGCGCAGATTGCAACCGCTGCTGGTGTGATGAGCGATCATTTGCGCGATGGTCCAGTACATCTCTTTGAAGTTTCCAAGCGTGACGACCGTCGCGGGAGTTCCAGCGGATCGCATCGCAGCGCTTGCAATCGAGACTTCGAGCGTCACATCGAAGACCACATCATTCGTGCCACGCAGATACTCAAGCGGCTCTGGATCGCTCGCCGGACGCGCTGGGAGCGGCACGCGAAAGGGTTCAAGTGCATCGAGTGAAACCACCCATCCCGAAAGACTCGACGCGAAGTTCTTTGCGAGGAAGGGGCCAAGTGGCTGGTACTCCCACTTCTGGATATCGCGAGCGCTCCAATCGTTGAGCAGCACGAGACCGAAAACACTTTCGAGCGCCCTATCGACGTGAATCGGCTCGCCCATCGCGTTGCCCGTTCCGATGAGTGCACCGACTTCGAGTTCGTAGTCCATCAACTTGGATGGACCAAACGTCGGTGGTCCCAAATCACTTTGCACCGTCTGGCCATGTGGACGGCGAATCGGTGTGCCGCTCATCACGATCGAGCTCGACCGTCCGTGGTAGCCGATGGGCATGTGCTTCCAGTTTGGAAGCAGCGGATTGTCAGGACGAAACATGCTGCCAACGTTTGTGGCGTGATGCAGCGAAGCATAAAAATCGCTGTAATCGCCGATGGTGCAGGGCAATCGCACGCTCATCCCCCACTCTGGAAGCATGATCGACTTGCGCCGTGGATGATCGCGCAGATCTGGCGTCTGCGCGTTGAGCAGTCGTGTCAGCTCAGCCCGCGCACTGCGCCACGCCTCGCGACCGAGCGACATAAACGTGTTTAGCGACTCACCAGTCAGCGCTGTGCGGATGGAGTCATCGAGCCTCGCGAGCAGGCCCGCTTCGACGAGCGCGCGGCAATCGACGATGAACGCTCCGATGCGCACGCCGATGCGAAGTCCACGCCCTTCACCCCCGACGACTCCAAAGGGCAGATTTGCGAGCGAAAAACCAGACGCCGAATCGTTCGCCCCCTCGACCCACGACTGTGCAGCACTTTGCATCACGCAGCACCGCCAGCCGAGACTGCGCGAACAACTTCCATCGCCACGAGATCATCCCAAGGTTCGTCAAAGGTGCACGATCCAAATGAGTGCACGAAGCGGCTTCGTGTCTCCTCAATCTCCTCGAGCGAGGCCCGAATTCCATGCCACATCATCGCCTTGTCGCTGAACTCGATCTCTTCGACCGATCCAACGGTGAGGAATCGTGTGAGCCCCTCGACGTCGCACTTTCGGTTGTAGATGAATGCCGCGCCAAGAAGCACGTTCAAAAATCCAAACTGCGTCGAGCCTGCTGCGGTGTTGAAGTGGCAGAGTGCGCGGTGCAATCCTGCAGTCGCTTTGAATGGCACGCCCGCGGATGCGCACGCGTGCATGGCACGAGCGAGATCGCCCGCTGCTGGATGCGCTTGTGGCGTCGTGCCGCCTGTGCGAAATTTTGCTCCCGCCTGTTCGCCGACGAGCGACGCGATCACCCCGCGTGGATCGCCCTCGAGTGCGATCTCGAAGTACGGAAACATGTCATCGGGCAATTCACTGAGTGCGCGTTCGATCGCAGAGGCATCAGGGGCACGCATCTCGAGCGCATCAATGCGCATCGCAGGATTCCCGAGTTCTTCATGCTGCTCATTGAAGTCTTGCACCTGCTCGAGTTCTTCAAGGAATTCATCCGTGCCCGCTGGCGAGAGGACACACGAGATCGCCCACGCGCCGTGTGTTTCAGGCAGCACGGCCTCAGGTGCGTGACCCACTGCGAGGGTCGCGAGTTGTTCAAGTTGTGCGACGGGCCAGACGAGCCGACCGAGCATCCACTGCCGTGGCGAGCCGTGGATGTGCGCGTAATTGCGCACGGTCGTTGCGGCATCGAGCTGCGCTGGCGGATAGAGCCCTGCGTAATCGAGCGTTGAAGAAACGAGTGCGTGGACGCTTTGCATCGCCCCACGATACGGCTTTCGAACGAATTAGTCTTCGACGAAGTCGAGGTCGCGTCCGTAGGTCTCGCGAAGAAAAAAGACTGCGGTCACGGCGATGGGAACCACGATCGCTGCAACGATGAGCGCTGCCTGCCATGGTGCGCTCTGGGTTGAGCCGAGCATTTGTTCGCTCGAGGTCCAGAGGAATGCGCTGCCCGCAGCGGACCAGCGAACAAAGTTCGGCGCCGATGTCGCTGCGGTCGATCGCAGATTTGTGCCGAATTGTTCGGCGGCGACGGTCACAAAGACCGCCCAATATCCGCAGGCGAATCCCAGAGCGACGGTGCATGCGTAGAACGCAGTGAGCGATGTGGGACCAACCGTGAAATAGAGCGCGATCGCGACGACAGTGAGCGCATGAAAGATCAGCAATGCTCGACGGCGCGACTTCATCCACTGGCTCAGCAGACCGCTCGACAAGTCGCCACACGCAAGCCCGACGTAGCACCACATGATCGCGAGACCAGGCGCTGGTCGCGCACCCTCAGGCATGCCGAGGCTCGCACCAATCGAGTCGCAATACTTCACAAGAATCGCCACCGAATACCAAATGGGGATCGCGCACAGAATCACCGCGAGGTAGGTGCGCAAGCGACTCCACGGAGTGAACAGGAGCCAGAATGCACCGCGCCCTGCGACATGTGTCGATTGCGCTGTGCGGAAAAGACCACTTTCGACGACACCGACGCGAAGAAACAGAAGCGCGAATCCCATGAGGCCGCCGATGAGAAAGGCCGTGCGCCAGTCGACGAGGCGAGTGATGAAGTACGCAGCGATCGCGCCGCAGATGCCGACAGTTGCGACGGCAGTGGTCGCGAGGCCGCGACGCTCTTTGCTGACGAGTTCGCTGACAAGTGTGATTCCAGCCCCGAGTTCACCCGCGAGACCGAATCCAGCGATGAAGCGCAAGACCCCATACTGCTCGATCGCCCCGCCGAGACCGACCATGTGCAACAGAGCCCCTGCCCCAGAATCTGGCACATCCGCGATGAAGGCATTGAGAATGTTTGCAGTCGAATAGACGAAGATCGATCCAAAGAGCACCGAGAGTCGACCGCGCCGATCGCCGAGGATTCCCCACACAATTCCACCCAGAACCAGTCCAGTGACCTGCAGGTAGTTGTCGAGCCAGAGTCCAACTGGTTTGATTTGATCTGCGGCAACTCCAAGCGACTTGAGGCTCTCGACGCGAACAATTGCGAAGAGCAGCAAGTCAAAGATGTCGACGAAGTAGCCGAGCGCGGCAACGACAATCACGAAAGCGCGAGCGCGGCGTGAGATGAGAGGTGAAGTCGCTTGCATCGAATCGAAAGGTACTCTGAGGTCATGAAGACAACCACCTCACATCTCTCACTTCTACTCTCTGTGAGTTCGCTCACGATCGTCGGCACTATTCTGCTGGGCTCTTCGCCCGCGTCGACTCGCTCAACGCTTCGCGCGAGCACTCCTGACTTCGAGTACGCGCGTCTCATCTTTACAACCGCTCCAGCATCGACGCTCGCGTGGATCAACACGCCACTGGGCGCAGCGACTGCGAATGTTGGCAAGCAGCTCGACGGCACACTCGAACCGATCCAGAGTGCGATTCGTGCGACCTCGACCGATGCTGGCTTTGACGAGTTGGGGGCGGGGCGACCGATGGATGACATGATGCTCGTGCAGTGGATGGGTTTGGCCAACTGGGAGTTGGTCGCCGTCACGCAAGATCAGATCGCCCAAGGCACGACGACGTCGTTCTTCTTCAAGCGACTGAAGTGAGGGACGACTGAAGTGAGGGACGACTGAAGTGAGCAGCGGCCGGAGGATTCGATGGTATTCATGAGCGAAAACTGGGTCATTTTCGCGTGGCTTGGACTGGTTCTCGCCGAACTCGTGGGAGTCTTCTTCGCTCTTGACGCGATCGCGAATGGCCGCACCGCACAGGGAACCGTTGCGTGGGCGCTCGCGCTCGTTTTTGTGCCACCCATCGCAGTGCCCTTGTATTTTCTCATTGGCGCGCGCCGATTCGACGGCTATGTGCGTGCGCGGCGCCGCGGAAAGCAAACGCTCGACCGAGTTGCGACCCGAGCGATCGAGGCGATGGCTCCGTGGACACTCGCACAACAAAGTGCAGAGTCGACAGACGAACGTTCGGGAGCGCGCAATGCGATTCAACGACTTGCACGAACCGACTGGACGACGGGCAATCGCACGCAGCTCTTGATCGATGGCGAAGCGACCTTCGCCGCGATTCTCGCCGAACTCGACAAGGCAACGCGCGATGTGTGCATTCAGTTCTACATCGTGCGCGCGGACGAACTCGGATGGCGACTGCACGCGGCGCTCGTGTCAGCGGCCCGCCGCGGCGTCGTTGTGCGCTTTCTCTACGACTCGCTTGGATCAAAGGAGATCACAGGAGGGTTCGTCGATGAGTTGCACGAGGCGGGCGTGCTCGCCGAAGCCTTTCATAGCCGCCGCAATTCGACCTGGTTTCGACTCAATTTTCGCAACCACCGCAAGATTGTGATCGTGGATGGTCGCACGGCATTCATCGGTGGCCACAATGTTGGACGCGAATACCTCGGACTCGACCCCGAGATGGGAGCGTGGCGCGACACGCACATTCGAGTCGATGGTCCCGCGGTGCTCGCGGCGCAACTTTCGTTTGCGGAGGATTGGAACTCGGCGACGGGCTCGGTTCCGACACTCTCGTGGACGTGCGAGTCGTGCGGAGAGGATCGGGTGCTCATCGTGCCGAGCGGTCCGGGAGATCAGTTCGAGACCTGCGCCCTCATGTTTCATCAGGTCATCCAGTGTGCACGGCAGCGGCTGTGGATCGCCTCACCCTACTTCATGCCCGATGAGGGCATCGTGCTAAATCTGCAACTCGCAGCGCTACGCGATGTCGACACTCGCATCTTGATTCCGGATCGAAGTGACAACGCGCTGATTTCGATGTCTGCCTACTCGTACTACGAAGATGTCATCCCCGCAGGCGTGCGTCTATGCCGCTACCACGCCGGATTTCTGCACCACAAGGTTTTTCTCTGCGATGAGATTGCTGGCATCGGCACTGCGAATTTCGACAATCGATCTTTTCGAATCAACTTCGAAATCACCGTCATCGTCGCTGGCGGACCGACTGCAGTTCATGTGCAGGAGATGTTCACACGTGATCTCGAGCGATCGACGCAAGCGACGCTCGCTGATTTCACACGCAGATCGTGGTGGTTTCGCGCGCTGGCACGAATCTGTCGACTCATTTCACCGTTGCAGTAGGAACGGAACTCTTCAACTCTTTCGCGAGTTTCGCTGCGGCCGCGGGATTGGTCACATTGAGTTGCGCAACCGTCGCGGCCGCGCCACCTTCATCGCCGCTCCATGCTTGCACACGCGCGAGCGCGCCGAGAGTCTGAGGCGATTTCGGCGCCATCTCGACAGCCCGTTGCGCAGCCGCAAGCGCGCCGCTCTTGTCACCGGCGCGATAGAGAAACCCGCACTTCCAAATGAGTGGCTCAGGATCGTGCGGCGCGGCGAGTTCAGCGGCGAGCCACGTGTTGAGGGCACCCGCGGTATCGCCGGTCGTCCAGAGTGCCGAACCCATCCAACATCGTGCTTCGATCGATTTGTCGAGATTCGCCCAGATGCGAAAGTCTTCAGCCGCTCCAGCAGCGTCGCCCGTTCGCATCTTGCACTTGCCCAGAATCTCGTACGCCTCCCCAGAAGTCTCAGACCTCAGCGATGCGTTGGCATCTTCGATCGCTTGCGGATACGAGCCGAGGCGGTAGCGAGCAAACGCGCGCATTCGAAGAGCAAGCGCGTCGTCCTTGTCGATGGCAAGTGCGCTGGTCGACGCCTCAACTGCCGCTGGATACTTCTGTTGCGCGATGTACGCGTAAGCGAGGCAGAGTTGCGGCTCTTTGTTCGATGGATCGGCGCTCGCAAGCGCGGTGAGCTTGATCGTCGCTGCGGCGGCATCGTCGTGAATGTCGGCACTGCACGAAAGTGAACTCATCGTGCGAGGAGCGCAACCGACGAATGCGTTGAGCGCGCAGAGTGCGACCAACGCGATCAACCGCGAACGACGAGATGTGCGAGACGTGAGCGACGTGAGCCAAGGGCGGGTCGTATGCATGAAGACCTTTCGAAAAGGATTACCGATGAGAGGTTGAGGGTGTACCCGAAGAGGCGCACGTGCGCCCTCTGCGCAGTCGTCGGCGCAGCCAGAGCGTGTTGCCGACAACTGAGAGATCAGAGAGTCCCATTGCGATCGCGGCGATGAGCGGTCCATGTGTGCCGAGCAGCCCACATGCAGCGGCTGGGATCGCAAGCACGTTGTACGCGAAGGCGAGAAAAAGATTCTGGCGCACGACTGCGAAGGTCTCTCGTGCAACACCGATGAGCCGCGCGACATCCTGTGGGTCGTCACGCAAGAGGATCACATCGGCACTCTCGACGGCAAGTGCGGTGGCGCTTCCCATCGCTACCCCAACCGAAGCGCAGGCGAGTGCGGCGGCGTCGTTGATGCCGTCCCCCACCATCATGAGTGAATCGCGACGCAACGCTGTGATCACGGCGACCTTTGACTCTGGCGTTTGCTCTGCAAAAACTTCACTCTCGACCATGCTGACCTCGTGCGCGATCTTCTGCGCCGCGACGAGTCGGTCACCTGTGACGAGCGCGACGCCACAACCGAGCGCGCGCAACTGCGAGACCGCTTCGCGCGACTGGGGGCGAACTTCGTCGGCGATGAAGAACCGCGCGAGAAGCACTCCATCAACTTCGAGGCGGGCGGATGCTGCGTCGTCGCGCACAACGGCGATGAGTGTGCCTTCGCACTCGACCTGCACTCCGCGACCTGCCTGCGCGCGAAAGTTTGTCGCCACTGGAAGCGCGAGTTTCGCCGCATACGCCGCAGCGACGATCGCCCGTCCCAGTGGATGCTCACTCTGCACCTCCGCAGCAGCGGCGAGCGCGAGGGCACGCGATTCACTCATGCTGGTCTCGACGAGCTCGATTCGTTCGAGAACGGGACGCCCCCGCGTGATCGTGCCGGTCTTGTCGAATGCGACGGTTCGAATCGCAGCAACCGATTGCAGAATGGCCGCGTTGCGCACCAAGATTCCTCGTCGACTCGCTTCTCCCGTGCCCACGACAAGCGCGAGTGGCGTCGCGATTCCAAGCGCGCACGGGCACGAGATCACGAGCACGGTCACCGCGGTGACGGTCGCAATTGCGAGGGATGCCATCCACCACCATGCGAAAAACGTGGCGAGTGCGATGAGAAGCACAGCCGGCACGAAGACGACGCACACCCGATCGGCCATCCGCGCAATGGGCGCCTCAGAAATCTGCGCGCTCCAGACGATCTGCGCGATTCGGCCGAGCGCCGAGTCGCTGCCGACAGCTGTCGCTCGCACCACGATCGCACCATCGAGTGCGATCGTTCCCGCGCTCACACGCTCGCCGCTCGTGCGTGCGACTGCGAGTGGTTCGCCCGTGAGCGAGCTCTCGTCGATGCTCGCATGACCAGTGACGACGATGCCATCGACTGGAATTCGCGCGCCGGGGCGCACCTGCACGCAGTCGCCAACAGCGAGTTCGCTCACCGCGACTCTCGTGAGTGTGGCGCTCTCTCCCACGCGCTCTGCAAACTCAGGTTGCAGTTGGAGAAGTTCTTCGATCGCCGAGTTGGCGCGGCGCGCCGCGCGCGACTCGATCCAGTGACCGAGGCTGATGATCGCCAAGAGTGCGCACGCTTCGGCGAAGTATGTGGGGGCGCCGTCGACGCCACCTGCAAAGAAATTCCACACGCTTAGTGCGTATGCGGCGGTCACACCCACGACGACCAACGTGTCCATGTTTGTCGTACGTCGGCGCGCTGCCCGCCAGGCGCTCGCGTAAAACCCGCGACCTGCAACGACAAGCGCGATCGATGCGCCGGCGAACATGATCCAATCGCTCCAACCACGCGCATGCGACGAGTGTGCGACCGTCCAGTGAAGTATCTCGAGCACGATCCAGATGCTTCCCGCGACCGCTGTGCTCTGTGACCACCCGCGCAATCGCGCGCGCTGACGCTCGCGCGAATCAGTTTGCAGTGCAATCAATGCGGTGATCGCATCGAGTCGACCATTCAGTCCTTGCGCTTCACTCTCGTCTCCGGGCTCAAACCCTGCGGCTCGAATTGCCGCCCGCACCGCCCGCTCGTCGAGCGGTAGCGCATCACTCGCCGTGATCACCGCGATTCCGCTCGCGAAGTCGACCGCCGCAGAGCCGACGCCAGGAACCGCGGCGAGTTTCGCACGAGCCGATGCCGCACACCCGGCGCAGTGCATCCCACTGATCGAGAGTCGAAACGGGGGATGAGTCAACTGCGGCGTCATGAACCCCAATCATAATGGCGCACGCGTGCATCACTCGTCGGCGCGCACTGATACCCTCTTGGCCTATGCAAGCTCTCGCCTCAATGCTCGAGCGATTTGTGCGGGACGTCGCGGACTTTCCCCGAAAGGGAATCGTCTTCAAAGATGTCACTCCCCTGCTCGCGGATCCCGGCGCGTTGGCGATGGCGGTCGAACTCATGGCGAATCCTTGGCGCAGCGCTCGCATCGATGCGGTCGTCGGAGCAGAGAGCCGCGGATTCATCTTCGGCACTGCGGTCGCTCAAGCGCTTAACACAGGCTTCGTGCCGATGCGAAAACCGGGCAAGTTGCCCGCGCCCACATTTAGCATCAAGTACGAGCTCGAGTACGGCAATGATGCCATGCATGTGCACCAGGACGCGCTTGCTCCGGGAGCACGTGTTCTCGTGGTCGACGATCTGCTCGCCACCGGCGGCACGATGAGAGCGTGCATCGAACTCGTTCGGATGACTGGTGCCTGCCCCGTTGCAGCAAGTGTTTTTATTGAATTGCCAGCGCTTGGCGGGCGTACCGCGCTCGAGCCACTACCCGTTCACAGTGTGCTTCGGTACTGATCCGCCCCCTGCCGACTCTGCGTGACAGAACGGACACGAGACCCCAACGATATAGCGCGCGTCAACCTGCTCCTGAGGTGTCACGGGCATTTGGCAGCAGAAGCACAGGGCGGCGTCGGTCTGTCGCAACTGCGAGTCGACACACACGCGCCGATCAAAGACGAAGCAATCCCCGTCGTAGTGGGCTTGACCGCACTCTTCGAAGTACTTCAATATTCCACCATCGAGTTGAAAGACCTGCTGAAAGCCAGCTTGCTCAAGAAATGGACCAGCCTTCTCGCACCGAATGCCTCCGGTGCAGAACATGACGATCGTTTTCTCTTTCAACTCGTCCGGAAGCTGCTTGGTCGCAGCCGGAAAGTTTCGAAAGTGGTCGACACCAATAGGCAGCGCGCCCCGAAAGGTGCCCATTCGAATCTCGTAGTCGTTGCGTGTGTCGAGCAGCGTCAGGGGCTTGCCCTCGTCGATCCACTGCTTCAGCAGTTGCGGCGAGATCTTCGCAGAGGACTTGTGCGCCGGAGCGATCCCCTCGATCCCAAAAGCGATAATCTCTTTCTTCAGTTTGACAAGCATCCGCCGAAAAGGCTGTTTCACGCTGAAACTTTCTTTGGCAGTGAGCTCTTCGAACCCCGCAAGGCCCCGCAATTCGCACATGAGTCGCGCCACTGCAGCAGCCCCACCTGCGATGACGATGTTGATTCCTTCGGGGCTCAGCAAAATCGTTCCCTTCAGCGCCTGCTCTGCACAGAGGCTCTGCAATCGCGCGCGCAGTTCTTCGAGGTTCTCGAGTGGCGCAAACTTGTAGGCGGCGAGATTCGTGAACATCGCAGCCACTATAGGGCAGCACTCGCAGAAACGAGCGTGCGAAGAGTCTTGAATCGGCGCTCTTTCAGAGTGATTGGATCGCGAAACGCAATCTCGCGTGCGAGCAGTTGCAGCGGATGGGCAAAGTCATCGACACCACCGATTTGATGGCGCGCGCGAAGCACCGGGTAGAAGGGATCGTTCACGATCGGGATGCCCAGCGCAGCGCACTGCACGCGCAGTTGATGCTTTCGACCCGTCGTTGGCGAGAGCAGATAGCGCGCAAACTCGCGCCGCGATGGCGCGCTCTCAAGCTTTTCGATGAGCGCGATGGTGGTTCGTGCGTTGGGTTCTCCTGCAACTTCGCGCATCCGCATGAAGTGCTCATCTTGCACAACTCTGCTTTCGTACACCATCGGCAACCGAAGAGCATCGTTGTGCAATGCGATGGCCTCGTAGTGCTTCTCGACAGCCCGCTCGCGAAAGAGTGCTTGGTAGGCGCCTCGCGTTCGCTCCTGAACACTGAAGACCACGAGCCCGGCCGTGGCGCCGTCGATTCGGTGGATCGGCACAAGCGAGTCGATACCGAGTCGACGCTTCAATCGCACCAACAAGGTCTCTTGCAGAAATCGACCCCCTGGGATCACTGGAAGAAAATGCGGCTTGTCAGCGACGATGATGTGTTCATCCTGAAAGAGCACCGTCTCTTCGAAGGGGATGCGCGGTTCGTCTTCGATGGTTCTGTAATAGAAAATGATCGCGCCTGGCTCATGTGCACGCGTCGACGTGACGATCGTGCCCGCACCATCGACGACCTCGGCCGCACCGATTCGCCGCATCCACTCGCTCGCTGCAGTGTTTGAAAAGTGCTCGATCAAACACTGCGCGATCGTTTGCCAGTCGCCGGCGGGAAGGCAGGTGCGACTTGGTCCGACTCCGTTGCGAGTCGGCAGCGGAACTGTCAACGTGCCGCGGCGCTCCTTCATTTCGTGATTCGTCGAGCGTCGTGCGCGGCGGCGAGTGAATCCCACGCGGCATCGAACGCCCATTCGTAGTTGCGCCACCGACCAATCGACGCGCTGTTGATGGGATTTCGAACCTGCTCGTGGCTGAGTGTGAAGACTGCGCGGGTGTTTCGCTCTGGTTGCACGACGCGCTCGTCCATCGCAAGTGAGAGTCGGTCGAGGCAGCGCTTGGCGTGACCGATGGGATCGGCCACGAGATCTTCGTAGACAATCTGTTCGTGAGCGAACTCGAGCGACTCGAGCGCCGCCGGAAGAATCGAACGCTCAGCCTCGATGACACGGCGCACCGACTCGAGTGAAGCAGTCCATCCATTTGAGATTGGATGAAAGAACGAGAGCAACATGCTGATCGCCATGTCGCGCGGATCTCGCTCGACATGAAAGAACACTGTTCCGGGCATGACCGCGGCGAGAATCGGCAGATGCTGCCACGCTTCGAGTGTCTTGTCGAACGTCCATTGCGCTCCAACTCGGCGCAAGCGCGTCGCGTTCTGCACGTACTGCAGCTGCAACTCTTGCGCGGTTTCGCGCGAAACTCGCGGGAGATCGCGAAGGGTGCATCCCGTCGAAGCGAGTGCATCAGCGAGCATCTCAACCCCATCGAACTCACCAATACCACTGATTGCGGGATGGCTGTCGAGCATCTGCTCGAGCAGCGTCGATCCGCAGCGAGGGAGTCCAACAACCATCGAGACGCCGCGCACCGGATCGGCGCGAGGGGTGATCCATCGACCCGCCGCAGCGAAGCGCGTTCGTTGTTCGCTGATTGCTCCGACCATTCCTTCGAGATCGAATGGCGGAGTCGTCTGCGCGTGCAGTTGCACGGCGAGCTCGTAAGCCTCTCGAAAGCGCCCAACTTTGTCGAGCAATTGCACTGCATCGAAGCCTGCGACGCGCCGCAGCACGACGCTCTTCTCACTGCGCACAATCTGCAAAAGCTCATCGATCGCCCCCTGCGGATCTTCGCGCGCGCGCACTCGCGCCGTGAAGAGTGCACCACGCGCCTCGCGCATCCACGCCCCGCCTGCCTGCACGAAGTTCTTCAGTTCATCGCGGCGATGGGAGAAATAGAGCGTTTCGGCGAGTGTCACCGCAGCCTCAATGTTGTAAGGACTCGACGACGCGGCGAGCTTCGTGAGACGTTCGACGGCGGCGTCGATGCGTCCGAGCCGCTGATCGACCATCCCACGCAGCAGATTGCTCTGTGCATCTGCCGGATCGATTCGAAGCGCACGATCGAGGTCACCGTCGGCGTCGCAGGTGCGACCGAGTCCGAGGTTTGCGCGCGCTCGACCGACCAGTGCCATGCGATTGCGCGGCGAGAGTTTTATCATCGCATCGCAGAGATGCAGCGCTTGCGTGAACCCCCCCGACGCAAGCAGCCGCTCAATCTGTGCATTTGGGGTTTCGCTCTCTCTCACCGTTCGAGCACCTGCTGAATCTTCATAAAAGTCGGCCAACCGCGAGTCGTTGCTGCGACTCCGAAGTGTCTTTCGACGAGCTCATTCGGATAGAACTGCGTGCCAGTGCTCTTGCGGCGCACACAGGCGACGAATGCGCCGCGAATCTCGACGATTTGAACCTGCCACGTGGCTCCTTCGGGCAGGCGAATCGGACAGACGAGCGCATCCGAAAGCGGAGTCTCAACAATCGTGATGTAGTCGCCGTCGCCTTTAGTCACTGATCGCCTGCCAAAGGGCGCTTTCGCGAGCAGCGTCACGACTTGCTTCGCCGTTGCGATCATCATGGTCGTCTCAACGGGCAGTTTGCGGGCAAATGCAGCGTGAATCTCGCTCTCGCTCGCAGCACTTCGAACGACAAACGTTCCGGCTGCGCCGATACTCACGACGTCAAGTTTGGCAAGTTGTTCAGCCAGAACTGTCGGACGAAACGACTTGTGTCCCCCAACATTGACTGCGCGAAGAAAGACGACCGACGACATGAGGATCTCCTTTGAGTGAACCACATCAAGGCTACATCCGTGCGTGTGCGGCGCCACCAAGTTCGATATCCTTGAGCCATGCCACACACACAAGAGACGCTGAAGCAGATCTTCGCTCATCCAACGTCGCACAACATCCCATGGCGGGATGTCGTCAAGATGTTTGAGGGGCTCGGCGGAATCACAGAAGAGACAAAAAAAGAGCACCTCAAGGTCAAACTCAATGGAAAGGAGATGACGTTCTTGATTCCCCGTCATGGTCATCACAGCCTCGACAACAATGATGAGATCGGCCACATTCGACGTTTTCTGCGCGACTGCGGCTTCGAGCCTGCGCACAAATGATGCAGCGCACGGGGGGCATTCGGTTCGCCCTCTGCAGCGTTGCAGTTGTGGTACTCCTGCTGCGATGCACCAACACTCCCACACCGGTTGATCCCTGTTGGTCGATCGCGCTTCACGGCGGCGCAGGAACCGTCGACCGCGATGCGCCACAGTCGGTGCGCGATGAATTCAATGCATCACTTGCTCGAGCCCTTCGCAAAGGTGCCAACGCCCTCGGCAGCGGTTCGAGCGCCCTCGATGCGTGCGAGATTGTCGTGGTCGATCTCGAAGATGACCCCCATTTCAACGCTGGACGAGGCGCAGCCTTCAACGCAGTGGGCACCCACGAACTCGATGCCGCGATCATGGATGGCTCAACCTTGCGGTGCGGTGCGGTCGCGGGAGTCACGAGCGTCAAGAATCCGATCAAGCTGGCGCGAGCGGTCATGGAACGAACGAAACACGTCTTGCTCGCCGGTCGAGGCGCTGATGATTTCGCTGCGACCACTGGCCTCGAGCTCGTTCCCAACAGCTTCTTCGGCACGCCGCATCGGCGAAAGATGCTCGAGGATTCTCTTCGCGAGTCAGCCGCTCCTGTGCCTGCGAAGCCCGACAACGCCCCCGCAACGCGCGACACCGCGGCCGCGAAGCGCGGAACAGTTGGATGCGTGGCACGCGATTCACTCGGCCGCCTCGCCGTTGCAACGAGCACCGGCGGGCTCACGGGCAAGAAACTTGGACGCGTCGGAGATTCGCCGATCATCGGAGCAGGCTCGTACGCGAACGCGATCTGCGCGGTGAGTTGCACCGGATCGGGCGAAGAGTTCATCCGCCACTCGGTTGCCCGGTCGATCGCCGCACGAATGGAGTTCGGCCACGAGAGCCTCGCGCAAGCGACGCGCCATCTTGTCTTCGACTCGCTTCGCCCTGATGACGGCGGCGTGATCGCAATCGATGCAGCGGGCACAATCGAGATGGTCTACAGCACGCCCGGGATGTATCGAGGTGCAGCGGATTGCAACGGCCGATTTGAGGTGAGCATTTTCGATGAACGCACGACAGTGCCTGCGCCCAGCGGCGCACTCATCGCAATTGGTGGCGGGCTGTCGGATGAAAACACAGTCGTCTATCGAGAACTCTGCGCCAGTTCGAGTGCCGCACGCATCGTCATTGTCACCGCAGCGAGCGGATCGCAAGAAGAGGCTGCAACTGAGGTGCGCGAGGCGATCTCTCGCCACTGCCCGAGTGCGTCGATCGAAGTCGTGACGCGCGAAACGTCGACCGACGAAACAGTCGCTCGCTTCAACAATGCCACCGCGCTCTTCTTCACGGGCGGCGATCAAAAACGAATCGTCGCGCGCTATCGACCGGCCGGAGTCGAAAGCGCAGAGTCGCGTGCGATGCGTGCACTGCTCCTGCGCGGCGGAGTCATTGCTGGAACAAGCGCGGGGGACGCCATGATGGGATCGCTCATGTTTCACGGTGGATCGAGCGAAGCGGCGCTTGGCGTGATCGGTCAGCCCCCAACGGATGATGGCGATGACGAGACGGCTCGAGTTGTGGTCGGGCCGCGGTTCGGCTTGGGAATGGCACTCGAGCCGTGGGTGCTCACAGACTCACACTTCTTCGAACGCAATCGCATCGGACGGCTCATCGCGGCGCTGCACAAAGCTCAACTCGATGGAGGCTCACCTCTTGGACTCGGCATCGGTGAAAACGCCGCAGTGAAGTTCGAACTTGCGATGAGCCGCGCGACTGCGATCGGCGGTGGTGCTTCGCTGCTCGTCGATGCACGAGAGGTGCGACGTGATGGAGGTTCTCTTCGAGGGGCGCGAGTGCGCGTGATTCTCGATGGCGATCAGATCGACTTTGTGCTCGGAGCGGCACTCGTGACGCCATCCGCTGGGCCTGTCGAAGTGGTCGACGCCGCCACGAACGATGCACCTCCACGAGTTGCGAGGAGTCGCGCGATGCTCGACTTCTTGCGCAGGGCGGCGGCGAGCGAGGGCGCCGTCACTCTGCAACTTGGTGGATGGCGCCTCGAAGGTCGCGCTGCTGGTGCAGGGTGGGCAACGATCGACATCGTGGTGCCGAGCGCGAGAGAAAAAACGCGGTGATTACTTCGGTCAGCGACCGCCGGTGCCGCCCTCACCCGCAAAACCACTCGCGATTCGATCCACTTTCTGCGCAATAGATTTTGCGCACTGCCTGCCGTGGGGTACGTTGTAAGTCGAATGACACACTCACACACAACCGTGCCATCCGCTTCGTTCCTCCTCGCAATCGCCGGATCCGCACTCGTGACTGCAACCGCACTTGGCCAAGTCGCCAACGACGGTTGCGCCGCTGCGCAGTCGCTCGCTGGCTATGGTGTGACCGCCTACTCGACCGTCGGTGCAACCACTGACGGAGTCGCGGGACCGGCCTGCCTCTTCTTCAGCGTCTCGCAGATTTACAACGACGTCTGGTATTGCTGGACAGCATCCGAGTCGAACATCGTCTCGATCGACTTGTGCGGATCGACCTTCGACACCAAGCTTGCCGTCTACGCCGACTGCACTCCGTGCGCAGATCCATCGACGATTATCGCGTGCAGTGACGACTCGTGTGCCTTGCACTCGAAGGTGGTCTTTCTTGCAGAGATTGGTCACTCGTACACGGTGCGCGTTGGGTCGTACGCGACGGCCGTCACTGGCGCTGGAAACATCACGATCGCTGCGGGCGCGCTGGGAGATTTCACCAATCCAGCCAACGGTCATCGCTATCTCGCGTTCGCCGGAACGACGTGGACCTCGAGCGAAGCATTTGCGGTCGCTGCTGGCGCACATCTTGTGACAATTGATGACCAAGCTGAAAACGACTGGGTTCAGGCGAACTTCTGAGCGCTTCTCGGCGTCGACCGGCGCATTTGGATCGGCTTCAACGACGGGACAACCGAAGGACAATTTGTCTGGTCGAGCGGCGCCGCGGTCGGATTCACAAACTGGAATCCAGGGGAACCAAACAACGGCGGCTCAGGCGAAGACTTCGCAGAACTTTTGGGGAGCAACGGCAAGTGGAATGACCTCGCTGACTCTGGCGCTGGACTGCCGCATCTCGCAATCATCGAACTCGAACCGAGCGCGCCAGCATGCGCTCCTGACTTCGACGGGGATGGATTCGTCGCAGGTTCAGACCTCGCGGTCATCCTCAGCAACTGGGGTGGCAGCGGAACGGGTGACCTCGACGGCGACAACCTTGTGGGCGGATCAGACTTGACCACGATGCTGAGCGCGTGGGGCGCGTGCCCATAAGAGTGCTCGAGCGATGCGCAGGATGCCCTGACTCGTTCAGCGCACGACCCCAACCAGAACCCCGCTCGGCTTCGGTCGCAGAGTGCTCTCAAGAGAGCACTATCGCACCGGAGAGGGTTCGACGTGGCGCGCCCAAGCGTTTTTCAGCAGCGTCTCAGCTCACGCACTCGATCGCGGTGATCGGATACTGCACCGAACTCACTGGAGCTGTGATGGCTGCAACGTGCCAGTTCGCGCGCGACTGAGCGGTCTTGCGCGACGAGGTGCGTCGCGCCTTGGCTGTGTCGAGAATTGCGTGAATCTGCTTCTGAAGCGCCTTGATCTTCGCAACTTCTGAATTCTCGAGGTTTTCCCAGCGATATCCAGCGAGAACTCCACTGCGCGTTGTCGCATTCGTGTCGGAGGCAACCGATTTCTGGCTTGCCTCGACGTAGCCGGCAACCAGTGAGCGCATTCTCTTCGCCTCTTTCGGATTCTTGAGATTGCACTTCACCTTCACAGTCGATCCAGTCGCTGCGAATGCCTCGGCGCCAGTCGCGCGAGTCACCCCAATGAGTCCAGCATTCTGCAGCAGTTTGACGTGGTAGTAGAGCCCAGTGCACTCATGATCAAAAATCTCGCTCAACTGTGGAATGTTGAGCGGTCCCTGTGCGCGAATCGCTTCGAGAATCTGCATACGAAAGACCGAACGCACTCCATGCCACGTCGCATTGGACGCGAGCGAGAGTTGCGCTGGGCGGGCAGCTGATTTCGAAGAGGAGGACGCAGGCGTCTTGGACGCGCGACGACGAGTGGTCAGAGCAGAGGGCATTTTCTGATCCTAGCAAACGCGCAGCCCTCTGAGCGCGCTGCACCCGCCCTCGGCAATTTTCACGGGCGAGAAATCGTTCACAGCGAAACTTTCTAGACTGCCACCCGATGTTGAAAACACGGCTGGTCGTTGGAGGTCTACTCATCGCGGCGCTTGCTGCGCTTGCGGCAGTCGATTCTGCGTTTCCAGTGGTGTGGATCGCCTCGCAGCGCATCGGGCCGGGCGCGATACTCATCTTTGTGGCGCTGCTGCCGATCTCTGTAATATTGGCAGGCGAATTTTCACGACTGACTGGCTCTCATCCCGCTGGGTCAAACTTCCGGGTCGGCGGCGGCCAACCCCTCTCCCGCTGGCTCTCTTACCTTGCCATCGCCAGTGGCGTCGCGAGTGTTGCGCTCGCTCAGGAACTTTTGCCGGCGCATCTCGTTGCACCCGCGCTGCTCTCGACCCCCTTCGTGCTCGTCACGCTCTGCGCGCTCAACCACGCGCGCTCGAAACAAGTCGCCGGGCTGGCGCACGCCGTCGGCTCGACCCTGCTCGCGTACGGAGCGATCGGCGTACCGCTTGGATTCTGGATCTTGCTTCGACATGATCGTGACGCGTGGACCTTGGCGGGAGCGATCCTCTGCGTCAAAAGCGCAGATATCGGCGCGTACTTCGCCGGTTGCGCAATTGGGCGACACAAGATGGTCCCGTGGCTGAGCCCGGCAAAGACGTGGGAAGGCTTTCTCGCAGGCGTTGCCGTCTCTGCAGGTGTTGGATGGGCTCTCGCGGTCGCCTCACAATCCGCCGCAGCGGCGAATGCGTTCGTCGAACCCGTTGCGATCGGTTACGCCGTCGTCGTCGCAGTCATCATCGGCGTCGTGGGCACCTGCGGCGACCTCTTCGAGAGTTGCCTCAAACGCGAAGCGGGCGTGAAAGATTCTGGAACGATTCTGCCTGGGATGGGCGGTCTTTACGATGTTTTTGACTCGCTGCTGCCCGCCGGACCACTCGCGTGGTGGCTGCTCACCCGGTAGTACGAAGTGCGAACGATCAGCGATTTTGGCGCGCAGGCACTCTCTGCTAGCCTCACTTTCACATGACCCTCATCGCCGATCTCGTCAGCCTCCACCGAGTCGATAGCCAAGTGCGCGCCCTGCGCGGTCGGCTCGAATCAGCGCAGCACTACGTCTCGATGCAAGAACGTCAACGACTGCTTCTGCAGGGGCGTCTCGATGAGATCAAAAGCCAGACTCGGCAGTACCAAGCGACCGCGGCGAATCAAGAAGCCGAGAGCGGCACGATCAAGGCGCGAGTCGAGAGTCTGCGCACGCAATTGAACACGAGCACGAATCCAAAGCAATATGCAGCAGTCCTCAATGAACTGAAGGTTCTCCAATCAAAGCGCGATGAGGTCGATGACAGCACCCTCGCACAGTTGCAGAAGGTCGAAGAACTTCAAGCGAAGTTGCTCGAGATCGAGAAACTGCTTGCAGAACGAATTCAAGTGAAAGCGGCTGGCAGTGTCGAACTCGAAATCTGCCGGGCTGAAGTTGGATCGCGCCTCGCCGAACTCGACGCTGAGCGGACCGCGGCCGCGGCGCGCATCCCTCAACGCGACCGGGATGCATTCAACCGCGTCGCCGACCTCTACGAAGGTGAAGCGATGGCTGAACTCGTGGCGGTCGACGTTGGAAAAGAACGCGACTACGTCTGCGGAGTCTGCAACATGGAACTTCCTAAGGACAAGTACGCCGCGCTCGCGTCGAATCAGAACATCGCCGTGACCTGCACCTCGTGCCACCGCATTCTCTACATCCAAGAGGCTGCCGCTGCTGCGAGCTGAGTTGAGTGCTCGGGCACAGCCTCGCGAACGGCTGGGAGATCATCCATATCCAAGTCGATCGAGCTCCTCTTCATCGAGGCCAAAGTGGTGACCGATTTCGTGCAGAATCGTGATTCGAATCTCACGCATGACATGCGCCTCGCCGCCGAGTGGCTCGCCTTCTTCGTCGGTGCACTCGTCCCATCCTCCTGCCGCATCGAGAATTCCTCGGCGAAAGATTTGGATGACATCAGGCAACTCACCTGACTGTGTGACGCTTCGTTCGGTGATCGAAACTCCCGTGTGAAGCCCGCAGAGATCCTCGTCGTCTGGATCGAGACCGAGCGATCGCAGAAGCGCGTCGGATGGGGCATCTTCAACGATGAGTGGCGACTCTTCGAGCAGCGCGTGAAGCGACGCGGGCAGTGTTGCAAGCACCGACTCAACAAGTGCATCGAACCGCTCGCGGAAAGCGCGCGACCATCCACTGCTGCCGCTGCTGCGGCGACTCACTGTGAAATTTGCCCAACGAGTTGCGAAATGTTCTGTACCTGCTGCTCGCGCACCCACTGCTCGAGTCCGCGCACGACTCGACGCGGCGATGCTGGATCGGCATAGAGCGCTGTTCCCATTGCGACCGCACTCGCGCCTGCGAGGATGAATTCTGCGGCGTCCTGCCACGTGAAAACCCCACCGACGCCGATGATCGGAACATTCGCGTTGCGCGCGACGCGTGCGTAGACATCGTGCACGATGCGAACAACAATGGGATGGATCGCCGGCCCCGAGAGTCCACCTTGTCGGTTCGAGAGACGCGGCTCACGCGTATGCACATCGATCGCCATCGCAGGCATCGTGTTGCAGAGCACCAGTGCGTTCGCGCCGCACGCGATTGCGCATTCGGCCATCGCCACTGGATCAGCCATGTCGGGAGCGAGTTTCACAAAGAGCGCACCGTGGGTGACGGCGGGTCGAACTGCGGCGAGCAACTCTCGAAGCGTCGCGGGATCACTGCCGAAATGACGACCTGTCGAGGTGTTTGGGCAAGAGACATTCAACTCGATTGCGCGAAATTCTCCGCAGAGATCGATTGCACTCGCGACTGCGACGTAGTCGTCGATGGTGTGACCAGCGACTGAGGCGATCACGGTCGTCCCACAGGCGCGAACCTTGGGAGCTTCTTCGGCAACGAACCGCGCGACGCCCATGTTGGCGAGGCCGATCGCATTGAGCATCCCAACGTTCGACGGAATGATGCGCCACGGCGCATTCCCCTCGCGTGGCTCCCGCGTAATGCTCTTTGTTGTGATTGCACCGATCTCGTGAAGGTCGATCGCATCGGCAAGCGCGTCGACGTAGCCGCACGTTCCGGCCGCGGCAATGACGGGATTGCGCAGCGTGAGTCCTGCAAGTGACGTCTGAAGCATCTCTGGAATGCCCACGTGGTACTTGTAACACATCTATGATCATTCGACATGAGCACTCCAGAACGAATCGCGCAGTTCGAGAAGATGGCGTCGGCCGATCCAACAAATGAGATGGCGCACTTCAGCCTCGGCAACGCCTACTTGCAATCCGGACGCCACGGTGAAGCTGCAACGAGCCTCGAGCGTGTCATCGCGCTGAGCCCAGGCATGAGCAAGGCCTATCAACTCTGCGGACAAGCGATGATCGGCGCGGGTTGGACAGACAAGGCAGTCGATGTCTTGAACCGCGGATTTCAAGCCGCTGCAGAGCGCGGCGATCGAATGGTCGAGCAAGCGATTGGACAGTTGCTCGTCTCACTTGGTCGAACGCCTCCGACCATTGAGCGCGCGACTCAAGCCGCCGCTGAAACTTTGCGCGCGACCGGTACCTTTGTTTGTGGTCGCACCGGTCGTGCTGGAAGCAAGTTGCCCAGCGCGCCGATGCGCGGAGTGATCGGCGAGTGGATCTTTGCGAACATTTCAGCCGAGACGTGGAAAGAGTGGATCGGTCAGGGAACAAAGGTCATCAACGAAATGCGACTCGACTTTTCGCGCGAGCGTGATCAAGAGATTTACGATCAGCAGATGCGCGAATACCTCGGACTCGACGATGAACTTGTCGCGAGCCTGCGCGCGGCAGCTGCGCCGCCGGCGACGCCCCCTTCACACGCGTCGTAGCCAGACCCACCATTCGAGGATCAGCAGCACAAACGCTGCGAGCAGAAGCCAGGGCCACGCCGCGCTCGCCGCGCTTCCGCCACCTTGCACACCCGTGACTCGTTCGGTCGCGAATGAAATCTCGCTCGCTGCGTCGCACCGTCCCTCCGTGCGAGTCTTCATGTTGACCGCGTACGAAAGTGTTGTCGCCGCGCGGTCCGCTGAACCCTGCTCCCACTGCAATCGATAGACACCACTGCGACGCAAAGGACCATACGAGAGGTTCGACTGCGCGGGCACGACCAGCGCGATCTCGCGCTCATCGGGCAGGCGCAACACGGGCGTGCGAGCATCGCTCGGAAGTCGCGCCGTGATGATGTCGCCCGGCGCGAGAGGCTCGTCGGTCACCGCCTGACCACCCGCCGCGAGCCACGCGATTGCGTTCGAGCAGAAGTTGACGAATCCTCGCTGAAGTGGCCAATTGCTCTCCATCGGATCGAACGAGACGTAGACGAGTGTGAGTGGGCCGCGATTCACAGTCACAACAAGCGGACCCTCACTCGCTTCAACGATGACATCAGCATCGCCACCGGGAGCGACCGCGGTCATCGACGCGACGAAGAGTCCATCGAGATTCACATACTGCAAGAGTGGATGTTCATCGCGCAGACTGCGCACCGACGCGTTCTGCTTCTCGCCGTATGCCACGATGCCTGCAGCGAGTGGCGGCGCGCGAAAGACGAGATACCGCCCGCGCGCGAGTTGTGCAGGCATCGCGTCGTCGAGCACAATGACGTCATAGGCGTCTGGAGTTTGCGCATCACTCGCGAGGCGGCGATCCCACTCTTCGAGCGAGAAGACGTCGAGTGCCGCGAGGGTCATCCCCTCAAGAAGCGACCTCAGAACGAAGGCGCCCTTGCCGACGATCGCGATACTCAACGCGTGCGGCGGAGCGGCAACCACCGAGGCACAGTCATCGGCCACGAGCGCGTCTTTGGTCGTGAGTCGAACGTCGACGACTCCACCTTGCGGCAGCGCGATCGACGGAAAGACAACTTGCGTCTCGCCCGCGATGCGAACCTTCGTTGTGGAATCTTCGTGAAGTGCTGGCACTTCGACGGGCTTTGGAGTCACCGCGCGCAGGGTGCCATCGACGCGCACTTCGAGATCGCCCGCATACGGAGTCGATGCCCAGTTCACGACGCGGGCGAAGATCTGCACCTCGTCGGGCCGCTCTGGGGTGCGCGCCGCGGCGAGTCCAGCGATGCCGACGTTCTGTGTCGTGGCAGCGCCGACGGTGTGAAAGACGACCCGTTCACCGGTGCGCAGCACCACCTTGTCGAGATCGGCGATGCGACCATCCGAGAAAAGTTCGTACTCGGGAGGCGCTGCGATCACCGCCTGCGCATTGTCTGGATCGGTTACCGTCGTGAAGGCGCGCGCGAGTTCGAACGCGTCTGCGATCTGCGTGGTTTCATCGGTCGCTTCGATCGAGGCGATCGCATCGATCGCTTGCGCTGCGTTGTCGGTGAATGGACAGACGACTTGAGCATCTTTGGCGAAGGCGACCACCATGATCGAAGGCGCGGCACTCGAGAAGAGTCCGCCGCTCGAAAGCGATCGCACTCGTTCACTCGCAAGCCGCTTCGCCTCGGTGAGTCGCGTCGTGCTCTGCGAACAATCGGTCGCGCTCATCGATCCCGATGCATCAATCAGGATGACAACCCGCTGCGCGTTCGTGCCGCCAAGGTCGAGTTGCGGCTGGGCAATCGCAAAAATCAGCAACAACAGCGCGAGCAGTTGCAAGAGTAGAAGCAGCGAGAACCGGAGCCGTTGAAAGGGAGCGTTTGCACGCAAGTCTTGGGTCGCACGCGTCCAGAAGAGTGTGCTCGAGATGACCCGTTTGGTGCGCCGAAGTCGCAGAAAATAGAGGGCGACGAGCGGTGGAAGTGTCGCGAGCGCGAGCACGGATGCCGCGAGCGGAGCGAGCCACGTGACGGCGAGTAGCCCAGCCGCGCTCATGCCAGCAATCCTCGCTTGCGCAGGTAGTCGAGCAGCAGCGTGTCGAGGTCGAGCGAGGTCTCAACGACTTGATGCGAGATGTTGCGGCGCACCGAAAACTCGCGAAGCGAGCCGACGTATCTCTCGAGCGACTCCTTGTACTTCGCAACGACTGAGGTCGATGCGGTGACTTCGACCTCCTCTGCCGTTTCACTGTCGATGAGGCGAAGATCGCCGGTGACTCCGTGGCGGGCGGGGTCGATCTCCTGCGGCGCGAGCAACTGCAGCGCGTAGACATCGAATCCGCGACCGGCGACGTAGGTGAGTCCCTTCTCGTATCCATCGGGAAAGAGAAAGTCGCTCAGCACAAGCAGCACGCCGCGCCCCTGTCCGCCGAGCGCGATCGCGCGCATTCCATCTGCGAAACCAGCATCGCCGTCGGTCTTGCGATCGAGCAACCAGCGACCCATCTCGCGCGTGCGGCGACGACCGCGCAGTCCTGTGAGTCGTTCAATCCTGCCGCCGCCGAAACCGAAGAGGCTCACGCGATTGTTGTTGACGAGCCCGATGTATCCAAGTGCCATCGCGAGTCGGCGGCAATAATCGAACTTGTTTGGATCGCCCCCATCCATCGACTGACTCATGTCCAGTGCGATCACCATCGAAAGATCTTCCTCCTCGAGAAAGAGTTTCAAGAAGAGTCGATCGAGTCGCGCGTAGATGTTCCAATCGACGAAGCGCAGGTCATCGCCCGGCGAGTAGTTGCGAAAGTCTGCGAACTCAACCGATTGGCCGCGTCGACGGCTGCGACGCTCTCCCTGAATCTTGCCAGTGAAAATCTTTCGGCTCACGACATCGAGTCGATCGAGTCGCGCCATCAACCTCGAATCGATGAGGTCATCGATCTTGTCGAATCTCCCCTTGGAGGTCGCGGCTGCACTCGCAGCCAACCCACTCACGGCTGCGCCTCGGCGGGAACGAGTTGCACGATCTGCGCAAGAATGCCATCGCAGGTCACGCCAGCAGATTCTGCTTCAAAGGTGCGCACAATTCGGTGGCGCAGTGCGGGGGCAACCAGCGCTGCGATGTCTTGCGTGCTGACTGCACACCGACCCGCCATGAGCGCGCGCACCTTCGCGGCCGCAATGAGTGCCTGACCTCCGCGCGGACTCGCGCCCACGAGAACCATCCTCTCGACCTCAGCGAGCGAAGCAGTTCCAGTGGGATGGGTCGCGAGCACGAGTCGCACCGCGTAATCCTGAACGTGCCGAGCGACGAGCACCTTGCGTGCAAGATCTTGCGCGAAGTGAATCTCGCGTGCGGTTAACACGGCCTTCGTCTCCTCCTCACGCGCGCGCGCGCCCGTGGTGCGATCGATGATCGTGGCGATGTCCGTGCGCGTCGCATAGGGCACCGTCACCTTGAAGAGAAAGCGATCGAGTTGCGCCTCGGGCAGCGGATAGGTTCCCTCCTGCTCGATTGGATTCTGTGTCGCAAGCACAAGAAAAGGCCGATCGAGTTTTCGCGTCTCGCCTGCAACGGTGACAGCGCGCTCTTGCATCGCTTCGAGAAGCGCCGACTGACTCTTTGGAGAGGCCCGGTTGATTTCGTCCGCGAGCAGAATCTGCGTGAAGATTGGACCTGGGCGAAACTGCAGTTCGCGCCGTCCCATGGCTTGGTTCTCAACGACAATTTGCGTGCCGAGAATGTCAGCAGGCATCAAGTCTGGAGTGAACTGAATGCGCGAGAACTGCAGTCCAAGTGCACGACCGAGTGTGCGAACGAGAAGCGTCTTGCCGAGCCCAGGGACTCCCTCAAGCAAGACGTGCCCATTGGCGAAGAGCGCCATGAGCACCTGCTCAACCACCGTCGTTTGACCCACGAGCACCTGCGCGATTTCAGTTCGAAGTCGATCGGCGACGAGACGAAACTCAGCGCACGCCTCGCGGACTGCTTCGACTGAGTCGAGCGCGCGAGATTCTTCGTGCGCAACTTTGCTCATGAGGCCGCTCCGGCTGAACCAGTTGAGTCAGGCGAGCCATCCGCATCGTCACGGCCATCTTTCGCGCGCTTCTTCGCGCGGCGAAGGCGATCCATTGGTGACTCCTGAGGCTGCTCGGCGCTCTCTCCTGTCGTTGCACCCGCCGCTGCGTCGGTCGCAGGCGGCGCAGGCGAGAGCGGTGTCACCCGCGCACTCGCACGAGGCAGCACGTCGCGCTCACCCGAAGCACTCGCTCGGCTCGGCTCGTCGGCCGCTTTCGCAGTTGAGACGCGCCGCGCTTTTTTCCATGCGGCGATCACCTCACCACCTGTGCCGCGGGCTCCTCCGAAGGCTTGCTGGGCGGCGTCGCGTGCTGTTTCACGGTCGACGACGAGTCGACGAACAGCGACGTCGATCACGAGCAGCGCTGCCGCGATGATTGCGAGGATGTCCCAGATGCGCTGCACGCTCGACGGCGGCGCGAGACCCGTTCGGTCGAAGAGATTCGCAACAGCGAGGTCGCCAACCGTGAGGGTGCGCCCTCCAGTTTCTTGAGCAATCGCGCGCAGCAACGCCGCATTGTCGCGACTCGTACGAAACTCGCGTGGATAGGCGAGCGTGACCGCCCCTTGAATCGACCCACCCGCGCGTGCGCCCTTGTTATCGAGTAATCCGACATCAACGAGATACGAGCCAGTCTGCGAAGTCTGAAAGGTGCCGCGATAGCGACCGGGCGCGACCTGCTCAAGTGCAAGTGGCGTTGTCTCACCATCTGGACCCACAACGCGCGCGTCGGTGCGCATGAAGTTCATGAGTCCTGATTCGCCGCCGATCGCCTCGAGTTCGACGGTCGCCTCTTCACCATCGAGTCGGGTCTTCAAGAGCACGTTCGACGGCGCCGCGGGTCGCATCAGCCAGCGCACGACGCGCTCCCACATTCCTTGAAATCCGCTCCACGCGGGCCACGCGCCGCCCCACCGTCCGCTGAGATCACTCGTAAATGCCGCAGACTTTCCAAGTCCGAAGTTCCACGATGCAAAGATGGGATCGTTCCCCTCGGACGTGCGATTGAGAATAGGAATCTGCGCAAGACCCTCGCGCGGCACCGTCAAGACATACCCCTTGACGCCCGGCACCTGCGTAATGCCCTCGAGTGGACCGCCAATCTCAGGCGCGACCGAGGGTTGAAAATCTCCCTCGACCAAGAGATTGCGCGAAACGAGCGTCGCCTCTTTGATGAAGATCTTGGGCAGCAGCTTTGGATTCATCACGTTGTAAAAGTTGCCGCCCGTCCACTCGGCCATCGCCTTCATGTTCTGCAAGTCTTCGGCGGTGCCATGCCCAGCGATCATGACCGTCGTCACCGTGATCTTCGCAGCCTTAAACTTCGCGAGAAGTTCCTGCGTCGGCGGAGCGGGATCGCCATCGGAGATTGCGATCACGTGCCGTTGACCGGCTGGAACACTTTCGAGTCCAGCAAGCGCAGCTGTCATCGATGCGCCGAAGTCGGGCATGTCGCCAACCGGCATCGAGCGTGCGGCTTTCAACGCCGCACCCTTGTCTCCAACGATTTGCATCGGGAAGTACCACCCCGCGCCGTTGACGCCATCCTTCATTCCATAGTTGAAGACGACAATTCCAGCGTAATCAAGACGTGAAAGCGCATCGATCGCGCTGACCGCGACCTGTTCACTCCAGTAGTTCGCTTGCGGCATCTCGCACGAGTGCATCACCAGCGCGAGCGCGCCGCGTGGAAGTTCGCGTGTCGCTGGCGGATTCATCTGCACAGGCAACGCCTTGGCGGTCTCGCTGTCGATCCATCCACCTGCGCCGAATGCCTTGTCGCCGCCGATCATGAGCAGTCCGCCGCCGAGTTCGTGCACGTAGGCGTGCAACATTCGGTCGGTTGCATTGTCGACCTCGTGACGCGCGATGTTCACGAGCACAACCGCGTCGTAGCTCGCGAGAAAAGACATCCCCTCGCTGAGTCGCTCTGGATTCACCACATCAACAAGCAGCTCGCCGCTTCGAAGGGCGTCGACGAGCGCCCCGCCCTCGCTGCCATCTTGATCGACCACGAGCACGCGTCCCTCGCCAGAGACGAAGACCGTTGCCGCTCCCTTCTTGTTTTCGACGACCCCATCGAGACTTGCGGCATCAGGTTCGAAAACCGCTTCGTATCGCTGCGCGCCGCTCGAATCGAGGCTCATCGGAACTTCGAATGTGTTTGGACCTGCCTTCAACGTCACGGCGAGTCCATCCCCCGCTGCGGTGCTATCGAGGTCGATGGGTTTACCATTCTCTTTCACGTAGAGGGTGCCACTCGCGCCACCCTGGCTTCGAAGAAAGAGTTTTAAGTCGGCCGTCTGTCCGAGTCGCGCCCGCGTCGGAGCGCGAATTCCCTCGAAGATTGTGACGCCTTTTTGGTTGTACTCCAGCGCGAGCACGTCAATAGGAATGTGATTTGCCTTCGCGAGCGCAGCGGCTTCGCGCAGACTTCCGGCGGTCTCGTTGCCATCAGAGACAAGCAGCAAGCGGCTCATCGTGTCCGAGGGCAGCAGCGCGAGTGCGCGTCGCACTCCGTGGGCGAGATTCGATCCATCAAGTTCACCACCGTGTGCACCAAACGAAATCTCACCGCCAACCGATGGAATCTCTGCAACGCTCGCATCACGCGCGACCGTGACGACTCCGACGCGGTCCGCACGATTGGGCGGATTCCTCGTCGCCAGTTGCAACGCCGTCTGGGCACGCGCAAGCAGATCACTTGGGATCGACCGACTCACATCGGCAACAACCAGCAGCGTGACACCTTCACCCGTGCGCACGATCGAAGGTTGCGCAAGACTCAACGACAACAGCAGCACAAGAACGGATCGAACGATCGAACTCGCCCACGCGCGCGCGATGCCTGTGGCATGGCGGCGCTGCCAACTGAGCAGCCAGAGTGCAGGAAGCACCACGAGCAAGAGCAATGCAACCGGACGTTCGAAACCGATGGGGATCATGAACTTTCCTCAGACTACTTCACCGGTCGGTCGAGGTCACCTTGCCCCGCTCACCTTGCCCACTGAGCGCCGCGAGCGGCATCGATTGCACTCGGCCGTTGGCGCAGTCGAGCACAAAGGCACGCCCCGCATGCACCGCGACTGACCACGGAGCGTTGAGGCGGCCAACCGACCGACCGCCACCACCAAAGAGTGCGAGTGAACTGCCAGTGGCGCCATCGATGCACTGCACTCGACAGTTTCCAAACTCGGCGATGAGCAGCGAACCATCGGCGAGCGAGCAGACTCCATAGGGATAGGCAACTTCGCCGGCCGCTGCTCCAGCACTGCAAAGCACTCGGGTGCACTGTCCTTCGGGAGTGAAGACGGCGATGCGGTGGTTGCACGAGTCGGCGACGAAGAGTTCGCTGCCGTCGTGCGAGAATGCGATTGATTGTGGGCGCGAAAATTCTCCAACGCCGTCGCCCGGTTCTCCGAAGGCGTAGAGAAAGACTCCACTGCGGTCGAAGACCTGGATGCGGTCGTTGCCGCCATACTCGCTCACGAAGATGCGACCGTCAGGGGCGAACGCAAGGTCTGTTGGATAGACGAACTGTCCATCGGCTTGCCCGTACGAGCCGAACGTCTTGATGATCGTCCCATCGCGATCGAAGACGAGCACTCGATGCTCGTGCGTGTCGGCGACGTAGAGCAATCCGTCTGGACCAAACGTCATCCCAGTGGGCTTGCCATTATCGAACTTCGGCATCTTCCACACCCGTTCAAACGTTCCATCGCTCGCGAATCGTTGCACACGACCACTCTTGTCAGCGACGAAGATCGCCCCCGTCGCTGGTTCGATCGCGAAGGCGCGCGGAATATCGAACCGTCCTTCGGTGCGACCTGCGCGTCCGATGACCTGATCGGTCGGAAGTGGCGCCGTCGACTGCTTCGACTCATCGAAGGCAGCATGCTCGTGCGCATTCTGCTCACACCCACCCTGCGCAACTGCGACTGCGACGACGAAGAGCAGGAGCAACGCGCCGCGAGATGTGGCGACTGCCGCGAGTGATTTCATCGAGCGAAAGAGCAGCGCCGCAGCGAGTGCTCCCACGCATGCGAGTGCCGCCATCCATGGGATCGCCCCACTCGCGCCACTTACGTCTTGGTAATGGATCGCACTCAACAGCAGTGTTGCGATCCATTCCATTCCAGGCGGTTCAAGTCGCGCGGCGATTGCCGTTTCGCTCGCGGCCAAGAGCAGCGTGACGAGCCATCCCCCAATGCATGCGCGCAGCAGGATGGGCCATCCCATTCGAATGAAATCTCGCAGGGTGCGACCATGGATCACCCAGAGTTCGCGCTGTGGCTTCGAGAGCGATGTGCCAGTCCAGAGTCCGATCGCGAAGGCGACTGCGCAGTAGCGCGCACTCTGCGCGATGCTCACGATGACGAGTGAGTCGTAGATGGTCAGCCCTATCGGCAGTGCGCGCCAGAACTCCGCGGTGGCGAGTGCGACCACCGTTGCGGGAGCAGTGAGCGCGATGAGTGCCACGGAGAGCGCGAGTGGAATCGTTCGGCGGCCTCCGCACATCATCAGCGCCGCTCCCGCGAGTGCGACGAGCGAGCACATCGCACCCGAGAGTGCTGCCATCATGAGTGTGTTGAGTGCGCCACGCAGGTGAAGTGCTCTCAGCGACCCGGCGCTCGCGGAGTGCTGCGCCTCGAGTGCGAGCAGCACGATTGGAAGCACGGTCACGAGTGCAAAGAGCGCACATGCAATGGCTCTCCCCCACCGCGCGCTCGGTGAACGCCTGACGCGTCCGAAAGAAATGCCAACGTCGTCGGACGCGCTTGGCTCACGCGAATCACGCAGCGATCGAACGAGAAACCACCCAACCACTGCACTCGCGAGAATCGCCAGTGCCGTCGCTGGGAGTGCCGCGACGACGACTGAGCGCAGTGTCGCACCCGAAGCGTCGAGCGCGCGAATCTCCGATGCGGTCGTCGCAACCTGCGCCGCGTCGAACGCACTCGTCTCACCGAAAAGAACAAGCGTAATCACGCCGACTGCGACGGCGAGCGCCGCTTTGTCGCTCTGCCAGCAGGCCACGAATCGCTGCGCGCGAGCAGCTCCATCGAGTTGAAGCAGCGTGCTCGTCATCTCGTCGCTTGACGATCGACGAAGTGCGCAGATCCATGCAGCGATGGGCCAACTCCATGCGACGAGCGCGAGTGCCAGCACTC
The DNA here is from genome assembly GCA_945869475.1 of Singulisphaera sp. GP187. GTDB lineage: Bacteria > Planctomycetota > Phycisphaerae > Phycisphaerales > SM1A02 > F1-60-MAGs104. The sequence goes on along the minus strand of CAMBOV010000012.1, from coordinate 32,515 downwards.
CGGCGCGAAAAAGAGGTGTGAGATCGTGGGCGATCGCGAAGTCGGCGATCGCATTGCCGGGCCGCAGAAATCTCCACCAACAGAAGAAGAGCGCGTAGGCCGGAATCAGTGATGCGACCAGCACGATCGTTGAAAGTACAAATCCACCGCGGCGCAGCGCTCGTCCGGGAAACCATCCCACGAGGGTCGCGACGATGGCGATGCCAACCGACCAGAGAACCGAACGCACGAGCAGGGAGAAGCCGTCGAAGAGTTCGGCAGGCTGCGTCGTCGCACTCTCGCTCAACACGCGCGCCAGTGTCACGGCCATCGGAAACACCACGAGCACAACGATGCACAACAGTCCAGGCAGCGCGATCAACTGGGCAGCGCTCACCGAGGCTCCGCGCGACACGTGTTCATGAACTCTGCAATGGCCTTGTCGATGGCAGCTGCAAGCTCATCGGCGTCGAACTGAGCTGGATCATCCACCGTGTTGATTCGCATCGGATCGATTCGCGCGGGCATCAGCGGAAATCCTTCGGGCGCCGGGGCCGGCGAACCGGCAACTGCGAGCGCTGCAATCTCTGGCACAATCAGCGTTCCCTGCCGTGACTGATGCATCCACTGGGTCACATCCTGATCAAGCAGAAACGACATGAGTTCACTTGCCTCGCGCGGATGCGGAGCCTCAGCGACGAGCGCGACGCTCGCGGGAATCACCATCGCTCCCCCACCACTTTCGCCCGGCGGAAGGTGGCGCAGCGCAACCATCGCGAGAGAGGCTCCACCTGCGACCGCGCCATACACATCATCGGTGTCGGTGAGTCCGAGCGCTGCCTCGCCGCGCGCGACCGCATCGACCACGGCGCCGTTTCCTCCAGCGAGAATAAGTGGATGATTCGCCGCGATCGCGCTCACCCATTTCTTCCAACCACCAACTTCACGCGCTTCGAGTTGCGCGGCGAGCGCGCCAATCTGTCCGCGGGTTGTGCCGAATCGTGGATCCGCGATCGCCACGCGACCCTTCCACGTGGGACTCGAAAGATCAATCATCGACGTCGGTAAATCGGCGGCGGCAATTTTCGATGGGTCGTACACCAAGACACGCACCCGTGGCGTGAGCCCATACCAACGACCCGATGCCCCTCGAAGGCTCGCTGGAAACTGATCGACGCGGCCACTGCGCCATGGGTCAACCAAGAGTTCTGTCGCGAGTTGCGCGGCAACGAAACACTCACCCGACCAGAACAGATCGGCCCGCGGAGCATCGCGCTCGACGCGGATCATCGCAGCGAACCCAGTCGCCTTTGCGTTTTCTCCGTCGTAACGCGCGCGCACTGTGATGCCAGAACTTCGCTGAAATGCGTCCAGAATTGGACGGGCGAGCGCCTCATCCGTGCTGACGTAGATCACAACCTCGCGCTCCGATTCAAATGGTTTGGGGTCGCCCGTGCTGCGCGACTCTGCGGTTCGATCGTCGCAGGCCGCACCTGTGATGGCAGCAATCGCCACTGTCGTATGACACACCCGCGCTGCGATTGCACGAATCGACATCACCCTCATGAGCGTTATTTCTTCACGCCGCTTGGCGGAGCAGGTGCTGGCGCGGCTGCAGGAGCACTCGCCGCAGGCTGCACATTCTTTGCATCAATCTTCTTCTTGAGGTCGCCGAAATAATGCTTGTGCACTTCGCGCAGGTTTGCAGGCACGGGATCCTCTTCTGTTCCCTCTTCATATCCCCTGCCGATTTCACCAGAGAGTTGCTGTAGCACCGCACGGCTCTCGCCCACCACCGGCGGAGCATCGACGAGTTGTCGGGCGATCACTTCGCCACTGGTGAGCTCGACTTTTTCTTTGCGCGCCTTAGTTCCAGTCGCGGTCTCTTCTTTCGTGCGTTCGCCACCAGTGCCACGCCCACGATTCGCTCCCATTTTCGACGAATCGCTGACAGTGTTCGAAGGCGAGTTGCTCGAACAACTTCCCTTGCACTGCGATCGAGCGGATTCGGCATCCTTCATCATCTCATTGAGCATCTCCATTTCGCTCAGTGAGTCAGCCGCCATCTCAGCCGCACCCTCCGAACTCGATGGATTCGCCGACGATGACTCGCCCGGAGCTCCCGACTTGCTTGCACCCTTGCCCGACTTCGATCCGCCATTCTTGCACTGCGTACACATCGACTCGCAGGCTTTCGCGAGCTTCTCGAGTTTCTCTCCAGCCTTGCTCTGTGCGTCGAGCGCTTGCTTGAGCGCCTGCTTCTGCGCCTCATTGAGAGTCTTCGAGGCTTCGATCGCCGCCTTGGCAGCTTGCGGGTTCTTGGCGAGCGCTCCGTCGAGACCAGCATTCTCGAGCGCCTTCTTGAGCGCATCGCCTGCGGCGGCGGCATCCTTCAATTGCTGCGCGAGATCTTGCAATTTCGCGGCGAGTTCTTTGCGCGCGCGCTCGTCCATCTTTCCTTCGTTGAGTTGCTTCTGCAAGTTCTCAAGCTCTTGCTTGGCGGATGCCGCATCGCCGCGCTTCAATGCCTCGGCCAATTTCTGAAGCGGTCCACTTTTGGCTGGCTCAATTCGGCTGAGCGCATCTTTCATCGCTTCGAGTTGCTGCGCTTGCTCGCCACCGAGCAACTCATCGAGCCGCTTGGAGAGTTCATTTACCTTGCGCGTCGTCTCGCGTCGCACCTCTTCTGGAGTGTGAAGTTTCTCGTCACTCAAGTCTGCTGAGAGTCTCTTCTCACTCTCGCTGCCTGCAACCGCCTTGGAGAGTTCTGGATTCTCATCAATCTTCACTTGCAGCGATTCGATCTGCACCTTGGCCGCATCTCGCGCAGCTTGCAAATCGAGATCACTCTGGGCGGCTGCCGGAGCAGTCCCTGCGAACGAAAGCGCTGGAACCAGCCACCAAATCGCAGTCGCGCTCGCACACAAGAGTGGACCCGCCCACCAATTCTTGGGAGTCGCAATCGGAAGTGCGCGCGGCAACGCCTCGGCGAGTCTGCGGTCGCAAGCGAGTTTGAGAGCATCCTCGACCGCCGCACAGGCAAATGGATCGGTTCGGTGGGCCACCGCGACCGCGGTCGAAAGTCGGTCATGCAACTTCATCCGAACATCAACGAGAGAAGCGACTGCAATATCTCCAGGATCACGCGCTCGCGTTACGAATGTGTAGACGACCAACGCGCAAAGCACGACCCCTGCCGCAAGCGGAAACCACATTCCCCGCTCCTGCACCACGGTCAACCATGGCGCGATCAACGTGGCGATGATCGCGATGGCGGCAAGTGCGATCCCGGCGAGAAGCACTCCGCGTGCGCCTTTTTGTAGGAGGTCAGCGAGAAACAATCGACGGCGCGCTCGTGCGATCAGTGCTCCAATAGGACCAAGGTCATTCATCGTTGAATCTCACTCGAATCGCGCCTCTCTTCGCTAGGATAGCGACGATGCGCACTCCCGCCACTCTGTTCTTGCAACTTGTTCTGACCGCCAGCGCCCTTGTGCTCTCGTCCCACGCTTCTGCGCAGGCGCCTGAGGTCGATGACGAGGTCAATCAACCCGCCGGAGCCGTTCGAAGCGCTGCGTCCGATTCGAAGTTGCGCTCAGCCGAGCAGCGCATCGCAGATCTCGAGGCAAAGGTCGACGAATTGCGGGCGCAACTTGCGAACCAGGCAGCTGCCGCTGCGAGCGCTCCTGCAGTCACGGTCGCACCAGCCCCAGTGCAGATCACTCCCGAAGCGCCGGCCATCGCGGTGGTCGTCGTCTCTGAAGAGAACGACGTCACATCGGCCGATCCCTATGCAACTGCGCTGACATTCGTCGCAGAAATGCAGCGCCGCTACGTCGAGCGGTTCGGTCTGAAAACGGCAATCTTGCCGACCGACCTCGACACGTTCGATGCATTCAGCAGTGACCTTCGTCGCTGGTCGGCGATCCAGAACAATGTCCTCGCTCAACCGATCGAGTGGACGGTCAAAGTTCTTCGCGTTGAGCCATCCAAGGTCTCTCCAGTCAACGTGAGCCTGCTCTGTCGCGCGCTTTCGCCAAGTGGTGCTGAACTCGGCAATGACTTTCGAGTCGAGATTGACGGTGAAAATGCACGTGAAGTGATTCGCGCAAAGCCGAGCGAAGCGACTTTTCAACTTGTGGGTGTGATCGATCCACGCGTTGCCTACTCAGCTGAACACGCCAACGATGGACTCTGGCATCGCGGCGGAACGTTCATCGGTCCATATTGCGTGTCGAACTGGGCCGTGAATGGATCGCAACTCAGCGAAGCCGCGATCGCACTTCGACCGCAGGCGATGGCGACACCGGACGCCGCGCCAACGCCAGTGGACGAGGCGCCTGCGTCTGATGAGCCAAGCGCGGATGAGCCTGCTGCTCCACTGACGATGCCCGAGTCAACCGATGCGCGCGCGAACACGAGCGCACCTGAAGTTCCCGTGCGAAAGCGTTCGCTTGCGACCGACGTCGCGCCAACCAGAGTTTCGCCAGCACCACCTGATGCACTCAAAGAGCGCGCTCGCATTCTTGCCGAGGCGCAGGCAGCGATCGCGTCGCAAGCCGCAGCGGACGCGCAAGCCGCAGCGGACGCGCAAGCCGCAGCAGACGCGCAAGCCGCAGCGGTGCCACCGCTGACCGCGAGCGCTCAAAAAATGGTCGACAAATCGACGGCGCAGATCGCCAAATCCAACGACCGCGCGACGGTGACGTTGCTGATCAAGGGATATGAAGCGCGGCTCGAAACGGCATCCCCTGAAATGAAACCAGCGGTTGAAATCATCCTCAATTCAGCGCGTGAACGGCTGACCCTGCTTGATGGTTCGACGCGCGCTCCCGCCACGACTCCTTCAGATGCGCAGAGTCAACCAGCGGCCGCAGCTCCGGCCGCTTCGACGAAGTAAACCCAGCGAGCAGCGATGGATCCTGACGATCATGTCTGCCTCTGCTTTCGTGTGAGTCTGCGAAAGTTGCAGACCTATCTCGCGGTTGAAAAACCAGCCGTCGCGAGCCAACTCTCAAACTGTTTCGGCGCCGGCACTGGATGCCACTGGTGCGTTCCCTACCTCAAGCGACTTCACGAGCAGTGGAAGCTCGGTGAGACGCCAACGGTGAGCGACTCCCCAGCCGACTACGCCGCGCACCGCGACGATTATCGCAGCGCGAAGGAATAGTTTTCCCGCGCGCGCGTCAACGCGGTCACGCGTGGGAGATCATGTTCTTGCGCGGATCGAGCCACCCGCCCTTGGAATGCATCGCGTCCTACGGGGCTGACTACACCCTTGCTGGGTCCTGGTCTGGTGCACGATTTATTGACACACCGATGTGGGAGACTTTGGTCTTGGAGTCTGCCGTTTTATGGGTACCAATGGCGATTTGCCAGTTGATTGTGAGACTGAGTCTCAATACTATTGGACGATGGCATCGACCCCGCTTCGAATCCCTCTGAGCCAACTGCCGCGCGGTCAACGTGCGACCGTCGAATGCTCAGCACTCGATGCACTTCCAAGGGAACATCGATGTTTGCTCGCCGCGATGGGACTCGGTGAAAGTTGCGAGGTGCGCGTCTGTCGCCCAGGCACGCCGTGCATCGTGCAGATTGATCGAACACGACTGGGACTTCCAAAGGGGATCGCCGACCTCATCATGGTGACTCCCATTGAATTGACCGCGCCGTGACGCTGCGAATTGCACTGCTTGGAAATCCCAACACCGGAAAGAGCACGCTCTTCAATCGGCTCTGCGGACTGCGCTCGAAAACTGCGAACCATCCTGGAAGCACCGTCGAACACCAAGTCGGTCGCTGCACGAGTGCGACGGGTGATGAGTTCGATCTCATCGATCTGCCCGGCATCTACAGTTTGATGCTCGAGATGCCTGAGAGCAAACTCTGCGTCGACTGTCTCGAGGGACGCATCGGCGATGGACGACCCGATGGCGCGCTCATCGTTCTCGACGCAAACAACTTGCTGCGCAATCTGCAGTTTGCAGCGAGCGCCCTGCGCCGCGGACTTCCAACGGTGATCGCCATCAACATGGTTGACCTCGCGCAGCGCCGAGGACTCATCATCGATGAAGAGGCGGCATCCAAGTTGCTCGGCGTCACGGTCATCGCAGTCTCGGCGCGCACTGGAGTGGGAGTCAATCGATTGCTCGACGCACTGGCCGCCGCCGCGAAGGCACAGTCGCCAGCGCATCCTGCTATTTCGCTGCCCACAAGCGAGCCAGGATCGGTCGCGAGTTGTGCGTGGGCTGCAGAGACCTTTGCGCAGATGGCAGCGCATCCGCCACTCAAGATCGATGACGAGATGACAGTGCACGACCGCCTCGATGCGGCGTTCATCCATCCAGTGATTGGCATCGTGGTCTTTGCCATCATCATGTCGCTTTTGTTCGCGTCGATCTATTGGCTCGCAGCGTTTCCGATGGACGCAGTCGATTCAATCTTTGGATGGCTCGGCTCGGCGCTTCACTCGATGCTGCCCAGTGGGGTGCTGCGCGATCTCGCCATCGATGGCGTCGTCGGTGGCGTCGCCGCAACAGTGGTTTTCGTGCCGCAGATCGTGCTCTTGTTCTTTTTGCTGGCACTGCTCGAAGACTCGGGCTACCTCGCGCGCGCCGCATTCGCAGTCGATCGTCTGATGCGACGATTTGGATTGCCCGGACAAGCCTTCATGCCACTGCTCTCATCGCACGCATGCGCGCTTCCTGGAATCATGGCGACGCGGCTGATTCCAGATCCACGCGAGCGGCTCACGACGATTCTCGTCGCGCCCTTCATGAGTTGCAGCGCGCGCGTGCCGGTGTACGCACTGCTCACTGGACTTCTCTTTGCAGGACGCCCCCTCGCGGCAGGCATCGCATTCACTGCGTGCTACGTGCTCGGCGCGGTCGCTGCGCTTGGCACCGCCGCAATTCTGCGCAGAAGCATCCTGCGCGGACCGAGCGCGCCGATGATGCTCGAACTTCCTGATTACCGCTTGCCCTCACTTCGCAGTGCGGCGCTGGTCGCACTTGACCGAGCACTCGTCTTTCTCAAGAGTGCCGGAAGCGTCATCCTCGCCATCGCCGTGGTGATGTGGTGGCTGAGTGCCTATCCACACTCGACGCCATCGATTGAGAGCAGCGATCTGCGAACTCAAGCCGAAGTCATCGCGTCGACCAATCCCATCGACAGCGAGTCGCTCATCGCTCAGGCCGATGCACTCGATGAGCGCGCACAACAATCAGGCTCGTTTGCGGGGCAACTGGGGGCGATCTGTCAGCCAGCATTCGCCCCCCTCGGCCTCGACCAGCAGCTCACCGTTGCGGTGCTCACAAGTTTCCTCGCTCGCGAAGTTTTCACGACCACCGTCTTCGTGCTCGCGGGGGCTGGTCAATCCGCCGATGGTGAAGACCTCGGCACGCTTGAGAGTGTTCGACGGGCAACACGCAGCGATGGTCAGCCGCTCTTCAACATTCCAACCGCCGCATCTCTCTTGGTGTTCTTCGTACTCGCGATGCAGTGCCTTCCAACACTCGTCGTCGTTCGCCGCGAAACGGGATCGTGGAAGTGGCCCCTCGGTCAGTTCGTCTACATGTCGGCCGTCGCCTATGGCGCCGCGTGGGTGGCGTATCGTGTGATGTCATGAATGGATTGCCCCTCAACGACTGGCAGTTCTGGATCGCCACGGCGTCCGTCGCGGTCGCCGTGTGGTTTGTCGTGCGCACGCTTCTTCCACGTCGCGGCAAGGGTGCAGCGTGCCCGAATTGTCCGAGCAAGAGTTCCAGCGGACAGGATCAGCCTGCGCAACTCACTATTGACGGCGCGAAGCCGCGCCGCGCCTGAGTTCGTCAGAATCGTTTGTGTGCTGGGCGTTCTTCGGCCGACCGGTGACCGAGAATCGCCCGCAGAATCGCAAGGTCGGCAGTCGTCGTGACCTTCATATTGCGCGGTTCGCCATCAACAACGAGCACAGGCTCGCCGAGTTGCTCGACAAGCATTGCGTCATCCGTTGCACCTGCGAGATTCTCTTGCGCGTACGCGCGTCGCAGAAGCGCCGCAGCGAAAATCTGCGGAGTCTGAATCGCGACCACGCGAGTGCGCGAAATCGTCGCCTCAACGCGGCGACCCCGCACTGCGTCCTTTCCGGCCTCACCCAGAATTGCATCCGCGACCGCGTCATCTTCAGTCGCTTGAAAGGTCTCTTCTGTGACGCGCTTGAGCGTCGCACTCACCGGTTCGCCGGGGATCACCGCGTCGGCAACTCGCGCCGCATCGAAGATTCGCGTCAAGAGTGCGGCGCTCGCTCCAGGTCGCGCCGCATCATGCACGGCGATGTGCGTGCACTCGGCTGGCACAACCGCGAGCGCGTTTCGAACGCTCTCCCACCGCTCGGTGCGTCCACCGGCAACGATGAGCACGCCGTGAAATCCAAGTTGCGCGCCGTAGCGCAGCCGAAAGTCATCGAACGACTCGGGCGGAGCCGCGACGATGATCGCCCCGACTTCCTCGCGCTTCGTAAAGAGCTCGACCGTGCGCAACAAGAGCGGGCGGCCCCCGAGATCTTGCCCCAATTTGTCTGCGCCGAATCGGGTGCCTTGACCTGCGGCGGGAATGATGACGGCAACTCGAAACTCACTCATGGGATGCTCTCTTTCGTTGGGATGGACATCTCGCGCAAACTTCGTGCGATCGACGTTTCGTGAAGGTGCATGCTCGCTCGATCGAGCAGATCCTTCGCAGCGAAGAACGCATCCGCATCGACCTCGTGCGGTGTCGCGCGCGCCGCGCCGACGAACTCGCGCAACTGTGCGAGCAACGCTTCGACCTTCGTGACGTACGGCTCGCTGAGTTCACTGCGGGTCTTCGCCAAGGCTTCCTCGATCCACTTGATATCGAGCGCGCAATTCACTGCAAGATCGACGACACGGTGGTGGTGCATGTCGCTGCGTGCATGCACGAGACTCTCAGCCTCGATGCGCTCGATCTCTTCAACCGTCAGACCGTAACTCGGCACCACCTGCACGCTCGCTCGACATCCACTGCGTCGCTCGACCGCGCTCACTTGCAACACACCATTGGCGTCGACAAGGAATGCGACTTCGACTTGTGGAATTCCCGCAGGCATCGCAGGCAGTCCGCGCAGCTCAAACGTCGCAAGTGAACGGCAATCGCAGGCCATCTCACGCTCGCCCTGCACAACCTGCAATCGCACCGACGTTTGGTTGTCGACGCTTGTCGAGAAGAGTTCGGTCGCGCGCGCTGGGATCATCGCGTTTCGCATCAGCAATTTCGCGACCGCTCCGCCGACGGTCTCGATACCCAGCGAGAGCGGGATTACATCGAGCAGCAGCACGTCTCGTCGATCGCCACGCAACACGGACGCCTGCACCGCCGCGCCGAGTGCAACAACGAGATCAGGATCGACCGCCGTATAGGGCTCGAGCGCGAAAAACTCAGAAACGAGCTGACGAACGAGCGGAATGCGAGTGGACCCTCCAACCATGACGACCCGGTCGATCGCGGGCGACCCACCGTCGCGCATTGCGCGCGCACACGCGTCGATGGTCCTCTGCACCAACGGACGAATGAGTCCATCGAACGTCGCGCGAGTCACGCTGCATGCGTTGCGCGTGCCATCACTCGTCTCGAACTCAATATCCACAGATTCGCGCAGCGAGAGGGTTATTTTCGTCGACTCGGCACGATCGCGGAGTGCGCGCGTCGGCTCGTCCGCCACACTCTCGAGCTCTCGTGCGCCGTCTCGTGCGATGTGTCGTGCGAGCAGCTCGTCGATGTCGTCGCCGCCCAAGTGCGTGTCTCCCGCGGTCGAGAGAACGCGAAAGAGATCGCCATCGCCGCTGCCACCATCTGGGATCACCTGCAAGATCGAGATGTCAAACGTGCCTCCGCCGAAGTCGTACACAGCGATCGTCTCGCTGCGACCACGCGCGCCGATTCCATACGCGAGCGCAGCAGCCGTCGGCTCATTCACGATTCGCACTGCATCGAGACCAGCGAGACGGGCCGCGTCACGCGTCGCCTGGCGCTGTCCATCATCGAAGTATGCCGGCACTGTGATGACTGCGCGGCGCACCGAAACTCCAAGCTGCACTTCTGCGATTCGTCGCAGTTCACGAAGGATGACCGCTGCGACCTCTTGCGGCAAAAGTGTTGCTCCACCGGCGCGGATTGCGGCGAGACCGCGCGCGCCCGCACAGAGTTGTGAGACCTCTCCACCAGTGCGTGCACGCGCCTCGTCGTAGGAGCGTCCCATCAGCCGCTTGGAGCTCAACACCGTCTCTGCTGGATACTCCGCCGCGCTTCGACGCGCATCGCATCCCACCGCGACAGCGGCACCGTTGCTGTAGCGCACCGCGGAGGCAATCATCCGCTCGCCGGCCTCGTTGCACAACACGCGCGGTCCAGCTGCATCACTGAATGCCACGAGCGAATTCGTCGTACCTAAATCAATTCCAATAATGGGATCGCTCAGCAGCTGCGGCAGTGACATTCAATCGTGAGTCTAGGAGGCGATGCCCAACTGGGACGGGCTCGCAGTGACGCGGCCACCCCCACCCTCGCCGGCCTGCTTTCGGCGTGACTCAAGTCGAGCGGCGAGTTCGCACTCGGCACGATGTTCACGAATCTCCGCCAAAGCGCGGTGTCGCCTCACAAAGAGCGCACCCTCGCCGCAACCGAGCGTGCGCGCAGCATCACGGCTTCGCACGTTCTCAGCGGCAAACGATCGCAACGCGTCCGATTGGTTCTCTGGAAGTCGTGCAAGTTCTTCAGTGAGTTGCTCATCGCTCAGCGCCGGTTCGACCGCATGCGCAGGATCGCCGCCGCGAGGGGTTTCTGCGCGCGACGCGAGAGCACCTCGGTCGACTGCGCGACTCGCCAAGTGACGACGGCGGTTCTGCACGATGATTTCATCATGAATCTCTTTGCGAACACAGGTGAACAGGTAGGCGGGCTGCAACATGACCTCTGCCACCGCCGCAGAACTTGGAATGCGCGCAAGCCAGCGCGCGAAGACACCGTGCATCGCATCCTCGATCGCCCCCATCGAATGAAAATGCTTCAGATTCGCGATGATCGCCTCGCGGTGTTGCAAGTAGGCGCGTTCAATTCGCGCTCGCCAGACAACATCGAATCCGCCGGGTTGAGTCTCTGTCATCAAAGCCTCCTTCTGCATGTGAGTAATCGAGGGCAGGCTAATACTTTGCGAAGCGATCTGTGAACAACACTCCCATTTTTTCACTTTCGCAGTTCGCGATGCACTTATCCACCGCGCGTGCACTGAGGAGTCACCGCCACGTTCACCCCGCGCTGCTCACTTCTTCTGGAGCCCCGCCTCTGGCAGGCGATCAAGTGCGGGTTGAAATCGAACATCCGCGATCGCCCGAAGCAGAGCGGTCGCAGCCTGCAAAGATGGCTCAACTCCTTGAACGACAAATTGTTGGCGTCCACCTGGCCAGCTCACGGCGCAGTCGGCGCTGAGGTCGCCCGCTGCGGCGATGGGCGGTGTGAATCCCTCGGTGAACCATCCACCTCGCTGAGCAATGTCACTCAGAGAGCGGCACTGCTCTGCAGAGAGGTCGGTCTGCCACGAGGTCTTGAGAAGCAGCGCATCGCGACCAGCTCCGTAGGCGAAGACTCCGCCGTCGACTGTGAAATACTCATATCGCGCAGCATTGGGATGGCGCAACCAAATCACCAGAGCAACGCCGCATTCACCAACATCGTGTGGCAGGTTGGGTAGCGTGTTGCAACTTGACAGTGCGATCGCCATCGCAATCGCAACCCCCGCGGCTCGCACCGAACGTGCAGAGCCCCCACTCACTGCGTTGGCTTCGCAAACGAAAATGGCGGAGCCTTGGCGAATCCTTCATACGGATTTGGACCAAAGTCATACCGATGTGGAAGGTTACGATCTTGACCCCGATCAGTCGCCCATGCGAGATCACACAGGCTTCGCACGAATTGCACCGCGCGAGGATCTGGAATCTCCGAAGTCTTGAATCGACGCACGTACCACCAGTCCGTGCCATCACCATGAAAGAAGAGGATGTAGACAATCTCATCGGTCGTCGGTCGCACCGATCCGGGCCAGAGATCGATGTTCGCAGTCGATGGATCGAGCCATCCCAATTCACCGGCGAGAGTCCAGACCCCCTCGACTTGTCGCTGATAGAGCCAGCGCGTCGCAGCTGGTCTCGTCGCGAAACTCAAACTGTCGCCGCTATCGCTGTGCAAGCTGCCATCTGCGAGCAGCGTGAGTTTTCCTTGGCGCGCATGGGCCTGAGGCAGATCTTTCGCACGGCTTCCCGTGAGAATCGTGACGTCGACTGAAAAGTCATCTGGACACGTCGCCGTGTCGATGTGTGTCGTGCGAACATCGGTGCATCCACTCATCGTCGATGCCACCAGGCTCAGCACGAGGGCTTCAACAAGAATCACGATCGTCTCGCTCACTCGCAGGGGCACCATGCGCCAAGAGTAACACGTCAAAGCGCGCGGTAGTCTTGCGGGCGACCATGCGAACAAGTGTGAACTGGATCAATGCGTACCTGTCGTCTTCCACCACCGCCGATGAGCAGGCTCAGATTCTGACGGGCGTTGGTTTTCCGTGCGAGTCCTCTGAAAAACTCTCAGGTGGCGACTACGCGCAAGAGATCGAGACGACAAGTAACCGCGGTGACTGCCTCTGCCACCTCGGACTCGCTCGTGAAATCGCTGCGGCGAGCGGCCGAACGATCGTCTTGCCCTCGAGCGCATCGGTCTGCGCCACGGAGGCTGCCTCGTCTGCGATCTCAGTCACGAATCACGAACCACTGCGCTGCCCGCGCTACACGGCACGGGTCATCCGCGGAGTCACGGTTGCCCCGAGTCCGCCGTGGTTGCAGGAGCGACTCATCGCAATCGGTCAGATTCCCCGCAATAACGTCGTGGACTGCACCAACTTCGTGCTCTTCGAATATGGCCAACCATCGCACGTCTTCGACCTCGCGAAGCTCACGGGCGCGGTGATCCATGTGCGCGCATCACGAGAGGGCGAGACGTTTCTGCCGCTGGGCGAAGGAGCTAAGAGCATCACGCTCGACGCAGGAATACTCGTCATCGCCGATGGCGAACGACCGGTCGCACTCGCGGGCGTGAAGGGCGGCGCGGCGACCGCAGTCACTGATGCAACAACCGATATCGTCATTGAAGCGGCGGCATTCGATCCTGTCGCTGTTCGAAAGACAAGCCGAGCACTTCGCATCTCGAGCGATTCGAGCTATCGCTTCGAGCGCGGCGTGCACCCGGCCGAGGTCGATGAGGCCGCGCAACGACTCGTCGCATTGATTCTCGAAACTGCCGGCGGATCACTGCTCAGTGGATCGGTCGCTGCGGGACCATCGGTCCCTGCAGCGCTCACGGTCATGCTTCGCCTCGAACGATTGATCGCCATCGCTGGATACCCGCTCGAACCGCGCGAGGTCATGCAGATTCTCACCGTGCTTGGATTCTCGCCCGTTCTCGCGAGTGCGACCATCACCTGCACGATTCCGTCCCGCCGCATCGATGTCACACGCGAGATCGATCTCATCGAGGAGGTCGTTCGACTCGCGGGCCTCGATCGAATACCACAACACGACGTCGTCTCGATTCGACCTGTTGGACGGCAATTCGCCGTCGAAGCAGTGCGCACCGCGAAGAACGCACTCGCGGGGCTCGGCTTCGTCGAGACGGTCTCGCCAACACTCGTCTCTGAGCGCGCGGCGGCACCCTTTCTTCCTCGCGAATTCGTCGCACTTCGTGTCGCGGACGAACGAACGATGGGAGAGCCGATCCTTCGCCCGTCACTGCTCTGCAGTCTCTTGCAATCGCTCAAGGTGAATCGAGATCGAGGCAGCCAGAACGTTCGACTCTTCGAACACGCAACAACATTTTGGCTCGAAGGAAAAACGCATCACGAGAAACGTACGCTTGCACTTGTTGCGAGCGATTCGTCACCGCCCGAGTCGCTCTATCGACTCGTGCGCGGATCGATCGAGGCACTCGCGCGCGAACTGCGCGGAACACACGCCTCGTGCGAGGTGCAGATCACCTCGCCGTGCACTGTCTGCACCAGTGCCGGCAGCGGCTTGCACCCTGCGGGCACACTCTTGATTGACGGGAAAGCCGTGGGAGTTCTTGGATTGATCTCATCGACCGCACAGCACGCCTTCGGTCTCGAAGGCTCGGTCGCCGCGGCAGAGCTCGACTGGACACTGCTCGCCGAGAGCTATCCACCCACTCCACGAGCGGAAACTCTCGCGAACAGTCCACTGCTCGACCGAGATCTGTCGATCGTTGTCGGTGACGATGTGACGTGGAGTCAGATCGAGTCGACCATTCGCAGCGCGCAGTTGCCGTTCTTCGAATCGATCGAATTCGTTGGCAATTGGAGGGGAAAACAACTCGGCGCGACTCGGCGATCGACCACCGTTCGCCTCTGCTTTCGCGCCGCTGATCGCACCCTTCGCCGCGAGGAGGTTGAGCCACAACTTGCACGCCTCACCGAACTGCTTGCCAAAGACCTCAAGGCGGAGTTGCGATCATGACCGCAGCGCCTCCGAGTGACGCAACGCCACTTCGCGACGCACCTCCGCTGCGCCAGTTGACGCTTGAAGCATTCGTGAATGCACTCGCATCAAAGCAGCCCGTGCCAGGTGGCGGCGCGGCGGCGGCGTGTGTGCTCGCACAAGCAGCCGCACTCGGCTCGATGGTGATCGCGTACACGGTTGGGAAGCCGAAGTTTGCAGAGCACGACGATCGACTGCGCCACTACGACGCGATCTTGGCAGCCGCGCGGAGTGAAGCGCTCGATCTTGGCGACGCCGATGCACAGGCCTACCTCGCGTTGAATGCACTCTGGAAGATTCCCGCCGCAGAGCGGGCCGCGCTCAGCGAGTGGCACGCGGCTGTGCGCCAAGCCATTGCAGCGCCCAGTGCGACCGCTGACCTCGCGACGAGCGTGCTCGTAGTGCTTGCTGCGATGGATGCGATCACCTCAAAGCAACTCGCGAGTGATTTACAGATCGCGCGAAGATGCGCGCATACGGCCCTCGAAGCGGCGCTCGCCAACGTCGAAGTCAACCTGCCGCTCGTCGCTGATTCGACAGCGCGCGCAGAAAGCGCACGATTCGTTGCCTCGCGCCGCAGCGAAGGAGCTCGCCTCGCGCAGTCGCATGGCGCCTCGTAGCGCGCGCCCTTTCCCCTCCTCTGCCTTCATTCTCATGGAATTCGCTCTTCTGCTTCTCGTGGGACTTCTCTGCGCCGCCGCGCTCTTCACGTGGGGAATCGTGCGCGACGCGCGCTCACCTTCACGCGCAACTATTGGCTGGGCTCTCGCGAGAAAATTGCCAGTCGATCCTGCGGCGCTCAACATTGAATTCACCGAGTCGACGTGGGCAGCGAACCAACCTGCGTGGGTTCTTCGCGGTGGTTCGCCTTCGAGCGACATCACAACAATCATCATTCATGGATGGCGCCGCTCGCGCATCGATTCGCTACGTCGCATTCATCCGTGGCTTTCACGAAGTTCATCGCTCTGGCTTCTCGATCTCGCCGGCCACGGCGATGCTCCGCCAGGACCAACAACGCTCGGAGTGCGTGATGTCGATGACCTCGTGCGACTCGCGCGGACTCTTCTCGCGCAAGGTCACGCGACCGGCGCGCCACCAACTCGACTTCTGTTCATTGGACACTCGCTTGGTGCCTCGATCGCTGCGCGCGCCGCGGCGCGACTCGATCCTGCCTCACTCGCTGGCCTCGTGGCCTTCGCTCCATACGAATCGCTCGCCGAACCACTCGAAAGCCGACTGCGCTCGCAAGCGCTTCCTGCAGTTCCCTTCGCGCGGCTCGCCGAACTCTGGCTGCACGCGCTGTGCGGACGAGAAGCGAGCGTCACTCGCGCGCTCGCAGTGTTGCACGCGAATCAGGTGCCGCTCTTGATCGTCGCGAGCGGCCAAGACACGGTTGTCTCCCGTCCGCACGTTGAGAAGGTCGCAGAAGCTGCGCAGGTCACACTCGTCATCGATGAACTGTCGACACACGACGAACTCGGCAGCAGTTGCGATGCGAAAGCGACGACTCCCTGTGCGAGAGCTCTCCACGCGTTCCTCGAGAAAATCGCGACTACTTCGACGGTGGTGCAGTCGGACGCAACCACGAGAATCGAACAGTGACCGCCTTGGGTTCACTTCGAATCTCCCAGATGAGCGGACCGATGTACCGACTCAACATCGCGTGATCGATTTTCTCGAGCGCAGGCTCGAGCCCGAAGTCAAACTGCACTGGCATCAAGATGTCGAGAGATTCATCATCCTGCGCGGCTGCGTCCGTCGATGCGGCTGCGGCCTCTGGCGCTTCATCGTTGAGAGCCATGATCGCCTTGCGATTCTCGTCAAGCATCGTTGCCATGTCGGTGTATCCCCATCCAACAACGGATCCAGGAGCGAGCGCTGCCACACACTGTCGATAGAGCGCACTCTCGCTCAGTGGCTTGACCGTCGTGTCACCCGAAGATCGGAGTGCTTGATCCACCGCTGCGGGCGCTCCAATCACGAGTGCACCGGCACCAAGTCCAATCTCCATTCCAACTTCCTCGCCGCCGTAGACGATTTGTCCCTGAAAATCCCGTGGATTCATCCCCGCCGACGGAAGCATCGTGGCGAGCATGGCATTGACCGCCTTCTCGTCAGAGCATGTGATCGCGGTGAATGTTTGCGATGGTCCAGCTCCAGCTGCTGCAGCGTGCGAGACGGTGAAGACGGCAGGACCAAGGGACGTGAAAGCCTTCGTGAGTCCCGGACCAAACTGCTGCATGTATGGCGAGGCGCTATCGGCGATGTAGTCAGGCAGCGCCGCGAGCAGATCTTCAATCATCGAGGTGATCTCGCCAAAGCGCACGTTCAACCGCTGATACGTCAGCGCATCATCACCGAGCAGCATGGGAGGCTGCTCGACCGGAGTCGCATCAGAAAAGATCTTCATGAACCCGACCTTCTCCCCTTGCAGGAAGCTCGCGCCAGAAACGCTCAGCATCCCCTGCGCATCATCACCGCGAAGGCCCAGTCCGATCGCGCGAACATCGCCAAACGTTGCATTGAGCACGATGGGCACTTCAGCCATCGGTCCCGAAAATATCGGATCGAGAAGTTCAGCGAGCGGCGCAATCAAGAGCACGATTGAAGCATCTTGCTCGCCGATGATCCCAGTCACTCCCTGCCAATCGGGCGATTGCGCAACCGACGCGCCACCCTTGCCAGATGCACCTGCGAGTGCTTCCTCGAGAGTGGGCACGGTGCTCGAAGCGAAAAACTGCGAGCCAACGCGGATGAAATAGAGCGCCTCAGGAAGCGCGGCGATCCCACCAAGTGCATCCATTCCGCGCGGACGGCGTCGACTTGGTGGTTGCGGATCACTGGGATCGAGCACCTCTGGCTCGGTCGGCAAGACGATACGCGTCGCCTTTGCGCCACCCTGAACTTCAACCTGTTCGAACGCAACCTCCGCCTTCTTTTCCATGTCGGCGATGACTGCATCGAAGATCTTTCCCGCAAGATCCGCGCGATCGGCGTAGTCGGCGAAGAGCAGCAGTCCGACCTCAGGCGCATCAAGTTCTTCATTGTGCTCAACGAACAGCGCGAGGCCAACCGCGCTGGGAAGCGGAACACTCTCAGCGGCGACTCCAAGTTGTTGCAACTCGGCTGCCCGCTCCTTCGCGGCAGCCTCACGACGCGGCGCGGTGATCCCATCGATTTCGGGTGCGCGCAACATCTGCCCGAGCGGCGACGCATCGAAACGCACCATCGAGGCGTGGACATCTTTCGCCGTGACAATCAGGGCACTGCCCTTGGGAGCGATCGATGCGAAGTCGACGCCATCGGCGCGTGCGACGGGCGCGATGGAGAGGCTCCATCCAAAGGCAACAGTGAGAACGCAAACAGAACGAAGTCGAGGGAGTGTCATGTGGATTCTTTCTCAGTGCGAGTTCAGGTCGAGACGCGATGATTCGCCGATCAGCCCCCGCTCTTGTCATTCACCTGCGGTGGATTCTGAAAATCCTTGCGCGGTGGCGGCTTCAAGTAGTTGTTTCCAGAATTTGGATTGTTGCGATCGAAGGCGAACGCCTCGCGATTGCGCACGAAGTCCTTGACGTAGCGCGCTGGGATCGCAAATCCGAGCGATTCGCCCCCGCGAATGCCCATGTTGGTGATACCGACGACCTCGCCTCGTGTATTGAAAAGCGGTCCGCCAGAGTTTCCGGGATTGATGGCTGTGTCGGTCTGGATGTAGGTCAGTCCATCGAAGTTGCGCGAGGTCGTCGAGACGACTCCCTGGGTCATCGTGCGCTCGAGCCCCAGTGGATTGCCGATGGCGAACACCGGCTGACCAATCTCGAGGCCATCCTGCATCACAACTGGTGCGCAACTGAAATCTTTCCCCTCGGGGTGCTTGATCCGAATCAACGCAAGATCGATCTGACTATTGACCGCGATGAGTTCGACATCTTCGATCTCCATCCGCTTGAGTGTGCCATCCGATTGTGGAAGCCAAATCGTCGTGCGCAAATTCGTCTCGCCCTGCACAACGTGCGCGTTGGTGATCGCATAGCCCTGTGGATTGATAATCACCCCCGATCCAAGCCCGCCCGGCGTCGAAACCTTTATGACTGCGGGACCAATGATCTTTGCATGCTCGCGCGGCGAGAGCTCCGGCAAATTTGATGCAGTCGAAAAGAGCGTGTCTTCGGTTCGCTGAATCTGCGAGACGCCCTGCGCATTCTGAACTTCGGCAACATCGGTCATCTCGAAGACGAGCACATCAGGCCCAACGTCGAGCCAGACTCGACGGTCGCTGCGCTTGACAACTTCGCCTTCGATCTTGCGACCACTCTTGAGGATGACGACATCCGCAGCTGTGACCGCAGGCGTGACTGCGGGCGTGACCGCGACATCATCTGCCCATGCGACTGAGGTGACAAGACTGCAACAAAGAAGCGCGGCGAACGGGGTCATGCATCGAGTGATCATCAGAGAAGTCTCCAGTTGGGAAGCCGTTACTATAACGAACTCACCATTCCACGAGCCACTCGAGCCACACATGCGAACAACTCCTCTCCACCGTGCATGCCTCTCTCTCGCCACTCTTCTGCTTCTCGCAGCGGCGACTGCAGGCGCGCAGACTCCTGCTCCCACAGGCGACCAACTCTCTGAACACTTTGGTTTCGACGGTCTCGACGCGATCAAGGTCGACAAAGGCGCGGGCGCACTCGCAGAGGCTGATCTCGATGGCGACGGCAAGATCGACCTCATCGCAATCAACAATCGCAACAGCCGCATTGATCTTCTCTATCAGAAGGTTGGAGCAAAGCCGACGGATGAACCACCGCCAACGTCGAGCGTGAATGAGATTCCACAGCACTGGCGTTTTCGACGAGTTGAAGTTCCAGTTTCCGATGAAGTGGGCGCGGTGCTTCCATTCGATTTCGACGGCGATAAGCGGATGGATCTCATTTACTCCGCAGTCAGTGGCAAGCTCGTCTTCTTGCGGCAGTCTGCACCTGGCGTTTTCGAAGTCGCGCGCAAGCACACCGTCAAAGGACTCAATCCTCAACACTATGCACTTTCGGTGGCGAACCTCATCGGCGATGAGAAGCAAGACCTTGTTGGGATCGCCAACGGTCGCATTCAGATTTGGCCACTCAACGGATCTGATGTGGGAACTCCCGTTGAGGTCTCACCAGGATCTGGCAATGTCGTTGCAGTTCTGACGGGCGACCTCGACGGTGACGGCACGCTCGATCTCGTGGGACTCATGCCCGACGACGCTGCGCCGATTCGAGCGTGGTTTGGATCGAAACAGAATGGTGGTGTCGCGCTGGGCGCACAAACGCGCTTCGAGATGCCACCGCTGCGTGACGCAGAGCTTGTCAGACTCGCTGGTCAAAAGGGTCTCGCAATCGCCGTCGTCGAAAAACCTTCGAAGCGTGTCGTGCTGCTCAACGTTGCTTCGGAACCGATCACAGAGGGCGGCGATCGCGAGGCAAGTTTGCAGACGTGGTCCTTTACTGACACCGGAAATCGCAAGCGAGACACGGCGATCGCCGACATCAACGGAGACTCGCTTCCAGATTTGCTCGCAACAAACACCGAGTCGAATGCCGTTTCGATCTTTCGACAAGTCCCTGGACGCGGCTTCGTCAGCGTCGAAAACTCCCCTGCCTACAGCGATCTTGATTTCGTCGTCGCGGGAGACATCGATGGTGATTTGAAGGCCGAAGTCTTCATGAGCAGCGAGAAAGAAGGCGTTGTTGGTCGCGCAGCATTCTTGGGCGACGCGCTGAACTTTCCACAAACAATGCCACTGACGGGCGGAACGGTGCCAACCGCACTCGGTCTCGTGCAGATTGACGGCACGCATTGGATCGCCGTCATCGGCAAAGATGGCCGCAACTATTCGATCGAGTTGCAACCTGCTGATGGCAACACCAGCGGCAAGGTCACGATTCCACTTGGGGCGTTGAGCCGCGCGCCCGACACGATTCTTGCGCTCGATGCAGATCAGGATGGTCTCACCGACCTCTTGCTCTTCACGCCTGAAAAGCCGATGGTGATGCTGCGTCACGAGAGTGCGAAGGAGGGCGACGCGGCGAGTCCGAGGCCGACGTTCAAGACGCTCGAAAGCAAAGACATGGCGCAGTTTGGACTCGCACAAGCAGCCAACGCTCAGAACACGACCACGGCAGATATCGATGGGGATGGCAAAGCCGAATTGCTCGTCGCCGATCGAAACTTCGTGCGAGCACTTCGCTTCGATTCAAAACTCGGATGGCAAGTCGTCGAACAGATCAACGCTCCGCGCGGCGATACAAAATTCAGTTCGATCGCTCGACAGCGCGATCGCATTGCAGCGGGCGACCGCGAAAATGGAAGGGTCGTCATCTTCGCGCGAGATCCGCAAGCGAAGAAATGGGGCCAAGTCGACGAATTCGACGTCAAAGGATTCAAGTTCAACTCGATCGCCGCAGGACCGTTCACTGGAACGAAAGACGAAGGACTTCTCTTGATCGGTGACGATGGATTCGGCGTCATGCGATTCAGCGGCACCCGAGAAAAACTTGAAGAACTCTCCTCGTGGCGCGCCGACGACATCGGTCAAGTTCCGCACGAACTCGGTGTCGGTGACCTCAATTCGGATGGAATGGTCGACCTCGTTGTGCTCGATGCGGGCAAGCAGATGCTCCAAGTGCTCGGCGTGAGTCAATCCAAGGTCTTGCTGCCTGCGCTCAGTTTTCGAGTCTTCGAGAGTCGACTCTTCTCGGGCGGTGAGCCACGCGAGTTTGAACCGAGCCAAGCGATCATTGAAGACGTGACTGGCGATGGCGCAGACGATCTCGTGTTGATGTGCCACGATCGCATTCTGCTCTATCCACAGATGACGACGTCTTCGGCAGCGGCGCCATCCACCGTTCCACCCGCGCCCAAAAAATGAACGGCACCTTCTCGTGACGAATCTTGCGAGCGACGGCGCCCACACCGCCTCGCGGGCGGACGCGCTCGAGAAACTTCTCGAGATTTCCAAGCGGCTCGGCGAGTCTTCCGACCTCATCGTTGTGCTCGGCGTGATCATCGATGCCCTTCGCGACTTGCTCGCCGCTGAGCGCGCAACGGTCTTCACGTACGAGGCAGCGGGCAATCAGCTCGCGATTCACGTTGCACACGGGGTCGCGGACGCACACGAGCAGAACGTGATTCGCTTCAGCGCATCTCTTGGAGTTGCCGGTGCCTGCGCGACCACACGGACGCTGCTCAATATTCCAGACGCGTACGCCGACTCCCGCTTCAATTCCGAGGTCGACCGGCGGACAGGATTTCGAACAAAGTCGATTCTCGCGATTCCGCTCATCGATCACGAGGGAGAGCTCGTGGGAGTTGCGCAAGTTCTCAACTCGACGCGCGGCGCGTTCACCTCCGCCGATGAGCAGATTGCTCTGGGCGTTGGAGCGCACGCGGCGATCGCGTTGCGCCGCGCCCGATTGATCCAAGACCACCTCGACAAACTGAAACTGCAAGAAGAGATGCAGGTTGCGCGCGAGATTCAGGAGAAGTGCTTTCCGTCGTCACTTCCCGTGCATCCCGCCTACGACATTGCAGCGCACAGCACTCCAGCGGATGAGTGCGGCGGCGATGCGTACGACTGCTTCGGCGTGCGCGCCAACACGATCGCCGCGAGCGACGAGGCGCCCGACCGAATTCACTTTCTCATCGCGGATGCCACGGGACACGGCGTCGGGCCCGCGCTCTCGTCAATGCAAGCGCGTTCGATGATGCGCATCGCCGCTCGGTTGGGTCAACCACTGGGACCGCTCGCGCGCGAGATGAACGAACAGTTATTCCAAGACACCCCCTCGGGTCGATTCGTCACTGGATGGATCGGCGCACTCGATCTGGCATCCCATTCAATCGAGTGCTTCAGTGCGGGACAGGGCCCCGTGCTCATCTACCGGCGCAGTGACGATCGATTCGAAGAGATTGAAACAGACGCAATGCCGTTTGGAATCATGAGCGGCACCTTCAATTGGGAGGCGACGCGCCACCTCCAACTGGAAAGTGGCGACATTCTTGTCTTGCTCACCGATGGGTACTACGAGGCCGCGTCACCTGCGGGCGCGCTCTGGAACGAAGCAGGCGTCTGCGAGATCATTCGCGCAATGCGCGATGAACCGATGGCAGCGGTTCGCGAAGAACTCGACCGCGCGGTCTTGCAATTCGCGTGCGCCGCGAACACCATCGACGATCGCACGGCAATTCTCGTCAAGCGACTCATCTAACGCACACGTTTACTTCGAGACGAGCCGAAGCACGCCGTCGCTCGCTCCATCGCCGCGCGCGATCGCCTCGCGATAGGCGCTCGAGAGCTTCGACGCGCCAAACTTCGCTTCGAATGCGATCCAGGATTCATTCGCTTCACTCATTCGACCCGCACGAAAGAGCGCGACAGCCTGCTCGGTCGCATCGATCCACGCTTGATCAGCCTCGGCGCCGACGACTTCGAAGACATCGACTGGTTTCGACTGTCCGACAACGACGACACTTCCAAGCGCGCGAAACTTCACTGCGAGCCCCTGCCCCTTCGCCGCGATGCCTGCACGTGTCGCGCCGTCGATGAGAATTCCTGTGCCGAACTGCTTGTTCGCGCTCTCAAGTCGCGACGCGAGATTGACGACATCGCCGATCGCTGTGTAGTCGTTCAGTTTCGGGGGGGCGCCACAATCTCCAACCACCGCGATGCCGGTCGCAATTCCTAGCCGCACGGTGATCTTCGGAGCATCTGCAGGACTGCCCTCCGCAAGTTTCGCCATTGCACGCTGGCATGCAAGCGCACTCTCAACCGCGAGCAACTCCTGCTGCGGTTCGACCCCAAATGCCGACCAGAATGCCATGAACCCATCGCCGAGAAACTTGTTCACGTAGGCCTTGCGCGAGACGAGTTCATCGGCCAATCGACCGAGATAGAGATTGAGCGTCCGCACGACTCCAGGGCCACCAAGTGCTTCTGCGATCGTCGTAAATCCCGCGAGGTCTCCGAACATGACGGTGATCTCGCGCTCTTGACCACCGACCGTGAGCGCTCCAGGATTTCCAGCGAGTTGCGCGACGAGCTCGGGTGAGACGCGCGCTGAGAACTGCCGTGTGATGCGCGCGCGATCCCGTGAGGTGAGAATCGCAACCGCAGCCGTTCCAGTTGCCCACGATGCGATCGGTGAGAGCATTGGACCGACCACCGGCAGCACGAGACGCAGCTCGTTGAATACGTACGCCCCAGCGACGCCAGCCCAGAGCGCAACAAGCGCCAACGCGACGCCTGCACTCCAGAGCGTTGAGAATCGTGCCGAACAGATCGATGCGATTGCACCGAGCGCGAGAATCGCCACCAGACCAACCCAATGAGGGGCGTTCCGGCGGGCGTGATCATTGAGCACCATGTCTGCAGCGACTGCGTGCACGAAGACTCCGGGAGTCTCCGGTCCCAGCGGCGTCTGCACTTGATCGGCGAGTGCACCCGTCGCAACCCATCCGATGAAGACAAGTTTGTCGCGCACCGCACTGCGCAACTGCTCGGTTGCTCGGTCAAGCACGATCTGTCCGTCGGACGCTCCCTCAAAGAGCGCGAGATACTTCTGCACCAGCGCGCTCGCACCTTCGGTCACGTGACCATCCATCCGTATGTCATTGAGTTCTTGCGCGAAGAGCTCATGCGACGCTTCGCCACCACCACTCGCGCCCACATTCGCGAGCAATGGAAGCGCCTGCTCGACCGCGCGGCGAGCCTCGTCTCGCTCTCGCTCGAGCGATCGAAGTCGCTCACGCTCGACGTGCATTCGCACCAACCGTCCGATCGAAATCGCTGGGCGACCCTCTGCGTTTTCGTCGCCGCTCTTCGAGAAGCCATCGAAAGTCGACGTCGGCCAATCGAGAAAAACGTCGCCATTTTCAAGTTCAAGTGTGACGGCGCCGACGTGCAGCAGATCGTCCTGCACGTCGATCTCGTTCTGCGCAATTCCTAGATGTTTGGCTGCAGCAGCGAGACCGAATTGGTGCGCCCTTCCACCCGGGACACTCCACACGGTCCCCGAGCGACGCTTCGCTCCATCAAGGTCGTAGCCATCACTCGTCACGACACCGACTCCAGATGCAGCGCGCGCGAACGCCGGAATTGGCGGCTCGAGTTGATGCGCTCCGACGACACTCTCGCGTGCACCCTCATACGCGACCTCTTCACGCAGGTGCTCCCAACTCGTGGCGCGTCGGTAGAGTTCTTCGATGAGCAACCGCGCATCGAACGACTGCAAGGTCGCTCTGCCGCCCGTTAGCACAAGCAAGACTTGATCGAGCGGAGGAATTGGACCCTTCCGCGCCATCTCTTCAATCACCTTCCACGCAACACGCGCCTTGAATCGAAGGGGGTGCTCGAGAAGCGACTCGCGTCGCCTTCCCGTGAGCTTGAATTGGTCAGCGATTTCGCTGGGGTCCGCGTCGATCTGCGCCGCAAGCACTGCCGAGATCTGCGCGAGCAGTGCCTCGCCCTGCGCATCTTCCCACTCGATTCCGAGTGAAAAGACAGTCCGTCCGACATCCGCACCGAGCACCGTGTGAAAACCGGTCATCGCTGCAGCGAGCGCCTCATCCCCTCCACCATCGCGCGTATCGGGTTCATCGAGCAAGAGGTCGATTGCCACCGTGCGTGCCCCGGCGTGCGCAAGTTCTTCAAGCGCGTGTCCGAGCAACCGCCGCGGCCACGGCCAACGTCCAACCGTATCAAGCGAATTGTTGTCGATCGCGACGAGCGCGATCTGATCACTCATCGGTTCAGGTGAGGACCGCGCATGCTGATATCGCCAATCGATCGCGCGAAGTTCAGCGACGTGAAGCAGACCGCTCCACGCCAAGAACGCAATACCAAGTGTGGCGCAACTGCCAACCAAAAAGGCGATCCAAGAAAAACGCTTCACGCGTGCATTATGAATCGAGTTGCACTTCCGTGCACAGACGAGCCGCGTGCGTGACCGCCATCAGTTGCCAGGCGCCTGCGAACCATCCCAAAAAGGTGGAACAAGCGCAAACGCGGCGTTCGCGTCGACGCGTGCCGCTTCGGATGCGAGGCGCGCGAGATTTGCGAAGGCTTCAGCTTGCGAGGCGCGCGCCGCGGTCGCCCCGGCGATTTCAGCAGTGCGTGTGAAGAAGACGCGCGCTCCCATCGAGGTCGCTGCACTGGCAGCTGCAAACGCGTCGGACTGAGCCTGCACCGCAAGAATCAGTTGCGCAATCGCATGATTGTGAGCCGCTGTGGCGAAGTTCGCAGCAGAGGTCGCCTGCGCACTCGCGATGAGCCCAGCGAACTCGGTGGCAAGCTGCGAAAAAGAGGCGGCCTGCGCGAGTGCGTTGCCCGTGTCGTTGCGTGCTCCCGAAGAAGCCTGCGCGAAGCCATTGGCACTCGAAACCGCATTTGAATACGCCGTGCCCGCACCTTGCGAGATGCCAGCTTGAACGAATGCTTGCGTCGCGTAACCACGCGTCGTGGTCGCGTGTCCCAGTGAGAGGCCCGCTGCGCCCTCGCTCTGCGCGGCCATCGCGTCCGCAAGCTCAGCGTGACCGTTCGTGGCGCGATAATCCGGAATCGCTTCCGACGCTGCCGCTTGCGCAAGCCCGTAGTTCCTCGCGGTGTCTTCTCGAAAGCCAATGGCCGCATTCATCGTCGACTCGGCACTCGCACGCGAAAGTCCCGCAAAGTCGTGCAGTGATGTGACGTTCGCGAGTGCTGCGTTGTGCGAGGCGATGGCGCTCCCAGCATTGAATTGTTCCGTGCGAGCCGAGTCACGCGCGATTTCCACCGCGGCGCGCGACTGGTCCGCGCGTGCTCCCGCTCCGAACGCGATCGCCGAGGCGTGAGCGAGTTGCCCATGAAGGTGCGCACTCGCCGCGATTGTCTGCGCGTCGTTGGCGGCACCCTGCGCGCCCAACACCTTCATGTGCGTGCGCTCCGCTGCGAATCGAGCCTCTTGAAATCCAGCGCTTTGTGCTTGCGACCTCAGTTCCTCAGCGCGCGCAAGCGCGGCTGAACTCAAGTCGACCGCGGCGACTGCTCGGGCGAGGGCCTCTGCACTTCGAGCCGCAGCCAGAAGCGAGAGATCGTTCGCGACATCCGTTCCAGCGATGCTCGCGAACCCAGCAGACTCGATGGCGTTTTGCTGCGAGAGCACCGCCTGCTCACCTGAAAACACTGCAGCCTCCGATATCACTGGAAGGATCCCCGCGGCAACGGTGCCCGCTGCAGAGACCACGAGATCCTGTTGGTGTGAGAGCGCAGCCGCTGCAATTGCGAGTGGATCCTGATCTGCTGCCCGCACGCTTGCTTGGTGCGCCTCGCCGGCGGCAGCACTCGAACGCGTCGAGTGATCGACCGCATCACCTGCACGCAGCATCGCATGTGCTGGATCGAACTGCGACATCGCTTCGATCGTTTCACTCAGCGCAATCATCACGCTCTCGCGCCGTGCCCCCGCTTCACTGAACTGGGTGATCGCCGCGGCACGCTCACTCCCTGCAGCAGCCTCGCTTGCGTGCACCGCCGCGAGTGCGCCGACCTGCACAGCGAGTGCACCAACCACCTGACCCTCGATCCCACTGAGGGTCGCGACATGCTGCTCAACAACGGATGCGGCGAATTGCGATTGCTGCGCTTGCCCGATCGATCCAACGGCCGCTGAAGCGCTCTTGGCTTCAGCGTGCGCGATGTCGGCGACTTCGCGCGCGTCGGAGGCAGCGGTCTGCGCGCTCGCCGCGTCAAACGCCGCGCCATTCGCTGCAAGTTGGGTTGCTGTGAAGTCGCTGCCCGCGCCGGCGTGTTCTGCACCCTCGAGTGCTGAGCGAATCTGTTCGAGTGCGAGTGCTGTTGCTGCTGCATCTCCAGCCGCCTGTGAGGCGAGAGCGAGTGCGCGCGCGACACCTTCGAGAGCCGCACTGGCAGCGGCACTTCCCTCAAACTGCAGGGCGAAGGCACTTCCATGAAGTTGAGCCACGAGAGCCGCAGTCGAAGATGCCTCTGCAGCACCCACGGCTGCACTCCTCGCGAGAGTCGCATCATTCTGTGCGCTAACCACCTGCGCATGCCATCCTGTTGAACTCTTGTCGTTGTAGAAGTTCGCCGCGCCAGCAGAGATTTGAATCTGCGCCCCAGCTGCTCCGGCATGATCCGCAGTCGCCACTGCCGCGATGTTGGTTTCATCAGCCTGCGCATCACTCTCCCGAGCGAAGTCGGCTGCGCTGGCTGCCGCAGCCTCCGCCGCTTGAAGATCACCCGCTTCGAGTCGCTCGAGGCATGTTTGCACCTGCTCACTGGTGAATCCGCCATTGAGGATCGCCAGCCCGAGGTGATTGAGCGCCTCGACAAGTGATCCCGCTGCAACGAATTGCGCACCCTGCGCAACGTTGAGCGCTCCCTGATGCGCGCCAACCTGCACGAGTGCCAACTGTGTCTGTGCCGTTGCGATTTCTCGTGCCGCCGAGGCCGCCAACGAATTCGCGTGCGCCACCTGTTGTTCGCTGCGCGCAGCGAGCATCGCATCGATCGCAAGTGTGAGTTTCGAAACTCCCAGTTGAGCATCATCCGCCGCCGCGTCCGCTGACTGCGCGGCGTTCGCTGCCGCGAGCGCGTCCGCCGAGGCTGCGAGCGCGGATGCGTGCACTGCATTCAAGACGGTCGTCGCTGCGAGTGCGTGTGCTTCGAGTGCTGCCGTGAGTGCGAGATCGCGCGACTCGTGTGCGTGCGCGAGCGACTGCACTGCCGATTCAAGATTTATCAATGCCGCGGACAAACTCTGCGCGATGTCTGGGAGTGGCCGGCGCTGCAAGATTGCCGCGATCTCAATGCGCGCTCGATCGACGATCTCGCGAAAGTTCGCTGCACTCATCGCCGCGACAACTCCACTCTGACTTGCCGAGGTCGCGCTCGACGCGCTCGATGCGACCGTTGCTGCCGAGGCCGTCGCGTTTTCAGCGGCGACGTTCGTGGACGAGAGCGCGATTCCTGCCGCCGCTGCTGCAGACGCCGCGTCCTCTGCGCGAAGAGTGGCTTGGCCGGCATCCGTTCCCGCCGCAGCAACAAACTCCTCGATCGTGGTTCCACCACCTGTGGGACCCTCCGAACCAGAGGGAATCGTCGAGGTCACATCGAGATCGACGAAGCGTTCGAATGCCATCCGAGCATTGTCGAGCGCAGCGGATCGCTCCTCGCCAGTCGCGACGAGCGCTTCGTTCGCCGCGTGAAGGTGCTCAGCCGTGCGCGCAGCAAGTTCAAAGGTCGACTGTTGTGCGAGCAGAAACCTGGATTGCCCAACGTATGCCGCGTTCACCGCCGCCTGCGCCGCTGCAAGCGCATGGATGGCCTGCGACAGTGCACCAGACGCGCCGACCTCGCCTGACCCTGACCGCTCGAGCGCCTGCGCCACACGCGTCAAGTCTGCGATGAGTGCGATGAGAGTGTTGCCGTTTCCGCTGGTTGTGCCATCTCCGCTCGCGGCGGCCGCGATGTCTGCGGTGACTGCGGTCACCGCTGCGATTGTGTTTGTCTGCTGCGTTTGACTCACGGACTGCGTCGTTCCCATCGCCGCTGAGGCTTCGCGCTCGGCGCTGCTCGTCACCGATCCACTACTTGGAGGTGGACCGATCGTCGCCATGAGTGCGCTCTTTGCAGGGTCGGGCGACGACGATGAACTCTTCGACTCGCCGCCGCCACCAGACATTTGCACAGTGTGACCCGTTGCCGCGTGTTTCAATTCGATCGCTGCCATCACATTCGTGCGCGCGCCGACAACCTCGGTGCCTGTGAGGGCGCCAGTGGCAACACTAAAGCCAGTCCCCTTCACGGCAAGCGTCGTCGTTGGAGTCACAACTTTGAAGTCATTGGCGAGACCAATCTTGTCGACGGTGAAGTCTGCGCGACCGCTCTTCAACTGTGCGAGCGTGTGGTAGGTATCGACACCCTGCTCGATCGCCGGCAACGCAAAGTTTGAATTGCTATCGATGAACACCATCGCGTTGGCGAATTTCAGCGTCACGTTCGAGCGAAGCCCAGTGCGAAGTTCGGTGCCCGCGACGATCACATCTTTGGTCTTGACTTCCCGCCACGGCGCATCGGCACCGGCGCGCCACCGGGCCTTTCCTGAGACTCCTTCGACCACCGCGCTCATCGGCGTCGCTCCGGCATTCATCGTGCTCGTGGTCGTGGTCGTAGTCGTCCTCGCGGGCGTCGCGACCAACGAATCTTGCGCGGCAGCATCACAGACAAATGCGGTGAGTGTGAAGAGCACCCCAGATGCGGTGGCAAAGAAGGAGTGGTGCATGTTTGTGTTTTTCATCGCGTTCACTTTCGACCGATCACTCAAATCGCCCAACTGGCGGCAGTGGCGTGGCCACTGAGCCGGGCTCGCTGCCCTTGCCGGGCAACTGTTCGAGCGCCGCCGCTCCTGCTAAGTGTGTCATCCGGTCGAGGCGTGTCAAGAAATCGACGAATTCGAGCCCGGTAAATCCTTGGGACTCCTTCTTCCCGACGAGGACTTGCGCGTACGCGAGCTCCCTGACCGCATAACGCGGGATTGGCCCCGCAATCCGCATGCTGAGACCGCCTTGAACGTTGGCGAGCATGCAGGCGACTCGGGCGATCCATCCGACCGTGGCGCCCTCATTGGCAGGTTCATCGAAGCTCTCTGATAGCCACGTACGCCGCTTTGCCTCGGCGACCCGCTCTTCATAGGTCACCCAATGATCCTCGGTGTCTGCGAGCAGAAAGAAGGTGTGCAGCGCATCGTTGTTGGTCACACTCTGACTCTTCTCGAGCATCTCGAAGAAATCGAGTTCTGCCTCGCTCGATTCGAACGAGTCCACCGCTGAGTACGTCGACGTCGCCCGCTCGCATCCCGACGTGCACGCGAGCGACGCGGCGGCACATCCGGCGACCACCGCGCGGCGAATCATCCGCACCAGTTCAGAATGCATAGGTTGCTCCGGCATAGACAAAGTCGCGTGCGCCACCCTGTCCTGGAAAGAACACCGACGTGTTTGGCAGAAAGATTCCGTAGCGCACGTTCACATCGAGATCGCTCAGCAATCGCCACTCAACGCTGAAATCAACTTCACTCCCGACGTAGTTCGATCCGCCCGGCACGGTAACGAATGACAGGGGCGCATCCGAATCGATCCGATTGAACATGAATCCAGTGACTCCCAGACGCATTCCATCGAAGTGTCCACCGCCGCGAAACGGAGTCGTACTCAATCCAATGGATGGCGCCAACAGATTTGCAAAGTCTGGCGAGAGCACGAGACCCGTGTTGACATACCCCAGCGAATTGAATGATGTGTCCACATGATTGGGGGCGATGCCTCCGAAGGTGCTTCCAGAATCGAGTCGATTGGTCGATCCAGTTCCCGCAACAAGTTGAACGTCGACGCGGGTGTCATGTACATCGCGCGCAAGCCAGGTGAGTCCGCCCACACCAGCTGCCGCTGAAATCTGCGTCGGATCCTGTGCGAGTGGAACAACTCCTCCGCCGTGCGGAAAGGGATCTGAAAGCGTTGTGCCGTACTCGTACATCACCTCAGCGCGGTAGACGAGGTCAGCACCCAGAGCGCCCGTGCTGCCGAGTCCAACGTAACTCGAGTTGTAGTTGAACGTCGTTGGAATCGTGCCGACTCCAGGCGGCAAGTAGGCGATCTGTCCTTCGTTGAGGTCTTTCTGCGCGAGCAAGTATGCGTAGGGTCGGTGGCCCGGAAGCCCGCTGTACTCGAGCTTTCCGCCGTAGTAGAGACGGTGCGTGTCGGTATCAAATCCGGGACGCGAGATATCCCAATCAATCGTGTCGTGACCTGCCGTTTGACCAATGATCGTCGTGAGCTTGAGGTCCTTCCACGAGAAATCGAAAATCCCCGCGTACATGTACGTGCTGAGTGCGGCACCCTGCCCCCAGATGACGTATTGCCGTCCCACTTTTGCCGTGAAGTCATACTCGGGGCGAGCTCCGGTCTGCGCCTGAATCATCCCACCGAGATTGAACTCATACCAGTAGAGCTCACCGATGGGATCCTGCCATCCCTCTTCTTGATAGTCCGGACCGCTCGGCCGCGTGCCGTTGAAGTTCCACTCGTTGTACATAAATCGCAGCCGTCCGTAGAAACGATGGGCACCATCGAGTTCGATCGAGGTAAAGAGGCGCAAATCGAACGTCTGTTGAAACTGCTCCTGGCTCTGAGCGGTGTCAATGATGTTGTAGGCATAGCGAAAGGTGCCGCCGAAGTCGATGGTCAATCGTTCTGAAACTGGAGCGTTCGCGAAATACGCCTTGCGCATCTCGGCATCTTGCGTATTCATCTGACGCTGCAAGTTCTCGGCTGATCGAAAGGCTGCGTTGCCCTGCCCGTGCGCCGAGTTGGACAACACGAGGCACGCTACCCCGAGGCAACAAGTGCTGAGAACCGCTTCGATCGTCATGAATCTCTTCTGCATGCGTGACCTCGTCGATCCTGCGCTCTATCCTAACGAGCATGCCGATTCGCACCGTCATCATCGGAACAGGAAGCGCACTCTCGCACCGGTCCTACGGTTCGAGCGCCGCGATCGTGACGAGCAATGGATTGGTTCTCATTGATTGCCCCGATGCAATCTTGCGCGCACTCCGAGATGCGTCGATCACGAGCGGCATCACCCTTGACCCACTGAAGATCACAGACATTCTTGTGACTCATCTGCACGGTGACCACGTCAATGGTCTCGAGACAATCGGCTGGCTGCGCTGGATCGCTCGCCAAAGTCACCCGTCGACTCCTCCACGCATCCACACGATCGACGCCGTCGCGCGGCGACTCTGGGAGCGACTCGCACCCGCGATGGATCAAAATGGCTCCGCGACACTTGCGGATTACTTTTCGGTGCAACTGCTCGCGCCAGGCAGCATGAGTGCAGTCGC
>CAMBOV010000011.1 GCA_945869475.1 Singulisphaera sp. GP187 | reverse complement strand
GCGGCGGAGCGGTTTGGCACCTCGATGTCGGCTCTTCGCATCCTGGGGCTGAAGGCGGTCCCAAGGGTTGGGCTGTTCGCCCATTAAAGCGGAACGCGAGCTGGGTTCAGACCGGCGTGAGCCAGGTCGGTCCCTATCTGCCATGGGCGCAGGAATATTGACGGGATACAACCCTAGTACGAGAGGATTGGGTTGGACGTACCTCTGGTGTGCCAATTGGACCGCTCGGTCCATAGTTGGGTAGCTAAGTACGGCAGGGATAACCGCTGAAAGCATCTAAGCGGGAAGCCCCCCTGAAGATAATTATTCCATGTCGCAAGACGAAAGACCCCCGGTAGACCACCGGGTTGATAGGCCGCATGTGTAAGCGAAGTAATTCGTTGAGCTAAGCGGTACTAACGGTCGAGTGCTTGGCCTTGTCTATCAGGTTCCGTCCGACGGAACTGAAGCAAGTGCAACCAGCATTAGGTTGTTTGTTTCAAACAATGACATTCACATGCCTTGTAAGGCGCCTCGCGCCTTTCATGCGACATCTGGCCTCGACTTCCTCCCTGAGGGTCCGAAAGGATGTTTAGGGATTTGTCGGTGACGATAAGCGAAAGGAAACACCTGTTCCCATCCCGAACACAGAAGTGAAATTTTCGCTGCCGATGATACTGCTCAGCGGGAAAGTAGGTCATCGCCGACTTCATGAGCCCTGTCCGGGAAACCGGGCAGGGCTCTTTTTTTCTCTGTTGTTATCCTGATATCATGACTGCGTCGCAGTGATCCGCCACATTCAAACCGGGGGAGTTTGAAGTGTCAAAAATGTACAAGGTTTACATTGGTAATCTCGAAAATGGTGTGACGTTGGAGCAATTGAAAGTTCTACTCGCTCCCTTCACTGACCTCGAAGATCTCGTGCTTGTGACTGACCCAGAGACTGGCGAGAGTCGTTGCTTCGCAGTTGCCATGTTCCGTGATCCCACGCGCGGACAGCTCGTGATCGAAACACTCAACGGCAAGATGTTGAGCGGGCGTCCACTTGTGCTGAATGAGGTCGCAAAAAAGCGCAAGGGACTTCCGCCGAAGAAAGAGATGAAGCGCCCAGGGCAGGGGTTCGGTGGAAGTCGTGCGCCGAGTGGCGGTGACGCTGGGCCACGCGGACCGGCCAGAGTTCCATCGGGTCGTCCATCCAGTCGTCCGTTCGGTCGAGGGAATGCCCGACGCGACGGCAGCAGTGCGCCTGGATCGACGGGCGGTCAGGGTGGTGGATTCTCTCGCGGATCACAGAGTCCAAGTGATTCTCGAGGCCTCAGCAGGCCAGGAGGTTCTGCCGGATTCTCGCGGCCAACTACCCCTCGCGCGGAAGGCTTTCGCCCGCCGGCGCACCAGGCTCATCCGTCGGTTCCTGCAGTGACGGCTCCACAGCCTGCGCGTCCTGCAACACCCATGGCACCGAAGCCTCCGGTCGATCGACGATCGGATGCGGCAGATGAGGAATCGCCCAAGGGCACGTGATGGAATTGCGGTGAGCATGCAGAGTGGGGCGGAGTCGTGCGAAGATCCATTCGCCCTTCTGGGAGTTGCGCGGGCCTATCTCATTGATGATGCACTCGTGACTCGTGCGCAGGTTCGTGCACTGGTGAGTTGCCATCCAGACCGACATGCCGAGGGGGTCGAACGAGAAGCCGCGATCGTGCAGAGCGCTCGTGTGAATCGAGCGGCGTCGATCGTGCGAGATCCACTGACGCGCGCCGAGTCACTCATCGCACTCGAGGATCCGCATGGGGTTGCGGTCTCACTGACACCAGCGCAACTCATTGCTTTATTGGAGCGTCGCGAGGAAGCAGAGATTGTCGATGAGAGCTCGGCGGAGCGCTGTCGTGAGATCTGCACATGGGTGCGCGAAGAGATTCGCTCATCGTTCGATTCATTGGTGCAGCATGGCACAGCGCGAGGCGTTGACTGGATCAAGGCGCGGGCAATGATTGCCTACCTTCGCGCGCTCACTCGATTGTTGAGCGAGGTCAATCGACTTGAGCAGTTCACCCAGCGAGATCTCACACCGTGACCGTTTCGACGAATGCCATGCTCGCGACGTTGCCTGTCTTCGTCTGCATGAGCGCATTGTTTTCAGCGTCCGAGACCGTGCTTTTTGGCTTGACGGCAGACGATCGTTGGCGCATCCAGCGCGATCGACCGAGCATTGGAAGGATCATTGAGCGACTGCTCGCGCAACCGCGGGGCCTGCTGCTGACGATTCTGCTTGCCAATACGACGGTCAACACGGTGTTTTTCGCGGTGGCCACGGTCGCCCTCTCTGAGACTGATCTTTCGGTGGCAATGCAAGTCATCGTTGGTGGTGCTGAGGTGGGGGGATTGATTCTGTTGGGCGAAGTCTTTCCGAAAATCGTTGGAAACTCGATCCGCCTGCGTCTCGCGCCGCTCATCGCGCGACCGATTGCCGGACTCGTCTGGCTGCTCAGTCCGGTTCGCGCGTTGATCGAGCAAGTTGTCTTCGTGCCGATTCATCGGCTTGCAGCGCCATCCATGGCTTCTGCGGGCCCAACGGCTAAGGAGTTGAAGGAGTTCGTCTCTGCGGCTCGAGTCCAGGGTGATATCTCAGCCGAAGAGGAAGCGTTGCTCGGTCGATTGATGATCATGCGCCGCGGACGTGTGCGAGACGTCATGACGCACCGAACGGAGATGGTGTCGCTTCCACAGCGCGCGTCGCGGAGTGCCGTGGTCGCCCTCGCATCGAAGTCTCGCCTGAAACGGCTGCCAATCGTCGATGGAAGCCAGGATCGAATCGCAGGCATTCTCGACGTGCGCGGCTACTTGCTCGATGCGCGAGGTGTCGACGCGCCCGTCGAGGCGCACATGAAGCCGGCCTCGTTCATTCCAGAGATTGCATCTCTTGAGCAACTGTTCGAACTCTTTCGGGTGCAACGCAGCAGTCTTGCCATCGTCGTTGACGAGTTTGGTGGGACCGCTGGAATCGTCGCGCTCGAAGATGCGATTGAAGAAATCGTTGGTGACATCGTCGCGCGCGATGAAGTGGAGCTCATGGCGCCCGAGATGATCGACGGTGACTCCTGGCGTATCGATGCACGGATGCCCGCGTCGGCATTCTGCGCGCACTACGGTCTGCCGTTGACGATGTCGCGCGCATCAACTGTCGGCGGCATTGCGCTCGAAGAACTCGAATCGATCCCGCAGGTTGGGCAGACGTTCATATTCGGTTCGCTGCGCGTGTGCGTCGAGCGCGTCGAGAACGGCAACGCGCGATCCTTCATCGTCTGCCCTCTCGCGACGGGCGACCAGCCTGACGAAGAGGAGCGTGCGCGATGACGCTTGCCATCGTGCTCGGCCTCGTCTCGCTGGCGATCTGCGGGCTTCTTGCGGGGATGGAGACAGGCACCTACACATTGAATCGTGTGCGGCTCGCCGCGCGTGTCGTGCAGCAGCATCGTTCGGCGAAGCGACTGCGCGTCGAATTGCAGCATCCCAATCGACTTCTCGCGACTGTGCTCGTCGGGGTCAACCTCGCGCATGCGGGACTCAGCGCCGCCACAACACACATCGTCGAGAAGATCACACAGGATCCGCTCGACGTGGCGCTGATCAATTCGAGCATCGTCTTGCCGCTGGTCTTTCTCTGTGGTGACGCGATCCCAAAGGAACTCTTTCGGGTTTTCACCAACACGTGGACCTACGGGTGTTCTTCGATCTTGTGGGGATTGCGTGTGATGTTTACGTGGACTGGGATCGTGCCACTCATTCGAGTGCTCAGCGATCTCTTGGCGCAGTTGCTGGGATGCCGCAGCGATCACGGCGGACCGAGGCGGCAGCGGCTCCTGCAGTCCTTGCGCGATGGAGTCGAGAGTGATCACATCAAGAGTGTGCATCTCGAGATGGCGGATCGGCTCTTCGGTCTTGCTGAGCGAACTGTGCAGGAGTGCGCCATTCCATGGAATCGAGTGCTCACGGTCTCGGCGCAGACGTCGCCGTCAACAGACGCAACGCTTTTTCGAGAGTCGCAGTTTAGTTACGTCCCAGTCGTCGAAGAGGGAGGTACCCAACGCGTGGTGGGGGTGCTCTCAACGCTTGAGGCGATTCTGAATCCGACACTGCCCGCTCGGCAGCTCGCTCAAGAAGTGCTCGTGGTTGATTCCAAGACACTCGTCATGGAAGCCGCACGCAAGATGCGCGCGGCCCGTCGGCCACTCGCGATTGTGTATGACGCTGGATCGACCGTGCCAGTGGGAATCGTGACGCTAAAAGACTTGGTTGAGCCGATCCTGGGCACGACGCCGAGTTGGTGAACTCGAAAACGAGAATTCTCTGAGGGTTCGCTTGCATTCTCGCGGGGGAATCCAATCTTGTGGTTGTCGGTGAATCAAAGAGGCGCCCCGTCAGGCAGACGCTCGTGCGCCAGATGCCAACAATTCAAAGCGATGACGGGGAGCAGAGGAACATCTTCCAATGCGCAAGTTTCGCTCCCTCATTGCCTGCCTGAACCGATGTGTCGCAGCGCTCCCCACGATTGCTGCGCGCACTTCGGAGTCCGCTCGCTCGACGGAGCGACTTGCGCAGGTGGAAGGATTCGCGAGAGAGAACTCGCAAGGCGAGGATTGATTCGCGGGATGGATGGAAGGGAAAAGTTTGGAGGGTCGGAAAAGGCTCGGAGGGTCGGAAAAGGGTTGGAGGGTCGGAAAGGGTCGGAAAGGGTTGGAGGGTTGAAAAGGAAATCGGCGCGCAATGCGCCACGTGGATTGGGGATCACGGCGCAAGCCTGGCGAAAGCCGGGCTTGTCGCTTTTGATGCAGAGTCTCGAGCGAAATGGGATTGGCTATACTCGAACGTCCTGCGCCAGTAGCTCAGCTGGCTAGAGCACACCCCTGATAAGGGTGAGGTCGATGGTTCGAGTCCATTCTGGCGCATTCACAGTGGCGGATCCTTTTTCGGATCCGCCGCTGTGCATTTTGCCCATGTTCACCGACGAATTGGTGGCGATCGCCCGTCGATCGTCTCGCTATGATCCTCGCCCTCTCAGTCACACTTCAACGGAGTCATTACACACATGCGTCGTGCCAAGATCTCAATCATCGGTGCTGGAAACGTTGGTTCAACATGCGCTCACTGGGCCGCGGCGAAGGAACTTGGTGACATCGTGCTGCTCGACATCCCAGAGCGTGAAGGAGTTGCCAAGGGAAAGGCACTCGACTTGGCGTGTTGCGGTCCCATCGAAGAATTCGATTCAAAGGTGATCGGAACATCGGACTACGCGCAGACCGCAGACAGCGATGTGGTTGTCGTGACCGCAGGAATTCCGCGCAAGCCGGGGATGAGCCGCGACGATTTGATCGCCACAAACGTGAAGATTGTGAAGGACGTCGCAGAGAAAGTTGCGCAATATTCGCCCAACGCCGTCATGATTGTGGTCAGCAATCCACTCGATGCGATGGTCTACACCGCATGGAGGGCGTCAAAGTTTCCGACGAATCGAATTCTTGGTCAGGCAGGTTGCCTTGACGTCGCGCGATTTAGAACATTCCTCGCGCTTGAGATTGGATGCTCGGTCGAAGACATTCAAGCGCTCTTGCTCGGCGGTCACGGTGATGACATGGTGCCTCTCGCTCGGTTCACGAGTGTGCACGGAATTCCCGTCGACATGCTTTTGTCTGCAGAGAAGATTGAAGCGTGTACGCAGCGGGCAAAGGTTGGCGGCGGAGAGATCGTGCAACTGATGGGTACGAGCGCCTACTACGCGCCTGCATCGGGAACGATCCAGATGGTCGAAGCAATCGTCAAAGACAAGAAGCGGATTCTTCCCTGTGCGGCGTACTGCGAAGACGCGTACGGCGTTGCGCCAGGTCGCAAGGGCGCGGGCTATTTCATCGGCGTTCCATGCATCCTTGGAGCCAAGGGGATGGAACGCGTGGTCGAGATCAAGTTCAACCCAGCTGAGAAGGCACTCTTCGATGAGTCCGTGCAGCACGTGAAGGATCTTGTGGCCGTCGTCCAGAAAACATTCCCAGAACTCGCCTGAGCCAACACGAGGAACACCATGAACACCGTGAACACATTGTCGAATTCGATGCATCGCAGTGCTGGTGGTCCGTGGAGCCTCGGTGCGGGAGGTGCGGGGGGCGCAGGTGGTGCCAAGCCAACAGGCGCCGTGCCTGCTGCAGCGGGGGTTGGCGGTGCTGGCGGTGCTGGCGGTGCTGGCGCCCAGCAGCCAGCGCAGGTTCAACTCACGCGACATGAAAAACGCTCGTTCACCGCACAGACGGTGCACCTCGCAGGCAACGCATTTGTGGATTGCACCTTCGATTCGTGCACACTCGTGCTGTCGAACGCTCCGTTTGTCTTCAGCGGGCAATGCCGAGT
The DNA here is from genome assembly GCA_945869475.1 of Singulisphaera sp. GP187. GTDB lineage: Bacteria > Planctomycetota > Phycisphaerae > Phycisphaerales > SM1A02 > F1-60-MAGs104. The sequence continues at coordinate 83,499 of CAMBOV010000011.1, read as the reverse complement.
TCAACGGTGCAACTGGCGCATCGAGTATGACTTGCTGTGGGGAGCGCCAGCCATGCGCCTGCAGTTGCGGCAGATCTTGGATTCGATGGATTCAGTCGTCGAATCGCCGCCAACAGCCTGAGCGGGTTTCTTCACCTCGCGCGAGGCAATCTGCCGATTTCATGGGGTGCGCTTCTCACTGCCGTTTTTCAATCCAGATCCTGGATGGCTCTTTCTCACCGCTGGAGTTGCGCTGATCGTCTGTGCCGCAGTGATTCCAGAGGCGCAGAAGGTGCATCAGATGCGCTCGCAGTTGCAGACGATTCGATTTGCAGAACAGCACAACTTCGCGCGCATTCAGGCGTGCTCACGCTTTCTTGACGATCTCAAGGCCGGCGACCAAGGGCTCGTTCGCCGACTCGCTGCGAGTCAATTGAACCTCATGCCTCGCGATGAAACCGCGCTTCTGATCGCGACCTCGATCGATTCGACCCCGAGCGATTGGATCGAGGCGAGCGTGACGCCGCCGACCGATGCGTTTGATCCCTATCCCGACACGCTGCTTGCACGGTGGACGCTCGGTCCACAACGATTGTGGGTAATCGCTGCGGGTGCCTTCTGCGTCTTTCTCGGACTGATCTTTGGTCCTGCGGCGCGGTCCCAAGAAAAACAGGCATAGTTTTGGATCGCCTCTGCGCGGGGGACTACGTTGCGTGGCGAGGTGCACCATGCCAACGCTTGCAACATTGCTCGACTCCGACACACTTCGCGCAGCGCTTGCGCTCGACCGCGGCTACCGGTCGTGGCGGCTGGCGGCGAGGCGCCTTGGAGGGCTCGGTGCGTTGACGGCCACGGCTCGCGCGGGTGGATCGACTCTTGCGCTGTTGCTTGAAAGTGTCGAGGCTGGAAGTGGTGGGAGCGCGGGGGCGCTGCGCGAGCGGCTTGGGCGGTGCGATCCTGATGATGAGCGAGTTTCGATGGAGGCGCTTGGGGTCGCACTGGTGACCTTCGCCGATGGCGACTATCCACCGATGTTGGCGGCGTGTGTGGATGCGCCCATTGCGCTCTGGATGCGCGGAGAATTTCTCGCGAGCGATGCCTGGTCGGTCGCGATCGTCGGAGCCCGGCGAGCGAGCGCGTATGGAATCGAGCAAGCTGGTCGGTTCGCAGCAGGGGTTTCTGCGAGCGATGTGGCTGTTGTCTCTGGAGCGGCGCGAGGGATCGATGCCGAGGCGCACCGCGGAGCGCTTCGAGCCGAGGGGCGCACCATCGCAGTGGTCGGCGGGGGATTGCGCGAACCCTATCCCTCAGAGCACATTGAACTGCTCGATGAGATCGTCGCGGGCGGAGGTGCGGTGGTGAGCGAGTGTCCGATGATGGCCGCGGCGACTCCCGATCGATTTCCAAGTCGCAACCGAATCATCGCAGGGTTGAGTCTCGGCACGCTCGTTGTCGAGGCGGCGGTGCGGTCGGGAGCAATCTTGACGGCGAATCTCGCGTGTGAGTGCAATCGACTCTGTATGGCGGTGCCGGGCCCTGTGCAATCTGGCCGATCAGCGGGATGTCACCTGTTGATTCAATCGATGCAGGCGTGCCTCGTCGAGCAACCCGAGGATGTGCTGCGCCATCTCGTGAGTCACGCGACCACCATTGAAGGAGCGCAGTTGCTCAGCGGAGCGGGGATCGATCCACCGCGACGAATTAGTTGAACCCGAGTGAATAGAAGAGAGCCGAGAAGAGCAAGTCGGCGATCACGATCGCGACGGTCGTTTGCACGACGGTGTTCGTCGTCGCTCGACCGACCCCTGCAGCACCGCCTGTGACGCGAAGTCCATTCGTGCACGCGATCACCCCGAGCATGGTGCCAAAGACAGCTGCCTTGAGGAGTCCAGTGTTGAAGTCGACCGGGCGAAGTTGCGTCAGCGTGTTGAGCTTGTAGACCTCGTAGGGGATGTCTAAGACGAGAACCCCAACGACCCCGCCGAAGAAGACAGCGCAGATATCTGCGAACACCGAAAGAACAACCAAACTAATGGCCGTCGCGATGACGCGTGGCATCACTAGAAAACGAATCGGATTGAGCGCCATCGCTTCGAGCGCTTCGATCTCTTCGCCGACTTTCATCGTGCCAAGTTCTGCGGCGATCGATGCGCCAGCGAATCCAGTCATGACGATCGCGGCGATGAGCGGGCCGAGTTCGCGAAAGACCGCGACTCCAACGAGATTCGCGACCTTGTCGGTCTGTCCAAACTGCTCAAGACTCGGCGCAGTTTGCAGGGCCAAGATCGTGCCGATGCATCCCGAGACGAGCAAGACGATGCCGATCGAGCGGATTCCAACTCGCACAAACTGAGTCGCAAGTGCGTGCGCACCGAAGCGCGCGCGCCGTTGAATGAGTGAGCGGACGATCCAGACCATGACATCGAAGAGCATGTTCGCCCACGAGCCGATCAATCCCAGCACCTCGGACCAGATCTCCCAATAGCGATCGACGAGTCGTGTGAAGAGGTTTGTTCGCGCGAGGGTGCTCATGCTGAAGGGCTACTTCTTTGTGGCGTCTTCAAGTGTTGCCGCAATCGTAAACATGCTCAGGAGTTTCGTGATTTCAAGGGCGCTGCGAACTTGCGGGTTCACGCCGACGAGCACGAACTTCATCTTGTTGCGCATCGATTGTTGAAGCGCTTCGACAAGCGTCGCGATTCCAGAGGAATCCATGTACATCACCGCCGAGAGATCGAGCACCAATCGCGCGGGGCGGTCGCGCATGACCGCCGCGACGGCCTTACGAACCGAAGGAGCGCACGACATATCGATGTCACCACCAGGGCGAAGGACGGTCGCGCCAGCGACGGACGATTGAGCAATAGTGAGTTCTTGTGTCACGGGGTGTAATTCTCCGACTGTGAGGGTGATGAACTCTCTCGCTCTTCGGGAGCGAGCAACTTTACAAGGGTGAGTCGCATGCCGCCACCAGGACGGGCCTCCCACTTCGACTCGGTCATTGTTTCTTTGATGATGTGCACTCCAAGTCCTCCAGGGCGAATGTCAGCGAGGTCACGCCCCTTGATGAGTGAGGGATCAACGGAGCGTCCAAGATCTTCGAGCACGATGCGAAGCCCCAGTGGGTCACTCAATCGCCAAATGTTCAGCCAAATCAATCCATCGGTTCGCTCGCTGTAACCGTGGCGGATGACATTGGCGAGCGCTTCGTCGACGGCGAGAGCGAGCAATCCGCGCGACTTCTCTGAAAAGCCGATGTTTTTCGAGAGGGCATCGATGAAGGCGCGGATCGGCGCGAGCAATTTGGGATCGCTGAAGAGGCGGACGCTGATGCAGGGTTCACGATCCATGGGTGCGTCGCTGCATTACCACTGAGGGCGCGGCCGAACAGGGGGGTAGATCGTTGAGGCGTAGGCCTGCATCGGAGGGGCAAGGTGCTCTGCGATGGTCCACTCTTGCCAGCGCTTGTACGCGGCAACCCGCAGAGGCTCTGGATCATCAAAGCGATAGTCGAGGTCTTGCCCAGTCATGCGGTGCAGTGCGCCGATGGCCATGAACCGCAAGAGTTCATCATCTGAACAGAGGCACTCGACGATCGATGGAATATCAGAGCGACGGTTGAACTTCACCGAGTCTTCGATCGCGTAGAGGCGAGCACCTGGGGCGGGATTCGAAAAGCCGCCTTCGGTTGCACTCGGGGCACACCCAACGAGCACGAGCAGCGTCGCGGTGATCCCCAGTCGATTGACCCAGCGAGTTCGTGTCATGCTCTTCACTCGAGCGAGGATACAAGATTCCCCGTTACTATCCCGCGCCCATGACTTGGACTTTTCGAGAGTTCAAAGATGACGTGAGCACACCCCATGACTCAACCACACAACAACGCCACTGACTCACGAGCAGAAACGGTTCTCATCCTCGACTTCGGCAGCCAGTACGCGCAGTTGATCGCCCGTCGCGTGCGTGAAGCTGGGGTCTACAGCCTGCTCGTTCGTCCCGATGCGCCCATTGCAGAACTACTCGCGCACCATCCCGTGGGGATCATCCTCTCGGGAGGTCCATCGAGTGTTTCAGAGGCGACCGCGCCGAGGTGCGATCCAGAATTGTTCACGTCTGGTGTGCCGATTCTGGGCATTTGCTATGGGATGCAGCTGACGTGTCAGACGCTTGGCGGACGGGTCGACCGCGTCGCAACGCGCGAGTATGGACGGGCAAACGTCTCGGTCGTCGATGATCAAGACCTCATGATGGGGGTGCCTGCCAATGCAACAGTGTGGATGAGCCACGGAGATCAAGTCGTGGGATTACCAACAGGATTCGACGTGCTCGCATCGACCCCGACCTGCCCATTCGCGGCCGTTGGAGATCGAAGGCGCAAGATCTTTGGAGTGCAGTTTCATCCTGAAGTGACGCACACTCCTCACGGGATGGATGTGCTTCGCAACTTTCTCTTTCGCAGCTGCGGATGCAAGGGCACGTGGAAGATGTCGGACTATTCGACTGCCGAGTGTGAGCGCGTGAAGGCGCGGGTCGGAGACGCGCGTGTGATCTGCGGACTCTCGGGAGGTGTCGACAGTTCGGTCGTCGCTGCACTTCTCGCGCGCGCCATTGGATCGCAACTCGTCTGCATCTTTATCGACAATGGACTCCTGCGCAAGAACGAACGAACGCTCGTTGAGTCGACCTTTCGCGATCACTTCGATGTCGATTTGCGAGTGATCGACGCGAGTCGTGCGTTTCTCGGTGACCTCGCGGGTGTCACGGATCCGCAAGAGAAACGCAGGCTCATCGGCCACCGATTCATCGATGTCTTTCGTGAAGCATCCAAGAGCATTCCAGGCGACGTGAAATTTCTCGCGCAGGGCACGCTCTATCCCGACGTGATTGAGAGCGGACATGGCCACGCGGGAACGGCCGCCAATATCAAGTTGCATCACAACGTCGGTGGGCTTCCAGCAGATCTCGGTTTTGAATTGATCGAGCCGCTGCGTCACCTCTTCAAAGACGAAGTTCGCACGCTCGGTGAAGTGCTCGGGCTGCCTGCGCACATTGTCTGGAGACATCCATTTCCAGGACCCGGTCTCGCCGTGCGCTGCCTCGGCGAGGTCGCTGAAGAACAACTGCGAATCTTGCGCGATTGCGATGAGATTCTGCTCGAAGAAATCGTCGCGGCCGATCTCTACCGAAAAACGGACCAGGTTTTCGCGGTGCTCTTGCCTGTTCGCTCAGTCGGCGTGATGGGGGATGGCCGCACCTACGACTCGGTCGTCGCGATTCGCGCTGTGACGACGCAGGATTTCATGACCGCGGATTGGGCGCGGTTGCCATACGAGGTGCTCGCGACAATCTCGAGTCGGATCATCAACGAGGTGAAGGGCGTCAACCGAGTTGTCTATGACATCTCAAGCAAACCGCCTGCCACGATCGAGTGGGAGTGAGTTTCGCGGTTAGCGCACGCCGCCGCCGCTGCGGTCGCCGCCTCCAACCGCGCCACTAGGAGACCGAATGCCGCCAGCAGGTCCAGTGTCGGGTCCGTTGACAGGTCCTGCGCCGCCCGAACGATTCCAAATCTTGTGGATGCCCACGGGGGTGAAATTCGCGCCGCCAAAGTTCGTTCCTGCTGGATAGCCGTAAAGGTCGTTGTAGTTGTCGGAATAACTATTCCAGTTTGAGCCGCCGTAGTAGCCACCCTGACCCCCACCTTGACTGGAGTATGCACCTGGGTAATACCCACCACCCGCGCCTGCATACTGCCACGGAGTATTCACTCCCGCAGACTCTGGGGAGTTCACCGAAACGCCGCCACCACCCGCGGCTGCGTTGGCCGACTGTGACGTTTGAGAGAACGCGCCCTTGTCGCCGTCTCCCTGACTCGAAATCTCGTTGAAGTTGAGTCCAGTGTTGTGAGGCATCTTGTCCCACTGCTCGTGCATCTCGTGGAGGTGCTGGTAATAGGCCGATGCCTGGTCGTTCAGTCGTGCATTCATTTGGGCATATCGCGCAGCCTTTTCGCTGCGCTGCGCAGCGGCGTAGGCCGGAGCCCACTGCTGATAGTCATCGAGCGCACTCTTGGATTGCAGAAACGACGAGCGAAGCGCAACCTGCGCGAAGCGCTGATTCTGTGAGCTCCACGCAGCCTGGGCTTGCTGCGTCGTCGCAGAGACTTCCCGCGTGAGAAGATCGAGATCTTGCGTTGTGATCTTGGGCGCTCCCTTGAGTTGCTCTTGTTGAAGCGTCGTCTGATACGCAGCGAGAAAGCTCGTGCCTGGTGGCAGACTCGTTGTCGAAGAGGCGTAGGCGTTCCAGTCCGTGGTGAAGTTCTTCTCTTTGATGAACGCATCCATCGCAGCCATGCGGTCTTCTGAATTCGTGCGCACATCTCCGAGCGAATCGATCATGGTGTGAAGCGCGTTCATTTCAACGGAGAGGTGTCCGAGAGCTTGATCGATTTGTGGATCGGTCGCCTGAGGAGCTGCCGCGGTCGCGGGAGCTGCGGCAGTCTGAGCATGGATCGGGAGCGAAGAAAAGAGCGCGATCGAACTCGCGACGGTGAAGAGGCTCGGCAGGTTCATTTCGACATCGTAGCGATTCACGGGAGGGTTTCTCGCTCTGTTATCGTCAGGGTCGTGGAGGTACCCATGACCGAGAGACAATCGAGACGGCGCATGCTTCGCACGCTGGTCGGCGCCGCCATCGCGACTGCGGTCGCGCCGACTACCGTCATGGCGCAGTCGCTCGCCAAGGACGAGAAGTCACCCGTGAAAGCGAATCCATCCAACAGGATTAGTCTTGCCCAGTGGTCGCTGCACCGCATGATCAAAGCGGGCAGCCTTGCGGCGCTGGACTTTCCACAGTTCGCTCGCACGACGTTTGGAATCGCTGGAGTCGAGTATGTGAGCACCTTCTACCGAGGGATGGCTGCCGACGACCTTTGGGTGAAAGACCTTCGAAAGCGTGCCGATGGAGCCGGTGTGACGAGCGTGCTCATCATGGTTGATGGTGAAGGAGAGTTGGGGGTGAAAGAGAGCAGTGCGCGCCGCAGTGCAGTCGAGGCGCACCGCCGTTGGCTCGACGCAGCAGCTGTGCTCGGTTGCCACTCGATTCGTGTGAACGCGCTGGGTGTCGGAACGTCAGCCGAGCAGATCGCACAGTGCGCGGATGGCTTGTCGCAACTCAGTGCATTGGCGCTGCCGATGAAGCTGAACGTGCTCGTCGAGAATCATGGAGGTCTCTCGTGCGACGGCGCATGGGTTGCGAAGGTCGTCGGAGCTGTTGGTGCGCCAAACTGTGGAACACTTCCTGACTTTGGAAATTTTCGCTGTGACGATGGCGCGATGGGTGATCGATACGCAGGCGTCGCGGCGATGATGCCATTCGCTCGCGCCGTGAGTGCGAAGAGTCACGACTTCGACGCCGCCGGCGCTGAAACCGCGACGGACTACGCCAAAATGCTGACTATCGTTCGCAGCACTCGCTACAGCGGATGGATTGGCGCCGAGTATGAGGGTGACCGGCTCAGCGAAGTCGATGGCACGAAGGCGACGCGTGATCTTCTGATCAAACTTGGCTGCACGCTGTAACTGTGGGGGCGGGCGAGCGCTCGGCTATACCTTGCGCGTTCTATGACTCCCTCATCAATGTCGCCCGCGCATCTCACGCCTCCGACTGGTCAGCAGCGGGATGCCGCCATCCTCGTGACAGGTGCGGGCGGTGAGATGGGGCATGGACTCTTGTCGGCGCTCTCGTCGACGCAGGGCAGACGCGCTGTGATTCTCGCGCTTGATGTTCGCGAATTGGCACCTGAGATTCGTGCGCACTGCGATCACTCATTCGTTGGAGACATCTGCGATCACGCGCTGCTCGAACGATTGCTTGCGATGTACGAGATCACGGAGATCTATCACCTCGCGGCGCTGCTCTCGACGCGCGGGGAGTTTGCCCCTGAGACGGCCCACCAGGTCAATGTTGGCGGCACGCTGAATCTGCTTCACCTTGCAGCCGAGCAGGCGCGGTCCCATGGTCGCTGCGTGAAGTTTTTCTTTCCGAGTTCGATTGCGGTCTACGGAATGCCCGATCTCGCGACGAAGCGCAGCGCCGGAGTGGTGCGCGAGGATCAATACTGCGAACCGCACACGATGTACGGCTGCAACAAACTCGCCGGTGAGCACCTTGGTCGCTACTACGCGCATCATTACCGAAAACTCGCGAAGGATCGCATCGCGCATCCTGTTGACTTTCGATCGATTCGGTTTCCTGGAATTATTTCGGCCGAGACGATGCCATCGGGGGGAACGAGCGACTATGGACCTGAAATGATTCACGCCGCCGCGGCGGGGCGGCCATATTGCTGCTTCGTTCGGCCCGACTCGCGCATTCCGTTCATGACGATGCCAGAGGCGATCGACTCGACGATGCGACTGATGAGCGCTCCACGTGACGCGTTGAAGCGATCGGTCTACAACGTCGCGAGTTTCTCGCCGACGGCTGAAGATTTCGCGACGCTCGTTCGCCGCGCCTTCGCCGGCTCGCAGATCTCGTTTGAGCCAGATCTTGGGCGGCAATCAATCATCGATTCGTGGCCCGAGTCGTGCGACGATTCGGCAGCACGCGCGCAGTGGGGGTGGGCGCCGACGCACACACTGGCAACGGCATTCAGCGACTACCTCTTGCCGCGCATTTCGAGCCGATACGCGGGTGTGAAAGAGGCTGGGTCGTTGAGTGCGTCGTTGGGGGCGATGAGCGCAAGAGAAGAGTGAAGAAGTTCGCCCTATCCTCTTGAAATGACCACGATCGCGCCATCGACGTTTCAATCACGCACGCAACAGATTCTCGACTCGCTGCAGCAAAGTGGCCAGCTCAAGCAGTTGCAGATGATCGAAGGACCGATGGATGCAACCGTTCGCATTCGAGGGCGCGCAGAGGTCGTCTGTTTTTGCTCGAACAACTATCTCGGACTCGCGAACCATCCCGAAGTAATCGAAGCGGCGCATGAGGGGTTGCGCCGATACGGAGCGGGCACAGCGAGTGTGCGTTTCATCTGCGGCACCTTCGACTGTCACGAACGACTCGAAGCTCGCATCGCTGAGTTTTATGGCGTCGAAGCGGCGTACACGTTCACGAGTTGCTGGAATGCGAATGAAGCAATCTTTCCAACGCTCTGTGAGCCCGGCGACCTCATCATCTCGGATGAGTTCAACCACGCATCAATCATCGATGGCATTCGCCTCGCGGTCTCGATCAAGAAAGGACTCTTGCGCGGGGTCTATCGCCACAACGATTGCGCGTCGCTGCGTGAAAAACTTGTGCAGGCTCGTGCGAACCCAGAGGTCACGGGCACGATCTGGATCGTGACTGACGGGGTCTTCTCGATGGAAGGAGACATCGCAGATCTGCCGCACATTCGGGCGCTGTGCGACGAGTTTGGAGCGCTGTTGATCGTCGATGACTCGCATGGAACCGGCGTCATGGGAGCGACGGGCCGAGGCACGCACGAACACTGGGGGATGGCGGCAACGCAGATCGACTACTTCACTGGAACACTCGGCAAGGCTCTGGGCGGAGCGGCAGGCGGATATATCGCAGGATCGCGGGCCGCGATCGATCTGCTGGTGCAGCGGGGACGGCCGACGCTCTTTTCCAACGCGCTTCCGTGCACCGTGGCGTGCAGTGCCGACAAGGCGATCGAAGTGCTCATGCGCGAACCACAGCGCGTCACGAAGTTGCGCGCCAACGTCGCGTATGCCCGCGCCGGAATTGAATCGAGTGGATTCTCGGTGCTCAAGAGTGAGACGGCGATCTGTCCAATCATTGTGCACGACACGGCCAAGGCGATTGCGATGAGTCGTCAATTGCTCGACTTCGGAGTCTTCGTGATTGGGTTTGGCTATCCAGTCGTGCCAGAAGGTCATGCGCGATTGCGCGTGCAGATTTCAGCCGCGCACGAGACGCACCATCTCGATGCGCTCACTGCGGCGCTCAAGAAACTCAAGAGTTTGAATGTAGGCTGATCGAGTGATTGTTCGACGAGTCAATGAACCCATCATCTCGCAGTGCGCCTATTTCATAGCATGCCCGCGCACGCGACAGGCGATCCTCATCGATCCCGTGCGCGATCCAGGCCGGTATGAATCGATCGCGAAAGAACTCGGCATCACACTCATGGCGGTGCTCGAGACGCACGCCCCTTCGGATTACGTCTCTGGCGTCTGCGAAATGTTGAGCGCCCATTCGGTGAACGCTTTTCTTTCTGGTGAGACCAGCGCGCCTGAGTGGTATGTGCGCGACCTCGATCGATGGCGGCGGCGAGTGACGTTCTTAAAGGACGGCGACACGTTTTCAATTGGAGACCTTCGCGCGAGGGCATTGCTGACTCCGGGTCATGCCGCGGGCGCTTTGAGTCTTGAGGTTGAACACGCGCCGAGCGGTGTGCGTGTCGTGCTCACGGGCGACGCGCTGCTTCCAGGGGGGGCGGGGCGAACCACCCAGAGTGAGACGCAGGCACTTCAAGAGTCGCTTCGTCGACTCGCGCAACTTTCAGATGAGACCGTGGTGCTCGCGGGTCACACGGGCGGCAGCGCGTGCGGTCGCGCAGTCAATTTGCCCGGCGAGACCAACCTTGGAATCGAGCGTCGGTTCAACCGTGTGCTCAAGGCGCTCGGATCGGACAACGCGTTCAGCGCAGCGACGTGCGAGAGTCAGCCCGAGCGACCTGCCTATTTTTCACGGGTCGAAGAACTGAATCACCGGGGGCGGGCTGCGCTGCTTCGCGAGCTTCCACGAACGAACGAACTGACCGCCGACGAGTTTCTGCAACTGATCTCGTTTCCACGCACGGTCGTGATCGACACGCGTTCGTGGAATCAATTCACATTCGACGGTGCCGAGGGAGCGCTGCACGCGCCGTTCGACCAACAGTTCGCACCGCTCGTCGCCGCATCGGTCAACGCGGACGAGCATGTTGTCTGCGTCTGTGAACCGAGCCAGATCAGCGACATCACGCGCATCTTGCACCTCATTGGAGTCGACCGAATTGATGGATGGATTTCGTCGGCCGACTACGCACGGCTCGACCACGAGATCATGAGTCTGAGTGAAGTGGATGACATCTCGCAGCACGCGGCGCACAGGCTCTACCGCGCAGGGGAGTGTCTGATGCTTGACGTGCGCACCGTTGCCGAGTGGTTGCGCGGGCGCATCGCTGGCGCGCGGTTGATGACGATGTCGCAACTCGGCGAGCAACTGCACGAACTTCCGCGCGATCGACATGTAATCGTCTATTGCAAGATGGGCGGCCGAAGTGCGAGAGCGTGCGCGTTCTTGCGTCGGCGGGGAATCCGCTGTTCAACACTGCTTGGTGGATATTGGCCGTGGCAGGGCCGCGGATATCCCGTCGAGGCTGTTGCTCAGCCAGTGACTGAAAGCGTTGGTTGAAGCAGTCCACCCTGCACCGTCTGGATTGAGATCTGACTCGCAATTCGTTGACACATCGCGTCGAGATCGGCGGCGAGCGTGGGGTTGGCGGTCCAATTGTTGAGCGGAGTTCCTTCATCACTATTGCGCCGCAGATCCATGTGAATTGGGATCGCTCCGAGGAATGGAAGTCCCATCGTCTGTGCCATCGACTGCGCGCCACCCCGTCCAAAGAGGTCGTAGCTCTTGCCATCGTCGCCGATGAAGTACGACATATTTTCGACAACACCAAGGACGGGCACGCCGAGTTGCTGAAACATTCGCACGGCGCGGCGCGCGTCATCTTGTGCGACGCGCTGCGGAGTGCAGACGACGACGGCTCCGGTGAGCGGCAGAAGTTGCGCGAGTGTGAGCGGAACATCGCCGGTGCCAGGAGGCAGGTCGACAATGAGATAGTCGAGGGCTCCCCATTCGGTTTGTAACGCGAGTTGTTTGAATGCGCCGTGCGCCATCGGTCCGCGCCAGATGAGCGCCTTTTCTGGGTCGACGAGTTTTCCAATGGTGATGGCGCGAATTCCATGCACATCAAAGGGCACGAGCATCTCTTCGCGGATCACGCCTTGAAGTTCGTGGAGTCCGAGCATGGTTGGTGCACTGGGCCCGTAGATGTCACCGTCGAGCAATCCAACGCGCGCGCCGAATCGAGCGAGCCCCACGGCGAGGTTGACGCTCACCGTGCTCTTGCCGACACCGCCCTTACCGGCGCCCACAGCAATGATGTGTTTGACGTTGGGAAGAGGATTGCTGGCGTTCTTGTTCGCGGCCGCGCGCACTTGCGCTGTGAACTCGACAGTGACGTGCGCACTGGGCGAGCCAATTGCAACACATCGCGCGGCGACTGCCTCTTCGATGTCGCGGCGAATCTTGTCCTTCATTGGGCACGCGGGAGTCGTCAATTCGATCCCAATGGTGACAGAGGCGCCATCGATGCGAACATCCTTGACCATGTTGAGGGTGACGAGGTCTTTACCGAGGTCAGGATCCTTGACCGTGCAGAGTGCCGCATGAATGTCGCGCGTTGTGAGAGTCATCGCAAAAATGGTAGGGTATTTGCTGTCCCATTCTTGACCGCTTGGGCAATTCCCGCCGAAAGGAATTCACTATGACTCACATGACCAAGACCCAACCAAAACTGTTCACTTCACTCTTCGCGCTCGTCACCGCTGTTGCACTTGCGGGCCCGACATCCGTGGCATTCTCTGCCGTTGACGATGACCCAATGAGCGCACCAGATGGCACCACGGCTCCACCAAAGGGCAAGCGTCCACCACGGGGTGGCCAGAAGCCAGATTCGGGCGGCATGCTCTCGGGACCTGAAGTTCCTCCAGAAGCTGGTCAGGGCAACGGTGCCTTCGGCGCAGCGGATGGCAAGAAGGGACAGCGCCAAGGTCAAGCCGGTGGACCGATGCAAGAAGTTCGCTTGTTCATGGGAGCTCTCGCGTCGATCGACACGCAGCTGACCGATGAGCAGCGCACGCAGATTCAGGCGATTCGCTCCGACGTCGAAGGCAAGATGAAGGCGTGGAAGGATGCCAACGGCGAGCAGCTCAGCAAGCTCGAAGAAAAAATGCGCGGAGCGCGTGGCAACGGCAAGGGCGCGAATCCTGGTGGAGAGCCACAAGGTCCGCCACCGCAGGATGGACAAAAAGGTCCACCAGGCGGCGCTGGGAAGCCAGACAAGGCAACGATGGAAGAGATGCAGAAGTTGCGCGAGACGATGCCAAAGATGGACGCTGCGCGCGATTCGATCATGGCAATCTTGACGCCAGCTCAGCAGGAGACACTCAAGTCGAACATGGTTGGAATGCGCAAGGCGATGGACAAGCGTGAAGGCGGCAAGGGACCAGGCGGCAAGGGACCAGGCGGCAAGGGTCCAGGCGGCAAAGGTGGAGATGGTTCACCAGAGAAGGCTCCACCTCCAGCGGATCCACCCAAGGGCGACTACAAGTTTCCACCGCAGTAATCGAGTTCAACTTCACCCCGGTTTCACACGAGCGCCCCATGCACAACATGCGGGCGCTTTTTCTTAGCCGCCGCCTGAGACCATCACATCGTTGTAGGTCGCATAGACGTCGGGTTTTCGTGCTTCAACTGAGGTGAAGACGAACGCAGTGCTCGCAGTTGGTCCGTCGTTGATCTTGGCGAAGTAAATGCCGTCAGGACCAGGCGAAAACAGGAAGTATTTTCCGCGCGGTGTTCCAGCGCGAGCATCGGCGAGAGCTGTGAATGTTCCGAAGGCAGGATGACGCAGCAATTGCGCGAGGTAGGAGCGTTGGTCTGCGGCGGATCCCGATCCAAAGACGCTCGTTGAAACTTGATTGACTCCCAAGTCGCCCAGCGCGGTTGAACTGAGATAGGGCGAGAGTGGTTCGAGATAGAACTGTGGCTTATCGGTGATGGCTCCAGAAACGAGGCCGCCGATGCGTGCAGCGCGAACGTATCCGATGGGTTGACCCCACGCGTCGACCAAATCAGGAAGCACGAGCTGCTCGCCGACTTGCCCTGTGACAGGCTTGAGTTGAGTGTCTTTGGGGGCGAAGAATGAGTCGTATTGCTTGCCTTCGATGCGGGGTCCTTTGCCGATGTCGATTGGATTGATCTTGATCTTGAGCTGCCCCGTGCCGGTTGTGCCTGTGGTACCGAAGGTGAATTCTGATCCAGCGGCCGTGAGATAGTTTGGATCGTCTGAGCGAATCGCTCCTCCCATGAGGTGCAAGAGTGCGTTTTCAGTTCCGCTGATGGGCGAGTTCGGGGTCGCCGCGAGCATGTTCTCTGGGACGATGCCCGGGTAGTAACCGAACTGCGCCTGAAAAGTGTCGCACGCCTTGGCGAACTCGTTCATCGTCGCTTGCGTCGAGGTGACGCGCGCCTTCGTCGAGACCTTTCCAAGGGCTGGCAACAAGATGCCGATCAGCACCAAGATGATGGCGATCGCCACGAGAAGTTCAACGAGTGTGAACGCGCGGCGGGAAACTTGCGAGTGAGTCACGTGTGTTGTCTTCATAAAAGTGGTCCAGTCGAGCATTTCTGCTCTTGATCATACGCAGCAGGCAAGCGTCCTGTTGCCTGCGTGACCTGACGAAGTGCTTCATAGACGCCACATGCAACGGCCGTGGCGAGGTTCAAACTGCGCGCTGCAGAGTGCGCCACCATCGGAAAGGTGATGCGGTGGTCAGCGCCAAACTCTCGCGAGACCCACTCGTGAATCTCGTTGGAGACGCCGCCTTGCTCCTGCCCGAAGAGCAGATGGTCGCCGGGTTGAAAGTCAGCCTCCCAGTGCGGACGGGTCGATTTCGTGGTGAAGAGCCAGAGTCGCTTGGGTGTTTCCTGCTCGAGGTAGTTCTGCCAACTTGCATGTTCACGGCAGTCGACGTGGGGCCAGTAGTCGAGTCCCGCGCGCCGGCAGGCCTTCTCGGACATGTCAAATGCGATGGGATGGACGACGTGCAATCGGCAATCGGTTGCCATCGCAGTGCGACCAATGTTGCCCGTGTTTTGCGGAATTTGCGGCTGCCAAAGCACGATGTTGAAGAGGGGGTTGACGAGGGGATCGCGCACGCGACAGCGAGGGTAGACGCGCGAGGGATGCGCGCGAAATGGATTGTTGGCAGGGTTTGCGCCCAGAAAAAGTCCCTATGATTCTGCGCATGAAACTTGTCTTGTTGTCGAATCTGCTTTGGATCATCTTTCTCTCAGGATGGTGCGTCCTCTATTTCATTCAAGCCAAGGCCGATGTGCGATCAGGCGGTCGCTATCCCGACTACAAAAAGCCCGACTAGCTCAGTTGGATAGAGCACTGGTTTCCTAAATCGGAGGTCGACGGTTCGAGCCCGTCGTCGGGCGTTAGATTTGAGGGGGTGGGTGGTGATGGCCAGAACGCGCCAAACCCCTCTGGTCCACGGTCGTGGGGGGAAACCGTGGGAAGGGAAAAAAGTGGCGATGGACGGATTTGAACCGTCGACCTAAGAATTATGAATTCTCCGCTCTAACCAACTGAGCTACATCGCCAAAGCCGTATCGACAAAACCGTATCGACAAGGGTCGGGAAGTATATCGACGAGCTCGATCACGAGCGGTTCGATGGAGAAACAGTCGATGCGTTCGATCGCACCCACCGCTGGCCGAGCGCGGTCTGAGCGAAGGTCGGTTCACGCTGCGCGATCGCCGCGGCGACGAGACCCATGAACATCGGGTGCGGCTTCAGCGGACGGCTCAGCAATTCGGGGTGAAACTGCCCGCCGATGAAGTAGGGGTGCGCAGTGACTGGGAGTTCGAGCATCTGCATGATGGGATGCTTTGGATGGCGCCCGCTGAAGATGAGTCCACCTGCTTCGAGTCGATCGATGAACGCTGGGTCGACCTCGTATCGATGACGAAAGCGTTCGTGCACAGTCTTGGCGTTCGCGAAGAGAAACGATGCAAGTGAGCCAGGAGTGACGAGCACGTCTTGCGCACCGAGTCGCATCGTGCCGCCCATGATTCCTTCGATGCGCTTCTGATCGGGGAGTTCGCTGATGATGACGGTGCTCGTGGTTGGATCGAACTCGCTCGAGTTCGCGTCGCGCAGTGTGAGCACATTGCGCGCGTATTCGATGACCGCGACTTGGAATCCCAAGCAGATGCCCAGAAATGGAATGCGTTGCGTGCGCGCGTGCGCAGCGCAATGAATCTTTCCTTCAACGCCGCGCGATCCAAAGCCGCCCGGAACGATGATTGCGTCAGCGCCCTCGAGAAGTTTCGCTGCGCCCTCCTTTGTGTGGACATCGGATGTGTCGAGCCAGCGAACGTCGATCTCGGCGCTGAGTTCGACGCCGCAATGCTCGATGGCCTTGTCGATCGAGGCGTATGCGTCGCGAAGTGAGGCGTACTTTCCGGAAATGCCGATGGTGACGCGGTGATCGCGTGGGGCACTGAGTCGGCGGGCGAATGCACTCCAGGCGGAACGCGCGGAATCTTCGGCGCCAGCGTTCACTCGGTCGTGGAGTCCCAAGATCGAGAGGATTTCGCGGTCGAGTCCTGCAGCGCGCATCGCATCTGGGATGACGTAGATCGATTCGCGGTCATGCATCGAGAAAACGCGTTTGAGCGGCACATTCGAGAACATAGAGATTTTTTGTGTGACCTTCGGCGTGACGGGATTCTTCGCGCGACACGCGATGATGTGAGGCTGAATGCCGGCTTCCATGAGGCGCTTCATCCCAAGTTGCGCGGCCTTTG
The DNA here is from genome assembly GCA_945869475.1 of Singulisphaera sp. GP187. Classification (GTDB taxonomy): domain Bacteria; phylum Planctomycetota; class Phycisphaerae; order Phycisphaerales; family SM1A02; genus F1-60-MAGs104. The sequence continues at coordinate 66,834 of CAMBOV010000011.1, read as the reverse complement.
ATTTTTGTTCGCCGAGAATCGATGGCTCGAGGATGTAGGTCAGTGCGACGAAACAGGTGCTGTCATCGCCCTCTTCAAAGGCGAGCTCGCGCAGAGCCTCGATGTAAAAACCATTTTCGTAGTCGCCGGCGGTGCCGCCCACTTCGACAAAGACCATATCGAGTTGTTGTCCTTTGGGCCCGGCCATCGCGAGTTCGCGAAGTCTCATCTTGACCACGCCCGTGACGTGTGGAATCATCTGAACGTCTCGACCGAGGTATCCACCTCGCCGTTCGCGCTCGAGAATCTCAGTGTAAATCTGACCTGCCGTAATGAAATTCTTGCGCGAGAGATTCTGATTCAGGATGCGCTCATACGTTCCGAGATCCATGTCCGTCTCGAGTCCATCCTCGAGTACGAAGACTTCGCCGTGGCGATAGGGATTGAGCGTTCCAGAATCAATGTTCAAATACCCCTCAAGTTTCATAGGGGCGACGGTGAGTCCCTTGTCCTGCATCAATTTTGCAAGTGAACTCGCAAAAATTCCCTTGCCAAGACCGCTCATGACCGTTCCGACGACGACGACAAATCTTGTGCGCCCGCGAACATATCCCGCAGGAGTTGGTGAGAAGTGTTCGCTCGACTCTTCGCTGTCTGAGAACTGTCTCAGGAAATTTGAGTTCGCATCAGGCTCCGAATCGTGCATAGCCGAGGGTACTCGCAAGAGCATTGCGGGTACAAGAGTGGGATGCAGAGACTTCGACATTTTGCGTTCCTGGTCGTCGTTCTGTGTCTCTTGACACTCTTCGCGTCAGTCGCGAGAGCGCAAGAGAACTTTCCGCCCGATCCGCAGGTGCATTGGAAGCATTTGCGGCTTGAGTTGCGGTTGGCCGACATGAATCACCCCGCGTTGGAAGGGGTGGCAACCTATCGAGTCGCCCCCGCGGGCAAGCGTGTTGAATCCGTGCGCCTCAACGCTCAGGGACTGGAAGTTTTGAGCGTGCAACAGGCAGGGAAACCCCTCGAATGGTCACACGACGGCACGATCTTGCAGGTGCGCCTTGCGCAGGCGATCAATCCTGCGGCTTCTGGATCGCTTGGCGCGGAGAGCGAATTCGCTATCACTTATCGGTTGAGCGATCCAAGGAATGGGATGCGGTTCTCGGTCGCGCTTCCAGGAGTTGATGGATTTCCTCCAGTTCCGGCAGAAATGCACACGCAGGGGCAACCCGAATCGAATCACTATTGGTTTCCGGTGCATGACTTTCCAAACGTTCGCATGTCGACTGAAGTTGTGATCGATGTTCCTGCGGGAGTGAGCGCGAGTTCGAATGGTCGACTTGTCGAACACCGCACGGTTGGTGGACGCGAGATCTGGCACTGGCTGCAGGAGAAACCGCACGTGCCGTACCTGGTCTCAGTTGTCGCCGGCCATTTTCAACGCATCGAGTTGCCATCCCCACTGAGCGGTGTGCCGATGAGCGTCTGGACGCGCTCGGGCCATGCTGATCTTGCCCCCGCGACGTATGCGAACACCGACCGAATGATCGCGTGCTTTGAGCGAGTCTTTGGTGTGCGCTATCCGTGGAGTCGCTACGACCAACTTGTCGTTCGCAACTTTTCAGCGGGCGGAATGGAAAACACATCGGCGACCACAATGAATTCAGGCGCATTGCTCGACGCGACGGCGCTGCTCGAAGGTGACATGGATGGATTGATCTCGCACGAACTGTGCCATCAGTGGACGGGCGATTTGATGACCTGTCGTTCGTGGGAACACATCTGGCTCAACGAAGGTTGGGCGACCTACGGCACAGCACTGTGGATGGAAGAGCGTGATGGCGCCGACGGCTACTACGACTCGATGCTTGGAAACAGTGAAGTCGGCGAGGCCGACACGGGCATCGCGCTCGCTGATGGAAGTTTGCCGCAAGGGATGTGCTCGAAGGTCTACAAAAATCCGGGAGAGACATTTCGGCGAACGGCCAATCCCTATCCGAAGGGGGCTTCGATCTTGCACATGCTGCGGCAACTTCTTGGAGACGAAGTCTTTTTCGAAGGGGTGCATCGATACGCCGCACGGTTCAGCGAAAAACTCGTCGAAACAAGCGATTTTCGCCACTGTCTCGAAGAAGTGAGTGGACGCAGCCTCGAGCAGTTCTTCAACCAGTGGTGCTTTCAATCGGGCACGCCACGGGTGAAGGTCTCATCGGAGTATGACGTCGGATCACGCGTGTTGACACTGAACGTCGAGCAGAAGGTGCGCGGGGGAGCGGGCATGGCGATGGAGTTTTCGCTGCCGATTCTCGTGCGGACGGCGACGAGTGAACGCACGGTCTCGGTTGAGATGAACGCAGCGACGGGGAGTCGCCAACTCGAACTCGACGGTCCACCAACGATGATCGCAGTCGATCCAACTCTTTCGGTCCTCAAAGTGCTTGAGGTGACAACGGCGACTCCGCTGTTGATCGAGCAACTCATGCATGGTTCGACGAGTGCTTCGCGCCGTCAAGCAGCGCGCGCACTTCGCACGCGCGAAACGATCGAGGTCCGTGCGGCCCTCGCATCTGTTGTGCGTGACACGACCGCTCGATGGACTCTTCGCGAAGAGGCTGCGTCGGTGCTTGCATCGATCGGATCAGTCGAGTCGCGTGCGGTGACGCGCGAGCTCTTCGACGCGCTGGTCACGCCAACGCTTGGAAAAAGTGCGAAGGATGCCGCCGCGTTGTGCCATCCACAATTGAGAGCAGCGCTCACCGAAGCGGTCGCAGTCGCACCGCTCGATCAGGCATCAGGTCGCTTGCTCGCGGTGCTCAACACCGACAGCGGATATGCCCCTCGCATCGCTGCCGCTCGCGGACTTGCACGGATGGGCGCGGTGGATTTCGCCGCAGATCGAGCGACGATCACATCAAACGAAGCGGTGCGCGTCGGTCTGGAGTCGATGCTTTCGATCACGACACCCAACGAGCGTGTTCGCACGGCCGCGCTCGAGGCGATTGGCTCACTGGGATTCGTGCAATCGAAAGACCGCGTCGCCCCGCTCGCGGCACTCGGTCATGTCGAGCGACTCCGCCCGACGGCGATCGCGACCCTTGTGAAGCTCATCCCAGCGAAAACAGATGCCGTCGAGCGCGCGAAGGTGATTGCGCTGCTCGTTGGATTGCTCGATGACAGTGAGCCTCGTGCGCAGGATGCTGCAGGGGATGGACTCGCCTCGTTGCGCGCCGCCGAAGCGCTCGCGCGTCTCGACTCGATGGCGGCGGGTGACAAAGATCTGCGCATGCGCGAGAAGGCGGTCGTCTGGGCGAAGCAGATTCGAGGTGAAGGAAGTGTCGCGCCGACGTCGTGAGGCCGGCGTCGGAACCGTGACGTCGCAATGCCGACCGCCACCGCGGTTCCTTCACTGACCGCGACAACGTGCGACGAATGCCGCGTACTGCGCAGGGGTATCGATGCCCTGCGAACGAGCGATGCCATGCGCGACCGCGATGGCGTATCCGTGTTCAAGCACGCGCAGTTGTTCGAGCTGTTCAGTCTGCTCGAGGGGCGTCGCCGGAAGTGCGACAAACGTCGCGAGAAATGACTTGCGATAGACATAGATGCCAACGTGCTTGAGTGGTTGTGCGAGCGGTGTCGCAACGAGGTCACGATTGCACGGAATCAACGAGCGCGAGAAGTAGAGGGCGCGATTGTTGCGCGAGACGACGCACTTCACGACGTGTGGGTTGGACGGGTCTTCGTCTGCGAGGAAGGGTGAGACAACCGTCGACATCGACGCACCCGCATCCGTTTCGAGCGCGCCGATTGCAGCGTCGATGAGCTGCGGTTCGACCTCAGGCTCATCGCCTTGCACATTGACGATGATGTCAGCGTCGAGAGTCTCGACCGCTTGCGCAATTCGACTCGTGCCGTTGGGATGGTCGCTGCGGGTCAGAACGCAGGCTGCACCGAATGAGTGTGCCGCGTCGCGAATGGATGGGTCGTCGGTTGCGATCAAGACGCATGAGATGCGCGAGCACTGCGTCGCACGCTCGAAAACGTGTTGGATGAGTGGCTTGCCAGTTTCGCAGGCGAGCATCTTGCCTGGAAAACGCGATGAATTCATACGCGCGGGGATCACCGCGACCACCCGAAGTGCACTCACGAGAGTTCCTTGACGAGTGCGTCGAGATCCTTTCGGCGTTGCCGAATGTCGCGAAAGCTAATGTCTTTTCGCAGGATTCCAGAGCAAATCTCAGCTGCGTCGCGCGCATGTTGTGCGCTCTTCTCGCTGCGTGCGAGTTCGATCAACGAGAGCATGAGGTCATATCGAATGTCTTGCTCTCGGTCTGCTTGCGTGACATCCATCGATGCGATTGCATCTTTGTACTCGCCGATGGCCTCGGTGTGCCATCCTGAAACTGCAAAGCATCGGCCGAGCATGTGGGCGGCTGCGACGCGTCCCTTGGGTTCTTCTTTGGCGATTTGCAGACAGCCCATCGCCTCTTCGAATTCGCCGAGCTCAAAGAGCACTGTTCCGAGCGCGGACTTGATCGCTCGGTCGGTGGGGTAGATCGCCATCCGCTCGCGGTACTCACCGGCCTGCAATTCGAGCACAGCCTTGCGCACGCGCGCGACGGTTGCCCGCGCTGCTTCATCTGCAGGCGCGTTCTTGAGCGCCTCTTCGGCGGCCGAGAGTTGCCGTCCTGCACGCATCAGTTTGATGTCGCCCGCCGCCATCTTGAAGCGGTATTCCTTCGACTGCTCGTACGCGGTGAGGTAGACGCGGTAGGCGAGCGATTCATGCTCGGGGGTTCCCATGCGCCGCAGTGCAACGCAATACTTTTGCACGAGGTCTGGGCTCGTCGGGTTTGCATCGAAGTCAGCTTTGGTGCGCTCGAGGTTGCGCTCTTCGGTTCCGGCGCTTCCGGTGATCGCATCCTTCTCAGCAAGAGCCTGCTGTTTCTCGAGGTCTTTCACATTTCCGCGGAAGTTCCCAGGACCGCCCTCGCGGTCGTAGCCGCCTGCGTCGATCGCTCGCTGCGCGAGAATCTGCTTGAATTCACGGTCGAGTTGAATATCGGTTGGGTCGGCCTTGATCGCCTGTTCGACGCACAACTTCGCTTCTTCCCACGATCCGACGCCGATGAAGAGATCTTTCGCCCGCAAGAGCAACTTCTTGTTGGGCTTGTCGCGCAGGGTGACCGAGAGCAGATTGAATACTTTGGGACCGACCCACGCGCCGAACGCAGTCTGTTCAGCCTTCGAAGCGGCAGTCATCATGTCGAGTGCGCGTTCGAGGTTATTGAGGTCGCGCATCCAGAGAAGTTCGGCGACTGCGAGCCGATCGGTTGGGAGGGGTCCCTCGAGTGGGCGAGCCTCGGTCGTCGTTGCCGGCTTGCCGCCGGCGGTGTGAAACTGTCGCGCGCAGGCGTACATCTCTTCATGGACCGCGAGGTTGGTGGGGTCCCACTTGAGTGAATTGGCGTAGTAGAAGAGCGCAACGTCAAACGCCGACTGGTCACGCGCTTTGGTCGCGCGGTCGAGGAAGGGGCGAGCCTTCTCGGGCAAGGCAACGAATTTCACCTCGCCGGCACCATCTTTCTTTTTCCAAGGGAGAATCACTGTGTTTTGTCTCGGGTGGTCGTGAGCCTTCGGAGCGTACCGCATCGGTCGAAGAGTGACGCCGCGGAACCTCTTGTGACTGATTCTAGATTAGCCTTCGAAGCAACCACCCATGCGAACGATTGTGATCCATCCTCACTCTGTTTTACGCCAGTGCGCCCAACCCGTTGCAAAGATCGATGCGTCGATCGAGTCACTGGTCGCGCAAATGATCGAGGTGATGCATGCCGAGGGGGGCATCGGACTCGCCGCGCCACAGATTGGAGTCTCGAAGCGCATCTTCGTGACGGTGGGGCAGTCTGAAGATGGCGGCGATGAGAAGGTCTTCGTGAATCCGAAGTTCTTGCTGATCGATGGAGTGCTTGGAGCTCAAGAAGAGGGGTGTTTGAGCCTGCCAGAGATTCGCGGATCGGTGCGGCGCCAACCCCATGCGGTGATCGAGGCGACGGGATTGAATGGCGAACTGTTCACAATGGAAAGCGCTGAATTGATGGCGCGTTGTTGGCAGCATGAGGTCGACCACCTCGACGGAATTCTGATCATCGATCGGATGTCGCCGATCGATCGCTTGGTCAACCGCAAGCGACTTCGAATCCTTGAGTCAGCGCAGGAGCGCGAGTGAGTCACTCTGGTGATTCGCACGGCGATTCACCTCGCGTGGGAGTGGTGCTGCTGGGCAGCGGGGCTTTTTCAGTTCCATCGTTTGAGGCGATTCGCGCGCGAGCCGATGCGTTGCGCGTCGAGATTCGTATGGTGGTCTCGCAGCCCGATCGTCCCGCTGGTCGAGGTCGACTCGAGCAGCCAACGCCTGTCAGCGAATGGGCGCTCTCCCACAGTTTGCCGCTGATTCGCCCTGCCAATGTGAACGGCACTGAGCCGCTCGAGACGATTCAGGAGACGAAGTCCGCGCTCTTTGTGGTTGTTGCGTTCGGGCAAAAGCTCTCTCTTGAGTTATTGCGCGGCGTCGTTGCGATCAACCTTCACGGTTCGCTTCTGCCCGCGTGGCGGGGGGCGGCGCCGATCCAGCGTTCACTCATGGCGGGTGATGCACGGGTGGGGGTGAGCGTGATCGAAGTGGGCGAGCGGATGGACGCTGGGGGGGTCTTCGCAATGGCGGAAACGCCGCGAATCGACGGAGAAACAGCGGGGGAACTGCATGATCGGCTCGCGGTGCTGGGTGTTGACGCGCTGATGAAAGTCGTCGCGCAATGTCTGGCAGGAACGGCGCGCGCGCGGGCACAAGATGAATCGCTCGCCACGCGCGCGCGAAAGCTCTCGCGGGCAGATGCATGGGTCGACTTCACACGCACTGCCGATGAGGTGAGCTCGCGGATCAATGGGTTGAGTCCGTGGCCTGGGGTCGACGCGACGATCGCGGGGCACGCCGTCGCGATTCTTCGTGCGCGAGTCGGCGGGCAGGCTGGCGGTGCGAACCATGGCGCGGCGAACGCAGCACTCGCTGGTGAAGTGCACGCTGCCGGTGAGATCTTGATCGATGGCACGGTCGCATGTGGCACAGGGTCAGTCGAACTTCTTGAAGTGCAAGCTCCTGGCAGTCGCGCGGTCGCACTCGCGGCGTTTCTGAATGGACGGCGCCTCGGTGCGGGCGCTCGAATCGAGTCGTCGCCGAAGCCTGCGTCAGACTCTCGCGATGATGGCGCCACGCGATGACGCAGGTGCCACCTTCGATGGGCGATCTTCTCGCGAGTGAACTCGAGTATCCGCTGGATGGCTCGCTGATCGCGACGAGTCCAGCCCATCCTCGAGATCAGGCGCGGATGCTCGTCTTTCACCAGAGTTCAGGTCGGGTCGAGCATCGAAAAGTGGCTGATTTACCTGAGTATTTGCCCTCGGGCAGTGCGATGATCGTCAATGAAACGCGCGTCGCCCCGCTGCGATTTGTGGCGCGGCGAGTGAGCGATGGGCGCGAAACAGAAGGGCTCTTCTTGGGACGAGCTGCCGACGATCGTTGGATCGCGCTCATCAAGGGGTCGAAGAAGTTCCATCCTGGAGATGAGTTCGAACTCATTGCTGCGGGCGCGAACGACGGTGCGCAGCGAGATCGAATCACGCTTCACTCGCGTCGCGAGATGCACTGGGAAGTGGCGCTCGCTGCGGGGAGCGACGCCGCGCGAATCTGGGAGCGGTCGGGTCGCACTCCGCTGCCGCCGTACATCCTGCACGCGCGACGGGCGGCGGGAAGCGACGTGGAATCTGATGCGGTCGATCGAGCGGAGTACCAGACTGTCTTCTCTCGTGAGTCGGAGTTGCCAAGTTGCGCCGCTCCCACCGCGGGGTTGCATTTCACACCAGAACTCTTGTCGCGCATCGACGCGCTCGGGGTCGAGCGCATCGCAATCGAACTGCAGGTTGGCACTGGAACCTTTCGCCCGGTTGACGCCGAGAAACTCAGTGCGCATCCGATGCACCACGAACGCTGCCGAATCAGCGCGCGAAATGCCGTCGCTCTGGCGGGGCTCAACCGAGACGTATCTCTTGTTATAGGAACGACTTCTGTTCGGCTCCTAGAGAGTCTTGGCGCGCGTCTCTCACCCGAGATCTTCAGCGCAGCTCGGGCGATGATCGCGGCGGGCTCTCCCGATGCGACGGTGATGGACTTCGTGACCAACATTCTCATCACCCCTGGATTCGAGTTTCAATGGACCACACGACTCCTCACGAACTTTCACTTGCCACGCTCGACGCTGCTCGCTTTGGTCGGCGCACTGGTCGGTTTGGACCAACTGAAAGAGCTCTACGCACTCGCGCAGCGGGAGCGTTACCGCTTCTACTCATTTGGTGATGCAATGCTCATTCAACCTTGAAGCGGCGCGAGAAGAAATGCCGATGATGGGAGGCGGAATCGTGCATGAAGTTGTCTCATCTCATCGCCAATGTGGACGGCGTCTCGGTCGTGCGTTCGAGTGATCCGACAGTCCTCGCTGTCACGGATGACTCGCGCTTGGTCGGGCCTTGCACGCTGTTCATCGCCCGTTGTGGAAGTCGCGGCGACGGCACACACTTCATCGCTGATGCCGTGGCGCGCGGAGCGGTGGCGATCTGCGTCGATGCGTCGGTTGATCTCTCCGGGGCGACCGTGCAGTGCGCCCGCGCCACAGAACCGGTTGCGATTCTTGTAGCCACGGACGCCACCCGCGCGACATCGGCGCTCGCACAGACGTTTCACGGATTTCCAACTCGCGCGATGCGCATGGTCGGCATCACCGGAACCAACGGCAAGACGACGACCGCCTTTCTCACGCAGCACCTCATCAACCACGCGGGAACGCGATGCGGACTGCTCGGCACCGTGCTCACCGACGATGGAAACACCCGCGAACCTGCAGAATTGACGACGCCAGGCGCGACTGAACTCGCATCGATTTTCGCGCGCATGGTGCACAACAGGTGTGCCTGCGCCGTCATGGAAGTCTCAAGCCACGCGCTTGATCAAGGGCGCGTCGACGGGATCGATTTCGCAGTTGGGGTCTTCACGAATCTCACTGGGGATCATCTCGATTACCACCTGACAATGGAGGCGTACGGGGCTGCGAAGGCGAAACTCTTTCGCACACTCGCTTCTGGAAGTTGCGCCGTCGTCAACTGCGATGACGCAGCGCACGAACAGATGGTGCGAGGGTGCAGCGCGCGAATCCTTCGATGCAGTGCGCGCGAGAGTCGCGCGGAATGTTTCGTCGAAGTCGTGCGGGTCACCCTTGGTGGAATGGCACTTCGGATGCGCGGTCCGTGGGGAGATCTTGACGTCGAGTTCCAATCGATTGGACGGCACAACGCGATGAACGCGCTGCAAGCTGCCGCAGCGGCGTGGTCGGTCGGAGTCGATGTGAGCGCGCTCGCACGTGGATTCGCGGGAGCAGTCGCGCCGCCAGGACGACTTGAGTTTGTGACTTCTGCGACGAGTGACTTTGCAGTGCTCGTTGACTACGCGCACACCGACGATGCACTCTTCAACGTGCTTGCTGCGGTGCGTCCAGTCGTGACCGATGGACGGCTGATCCTGGTCTTTGGATGTGGCGGGGATCGCGATCGATCGAAGCGCCCTCGCATGGCGCAGACGGCGGTCACGCACGCCGATCACGTGATCGTGACGAGCGACAATCCGCGAACGGAGTCGCCGCAGGCGATCATCGACGAGATTTGCAGTGGAATTCAAGCAAACTGCGCTGCAACGGTCGAGCAGCAGTGCGATCGCGCGACGGCGATTCGCTCAGCCATTGGGATGGCACGCCCTGGCGATTTGGTCTTGATCGCGGGCAAGGGTCACGAGGACTACCAGATCATCGGGAAGGAAAAGTTTCCATTTGACGATCGCATCGAAGCGCGCGCGGCGCTCGCTTCGTGCGCGACGCGAACCATTCAAGGAGTTTCACTATGACGTTCGAATCTCTCTGCGCCACTCGTTTTTTTATGACGCCAGAAGAATTGCGTGGGGCGGTCGCTGGAACGTGGGCGATTGCGCCAACCTCGCCCCGACCAACTCGCGGAGTCGGTACCGATACGCGGTGTGATCTCTCAGACCGAGTCTTTTTCGCATTGCATGGTGACCGTCACGATGCGCATGATCACTTGCTCGAAGCGGTGCGGGCGGGTGCGCGAATTCTGGTTGTTGAAGAGGCGAAGTGGCGGCGCATTCGATTGGCGACGCCTCAGGCGTGCGCAGTGCTCGTCGTGCGCGAGACGCGCAGTGCGCTGCAAGCCGCAGCGGCCGCATGGCGGCAGATGCTCACAGGGACTCGCGTTGTTGCGATCACAGGAAGTGCCGGAAAGACAACGACTCGGCGGCTGATCGAGGGAGTGCTCGCAACACAGTTTCAAGGAAGTGCGAGTCCAAAGAGTTTCAACAATGACATCGGCGTTCCGATCACGCTCTGCGGCGGACGACGGGGCGACGACTATCTCTTGGCCGAGATCGGAATGAACGCGCCGGGTGAGATTGAAATGCTCGGATCGCTCGCGAAACCAAACATCGCCGTAATCACGATGGTCGGTCGCGCCCATCTCGAAGGACTTGGATCGGTCGACGCGATTATGCGAGAGAAATGCGCATTGATCTCGACGCTCAGTGCAGGCGGATTGGCCGTGGTTCGGGGCGACAACTCGCTCTTGGATGAGGCACTCGCGCGAGCACTGCCGGTGGGTGTGCGGGTGATTCGCTTTGGAGAGGGTCCGATGAATCACGTGCGGCTGCGACGGCGCTCGGCCCGCGCTGGTGGAGGTCAACTACTCGCGATCGAAGCGTGCGGTCGCTCGATGCAGGTCGAACTCTCGCTTGAAGGTGAGCACAACGCACTCAATGCGCTCGCAGCGATCGCCATCGGTATCGAGAGTGGTCTCACCGATGAGCAAATGTCACGCGGACTCGCGAGCGTCACCGCGAGTGAGATGCGATTCGTGAAACAGCAGTACGGAGACCTCACGATTTACAACGATGCGTACAACGCAAATCCAGACGCGGTGCTGGCGGCGCTTTCGACCTTTACCGAACTCGTCCCCAGAGGGCAGCGTCGAGTTGTGGTGCTCGGAGACATGCTCGAACTCGGCGAGCAGGCAGCGCAATTGCACGACGAGATCGGTCGCGCGGTCGCGCGCGGCGTCGGTGGAACGCCACCCGATGTTGCGATCTTCGTTGGACCGCTCGCCGCCCACGCAGCACGCGCTTGTCAGAGTGTCGGAGGGTGCAAGGTCGTGCAAGTCGCAGAGCTCAATCCCATCGGTGTAAGTCGAGTGGTCAGCGAATTCATGACGGGGGATGCGATCCTCTTGAAGGGATCGCGCGGCGCAGCGCTCGAACGTCTTCTCGCCTCGCTGCACGAGCGACTGGCTGCCTAATGCTTTACAATCTCACCGTTGCCCTGCAGGGTTGGTTGGATGACCGAGGGTTGTCGTGGTTGGTGATGGTGATGTACCAGCTCGAGTTTCGCGCGCTTTTTGCGTCATTACTCGCCTTCGTGTTGGTGCTCTGCTTCGCGCCGCGCATCATCGCATGGCTCGCGCAGCGCAAGATCGGCGACACGGCTGAGTTCGGTAATGACAGTGTGAATCAGCTGATGCAGAGTCGCGCGGGCACTCCGACGATGGGTGGAGTGATCATCTTGGGGGCACTGCTCGTGAGCACGGTGCTGCTCAGTGATGTCATGCACAATCGATACATCCACCTTGGCATCATCGTTGTGCTCTGGCTGGGAATGGTCGGCGGATTTGATGATTGGTTGAAGCTGACGCAGAGCCGCAGGTCGCCCGGCACGCGCGATGGTCTGGTCACGTGGGAGAAACTGCTCTTTCAAGTCGGGCTCGGACTCGTCGTTGGATTCTTTCTCTTTCGCGCGAGCGGACTTGATGATGCTCACGTCTTGAATCTTCCATTTCAGCGTACATATCTGCCGACGCCGTCGATCGAGACAATCATTCAGCCGCCTGCGCTTTCGAGCGGAGTGATCGTGCTGGGCATTGGGTTCTTCACGATCCTCACGATGCTGTGGATTGCCGGCATGTCCAACGCCGTCAACCTCACCGATGGGATGGATGGTCTCGCGACAGGCACGCTGATCATTGCGAGTCTTGCGATGATGGCACTCGTGTGGATCGGGGGAAGTCCGCGCGCCGCCTATTTCTTAATGGTGCCGAGCGTCGCGGGCACCGGCGAACTCATGGTGATGGCCGGCGCGATGGCGGGGGCGTGTCTTGGATTTCTCTGGTTCAACTGCAGTCCAGCGCGCATTTTCATGGGGGATACTGGGAGTCTCGCGCTTGGAGGATTGCTTGCGTATATGGCCCTCGCGGTGCGCCAAGAACTGCTCTTGGTCTTGATCGGCGGCATCTTTTTTCTCGAGGCTGGAAGCGTGATGGCGCAAGTCTCGTGGTTCAAGTGGAGCCGCCGAAAATATGGAGAGGGACGGCGCCTCTTTCGCTGCACACCGATTCACCATCACTTTCATCTCGGAGGATGGAAGGAGCAGCAAGTCGTTGTGCGCTTCTGGCTGATCACGGTTGTGTTGACGATGGTCGCGCTGGTCAGCTTGAAGTTGCGGTGAGAGAGCCGCACGGAAGCGGCGACTAACTGCCCAGTGCGAGCACAAACGTCGCGCTTGCGGTCAGAAGTTGTGCGCGCGACTTGATAAGTTCGAAGCGTGAATCGAAGAGATCCGACTCAGCTTGCAAGAGATCGTTGATCGTGACGAGTCCGTTGAGGTAACTCTGGTAGACGCTCTCGTAGGAATCTTGCGATGCAGTCAGCAAAGCGACGCCCGCCTCGTAGCGCTTTTGCGCTGCGAAGAATTCGAAGTAACCCGTCCAGACCTCTCCAGTTGTTTGGAGTCTGAGATTCTCGAGCGACGCGTGCGCGGCGCGCACTTCGCTTCGCGCCTGCTGAAGCGCATGCGCCCGCTCATATCCATCAAAGATCAGCCACGTCCCGGTGAGCTTGGCTGAATAGTTTCCGAAAGTGCTCGATCCATCATTTGGAGTGTTTTGCGGTGCAATCTGCACGTTGTAATTCTGGCTTGAAACCCCCCCGAATCCTTCAAACGAAATGATTGGAAGAAAGTTCGCCTCCGCTCGCTTGACTTGCTCTTCACGCGCACGAACCTGTGAGAGTGCCGCGGCGATGTCGGGCCGTTGCTCGAGCGCCGTGGCAATCGAACGGTCAATCGCCGTCGTGAGGTTCTCTGGCAGGGGGAGGGCGCTGAGTCGCACGATGTCGCATGGACGGTCTGCAGGCACACCCATTGCAACCGAGAGCCGCGCTTGCGCTCCAAAGACTGCGGCTTTGGCATCCTCGAGGTCGTAGTTCGCCTGCAAGAATTGTTGGCGCGCCTGCAAGACTTCGGGACGGGTGGCGAGTCCGACGGTCATGCGATCTTCGGTGGCATCGAGTTGCTTGCGCGCCGTCGCGACATTTTCGCGCGCCGCCTCGCGCAGTGAGTGCTTCGCATCGAGGTTGAAATAGGCGGCCTGCACCTCGTACACCAGCTTCTGCATCGCACGATTGAACGAATAGTTCGCGCCGATCATTTGCGCGCGTGCGCGTGCGCTGTCAGCGTCGCGGCGCCCGAAATCCATCAACACCCAATTCAATCCGATCGCCGCGAGACCAAGATTCTGCTGGTTTCGAATTGGCCCCACGAGATCTTGTTCAGGTCCGACTTCTCCAGTGAAGAAAATGTCGGGCATGTAGGCGGCATCGGCAATTCCGACGGTAGCAGCCGTCGCGCGCGCCGATTCCCACGCGGCGCGAGTGACGGGACTTTTCGAGAGAGCCATGTCGACGCAGAGTGGCAACGACATCGGTGGCTCGATGCGGTCAGCATCAGAATCACGCACATTCTGCGCTCGGTGGGTGTCGGCTCGATCAACCGGCGCCGCCGCCAAACTTACCGGTACTGCGAGTGGTGTCACGGGAGGTTCGGCGCCATGGCGCGACCACGCCACGGCCGAATCTTTCGAGACGAGTTTGTCGATGTCGGCCGAGACGAATGGGCCGTCCATCACGCAGCCACTCAGTGCTGCACTCGCCACGAGTGCGGCGCAAGCAGTGAGGCAAAGAGTGCGTGGATGCATACACGCAGAGTAACACCTGCGTTACCCTTGGCGAGATGCAAGTGCACCGTGCTCGATGGTTGGCGATACTCAGCACGGGCGCGCTGATGGGGTGCGATCCAATTCTCAGCATCGACGGCGCATTCTTTCCTGCGTGGCTGATGTGTCTCGTTGTTGCGGCTGCGCTGCTCACGATCACTCGATTGATCGTGCGACGGGCGGGGATCGAGCCGTTCATCGGTCCAAAGATCACGGTGTATTTCCTTGTCTATCTCGCGTGGACACTCGCGCTCTGGTTGGGATTCTTTCGCACATGAGCGACGCGAACCCGACACTACCGACGATGGCGGCGCCGCGTGGATTCGTTCCGGTGAGCCTTCGTCCACTCATTGGACGCATCTTTGGAATCGCGGCCGTCTTCTGCGCTGTGATTCTGTCATTCCTCACCTGGTGGGAACTCGACATTCGCCCCCGTACGGATGACGCCTATCTGCGCGCAAACATCGTTGGAATCTCCGCAAACGTCGCGGGATACGTCACCGAACTCGCCGTCGTCGACAACCAAGAAGTGCGCGTTGGAGATCTGCTCTTTCGCATCGATGTGCGCCCCTACCAGGCAGAACTCGACGTGGCCGTGGCGAACTTGGCGTACGTCGAACTTGAGATTCGCGCGCTGACCGACACGATCATTCAGCGCGAGGCAGACCTCGTCAGCGCTGAGGCCGTCGCTCTGTACAACGAACAATATCTCGCGCGCATCGAGCCACTTCTGCCAAAGCAGTTCGTCACTCCCGACCAAATCGATGCAGCGCAGCGAAGTGTGCGCACGGCGCGCGCGGGCGTTGCGCAGGCGACCGCTGCAATCTCGCAGGCTCGCGCAAATCTCGGACAGATCGGCGATGTGAATGTTCGCCGTGCGAAGGCACAGGCAATGGTGGTTGAGAAGCAGTTGAACGTTGGGTATTGCGAAGTGCGTTCGCCCGTCGGTGGATACGTCACGAATTTCAACGTCTCAGCAGGGCAGTATGCGCAGCGCGGCGCGCAGATTTTTGCGCTCGTCGATACGTCAAACTGGTTCTTGCTCGCGAACTTTCAGGAGACGGATATTCGAGCGATCGAAGCTGGGATGGATGTTGAGGTCTATCTGATGGCCTATCCGCGGGCGAAATTTCACGGAACAGTGCAAGGGATCGGGTGGGCGCTTTATGACGCCGATCAAGGAGCGAACGGAGTCTTGCCAACGGTGTCGCCGACGCTCGATTGGGTTCGGCTCGCGCAACGATTTCCGGTGCGAATCGTGATGGGCTCGACCGATGCGAAGACGCCCTATCGAATGGGGGCGACGGCGACTGCGATTGTTGACACGAAGAAACGACGCGAGGTGCCTGACATTCTCAAGCCGCTGCTTCCTGATGCAGTCGAGAGTTGGCTTGACACGCTGACGGTGCCTGCGACGCCGGCAGTGCCTCAGCCTGGGACGCAGCCCTAAGTGGACCTCCCCAGATTTGGTGGACACCAAGTGTCTGGAGGTCCGGCTGACCGCCGCGGTTTACAACCTAGCGCGAATGTGCAAACTGCTCGCAGCGTGAAGAGGCGTCGCACGGTGTCGGAGCGACTCCGTCGCTGACCGGGAGGAACTTTTCAACGCCATCTCGCTTGATCGCATGTTCGACGAAAAGTGTCTCTGTCAAGGGTTCTTCAGCGTCCTGCTAAGCGCAGCCCCAAACGCAGCCCCAAGCGCAGCCCCAAGCGCAGCAAGAGTCACTGCTGATTTTCGCGCGATTTCCACGTGCGAATCAAGTCGAACGCATCGAGCGGCGTGAGCCCATCAAGGGAGAGGTCGCGCAGTTCGGCGACGAGTGGATGCTCCGTGGGTTGAGAGAACAACAATCCCTGCGCCTCGTCACGCTGTGACTTTCGCACTGGCACACCCTCAGTCGTCAGTGATTCGAGCACGCGACGCGCGCGGTCGACGACCGCGGGGGGGATGCCAGCAAGTTTCGCCACGTGAATGCCGTACGAGCGGTCGGCGCGTCCCGGTTCGATGCGGTGCAGAAAGATGACCTCGTCTTTCCATTCACGCACGCAGACGTGCAAGTTCGCAATGGTCGAGTCGCCATCGGCGAGCGAGGTGAGCTCGTGGTAGTGCGTTGCGAAAAGTGTGCGCGTCTTGCGGGCCGCGAGCCATTCGGTGATCGCCCAGGCGAGGCTGAGTCCGTCGTAGGTGCTCGTGCCGCGGCCAATCTCATCGAGCACAACGATCGTTCGCTGCGTTGCGTGGTGCAAAATGTTGGCCGTCTCAGTCATCTCGACCATAAAGGTGGAGCGTCCCGTGTGCAGTTCGTCGCCTGCTCCAATGCGCGCGAAGATGCGGTCGCAGAGTCCCACCACTGCGCGCTTCGCTGGCACGAAACTTCCTGCGAGCGCCATCAGCGCAATCAGCGCATTCTGTCGAATGAACGTCGACTTGCCAGCCATGTTTGGACCGGTGACGAGCGCGAGCGTCGACGGTGTGCCGTCCGTGCCGAGCGAGCAATCGTTGGGGACGAACTTTGCGCCGAGTGTTCGGTCGAGCACTGGGTGGCGTCCCTCTTCGATCTCGAGGGATGGACTCTGTGTGATTTCAGGGCGCACATATCGGTGGCGAACAGCGGTCTCGGCGAACGAGGTGAGGCAATCCAACTGTGCAATCTCGCTCGCGAACGAAGCGATCTCGCTCGCGCGAGCCGCGATGGCATCGATGAGTTGATCGAACAGCTGCCGCTCCCGCTCGAACGCGCGGGATTCTGCATGCAGAACGCGATCCTCGAAGGCCTTGAGTTCAGGCGTGATGTACCGCTCGGCATTGCGCAGCGTCTGCGTGCGCGTGAACGTGATCGGCACGCGCGCGGAGTGTGTGTGAGTGACTTCGATGTAGTAGCCAAAGACTCGGTTGAACCCCGTGCGCAGACTTTCGATGCCGCTCTCGCCAATCAACTGTGCCTGATAGTTGGCGATCCACTCGCCTGCATTCCGCTGAAGCATCTTCGCATCGTCGAGTTCAGGGTCGACGCCTTCGCGCAGAAGCCCGCCCTCTCGCAGGTGTGCTGGAGGATCGTCGACACACGAGCGAACGATGCGGAGTCCAAGCTCGGTCAACTCACGGCCCAGTGCGCCCAGTCGTGCGTACGACTCTGCGAAAGCGCCAACTCCTTCGAGAATCTCGAGGGTCGTCGCAAGTGCCGCGAGCGATCTGCCGAGCGCGACGATGTCGCGTGGAGTCGCTCGACGCATCGCAACGCGCCCGTGAATGCGCGCGACATCTTGAATGCGGGCGAGCACAGACGAGAGAGACTCTCGAAGCGACGCATCTTGGACAAGTGCGGCGACTGCGTCGAGTCGGCTCTCGATGGCGTGTCGATCGCGCAGCGGAAAGCACAGCCAGTCGCGCAACATGCGTCGTCCCATTGGAGTGCGTGCGGTGCTCAGGGTTGCCACCAGCGACGCGTCGGTCGTCCCCGCGAGCGATGTTCGTTCGATTTCGAGTGCGCGCAGAGTGAATGCGTCGAGGATCACACACTTCGATCGATCGACGAGGCGCGGCGCCTCAAGATGCGACAAACTGCGCACTCCGGCAGAGGTTCCAGCGGCTCCGTCGACGGCCAGCCCCGACTGGGTTTCGAGCAGGTATGCGAGCAGCCCGCCTGCAGCACAGATCGAAGGGTCGTCGAGAGTCCATGCAGTTGCGGATGCGACTCCGTAGTGTCGGCGCAGAACACTCGCAGATTCTTCGCCTCCCATCGACCACGGGGCTCTCGTCGTCAGAGGCACGCGCATCGACGCAGCGAGATCACGCACGAGCACTCCGCTCGCCAACGTCGCCTCCTCTGCACAGACGATCTCCGATGGCGCTGCGCGCGCGAGTTCATCTGCGAGACTCGAGGCATCGCACGGCACGACGGTGAACGATCCAGTGGAGAGTTCGACCAGCGCGATCGCCGCGCGATCACTCGCGCGTGCGACCGCAGCAATCACATTGTGCGCACCCGACTCGAGCAACGCTTCGTCGACGCGGGTGCCGGGAGTAACGACGCGCACCACCGCGCGATCGACCACGCCCTTGGCATCCTTTGGATCCTGAATCTGCTCGCAGACAGCGACACGCTCGCCGTGCTCGACGAGTCGGCGCAGATACCCCTCAGCGCAATGAAATGGAACTCCCGCCATCGGAACTCCCGCACTTCGCTGCGTCAGTGTGATGCCGAGAATGCGGTGGGCGCGTACGGCGTCCTCGTGAAACATCTCGTAGAAGTCGCCCATTCGAAAGAAGAGCATGCATCCTGGATGCTCAGCTTTGAAACGCTGATACTGGCGCATCGCGGGAGTCTCGCGAGTGACGGGCAGTGTCTCTTTCGTCTCTCTCTCGTTGTTCGCGGTTTCAGAAGTCACATGAAGGAGGCTACGCGCCTCACCCGTGCGCTTCCAACACGAGCCGCTATACTTTTTTCGCTCTGAGTCTTCTCAGGGGTGGTAGCTCAATTGGGAGAGCGCTTGAATCGCATTCATGAGGTTGTGAGTTCGATCCTCATCCACTCCACTGAAACGTTTGTGAAAGACCCCGTCCTTGAGGCGGGGTTTTTCGTGCGGCAGAGGTGACTATCCTTCGCGAGTCGCTTCTGGCGCTCACCGACTCCGCTCACCGACTTCGATCCATGCTCCTCTTGATCGACAACTATGACTCGTTCACGTGGAATCTCGTGCAGGCCTTCGGCGTGCTCGATCGATCGATGGCAATTCAGGTTGTGCGCAATGATGCGATCACCTGCGAGCAAGCGCGCGAACTGCATCCACAGTGGCTGGTGATCTCGCCTGGCCCGTGCACCCCCAAAGAAAGCGGAGTCTGCGGAGAACTTATTCGCACATTTCGCGGTGAAATTCCGATTCTTGGAGTCTGTCTCGGGCACCAAACGATCGGCGATGTGCATGGAATGACGGTCAAACGCACGGATCGCCCGGTGCACGGCAAGACCTCGCCGATCTTTCACGATGGCAAGGGCATCTTTGAGGGGCTCTCGAGTCCGACCACGGCCACGAGGTACCACTCGCTGATCGTCGAGCGCGCGACGGTCACCAATGACTTCGAAATTTCTGCATGGACCGCACAAGACGAAGTCATGGGCCTTCGCTGGAAATCACCAGCTGGCAGGGCATCCATGGATGGCGTGCAGTTTCACCCCGAGAGTTTTCTTTCGACCGAGGGACCACAGTTGCTCGGCAACTTTCTTCGCTCACTCGCCCGGGATGTGGGTGATGACACCCTCCCACGGACTTGACGCGCTTGCGTATCGACGCATCGGCATTCGACCTGCGTGCGCCCCCATCCAACCAGAATCGCATGCCATGCGCATCGCACGCGCCATCATCACGGGATCGCTCGCATGCGCGATCGCGGTGTTGAGGAGCACGCCATCTGCGCCGAGTTCCATCGCGCGCGTGACGTCGCTCGGTGTGCCAACGCCAGCGTCGACGATGACGGGAAATGCTGGATCGCCTCCGGCCGCTTTGTCTTTGAGCAGTTCTAAGATGATTGAAATCGCGCTTGGATTCGAGATGCCGCGTCCCGATCCAATGGGACTTCCTGCAGGCATCACACTCGTCGCGCCAGCATCGCGCAGTCGCACAGCCATGATCGGATCATCACTCGAATAACAGAGCACTTCGAATCCATCTGCGACAAGTTCGCGACAGGCTTCGAGTGTGCCAACGGGATCTGGCAAGAGCGTGCGCTTGTCTCCGAGCACTTCGAGTTTCACCCAGCGCGCTCCAGGGTTCTTGAACTGTTCGAGAACGTCGCGTCCAAGACGAGCGACGCGCACGGCATCTTCAGCGGTGAAACAACCAGCCGTGTTGGGCAAGATCGTCAACTTCGACGTGTCGATCGCATCGAGGAGCGACTTGCCGTTGGCGTCGATGAGTCGTTCACGCCGAACGGCGACCGTCACGACGTCCGCGCCGCAGGCGGTGAGAGCCCGGTTCATCACCTGCGAGTCGCTGTACTTGCCAGTGCCGACGATGAGTCGACTCGTAAGAGTGAACGATCCGACCTTCAGTGGTGGAATCGCCTGCGTCTGTTGTGTGTCAAGTGCTCTGGTCATGTGAATCAACCGCCTCCGACAAGTGTGACAATCTCGATCCGGTCGCCATCTCGCACTTCAACCTGCGCGCGCTTGTTGTGCGCAACGAGTCGCCCATTCACCTCAACAGCGCAGGGAATCTCGCTGGTGCGGAATCGAACAACGACCGCTTCAACCGTCGAGGGGCTCGCAAGAGTTTCTGGTTTTCCATTCACGGTGATCTGCATGAGAGTCGTAAGATTAGCGAAGTGAACAATCAAGCGACACACACTCTCTTCGCATTCGTGGCCTGGACGACCGCGCTGCTGCTCGCACTGCCTGGATGCGGCAGCGATGCCCCCGATACAAGCACCCCACAGAAGGCACTCGATGCGATCACGAAGATGATCGAGCAGGGGCATCCCGAGGGGCTTGCACAGATGATCGAGGTTCAAGCGCGCGACGTCACGTTCGATGATGGAGTGACTGAAGCGAGCGCGATCCAGAATGTCAAAGACAAGATGTCGCAGATGATCGCGCAGTTGTGGCGCGTCTCGAAGAAGATCAAGGATCGCTTCCCAAATGAGCTTCTCAAAGAGGCAGAGACAGGCGTCGAGGCACTTCCACGTGGTGGGATCGACTACCGCGAGATTGCAAAGCGTGTGCTGGGTGATCCCTTTGGATTTTTGACGCAGCAGCGCGCGCGCATGACGGTCGAAGATCTTGGCGACGGCACCGCGGCAATTCTGATCGACGATGAGCCCGCGTACGGCGGACTCTTGACAATGGTTGAAACGAGCGATGGATGGCGAGTCAGTGTGCCTGTTGAGACACTCCGCACGAATCAGTATTGGCCCGACACCCGCCACGAGTGGGCGGTGATCGCGTCAATGATGCTCGGCGTCGAGAATTCGCTCTGCGACTTTGAGGCAGAATTCGACGAGGGAAAGATTCGCTCGGTGCGTGAAGCGGGCGAGCGCGTCGGACGGCTCGTTGGAGAATCGGTTGTTGTGCAGAGCGTCATCTACGCAATGATGAAACGAAAAGACGACGCGCCAGCCCCCAAGTGAATGCGCGCGTTCAGCCGACGAACAGCAGCCCTGTGATCCCCAACACGGGGACGAGCACGGCGAGAGACCATCCACAATAGCCGAAGAAACTCGGCATTTTGACCCCGCGCTCTTCAGCGATCGCCTTCACCATGAAGTTGGGTCCGTTGCCGATGTAGGTCAGCGCGCCCATGAACACAGCACCGAGCGAGATCGCCTCGAGTAAGTCTGAGCTCACTGAAACCCCTTGCGAAAGCTCGACCATCGCGCTGGTCGTTCCGGGTGGCAGCGCCGTTGCAGTCGTCAGGAAGACGAGGTAGGTCGGTGCATTGTCGAGCACGCTCGAGAGGAGTCCAGTGATCCAGAAGAACTGCGTCGGAGTCGTCATGCCGAGCTCCGCGCCGCGGTGGTTGAGCACTTCAAGGGGCACTTGCATCGAAACGAAAATGCCGATGAAGAGCACGGCAACCTCGACGATCGGTCCCCAGGAAAACGAGTTCTCCGCGCGGAGTTTCTTTGAGGTCGTGACGAGGCTCAGCAGTGTGAAGGCCGCGAGCGCCCCTTCGCGGGCAAAGTTTGGCACGAGCAGTTCGCTTCCAAAGAGTGAGGATCCGGGCACGAGCAAAAGCACGCTCGCGAGAATTCCGCCGAGCCAGAGAAAGTTGATCCGTCCAGTGCACTGCAGTGAAGGGGGGGAATGAACGAGCGCTGCTTCGGGGCGCGCGGCTTCATGTCGCAACATCCATGAGTCGATCGCGTAGTAGATCGCGAGCAGCACGGCGACCGTGAAGAGCCAGGGTTGCCAGAGTTGCAGCGTCCAAAGAAATGGAACTCCCCTGAGATATCCCAGAAAGAGCGGGGGATCGCCGATAGGCAAGAGTGTGCCGCCGACGTTGGCGGCGAGAAAGATGAAGAAGACAACGGTGTGTGCGACGCGCGTGCGACTGCGGTTGGTGTCGAGCAGCAATCGAATGAGCAACATGCTCGCGCCGGTGGTTCCAAGGAGGCTCGCAAGCAGGGCTCCGCTGGCAAGGATCATCGTGTTTATCTTTGGAGTCGCCGCGAGTTGGCCGCGCAGCACGATGCCGCCCGCAACGACATAGAGCGAACCAAGCAGCACCATGAACGGGATGTACTCCTCGAGCAGAGTGTGAGCCAAGACATGCCCAGCGTCGCCGACCGTTCGGGTCACGGCAAGAAAGAGCAACGTGATGAGTCCGCAACCACACGCGACGATCGCCTTGTTTTTGTTGGCATGCCACCAGTGACCCGTCGCGGGCAGCAGCGGAAGCACCGCGATGCAGAGCAAGAGGACAAGAAACGGAACTGTTCCGAGCGGCCAGAATGGTTGGAGTTCGACCATGCATGCGAGAGTATCGCACTAGACTCGCACGCGTGATGGTTGTCGCTCTTCTCTGCGCACTCTCGTCGACACCGCTCGCACAACAGGTGCCCGTTGCGGTTCCATCGTCGAGCGAACTCGCGGGCCCCTTTCTCTGGCAGAGTGCAGGATTGCACGAGCCCGTCGCAGTCGCCATCACACAGGAGGGTCTCGTCGCGGTCGCCGATGGATGTGGTGAGATTGTTGGTCTCTGCGCGACAGATGGATCGCGCCTCTGGAAGACGTCGACCGCAGGCACCGAAACACTCGTGAAACCTGCTGGAATTGCGGCACTTGCAGATGGATCGCTGCTCGTTGCCGACGCGCGGCGGCGTTGCGTCGACCACTTCTCGAGCAGGGGAGAGTGGGTCAGTCGGTTCGCGCCGGCCGTCGCCTTTGGGCAGCCGACGTCGATCGCCGTAGGAAGTCTCGGGCGCGCAGTGAGTGGCGCAGCGACGCAGTGCGTTGCACTCGTCGACGAGGGGTGCCACGAAATCATTCTCATCTCTGCCGCAGGCGAAGAACTTCGCCGGATCTCGCGCGAATCGTTTCCGATGAAAGATGGATCGCGCGCGCTGCCTTCGCAGGTCGCGTTTGTCGGCAGCGGCCTGCTCGCCGTGAGCGCGAGTGAGCAGCACGAGATTTTCATTCTCGACCTCGGTGATGCTGCCGCGGTCGCGACAGGGGCGCCCACGGTGACTGCATCCGCTGTGTCATCTCTCTCATGGGGCGGCCGCGGTCCATTTCCTGGATTGTTCAACCATCCAATGGGGCTCGCGGGCGACGGTGAATGGCTCTGGATCGCCGATCAATTCAATCACCGGATCGCGCGTCAGTCGCACGCCGCCGCGACCAAGGGTGAGGGAAAACTTGCCTACGGACAACACGCGGTCTTTCCTCGCGCGGGCGAGGGAGCGGTGCACTATCCAGTTTCGATCGCAGTGGCGCGAGACGTTGCGCGAGGAGCGCAGCGCGGCGCGCTCGCGGTTGTCTGCGAGCCATTCGAGCGACGAGTGCAGGCGTTTGAGCCGCGTGCCACTGAAGAGCCTGCCGATCTGCGACTCGTTCTGCCCAAGCTCGAAGGAGTGCAGAGCCACTTCGGCGGGAGTGCAGCGCGCGCAGGAAAGCGCCTGTTTCTTCACGATCCCGAGTCGGCGACGATCGTTGTCTTCGATCTCTCGCGCGGACAACCGATCCACGTTTCGACGCTTTCAGGCGCAGGAGTCAAGCCTCACGAAACGGGACGCATCGACGCGATGGTTGCACTGAACGAGGGACGACGGTTGCTCATCGCCGACGGCGCGAATCAACGCCTTGCGCTCTTCGAGCTGACTGCGCCTCCCGCCGAGGTGATCTTCGAACCGTTCATGGGAAAACTCGTCAAGACTCGTTCGTACGCGCGACTTGACCTTCCACGTGACGCGACGATTGTCTCGATCGCCCAGAGTGATGCGCTCGGAATCGTCGCGCTGTGCTGTGAGGGTCCGCGCATCGTCACGCTCGATCGATCGCTTCGAATTGCAACGACGCTGCCGATCACGGCGCCCGACACCACGGCGAGCGCCGTCGCCATTGCCTGCGCCGATGACGCACTCGTCGGCGTGCTCTTCGACAAGCCTGCCGTCATCTGCCTCTATCGCTTCGCAGACAACGAGTGGAAACCTGCAGGAATCATCGCGTTGCCAGCAACTGTCAACGCGCGCAACCTCGCCGCCGGCCCCGCTGGTCAATGGTGGGTGGTCGATGCGATGAACGATTCGATCGTCGTCTGTCGTGCAGACGGCACCACCAACACACTGGGATCATCTGGCGTTGCCGATGGGATGTTCTGGTTGCCCGGTGCATGCGCGCGAGGTGAGGGCGGTGAGATGTACGTTGTCGACACTGGAAATCACCGAGGTCAAGAGTTCACTGCGAGCGGCGAGTGGAAACTCACCTTCAGTCTCGGACGCACCTACACACGACCGCGAACGGCAGACGAAGTGCTGAAGATTCGAAAGAAACCAGACGCCCCAGCGGTGAAAGGAGCGACCCAGTGAAGCTCATCCTGTGCGTGATCGTCTTGCTCGTCGCGCACGCGTCGCACGATGCCGCGTCGCCTCGCGATGAGCCGCGTTGGAACGAGGTCGCCAGCAACGACGGTTCGTGGATTGTTCGTTGGAGGTTGCTCGTCGAAGGAAAACCCGCCGAACTTCCGCTCGCGCGCAAGCGATTCACGATCGAACTTCAGATCGAATCGACGGGCGATCCACAGGAAACTCCCACCGCGGTGCTAGTTGATGCGCAGATGCCAGAGCACTTGCACGGGATGAATGTCGCGCCGATCATCGCGCTCACTACTGGTGCGGTGGGATCGGCACTCGCCACTGCAGAGGGGATGCTTTTTCATATGTCGGGTCGCTGGGAAGTCGATGTCGACATCGACGATGGAACAACGGTGGAGCGCGCGCAGTGGAACATCACACTTCCGTAGTCGCGTCGCTGCTGTTGCTCGTCGCTGGGTGCGACTCGCCCGTGCAACGCACGCCGGCAAACCCTTCTCCCGTGCACCTCACGAATGCGCAGGTCGAACTCGTCAAAGAGATGGGGTTTCCAGGGGTCGTGCCAGCCGATCCAACGAATCGCTCCGCCGACAATCTGGCCGCCGCGCAGCTTGGGCAGTTTCTCTTCTTCGATCCCAAACTCTCCAAGGGTGGCGAGATTTCGTGCGCAACCTGCCACGACCCAGCTCGCGCATTCACCGATGGATTGCCACTGAATCGTGGCATTTCACAAGGCGTTCGCAACACCCTCTCGATTCTCGACAGCGCACATCAGCAGTGGTTCAACTGGGATGGTCAGTTCGATTCGCTGTGGAGTCAACCGCATGGACCGATGTTGCATCCACGCGAGATGGGGAGTTCATTCGAACACGTCATCGAGCGGGTTCGAGGCGAATCGATCCTGCGAACTCAGTACGAGCAGGTGTTTGGTCTCATGCCTTCGTCACCTCTCTCGACCGCGCAGAGTGAAACGGTCGTTGCGAATATTGGCAAGGCGATCGCTGCGTATGAGCGCCGACTCGTCACGGGGCCGAGCCTCTTCGATCGATGGGTCGAAAGGTGGCGAGCCGCAGGAACTCCGCGGGCGCTTGCGCTCGTCGCACCAGAAGAGTTCTCGATTGAAGCGCAGCGAGGACTTGACACCTTCACGAGTCGCGCCGAGTGCTGGCAGTGCCACATCGGTCCGCTGTTGAGCGATGGAGAGTTTCACGCACTTGGCGCGGCACCTCGCAACGATCTCATCGCCGACTCAGCCCGGTTTGGCGCGGTTGCGAAACTACAGTCGAGCGCTTTTCGCTCGAGTGGCTTGTATTCGGATGCGCCAGAGAGTGAACAGGCGAAGATTGTCGAGGCATTGGTCGCTCGACCCGATCAGTGGGGAGCTTTTCGAACGCCATCCCTTCGAAATGTCACGAAAACCGCCCCTTATTTTCATCAAGGGCAATTTGCAACTCTTGAGGAAGTGCTGCATTTTTATAGCACTCTCGAGGGCGCAGTCACGATGGATCACCACCGCGAATCGGTGCTGCGAAAGACAAATCTCACGACCGAAGAAATCACCGCACTTCTCGCATTCCTGAGGAGTCTCGACGGTGCACCGCCTCCCACTCAGTGGACCGTCGACCCGTGGATTGGGTCGAAAGTGTCGCCCAAGACCTCCAACTAGAAGTTGAATTGGTCCGCCACGGGTGTAGAATGCGTCAGTGAAGCTCTTTCCAGTTATCGGCTCGCTCTGCGTGGTGTGTTCGTTGACAGCGATGGTGATTGCCCACGAGGACGATCCAAAGGAGCAGAACCAAGAGCCGGCATTTTTCGGTCCCATCTGGCGGGCGAGTGAGGGAGGAGTCGCGGGTGGAACGTTTCAATCGTCGGGTGTCAATTTGCAAGCGTGGTTTCCATTCACCGCAATCAGCGCTGCTGCGACGAGCGCGAGTGACGCGTGGGGATACGTCAGCCCGAGCGGTCGCGAGTACGCGATCCTTGGAATGAGCAACGGCACCGCCTTCGTCGAAGTCACAACGCCATCAGCCTCGCAACTTGTGAAGTTCATGCCTCGACCTGCGAGTGCGAGCGACAGCTTGTGGCGCAACATGAAGACCTATCAAAACTATTGTTATTCAGTGAGCGAGGGTGGCGGCGGCATTCAAATCTTCAATCTCGCGCAGATTGACGCTGGAATCGTGACCGATCTTGGCACCGTGACCACGGGCGGCGTCGCGTCGTCGCACACAATGATCATCAACGAGGCCACGGGATTCCTCTATCGCATGGGCGGCGGATCGAGCGGCGTTCGCGCGTACAGCTTGGCGAATCCGGCGCTTCCCGCGTATGTGGGCGCGTGGAGCGCGAAGTACACGCATGATGGCGCAGTTTTCAATTGGCCGACGGGTCCGTACGCCGGGCGCGAGATTTTTCTTGCATGCGGTGGACTCAGTGGCGGACAAACCGACACCGGTCTCGATATTCTCGATGTCACGGACAAGGCGAACATCGTTGTGATCGGTCGAGCGACCTATCCCAACGCCGCCTACTGCCATCAGGGATGGATCTCTCCCGATTACAAGTATTTTTACATCAACGACGAGATCGACGAAGCAAATTTCGGCGTCTACTGCCAGACCAAGATCATCGACATCCAGAATCTCGCCGCGCCGTTTCTTGCGGGGACCTACTCGAATGGTCAAGTCTCGGTCGATCACAATCTCTACATCAAGGGCAACGATCTCTACGCGAGCAACTACAAGAGTGGACTTCGCATTTACGACATCACCAATCGCACCGCTCCCTCAGAGCGCGCGTGGTTCGATACCTATCCAGCAGAGAATGCGACTGGATATGCGGGACTTTGGAGCAATTATCCGTACTTTCCAAGTGGAACCGTGATCGGCAGCGACATCCAACGCGGGCTCTTTGTCTGGACCATCGGCGAGGCGCCGCTCACCATCGCCTACCCGCAGGGCGTCCCTGCGAACATCGCGCCAACGGGCGGCACATTCAACGTGACGACGACACTCGCTGCGGGTCAATCGATCGCAACGGGTGGAGCGCAATTGATTTTCAATACCGGCGGGGCGACCAACAACACGGTGCCGCTCGCTGCGACAGGTGCGGGTCAGTGGAAGGCGATCTTTCCAACGCTCACGTGCCCGAGCACTGTTGGTTTCGCAGTGCAGTTCACCCTCGCAAGTGGAACCATTGTCCGCGATCCAGCTGCAGGATTGCGCACCGCCAACGTCTCGAATGGTGAGAGCACCAGCTACAGCGACTCAATGGAAGTGACTCCGAGTCTGTGGACGGTCGGCGCAACAGGCGACAACGCGACGCTTGGAATTTGGGAGCGCGGCGATCCAGTGGGGACGACGGCGCAACCTGAAAATGACAACACGGTCGCAGGAGTCTCGGCATGGATCACTGGGCTCGGCGTCGTTGGTGGCGCGGCGGGTGCTGCTGACGTTGACAATGGAACGACAACCCTGACTTCGCCGACCATCAACGCAACGACGATCGCCGATCCGCTTTTCTCGTTTTATGTCTGGTATTCGAACAACCTCGGCGGAGCGCCGGGGCTCGATTCGATGCCGATCTTGATGTCGAACAACAACGGAACGACGTGGACGCAGGTCGACCTCGTCACTGCGAGCCCAGCAGTGTGGACTGAAAAACGCATCCGCATCGCAGACTTCCTGACGCCGTCTGCGACAATGCGTTTGCGATTTCAAGCGCGCGATCTCGATACCGGCAGTCTCGTCGAAGCGGGAGTCGATGATGTGCGACTCATCGGCATCGATTGCACCCCGAATCGTCCAGCTGATCTCAATGGGGATGGCATCGTGAATGGATCCGACTTGGCCGTGATGCTCTCGCAGTGGGGCACCTCAGGTTCAGCTGACATCACGGGTGATGGCACCGTTGGTGGCGCAGATCTTGCAGCGCTTCTTTCAGACTGGGGTTAACCCCGGGTTTAACCCCACGCTGCCAACAGCAGCGCGAGATCCGATCCGCCGACTGAGCCGTTTCGATCGAGATCGGCAGTGGCATCCGAGGAACCCCACGCCGCGAGCAGTGTCGTGAGATCGAGTCCATCAACGTGTCCGTCGCCGTTGAGATCAGGCGAGCGAGCCGGCTCGCAAGCATCAAGTTCGAAGTTGGTGTTCGTGTCGAGCGCACTCGATGCGACTTGCGTGAAGCCATCCGTGCCAACCGCATCGACCCGATAGATCCGATACGTGCGCAAGTAGTAGCCGTCGCTGAGCCGATGGCCGTGCACTGCCGCGTTCGATCCCGATGCGAGCGCGAAGATCACTCCGGGATTCTGATGCGATGTCACGAGCGATTGTGGATCGGTGAGCGCAACACTTCCACCTGCGTTGGGTCCACGGTCGAAGCGTCCCAGTGAGATGCCGCTCGCAGAAAATGCGAGGATCGAATCGGTCGCGCGGTCGGTCACGAGGATGCGTCCATCGCTCGCAACGAGAATGTCCGTGGGATCACTGCCCGCAGCGAGCGCGGCGAACGGCGTTGGCAAACCTCCCTCGTTGGCGCGCACGATTGTGCCGTCGCTGTTGACCACCAGATACGCTAAGCCCTGCCGGGTGAATGAGCGAGGTGCTGAACCTGCGGCGAGTTGCACCACGGTTCCCATCGAAGTTCCATCGGAGACTCTCCAGCGGGTGATGCGCGCACTCGTTGTGTTCAGCACATCGCACGCGGCGGTCGCGCCGCTCGTGCCTGCAGCCACGCGCAATTTCTGTGCGAGGGGAAAGGTGCTTCCCGCACCAGTGAGACGTGTGAACTGCCCACTCGAACGGTTGAAGCGAAAGAGTGCGGATCCAGTTTCGGTCTCCGCTGCGAGCAAGAGCATGCCGTCGGATGCAGTTTCGATCGCGGTAAAGAGCTGCGCGCCTGCGGTCACACCGTCGAGCACCCGTCGTTGCACGCCAGAGCGTCCATCGAGTTCGATCAACTTTGGCGGCGAAAACTGCACGGTCCAGAGACCAAGTGCGCCTGCGAGGTCGATCGGATCAGCGATGCCATTGCCGTCGCAATCTTCGCAAGAATCGATCTGACCATCGCGGTCGAGATCACGCCCGACGTTCACGATCAGGTCGACTCCATCGGCCACGCCGTTGCCATCGCAGTCAGCCTCGCACGAATCGAGAATGAAATTTCCATCGCGATCAACGAGTTCATCACTCGCGATGTCGGCGAGATCGGGAATCGAATTGCCATCGCAATCGACGTCGCAACTGTCGGGCCTTCCATTGAGATCGAGATCACTCGCGCCCAGCAGGATCTCGTTTGGATCGAGCATCCCATCGTTGTCGCAATCTTGACACGCATCGGGGATCGCATCACCGTTGGCGTCGGCGCTGCCCGCGAGAATGTCTTGCGCATCGTCGATGCCGTTGCCGTTGCAATCGCTCGCGAGGCAGGGGGCGTTGGGCACGATCCATCCAACAACCGCTTCGGCCGTGCCTCGATGCATCCGCAGGTCAACATTCGATGTCGCACCCGAGACGACGTGGCAGTAACTCATGATCGTGCCGCGCTGCACCCCTCCCGAAGCGCAGGTGTCGATGCCGTAGTCATGCGTGTGATAGGTGCCGAGATTGTGCCCAAGTTCATGGGTCGAAACGATGATGTCCCAGTTGCCAGGATTCGTCTGCGTCGCATTGGCGAACGAGCCAATCATGTATCCAGCGACTGAGTAGCCGTGATCTTGGCAGGCAGCGTTCAGCCACGCAACCCCGCCATATGGCAGGTTTCGCCGTCCAGTGAGTAACTGCGCGAGGTCGCGCGGCACGTCCGTCTGGTTGGTATTCCACTCTGCGCGAAAAGGAGAGAGGGGATCGGGTTCGTTGTAGAGATCATCAGCACTCTCGAAGAGGCGGATGTAGGTGAGTTGCAGTCGCACATTGCAGTCGCGCTCGAGGATGAACGAGTTTGCTCCATAGAGTGCGATGATGTAGTCGTTCGCGGCGGTCGGCGACGCAAACATCGAGACGAATTCGAAGTCCGCGTCGACGGCGAGTTCAACGATGCGCGGCAATGTTGCGAGTTCGACCCCGGGCAGAGACCCTCCCGCGAGCGAGCCATCGCTCTGCGGATTTTCGAGAACGCCGCAGACATTTTCCAGTGGCGGCGCCGAGGGTCGCCCCTCAGCTTCGAAGTGCCAAGGCCCCGGTTGCATGCCGACCTGCGCAGTGGTTGATCCTGTGAGTACGAGTCGCGCGCCGCCAGACTCGACCCAGCCCAGAGCGCCGCTGGGGCTGAAGGCCAAGAATCCACTCCAAACGCCGTCAATCGTATTGGCGCGATACAGCTCGACGCGGTCGCGAGCGAGCGGCGCCGACGATTCTTTGCCCTGCGCGTGGTGAACAATGATTGCGTCAGGCGCGATCAGCGAGATACGCTCGAGGTGAAGCGAAAGTGGTAGCTCTCCCGGCGCGTCGAGGGTGATGAACGGTGCAGCGACAAGTGAGAGGGGGATGATCAACATTCTGTGCTCATCGTATGAAGGCAAGATGCGCCCAATCGCTAGACTTCCAAATCGAGATGGTGAGAATCCTCGAGAAAAAAGTCTGGCTCTTGGCGATCGCACTTGGCGCAGCGGGGTCACTCGCGGCACAAATCCAGCCAGGTGCAGCGCAAAGCCCGCCACATTTGCCTCGCGCACCGTTCAATGAGCCAATCAAGGGGACGGCGCTCTCGATCGACCTTGTGCCGATCGCGTCCGCGACAGAAACAGCGCCGATCTGGATGAGTCGCACCGAGATTCCGTGGGAGGTGCTCGATGTCTGCATCTACGGCTTCGACAAACAGGATGGCAAAGGCGATCCCGCAGCAGCTGACGCGGTCACCCGTCCAACGAAGCCCTACATCGCAACCGACCGCGGATTCGGCCACGCAGGATGGCCTGCGAACTCCGTGAGTTTTCAAAATGCGAAGTCGTTTTGCAACTGGCTCTCTGCAAAGACTGGAAAGATGTACCGCCTGCCGACGCACGCCGAGTGGATGCTCGCCTGCGAAAAGTCGAAGGTCGATGCGGGGGCACTCGAGCGCTTCGCGTGGTTTGACGAGAACAGCGATGGGACAACGCATAAGGTCGGGTCGAAAAGGGCAGACGCGCAGGGGGTGCACGACCTCTTTGGAAACCTCGCCGAGTGGTGCACGATGCCTGATGGCGCAGGAGCCGTCGTGGGAGGCTCGTACCGAGAGGCGCGAGATGAGATCACATGCGCCAGGCTCGAACACGACACGCCCAATTGGAATCTCACTGACCCACAACTTCCGCGCAGCATCTGGTGGCTTGCTGACGCGGGATGGATCGGATTTCGCGTCGTCTGTGAGGGCGCGACTCCACCAACTTCACCAACGCCACCAACTTCACCAACGCCACCAAGTCCACCAATTCCACCCAAAGCAAGTCCATGAACAACACACACACTTCGCGCAGAACATTCGTACAAACAGCAGTACTCGCGGGCGGCGCAACAATGCTGAGCACCAACCTCGCTTCGGCGATCACCTCGCGCGACGATCGAATCAAGGTTGGACTCATCGGGTGCGGTGGTCGCGGGAGTGGCGCAGCGGCGCAAGCACTTGCCGCGGACAAGGGCGTCGTGATCTGGGCGATGGCCGATGCATTTCAAGATCGACTCGACAGCAGCCTCGCCAATCTTGCGCAGAGCGAATCGAAAGAACGCGTGCAAGTTCCTGTTGAACGCCAGTTCATTGGCGTCGACGCGATCGACAAGGTCTTGCCGCTCGTCGATGTCGTGTTGCTCTGCTCAACGCCATCGTTTCGTCCTGCGCAACTCGCCAAGGCCGTCGCCGCAGGCAAGCATATTTTCTGCGAGAAGCCCGTCTGCGTCGACTCGGTGGGCTATCGATCGGTGCAAGAGAGCGTCAAGTTCGCGCGCGAGAAAAACCTTTCGCTCGTAAGTGGATTCTGTTGGAGAAGTTCGAGCCCTGAGCGGGCTTTGGTCGCAGAGATTCACGGCGGTCGCCTCGGTGATGTTGTTGGAATCACTGCGACCTATCTCACATCACCTCTGGGAACGCGTCCACGTCAACCCGGATGGAGCGACTTCGAGTTTCAATTGCGCAACTGGCAGCATTTCAATTGGCTTTCTGGCGACCACCTCGTCGAGCAAGCGGTGCATTCGATTGACAAGATCAACTGGGTCATGGGTGGGCGCCATCCAGTCAAATGCACGGCGATGGGCAGTCGCTTCTGTCGTGAGGACAAGCCGGAATTCGGCGATATCTACGACAATTTCACGGTGGTTTACGAGTACGAGCATGGTCCGCGCGCGACGATGATCGCTCGCCAGCAAGCGAGTTGTTACAACGACAACACCGACTGGATCACCGGCACCAAGGGATATGCATGGATCAACGGTTGGGCTCCAACCCACTGGATCAAGGACTACACAGGCAAGACGATGTGGGCCTATCCAAAGGATGGACCGACGCCAAACATGTATCAGGTCGAACATGACACGCTTTTCAAGTCGATTCGAGATGGACGTTCGATGAATGAAGGCGAGTTCATGGCCGACTCATGCCTGATGGCAATCATGGGACGGATGTCTGCGTACACCGGCCGACAGATCACGTGGGAAGAAGCAGCAACCGGATTGGAGAATCTCACACCAGCTTCGCTGGTCGATCCAATGCCTGTTGGAAAAGTTCCTCATCCTGGCACGACCCATGTCGGAGCGACGACCTCATGACTCTTCACCTCGATCGACGCACCTTCGTGAAATCGACGGCGGCGACACTCGCAGCGGCGAGTGTGTTTGGCGCCCTCTCAACAAACGCCTCGGCGTCGCGCACCGTTGCGGCGCGGGGGCGGCGCGAGATTCGCGTTGGCGTCATCGGTTGCG
Source organism: Singulisphaera sp. GP187 (assembly GCA_945869475.1). Classification (GTDB taxonomy): domain Bacteria; phylum Planctomycetota; class Phycisphaerae; order Phycisphaerales; family SM1A02; genus F1-60-MAGs104. The sequence goes on along the minus strand of CAMBOV010000011.1, from coordinate 33,237 downwards.
GTGGTCGAGGCACGGGCGCCGCTGGCAACGCACTCGAGGCTTCCCCCGATGTGCGCATCGTGGCGCTGGGCGATCTCTTCGCCGACCGAATCACCAAAGCGCAGGCGAATCTTGCAGGATTCGGCAATCGATCGAAGGTCGCCGCAGCGCAGTGTTTCACCGGATTTGACGCCTATCAGGGGGTGATTGCGGTGCCGTGCGACTATGTGATCTTGGCGACGCCGCCGGGATTTCGACCGATCCATTTTTCGGCAGCAGTCGCTGCAGGTCGCAACGCCTTCGTTGAAAAGCCAGTCGCGGTCGATCCCACGGGCATTCGAACGATGCTCGCAGCATCGGCCGAAGTCGACGCCAAGCGATTGCGTGTCGCTGCGGGCACGCAACGCCGACATGAGTCGTCGTACCTTGAAGCGATGCAGCGCATCAATGATGGCGCGATCGGTCGGGTCGTCGCCGCGCGCGTCTTCTGGAACATGGGATCGCTCTGGAACGTCGCGCCTGATGCGGCACGAACCGATGTCGAAAACCAAGTTCGAAACTGGCTCTACCACACGTGGCTCTCGGGCGATCACATCGTCGAACAGCACGTGCACAACATCGACATCGCCAATTGGGCAATGGGATCGCACCCCGTGCGCTGCATCGCAGTCGGTGGACGGCAGGTACGCACCGACACAACATCCTTCGGTCACGTCTACGACCATTTCGCCGTTGACTTCGAATACGCGGGAGCTGACGAAGCAGTCGGATCGCGCTTCGCGCTGAGCATGGCTCGACAACAAGATGGCACGGCCGGTCGCGTCGAAGAGGTCATCTACGGTTCGTCGGGTGTCGCGCGACTGAATTCGGGCTCTGCGCGCATCACAGCAGAAACCGCTGCGAAATCATGGACATTCAAGGGTCCCAACAACAATCCATATGTGCAGGAGCACATCGACTTGCAGAAGGCGATCGTCGATGGAACTCCCCTCAACGAGACAACGCAAGTCGCGCAAAGCACGATGAGTGCCATCATGGGACGGATGGCCGCGTACAGCGGCGCGGAGGTCACTTGGGATGAGGCTCTTGCGAGCCCGATGAATCTGATGCCAGCGTCGCTGCAGTTTGGTCCATTGCGACAAGCGCCGGTGGCGATTCCTGGAGTGATTTCCACCCCGGCGTCTCAGTGATCTTGACGCTCGCGAGGGCGCCCTCGTATGCGGCTTTCAACTCGACAACCCGCGCTTCGAATTCGCCGCATTGCTGCGCGATCTGGGCGGCGCGTGCGACCAGTGCCTCGCCATCAATGCAGAGCGCCGTCGCAAGTGCGTCGGCGACCGCGCCACTTCGGCTGACGACCGTTGCCGCGATTCTTCGCGTGACTGCCCGCCCAGTGCGGGGGTCGAAGATGTGCGAGAAGCGCTCGCCTTCGACGTCGAGGTGCTGCGATGCATCTCCACTTGTTGAGATCGACTGGTTGCGAAGTACCACTCGTCGCACCGCCACATCGGCGAGTTCGCTCGCGACGTCGATGGTCCATCCTGCAGCGTCTGGTGGTGCATCGCCACACGCGATATCGCCCGCGATGGCGCACAGCGCTCGACTCGCCCCGCTCGCAGCCATCCGTTCGATCGCTGCCTGTGCCGCAAATCCCTTGCCAATTGCGCCGAAATCCAGCCGAATTCCGCTCAGTTTGAATGTCACGCGCCGCGGATCTGCGGACAGCACGAGCGACTCGAACCCACACTGGCCGCGCGCCAGTGCAATCTCTTGGTCGGTTGGTCGAGCGCCTCGCACGCGCGCCTCGCGCCAGACTCTGCTCAACGCTCCAGCGGAGGCGTCGAAGGCACCCTCAGTCGCCCTCGAGACTCGAAGCGACTCTGAAATCACCGCAGCGAGATCGGCTGTGATGAGCGTCGCGCATCCTGCATCGTTGCACAGCCGACTCACCTCGGATGCGGCTCGATAGTCACTGAGACGCTCGTCGAGTTCCTTCACTCGGTCGAACGCCACCCGCGCATTGCGCGCGGCCTCGAGGTGCGAGTGCGCGAAGAGTTCGATGCGGACCTCGCATCCCATCGCGATCTCTCGAAACGAATACCTCGTGAGCGGTTCTGTGCCTTGCACGGTCATCTGCACAGCGACCAGCAGCAGCGCGCCAATCATCTTGGTCGATCACGTGCCGCCGCTGGCGGATCTGGATTTTCATCGCGCACACATCGAATCGCATCGAGACGTGCGAAGAGAATCTCAACCAATTCTGGGTCGAAGTGTCCGCCAGATTCGCCTTGAACCAGTGCGAGTACGCGGTGCTCCGGCCACGCTTCCTTGTAGGCACGTTGGCTGCTGAGCGCGTCAAAGACATCTGCGAGACCGACGATGCGCGCGAAGAGCGGAATCTCTTCTCCCCGTCGACCGCGGCGGACGCCATTCTCTTCGATCCCCGGATATCCCTCGCCATTCCATCGTTCGTGGTGCAAGAGCGCGACTTCGCGCGCCGCATCGTAGTGGTCCGTTGGATCGTCGTTGAAGAGATCGGCGCCAATCTGCGCATGCGTCTTGATCTCTTCAAACTCGTGAGGCTCGAGCCGTCCAGGCTTTCGCAAGATGGAGTCTGAGATTCCGATCTTGCCAACGTCGTGCAAGGTGGCCGCACTTCGCAGTCGGTCGCGTTGCCGTTCGAACGAGGTGCCTTCGAGTCCCCGTCGTCGCGCCCACTCTTCGTAGATCACCGATGAGAATCCAGCCACGCGCTTCACGTGAGGTCCCGTCTCTGCGGGATCCCGTATCTCTGCCATGCGAATCATGCGCAGCAGGTTGCTCTCCGTGAGTCGCGCGCGCTCAATCGCAACCGTGGCAACGTTTGCGAAGTGTTCGAGCAGTCGAATGTGCGCATCAGAGAAGGCTGTTCGAAGTGGCCCGGGCGCACCGATTGGATTGATCAGCTCCATCACTCCCAAGATGTGCCCCGACTGACTCTTCAACGGCACCGCAAGCATCGCGCGCGTGCGATACCCCAAGACCTGATCGAACGATGAGTCGAATCGATAGGGACTGCTGCTGGGAATCTGATAGCAGTCGGGAATGTGAAGGGGTTGTCCCGTGAGGCAGACCCATCCTGCGAGACTTCGGTCGGTAATCGGTAGTCGAAAGGTCGAAACTTGTGGTGTCGCTCCAGTGTCGGTGCGCTGGGCGATGAGTTGATTCTTGAAGTAGGCAAACCGCAGAAAGTCACCCTCGCGCAAGAAGAGTGTTGCCGCTTCCGTGCGAACGAGCGTCTGCGCCTCCGAGAGAATGCGATCCATCAATTCGTGAAAGTCCTGAATTTGGTTGAGCTCGACGCCGATTTGCACGAGTGACCGCACTCGTAACTCCCACTCGAGATCGGATGGCGCATCCTGCTGCTGCACGACTTGTAATTTGAGTTGCTCGATCGCGCGGTTCGCACTTCGAAGTTCGCACTGCAGAGTCTCGTACGCAGCGGTCGCACGATTTCTACGCACGACGTTCAGATAGTTCGCTGAGTGCCCCCGAACTCGTGCAGCGAACTCTGCGTGGCTCACTGGGTGCACGATGAAATCGGCTGCACCGTGCACGAATGCAGCCTCACGAATCGCTGCAGTGGCGGGGGAGACGAGCACAATGACTGGAACCGCGGCGACCTCATGGTTTCCAGCGAGTGAGTCGAGCGTCGCGATCGGGTCGAACGCGGGCTCGCGAAGGTCGAGCAGAATGATCGTGGGGCAGGTGCGCAGCGCCTCATCGACGGCGTCGGTTGCCCGCGAACAATGGTTGATTGCGATGCCGCCCATCGAGTAGAGCAGATCGCTCAGCGCGTGGGTCGCCGAGTATCCGCTGCCGACAAGCAGCAACTCATGTTCATCACGAGGCACTGATTTCAGCGGAGGAGTGGACGGGGTCGGTTCGATCATGGTCTGGCCCATCGGCGCTGCGAACTCTCTTAGCCACGGCGAGGATTGCGCGCTCCTTGCGATGGCGATCGTCGCCCACTCTCATGTGTCGGCAGCGGTTCGCGTGGCTGTCCGACCGCTTTCGCAGCCATCGACTCACTGCTGCCAGCCGCATGCACTTCGGGCCGGGCGAAGATGATCCGTCCGCCAGCGGTTTGGAGAATATTGTTGATGGTTCCCTCGGCGCGCGAGCCGACCATCTCCGCCGTGCCATCGATGACGACCATTGTGCCATCGGGGAGGTGGCCAACACCTTGTCCATCCTGCTCTCCCACGCGCGTGATCTCGACCGAGACGTTCTCACCCGGAAAGAGTTGCGGCTGAAGCAGTGCTGAGATCGCGTGCACGTTGATCGTGATGATGCCGCTGATCTGCGCGACCTTTTGCAATCCCGAATCACTTGTTGCGATGCGCATGTGCTCGCGAGTCGCCAGTTCAACGAGCATGCGATCGACCCCTCGTCCATCGAGTGCGATCGCCTCGACGCGTAGATCGATCGCTGTGTTTTCTTGCATGCGCGAGACCACGTCGAGCCCGCGCCGGCCCTTCGCGCGTTTGTGTTTGTCACTGCTGTCGCAGAGATGCTGCAGCTCTTCGAGCACAAACTGTGGAACGACAAGCGGCGCGTCGAGAATCTGACTTGTTGCAAGCGCCTCAATTCGTCCATCGATGATCGTCGAACTATCCAACAGGATCGCCGAGAGCCCGCTGGGCTGCTTGTTAAACTCGACGTAGGGAATCACGAGGCGAAAGTCATCTTTGGTCGTCAGCACGATCGAGACTGAGAGGTAACAGAGCACGATTCCAAGGATGAGTTTCGAGAGTCCCAGGTAGAGCTGCGCGGGACCGCTGCTGATTTCCCACGCTCGCGCGACCGTATCGATGAGCGATCCGATGGCAACGGCTGCGACGAGCCCCAGGCAGATTCCCAGATACACCCCCGCGACCGATGTCAGCCGCTTCTTTGGAGTGAGGTGGTCGAGCAGCAGCACGACCAGTCCGATGGAGACTCCTGCGATGATCAATCCGATGACGGTGGGGTGCCCAAAGTCTTCGACGTTGCGTGAACTCGCGACGGTCACCGTCGTGACAACGACGAGCATCGCGATGAAAATCAAACGAACGGCGAGCAGCAGAAATGGACTCTCCCGACCGCGCCGCAGATCCCTTCGCGCCGACTTGGGACGGTCCAACTCGAGCGTCGGCTGCGTTAGCGGAGGGTCGGCGTGGGAACTCACGAAACGAGTGTAGGCAGTGGTGCTAAGATCGCCCAAGGTCATGAGGAGGACGGTCGGGTCCGATGGGCGGACGGCTCGTGAACCTGGTCAGGGCCTGACGGCAGCAGCCATAAGCGTCGTCGCCCGTGCCATTGGCTACCTGGCCGTCCTCCCCGTGACTTTTTTGTATGACAACGAAAGCAACATCCAAGACGCGCGACGGTGAGACGAAGCGCGCATCGACCGAGCCAGAGGCGAGCGTCGCCGCGGCGGCACCGAGCGTGAATTTGTTCGGCGCAGAGGTCACGTCGGCGCCCTATCAAGTCTTCGCGCGTCGCTATCGATCGAGATCTTTTGCTGAGCTGATCGGTCAAGATTCAATCGCCAACACGCTCAAGAATGCCATCACGCTCGGTCGCACCGCGCACGCCTACCTCTTCTGCGGTACGCGCGGAGTGGGCAAAACGTCGATGGCGCGCATCTTTGCCCGCGCGCTCAACGCCGTTGATTCACTGGGGGATCGCGACGCAATTGCGCAATCGATCATGCGCGGCGAAGACCTTGATGTCATCGAAATCGACGGGGCGAGTAATCGCGGAGTCGACGATGCGCGCGATCTCATCGCAGGCGCTGGGATGGCACCCGCTCGCAGTCCCTACAAGATCTACATCATCGACGAAGTGCACATGCTCACGCAGCCTGCATTCAATGCACTGCTCAAGACGATGGAAGAACCTCCAGCGCACGTGAAGTTCATTCTGTGCACGACCGAACCGCACAAGGTTCCTGCGACGATCCAGAGCCGCTGCCAGCGCTTCGATTTTCGCTCGATCCCGACGACGTTGATCGCCGCGCACTTGCGCAGCGTGCTCGACGGAGAAAAAATCACCGCAGACGAAGCGGTCGTCTTGCAGGTCGCCCGACTTGCCAACGGTTCGATGCGCGACGGATTGAGTCTGCTCGATCGACTTGTCTCATCAGCAACGGGTCATGTCTCGGTCGCACTCGCACGCGATGTCTTGGGATTGCCCGACGAAGAACTCCTCGAGTCGCTCATCGCCGCGATCGCGCAGGGCGACCCAGCGCGCGGACTCTCCGCGGCCGCGACACTGCTCGAGCAGGGAATGTCGCCTGACCACGCGATTGACACGATTGCCGCGCGATTGCGCGACGCGCTGCTCATTCGCACGTGTGGGGCCGCGTGCACCATGGTCGACCTGCCGCTTGAGTCACGCGAGCGAATCGCCGTGCACGCCAGTCACTTTGACCCTCCGGTCCTTGTTCATCTCATCACACTCTGCGATGGAGCCGTGCGCAACATCCGCGGATCGTCGGTGCCTCGCGCTCTCTTCGATGCGGTGATCGCTCGTCTGTGCATGTCCGAGCACTTCGTCACTGCAGCAACCCTTCTTGCATCGTCGAGTGACGGCGCCGCAGTAAAAAAAAAATAGCGCAAGCGCCGCGACTTGAGCCGCCGCGACTCGAGCCGCCGCGTGTTGAGCCGCCACGCAGTGACCCTGTGCGCGTCGACCAACCGCGCGCACCCGAGTCAAAGCCAGCGCCAGCGCCTCGCGCGAGTTCACAACAAGACGCAGAGGCAATTCGGCGCCATCCCCTCGTGATTGAGGCGGCACGAATTCTTGACGCTTCGATCGCGCGCGTCACCGCGAAATCGGCTGCGCCCCCGTTGTCGCCGCCACATCCACCAGCGCAGGAACTCTGACGATGGCACGCAACACGAACCAGACTGGTGGCTATCCCGAGAGCGTGAATCGTTTGATTCAAGCCTTTTCTGTCTTACCCGGAATCGGAGGGCGCACCGCGCAACGACTTGCCTTCTGGGTCTTGAAGGCGTCGCGTGAAGAGGCGCTCACACTCTCAGAGGCAATCGCGAGCGTGAAAGAATCTGTTCGTCACTGCCCAGTCTGTTGGAATCCAGCGGATACATCGCCTTGTCACCTCTGTGCCGATGAAAGCCGCGACGGGTCGATCGTCATGGTCGTCGAGCAGCCCAAGGACCTCATCAACCTCGAGCAGACGGGTCGATATCGCGGTCTCTATCACGTGCTGATGGGACGGCTCGACCCGCTCGATGGCGTTGGTCCTGAGAGCATCACCGCAGTCGATCTGCTTGCGCGCGTGACCGATGAAACTCGCAACGCTCGCGGAGTGCCGGTGCGCGAGGTCATCTTGGCGCTCAATCCGGACCTCGAGGGAGATTCGACGGGCCTCTACCTCGCTGAGATTCTCAAGGGGCATCCTGTCAAAGTCACACGACTTGCGCGCGGGCTTCCAAGTGGATCGCAGATCGAATTCGCCAATCGTGCCGCACTGGCCGATGCGATTCTGCTTCGACAGCCGCTGTGAGTTGCGCGGTGGTCGTAAGCGAACGCGGTACGATTCTGTGATGCGCTTCGAACTCTCTCAGCAGCCGCAACTGCGACTCGGGCAGCAGATGAAACTCTCGCCCAGGGTGCTGCAATCGATGGAGTTGTTGCAGATGCCTCTCGCCGCACTTGAGGAACGCATCGAAGTCGAACTCGAATCAAATGTGACGCTCGAACAAGTTGAGCCCTCCGAAACGGCTGCGGCGGAGGAGCGTGCCGCCGCTGCCGATGGTTCAAGCGAGACGCAAAGTGTGGGACCTGCTCCCCTCGGCGCCGAACGGTTCGAGCGCGCGCAAGAGTGGCACGATCGGATGGGCGATGATGAAAATGGAGAGGTGTGGCGAGAAATCGCTCGCCGAGACGGAGAGTTTGATCCTCGCGCGGCAGCACTCGCGAGTCTTCCCACGCGCGGCGAGAGTCTCGAAGAGATTCTGCTCAGTCAGTGGGCTCTCTGCGAAGCGACTCCGCAGGTGATGGAGGCTGGACGCGCGCTCTTGGAATACATCGGAGACGATGGATTTCTCGTTCGCCCTCTCGATGAGATTGCAGCGACGCTCGCCGAATCATCGAGCAGTGCGCCGACACTTCCGCTACTCACCGAAGCCTTGTCGAGGTTGCAAGCGCATCTCGAACCCACGGGGATCGCCGCGCGCGATCTGACTGAGTCGTTGCTCTTGCAACTTGCCGAACTCGAATCGAGTCACGCATCGCAGCCAGCGCCACAGCGCGCTCTCGATGCGCGATTGCTCGTAAAGCAGTACATGCACGATCTTGCGCAGCGACGGTTCGCGCTGATTCGACAGAAAGAAGCATGGAGCATCGAGCGACTCGATGAGGCGCGTGAGGTGCTGCGCCATCTCGACCCGGCTCCTGGTCGCGCCCTCAAGATCGAGAGTTCTCCGATGGTGCGTGCCGATGTGATCATTGAGTATGACAGTGAGAGCGATGCCTACACCGCGCGACTCGCCAACGGCGTGCTGCCGAACTTGCGGGTGAGCGAGGAGTATTTGAAAATCGCGGCTGCGAAGCGTTCCGATCCAGCGACGAAGCTCTTGCTCACTGATGGCATTCGTCGAGCGCGCTGGTTCATCGACGCGATCGAGCAACGTGGTGCGACGCTCTTGCGTGTTGTCAACGTCGTCATCGCCAGGCAGCGCGAGTGGCTCGAGACGGGTGGCACGGCGCTCGAACCTTTGCCGATGACGCACGTCGCGCGCGAGATGAAGATGAATGTCAGCACGATCAGTCGTGCGGTCGCAGGAAAGTGGATCGAAACTCCCCGCGGTAGTTTCGAACTTCGCAAACTCTTCGCGGGTGGAACCGAGACTGATTCTGGAAGCGACATCTCGTGGCTCGCCGTGAAGGCGCAGGTCGGTGAGATCATTGCCGCAGAAGACACAGCAGATCCACTCTCCGATCAGGCGATCGTCGATGTCTTGAAGTCCAAGGGCATTCCGCTCGCTCGCCGAACAGTCGTGAAGTATCGCGAGCAACTCGGGCTTCCAGTCGCCCGCTTGCGAAAAATCGATGCGACTCAGTGATGCGCTGTCGAACGTGTGACTACGAACTCTGGAACCTTGCTCCGGGCCCTTGCCCTGAGTGCGGCACACTGTGGGCATTCGAGCAGTACCGCTTTCGCATCGGCGCCGCGCAGTTTCTCTGTGCGCACTGCGAACATCCTTACGCCGGAACAGATGTGGCAGGATTGCCCACCCCGCGCCACTTCGTCTGTACCGAATGCCAAAATGAGATTTCGCTCGCGCAGATGCGCGCACTTCCTGCACCTGGAACCAACCGAGATGAGGCGATGGCAGATCGTCATCCATGGATCGAACGCGCTCGCATCGGGCGGTGGCGTGCTTTTTGGCAGACGACTCGGCACGCGCTGACGTCACCAACTCGATTGGCAACGGCGCTGCCTTCGACCAACTCACTCGCGGCGGCGTCCCGCTATTCAGTCCTCTGCACAACACTGGCCGTCACGGGGTGCGTGCTCGTTCCATTCACCGCCATCGGGCTCGTGGAGGTGATCACCTCAAACCGGGGTGCCATGGCACTCATGTCACTCTTGATTCCGCTCGTGGCATTCGTCGGTGTCGCGGTTCTGCTCCAGGTGCTCATCTACGGTTGGGCGGCGAGTGCGCACCTGCTGCTGCGAATGACGGGCGAGACTCCAAGAGATTGGAAGACCACGGCGAGCGCGATCCATTTTTGTGCTGCACCGGTGCTCTTGTGCGCAATTCCGTGCTGTGGTTTCTACGTTGTTGTGGTCGCTTTTCCGTGGATGGTTGTCTGCGCGGTTGTTGCGCTCGTCGGTGTGCAGAAAGTCTCGGCAGGGCGCGCTGCGTTCGCCGCGGTGACGCCGGCGGCTCTGTTGCTGTTGGTGATTGGTGGGAGCCTCGCGTGGCTTGTGACGACGGCGCTCGCACTCTCGAGTGCCGCATTGGTTCCAGCGCCGCCCATTTCACCCGCGCAGGGAACAGCCGCTGTCGATGAGTCGATTGCGCCGCAAGACGAGTCGCTCGCGCCTGACGAGACCGAAGGCTCAGACGCGCAAGCTCTCCCAGCGCCGTGATCGAAGTCGCGCGAGAAAGAGGAGGCCACGCACGACGAGCTCGGCGCAGAGCGCGATCCAGATGCCAAGAAGTCCATAGCCCATCCAGACGCCAAGCGCCCACGCAAGCGGAAGTCGAATGAAGTAACTGCTCACGACGGTGATGAGCAAGCACGCCGTTGTGTCGCCGACGCCACGCAGTCCATTTCGAATCACCATCGCGAGAGCGAAAAAGACTTGAATCGTGCCGCAGATGAAGAGAATCGGCGGCACTTCGCGCAGATGAATCTCTTCTCGGCTGATGATGCGTGTGAGTGGCTCGCCGAGGGTCATGAAGGCGATCCCGAGCACGCCCATGATAATGCATCCAACAATCGTGCAGGCGTTGATCGCTTTGCGCGCGTTGGCGACGTTACCTGCGCCGACATACTGACCCGCGAGTGCGCCCGCGGCGATTCCCATCGCGAATCCAGGAAGAAATGAGAATGATTCCCACTGCACCGCGATCATGTGCGCGCCGATGAGTCCGTCGCCAGGTTCGCCTCGAGCGATGCGGTCGTGGGCGATCGTGCCAATGAAAAACATCACAAAGAGGTTGACTCCCCAGAGCGCGATCCCCTCAGCAAAGTTTGGGACGCCGATACGCGCGATGCGCCACATCATCTGAGCCGTTGGGCGCAAGTGCACTCGACGCGGATGAAAGTCGCGCGCCCCGCGGTGAAGTGCGCGCAACGTGAGCAGGGCACCGACGAGGTACGAGAGTGCTGTACCCGCGGCGATTCCAAAGACTCCCCACTCTGCGCCGTCGATTCCAAGAACGTTTGGAATGACAAAGCCGCCTGCGTCGTATTGCGCGCCCGAGAGAATCCACGAGGCGATCACATTGACGATGTTCACCGCGACGGCGATCCACGCTGGAATCCACGTCTCTCCCGCGCCGTGCAGACACATCGAGCCGACTGTCATCACTCCCGTTGCGGGCATCGCCACGGCGAGCACGCGCACGAATTGAATGCAGAACTCAGCGGACGCTCCGTGCAACCCGGCGAGCTCGGCGAGAGGAACAACGGCGTACCAAAGCACGACGCCGATGAGCGCGCCCCACACGAGACTGAAGGTGATCGCTTGACCGCATGCGCTCTCGCTCTCGCCTTGCTTTCCTGCACCCATCGCCCGCGCGATGACGGCTTGTGCTCCGACGCCGAGTCCAGCGAGCGCGATGCCGATGAACCATGCGACGTACGAGCCGATACCGATGCCGTCGAGTGCGAAGACGACCGTGTCGCCCGGCAAACTTCCGGCGATCATCTTGTCGACGAGTCCAACACAGGCAGCGACGAGTTGCTGCAGCAAGACGGGGATCGCCAACATCCAAATCGCCGACCACATCGACCGCCCCGCGAGTTTTCCGCTTTGAATTGTTCCATCGAGCGCCGTCTGCGCTTCGGAGTAGGCGATGGTGGCATCCATCGGATCGTCAGGACTCACCGCAGTCGCGGCGGCGTCGCGGACCGAATCATCTGAGGGTGCCTTCACCGTCATCCCGTGGGTGGTTGAACGGGCGGTGGAGTCGTCGACTCGTACGTCCCGTGTGCGCCGCCATCGTTGAGTCCCGTTGGAATGCCTGGGCTCTCCCATTTTGGAATATCCCAGAAAACGACGTAATCCCAGAAGACCATGTGCCGCTGATAGGTCGGATAGAGGTAGACGTTCTCTGCGACGAACCGTCGCTCGACCGAAGCCGACGAATACCACGAGAGCCATCGCGCGCGACTGATGCCAAGATCGTTTCCAGTCATCATGCGCAGACTGTCGAGCGCGGCAAGATTGACTGAGAGTTCGGAGTGATCGAGCGAGGCGACGAGTGCCTGAAAGACGTCATCTTGCGGATACTGTCCAAGTGCGATGGCGAGTTCGACACGCGTCGCCTGCTCTTCAGATTCATCCTGCAGTTTGCGCCACATCGCTTCGGTGACCGTCGCATTATGAAGACGTTGCAATCCGATCGCCGCCGAGAGTCGAACGTGCGCGAACGAACTTGCGAGTCGCTCAGAGATGAGCACGGCATCTTCGGGACGACCAAATCGCGCGAGGGCTGAAATCGCAGCGGCTTGCACGAGTGGATCGCGCATGTCTTTGACGTAGAAGCGGTAGAGCTTGACATACGCATCGACGCCGCCGAACGACGAGGTCGCCAGCAGCGCGACGCCGCGGCGCATGTTTTCAGCATCGGTCGTGTCGACCGCCCACTGCGCGGCTTCTTGAGGGGTCGGGGGGATGAGCACATCACCCATCGAACGAAAGTCCGATCCGATGGTGTCGCAGCCAACGTTGAGTGCGGTACTGGCCGCGCACACTGCCACGGCGCACACCCAGATCAATCGGCGAGTGCGAGTGAAATTCAATTGCGCTGCGTGGTGCATCAATCTGTCAACTGCCTGGAGTCGGCTTGCCACAATCAAACGAGACCGGAACGAGGCAGAAGAATGTGAGCTCGCTCGCCGAGCTGTTGACGAGTTGGTGCATCTTGTTGGGGGCGATCATCAGAATGTCGCCTGCACTGCACTCGTGAAATGCGCCGTCGTACTCGACGCGTGCCGTGCCGCCCGTGAGGACGACTTCATGTTCATAGTTGTGCTCATGTCGAGGGGTCATTCCACCGGCGGCAACGGTGTAGTGACGCATCGCGAAGGTTGGGGCGCCGTCCGCGCGTCCCACCATGAGGCGCATCGAGACTCCGCTCGCACCAGCCATCGTGACCGCGACCGGATTGACCTCTTCGAGACGTCGCTTGAGCATGGCAGGCAGAGTAGCGGCTATGTTCTCACCGTGGCGAAACTACGCATCAAAGGATTCCCCCTCGGTGCATGGCAGACAAATTGTTGGCTGGTGTGGATCGACGACGACGCAGCGCGCCCAGGATGGATCATCGACACGGGCGATCATCCCGCGCCGCTGCTCGACGCAATTCGGACTCATGGCATCACCGTTGGGGCGATCCTCTTCACGCATGCTCATCTCGATCACATCATGGGACTCGAAGAAATTATCGCGGCAGTGGGGGAGATTCCCAGGTACGCGCACACCGCAGAACACGCCTGGTTTGGCGATCCACAGTTGAATCTCTCGGCGTTCGCTGATGTTGCCCCCGTGTCGGTGCGCGCCCCAACGCATGCGCTCAACGACGGTGACACGCCGACGCTTGGCGCAACGCAGTGGCGCGTTGTACACACTCCCGGTCATAGTCCAGGTTCAGTGAGTTTCATCTGCGACGCCGCCAAGGTTGTCATCGCAGGCGACACACTCTTCGCAGGATCCATCGGCCGATCTGACTTTGCGTCGGGCGACGGAGCGTTGCTCCTCGAGTCGATTCGCACCAAACTTCTCGCACTCCCGGATGCGTTCGTTGTGCATCCAGGTCACGGTCCATCAACGACGATCGGTCGCGAGCGGATCAGCAACCCGTGGTTGCAACAGTAGCGCGTCGCACCACGCATCCATTCGAGTGCGCAAGACATCGAGCGGCAGGGGACCTGCACCGAGCAGATGATCGTGAAAGTCTCGCAGGTCGAATTGTGCAGCGAGTCGACCCTCGCACTGCGAACGAATGCGGCGAATCTCAATCTCACCGATTTTGTAGGCGCACGCTTGTCCAGGCCATCCGATGTACCTGTCAATTTCTCGCTCGATGTTGAGCTTCGAGAGCGCAGTGTTGTGCATCATGAATGCGATCGCCTCGGCGCGGCTCATGCCAAAGGCGTGCATCCCTGTGTCCACGACGAGTCGGCACGAGCGCCACATTTCGTAGAGCAGCCGTCCAAAGTCGTCGTACGGATCTTTGTAGAGCCCCATCGGAGTTCCAAGCCGTTCTGCGTAGAGCGCCCATCCCTCGACGAATGCCGTCGAGTCGACATCGCGGCGAAACTCTCGAACGCCCTCGATCTCAAGCGCGAGGGCGATTTGCAGGTGGTGACCAGGGACCGCTTCATGAAGCGAGAGTGGCACCATCTCGTAGGTCGGTCGCTGATCGAGTGCGTAGGTGTTGGCGTAAAACCATCCTGGCAATCCCGACTTCATGCTGCCGTGCATGTAGTAAGCCGTCGTTTGCGATGGAGCCATAAAACGCGGAATCTCGCGCACTCCATATGGAAGTCGCGGCAAGACTCCGAAGTACTCGGGCCATTGCGCATCGATGCGCTTGCAGATGTCGCGGTACCCAGAGAGAAGCGACTCGGCCGACGTGTGATAAAAGCGCGAGTCCGTGCGCAGGTACTGGATGAATTGTGCGAGCCGCTCATCACCTGTCAGCGCAGCGCGCGCGGGGTCAGCGCTGTACCAATCGGTGCGCGCGATGACCTCGAGCATCTCGCCACGAATGCGTGCGACCTCGTCTTTTCCAATGGCGTTGATCTCGGCGGGGGTCAAGCTCGTCGTCGTGAAGCGCTTGAGCTCGAAGGCGTAGAAAGCCGCGCCCTTGTAGTGATCGGCGGCACTGATCGACTTCGACGCTTTCGGAATGTAATGCTCTGCGAGCCAAGTGCGCATCTCGCTCAGCGCCAGCAGTGCGTCGAGCTTTGCCTCCCGTGCTTGGTGGCGCAATTGCACTTGTTGTTCTTTCGAAAGCGAGTCGGGCATGACCGCAAGCGGGCTCTCGATTTCGTCGAGATTTCCCCGCTGAACTGCATCGAACTGCTCGAGCACTCCCTCGAGAACCGGCGCCGGTGGCACGAGCCCTTCAGCGAGCCCTTCAGCCATCATCGCTTGCGTGTCACGCACAGCGCCGCCGAGCCGGGTCATGCGCTTGACGTAATTCTCATAGTCCGCCGCAACGCGAAAGGGGACACTCTGATCGAACTGCGGAAGATCTTGCTGCGGACCGCCTCGCTGTCCCACGGGCATCATCCACCGCTTGAACTGAAAAGAATCGAACTCGTTCTGCAGATCCCGGCGCAAGAGGGCGTAGTCGAGTCGATTCTCGACGGTCAGAGTCGCGTGGTCGATCGCGACGATGCGCTCCAAGAAATCTCCAACCTCTGTGTGTCGATTGAGCGCTCCTCGCATTCCTGGCTCGGTGATCCGATCCTGTGAGGTGGGGCGCCCCCGAGCGATCGCACTCTCTGGAAAACTGAAGTCGCGCCATGATTGGTAGTCGTCGGCAAGAGATGAAAATGCACTGTCGGATTGAAGGGCGTCGGCGTGCTCTCTCGCACCAGTGCAGAAACAGCTTGCGGCAGAGAGAAAGAAGGACCCAATGGTGAGTGTGATCGGTTGCATGGATCGCCTGCACCGCACAATACCCCACGTTGCGCGCGGGCTATACTCGCCCTCGCCTTGCGAGAAGACTCTTGAGCCTGATTCCAACGCCCACTGAACAAGGCTATTCGCCACCATCGGTGCGGCAATTTGCTGTTTTTCTCGACAACAAAGTCGGCAAGTTGCTCGAACTGCTCAAGCACTTCGAGGATGACGCAACGGTCACGGTGGCCGCGCTCAGCGTCATGGACTCAAGCGACCACGCTGTCGTCCGAATGATTTTCAGCAACGCAGACGCCGCGCGTCACTTGCTGCGCAAGAAGGGTTACACCTTCAGCGAACTTGACCTCATCGTCGTGCAAATCGGTCAGGATCAATCGCTCACAAAACTCTGCCTCTACCTCTTGGGTGCAGAGTTGAACATTCGATTTGTCTATCCGGTCTTGATGCGCTCACAGGGAGAGCCATGCGTCGCGCTCGCGGTCGACGATTGCTACCTCGCTGGACAGATTCTCTTACGCAAGCGTTTCACCCTTCTGGGCGAAGACGATCTCGTGTGAGTGGTGCTCGAGCTCAACCTGCAGTTGATGCGTCGCCGACCTCGCGCGGATTCTCACCCTGCGCGTCGTAGATATAGGTGCAGCCCGGCTGCTCGACAGCGCATCCCTTGTGATGCCCATCGCAGAAGGGAAAGTTTTTTGAGAGTCCACAGGCGCAGATGAAGATCGCCTTCTCTTGGGGTTCAATCTTGATGGGCTTGAGAGCCTCAAACTTGATAAGTCGTGCCATCACAGAACTATAGTCGGTGATGGGCTCGTCGACGGGGCCGTCGATGCAGCTTCGACCGTTGCCGAGGTCTTCGAGGTCTCCCAGAGTCGCACTTTGCGTAGTTCGACTCCAGCGGCGGCGAAGGGTGCGCACAGCGCATCGAAGCAGACTGCCGCGATGTGTTCGACCGATGGATTCATCGCATGAAACTCTGGACAGTCGATGTTGAGATTCATATGGTCGAACCGTTCGATCACCGTCGTGTCGACGATCTTTTCGAGTTGTGCCATCCCGAAGCGATTCTCGTTCGCGACTGCGACCGAGACCTCAAGGTGGTAATTGTGACCGTGCCCGTTCAGTTTGTTGCACTTCCCAAAGAAGGCGTGATTCTCTGCGGCCGAGCGGGTGGGATCGTTGAGGCGATGTGATGCAGCAAACTCAAACACGGCGGCGAGGGTGGTCTGTCGTGGCATGGTGTGATCCCATCTGTAGGTATGAAAGGGGGATAGATTGAAGGAGAGTGATTCGAGACGGGGCGTGAGCAGGCGAGAGACGGCGTCAGCCATTGCGGGCATCAGTCCACTCGGAGAGAGGGAAGGCTCCGACCCAGGGCAAAAAAGGGCGCTTCGCAGAATGGGTATCACCCCTTGCCGCACCGATCTATCGAGTTCAGCGAGTGCGGCGAGATATCCGCTACTGCGCTCTGGCACACCCCGAACGCTCACCTCACACTCGTACCACGCGCCGAGCGTATCGCTCGATGGAAAACCCGCATACGTATTGTGCGCGCAAGGAAAACTCCCCTCGACGGGAACCTCTCTCGTGACGAAAATCCGCACGGCACGTGTGAGAGTGGTCGGAGTTGCTTTGGGTGGGTTGAAGAAAGTCATCGGAGGGATCGGTAGTATTTTCGGATGATAGATAGGTTGACTTTCACCGGATTGATACTATTATTTGCCCATCACCAAGCCCCCGGAAGGGCTCGGCGTGAGGCTTGCCTCCGCCGGGCCTTTTTTAATTTTTGATGAAGCATTTTTCGTATCTCTCTCTGATTGCGGTTGCGGCTCTCGCTGGATGTGTCGTGCCGCAGACGCCGCCCCTGCCCGATCAAGTGATCGAGCTCTCGCCCGGGATTCGATTGAATCGCACGAGAAACGAACTGATTATCCGCGCGCAAGTCGCCGCACGAATTGGATGGATGGAGCAAGTTGTCTGCAAGGCGGGTACCCGCGAGCACGAGTCGCTGCTCGTTGTCGACGTTGCGCCGCGTCTCATTCACGCCGCGCTTCTGGCACTTGGCTGCACGCCAGGATCACCCGGAAGTTGGCGTGAGTCACTCACCGCCGAAGGTGAGTCGAACGGTTTTGCCCTAATTCTCCCAACGGGATCGCGCCTCGACATTCTCGTGCGTTTTACGCGCGCGGGTGAACAGGTTGAAGTGCCGATCTGCGAGTGGTTGCGAAGCGAGACACCAGCGGGCGAATCGATGGGGTTTCCCCGCGACAAGTTTGTCTTTGCGGGATCGCATGTTCGACCCAATCCGAAATCGCTTGGACCGGGCGAACACTACGTCGCCGACTACACCGGATCAGTGATCGGTCTGGTGACCTTCGGCGATGAGGTCATTGGTTTCGAAGAGGTGATCCCTGATCGTGTCGAGTTTACACCAGCGCTCTGGGAGGCTGACACCGATCGCATTCCGCACGAGGGCAGTGAGGTTGAGTTGATCATCCGGCCTCTCGCTAGGATTGAATGATGCACCCAGCGCTCGCGGCTGAATTGGTCGGAATTCGTCGGCGTTACAACCATCCTGATGGATCGTTCATGGTCGACGCCCTTCGTGGAATCGATCTGGCGATTCCAAGCGGGCAGTACATCGCAATCATGGGCGCATCGGGTTCTGGAAAGAGCACGCTGATGAACATTCTGGGATGCCTCGACCGTCCCACGGCGGGCAGTTACAAACTCGATGGTGTCGATGTCGCGTCGATCGATGATGAACGGCTCTCGCATATTCGCGGCCGCCGCATCGGATTTGTCTTTCAAGCATTCAATCTCATCTCTGAACTGAGTGTGGTCGAAAACGTTGAAGTCCCGCTGCTTTACCAAGGAGTGCCTCGCCGCGAACGTCGCCAGCGCGCGCTCGAGAAGATCGAAATCGTCGGACTCACCGATCGCATGCGCCACCGTCCAAGCGAACTCTCGGGTGGACAGCAGCAGCGCACAGCGATCGCCCGGGCACTCGTCTCGAATCCCGCGGTGCTGATGGCGGATGAGCCGACGGGAAATCTTGACTCGGCCACGGGCGTTGCAATTCTCGACGTGATCGATGCACTTCACGCGCAAGGTCTCACGGTGGTGCTTGTGACGCATGACGAGCGAGTCGCTGAACGCTCGCAGCGCATCATTCGACTGAGCGATGGGCTGCTCGTTGTCGACCAGCCTGGTGGGCGCGGGCAGGTGGCGGTCGTGACATGAGGTGCTCGTCATGAGATTTTTGGGGATCGATCCGGGGCTTCTTCGAACGGGCTACGGCTGCGTCGAGTTCACCGCGGGAACGCCGCGACTCATCGAAGCTGGAATTTTGAAACTGACGGCGCGAAAAAGTGTCGCCGACCGTCTGCTCGAACTTGACGAAGACCTCGCAGCCTTGATCTCAGAATTGAAGCCCGACCGCATTGCCGTCGAACAGATTTTCGCTCACTCCAAACACGTTCGCACTGCGATCATCATGGGTCACGCGCGTGGCGTTGTGCTTCTCGCCGCGGCGCGCGCCGAGTTGCCGCTTGCTGAGTTTTCGCCTGCGACAATCAAGAGCGCAGTTGCAGGCAATGGACAGGCGACGAAACGGCAGATGCAGCTCGCAGTCGCTGCGCAGTGCGGGCTTGCTGCGCCACCATCACCTGCAGACGTTGCCGACGCGATTGCGATCGCTCTCACCGACGCCCGACGCGCGCTGCGTCCACAGGCTCGGTAGTTCCGTCGAGCGTGTGCGGTCGACCCAGCCCAATCGAACTCGTCCAGTCGATACGATTGCGCGCGTGAAGCAGCCTGTGATCCTTTTTTCGCGCAGACTGTTGAGCGATCAATTGACTCCAGTCTTGGCCTACCGCCGGCTCGTCGCCCCCGACGAGCGAACGGCCGCGAGTTTTCTTTTCGAATCGGTCGAGCAAGGCGGGGCGGTGGGGCGCTACTCGATGCTGGGCGCACAGCCTGCACTTGAGGTGATCGCACGCGCTCAGAATGTGCGCATCATCGAGCGGGCCGCTGATGGCAGCCACAGCGAGCGCTCACTCACACGCGACGATCCACTCAGCGTTGCGCGTGAATTGCAAACCTGGCAGGGGATCGACGCACGCGGTCCAGTGCCCGACACCTTTCAAGGGGGATGGGTTGGCTACGTCGGATTTGACGCCGTACGCTGGTTCGAGCCTGAAAAACTGCCGCTCTCGAAGGCGCCGCGCGATGATCGTTCGATTGCCGACATGCACCTCGCGCTCTATCGGGATGTCGTTGTCTTCGACCACGCGACGAAAGAACTCTTTCTGATCGTCGCGCTTCTGCCAGGTGAAGTTCACCCACACGGAATCGACGCGGCGGGCGAACGCGCACTCAACGCCCTCGAGTCGCGACTCACCGATCCCTCGACAACTCTCGCGGCGGGACGAATTGAGTTGAACAATGCAGCGACTCCAGTGACGCCGACGGCGAGTTCGATGAGCCGCGAGTCGTTCGAGGCGGCGGTTCGCACGGCGCAGGAGTACATCGCAGCCGGCGACGTCTTTCAAGTTGTGTTGAGTCAACGGTTCGCTCGCGAAAGTTGCACGGATCCATTTGATGTCTACCGCGCACTGCGCATCGTGAGTCCGAGTCCCTATCAGGTCTATCTGCAAGCGAGCGACTGCATCTTGATCGCGGCGAGTCCAGAAATTCTCTGCAAGACGCGCGCGGGAGAGGTGATCAATCGCCCGCTTGCGGGCACGCGACGACGCGGCCGCACGCCCGCCGAGGATGCTGCGCTCGAAGTCGAACTTCTCGCAGATGAAAAGGAACGAGCCGAGCACACGATGCTCGTCGACCTCGGACGCAACGATCTCGGTCGTGTCTGCGAGGCGGGATCCGTCAAGATCGAACGGTGCATGCAGATCGAACGCTTCTCGCACGTCATGCATATTTCCTCGACGATCACAGGCAAACTCTTGCCAACTGCCGATGCCTGGGATGCCCTGCGCGCGACCCTTCCAGTGGGAACCGTCAGCGGCGCGCCCAAGGTGCGGGCGATTCAAATCATTGATGAACTCGAACCTGTGCGTCGGGGTCCATACGCAGGGGGACTCGGAGCCATTGGATGGGGCGGCGAGATGGACATGGCGATTGCGCTGCGCACGATCGTTGTACCGCTCGCAGCGACGACGACGACTTCTGCGAGTGAGAAGAACTGGATCTATCACTTGCAATCAGGTGCGGGCGTCGTGCTCGACAGCGATCCTGCGGCAGAGTTTCAAGAGACTGTGAACAAGGCCGCGTCGCTGGGTCGAGCGATCGATCTTGCTGAGAGCGCATTTCGTTCAATCGCGACTCGTTCAATCGCGTCGAGGTGACGCGCTACCGCGCGTCGTCGTCAGCCGGATCGTTGGCGAACGGAATCACATCTCCAGTGCCCGGAGTTGGCGGCTCATCGACGACGCGCTGCTTGCGAAGGGAGGCATAGTTGACTTGAGGCTCGTGTGATCGAGTCCTGCGCGACGCGACGAGTGCGTCAGACGCGCTCGTCAATTCGGCCTGAATGAGGATCACGCTTGCGAAGCCACCAATGCATCCAACTGCGACGATCAATCCAGCGCCCGTCGCGATCTCTGCTGGAAGCGGAGTGGGAAGAAGATCATTGAGAAGGCGAATGAAAAACAGGGGAACGAAGCAGGCTGCAGCTCCCAAGATGACCGGCGGCGCGAATCGAATCAACGGTGTCACCGGCTCTTCGTCACAGAGTCTCCCAATAGCCCGCGCGAGTTGCAGAATTAACAGGTTGTTCACGCTGATGAGCCCCAGCCAGCCGACCTGCGTCACCACGAGCAAGACGACGACGACCTTGGGAAGGTCGCTGAACGATCGTGCAACGGTGAGAAAGGCGACGCAGCATCCAACGGCCAACTCTGCGTGCACCAGGGAGGTGAAGGCGCCCAGTGCCCCCTGCGACGAGAACTGTGCGAGATACTTCTCCTTGTCCAACCGATGACGACCGATCGCTCGCCATCCGCTCGCGAGCAGCAAGAGAAACCACGCGACCCCGCCGAGCGTTGGTGTCGCGACGCAACCGATCCAGAGCAAGAGTGTCCAGAGCACGCTGGTGCGCAGCGCAGCAATCCCTTCCGTTATCGCAGCGAGGTGGTCGCGGTCGGCCGAGTGCATCGCTGGAAAGCCAGCCCGTCCCAGTGACGCGCCACATTCGGGGCAGAGATCGCCCGTCGTCGCTCGCAGGTCATACGAGCACTCGGGGCAGGGTCGTGGGGTCGAACTCGAAAGGGGGCGTCGCATCGCGTGAGTGGCTAGGTCAGGTGAGAGTAATCAAAATCATTGAAAGATCATTGTGAACCGCGCCGCAACGATCCGACTATAACTACGTCACTGACCGTGCGAGAATCCCTCGCAGAATTCACTCTCCAAGGAATCCAGTAATGACTGAATCAAAGCGGATCGCCGGCGTGTTCGTTCTGAGCCTCTGCGCGATCAACGCCTTTCTCGCGTCCGCAGCCTCGGCCGCCGCACTCTTCCCGCAAGCAGCGACGGCGTCCGCGGATGCAACACCACTCGCCGCGTGGAGCCACCAGGTCTGGGATGCGGCCAAGGCCGATGATCTCGCGCGTGTGAATTCGCTTCTGGGCGCAGTGCCGCCCGGTCAGAGTGACGCCGCCGCAGCGCTGCGCAACTCGGTCGAGCGACGACGACTTCACGAGATCGAATCCGAAGCGACGAGGCAGAAGGATCTCGCAAAGCGCACCGCTGATCTCGCGGCCGCGCTCGCAACAGGCGATATCAACGGGGCGATGGTGCATGCCGTCAACATGAAGTTTCTCCTGCCTTCGCTCGAGTGGCGTGTGTGGCTCGACAGTGAGACTGGCAAAGCCGTCGAGGCGGCGGCGACTGCAGCGATTGCAAACGCCAAGCAGCAGGGCGATCTGCTCTTAGCTCAAGAGATTCTCTTTCGGCAGAAGGCGCTGCATGACGGCGCCGATACGAAGGAATACAAGGCGCTCGATGTTCAGCTCGACGAACTGAATCGCCACGTGCTCTTGATTGCCGAGTTTGCTCCGCGCGAGCTCTATCGACTGCGCACACTTGCGCGCGCGCGTCTCGAGGTACTTGCGAAATCTGAAGGCACTCCACTCGACGCTGAGGATGCAGAGATGCCTGAGTACAACGAACTTTTCGCCGACGACTGGAAGGAGCGCGTCGCTGGAATCACTCCGCGCCTCGTCTTGCTCGGACTGAAATCAGCCGCGAGTGAACATGTCACCAACGCGGGTTGGAAGCCACTGCTGCAAGGAGGACTCTCCTCGGTCGAGTCGCTGCTCAACACTCCTCAACTCGTCGAGAAGTTTCCGGGACTCGCCGATCCGGCGAAGGTTCAGGCGCTGCGAGCAGTGGTCGAGGGGCGCAAGAGAGAACTCGCGCAAATCAATGACCGCAAACTCGGCGCCTCTGACTACCAATCGACGATTGCTGAGCTGCTCTCAGTCAATGAATCAACTGTGGGATTTCCGAGTGAAGTCATCTTGCGCGAGTTCGGTGAGGGTGGGACTACGCAACTCTCGAAGGAGTACGAGGATGACTACTCGCAGATCATTTGGCCTGACGAATTGCGTCGCTTTCGTCAGTCCATCGAAGGAAACTTCGTGGGGGTTGGCATCTTGCTGCGTCACAACGACAAGCGCGAACTGTTGATCGTCAATCCACTTGAAGGATCACCCGCCTCGCGCGCGGGCATCCGCCCAGGTGATCGCATTCTTGCCGTCGATGATCAGTCCACGGTGGGATGGGCGACGAACCGCGCCGTGAGCAATATCACCGGTCCTGTTGGGAAGATGGTCAAGCTCACCATCGGGCGCGACGGCATCGCCGAACCGATGCAGTTCTCGCTCAAGCGTGCGAGCATCAAGATGCGCTCGGTCAACGGCTGGTGGAAGAAACAACTCGATACGCGCGGCACACCCTCGTGGGATTGGTGGATCGATCCCGTGGTCGGCATCGGCTATGTGCGATTGACCTCGTTCAATGAAGATTCGCTCGATGATTTCATGGACGCGATTCGGCAGATGAAGCGTGAGCGCACTCTCAACGGACTCATCCTCGATCTGCGGGGCAATCCTGGTGGACTACTCAAAAGCGCGGTCTCATTCGTGAACCTCTTCGTTCCGCAGGGCGAAGTTGTCTCGGTCCAAGATCGCGAAGGAAATCGCACAGGCAGTTTCTCAGCTGAGCGCGCGCGATCCGCTCTTGCGGGGCTACCGCTCGTGGTGCTCGTGAACAACGGCAGCGCCAGCGCAAGCGAAATCGTCTCTGGAAGTTTGCAGGTCCACGGCGCCGCTGTGATCTTGGGTGAACGCAGTTTCGGCAAGGGCAGTGTGCAGACCGTGCAGCCCATTGAGGATGGCGTCAACGAAGGCGCGGTCAAGGTGACGACGCAGTACTACGTGCTTCCGCCGCTCGACGTCGAAGGTCAAACCAAGGGACGGCTCGTGCACCGGCGCGCGACGAGTGATGACTGGGGAGTCAATCCAGATCTCGTCGTCAAGGTCACTCCACCACAAGCTGAGAAGAGTGGGCAGACACGACTCGCCGCTGATCTCGTCGACGAAGCAGATCGCGACCTGATGACCGTCGACCTTCGACCGCGCGTTGAAGATCTGCTCAGCACGGGCATCGATCCCCAACTTGAGATGGCAGTGATGATTCTCGAAGCGCGCCTTTCGGGCGATCTTGAGAAGCGCCACTTGGTGCAACTGCAATCGAAAGAGCCATCGAAAGTCGCGCCGCAGTAACGGCGATGCGAAGGGCGCGGTGAGGCGGTTGCTCCAAACGGTCGCAACCCCTATAACTAGGTGCTCCAAGCAAGTGCCCGATGCCTGCATCTCCCCAAACGACCCTCGTGACTCAGACCCCACAGCGCACCGAGATCGCCGCCGAAACCGCCTTGAAATGGCTGCGCGAGATGATGCTCATCCGCGAGTTCGAACTGCGGTGCATGCAGGCCTATCAAGATAAAAAAATTGGCGGATTCTGTCACGTCTACATCGGTCAAGAAGCGGTCGCCGTCGGTTCGCTCGCCGCGCTCGAGAGCATTGACCCTGTGGTGACCGCGTACCGCGACCATGGGCATGCGCTGGCGCGTGGAATGGATCCCAAGCATTGCATGGCTGAGATGTTTGGACGGATCGGCGGATGCGCCAAGGGCAAAGGCGGATCGATGCACATGTTCGATCGCTCGAACAATTTGTTCGGTGGTCACGGCATTGTTGGAGCGCAGATTCCTCTAGGTGTCGGTCTCGCCTTCGCGACGAAGTACGAAGATGAAGTGATCAACGGTGGAAAGAGCAAGCGCGTGACACTTGCGTTCCTCGGCGATGGTGCGCTCAATCAAGGTTCGGTGCACGAAGCGATGAACCTCGCGGGCTTGTTCGACCTTTCGGTGATCATCATCTGCGAGAACAACGGCTACTCGATGGGCACGGCGATTTCGCGCGGCACCACGATGGGGCACGACATCTCCGCCAAGGCAGCGGCCTATGGGATGGAGGGTGTTGTGATGAATGGGATGGATGTGCTCGAGACCTACACCGCGATGAAAGAACTAGTCGACCGTGTGCGCGCGACTTCGCGTCCTGCGTTCGTCGACATGCGCTGCTATCGATACAAGGGTCACTCGATGTCTGACCCGCGGAAGTATCGAACGCGCGAAGAAGAAGAGCGCTACGAAGCGGACGATCCAATCGGTCGGCTCAAGGCACATCTCGAAACGCGTGGTGCGCTCAGCGAAGCAGATTTCAAGGTGGTGCAACGTGAGGTTCGCACACAGGTCCGCGAGTCGGTTGAGTGGGCTGAGCAGTCGCCTGCCGCTCCCGTGAGCGATCTCTACCGCGACGTCTACCGCGAGAAGTGGGGTCCCTACACCGGATCGAGCGACCCAGAAATGCTCGGCGGCGCAGAGAATCCAGTCGGGTTCGATGCGACTGACCCAAAGGTAGATGTGCTATGACGACGACCACGATGCGCGAAATTGAGTTTCGAGATGCCGTGCGCGAAGCGATGTGCGAAGAGATGCGACGCGACAAGCGCGTCTACTTGCTCGGCGAAGAAGTTGCGCAGTACAACGGCGCGTACAAAGTCAGCAAGGGAATGCTCGACGAGTTTGGACCGCGCCGCGTGATCGACACCCCCATCAGTGAATGTGGTTTCGCAGGCATGGCCATCGGATCGGCGATGATGGGACTTCGTCCAATCGTCGAGTTCATGTCGTGGTCTTTTAGTTTGGTCGCGGCTGATCCGATTCTGAACAACGCTCCCAAGATGCTGTACATGTCGGGCGGTCAGTTTGGATGCCCCATCGTCTTTCGCGGCAACAACGGCGCGGGCGGACAATTGGGATCGACCCACTCGTGGGCCGTCGAAGGACTTTTCTCAAACGTGCCGGGAATGAAGATGGTGATCCCATCGAATCCCTACGACGCGAAGGGGTTGCTGAAGACTGCGATTCGCGATGAAGATCCAGTGTTCTTTCTCGAGAGCGAACGATTGCTCTCGATGAAAGGCGAGGTTCCAGAAGAGGAGTACCTGATTCCATTTGGACAGGCTCGCGTCGCGCGCGCCGGAACCGACTGCACGCTCGTGTCGTTTGGGCGTCCTGTGAATCTCTGCCTCGAGGCTGCGGAATCGCTCGAAAAAGAGGGCATTTCGTGCGAGATTCTCGACATGCGCACAATTCGTCCGCTCGATGCGGGGGCGATTGTGCGAAGCGTGAAGCGCACCGGCGCGTGCGTCGTCGTCGATCAATCGTGGAGTTTCGGATCTCCAGGATCTGAGGTCGCAGCGCTTGTGCATCGCGAGTGTTTCGACGATCTCGATAACTATGTGCACCGCGTGCACACCGCCGATGTCCCCGCACCATATGCGTACGATCTCGAGCAGGAATATCTTCCCAACGCGCGGCGTATTTGCGAGGCCGTGCGTTCCTGCCTCTACCGCGCTTGAGGACTCTCGACCATGCCCGTTCAACTCACGATGCCACGACTCTCTGACACGATGGAAGCGGGGACGATCGTCCGCTGGAATGTGAAAGAGGGCGACAGCGTTGCGTCGGGAGATGTCGTGGCCGATATCGAAACCGACAAGGCCACAATGGAGATGCCCGTCTACGACGACGGCGTCATCTCTCGCATCATGGTCGAAGCAGGCAAGCAAGTTCCGGTGGGAACGCCCATCGCGATCATCACCCTCGAAGGAGATGCGGCGGTGGATGGCGCCGCGCCAGTGACGAAGAGTGCGCCGGCGGCGACGATCGCGAGCACCACGCAGATGCCAACGCAGACTCAGACTTCGACCCCAGCTGCGTCCGTTGCGCCGACTGCCGCGTCTGTGGCGCACGCGACATCGAGCGCGGCGAGCGCATCGGCCGATTCGAATCGCCAGCGCGTCTCGCCTCTTGCGCGCAAGATTGCCGACGAACTTGGCGTTTCAATCGTGTCGCTTCGCGGGAGTGGTCCAGGGGGACGAGTCGTCAAACACGATGTGCTCGCAGAGGCACAGCGAATGAAATCCGGCGGAGCTCGCGCCACCGAGATGGTGCACGTTGCCTGCGCGACCGCAGTCGCGGCGGGTGGTGCCAGCAGCGAAATCATGCTCTCGAGCATGCGGCAGACCATTGCGCGGCGGCTCGTCGAGAGCAAGTCGACCATTCCCCACTATCAAGTCTCGATGCGATTCAACATGGATCCTCTGCTCGAACTGCGCACGATGTTGAATGTGCAACTTGCGCCGCAGGGGGTCAAGTTGAGTGTGAATGACTTCATCGTGCGCGCCTGCGCGCTTTCGATGGCGGCGCATCCCTTCTTCAACGCCTCGTGGGGTGGCGATCGAATCATCATGCACGGTGATGTCAATATCGGCGTGGCGATTTCGCTGCCGCAAGAGCGCGGCGGAGGACTCGTCGTCGCCGTTCTGCGCGAGGCGCAGCGCAAAGGGCTTCGCGAAATCTCGGCCGAGACCAAGGCGCTTGCTGAAAAAGCGCGCGTGCGTGGACTCGCCGCTGAGGACATGGCGGGCGCGACCTTCACGATTTCGAACCTCGGGATGTTCGGCGTCGACAATTTCACCGCGATCATCAATCCACCAAACAGTGCGATTCTTGCCTGCGGCGCAGCGGTCGAACAGCCCGTTGTGCGCAACCATCAATTGGTCGTCGGCCACGAGATGCAAGCGACGCTCAGCCTCGATCACCGCGTGATCGATGGAGCGATGGCGAGCGAGTATCTGCAATCGGTAAAGCACAACATCGAGAACCCAGCGACGCTGTTGGTGTGACGATTCGTGGGTACAGGTTCATCTCAGTTGTTGTGAAGGCTTGTTACTCCTGAAACTTGCCTGTGGTCCAAGCTCGGCACCACAAAGATTCTCCTCCACGCCATAAAAAAAAGGCAATAATTTCGTTTTTTTTTGGCTATTCGCTTCTTGGGGGTATCTTGAATGCAGTTCAGTTTTCAGGGTTGTCAACTTCAAGGAATCCAAAAATGAAATCGCCAAATATTCTGCTTTCAATCATCGCCGCAGTCGCCATGACTTTCGGTCTTTCAACTTCTTTGGTACAGGGTCAGGGGAGTTGCGCAGGAGATGTCAACGGCGATCATGTTGTCAACGGCGCAGACCTTGCAATCCTTCTGGGGAATTGGGGTCAGTGCCCGGCAGTTGTTCCAGCTTGCGCAGGAGATGTCAACGGCGATCATGTTGTCAACGGCGCAGACCTTGCAATCCTTCTGGGGAATTGGGGCAATTGTGCTCCAACATGGGCGACTGTTTTGGAGTGGGCGCCTGATGCGGCAGTTGTGACCGATGCCACCTTGCGCAACGCGATCAATGCATCGGGTTTGCCGTGGCGCGTGCGCGACAACGGAACGAACATCGAGATGCTGCTGGTGCCAGGCGGGACTTTCATGATGGGATGCAGTCCTGGCGATGCGGAGTGTGGCGGCGATGAAAGCCCTGCGCATGAAGTGACTTTGACAAATGCTTTTTATATAGGCAAAACCGAAGTGACGCAGGCGCAATGGCAGGCGAAGATGGGGAACAATCCGAGTTACTTCTCTGGGCAGCCAAACAATCCTGTGGAGCAAGTCTCTTGGAACACGATTCAAAGTTTCAATAGTGCGACAGGTTTGCGCTTGCCAACCGAAGCCGAATGGGAATACGCATGCCGAGCAGGGACTACGACTGCGCGATATGGCGAATTAAACGCAATTGCGTGGTACTACCAAAACTGGACTTATTACGGCACTCAACCAGTTGCCGGCAAACTTCCAAACGCCTTGGGTCTCTATGACACGCTTGGCAATGTTTTTGAGTGGTGCCAGGATTGGTATGGGCCTTATTCATCAGGAAGCGTGACCAACCCCACAGGACCGGCGACTGGTTCTTACCGTTTGTTGCGCGGCGGCAACTGGGTCTTCACCTCCGGCTACTGCCGCGCGTCGCGGCGCAGCTACAGCGCGCCCGGCAGCGTCAGCGACGTCAACGGCTTCCGTGTCGTGAGGACTCCGTAATTCCATTTTCCCATTTTTGATCTTCCATTTTCTCTTTTTCATTTTTACTTCCCCAAACCTTGGCGTCCGCCATGGTTTGGTGGCTACGAAGGCTGCGGGCTGCAGGGCTGTTTCACCCACTGGCTGTGGAAATTTTTGAAATCAAGAAACGACTCGTGGACTATTGCGCAGCCAAAGCCGCGCTTGATCTAGTCCGCGGCCAAAGTCGCGCAGGCTGTTGGCGGCTGTCGGTCCTTCATTCTCTCGTTGCTGGAGGATCAATCGCGAGGCTCACAAACTTTCGCTGCCTCACACGCTCGTTGCCAAGTTGACCGCACGCGGCCATCGCCGTTCTGCCCTTGGTTCGTCGACGCTTTGTGAATTGACCATTGGCGATCGCGCGGTCGACGAACGCATCCACGGTCGCATCATCGGGCGCGGGCCAGGGACTGTTGCGGCGCGGGTTGTATGGGATGACATTGAGCGAACATCGAATGCCCTTGAGAAAAGCGCAGAGTTCGTCGGCGTGATCGAGTCGATCGTTGACGCCAGGAATCAGCACGTATTCAGCGCACAGCGCCGACGTCGGTCGCTTTGGAAAATCAACCATCGCCTGTCGCAAGAGTGCCATCGGCTCAGCACGATTGATCGGCATGATCGTGCTTCGAATCTCGTCGTTGGGTGCGTTGAGACTGATGGCGAGTCCGACGCGGCGCAGTCCATCCTGTTGAATGAACTCGCCGAGTGCGCGAATGCCCGCGGTTCGACCGACCGTACTCACCGTGACGCGCGAGCAACCGATCGCGGGTCCATTCATGTCGCAGAAGATGCGGATCGCCTGCAACACCGCATCGAGATTGTCCATCGGCTCACCCATTCCCATAAAGACAATGTTGGCGATATCGAAGCCTCCGCCACTCGCGCGCGTCTCATCCGCAAAGGGATGCGTCACGCCGAACCGTGCAACGTGCAACTGCTGCACGATTTCGCGCACGGTGAGACTGCGCATTAATCCCATCTGTCCTGTCTCACAGAATGTGCAGCCCATCGCGCAGCCAACTTGACTGCTCACGCACAGGGTGCGACTGAATCGCCCGCCGCGATGGGGCATCGGGATGATCACACTTTCGGTTTCGAGGTCGCCGCCAACCGACAGCAGAAACTTCACCGTGCGGTCGTCGACAAGTTGTTGCACGGGCGCGGCGGCGCAAGGCGCCATCCACTGCGCACGCTCCCCAGCACGGTGAAAGCGCCGGTACGCCGCGAGCGCATCAAATTTCGACCGACCACTCGCGAACGCCGCGGCCACAAATTCGCTGCTCGTGAGTGAGAGTGGGTCGAGAGTCATGAGGCGCCGATTCTAGGAACGGTTCGCGCGCACTCGGCAGCGATTTCTCGCGTGGGCGGGGGGTTCGTTCTGGGCAGATTCCCAAAAAAAGTGACACATTCCTTGTATCTCCGACTTTGGATTTGCCTCATTTTTCGCAGATGGACAATACAAGAACCCTTTCGATCGTGGCAATCGCGACCGCCTCCCTCGTGACAGCGACTGGGACGGCCCAACGAGTCGATCCCAAACCGAACGAGTCGTTTCTCGCGGCGTCGGGTGCAGTCCCGGCGAATCCGGCACTCTTCGAACTCGGGCAGGCAGAGTGGATCGTCGCCGACGAATTCATCGTCGAATTCGGCGTCGATGCGACCGATACGCTCGAAGCGTTGCGCCTGGGTGGCGATGGGCGAATCGGCATCGGGACGCTCGATCAACTCTGCGAGCGACACGGCGTGATGTCCATCCGCAAGCAGTTTCAGTCGACGACCCCCAACGAGCTCGATGCGCGACTCCTCCCAGACCTCAGCGGATACACGGTCGTCATGATCGACCTGACCGTCACGACGCTTGAAGCGGCGATGGCAGACTTTGGCGCCGATCCGCTCGTTCGAAAGGTGCAGCCGATCGGCATTCATCCGATCTACGCGACCCCCAACGATTCGAGTTTCGCATCGCAGTGGCATCTCAACCAAACATCCGACAAGGACATCGACGCGCCAGAAGGGTATGACATTCAGAATGGCGATCCTTCAAAGATCGTGGCAGTTCTTGATACGGGCGTGCGCTACTACCACAAAGATCTGGGCGGTTCGGCGGCATCGAGCACGAGCACCACGACGATCGGCGGAAACATTTGGATCAACGCGGCGGAGCAGAACGGCTTCGCAGGTCTTGACGATGATGGCAACGGATTCGTCGATGACTGGGTTGGATACGACTTCGTCTCAGCCGCGATCGCGACCTGCTGGACGGGCGAGGACTGCACGGGTGCCGACAACGACCCGCGCGATTTTCACGGCCACGGCACGCACTGTTCGGGCATCGTGGCGGCGCTCAACAACAATGGCTACGGCGTTGCAAGCCCTGCAGGTGGATACGGCACGGGAGTTCAGGCGGCAACTGGCGACGGCGCACGCGTGATGTGCCTTCGCATCGGACATAGTGCGGTCAGCGGATCGGTCGAGGCTGGCTATGTGCGAATGGATTACGCCGCAAGCGCGCTCACCTACGCCGCCAACAACGGCGCACGTATCGCGACTTGCTCGTGGGGTTCGTCGAACTCGGGCGGCATCGACGTCGCGTGCAACTATTTTATCGCGGCGGGTGGTCTCATCTTCAAGGCGGCCGGCAACGCAAACACGATGACGGCGGATTACATGTGCGGGCGAACGGACATTTACTCCGTCGCCGCGACGGATCAGTCCGACAAGAAGGCATCGTTTTCGAGTTATGGTTCGTGGGTCGACATCTCGGCGCCTGGCGTCACGATCTATTCGACCTATCACAATCATTCGCTTCCAGACAACGACTACGTGGCAGCGATGAGCGGTACTTCGATGGCGACTCCGCTCGTTGCAGGCGTTGCGGCGAATCTGTGGAGTCATTTTCCAAAATGGACTGCGGCGCAGGTATGGTCGCGGCTCATCGGGACCGCCGAGAACATCGACGCACTCAATCCCACGTACGCTGGACTGATGGGGAAGGGACGCGTCAACCTGCACCGTGCGCTCACCAACACAGTGGGTGGCGGCGGTGGCGGCGGGACGATCACAGGAAAGGTTCTCGTTGCGGTGCTCGGGACGCCAACCCTCGGAGCCGCAGGTGCTGTCGCCGACGAAGACATCGCGGAATACGACGGCGCGACGAGCACGTGGAGTCTTTACTTCGATGGTTCTGATGTTGGCTTGGCCGCGGTTGCCATCGACGCATTGGCTGTGCTTCCAACCGGCGAATTGCTGATTTCGATTGATTCCGACTCGACGGTCGCGGGGCTGACTGGTGGGCCGAGCGGGACGAATGTCGATGACTCCGACATCATCAAGTTCACCCCCACGACGCTTGGCGCGACGACTGCCGGCACGTGGTCGTTCTACTTCGACGGGTCGGATGTTGACCTCACGACGAACAATGAAGACGTCGATGCGATCGCGATTCTTCCAAGTGGGGCGATTGGAATCTCGACGCTTGGCGATCCATCGGTCACTGGTTTGACGGGGTTGGCGGACGAAGACATCATTGGTTTCACGCCGAGCGCGCTTGGCTCGGTGACCAGCGGAACGTGGTCCTACTTTTTCGATGGATCGGACGTTGGACTCTCGTCGAACTCCTCAGAAGATGTCGATGCGTTGGCGGTCTCGTCGGCGGGAGTGTGCACCTTCTCAACCGTTGGCGCATTCAGCGTGACGGGGGTGAGCGGGCTCGACGAAGATGCGTTCAATTTCACTCCAACCTCGACGGGTACGACGACGGCTGGTTCGTTCGCGTCCTACTTTGTTGCGACTGCGCGCGGAATTCCCACGAGCGCGAACATCAACGCGATTCACCTCGTGCCGTAAGAACCAGACGGATCCTTGTGTTGCGCGGGGAGCACGCTGCGGTGCGCGCCGCACTCCCTACACTTGCTTCATGCACATGAAGCGCGATGGACATGAACACGGACCACCGATCGTTGCCGTGAAGTTTGAACTCGAAGATCCTGCGGGGCTGACTGCGACTGACCGAGCGCAGTGGGAGCTCATGGGAGGCGAGGGTGAGTCATTGCTCGAAGTCGCGATTGATCATGGCATCAACATCGAGCACGCATGCGGCGGAGTGTGTGCGTGTTCGACCTGCCACATTTATGTCGAGCAGGGGATGGACCAACTCACTGACCCGACCGAGGCCGAAGATGATCGTGTCGAAGAAGCGCCTGGTATTCAGCGCAACAGCCGACTCGCGTGCCAGTGTGAAATCATCGGCAAGGGACCGATCGTCGTTCGCGTTCCATCGTGGAA
>CAMBOV010000010.1 GCA_945869475.1 Singulisphaera sp. GP187 | reverse complement strand
CCGCAGCTGCGGGTGAAGTGCTCGTGAAACCTGAAGCAAGTGCGCTCAACAGCCTTGATCTCTGGGTTGGTCGAGGGCTGCCAGGAATTGAAACGGTCTATCCCTTTGCAAGCGGCTCTGATGGTTGCGGGCGAGTCGTCGAAGTTGGCGAAGGAGTCGATCCTGCATGGATCGGTCGACGTATCCTCTTAAATGCAGCCGTGGTGCAGCGAGAATTGGCGCATCCCGATCGCCGGCCTTCTGGCGAGGACATCTCAATGATTGGAGAGCACACCCCTGGAACAATGGCTGAGTTCTTCGTCGCACCCGCGACCAACGTGCTCGACATCAGCGATGCAGATCCCGTGCGGGCCGCAGCATTTGGACTCACCCACCTGACGGCATGGCGAATGCTGATGACTCGCGCGCAACTCCGACCAGGAATGAGTGTGCTTGTGACTGGTATCGGCGGTGGCGTCGCACTTGCGTTGCTCAACATCGCTCAGCACTTTGGCTGCGAAGTGATCGTGACGAGTCGACACCAAAGCAAACTCGACAGCGCGCTCGCACTCGGTGCAGTGCATGGAATTCTCGACGACGGAACCGACTGGTCTCGCTCAGTGCGAGCCGCGACAAAGAAGCGGGGAGTCGACATCGTTGCAGACTCGATCGGAAAGGGAGTGCATCTCTCGTGCATCAAGAGTCTCGTGCGCGGCGGCGTCTTTGTGACGTGTGGAGCGACGACAGGGGGTGACGCGACCACTGATCTCACCCGCGTCTTCTGGAATCAGCTGACGATTGTGGGTGCGACGATGGGCGACATGGTCGAATTTCGGGCGGTTGCAAGTTTGTTTCGTTCAGGATCTCTTGTTCCAGTAATCGATTCAACTCACGAGCCAAGAGATGCAAAGAAAGCCTTCGAGCGGCTCGAGGCGTCGGATCAATTTGGGAAAATCGTGATCGACTGGCGATAGTCCGATAATCGCCTGATTCTCACTATAAAAAATAATTTTTCACAAACGCGCCGTTTTTGGAGATTCGTTCGCTTTTGGTTCAACCCGAGTTATGTTCCAAACGATGTATTGGGGCGCGAGTGGTCTGTAACCGCTCGAGCACGAGCCATCACGCTCTCGAGGATCGGTCTAAAAACACTTTTCCACCCACTATTTCCCCCACTAGGAGAATCTCAAATGAAATGTCGAAGCAGTTTTTCATCCACGTTGAACGTGGCGTTCGCGGCAGCGTGTACCACGCTGATCGCATCATCCGTGTACGCACAAGACGAGTGCGCAAGCGCAGCGATCGTCACATCGGGCGTTGCGATTTCGTTTGACACGACAAGCGCAACTCCGAGCGCCAACCCCCCAGCCGACACGCTCTGCACTGGAACCTATCTCAATTGGCTTGCAACCCAGAATGACGTCTGGTTCAAGTTCACGGCGGCCGAACCTGGACTCGCAGACTTCACGACATGCCTTCTCGGTTCGTACGACACCTCGATGGCGCTTTACAAGAGCAGCTGTGAGACACTCGTTGCCTGTAACGGCGACGGTGCAGCGACCGGAACCTGCCAGGGCTTTCACTCGGAGATTCTCGATGTTACATGCATGGCCGGCGACGTCTTCTACGTGCGCATCGGTGGATACGACGGCGATGTTGGCGCGGGTGCGCTGACCGTCACTCTCACCGCATCAAGCGCGGGTTGCGTCGGTGCCGCAGGCGCCTGCAACGTCGTTCATGCCGGTCTTGGTTGCGACAACGCAATCTGCTGCACGAGCGTTTGCACCTTTAATCCAATCTGCTGCGAAGTGGGTTGGGATCAGAGCTGCGTCGATCAAGCGATCGCCCAGTGCGGTTACTACTTCTGTGCACCAGCTGCTGGCGCCCCAGCAAACAATTGCGCGACGAGCGCGACTGTTGTGCCGGGCACCGATAGCACCAGGGCTTTCACCACCGTCAATGCGACGACCGATGGTCCAGTGCACCCAGGTGCAAACTGCCAATCTGGTAGCGACATCTTCGGAAACGATGTCTGGTTCAAGGTTTCACCAGTTGCCAACGGAACGATGTCACTCTCGACCTGTGACGCCTGCACTTATGACAACAAGCTCGCTGTCTATGACATGGGTACCACTCCTGCGACGTTCGATTTCAACACCCTCGCTGCGGCGTTGGTTGGTTGCAATGACGACGGAGCAAGCGGCACATGCATGATCACCGGCACGACGATGCCATTCGCGTCGGCGATGACTGCTGGCGTGCAACTCGGTCACACCTACCTGATTCGCAACGGTTCATACACCGAAGGCGAGACAGGCACAGGCACGTTGACGATCGATATGCCAGAGCCATGCTCGCTCGGATCGCCAACCTCGAGCGAAGCTGAGCCTTGCGGCAGCGCTTCGAACGATGGTTGCAACGGCACGGGTCAATTCGAGACGATCGCGCTCGGATCGGTCGTGGGCGGAACCTTCTGGGCAAATGCCGACACACGCGATACTGATTTCTTTCAGTTCGCTGTCGCAGCAGACTCATCAGTGACCGTCGCGGTCAAGGCTGCACGATTGACGACCCTGTTCATCCTCTCTGGCGACGTCACGGTCGCGGGTTGCGATGGAATCAGCATCGTCGCAACTGGAACAGGAAGTTGCCCAAGTTCGGTGACTGCGTGTCTCAACCAAGGCGTCTACTACGCATTTGTTGCTGACTCTGGTTACACAGGCAACCCATGCGGTAGCGGTGAGTTCAACAACTACACACTCGAAGTCTCTTCGGTTCCTGCGACCTGCCCAATCACCGTTTCTGGTGGTGGCGCAGTTGCTGGAGTTTGTGCCGCTCCTGGTCCAGACAGTCTCAGCATCAACGTCAATCCAGACCTCGTCGCCAATGGTGTCGTTGCGTGCGCGGTTGCTGGTGCGGCAGGTGGTTCGACGGAGAACTCCTTCGCTCGCGTCTTCGCAGCAGGAACCGTCGGTGGCGAAATCAGCTGCTTGAACTTCGGTGCGTACGCGATCAACGTCGAACCAACCGGAACGTTCTACAGCGATCTTGCACTTCCAGCGACGATCGGCGTTTATCGCGATCTTGACGGTGGTTCGCCACGCTTCAAGACTGCGAACGGCGGCGTTGACGGCGGCGATCTTGAGGCGATTATCACACAGGCAATCATGATTCCTGGTGGTGTCTACCGCGCAACTCTGAACTTCGCGCAGCCAGTCTGCGTGCAGAACGATACTGCGTACAACCTCGTGGTCATCGTTGACTACCCAAATCTTGCCGACGGTGAGGGAGCAGTCCCAGCCGGAGCGGGTTACCAGCAGCGCGCGGGTGCAAACACCGCGGGTCCAACTGGCAACACATGGTGCCGTCTCAGCTGCGCTGATGCTGCAGGTGCGTACGTCTTGACTGAATCACTCGGCGCGACCTTCACGGCCGCCTGGGTTGTTCAGATCAACGGAACCAATGCAGCGAATTGCTCGGCACCACCATGCCCAGGCGATTACGACGGCAACGGATTCCGCAACGGTGCTGACTTGGCAACCCTGCTCTCAGGTTGGGGATCACCAGGCGCCGACATCACAGGCGACGGACTGACCAACGGATCTGATCTCGCGACTCTGCTCAGCGGTTGGGGCGTCTGCCCAAACTGATCTGACTCGAGTTTTGGTTTCGAAGTTCTGGTTTCGAAGTTTCTCCTAGTACAAACCCCCCTCGATCGAAAGATCGGGGGGGGGGTTTTCTTTGGGGCAATCAGAAAAATCGACAGAAGAATGGCGCAATATCCGAGGCAAAACTTGCGTGCCGCTCTGTGTGGGTTATGTTCACTTCAACCTCACGCTCAAGCGGCATCGTGCCGTCTGGAGTTACGCGTGGTCCTGTCACCGTTCAGCAGATTGCAATCCACGGAGAAAACGCTTTGAAATCTCATACGCCACGTCTTTCATTGGTTGTCGCGACATTCGTCGCTGGCACCACGCTCGTGCTGAGCTCATCAGCTTCAGGTCAGTGTTCGGTTGTTCCACCCCCAGGCTCGATCGTCTCACCAGACGGTTGCGGTGCTGCGGTTGATTCAAACGCCGGATGCAACATCGCTCCAGCGGTCTTCACAGACCTCGGCTCGATGGCGAGCGGCTCGGTCATGCACGTCTCAGGCCAAATGGGAACGTACACCCCAACCGGCGGCACCGCTGGAAACACATCACGAGACCTCGATTGGTATCTCGTGACAACAGTCGCAGGCAAGCTCGAAGTCTCGCTCTCAACCGCGAACTCGGCTGGCACGGCTGCATTCGCAAACTCAGTGATCTTCATCAAGTCGCAGGTCGACCTCGCCGATCCATGCGCGGGCGACTTTGACGTGGGTATTCAGAGCGGTCTCTGTCCACACGTTCAGTCGATCACGAGCGGTGCCGGACAACACATGATTGTTGTGACCGTGCCCTTCGAAGTCGCACCGATCACGCCTGTGTACGCCTGCGGTACCTACCTCATGACGCTCACGCACACGCCGCTGGCGTTCGCAGTTTGCGGAACCTCGACTGAGTCTTGCACGACAGCCCGCACCACAGGCGGATGCAGCATTGCATCGTGCTGTGAAACGGTCTGCGGATTCAATCCACTCTGCTGCGATATCGCTTGGGACGCAAGTTGCGTCACCAATGCAGTCGACCTCTGCGGACTCTTTGTGTACGGCTGCTCGTCACCAGCAGGTGCTCCTGCCAACGATTGTGCGACGGCATCCCGCCTGATCACACTCGGTCAATCCAACGTCATTGCAGACAACACTGGAGCAGGAACAGATGGTCCTGGCCCAGCTGTTGGACTCTGCGATTCGGCGATTGGTAAGGATCTCTGGTTCACGATCAAGGCTCCCGCAAATGGCGCTTTGACGATCTCGACCTGCGTCGGTGGCGATGCCACCACTGACTCGGTCATCGAGTTGTACGGTCTCGGCCTCGATCCAATCGTCACAGCCGCTCGCGCAGCAGCGATGCCTGACTACGTCATCGGTTGCGTCGACGATTCATGCGCTGATGCGACAGGAACAATCATCGTTGCTGGTCCAACAGCGGTGACGCTGATTGATGCCGTCGCCGGTGAGTACTACCTGATTCGTATCGGTGGTTGGTACGACTCAACAGTTGGTGGAGCAGATACTGCTGACACCTTCGTGCTGACGATTGCGACATCGTTCGAATACGTCGTCTTCTCAACTGGACCGCAGAACTACATCGTCAGCACTGCTGGCGCGAACACCAACATTGGTCTGAGTTCTGGTTGCATCTCTGAAGGAAGCCAAAGCCGTTGGTTGGCTCAAGCCTTCACCGTGCCATCGACAGCGACGAGCTGGGATGTCACACGCTTGACCGTCAAGGGTTTTGCACCAGCTGGCGTCACCAACACCACGATGAACTACATCATCTGGAATCGTTTGGCTGGAAATCCAGCGCCGACTGCAGCGAATCAGGTTCGCACGGGATCGGTTCCGATGCCAGTTGGTTACAACAATGCCGCGGACGATGCACCGAATTCGTCGCACGACATCGATGTGGCGTTCAGCCTCGCACCGGGTAACTACTACCTGACGGTGTATGCATCGAATCCATCCTGCGCGACAGTCTTCTCGAACTTCGCGTGGTTCGTCTCGGCATACAACGGAATCAATCTGATTGATGCGACGGGCGCATTCGCGTGGCGCTCTGCGACCATGCCAACTCCAGGCTTCGTGCGTTACACCCTCGCGGGCTATGTGATGCAAGCTGGTGCGGATCCAAACGACATGTTCAACACAGCGTTTGACATCTTCGGTTCACCCGTCTTGGCACCACCGTGCTTGGGTGATTACGACGCCAACGGTTTCCGCAACGGTGCCGATTTGGCAACGTTGCTCTCAGGTTGGGGATCACCCGGCGCCGACATTACTGGCGACGGACTGACCAACGGATCGGACTTGGCAACCCTGCTCAGCGGTTGGGGTCTCTGCCCATAAGTGTGAAGTCACGCTTCTTCTCTTCGATTGCAACTCCCCCTCGGTCTCACGACCGGGGGGGATTTTCTTTTGAGTACATTGCCCATCCCCGTGTTGTCCACGGAGTGAGGAACTGTCGATGTCTGCAACACACAAGAAACTCATAGCCGCGTTCGTGGTGGTCGCGATCATCGCAATTCTCTCTGGCAAGTGGGTGGTCGAGACTTTGCAGCAGTTCAGTGGTCAGAGCGGCATCGCGGCGCGGCTCGCGCCGGTTCGCGAAGGGTCGCTGCGCGAGACCGTCTCAGCGCCTGGGTTCGTCGAACCTATCGCCAAGGTCGACATCTCGGCGCAGGTTTCAGCTCGCATCACCTTGTTACCATTTCGCGAGGGGGATGTCGTCAAGAAGGGCGACCTCGTCGTGCAACTCGATGACCGCAATCTCAAGGCTGGACTCGCTTCGACGATCGCGAGGCGCGACGGTGAACGGGCGCGGCTCGAAGCAGAGGGGGCTCGGATCGAGGGTCCACTTCAGTCGCTCGAGAATGCCAAGCGAACGCTTGAGCGTCAGCGCAAGCTCTTTGAGACGGGCGATGTCGCGCGTCAGGCTCTTGAGGATGCGACCGTTCGGGTCGACGAATTGACCGCGTCAATCGCCGCGACGCGCAAAACCATTGGAGCCCTCGAAAGTTCGCTCGCTGCAGGCGAAGCAGAGATCGAACGGGTTCGACAAGAGCTCTCATACGCGACGATGCGCGCCCCAATTGACGGTTCAGTCACTCGGCTCAATGCCGAGGTCGGTGAACTGGTCATGGTTGGCACGATGAACAATGCGGGCACGGTGATCATGACCATCGCAGACCTTGGGCGCATGCGCATGCGAAGCCAAGTCTCAGAGTCAGATATCGCGAAGGTTGTCGAGGGACAGCCCGCAGAGATTTTCATCAACGCCTTTCCCGGACGTACCTTTCATGGAGTTGTCGAGGAGGTTGCGCTGCAACGCACGGCGACTGGAATGCAGTCTTCAGCGACGCAGGGGGCCGGGACGTTCAAGGTCGATGTCTCGATTGACTCTGAAGGAGTGCGCATCTTTTCTGGCCTCGCGGCAAACGTTGACATCGCGATCAAAGAACACCGCGGACTGCTTGTCTTGACGCAAGCGGTCGTCGAGCGCAAGCGCGATGAGTTGCCTGCAGCGCTGGCTGATTCGCCACTCTTTCCGGTTGGGCAGCGGGTCGTCCCGATCATCTTTCGCGATGAGGGGGGCGTCGCAATTGCGACGGCTGTCAAGTTGGGATCGAGCAGCCTGACCGAGACAATCGTCGAGTCAGGCATTTCGATGGGGCAGTCCGTGGTGGTTGGACCCTACAAGACTCTCGAACGGCTCAAGGGTGGAGAGGCGCTTCGAAATGAAGAGGACGCAGCAGCCGGATCAAAGAGTGACTCATCCTTCTCAGTGAAGGTTTCTGGATAGCACGCTGATGATCCGTGTTCGAAGTCTGCGAAAGATCTACCGCGTTGGAGAAGAAGAGATTCACGCGCTGCGAGGCGTTGACTTGGATATCGGCAAGAATGAAATGGTCGCAGTCATGGGGGCTTCGGGATCAGGCAAGAGCACGCTGATGAACATCATCGGATGTCTCGATCAACCGACCGATGGAAGTTACGAACTTGATGGACGGCGGGTTGCGCAGATGTCTGAGGCAGCTCTCGCAGTCGTGCGTAACGAGAAGATTGGCTTTGTCTTTC
Organism: Singulisphaera sp. GP187; assembly: GCA_945869475.1. GTDB lineage: Bacteria > Planctomycetota > Phycisphaerae > Phycisphaerales > SM1A02 > F1-60-MAGs104. The sequence goes on along the minus strand of CAMBOV010000010.1, from coordinate 98,476 downwards.
AGTCGTTTGAGTTACTCGCCCGACAAACGGCGCTCGAGAATGTTGAGCTGCCACTGATTTACTCGCGCGAGGTGGGGCTCACAGCGCACGAACGCACCCGTCGCGCACTTGCAGCGCTCGAGCGGGTGAAACTTTCTGACCGGGTCACGCACCGTCCAAATCAGCTCTCTGGAGGGCAGAAGCAGCGCGTCGCGATTGCGCGGGCGATTCTGAATCATCCGGCGATTCTGATGGCCGACGAACCAACTGGCAATCTCGACTCAGTGACGACGCAGGAAGTGATGAGAATCTTTCAGCAGTTGCATGCCGAGGGGCAGACGGTGCTGATCGTGACACATGAAAACGATGTCGCGGCCTTCTGTCAGCGAGTGATTCGTTTGCGTGACGGGCTCGTCCTGAGCGATCTCTCGATCGAGCAGGACCTCGCAGGACAGCAACGCCGATGATCTTCAGCCCCTATTTTTATGTGCAGGCAATCAAACTGGCGTTGAGTCAGATTTGGGCGAATCGCAAACGCAGCCTGCTCACATCGCTCGGAATCATCGTGGGTGTTGCGAGCACGACGTCGGTGATCGCCGCGCTGAGTGGACTCAAGGCGAATGTGCTGAGTGAGTTTGAGTCGTTTGGAGCGAATCGACTCTATGTCTTTCCAGATCGTCCCGATGACAAGCCGCGCAACCTGTATCCGCGCGAGAAGATTCGAATCAAACCGTGGGAGGTGGTTGAGATTCAAGCCTCGTGCCCGTCGCTTCGTGCGATCACTCCGGTCACTGAGTTCGGTGTCTCAGCCGCGAGCGAACAGAAGGAACTCGAGGGAGTCACCGTTGTGGGCATCTGGCCCGACTGGCATGAGGCCGAGAATCGCAACGTGATCGCTGGGCGCATCTTCAACCGCATCGATGAGGAGAGTGCGCGACAAGTCTGCCTCTTGAATCAAGCAGCCATCGATGAACTGCGACTGCCCGCAGAGGCAGTTGGATCGCACATCCTGCTTGACGGTCGGCGCTTTCTTGTCGTTGGGATTATCGAGACACTGCAATCGAAGATGTTCGGCGATGGTGGCAATACGGCAGAGATCTTCATTCCGTTTTCGCTGGCGATGAAGTTGCAATCATCCGATGTGTTCATTCGAGTGACGGCACTCGCCCGCAGCACAGAACTCTCTGAAGAGGCGCGCTCTGAAATTACGCAGACGATGCGGCGAATTCGGGGAATCCACCCTGGTGATTCAGACACCTTTCAAGTCGTCGCGATTGATCAATACATCGAGCAGTTCAAGTCGCTCGCAGCGGGGATCACGGCGATCGCCGCTGGAATCGTCGGCATCAGTTTGCTCGTCGGCGGCATCGGCATCATGAACATCATGCTTGTCTCAGTCTCGGAGCGAACGCGCGAGATTGGATTGCGCAAAGCCGTAGGAGCGACTCCAGCGGCGATCATGATGCAGTTCTTGCTCGAGGCGATGGTGTTGTGTCTCGCGGGAGGTCTCGTCGGAGTGCTGCTGGGCAAGATCTTCGCGATTGGATTGACGATGATTCCAGGTGTGCAACTTCAACATGCGGATGTGCCACTCTGGGCGGTGCTCTTGAGTTTTGCATTCAGCGCGATTGTCGGTTTGGGTTTCGGATTTTTCCCAGCGCTCAAGGCGGCGCGGCTCGATCCCATTGAGGCACTTCGACATGAATAAGCAGACTCTCGCACGGGCCTCGAGCGCACTGTGTGTGTGCGCGATGCTGTGTGGATGCCAAAACGAACTCTTCTCGAAAGATGAGGAGATCACAGGACCGCGGACGAGCACGAAAGATGTCGGATCGTTCGACGCAGCGAAGCAATCCGAGATTCCGCCGCAAACGCTTGAAGAAGCAGTGGCGCAAGCGCATTCGCAAGGCTTCACTCCGCCGACGTATGCCGTCAAGACCGAGGTCACGATCACGGATGTGCGCGTGATGGCGCTTGCGAATAATCTCGATCTTCGCGTGGTGCAGTTTGATCCTGCCGTCGGCGTGACGCGCATCAACGAGGAGCTTGCGAAGTTCGAGGCTGTGCTCAACGCTTCGTACACGAAGAACACAACGGGGCTTCTCACCCAACTTGAAGAGGGCGTCTCAACCGATGCGACCAACGCAAACCTCGGGGTGAGCGTTCCTCTCGCGACTGGCGGCACAATCTCGACCGGCACGCTCATCAATCAGGCTGATCAAGGGGGCGTCGTTATCCCAGGCTACGAACCGTATGAAGCTGGATTGCAGTTCTCGATCTCTCAACCACTTTTGCGCGGTGCCGGAGTTGGCACCAACACGGCATCGATTCGCATCGCCAAGTACCAGGGACGCATGGTCGATGCCCGCACCAAGTTGCAGACCATTCGCATTCTGGCGGACGCCGAGAAGGCCTACTGGAATCTCTATCGCGCGACGAAGCAGCTCGAGGTGCGCGTGCGACAATTCGAACTCGCGCAGGCACAGTTGGAGCAAGCGAAGCACCGCGTCGAGCAAGAGCTTGCGCCAGAGCTCGAAGTCATCCGTGCGCAGAGCGGGGTGAGCGCGACCATTGAGCAGGTAATCGTTGCGGACAACATTCTTCGACTTCGCCAGCGCGATCTCAAGCGCTATATGAATGATCCCCGGTTGCCGGTCGAGAGTCCAACATCGATCGCTCCAATGACCGATGCGGATCCAGTCAGCTTGCGATTCAACGATCAGAAATTGATCGACGATGCGATGGCAGGGAGGATGGAATTGCTCGAACTCGAGTTGCAGTTGCTCGTTGATGCAGAGCAAGTGGATCTCGCACGTAACGCCGCGCTGCCGAATTTCGTCGTCGCCTATCAGTATCAGTACCTCGGTGACAGCACATCGGTCGGCTCTGCCTACGCGGCGCTGGGCGATGGCGATGGATACAACTTGACGCTCACCGCCAATGTCCAGCTCGGCAACGAGGCGGCGAAGTCACGCATCAGTCGCGCGATCTTGACGCGATTGCAGCGACTCGGAACACGCGAAGCCCGTCGACAGTCGATCACGCAAGAAGTGCTGAACGCGGCAGACACCGTCGAAAACACCTGGCGGCGCATCTTGGCAGCGCGACTCGAGTCGGTCTTGGCTGGTCGCACGCTCGAGGGAGAACGACGTCAATTCGCGGTTGGACTTCGCACGAGCACCGATGTGCTCGATGCGGCTTCGCGCGTGGCTGATGCTCAGAGTCGTGAGGTCGACGCTCTCGCCGGATACCAGATTGCACTCATTGATCTTGCGTTCGCCACCGGAACGACGCTTGGAAGTTCTGGAATCGTGCTGCCCGATTCAGTCGATCCAGCAAGTGTTCGGTAGAAACCTGCGCAGGGGGCAAGCGCTCAGCACTCAACGACCGCTCTTCTCGAGCCCCAGGCGCAGCGCGTAGAACGCGCGCCAGCACAAGTCGCGTAGTCGAAGGTCGCACGACTCATCATTCCAACAGATTCGCAGTGCATCCTCGATCGCCTCATCAGTCTGCCGACTGATTCGCATGCGATGATTCACGATTGCCGCGGCGATTGTGAGCGCGTAGTAGGTCGCGGCAATCGAACGATCGTCACCCGTCTCACCCTCACGTCGCAAGTGCTTGAAGGCATCCTTGAGAGAATTGAGCAGCACGAGCGGGGTGCGCGAATCGACGAGAGCGCCGTCGAGGTCAGTCAACGTTGGGTCGATCTCTTGCGCGAGCCAACAGACGAGCATCTTTGCGGGAGTCGCGTCTGGGTTGCTGGTCGCCTGCAGAACCCATTTGAGTGGTTCGGCAGACGACGAGGCGGGATCCTTCAATGCGGCCCTCGCTCGAGTGCTGCGAGAAGTCCGGCGATTTCGCGGTGCACGATCTCTTGATCGTCATCGCCGTGTCCGAGTTGCTGCATCAGAGCTGCGGTGAATTTGCGTTTCATGCGCACCAAGATGTTGGCGACTTGCGCGGGCGACGAGAGCGACCACTGCTTGATGAATTCTTCGGTTGAAACTGGAGCCGCACCTTCACACATCGGTCGAAGCAATCGTCGGTCGAAGATGTCCCACGCCGCATCGAGTCCCTTCGATTGCGCGTTCTCACGCACCACGTGCGCTGCCTGATCGATGAGCATGCGAACCCATTCGCGATCGAATGCAGCCTCGGGATCATCCGCCTTCGGATCGAGGTGAGATATGGCTCCCACGGATGCACCGTCGAGTGCGACGACGCTTCCTGTCGAGGGATGGCGTGTGGTTGCGGTGCGGCGACGTAACTCGTCGTAGACGTAGTTGCGAACAGCGGTGAGAAGCAGTGAGCGAAACCGTCCGCGTTCGGGAGCTGCGTGACTGAGAAGGTTTCGACCGAGCATGACATCGCAGATGAAACCTTGTGTGACATCTTCAGCCTCGGCGTGCGAGATTCCGCTGCGGCGGACGAATGCATGGATCGCCGGCCAGTAGCGCTGCGCAACGGTGTCGCGGCTCGCAGCAGCGGTCGATGAATCTGAGCCCGCGTCGAGAATCGCCGACCAGTTTGTGTGGCTTGCACCTGCTGAAGAGTCGTTGGATCGATTCGTGAGTGGCAAGGGGGATCCCGTGTGTCGTGGCCGAATCGAAGGCGAGCGTGAATCCGTCATCAGCTCGCGAAGGCGAGCGTGAATCCGTCATCAGCTCGCGAAGGCGAGCGTGAATCCGTTATCAGCTCGCGAAGGCGAGCGTGAATCCGTCATCAGCTCGCGAAGGCGAGCGTGAAGTGGAGCCGAGGGGAGTTGAACCCCTGTGCCGATCCAGATGAAAAGCCGCATCTACGCGTGTAGCCGTCCATTCCATCTTGGTCTGCGCTCCGCTGGACGGCGTCGTGCAGCAGACCTTGGCATGCAATTTTCTCGTTCCTCCGCGGCATGCCAGCCCATTGGAACCAGCCCGATTTGTGTCGGCCCCTCGTCTCATCGGACGTCAAACGAGGTAACCGCGCGGCCTAATTAGGCTGCGAGTGCGTACTGCGTGTTGGCAGACGTGTTGTGCATCCTTTTTACGTGGCCTGGATGCTCCACGACGCGCGACGACAGACCATGGCTGGCCGGTCGAAGCCAATTCGGCCCCAATTGTCAAAGAACAGAGACGAGTCTAGTGCGCTTCGCAGAATGTGACGACCTATACTTGCGAATTCATGGATCATTTACGACAAAAAGTTCTCGCGACAGCAGGCGCAGTGCTCGTCACCATCGCTTGGGCATGCGACCGGTCGGACGCCGAACAGACTTCAACCCATCAGGAGACTCCCCCAATGAGCGCAAAGACCGCTCCCACGCCGCGTCACACCTATTCGAAGGCGGGGTTTGATGTCACGCCACTCTCGGCGCCCGCCGTCGCCGAACTCGCGAAGAAACTCTCACCAGAAGCCTTTCGCGTGACGCAGAATTCTGGCACTGAGCCGGCCTTCTGCGGCAACCTCGTCGACAACAAACTGAGCGGCGTCTACTGCTGCGTCGTCTGCGGGTTACCCCTCTTCTCGAGCGCGAGCAAGTTCAATTCAGGCACTGGATGGCCAAGCTTCTTCGCGCCAGTCGATCCCATGCATGTCAGCGAAAAAATTGACAGCACTCACGGCATGGAACGAGTCGAGATCAACTGTGCGCGGTGTCGCGCGCATCTGGGACATGTCTTCAAGGATGGTCCCGAGCCAACTGGACTGCGCTTCTGCCTGAACAGCGCGGCGCTCGTCTTCTATGAAAGAGGTGTACCAATGCCGACGCAATCTCAGCCGATCAAGCCGCAGACCGCGTACTTCGCAGGCGGATGCTTCTGGGGTGTCGAACACATTTTTCAAGAGGCTCCGGGGGTGATCACCGCGACGAGTGGATACATGCAAGGAACAAGTGTGAATCCCACCTACAAAGATGTTTGTAGTGGCGAGACGGGGCATGCTGAGGCGGTGCAAGTCATCTTCGATCCTGCAGTGATTTCGTTTCGACAGCTGCTCGAGGGATTCTTTCTCTTGCACGATCCGACGCAAGTCAATCGTCAAGGACCCGACGCAGGCACGCAGTATCGCAGCGGAGTCTTCTGCTCTGACGACGAGCAACTTGCGCAAGCGAAGGTGTACGTCGCTGAACTCACGGCGGCGAAGAAGTTTGACGCACCCATCGCGACAAACGTGCAGCGCGCGAAGACCTTCTATCAAGCCGAGGCGTACCACCAGGATTATGTGCAGACAACCGGAAATGTTTGCCACGTCGGCAATCCGTGGCCGCAAGTACTCGGGGCGGCGAAGTGACCGCTCGTCGCGCGCTTGTCGCGCTCGCGCTTACATGCGTTGCGCCTCTCGCTGTTGCTGACACGACGCTTGCAATCGCTGACACGACGCTCATCCAGTCACTCCAAGCAACTCCGACCCCAGCGAGACTTCGAGAGTGGCATGACTTGCTCGCAAGTGAGCCGCACATCGCCGGCACAGATGGCGACGCACGACAGATTCGTAGGCTTGAGTTCGCCTTCAAACAGATGGGATTGCTCGTCGAGACCCACGACTTCTATGCACTGCTCGCGCGCCCGATCTCTGCGCGAGTTGAAATCGTCGAAGAGGTGAATTCGAATCATCCCACTGAGCCAGCGCAATCGCCTCGACGAGGAATCCTTCCAATCATCGAGAAAAATCTCGCAGAAGATCCCGCGTCGGCCCATCCAGATCTGACATGGGGATGGAATGCCTACAGCGGATCAGGCGATCTCACGGCAGAAGTCGTCTACGCAAACTACGCAACGCGCGAAGACTTCGCCCGACTGAAGGAACTCAACGTTGATGTCACAGGGAAGATTGTGATCGCGCGATACGGCGGAAACTTTCGCGGATACAAGGCGAAGTTCGCGCAAGAAGCAGGGGCGATCGGATTGCTGATGTACATCGATCCAGCTGATAGCGGATTCACCAAGGGTGATGTCTATCCAAGTGGAACATGGGCGAATGACACGTGCATTCAGCGCGGATCGGTGTTGGCGCTTGGCTATCCGGGCGATCCGCTCACTCCAGGCATCGAAGCAACGAAGGATGCCGTGCGACTCGAAGAGAGTGCGGTCGCGCTTCCGAAGATTGTGGTGCAACCCATTGGTTATGGCGCGGCTGGAAAAATCCTCTCGTTGATGACGGGTACCGAAGTGCCAGACGTTGCGTGGCGCGGCGGACTCGCACTTCCCTATCGACTCGAGGGTGGAGCCGCGCTCAAGGTGCGATTGACCGTCGAGCAGAAGCGCGAGATTCGACGCAGCGCCAATGTGATCGCACGACTCAAAGGCAGCGCGAATGATGGATCGCTCGTCATCGTCGGCTGCCACCACGATGCGTGGGGATTTGGCGCGGCCGATCCACTTGCTGGAACGATCGTGCTCATGGAAACTGCTCGCGCATTCGCAGAGAGCGCGGCGAAAGGAATTCTTCCAAAGTGCGATGTGCTCTTCTGCGCGTGGGGAGCAGAAGAGTTCGGCATCATTGGATCGACTGAGTGGGTCGAAGGGCACGAGGATGAACTCAAGGGCGCAACCGCCTACGTCAATCTCGACATGGCATCGATGGGGCCGAATCTCGGCATCGGCGCCTCTCCATCGCTGCAAGGGATGGTCGCCGCCGCGTGCGCAATTGATGCGAGCAAGATTGGATCGATCGGCGGAGGCAGCGACCACGTCGGTTTTCTCTTTCACTGTGGAGTTCCCAGTGTGACGATCGCCGCTGGAGGTGCTCCGGGCACGAGCTACCACTCGAACTACGACACCACCGCGTGGTATCGCAAGACTGTCGGCGAGGACTACGCAAGTGCGATGCTCGTGACGCGCGCGACCCTCGCAGTGCTCGCCCGCTGCTGCGAGAGCGACGACTCGCCGATTTCTGCGGCAGCAACCGTCGCCGCAGTTCGCAAAGAGTGCGCCTCGCTTCAGGCAGCTTCAGCCAAGCATCCATCGCCGCTGAACGATGCTCGGGCACTCGCGGCTGGTCAGGTCGAGGGTTGCTTCGCAGCCCTCGAGCGAGCCGCTGCCGAGTTCGACGCGAAAGCTGGCACGGCGCAGGGGCGGGCAATCGACCGGGCGCTGCTCGATCCTGCAGGAATTGGTGGTCGCCCCTGGTTTCGAAGCCTCGCGCTCGCTTCAGACCGCGATAGTGGTTATCGAGCGACCGCGCTGCCCGGGCTCACCGATGCGACCGACGCCGCGGCGATTGAGCAGGGGCAGCAAGCACTGTGCGCAAGCGCCGACCGACTCGCCCTCATTTTGAAGCAATAAAGCAACATTTCTTTTGGATCGCCGTATCCAAGAGTTATAGTTGGGAGTCCCCAGTGTGCGACACAATCCCAACGCTGTCACACAGAACCTGTATCACGTCACCACTCACGAGAACTCATGCGACTACTCACCTCTGCCGTTATTGCACTCACCGCCGCCCTCAGCACATCAGCACTCGCGGGAACGACTTCGATCAAACCAAAGTTGGTGATCGGAACTGGGCTGACCTATCCAACAACGATCGCGAGCGCGCCAGGTGACAAGACGCGGCTCTTCATCTGCCAGAAGCGCGGAGTCATTTCGATCATCAATATCTCGGGAACGACTCCAGTGCTTCTGGCGACTCCGTTTCTCGACATCGACGCGCTCGTGACGGGTGGAGCAAGTACGAGCGACGAGCAGGGGCTGCTCGGTCTGACGTTCGATCCTGATTACACGACCAACGGTCAGTTTTACGTCTACTACACGACGGCATCGACGAACCTCGTCGCGAGGTACTTGCGGTCGACGACGAATCCAAACGTTGCGCAGACTTCTGGCGTGACGCTGATGAGTTGGTCTGATCCGTACACGAACCACAACGGTGGAGACATGCACTTCAAGCCTGGAACACGCGACCTTTACATCGGCACAGGCGACGGCGGAAGCGCGAATGATCCTCTAGCAAATGCGCAGAATCTGCTCAGCAAGCTTGGCAAGATGCATCGCATCACTCCGACAGTCGGTGGTGCCTCGCCCTATCACACGATTCCAACCGACAATCCTTACGTGGGTGGCGCATCGACCGTCGATGATTCAATCTGGGCGTATGGACTTCGCAATCCGTGGCGCTGGACATTTGATAGTGCCAACGGCGACATGTACATCGCCGACGTCGGTCAGAACGCCGTTGAAGAGGTCAATTACGCGCCGTCGAATGTTGCCGCCGGTCGAAACTATGGTTGGCGCTGCACCGAGGGCACCAGCTGCACAGGCTTGACTGGATGCACATGCAATGGCACGACACTGACCGCACCCGTACGAACCTATACACACGTCGCTGCTGGCGGGTACTCAATCACCGGCGGATGCGTCTACCGCGGCTGTGCGATGCCCGACATGCACGGCATCTACTTTTACGTCGACTACTCGACCAACAATTCATGGTCATTCAAGATGGTGAGTGGAGCGGTGACTGAATTCGTCACGCGCAACAGTGAGCTCGCGACCTCGACCACGGGCGTGGTGGTCAATCAGGTTGTCGCATTCGGCGAGGACGGCAACGGCGAGATTTACATGGCTGATCACGGCGGGCAGATCTACAAGATCGTCCCATTGTCAGGCGAAATCGTCTGCACGCCGCCAAATCCAGCGGATTTGAACCGCGACGGTCTTGTCGACGGCGCTGATCTCACGATCTTGCTCACCTGTTGGGGAACCGCTTGCGGTGACATCGACGGTGACAACTACACCGACGGCAGTGACATGGCGAGCCTCTTGAGCGCGTGGGGAACAACCTGACGCAGGTCAGTGTCCTTGCGGGTGATATGGTGTCTTGCCGCGCATCTTGATATTCACCAGTTCGATTGCGAGCGAGAATCCCATCGCGAAGTAAATCGCACCCTTTGGGACGTGCACATGAATTGATTCGAGCACGAGCCCCGCGCCGATGAGCACGAGAAACGAGAGCGCCAAAGTCTTGAGCGTTGGATGGCGTTCGATCACGCGAGCGACTGCGCCGGCGAAGATCATCATCACAAGGACGGCGACGATGATCGCGGCGACCATCACCGAGAGTTGAGTTGCCATCCCGATCGCTGTGAGAACTGAATCGATCGAGAAGATGATGTCCATCAAGCAGATCTGCACGAGGATTATCGACAGCAGGGCCTTCTTCTTGCTCACGCCTTCGACGTGCGCGGGGGGTTCAACCTGATGATGCATCTCGAGCACAGCCTTGGCTATCAGCACCAGTCCGCCCAGACCCAGAACGAGGTCGCGGGTGCTTGGCTCCCAGGTCTTGTCCATCAAAGAGAGGGTGAAGAGGGGGGTTGTGAGGGCGGCGAGCCAACTGATGCAGAAGAGCAATGCAATGCGGATGCCCATTGCGAGCCAGAGTCCAACGTTTCGCGCGAACTGCTGCTGAGCTTTGGGCAGCCGACCGCAGAGGATCGCGATGTAAATAACGTTGTCAATTCCAAGGATGATTTCAAGCGCGCTGAGGGCGACGAAGGCGAGGAGGCTGTCGAGGGTGAGGAGTTCCATGTTGTGGGGGCGTAAGATAGGGGCGAGATGAAACTGGCGCATTCACTGGTCGTTGGCATCGTGAGTTGTCTCTGCATGAGCGGGGGCGTGTGTGCGCAGGCGCCATCATCCCCTCAAAAACAGCCGCAACCTGCGCAAGCCGCACCGGTCGTGATCGAGCCAGCGAGCATCGACTTTGGCAAGGTGCCGCCAGGGTCGAAGCATCCCGCGAAGTTTTCGATTCGAAATGTCTCAGCGATGCCGCTCACGATCAAGTCGGTCGTTCCAAGTTGCAAGTGCACCGATGTCAACGTGCTCGCCGGATCTGTCATCGTCGCGGGCGCAGCGGTCGAGTTGCTTGCAACGCTCGATGTGCCTGGAACCCCCGGCGAAAAAGAAGCGAAGGTTTTCATTACGTTTGAGGGGTATCCAGCGCCCGTGATGGCGATGCTCAAGGCAGATGCATCGCTCGCAGTGCGGTCGACTCCGGCGTACATCGACGCACTGAAGAAAGTCACAAGTGGGACGCTGTCCGTTGCAGCAGCCGATGGAAAGCCATTTCGAATTGTGACAGCGGGTGGGGTCGCTCCAGTCTTTGTCGATTTCGACACTGCGAAAGATGAACCTCGCAGTTCGTACACACTTCGCTGGACCGCCTCAACGGCGACCTGCGAAGAGATGCCACTCTGGTGGGTTGTCGAAACAGATCGCGTTGATTGTCCGCTTGTGCCGCTGCGCGTTCGTCACGAATGCACAGGATCGCGCGCCGACCCGACGAAGGCGACTCGATATTGGTTCATTCCAGAACCGCTCGGCGTTGCGGGTCGAGTCGCGGTTGGTCAGTCAGTTGTGCTCCCCATCACGATCGAACATTACAACGCCGCTGGACGGGGGGCGGTGGTTCGCCCTGAGTGGTCGCAGGTGCTCGCAGTGCGTTCACTCTCGCCGCAACTCGTGGCGTCGCTCGAGGGAGTTCGCCCAGGAAACAAGGAAGATGTTGCGGTGCTAGTTCGCGTCGCTCCTGCCGAGGGAGTGAGTGGAATCGTCTACGGATTAATCGAGATCGAGACGACGACCGGCCGCGGAAGTGTGGCAGTCTCGATGCAAGCCACCGCGAGCGCAACTCAATGAGCGCACTTCCCGAAATCGATTTTCGGGATGCCGCTGCAATGGTCGATGTTTTTCAACGCGCCTCTGAAACGATGCGCACCTCGTCGCTGCGTCGCGGATCAATCGTGCATTTGCCCACGCGCGGTCGACTCTTGGCGACGGGGGACGTGCACGACTTTCCAGGTCACCTTGCGGCGATCGTTCAACTCGCAGAACTTGATGCAAGCCCCGACCATCACGTGATGCTTCACGAGCTCATCCACGGCGAGCGGCTCGTCAATGAGATGGACATCTCCTACCGAAATCTTGCCATCGTCGCTGAACTCGTCAATCGATATCCCGCGCAAGTGCATCCCATGCTGGCGAATCACGAACTGGCACAGTGCTTTCGATTGAGTGTGAGCAAGGGTGGAGGCGATCAAGTCGCGATGTTCGATGATGGTCTCGATTACGTCTTTGGCGACAGCGCTGAAGAAGTTGCGACGGCGATCCGAGAGTTTGTGCGTTCGATGCCGCTGGCGCTTCGGGCAGAAAATGGACTCTGGTGTTCACACTCGATTCCAAATCGACTCGACTTCGATGCGAGTGCATTCGATCGCACGTTGACGAACGACGATTACGCGTCGCCTGACGGCACTGCGTGGACCTTTGTGTGGGGGCGTCTTCACGATCCAGTGCACGTTGCCGCACTCTTGCAGCAGATGCACTGCACCCTCTTGGTTGTTGGTCATTGCCACGCCGAGATGGGTATCGAGAGTCCCGCACCAGGGCTCATCGTGATCAACAGCGACCATGAGCGAGGTGTGGTCGTGATGATCGAACTTGGGTCGCCGCTTCCGTCGATCGAAGAGTTGTTGCAAGAGGCCATTCCCCTTGGTCTCTATCGGGCACTCGACGAATGAACGGGCTTCTTGCCATCGAGGCAAGCCAGCGAGCGATCTCAGTTGCGATCCGATCAGCGGATGGCACGCTGCATGAACGCGCTCCGACGGGTGACACGCGCGAGTGCGACCTGCTCTTGCCAGCAATCGTTGACCTCTGCGCGAGTGCGGGATTCACGCAACGCGAGTTGACGGCGGTGGCAGTCTCGACGGGGCCCGGCGGCTTCACAGGATTGCGCGTCGCGCTCGCGACGGCGAAGGGACTCTGCGAGGCGCTCAATATTCCAGCCATTGACGTTGCCTCGGCGCTCGTCGCCGCGCGCGGGGCACGCGAACTCTGGCACGTTGACGGCTCGCGATCGTGCGTCTTGGTCGGGCTCGCATCGAAGGGCGACTCATGCTGGTTGTCGCTCGTGGAATCGAATGAAGCAGGCGCGATCACACTCGCACATGAGTCCACCGCGACTGCGTGTTCGCTTGAAGCGACGTCAGCAAGGCTTGAAGCGACCGCAAAGCTGCTCATCGCAGATGAATATTTACCGCTCGCGTTGCGCGCTCGCGCAGAGGCACGTGGGATGCGCGTGGTGGTGCCATCCTTTCATGCTCGGGATTGCCTGAGCGTGGCAGAGCAACTTTTCGGGCAGGGAAGGACAACCGATGCGGCAGGGGTGCAGGTGCGCTATCCACGCGAGCCAGAGGCGGTCACCCTCTGGCGCGCCCGATATCCACACGGATTCGCAGCAAAAAAGTGAGTGAATCGAGTCGGTGTGCTCAAGAGGCACCCCAATTGGGTCGATCGGTGGGGCAGGAAGCCCCCATCCCCAATGCACAAAACGCACAAACCGCACCCGCCACGTGATCGACCGCGCACACTCGGACGCACCCAAGTCTTGCTCATCGGCGCAGTCGATGGTCCGGCCTTTCGACGCATCGACGCAGCTGGCGTCGACGCGGGATGGACCGTGCGCGTCGATCGAATGTCAACAGCTCGCGCCGCCCTGGAGTGGATTCGTGGACGAACTATTGACGTGGTTGTTATCGATCACGCATCGGTGGGCAGCCGTGCATCGAGAGTCGCGTGGATTGTTCGCCGCGTCTATCCAGATGCACGCATCGTGATTGTTGGAGAACTGCCAAGCGCGCGAGTTGTGACTGAAATCTTTCGCGCGGGTGTGAGCGACTGGATCGAAGGAGATGAGTGGAAGAACGATGAGAGCGTCGCGGCGCGATTCGCATCAGAGATCGAACGCGCGGTTGGTGGGCGCGTGCGTGCTGAACGAACTGCGGTGCTCGAGAATGCCTGTCGCAAGCTCACACTCGAACGGCGAACCCTCGAAGACAAGCTCGGAGGAGCCTTCGCAAACCTCGCAGGCGCCGAAGAGAGCGCGCGGGATCGCGAGGGGGTCGCATCAATGCAAGCAGAGTGTCGCACGCTGCTCGCGCAAGAGAGCGAAGTTGAAGCGGTCGTTGAGTTGACGACGCAATATGTGATCGCGCGCGTTGGCGTCACCAACGCAGTGATTTTTCTGATGGATCAGAACCAATATCGCCTCGCTGGATATGTGCGCGACGATTTGGCACGCAAGAGTGCGGGTGGTCTGATCGAGCACATTGCCAGCGTCTGGTGCGAGAGAATTGCTGCTCACGGCGAGTGCGTTCGTTTCGGGCCGTGCGATCCACCGCCTGGACGATTTGCAGAACTCGCGGGGCTCTTGCCTGGACGATCGGTCTTCGCGTTCGCGTGTCCCAAGATGAATGAACATCAGGGCAGCGCGATCATCGTCTTGTTTCGAGATGGTCAGCGACCGTTCAGTCGCGATCTCGAAAAGGTTGCGCGTGCAGTTGCGCCAGCATTCGCGAGCACACTCGCGCGAGTGCAACGTGTTCTCACACGCGCAACGCCGCAGTGGCCGCGTGAGGCGCCTGACTCGTCGCAGTGATCGTCGATCGCGCAAGTCTCGCGAGCGTCGTGACACCACCGACGACGCGATCGCCCTTTGCAACGCGCACAGTCGTATCAACTGGACGGGGGATGATGAGTTCGGTGGTCGATCCAAACTTGATCATTCCAAATCGCTCTGCGCGCGCGAAGGTCTCGCCCGTCTGAATCGGGCAGACGATGCGCCTCGCAATCGCTCCAGAGATCTGGCGGATGCCGATCGAATCTCCATCGCCGTTTCGCACCACGACCAGATTGCACTCATTGACCTGCGCGCTCTGGGGTTTGCGCGCGTCGAGGTATTGACCTGGCGTGTGCTTGATCGAAAGCACAGTCGCTGCGCAGGGCATTCGATTGATATGCACATCGAGCACGCTGAGAAAGATTCGCACGACAGTCGCAGGACCCTGCGTCGCCTCGTGGTGATCGCAGGTGAAGACAGCAGAGACGACGCCATCTGCAGGGCTCACAAGATCTGCTGGATCGCGACTCGCGGCTCTGCGAAAGAGTGGATCGCGAAAGAACGCAGCGATTGCCGCCCAGATGATGACGACCGGGATGGTTGCCGCGAGCGAGGGTGCAGTGAGAATAAGAATCGCAATTGCCGCGGCAGTTGCGAGCCCCCATTCGCGAAGTCCATACCGAGAGAGAATCACTCCATTGCACGGCCGACGAAGAAGCCGATGCCTCCCGCGACGACCGTTCCAGCAGCGAGCGCTCCGATCCAGACCAGCATGTCACCGGTGATCATCGATGCGAGTTGCGATCCACCGCTGAGTTTCGATCCCATAACAACCAGAGCGCAGAGGATGACTGCAACGAGTGCGATTGCGAGCATGCCGACGCCGAGGCCGCTTCCGGAAGTGTCAGTGCGCGCGGTGGCAACCATCGTCATGCCGGATCCTGTTGAAGCAGTCGCGCGTGCGGCCGCTGGGAGTTCATCATCGAAGGCGCCTGCCATCGCTGGTTCGGCGAAAATTCCGCTCGCGCTGACGACTGCGGCACCGCTGGCTCCCTCATCACCTGGATCTTCGAGAAGGGCCGCGCCCATCGTCGATTGATCAGCATCGCCGGTGAGGTCGAGCATTCCGCTGCCTGAGCCGACGGTTTCGAGGCTTAATCCGCCTGAATCAGAGACGCCGCCGCGATTGTGGAATCCCGCGCTTGCGTCAGACAATCCGGCGGCAGACTTTGCAGCCATCGATCCGCTCGCGTCCGATGCCGCGCCTTGGGATGGCGAATCGCCGCGACTATCAGCGAGGTCGATGCCCATTCCGCTCGAACTTGGCGCGCTGCCGAGGTCGTCGAGACCCAAATCGAGGCCCAGGTCGAGGCCCAGGTCGAGGCCCAGGTCGAGATCGAGGTCGTTGTTCTTCTTCGCGCCTGCAGGTGCCGCTGACGCGCCGCCCGTGTACGAGTCAGCAAGCGAGAGCTCGCCGGAGTCTGAATTCGATGGAGCCGGTGGCTTGACCGCAGGTCGTGAAGGTGGGGTCAAAGGGGCTTGGACTGCAGAATCTGCGAGTGAAAGCGGTGAATCGAGACCGAGGTCGAGGTCGAAGCCAAAACTAGAATCAGGCTCAGAACCCACTTCGGAACCAAGATCGAGAGCGCCGCTTCCTGAGATACCGCCAGCAGATGTCTCTTCGAATTTGAGGTCATCTGCGATGGCGCTGCCCGAGGAGTCGTTGCCCCCAACGCCGCCTGTGCCAGATTCATCTTCGAGCGGAAGCACGAAGTCTCCGACATCTTCGAGCACAAGTTGGTCGATGACGGCGCGCTTGAAATGCGTTTGGTCATGCATCTTGAACTCTTCGAGTTGGCCCATCCCAACCATTTCGAGCAGGTCAACTTTGGATTTGCCGAGTTTCGCTGCGGCTTCGTCGATGGTGTAGAAGAGTTTTGCCATTTGTAGAGGTCGAAAGTACTTACGCTACGGGTCAGATGGCGGTTGCGCAAGGTGATCACAGGCGAGCCAGGGTCGCGGTTGGGCTTGCGCCGCCGGTGGAGCAGTGGTTCGCCAAGGCCGCGCGCGATCTTCCTTGGCGGCGGGTGCGAACTGCGTACGGAACGCTCGTGAGTGAGGCGATGTGTCAGCAGACGCAGGTCGCGCGGGCAGCGCCTGCTTGGACGGCGTTCATGAGGGCTTTTCCGACAATTCAGGCGCTTGCGGAGGCTTCGGAGGGGTCGGTGCTCGAGGCGTGGAGGGGGCTTGGGTACTACCGGCGAGCGCGCAGCCTTCATGCTGCTGCGGCGGAGATTTGCGAGTTGCATGGCGGGATGGTGCCTTCGAAGCGGGAAGCGTTGCTCGCGCTGCCGGGGATCGGTCCTTACTGTGCTGGAGCGATCGGATCGATCGCGTTTGGAAAGCGCGAGCCGATCGTCGATGGCAACGTCGCGCGAGTTCTGATGCGCGTGCATGGACGCAACGTCGATGGGGCATCCCCGGCGGGATCGAAATGGTTGTGGGCGCGCGCGAAGGAGTACGTGGACGGAGCGAAAGGTCCGGGCATTGCGAATGAAGGGTTGATGGAACTCGGCGCGACGATCTGTACTCCAGTGGGCGCAGCGTGCGCGAGGTGCCCGCTTCGAAAAGTGTGTGTGGCCACGAAGCAGGGTTCACAGGATCGCATTCCGTTGCCGCGCAAGCGAGCAGTGCGGCAGGTGCTGCATACGCACGTCATTGTTGCACGTGTCGCCGGTCACACTGCGCTCGTGCGTCGCGGCGAGCAAGGACTCTGGGCTGGGATGCTCTTTCCTCCGACGGTTGAGTCGCCGCGTGCGATTTCGAAGCGGGCAGTTGCGCTGAAGTTTGGTGTTGCGCAAAGCGAGCTTGGTGGCGGGGCGGCGTTCGAGTTCATGACGTCGCACCGCGCCGTGCGATTTCGCGTCTGGTGCGCGAGTGATTCTGCGTCGCGACTGCTCAAGAAGTCTCAAGGGAGCGAGTGGACGTGGCATTCGAAGGCGGCTGTCGCTCGCGCTTCCCTTTCAAGTGCGATGTGCAAAGTGTTCGAGTCGGCGAAGACCGCCGCGAGAGCACGGCGGGGGCGAGTAGTCTTGAAAGCGCAATGATGGACGCACACCTGAGCAGTCTGATCGCTTCGAGCACGCGAGTCGTGAGCGTCGCCGTCGTGGTGTGCATCTGCGTCGGCTGCCAGCCGAAAGAGAATCCAGTTCTGTCGAACGAGCAGTTTCCTGGAGAGAAGTATCCGTCGAATGTCTTGTTGAACAAGAAGCAGCGCGGCGAGCTCGTCGATGCTCTTGGTGCGACGGCCGTTGGAATGCCGACCGATCCGCTCACTTCTGCGCCAGATGCGGTGCGCTGGTCAGACGTGAAGGTTGCGGCAAACGCAGCGATCGTCGCAGCTGAGATGGGACTCAGGAGCGCGACTCTCAAGGGTGAGACGTGGACTTTCGAGATCGAGACGCAAGGGGGCGAGCCCGCAACGCTGACTGTGGTGAGGCGTGATCCGCCAGAGATGTACTTGGCCACTGCCTCGGTCGGCACATTCGGCGAGCGCTTCGACAATGCCGAGCGAATCGTGCGCGAGTTTCGAATGAAGATGCGGAAATTTGGATTGCTCAAGCGACCGACGTAGGCGGGCGTTCGTTGGCGAGCACTCTCGCCAGCGCCTCAGCCAGCGCCTCAGCCAGCAATCTGTTCGCGACCGCCCTGAGCGCGCTCGTAGCCACGCGCAATCTTGAAGAGCAGCGGCTCGGCGAAGGCCTGAGCCTGCAATTGAATTCCAACGGGCAGACGCGCGGCGCCGCTCTCATCGAATCCAGCAGGCAGCGAAATGCCACAGATTCCAGCGATATTCGTATTGACCGTATAGACGTCGCACATGTACATCGAGAGTGGATCAGTCACACCGCCGAGTGAGAACGCCGCGGTGGGGGAGGTTGGTCCAAGAATGACATCGCACAGGGCGAACGCCGCGTCGAACTCTCGCTTGATGAGTCGGCGAATCTGCAGTGCGCGGCGGTAGTAGGCGTCGTAGTAGCCAGCGCTCAACACGTACGTTCCGAGCATGATGCGGCGCTGCACTTCGGGTCCGAATCCCTCAGCGCGACTCTGCGCGTAAAGGTCGAAGAGATCTTGCGCGCTAGGCGAGGCGGTTCGGTGTCCATAACGGATGCCATCGAAGCGAGCGAGATTGCTGCACGCCTCTGCGGGAGCGATCACGTAATAGGTCGAGATGCCAACATCAGTCAGCGGCAGATCGACGTCGACGATTTCTGCGCCCATCGTTCGAAAGTGCTCAACCGCGCGTGTGACGGCGGCGTCAACCGCTGACGAATTGCCCTTGCGATACTGCAGAGGCAGTCCCACGCGAAAGGTGCGAGGAGTCTCGTCGAGCGTGGTCACCACATCTTCGACAGGATGCGGAGCGCACGTCGAGTCGTGATGATCGTCGCCGGCCATGCATTGATAGAGAAGGGCGCTGTCGCGAACCGAGTGGGTGAGGGGTCCTATCTGGTCGAGACTGCTACCAAATGCGACGAGTCCGTAGCGCGAAACTCTGCCGAATGTCGGCTTGAGGCCGACGATTCCGCAGAGCGATGCGGGCTGGCGGATCGATCCACCTGTATCTGATCCAAGTGCAGCCGCACAGAGGTTCGCCGCGACTGCTGCGGCGCTGCCGCCGGATGATCCGCCTGGAACGCGCGAGGTATCCCACGGATTTCGAACCGCACCGAACGCGCAAGTCTCGCAGGAGGAACCCATCGCGAACTCATCCATGTTGGTCTTGCCGATGAGAATCGCACCAGCGGTCGTCAGTCGCTCAATGACCGTTGCGTCGAAGGGAGAGCGATAGTTTTCGAGAATGCGCGATGAGCAACTCGTGCGACCGAGTCGCGTGACGATGTTGTCCTTGATTGCGATGGGAACTCCAGCGAGGGGCCCAACGGGATCGCCCGCCGCGATCGCTTGGTCGACACGCGAGGCGCTCGCTCGAGCGTCGTCGGCAAATGTTTCGCGAAAGGCGTTGAGCGTTGGGTTCTGCGATTCAATGCGCGCGAGATAGGCACCGACGGTTGCGCATGCGCTCGTCTTGCGCGATCGAATGTCATCGCGCAATGAGACGAGGTCGTTCGTATCGAGAGAGTGTGCACTCACGACGACTCACCCCCCAGCACTTTGGGAACGACGAGAAAATCCCCCTGAGTTGCGGGAGCGTTGCGCAAGAGATCGGCAACGGGCATCGCAGCTTCTGGAACATCATCTGCAAGTCGGTTCGTCAGTTGCAGTGGATGCGCCATCGGCTCGAGTCCAGTGGTATCGATCGACTGAAGTTGCTCAATATGCCCGAGAATTGCGATCAATTCGCGCTGCAGTTGAGGGAGTCGATCTTCTGAGATCGCCAGTCGCGCAAGTTTGGCAACGTGCCGCACATCATCGATGCCCAGTGGTGTCTTCGAATCGCTCATTGATGAGGGAGTCTAACTGCCAAACTTGGGATACCGTGACGCATTCGTCATGGATGCC
Source organism: Singulisphaera sp. GP187 (assembly GCA_945869475.1). Taxonomy (GTDB): domain Bacteria; phylum Planctomycetota; class Phycisphaerae; order Phycisphaerales; family SM1A02; genus F1-60-MAGs104. Next base: position 78,589 of record CAMBOV010000010.1, on the reverse strand, counting down.
CACCACCCTTCACTGAGAACTCGCATCGTTCGTGGTCTCATCGCGCTCGCGATGGTCGGCGGGTCAGTGGCGATTGTGATCGCGCTGGCGATGAGCCGTCCACTGCCCGGCACGAATGAACGACGTGAAGAAGTGCAGCGCATTGCCGTCTTTCACCCCAAACGGATGAACCTCCCTCGGCAGTGGATCGGTTACGGCACGGTGCGTGCGATTGATTCGGCAGACATTCCTGCTCGTGTGGGAGCTTCTGTTGTCGAGATTGCGGCCGAGGCCCGCCCCGGATCGACTGTGACGGCTGGGCAGTTTCTCGTGCAGCTCGACGATCTTGACTTTCGTCGCGCTCTCGACTCTGCGACGCAACAAATCGCCTCGATTGAGTCGCAGCTCGTCTCGATCACGGTTGAAGAGGACGGCCTCTTTCGGCGGATGGCACTCGCGAAAGAGGACGCGGCGCTTGCGAGTTCGGACGAAGTGCGTACGCGAGCGGCTGTGGAGTCGGGCGCGGCGAATCAGCGCGAACTCGACCGAAGTCGGCAGCAGGCGATCGCGATGGAGCGCGCACACTTGCTCTTGCAAGAAGGATTCAATCAGCTCACACCTCGGCGCGGCGCACTGATTGCCCAGCGGGAAATTCAGCGCACACAGCAGAAAACAGCGCAGACGAGTGTCGATCGGTGTCGAATCATTTCGCCCATCGCCGGCACCTTGCAGTCGTTCGAACTCGAGGTCGGCGAGAGCGTCATGCCCACTCAGGTGGTCGCACGCGTCGTCAATGTTTCGTCGGTCGAGATTCCAGTGCGATTACCGGGAGCCGCGCGGGGAGCTGTGCAGATCGGCGATGCCGTCAAGTTCAATGTTGCGCCCAACGATTCGCGAGGAGGAGTCTCGACCGTTGCGCGCATCGAACCAGAAGACAATCCCATCGACCGCACGATGACCGTCTACGTCGAAGTCAAGCAGAGTGGTGATGAACTCTCGCGACTTGCACCCGGAGAGTTTGCCGAGGCGACGGTTGAGGCGCGCGGCTCAATTGAGCGCACGGTGGTTCCTCGTCGCAGCGTCCGGGCCGAGCGCGTGATGCAACTCATCGATGGAAAGATTGTCGCGCGCAGCGTGACAGTCTCGCACGCGTATCGCGGCCTTCTCGAGGGGGCGGGAGTCAACGATGTCGAGTGGCTTGTGCTTCAAGATCTACTTCCAGATGGAATCGCGATCGCTGTCGATGGAAGTCGCCGAATCTCCCCTGGAACGCCTGTGCAATCACTCGACGCCGCGATCGAATTGGCGCCGACCGCTGCAGGTGAGACGCCACCGCCATGATTGAAATCGTTCGCTTCTTTCTTCGCAACAAGGTCTGCGGCGGGCTCTTGACCTTTGGACTCATCCTTGCCGGGCTCATCGCGGTGGTGAAGATTCGCCGCGAGTTCTACCCCGACATTAACGCAGATTCAGCGAGCATCTTGATCGTTTATCCAGGGGCGACTCCACAAGAGATTGAAGACTCGATCGTGCGGCGCGTCGAAGACATCGCGGTCGAGATCGATGGCGTCGAGCGCATCCGAACGACAATCACCGAGGGCGGTGGAGGAGTGCTCGTCAAGTTTGGCGATGGTTCAGATGTTGGAAAGCGCAGCGACGAGTTGCGAGATCGGCTCGAGTCGCTGGCCGATCTGCCAACGGAGGCAGAGCGCATCCGCGTGATCGAGTTCGAGCCCAACATCCCCGTGATTCAGGTGACGGTCTCGGGTGACGAAGACAGCCAGACACTCAAGAGCGCAATTCGCCAAGTCGCTGATGACTTGAAGATATTTTCAGGGATGGGTCAGGTTGTCGTGAGCGGAACGCGCGATGATGAACTGCGCATCGAAGTGAGTCACAGCGAGCTGCTGCGGCACGGCATCCCGATCACTCAGGTTGCGAGTGCCGTCTCGGCGTGGATGCGTGAGATTCCTGGCGGCAGAGTGCGAACTGCCGATGGTGAGACCAAGGTGCGCACGCTCGGGGTCGATCATCGCGCGCCTGAGATTCGCGAGATCATCGTGAAGGCTGGTGCGAATGGTGCGCTGGTTCGTGTTGCAGACATCGCAACCGTGCGCGAGGGATTCGTCGACGACGAGATTGTTCGCACCTTCAATGGCAAGCGCGCTGCGAGTTGCACGGTCTTTCGGCAGGGAAAGCAGGATGCCGTTGAGATGGCGATGTTCGCGCGCGGCTACGTCGCGGCGCGTCGGGGCGAACCGATCGAGCCGACAGTGCGCGAGAGGCTCTTTGGATCGCCACGGATCGATGGATGGGAGCTTGGTCATCGGCGCGGAGAGCTTGGTCATCGGCGCGGAGAGATTGCCGGCACGGCAGGCAGCACCGGCGGACTCGCGATTCAAAAGCACAACGACCTTGCGAAGCTGATCGAGGACCGACTCGACATGCTCACGAGTAACGCGCTGCAAGGCGCGGGGTTGGTTTTTCTCGCTCTGCTGCTTGGCGTTCACTGGCGGGCCGCATGCCTCGTGACACTCGGCATCGCAGTGGCCATCTTTGGAACGCTGCTCGTGATGGATCTCAGTGGACTCTCGCTAAACATGCTCACGATGTTTGCCTTGCTGCTCACCATCGGTATTCAAGCCGACGATGCGATCGTCTTCTCTGACAGCATTGATATGGAGGCCGCTGAACCAGGGGTCGACATTGAAACAGGGGTTCTCAACGGTGTGCGCAAAGTTCTCTGGCCAGTTGTGGCGAGCGCTGCGACAACAATTGTCGCGTTTCTTCCGCTGGGGCTTGTCGAGGGAACCATCGGAGATCTTCTGGGTGCGCTCCCAATCGTCGTCGCACTTGCGCTTGGAATCAGCCTTTTCGAAGCATGTTTTTTGATGCCCTCACATATGGCCGCCGCGATCAGGCAGGAGCGAGCTGCGCACAAGAACCTCATCGACCGGGTCATGGCGCCATTCGATCGCTGGCGCGATCACACCCTCTGGCCATCGATCGAGCGGTGGTACCGACGCATCGCACTCTGGTGCGTTGACCGGCGCTACCTCACTGTCGCAGGTGGAATGTCGGTCTTTCTTCTCTCTTGCGGACTCGTCATCGGCGGTCGTGTTCCGTTTACGTTTCTACCTTCTGATGACAGCGAGACGCTGGTCGTTGACATTCGGCTTCCACTTGGAACAAGTCTTGCAGCGACGAGAGAAGTTGGATCGCGCATGGAGGCCGCAGCCCGTGCGCAACCTGAGGTGCAAGCAATCACCGCGCTCTATGGCGTGAGCATCAACTACGAGACGGCGAGTGCCGACAACGCGTCGAGCAACATCGTGCAGATCTTCATCGAACTCGCTCCGGTTGAAGCGCGCGATCGTCGATCGACGCAAGTGATCGATTCGCTGCGCACTGCCGCTGGTCCGATGCCCGAGGCTGAGTTTGTTCGCGTGCAGGAGATCACGGGCGGTCCTGCAGGATCGGACATCACATACGAAGTCTCGGGCCAAGAACTCTCAGATATTCGTGCGGTCGTCGCGTCGCTGAAGGCAACCTTGCTCGCGGTTGAGGGCGTGCTTAGTGTGGCCGATGATGACTTCGACGCCTATCCAGAGGCGCAAATCGTCGTGCATCCAGCGGCGGCGGCGCTTGGATTCACTCCCGCGCAAGTGGCGAGTCAGGTGCGCGGCGCGCTCTTTGGAATCGATGCGCACGTCTTTAGCGAGAATCGTGAAGACGTCGATGTGCGCGTGCGCATGGACGAAAAGACCCGCTCGCGCGGCGACATCCTCGATCGCTTGTGGCTGGTCTCTCCAACGGGTGTGTCGGTTCCGGTGCGCGAGATTGCCGATGTGCATGAGCGCGCGGGTTCGAGCGCGATCCGCCGCCTCGACCGATTGCGCACAATCACGGTTACTGCGGACACTTCGGATGCGGCCCATCCCGAAAGTGTTGTCGAGAAGGTCACTCCAGAGGTCGATGTGCTCGCGCGCGACTACCCGACCATTTCCATTCGTGAAGGAGGTCGACAGAAAGATCTCAACGAGGCGTTCGCGACATTGCCAGTCGCGATGGCCGCGGCGATCGCAATGATTTACGCGATTTTGGCATGGCTCTTCGGCAGTTACACGCAACCATTCGCGGTGATGCTGTCGATTCCGTTTGGCATCATCGGGATGGTCTTCGGTCATATGTTGCTTGGATTTGACATCACATTTCTGAGTCTCATCGGATTGATCGCGCTCGCTGGAGTTGTTGTGAACAATGCGCTCGTATTGCTTGAGTTCATCAACGCCGAGGTGGCGCTCGGTCGACCGCTGCGCGAAGCACTCGTCGTCGCGGGGCAGAAGCGAATTCGCGCGATCTTGATGACGTCAATCACGGGTGTTCTTGGACTCGCACCGCTCGTGCTTGAGCCCTCGTTTCAAGCCCGTTTTCTTGCGCCGATGGCGGTGACTCTGAGCGGCGGTCTCGTAAGCGCGACCGCGCTGACGTTGATTCTGCTTCCATCGATGCTGTTCATCATGGACGACATGGGCAAACTTGCGAGTCGAGTTTGGAATGGTCCACGCGCGGCGCGCGACTCGGCTTCCGCCCAGTAATCTTGTCGCGGCCATGGCAAAGAAACATAAGAAGAGTGGACTCGTCGTCGGAGTTGATCTCGGCGGCACCAATATGACCGTGGGAGTTGTCGACCGCGAACACAAGATCATCGCGTGCGTGAAGCGAAAGACCAAGGCAGCGCTCGGGCTTGATGGTGTCATCGAGCGAATCGTCGAATCAATTGGTCGCGCGTGCAACGAGGCAGGGGTGACGATCGACAAGATCGACAGCGTCGGCATCGGTGCTCCAAGCGCGATCGATTTCGACGAAGGCCTGGTCATCAACGCCGGCAATCTTGGATGGAAGCAAGTTCCACTGAGGGCGATCCTGCAAAAACGGCTCGACCGACCCGTCGTAATCGAGAACGACGTGAACGCGGCGATTTGGGCTGAAGCGAAGCTTGGCAGTGCGAAAAATTGGGGCGATGTCTTGGCGATTTGGGTCGGCACCGGAATCGGTGGAGGACTCATCTTGAACGGCGAGGTCTACCGAGGCGCATTTCACACCGCAGGAGAGATTGGACAGATGATCTTGTTTCCTCGCTGCAGTCCCGGGCGGCGAACGCTCGAAGAGCACTGCAGTCGTCTCTCGATGGTGCGAGCGATGGAGACGATCGTGGGCTTCTATCCGCAGAGCAAGATTCGCGCGGCGCTCGCAGCTCGAGCCGACGATGGAATGATCGGCAGTTCAGCGATCGCCGAGTGCTATGGGGCAGGTGATGAACTTGTCGTGCGCGTCGTCGATGATTCTGCAGAGTTGCTTGGGATGGCAATCGCCAACGCAGTCACGCTGCTCTCGGTCGAAGCGGTTGTGGTCGGCGGTGGAGTCGTCGAGGCGCTGGGCAAGAAGTACGTCACGCGCGTGCGCGAGGCATTCGAGTGGCATGTCTTTCCGAGCACGCTCAAGAAGTGTCACCTCGTCGCGAGCGAACTCGGCGACTCTGCTGGAGTGCTTGGCGCGGCGCTGCTCGCGCGCAGTGTCACAGCCCGCTAGTTGCAGGCGCCGCGATTCACGCGTGAGCGCCACGGTAACAACTGCCCGCGGCTCAGACATACTGCGCCTCGCTTCTCAGCGACCGTCGATGCGAAAGAATCCGTGTGGATTCACCATGAAGTAGCAGTCGTACGGCTCGAGCGCAGGAAGCGCGAAGTATGGCTTGCCTTGCTCATCAGTCTTGAGCGATGACATCCAGAATCCGCCGCTAGCCGAACTCGATGGTTTCTTTCGCACACCTTCTTCGCGAATCTCGTTCACGAGGTGATCGATCCACTTCAGTTCGACAGCCTTGTCTGCGAATTCATCCCAGTCGCCGCTCTTTCGCGCGGAGTACATCTTCGCCCTGAACTCTTCGAGCGATATGCCCATCTTCTTTGCGATCGGGGTTGCGAGTCGTCGCTCCCACTCGCGCATCATCTTGACCTCTTGCTCGATGTCAGTCATGTTGCCCGAGGTGCTCGAAGACATTTGGTGGTGCAGAATGATCGCGTTGGGATAGGCGTAACTGTGTGGAGCAAGAGTTGCGATCGTCGCGGCCATCGACGCTGCGAAGCTCTTCACGATGACGTGCACAGGCGCGTCGCTCGTCTCGATCGCCTTGAGGATGCGGTAGCCCTGCATGACGCTGCCACCTGGAGAATTGTCGATGACGACGAAGATCGGCTTGGTGCGATCCTGATTATTGAAGTAGTCGAGGCGGTCGCAGACATAGCTTGCGCTTCCCGACATGATTGGACCGTTCAAGTCAATCTTTCGGTCGCTGATGGTGATGACGCCGTCCTTGAAAGGTTCGTTGGTGTACTGCACCGGAGTGTTGATCTCATCGCGCCACTTCTGCTCGAGGTCGCGCGATTGCAATTGTGCGCTCGTCGTTTGAGCGACAGCGGCAGCCCGCAGCAGTTCGTCGGAGAGCACTGCCTGAGCAGCGCGGCGAGTCTCGGCGGTGAGCCCATTCTCTGCGGCGAGTTGATCGAGATTGCGCTTGATCGCTGCAATCTTCGACCGAGCGGTCATGTCGAGCATTTCTTCGGCGACGCGAGCACGCTCAAGTGTCGCACGGTTCGATGCGAGTTCAGCCGCGAGTTGTCCGGCGGCGACGTCGAGCGATTGCTTGATGCGTGCTTGGTCTGCGCCCGCCTGAGCGAGGTCGCTCGAGAGTTGCGCATCGCGCAGTTGCGCCGCGCGTTGCAGGGCGACGAGTTTCGCCCGATCAGGGGCAGACTCGGCGCTCTCTTTGGTGCTCAGAAGCGCGAGCTCTGCTTCAAGTCTTGTCTTCTCTGCATTCATCTGTTGGAGCGCCTGCGTTTGCTTGTGCTGCGCAAGTTCGTGTTCGACGCGCATCTTCTCAATCTCGGCGCGCATGCTCGCGAGCTGCGCAGCGAGTTGCTCGCTTCGAAGTTCGGCATCGACATTCAGTTGCTTGATCTGTGCCTGCTGCGCATCCTGAGTGGCTTGCTTGGCATCAGGGGGGTTGACCTCTGCGGGCTTTGCGTCGTCGGCGCTCCACGCCGGTACCGAAAGTGCGCAAGAGAAAAGAACTGTTGCGATTCGAAGGGATGTGTTCTTCATGATGCGCATAGGCTACCGAGGTTGCGTGGCCCTCGTCACACATCCAACAGCGGATGCGCGTCGCACTGCGAGAGCGTGAAAGAGATGCCTGGCACGATTCGAGCGATGTGCTCGGCAAGTTTCGGTAAGTAGCCGCGTTCGCTGACGGTGTGTCCTGACAAGAGCAGGGTGCATCCTCGTGCGACAACGGCGAGTTGATCGTGATGCTTTGCTTCGCCTGTAAAGAAGAGCGTCGCGCCCGCGTCTGCGGCGGCAGAGAAAAGCGACATCCCAGATCCTGCGCAGATGCCAACCGTTTCATGTTGCGTCTGCGCGGAACCTATTTTCGCCGAAGCCGGCGGCGCCGCGCACTCCAATCGACGCGCACCGAGATGCCTGCGAAGTCTCCGAGCAATCTCACTCGTCGTTGCAGGTTGTGAGAGTCGAAGCAATCGGCCTTGACCTTCGCGCGCCGAGGGTTGTGCAGCGAGCAGATGCACTTCAATCGCAGGAGTCTCATATGGATGAGCGGCTCGCAGTGCCGCGAGCGCCGCTGGCAACGCCTTCGCTGAAGAGACCATCTCGATGCGGTGTTCATTGATCCGCTCAAGTTTTCCCCGACCGCCCACGCGTGGACGCGTCGTCGATCCACCAAAGAACGTGCCCTCGACTTCAAACGACTGCGAACACTGCGAATACTCGCCGATGCGTCCAGCGCCAGCGATCGACATCGCGCCGCGAATGCGATCGACGACATCGGCTGGTGCAAACGTAACAATCTTGAAAGACTCGCGCGCGGCGAGCGTGGATGCAGATTCGAGTGGACGGCATTCGCCATCCCCAATGCCTTCTGCGATCCAATCGTTGATTCCACCCGCGACCGCGTCGAGCGCTGTGTGAGGCGAGAGCACAGCGATGCCGGCGCGTGCGACCTTGTAGAGCGCCGCGGTCTCTGGCTCGTGCGCAACAAGTCGCTTGATGGGATGAAAAATCGGCGGGTGGTAGGCGATGATCGCCGCAACACGAAGTTCACACGCCTCGGCAGCAACCGCATCGGTGAGGTCAATGGTTAGGAGCACGCGTTCACAGGGCGAATTTGCGTCGCCGATGAGGAGTCCAACGTTGTCCCATGGAGCCGCAAGTGCCGAAGGAGCCACGCGCGCGAGCGCCTTGGCGAGGTCGCCGATTCGTCGTGATCGTTTTGCCATCCGCTCACGCTACCCGCATCGAGATTTCTTGAGAATCTCTCGTCGACGCGTAGAACAATTCGTAGACTTCACACACCAATGATGAGCCGCCCTACTTCGGGATCGGGCTCCCAGACCGCGCAGGCGAAGGCGCCCGCGACGGCAACAGGGGAGCAAGTCAGAAAGCACTTTGTTCTCGATACAAATGTGCTCCTCCACAATCCGCAGTCGATCTTCAAGTTCGAAGAGCACGAGGTGGTCATTCCGTTGGCGGTGCTTGAAGAACTCGACACCTTCAAGAAGAACAACGATGAGAAGGGGCGCAATGCGCGTCATGTGATTCGCGCACTCGACCGATTGCGAGCGAACGGTCATCTCTTTGAGGGGGTCGTCTGGAATGAGCAGGGGGGATCGGTTCGCGTGCAGCGGCTGAAAGCGGCCGCAAACTACGACCTTGATCTTGAAGTCGTTGACAACCGAATCATCGGCGTCGCGCACGCGCTTCACGCGCAAGGCCTGCGAGCGATCTTCGTCTCGAAAGACATCAACGCGCGCGTGAAATGCGACTCTATTGGCGTTCCCGCCGAAGATTTTGAGTCGGATCGCATCGACGCCAACTGGCTCAATACCGGATTCATCACTAGCCGCGTGCCGCGCGAGTTGATCGACGACCTCTATTCAGAACGGCAACTTCCAATCGCACGCATCGAAGCTGTGCCTGGTGCGCTTCCAGACATTCCAGAAGATGAAGGTGGTGGCAAAGCAACGCTCTTGCCAAATCACTTCATCTCGCTCGTCGACGACGCCGATCCATCGCACACCGGCCTTGCGCGACGCCTCTCGGATACCAATCACATCATTCCAATCACCGGACCGCGCAAGCCCGTCTATGGAGTGATCGCGCGAAATGTGCAGCAGACGATGGCGCTCGACTTGTTGCTCGATGATGAGATCAAGTTGGTGACGTTGATCGGTCCTGCAGGAACAGGCAAGACATTGCTCGCACTCGCCGCCGGCATGCAGAAAGTCTTCAAAGAAGAGCGATTCGACAAGTTGCTCGTGGCGCGGCCGATCATGCCGCTTGGTCGCGACATTGGCTACCTGCCGGGTGACAAAGACGAAAAACTCGCAATGTGGATGCAGCCAATCTTCGACAACATCGCCTATCTGCTCTCGACGCGCGGTGGTCATGGCGGTTCAGAGCCAGACAGCAAGACGACTGAGCAGCGAATCGATCAACTTGTCGCGACGCGCAAGCTCGTGCTCGAACCAATCACGTACATCCGCGGTCGGAGCATCCCGCATCAGTTCATCATCGTTGATGAGGCGCAGAATCTTTCGCCGCACGAGGTCAAGACGATTGTCTCTCGCGTTGGAGATGGCACAAAGATCGTGCTCTGCGGAGATGTGGGTCAGATCGACAATCCATATCTCGATGCGGCGAGCAATGGTCTCTCACATCTCATCGAGCGCATGAAGGGACACCGCATCGCAGGTCACGTCACGCTGTCGAAGACTGAGCGGAGTGAACTGGCAAGTCTTGCAGCTGAGATGCTCTGAATCGTTGGTTCTCGGTGCGGGTCGCAGCGAGCAGAGTGACCAGTTCATGCATTCGCACTTGCGCCACGTGATAGAGACCAACCTGTCCGAGCACTCTCTCGACACGCTCAGGATCGAGGGTTTTCATGCTTGGTCGCAACCGAATCTCGGGAAGTCGCTCGTTCATTTGGTCGATGCGATCATCGAGCGCTTCGAGCACGAATTCAATCTGGTCGAACGACCGCTCATCGACCGCATCGGCAATTGCTCCGCACGCAGCACCAACCGCGGATGCGCAGTCGCTGAGTTCAGCGCAATCACGCAAGATTTCTGTTGAGAGCACTCCAGCGACTCGGTTCATCGCGATCGCGTTCGCCGTCGCAAGCAGTCGCGAGAGGTGCTCTTCAACGCGCGCAACCTGTGGTTGTGTCAGCCCCGGCGAGTCGAGCTCTGGTGTCGCGCTGAGACTTGCGGCGAGGACACGCATGCGAAGCACAAGCGAATAGGTTCGGTAGCGCATGTGGTTGAGTTGCGCGACCGTGTTAGGACGGTCTGGAAGACCTGCTTGCACGATCGTGCCGATGCGACGAAGGCCGCTCGAAACGATGTCGAGGAGCTCGTTGCCCGCAGAATCTGGAGAGATAATCCCAAAGACAACGTAGGTCACGATGACGCCGAGCATGATTCCGACGACCCGTCCGCCGAGAGATGTCATCTCGGTCGATGGCGCGAACGATCCAACAAGAAGCGCCGCGAGACAAAAGAGCGCTTGGAATCCGAAGTACGAGACGCGCGGACCGCCCGCCATGATCCAGAAAAACGGCGCAGAGCAAAGCACCCAGATTCCGATGAGTGCAGCGAGTGATGTGATCGTGGGCATCACGACGAGGATGACCAAGATCCCGACGACTCCTCCAGCAAATGCGCCGAGAAATCGCAGCCGTGCTCGGGCGCGTGTCGCCTCGGCTGACCCACCACTCACAGAGACGATCATCAGCGGAGTGGTCATCACCGCCGAGAGGCTCGAGTAGCCCGTGGCCGTGAGGAAGATCAAAGAAATGGTGACCGCGATGGCGAGGCGCAGCGCAAACGAGATTCCGCGAAGCGAGTCGCCGCGCAATCCAAGACCGAAGATCGCTCGAATGATCGAGTATCGAAGGCCTGAAGCATCTGCCTGTTCGGGCAGCGTTGCGAGACTGACCGCGTAGTAGTTTGCGCGCATCGCTCTCACAAGCGCGATCAGAGCCATGAGCGGAAGCAGAGGCTTGAGCGCGGGCGAAGGCTCCGCGGCGAGCGCGCGTGGTGTGTCGCTGTGAATGCCAAGCCGCGCAATCTCGCAGGCGTGAAAATCGGCAAGGTGCGCGAGCGCTCGGTCAATCGAAGAGAAGTCGATCGCAAGACGGTTCAGCCCGTCGCCTCGAGAATCGAGTTGAGCCGTCCACTGCTCGAGGTCGGCGAGCAGCGTGTCAAGGGCATCGACAACTGCGAGCACACACGTCGCAAGTTCATCGCTGCGAGTCGGGTCATGGAGTGCCTTCAGCGCGCCGATTGCGCTGCTCGAAATCATTGAGATCGACTCAAGCAGCAGGATCCGGTCGGTGAGTTGATCGATACTGTCGCGAAAACTGGGCTTCTCATCGAGCAGGTTGCGCACGAGCAGCAGGAGGTCTTGAATTTCTGTCGCATCAACGGCCCGTGGGAGTGACTCGAGATCGCTCTGCGCCGCCTTGCCAGAGAGAATCTGTCTGCGAATGAACGTAACTCGCGTGCGTGTGTGGGCGAGGAGCGCTCCGAGTCGCTCGCGAAGTTTCGTGAGCGCATTCGCTGGAAAGATCACGGCGAGCCCGAACATGCTGTAGGCAACGCCGATGGCAACAACCCACTCTCGTTCGAACGCGACATCGCCGATCGTGTCGAAGGGTCGGCGCGAGTCGCCCAGAACAACCAAGATCGAGAGCGCGAAGATCCATCCCACATAGGGCGCGTCACTGCGCACAATCACCAGTCCCGCCCCAAAGATGCAGGCGAAAATCGCGGGAATCAAGAACCACGGCTGCTGAAAGCAGGTCGAGTAGATGACGTAGGCGACCGCCACGCCAGCGGTCGTGCCAAGAATGCGTTCGACTCCCTTTCGAAACGAAGAAGGAACTGCAGGACCGCACACAATCAGCATCGTGATGATCGCCCAGTACCCCTCGTGCAGTCGAAAGATTTGCATCGTGACGAGAATCGCGGCAGAGACCACGAGCAGGCGAATCACTGAATGCCAGCGCTCGGTCGTGGGCGCGAGTTCGCGCTTGAGAAACGCGATGCAGTTCGACTCAACACCAGCGAGTGCACTGATCATGATCGCGCCGACTGGTGTGCGTGCGCGGTTCGCAGCGAGAGAATGTTGCGCATTGCGAGGGTCTTCTCGAGCGACTCAGCGTCTTCACAACGTGGATCGCTCTCTTCAACGACTCCGCATCCAGCTCGATAATCGATCTGCCACTGATTGGCCGTCGCGTCACGAGTCAGTGCGGCGGTGCGAATCGCGACATTCAAGAGGGCTGACCCACAACCACTCGAAAATCCAATCGCCCCGCAGTAGGGGCCGCGCCGACTCGCTTCGAGCTCGTCGATGATTTGCATCGCGCGCACCTTGGGAGCGCCCGTGACCGATCCAGGAGGGAATGTCGCGGCGACGAGGGTCGCAAGATCAGCGCTCGGCGCGAGTGTTCCTGAAATCTCAGCGACGGTGTGCAGAATTGTTGGATGCTCTTCGATCGCGCGAGCTCGTGCGACGCGCACTGAGCCTGTCTCGCACACTCGTCCAAGATCGCTGCGCATCAGGTCAACGATCATGTTGAGTTCAGCAGCATCCTTCTCGCTCGCGAGAAGTTCCACCCGCGCCTCGCCACGTGCGCCAGCGTTCCCGCGTGGACGTGTTCCCTTGATGGGTCGGGTGGTGACGGTGCGGGTCGAACCATCGACTGCGAGAAAGAGCTCGGGACTCAGCGAAAGCAGTGTGCGATCACTGTCGAGTTCAAGCGCGGCGCCATAGCGGGGAGCGGCGCACTCGAGCGCATCGCAGATAAAGGCGCGGGAGGATCCTGTGAACGCGGCATGAAACTCTTGTGCGATGTTCGCCTGGAAGATGTCGCCCGCGCGAATGAATTCGATCGTGCGCGCAACAAGTTGTGTGAATGACTCGGTTGGTGCTGCGCGATGCAGGAGCGCACCGTCGCAGGGCGACCAACTGTTGTCGTGCTCGTCGTTGCGCTCGTCGCCCACGAGCGATGCGACCTCTTGCGCGTTGGGATCGCCCACTTCGAACCACTCACCGCGGGCGTGCGAATAGATCAGTGCACGCGCAACCCGGCAGAGAATTGCATCGGGCCACGGGGAGGTTGCGCGTTCTCCCACAGCCGCGCGCGCACTGAGGCGCGGCGCGCGAACGCGCGAGTGCGCACCGTGCTCGCGGGTTGCGTGCGGTTCGAAGAGCGCGCCGCACTCGTAGCCAATGAACCCGATCCATCCTGATGCGAATGGAAGACGTTGATGGTCGTGTGAGGTGAGTGCAGGGTCGCACACGGGAGCGAGCGTTCGAATCTCGTGTAGGAGTGCGCGCGCATCGCGTTGTGACGCGTCGAATCGCATCGACGTTGTGCGAGGGGCGAGAATTGTCCACTGGTCAAACTCGGGCGACTCACCGCCCGAGGTCAGCGCGAGCAAGGGCACGTCGCGGCGCCATCGAGCGATTGCGTCGCGCGGGCTCAGTTGCCAATTCAGTGGATGAACAAGAGTCGCCACGCACATTCTTCCATCGTAGGGGTTCGACTGTTGAGTCGAGTAGGATCAAAATCTTCTCTCGGAGCACACCATGTCAATAGCAACAGCCAATCGTTCTTCCTCTCGTCGCACTACAAAAAAGGCAAAGGTCGCCACCACCAAGAAGGCAAAGGTCGCGATGAAGAAGGCGAAGCCAGCGAAGCGTCGACCGACTCAGTCGAAGGCCGCGACAGCAAAGTCGAAGGCCGCGACAGCAAAGTCGAAGCTGTCCGCGAGCGCAATCAAGATCGGCAAGATGGTCTATGCGTTTGGCCCGTCGCGCACCGAAGGAAACGCGACACAGAAATTGCTGCTCGGCGGCAAGGGAGCGAATCTGGCCGACATGACGTCGATCGGATTGCCAGTGCCTCCTGGATTCACTATTACCACCGAAACCTGCGGATACTTCAGTCAGAATGGCGGTCGACTTCCTCATGGATTGATGGATGCAGTTCGCAAGAATGTTCGGCTCATCGAACGCGAACTCGGCAAGAAATTTGGCGATCGCAAGAATCCACTACTCGTTTCTGTGCGCTCGGGCGCGGCAGTCTCGATGCCCGGAATGATGGACACGGTGCTCAATCTCGGTCTCAACGACGAGGTCGCAGCGGGACTTGCGACGACGACGGGCAATCCACGCTTCGCATACGACGCCTATCGACGACTCATCAATATGTTCGGCGATGTCGTGATGGGAGTCGACCACCACCGATTCGAGCATGAATTTCTCGTGATCAAGGCGAAGTACGGAGTGAAAGAAGACACAGCGGTTCCAGCCGAGGGATTGCAAGAACTCTGCATCGCCTATCAACGCATTTACAGCGAACATGTGGGTAGTCCGTTTCCACAGAATCCGGTGGAGCAACTCGAAGAGGCCGTCAAGGCCGTCTTCAAGAGTTGGAATGGAAACAAGGCCGTCGCCTACCGGCAGATCGAGGGCATCAAGGGACTCATCGGAACTGCGGTCAATGTGCAGGCGATGGTCTACGGCAACATGGGCGATGATTCAGGAACGGGCGTTGCATTCACGCGCGATCCATCCACTGGAGAGAACGTTTTCTACGGCGAGTTCTTGATCAATGCGCAGGGCGAAGATGTTGTCGCAGGCATTCGCACGCCGCGACCGATCAGCGAGATCGAAGGATGGAACGCGAAGGTGTGGAAGCAACTCTTGAAGGTGCGAAAGCAACTCGAGCGCCACTACCGCGACATGCAGGACATCGAATTCACGATCGAGCGCGGGCGTCTCTTCATGCTGCAAACTCGCAATGGCAAGCGCAATGGTGTCGCCGCTGTGCGTGCCGCCGTCGAGATGGTGCGCGAACGACTCATTGACGAACGCACTGCGCTCAAGCGCATTCCCGCAGGAGATCTCGTGCAGTTGCTGCTGCCGTACTACCGCAGTGAAGACAAGCGCGGCGTCGAGATTCTCACCAAGGGAATCGCTGCAAGCCCAGGTGCTGCATCGGGGACTCTCGCGTTCACTGCAGCTGAAGCAGTCGCGCGCGCGAACGCGGGCGAGTCGGTGTTGCTCATTCGTCGCGAAACATCGCCAGAAGATGTCGCTGGTATGCACAAGGCCGTTGGAATTCTCACCTCAACGGGCGGGAAGACGAGCCATGCAGCCGTCGTCGCAGTTGGATGGGGCAAGTGCTGCGTCGTCGGCGCGGGCGATCTCAGCATCGATAGTGAAGCTGGCGTGCTCACGGTGAAGGGTCGCGTCTTTGGCCGCGGCGACACACTCTCGATCGATGGAGCCACGGGCGAAGTGATGGCTGGAACCATCGCGCGCACGGTGCCGCAGTCGATCTCGGGTGACTTCGCACAGGTGATGAAGTGGTCGCAGAAGTACGCGACGATGGGAGTGCGCGCGAACGCAGATTCTCCTGCCGATGCCCAGCGCGCACGTGAATTCGGTGCCATCGGCATCGGACTCTGCCGAACCGAGCACATGTTCTTCGAGGGTGACCGGATCGCAGCGATTCGCCAGATGATCATCTCTGAAGAGGTCTCGCAACGTGAAGCGGCGCTCGCTCGCCTCTTGCCAATTCAACGCACTGATTTCATCGGCATCTTCACAGCGATGAAGGGATTCCCAGTCACCGTTCGCTTGCTCGATCCGCCGCTGCATGAGTTCGTCCCGCATGATGGCGCGTCACAAGAAGCGCTCGCCCACGAAGCGGGAGTGCCGGTTGAGTTTGTGCGACGGCGCGTGCAACAATTGCATGAAGCCAATCCAATGCTTGGTCATCGTGGATGCCGCCTCGCGGTGACCTATCCAGAGATCCTCGTCATGCAGGTGCGTGCGATCGTTGAGGCAGCCGTGGCGTGTCGCAGTGAAGGCATCGACGCCCAACCGGAGATCATGATTCCACTCGTGGGAACGAAACAAGAACTCGCGCTGCTTCGCCGACTCACTGAGCAGACCGTCGCAGTTGTGCTCAAAGAGAAGGGCGTCAAGAAGTATGAGATTCCAATCGGCACGATGATCGAGATTCCACGCGCGGCGGTGACAGCGGACGCCGTTGCTGACGAGGCAGATTTCTTTTCGTTCGGAACGAATGATCTCACACAGATGACCTTTGGTTTCAGTCGCGACGACATCAATTCATTCATGCCGGCCTACCTCGACAAGGGAATTCTTGAGAAGGATCCGTTCCAGTCGATCGACGTCGAAGGAGTCGGCGCGCTCGTGGCGATGGCCTGCCAGAAGGGTCGCGCACGAAAGCCGAATCTCAAGCTCGGCGTCTGCGGTGAACATGGCGGCGATCCAGCATCGATTCGATTCTTTCAGACGTGCGGATTGAACTACGTTTCTTGCTCACCCTATCGCGTACCCGTTGCACGACTCGCAGCAGCACAGGCGGCGTTGAAATGAAGCACATCGCAGCGTTCACACTACTCGTGTCGTTCGTTGCGGGATGTCAGCAGGAAGTGGTGATCTGCCGGATGACTGAGCATCCGAAGCCGCCCGCGCCATACCTGCGTCAGGATCCAGCGCTCTCGACTGCGGCGCTCTATGCACCGCGTCATTACTCAGCGCCGGCGTGCGCGAGTGCAATCGCTTTCGACGGCAAGCTCGACGAGGGAGCGTGGTCCGCCGCAGCGTGGAGCGAACCGTTCGTTGACATCGAAGGGCCCGCGCGCGCAACTCCACGCCAGCAGACGCGGGTGAAAATGACCTGGGACCAAGCGAATCTCTACATCGGAGCAGAGCTTGCCGAGACTGATCTGTGGGCAACGTTGAAGACCCACGACGAGATTGTTTTTCAAGACAACGACTTCGAAGTTTTCATCGATCCCGATGGAGACACGCGTGAGTACTACGAAATCGAAGTGAATGCGCTCGGCACCATCTTTGATCTTTACTTGCCAGAGACCTACCGCGCTGGCGCAAAGGGGAATCATGGATGGACTGCAAAGGGAATGACCTTTGCGATTGCGCTTGATGGAACACTCAACGATTCGTCGGACGTCGATCGAAGTTGGACCATCGAGATGGCGCTGCCTTGGTCGATGTTCGCCCCGATCGCTCCTGCGGCTGGCACTGCGACCTTTCAGAAGTGCGCGCGACCGCCGATCATCGGCGATTCGTGGCGAATCAACTTCTCGCGCGTGCAGTGGATGCTCGAGAAGCAGGGCGCGGGCTATGCTAAAGTTGCTGGAAAGCCAGAAGATAACTGGACATGGACGCCTCAGTGGATCATTGACATGCATGTGCCGCAGTGGTGGGGAGTCGTGACGTTCGCCTCTTCCCCAGAACAAGCGAAGGCGAATGCAAAGGCCCAAGACCTATCGAAAGCGAGATCGAAATGAAACGCGCCGGACCCCAAGACCCAGTCAGACATCAAAGCGCGATTATGGAAGCGCTCGGGATTTACCCCTCTGGAGGGGGCCTCTATTCGCAGATGGTGCAGCGCATGCTGAGCGCCGCCGATGTTGTTGGACTTGAAAACGCTTATCAGATGATTCTCGCGCGACCGAAAAACGAAATCGTCGTGCACTTTCCGGTGCTGATGGATGATGGCGATCACCGGATGTTCACGGGATATCGCATCCAACACAATGATGCACTTGGACCCTTCAAGGGTGGATTGCGCTTCGCACCGCTGATGTCGCAAGACGACCTCGGCGGGCTCGCCATGTTGATGATGCTCAAGTGCGCGCTCTTGCGCCTGCCCTTCGGCGGAGCCGCAGGTGGCGTGATCTGCGATCCGCACGTGCTCTCGCGCGACGAACTTCAGCGCGTCGTGCGTCGATTCGCCGCAGCGATCGCACATCACATCGGTCCCGACTATGACATTCCGGGACCGGATGTTGGCGCAGACACCCAAGTCATGGCGTGGTTCGCCGACACTGCGGCGCAGCTCACACCCGATCGCAGTCGCCAAGGAATGCGACCGATTGTGACAGGAAAACCAGTCGAGATTGGCGGCGCGCCAGGTCGCGAGATCGCCGTTGGAACGGGATTCATCCACATCCTTCGCGACATGCTTCCCGACTTCAACAAAAAACTGCAAGGGTTGCGATTTTCGATCTGCGGATTTGGACTCGTTGGTAGCCAGGTCGCGCGGCTGTTGGTTGCAGAAGGCGCGCAGATGGTTGGCGTGCTTGATCGACGAGGCGGCATCGTTTCAGAGGCGGGTATCGAACCCGAAGCTGCGCGCGAGCGCATTCGCGTCGATGGAATGCTTCATGGAGTCCCGGGCACCAAGGCTGTTCACGATGAAGAGTTCTTTCGCACTCCCGTCGATCTGCTCGTGCTCGCTGCGGGAGAACAGATCATGACGCGCGAACGTGCCGAGTGGGTCGAGGCGCCACTCATCGCCGAACTTGCGCATGCTCCGTGGACGGCCGATAGCGACGACGTTCTCTTTCAGCGTGGCGTCGATGTCTTGCCAAGCGTGCTTTGCAACGCAGGTGCCGTGGTTGGATCGTTTCTCGAGTGGACTCAGAATCGCACCTACGTGCCGTGGTCCCCAGTCGAGTTCGATCGACAGGTCGAGCAGACGATGGTGCTTGCGAGCCGCAGGGTAAAACTTGCAAAGATGCGCTTCGAATGCGATTGGAGAACCGCTGCCTATGCCGCGGCGCTCGAGCATCTCGGACGGGTCTACGAATTGCGCGGCGTCTTTCCATAACTCTCGCGCGACTGCTCATGCCCTCGATCTTCACTCGGATCATCCGCAACGAGATTCCATCCCATCGCGTCTACACCGATGCGCGCGTGGTCGCGTTTCTTGACATCGCGCCGATTTCTCGGGGACATGTGCTCGTCGTTCCAGTTGAAGAGTGCGAGTTTCTGCATCAATTGAGCGATGAAAGTGCGGCTGCGCTCGGTCGGGCACTGCCGCGGATCGCCCGCGCCGTACTCGCAGCGACGGGCGCGACCGCGTACAACGTTTTGCAGAACAACGGCGCCGTCGCCCACCAAGCCGTGCCGCACGTGCACTTTCACATCATTCCCAAACATGAGGGGCAGCACGACTCGCCCGCAAGCGGCGGCGATGGTCTGGGCATTCTCTGGCACACGCAGCAACTCGCTTCGAGCGATGCCGCACTTCTCGCTGCATCCATCGCGCAGCGGATGGATGATCGCGCGACTGCGATCGATCGCGTCGAATGAGCCGTCCTCTCACCCATTGGCCTGATGCACTCGAGGCAACTCTCGCGCAGTGTTCAGCGTGGAAGGGTGTGCACGTTCTGCGCGAGACTGATTCGACGCAAGATCACGCAAAGCGACTTGAAGTTGGAGCCGTTGTAACAACGGGAAGGCAACGCGCGGGTCGTGGTCGACTGGGTCGTGCGTGGGTCGATACGGGAAGCGACGGACTTGCGATGACGCTGAACGTCGCATCGCAGGCGAGCGAACGACTCGCGCTCGCGGTCGCGCTTGCCGCCGCAGAGGCAATCGAAGATGTCTCACGCACCACAACTGGCGGATCGCCCCGCGTCGATCTGAAGTGGCCAAACGACTTGATGATCGCCACGCGAAAGGTGGGTGGCATCTTGATCGAGCGACATGCCCAGATCGATCACGTCGGCATTGGAGTGAACTGCACACAGCAATCGTTTCCACACGAACTCGCCGCGCGCGCGACGAGTCTCGCACTCTGCGGATTCGCAATCGACCGGCTCGATCTCGCGTGTGCGATCCTGAAGCGGCTCGATCTCTGGCTCGTCGCAGCAGACGAGTGCATCGGTGTTGCCTTCGCGCAGCGAGATGCGCTCTGCGGAAAGCGCGGGGCTTTCGGAACTCCCCGCGGAGTCATCGAAGGTCTCGTGGTGCGCATCGATCCCTTGAACGGACTGCTTGTGCGCACGACCACTGGCGATCATCGGCTCGCGGCAGCGACGACGAGTGTGCTCGTTCCTGAAGATCGACTCTGATGCGTATCCTTCTGTCGATGCGTCTGTGCCTCTTCATCTTGGTGATCACAGCCTTCGCCGCAACTGCAGCTGCGCAGACTCCTGTTGAAGGTCGCGCCGATCTTTCAACGATCACCGTCGATGAATCGATGAACACTCCCGTCGAGGCGACCGTCGCCGATCGCGGCGCACTGAACATGCCAGGGCGTGGGATGCCCTACGAACTCGCGATGCCGCAGGGATTCGACCGCGTGTATGCAGTCCCGGGGCGTCCAGGATTGTTCTACCGCGCGAGCGGCGCGCTCTACGCGGTTTTCACCGAGGGCGAATACAAGCGAAGCAAGCTGGTGAAGCAAATGACGCTCGCGCCTGCGAGTACGCGGTACTACATCGGTAAACCAGATTGGGCGACCATCCAGGCTCCTAATGACGCGGCCGGTGGCAGCGTGATGGCAGCGCGAGAGCGCGCCGCCGAAAGCGAGGGCAATCGAACTCCCATCGCGCGCGCGGCTGAACGAAGCGATGCAATCGATGCGAATGAGGGACGACCCAACCCAGAACGCAACGACGTGATCAGGGCTCCACTCGGCACTGAGTTGCCCATCGTGCGAGCAAACGATGTTGGATTCGGCGGCGGAAGTGCGCGCGCGACCGCGTCGAGTGATACGAAGCCAAACGCGAGTGTGAGCGAGTTCGTCCCTGCCGCACCCGATCTTGCTGCGTGGATGGGTGTGCTTCCCACGGGTGTGAATCGATCGCTCATCGTCGGCGAAGGTGCCGATGTTCGACCGCGAATGGTCGCAGACTTCTTGTATCGACAGCAACGATTCACGCAGTTGATGCAGCGTGCGTCGAGCGACGCGACGGCGAAGTGAACATGAACTCTCTCTGGTTCTCGAGTTGCACGCTGGTTCTTTGTGCGACAACTCTCGCCGCGACAACTCTCGCCGCACCACAGGAGGTCGCGCCAACGATCCCCGTCGAGTTTCTCTCGCTGCCAACCGCGCAAAACATCGCCGCGACTCTCGCGACTCCAATTGCAGTTCGAGGTGGTGTCTTGCTCGTGCCACTCGTGCGGCGATCGCCACAGGTCGCGTGGCCAGCGACAGTCGACCTTCGCCTCTCCGATGGACGCCGCATCGTCGGGCAGATCGCGAAGCTCGAGTCGCGCGATGTCGCGCGTGTGCAGTGGACCTCTCCCGTGCAGATGATCGCAACGGCACCCGCCGTGGGCGAGAGCGACATCGTTCTGCTCGCGCCGTTACCAAGCGATGGCGAAGATGAGATTCGCCTGGGCGAGCAGGTTTTACAGCCCTATTGGATGGACGCTCTCGCGACTACGAAGACACGCGCGCCGTCAGAACTCACGCTGAGTGCGAGCGACCTTCCAGATGCATCCGCGCCGAGCGAGTACTACCGAACACTCCTGCAAGCCCATCGAATGGGGATGGTTGCTGAGCCCTTCGCAGGACAGCCGCACGATGTGCTCTACGCGCGATCGATCGCTGGAATGTGGTCGGCAGCGATTGCGCGACTCGAGCAGAACGATCCGGTCACGTCAGACCTGCTGCTCTCAGATCTCACCGGTCGCGCACACGGACTTCGCGGAAAGAGCGCCACGAGTTTCGCCGCGTGGGAGAGTGATGAGACCGAATTGAATTCGCTGCTTCGATCGCTGCTCACTCCGCGCACTGATGGCATCGTGCTCGTTGAGAGCGCGAAGGCGTGGCTCGAGGGGCGTTCGCCGATTCTTTTCTGGCTCGAACGCGATGAGGGAGAGTCGCTCGTGATCGGCGCGGCGAATCCTCGAAGTGAGTCGATCCCGCTGACCTTTCATTGGCAGGGTGAGAAGGTTGATGCGACACGCGGCGAGATCGCGCCTGAGTCAATTGAGTTCTTCACAGTTGTGCGAGCACGACCTCCTCAACCAGATGTCGTCGAGATCGACGAGACGCTCGCGACAGCACTGCGCGACCACGGACTCTCAGCGATGTTGCCACCTGCCGATCTCACTGGCCCCAACCAAGGTCGCGATGCGATCGAAGCCAACGCACGCGCACAGCCAGTTCTCATCGCTCAACATGGCGTGAACAAGTGCGCGATTCAGGTCGGATTTGGACGGGCCGCAGTGCGTCCGCCAGGTCTTGGATTTGGCGCGCTTCGTCCCGCTGCGACGCTCGCGCAAGCACGCGCTGGCACTCTCAAGGCACCTCCTCTTGCCTGGTCGACGAGTGTTGGCATCCGCCGGCGCCCCACGGGATGGGAGTTGCTGATCGAATGCCTCGCGCCTGCCGATGCCAATCCAAACAAGGATGAAGTCACCGTGACATGCGATGCGGGCTTTCGCCACACGCTCTCGATTCGATCGGATGGCACCGTGGTTGCGCAGGATGAGTCGGTCGAGTTGGGATGCCAGGTGCACCAGCACTCCGATCGATGGCGGGTGCGAGTGCCGCTGCCTGAAAGTTGGGTGACCGCTGCAAATGCGAGCGAAGGAAAGCTAACGATCGCAGTCGCGCGGATTATCGAAGGGACTGGCTCAGACGCTCCGCCCGCTTTTGCACGACGACAGTTCGCCGGGCTCTCGCCACTCCTAGTCGACCCACAGGCGAAGGGAATCCCAATTGATTTGTCGAGTTGGACTCTCTCGAGCGTTACACTCGCCCCATGAAGGGCGCTCGCGCATCACAACAAACAAGACCCCGTGTCATCGCGCTGTTGAATCAGAAGGGGGGCGTTGGCAAGACGACATCGACTGCAAACCTGGGCGCTGCATTCGCGATTGCAGGACTGCGAACTCTCGTCGTCGACCTCGATCCACAATCGAATCTCTCGCTGCATTTCGGGCATGAACCCGCACCAGATCAGCCGACGGTGCGCGATCTTTTTATGAGTCCAGAAGTTGAAGCAAGCGAGTTGATTCGAGAGGCACGTGAAAATCTCTGGTTTATTCCAAGCGATACCGAGCTCGCGCTTGTCGAGGGCGAACTCGCACTGCAACCCAACATGCAGCACATTCTCGCTGAGCGACTCGCCTCGTCGTTGCCATCCTTTGATGTGGTGCTGCTCGATTGCCCTCCAAGTCTTGGAGTGCTCAGCGTCAACGCGCTCACGATGGCCGATGAAGTTCTCGTGCCGACTCAAGCGCAATACCTCGCACTGCGCGGACTCGAGAAACTTCTCGAGACCGTCTTGCTCGTGCAGCGCGCGCTTAATTCGAAGCTCACCGTTGCTGGGGTGCTTCTGTGCATGCACGAATCGCAATCAGGTCATGGAAAGGCGGTCGTCCAAGAGATGGAGAGCTACTTCGAGAAGTATCGAGGCAGTTCGCTGCCATGGCAGGATGCAGAAGTCTTGCGTCCCGCGGTTCGGCGCAATATCAAGTTGGCAGAGGCGCCGAGCTTTGGACAGACGATCTTCGATTACGCGCCGCTCTGTGCGGGCGCCGCCGACTACCGAGCGATCGCAGAGGCTCTTCGCGAACGGTGGAAGC
The DNA here is from genome assembly GCA_945869475.1 of Singulisphaera sp. GP187. Taxonomy (GTDB): domain Bacteria; phylum Planctomycetota; class Phycisphaerae; order Phycisphaerales; family SM1A02; genus F1-60-MAGs104. The sequence goes on along the minus strand of CAMBOV010000010.1, from coordinate 55,069 downwards.
GAGTGGTGCCGAATGCGCAGGTTTCGCTCGCGCAAGTTTCATCAATGGCGCAGGGACCTGCTGCGTCGTGAATCTGGGCGCACGGGGGTTGCACTGGTGGCGCATCATGACTGCCGCGGCATTTTTCTTCACGCTCATCGCAACACACTGGCCAAAGTTGACCCTCGGACCTGAGGCTCCAAGCGACAAAGTGCTGCATGCGCTCACGTTTGGCATCGTCACCTTCTTGCTCGCACGCGCGCGCGTGATCAACTCGCTGATACTTCTCTTGGGTGCGATGGTGCTCTTCGCGACCTTCGACGAGTTGACACAAGCGCTGCCGTTCATCCAACGCCACACATCGATTGCTGATTGGATTGCCGACTGCATTGGAATCCTCGTCGCGGTCAGCGTCTTGGGGATGAAGGTTCGCGCGCGTGATCCCTTATCACAGATGCGCGCAGATCTTGACAGCGCGGCGCAAGCCGCAGTCTTTGACCATCCTTTTAACTGGTGTGCACTTGCCACCTCGGCGACGCTCGGCGCGCTGGTTGGCTTTCCCCTTGCGCTCATGTTCGAACACACCGTCTTTCTCGACACCCGTCCCTGGCAGACAGGCTTTCTTGGCGCAGTCTTCTTCGCGATCGTTGCGCTCGAGATTTCGAACCGCTCTGCCTGTCGCGCGATTATTGCGCGTCTCGCACTGAATCGGCAGTGTTTCGTGTGCGGCAGCGGTGCGACCACGACTGACGAGCGAGTTGCCGAATCTGGCACTTGCCACATCTGCGCTCACCGCTGGTTGCGCGCGCAGTGGGTCGTGCCGTGCGAGCTCTTCGGTCGCACACGGCGCAATCAAGCGGTGATGTCACTGCAAAGTGGCGTTCGGGGATGCTTTCACGTGATCATCGCGCTCATGAGCGTTGGAGCAGTGATGGCACTCTCCGCTCAATATCTCGTGCCCAGAGGCGTGTCGATGAGGGTGATTGAGGAAATTCGCGAGATGCGCGACATCATTGTCTATGCCGTGTCGATCCTGATGGTCGGGCTGATCTTGCGTGCGATGAACGTCGCGCATTTTCGCGCGCGAGCACGCGAAGGCGAGCGGTGTCTCTCATGCGACTTTGATCTTTGTGCGACGACTGCACTCGCGGGTGTCGGGCGGTGTCCTGAGTGTGCGACAGAATTTGCGCGATTCAGCGCTGGCGCACATGCGCTCGACCAGCCTCACTCCGCCGGCGGAGCGAATCCTTCAGGCCCAGTTGATGGCACAGCGCTTCCCACAGCTTGAGGGTGCGCCGGCGCGGCGCCATCCCCAACTCCGCCAACGAGAGAAAGCCGCAGGATCGCGGGACTCATCATCGGATCGATCTGGTTTTCTGCGATGTCGACTCGCACTCGTCGCTGTTCTTTGCCGAAGTTCAACACGGTCGTTGTGCCTCGAGCCTGCTCACTGATGAGCGACCATCCCTGATCGTCGAAAGCGCTGATCGTGTCGCGAGCGTTCACCTGGCAGTCGATGACATCGCCTCGGTAGATGACGTTGATGCCAACGATTTCGTCGCCACGTCGAACAATGTCGCGCGTCACGATTGGTTCCATCCCCCGCACATTGGGAACATCGCTCTCGAGAATCGTCTTTGGCGTACTGCTGCAACCCACGCCACAGAGCACCGCGATGAACAGTTGAAAGAGACAGCAGATGTTTGGTGCAGAGAGTCGCATTGAGCCGATGGGGAAATCTACCTCCACCTATGTCCCGACGCTTCGAGATTCACGCCCGCACCCTCTCGGTGCTCACCTTTCTGAGCCGAATCACCGGACTCGCGCGCGATGCCGCGCTTAGTCGCGTCTTTGGCGTTGGAATCGTCACCGACGCGTTTTCGTTCGCCTTCATGGTGCCAAACCTCTTTCGCCGCCTCTTCGGCGAGGGGGCGCTGAGCTCGAGCTTTCTTCCCGTCTATGCGCGGCTCGATCAGTCCGATCCTGCGGCGGCTCGGGCGCTCGCACGACTCGTGCTCTCGCGCCTCGCGATCTTTCTCGCGGGGGTCTGTCTTCTCGGCGAGGCGATCCTCCTGATCTGCTGGCCGAGTGCCGATCAAGCACCGGCGTTGCTGAGCGCCCAACTCGTCTTCATTCTCTTGCCGTACATGCCGCTGGTCTGTTGCGTCGCGCTGATGGGCGCAGTGCTTCAAGTGCACGGTCGATTTGGGCCGACTGCCGCCGCGCCAATCATCCTCAACCTCTTCATGGTGGGGGCATGCATCGGACTCGCTCCATCGGCGATGCGATTCATGGGATTCGCGCAGGTCGATTCACACACTCACATCGCAGTCGTTGCGATCAGCGTGATCATCGCGGGCATCGTGCAATGTTTCTGGAGTTGGCGGGCGCTCCGTTCGCTCAACTTGCAGCCGAGCGCAGTCACGCCAGTTGCCCGCGAGAGCTTTTGGCACGTTGTGAAACAAGCGGCGCCCATGGCGCTTGGGCTCGGCGTGCTGCAAATCAACACCTTCGTGGACGGCCTCATCGCGAGCTATCCAACGCTTGTGGGCGCGACGATCTTTGGCATCGCCTATCCACTCGCTGAAGGATCGATGGGATCGCTCGCCTTCGCGCAGCGACTCTACGAGTTTCCTCTTGGAGTCTTTGGCATCTCAATCGCGACGGCGATTTTTCCACAGCTCGCCCGCGAGGCGCACAACCTTCCAGCGTTCTGCGCCTCTCTCTCGCGTGCGATGCGACTCGTGATGTTCATCGGACTTCCAGCAAGCGCGGGGCTCATCATGCTTCGCACTCCACTTACCGCCGCTGTATTTCAGGGCGGCGACTTCACGATCGATGACACCGCGCGCGTCGCCACAATTCTGATGGCGTTCGCGCCGGCGATCTGGGCGTACAGCGCAAATCATGTGCTCACCCGCGCGTTTTATGCGCGCGGCGAGACGATGACCCCAGTCAAGATCTCAGTCTCGATGGTGCTGCTCAACTTTCTCTTGAACATCACACTCATCTGGACCCCGCTCGGCACCGCAGGGCTCGCCCTCTCAACAGCTTTCTGCGCAGTCGTGCAGATGATCTGGATGCAGCATGTGCTCTCGCAGCGCATCGGAACTGTGATCACCAGTGAAGTTCGCGCGAGCTGGGTGCGCACCGCGATCATCACTGCGCTGATGGTTGCCGCGCTCGCAGCTGCCATGCAGTTCACTCCAGCCGACAGCAGTTGGTCAACAATGGTGTGGACGCTCGCGATCCTCACCACCATTGGCGGTGGGGTTGTCGCGGCACTGGCGCATCTGATAAAGATGCCAGAACTTCGGTGGGCGCTGGGACGCGCCTCGAAATCACCCGCCTGAGGCAGCGGGTGGTGCTGCGCTCGACGTGTTCGCTGAGATCGGTTCAAGCGTGATCGGATCGCGCATCGGCAGTTCGGTGGCAGGTCCAAAGAGCGACATGTTGGCGCGTGCGGCCAAGTCGCCCTTCGAAATGTCAGCCCAATTGCCAACGACCAGAATGGCCATCTTCGACGGAACGAGATATTTCTGCGCGACGCGCTGAATGTCCGCCGCGGTGACGGCAGTGATCTTCGCGCGGTAGTTCTCCCAGAATCCAGCAGGACGCTTGGTCCACTCGTCTGAGACGAAAACGCCGAGCATCGCCGACTTCGAGGCGAAGGTCGAGGGGAAGGTCTCGACCGCCGAGGCTTTGGCGATATCAAGTTCGGCCGCGGTCACGGGTTGATCGCGCATCTTGTTGAACTCTTCCATGATGAGTTTCAGTGCGAGTGCCACGGTCGGGCTCTTGCTCTCATACCCAGCACGAAAGATTCCAGGGTAGAAAATCCCCGCACGAAAATTGCTGCCTGCGCTGTATGCGAGACCTTCGTCGCTGCGAACTCGTCCCATGATGCGGCTCGAGAACCCACCGCCTCCGAGAATCTCGTTCATCATCGTGAATGCGTAGAAGTCAGGGTTGTCGCGTTGCATCGACTCGAGTCCGATGATGACCTTTCCTTGCGGGATCGCCTTCTGCACGTAGTAGACGCCGGGTTGAATCTTGTGCGTTGGACCAACTGGCGCGGCGTTGGCCGGTCCCTTTGTCCATCCTGCAAGTGCCTTGTCAAGCGTCGCTGGCAACGTCTTTGGATCGAAATCTCCAGTGACTGAAATGATCATGTTTCCTGGATGAAAGATGCGCGCCGCCATCGTTCGCATCTCGGCGACAGTGATCGCTTCAATGGATGGACCCGTGGGCTGGCGTGACTCGAAGTGATCGCCTCCATAGACCAGGTAGTTCCATTCGCGTCCACTGATCGACGAGGCATCATCGTTTCGCTGCTTCAATCCTTCGAGCGCATCAGCGCGCGCGATCTTGAACTTTGCATCGTCGAAACCAGGATTCTTCAGCGTGTCGATGAGAATTGCAAGGCTTGCATCGAAGTTCGACGCGAGGCAATCGATCGACGCTGTCGTCGTCCAGTCTTGTGAGCGAACACCCATGTTGGTCGCCATGAAATCGAGTCGTTCGTCGACGTCATTCGCGCTCATCGTCGTTGTTCCGCCAAGTCGCATCATTCCCGCGGTCATTGATGCGAGTCCGGCGAGGTTGGCAGTGTCGAGATTGCGTCCGCCCATGCAGCTGATCGAGAGATTGATCAGCGGAAACTCATGGCTAGGCAACATGAAGAGTGTCGTGCCATCCGAAAGGGTCGTGCGGTACTGGCTCGCCGTCGGCGGTGAGAAGAGCAGCGGTGGATAGACGAGCGTCTCGGGACGCTTCGAGATCTGTGTATCGCCCGCGGTGGCAGTGGTGCCAAGCAGCGCGATGGTCGCACACGAGAGAGCAAGCGTCGCGAGACGTGTGTGGTTGAAAGTTGAGGTCCGTTGGCAATTCATTTGGCACTTCCTTTCGAATCAAGTTGCGCAATGCGCTCTTGCATTTTCTTGAGCATGAAGTCGACCATCGGCTTCATCTGTGGTGGCATCTGTTCAGCTTGGGCGGCCAGTCCAGCCATTCCTTCGCGCAGTGCTTGCACATCAGTCTCCTTGAGCAACTGCGCTGCCATCTGGCGAGCCCGTGCCTGCATCGGCGCAGGCAGCAGTGCGATCTCAGGATCCTCGAGCCCCGAAGCGGTTTCTGGGCTCGCGCCACCCTTGCGAACGAAGGTCGCAACGGAACGATTGGATGCATCAAAGTACTTCTTCGCAACGCGTTGAATGTCCGCGGCAGTGACGGCCTGCAACTTCTTTGGATTCTCGTTGATCTCTTCCCACGAGCCGAGCGCCTCGCAATAGGCGATCTGGATCATCAAGCGAAAGTTCACCTGCAATCCGCGAAATGAATCAGCCGCGGCTTGATTCTTCACCTTTTGCAACTCGTTGTCGGTCACGGGTTCGTCTTGCAGTCGCTTCAACTGCTCGTACCAACCCTCTTCGAGTTGCGCTGGTGTCGCGCTGCCCTTGGTCTCAGCAGAGAACGAGAACGCGCCTGCATAGTTGCGGCTGTCCTGCTGCGACGAGGCGCCTGCAGCGATCTCGCTTCCTTCGACCATCGACTTGTAGAGGCGTCCGGTGCGACCATTGAGAATCTGCGCGAGCATGTCGAGCGCGTACGAATCAGCGTGCTGAAAGGGCACGGTGTGATATCGAACTTCAACTTGCGGCTGGCACTCTGCCTCTGCATTCATGCGCTGCTCTGCCATCTGCTTCGACTCGAGTGTCACCACGGGCGGCGGCGTCGATGAGCCCGGAGCAAGTCGACTGAAGTAGCTCTCGATCGATGCCTTGACTTCAGCTGGCTTGAAGTCGCCCACGATGATTCCAACCAAGTTGTTGGGGCGGTAGTAGATGTTCCAGTACTTCTGGGCCTCATCCATCGAATACGAATTCAAGTCGCTCGTCCATCCAATGACAGGCCATGCATACCCGCATGAGACCCAGAACATCGCATCGAACTGCTCTTGAAAAGTGCCCGTTGGAGTGCTTTCGGTGCGAAGTCGTCGCTCTTCGTGCACGACGTCGCGCTCGCTGAAGAATTCGCGAAAGACGCTGTCGTTGAGTCGGTCGCTTTCCATCCAGCACCAGAGTTCAAACTTGTTACTCGGCACGTTGATGAAGTAGAAGGTCAAGTCGTGCGAGGTGAATGCGTTCATGCGACTTCCGCCGCCCTTGGTGTAAATCGTGTCGAACTCGTCTTTGACGATCGATCCAACTGCTTTCTGTTTTACTTCGAGCGCGGCGATCGAGCTCTCAATCTCCTTCGCCTGTGCGGCCCCGGCAGGGGTCGACTTCTCGACCGTGGCAAGTTCTTTGCGCAACGCAGAGATCGCGTCGGTATTGATCCGTCCCTGCTGGCTGTCCATCATCGTCTTGAGTTCTGTGCGCAACTTCGCAAGCTTCGGGGTGTCATTGGCGGCGTTCCACGGATCATCAATCTGACCAGCGAAGAATCGCGTGTATTGGGTCGTCCACGTCTCTTCATTCATCGCGTTGCGCAGATCTTTCTGAGCGGTGCGAAACCCGCTGTCCTTCTTCGGATCGAGGGTGCCAATGGTGTTGGTGCCTTTGAACATCATGTGCTCGAAGAAGTGCGAGATGCCGGTGATGCCAGGTCGCTCGTTGACGCTTCCGACCTTGGCGAGCCACCCCGCTGAGATCGTGTTTGGCTCATCGGTGCGCGGCACGAGGATGAACTTCATGCCGTTGTCGAGGGTGAAGACTTCGGGCGTGAGTTGTTGCGCCTGCACGGTCGGCGTTGCCGACAACGTGAAGCAGAGAGCGAGAAGCGTGGCGAAGGTGATTTTCATAGGTTCTCCAGTGGATGGGTGAAGGGATATTTGTAGCCGAAATGTCAAGGAAACAGGGCAGGTCGATCGGTCTTGGAGTACATTTCGAACATGCGCGCGACCCCCCGAATTCTCGCGATTCTTGCGAGTGCAGTCGCTGCTGCGGTCGCTGCACCCGCATCAGCCCAACTTCGCGTGCTCAATTGCAACTACGCCCACCTTGGCGGGGATGCCGCCTCGCTTCAAGCCGTCATCGCTGCTGCACACGCCGATAACAAATTCGGATGGGCGAAGCCCGTCGACATCCTGCTCTTTCAAGAGGTGACTGCCAGCACGGTCGCGACTCTGCAGTCGATCGTCAACGGCGCAGCGCCTGCCGGGGCGACCTACAACCGAGCGACCTTTACAACATCGGGAAGCGAAGACTCAGCGGCCGGTGCGCAGTGCGCTTTTTACCGAGTGCAGACTGTCAGCGAAACCGTTTCTGCGCACGCCGACATCTTCACTCAAGCAGGACGGAATGCCGATCGGTGGCTCTTCACGCTGAATGGATACACCTCGACTGCTTCGTCGCTCTACGTGTACAGCGCTCATCTCAAAGCATCACTCGGCAGCGAAGATCTGCGTGAGACTGGTGCGCTTGCGATCCGAGCAAATGCCAATGCGCTCGGTGCGGGTGTTCGCGCGATCTACACCGGCGACTTCAATATCTACGTCAACACAGAGCCGGCCTACCTCGCGTTCATCGCGGCAGGAAATGGTCAGGCCTTTGACATGCTCGGCACTGGAACATGGGCTGGATCGGCCAACGCGATGAAACACACGCAGAGTCCTCGGCTCGTGTCAACAGGGCTCGTCGGCGGCGGCGTCGATGACCGATTTGACTTTCAACTCATGACTGCGAACCTCGACGATGGCGAGGGGATCAGTTTCATCGATGGCACGTATCGCACACTTGGCAATGACGGAAATCATTACAACATCGCGATCAACACGGGTACCAACAGCTATTACCCAGCCGATATCGCTCGATCGAATGCGCTCGCAAACGCGCTCCACGAAGCGACTGATCACATGCCAGTCGTGGTCGATTACCACGTTCCCGCCGTGATGGCCGCGTCGATGGCGAGCGTTCCGGCGCGGGTGATCCAAGGAGCGTCGGCTCAGGCCGTTGTGCAGGTCACGAATACCGCGGCTGTCGTCACGCCACTGGGAAGTGACGAATTGAACTTCACAGTTGCAGCGACGAGTGGACTCACCGGATCGGTCACAAACATCGCGCCGCTTTCTCCGGCGTCTTTCAGCGCGTCACTGCAAGTCAACACCGGAACGGTCGGCACGATCGCGTTGAGTGCGACGGCCACGAGTCCATCCGAAGCGGTTCAGAATCCTTCGATCGTCGTCACTGGATCGTGCACGGTCGTCAGCCGCGCTCGACCTTCGTGGCAGTCGGCATCCTTGGCAACATCGATCTCGATTCCTGTCGCTGTGACAGTTGGTGGACCCGTCGTCGACATCGATGTTGCGCTCACGAACTTCGCATGGACGACATTGCAGTCGAAACTCGATGCCGATTACATCTCGATTCCTGCTGGTTCTGCAGTCACTTCAATCGGTGCGCTTCCGCAGTCGGTCGCTGCGACCGCTGGCGTGTTGCGACTGCGCGTGAACCCAACGGGACTTCTCGCTGGAGTGACGACGGTGAATGGCACGCTCTTGACGAGCGACGAAAATATTCCAGGTGAAGGGGATGGCACACTGAGTTTCTCAGTTGTGATTACTGCTTCGGGCGGCACCGTGCGGCCTGGAGACATCAACATCGACGGTGTTGTGAACGGAGCTGACCTTGCGATGTTGCTCTCGCAGTGGGGCGGTCCTGGATCTGCAGACTTGAACTCTTCGGGGGCTGTCGACGGTGCGGATTTGTCGATCCTATTGAGCAACTGGGGCTAATCCCCTGCGAATGATGTAGCCCATGAAAGTGCTTCGAACTAAGAACCGTGTGAGCGAAGTTGTTCTGACCGCGCTCGCAGCATGTTGTTGCAGTTCTGCACTTGCGGTCGATCTCAGCGTTGCGAGCGTCGAGCTCACACAAGGTGCACAGTTCGGCACGACCACGCTTGTCGCGGGTCGCGCGACGACCGTGCGCGTGAAGATCGCAGTCACCGGACAGACGACCGCTCAGCCAAACGTTGACGCAGTCTTGCGCATCTATTCAGGCGGCGTGCAGATTGCGGGCTCGCCGTTCTTCTCGCGCAACGGTCCCATCAGTGCGCCGATCACTCCCAATTCGCTCACGGTCGACAACACGCTCAATTTCACCTTCATTCCTCCGCAGAGCACAGACGTCGACTTTCAGATTGTCGTTGACGGCAGAAATCTCATCGTTGAGAGCAATGAAGCGAACAACATCTACGCGCTCGACAACAAGGTCTTCGCCTGTCGCAAGGTCTTAGATGTTGGATACGTCTCGATCAATTACACCCCAGGTGGTGGACAGCCCGTCGCGGCGACGATCGAGCCTGGAGTTGGCGATGCATTCATGCGCGGCATCTACGCCGTTGCAGAGTTGAACTATCACCGCTCGCCACTGGGTCCATTGACGTGGACGCAGGCGATTGACTCAAGCAACGCGGCGCTGCTGAGTTCACTGCAGACAATTCGACTGACGACGATTCCTGCCGCGGGATATGCGCGACCAGAGTTTCTCTATGGATGGCTTCCGGGCAATCCTTTCAGCGGCAATGGACAGGCCGACGGAATTCCCGGCGCCGTTGCATTTGGAAACACCGAGTCGACGCGATTTCAACGGACGTTTGCGCATGAAATCGGTCACTGCTGGGGACGCAGTCACACCAGTAGCACGATCGCCGCAGTCGGGTTCGACGTCGAACACCACCTTGCGTCGCCACTCTCTTTGGGGCAGACGCACGCGACAACTCAGAGTGATGTGATGGTCGCGGGATTGCTCACCAATCAGGCGTGGGTTGACACTGGCACGTACAATGATTGCCTCACCGACGCACGCTCACAGTGCACAGCATTTGCTCCCCCTGGTGGCGGCGAGACTCCCGCGTCGGATGAACAACGCGTGCTTCAAATCACCGGGTCGTATGAGCATCGCGCTGCGTCCATCGACCTCTTCGCTGCGAACCAGATCGACCTTGCGCAACCGACTCTTGACGATGCACGTGGTGATCTGTTGGTTCAATCGTTCGGTGCGAGCGGCGAACTGTTGACGAGTCTTCGGTGGAAGTCCGGCACGACCCGCGAGTCGTGCGCGACGGGTCAGCTGCACGATCATTCGCTCGTTTCTGTCTTGCTCCCGGCAACCGTTCGCAATCAACAACTCGCTCGCATCGAGTTGCGAGATCTCAAGAGTGGACGGCTTCTCGCATCGCGCACGCGCACACCGTCGGCGCCGCGCGTGGTGAGTCTTGGAAGTCGCGTTGTCGATGGTGCAGGTGTCGCGAGTCACCGCGGAGTTGGTCCGTTCGTTGAACTCTTCTGGAGTGCGAAAGATGACGATGGCGATGCGCTGAGTGCTGACCTCTTGCTCAGCCGCGATGGCGGGCAGTCGTGGTCGGCGATCGGCGTGAATCAAGCGAATTCGTCGATGAGATTCTCACTTGCAGACCTTCCAGTGGCGCACGTGGGTCAGGGCATCGTCAAGGTTCGAGTGAGCGACGGACTCAACATCGTCGATGCCGAAATGCCCGCCGCGCTCGGTGAGTTCGGCGCTTCGAGCGACGAAGGCTCGATCGCTGGTGACGGCGACTGGTCGACTCTTCTGGGCGAGAATCCACCCGATGTTCATCTGCTCACTCCAAACAACGCGCAGAGTTTTCCAGCGGGAGCGTCGATCCTCTTTCATGCATCGGGATGGGATCTCGAAGATCAATACATGGCCGACACAGCGTTTGCATGGACTTCATCGCTCGATGGTGCGATCGGCAGCGGCCGACAGTTGCTCGTCGCGAGCCTCAGCGTTGGATCGCACACGGTCACACTTCGTGGCACGGACGCGAGCGGTCTTTTCGTCGAGAAGTCAGTCCCACTCACGGTCACCTCGCGAGTGCTCTTCAATCCAGACATCAGCGGCGATGGATTCATCAACGGAGCCGATCTCACGATCTTGCTCGGAAACTGGGGCGGATCTGGATTGGGTGACATCGACTTCGACGGCGTCGTGAGCGGCGACGACCTCACCTTCCTCTTGACGGGATGGAACGGATGACCAAACCTCGACGAACAGCAGCGCTTCTGGCGAGTCTTCTCACTGCCCAGTTCACAACCATGACGACTTTCGCGCCGAGCGCAGAAGCGGCGACAATCACGCTCGGGTCGGTCGCAGACGCGACGCTCATCTCTGACCCAGATGGTGCTCAACTCGCCCTTGGAATGGCGTATCAGATTTATGCAGGACGGGTTGGCGAGCAGGGGCTCGGCACGCTTCGCCGCGGCCTGATGCGCTTCGATTTCTCGACGATTCCAGCTGGGTCGGTCATCACGGCTGTTCAACTCAAGCTCTACATGAGTGCGACCCAAGGTGGCACCCACAACATTTCTCTGCACCGCGCAGTCCAGTCGTGGGGCGAAGGCACATCGTTCGCATTCGGCGGCGGCGGCGCTCCCGCACAGCCCGGCGACGCGACGTGGGTCAATCGCTTCTATCCAGGGCAACCGTGGACGACACCGGGTGGCAACTGGGAGCCCGTCGCGAGCGCGACCAAGAGTGTCGCCGGAATCGCGTGGTACTCGTGGGCGACCTCGGCGCGACTCGTCTCAGACGTTCAGGGATGGCTCAACCAACCCGCCGGCAACTTCGGTTGGTTCGTGCTTGGCAACGAGACAACTCTGCAGTCGGTCAAACGATTCGATTCACGAAATTCGACGGTGAATCAGCCACAATTGATCATCACCTATACCCCGCCGCCAGCGAATCCTGCGGATGTCAACGGTGACGGAGTCGTCAATGGGGTCGACCTTGCGATCGTGCTCGGCGCGTGGGCGACCTCGAACCCGACCGCCGATATTGACAACGATGGCACCGTCAACGGCATCGACCTCGCGCTTGTGCTCGCTGCGTGGTAGAAAACAAGTGTGCACACCAATGTTTCTCGAGGGGCGAGTCCACTGATCGAAGCGCTTGCGCTGCGCAAAAGTTTTGGATCGCTCGAAGCCGTGCGTGGTATTGACCTCACAGTCTGTGCGGGTGAGGTGCTGGGGTTTCTCGGTCCAAACGGTGCAGGAAAGTCAACAACGATGCGCATGTTGACTGGATACCTCGAACCGGATTCGGGCACCGTTCGAATCGCCGGCATCGATCTCGCGAGCGATCCTCTTGGAGCGAAGCGACAATTTGGATATCTGCCTGAAGGCGCTCCCGCCTACGCCGAAATGCGCGTCGAAGACTTTCTCGCATTCTCGGCTCGTGCGCGCGGATATCGCGGCGGCCAGATCGCCGAGCGAGTCAATTGGGCTGTCGCGCGCGTGCACCTCGAGCCCTGCCGTGGGCAACGCATCGAAACGCTCTCGAAGGGCTACAAGCGCCGCACCGGAATCGCCCAAGCGTTGCTGCATGATCCACCTGTTCTGATTCTCGACGAGCCAACCGATGGCCTCGACCCAAATCAAAAGCACGAGGTGAGGCAGCTCGTGCGCGAGCTCGGGCAGAGCCGCGCAGTCATCCTCTCGACGCACATTCTTGAAGAGGTCGAAGCGGTCTGCACTCGCGCGGTGATCATCAACAAGGGACTCACGGTTTTCGACGGCACTCCCAAAGAACTCGACGCGCGTGTGCCTTCAGGTGTCGCACACAATCGACTCGATCACGTCTTTCGCTCGCTCACGGCGCCGCCAACGCGAAGCAACGCCAACTCGGGCGGAGGTCGACGATGAGCAAGGTGATGGGCCCACCGGCGACGCCATCGGCATTCGCGCGCACCGGCAGCGTGTTTCGACGCGAGTTCTTCGCGTATTTCTCGACACCACTCGCCGCAGTCTTTCTCGTGATGTTCGTTGCGATGGCCGCGCTCTTGTCCTTTCAAGCAGGTGGTCTCTACACGCGCGGACAAGCAGATTTGCGCTCGTTCTTTCAATGGCAACCCTGGCTCGCACTCTTCTTTATGCCAGCGCTCGGCATGCGGCTCTGGGCCGATGAACGACGCAGCGGATCGATCGAATTGCTCATGACGCTTCCGCTGACAACGCGCGACATGGTGCTCGGAAAATTTCTCGCCGCGTGGGCATTTTCAATCGTCGCGCTCACACTCACGGTGCCTCTGTGGATCACTCTCGCGTGGCTCGGCGCACCAGACCATGGAGTCGTGCTCGCCGGATACATCGCATCGGCGCTTCTCTTCGCGGCACTTCTTTCAGTGACGACCTGTCTCTCAGCGTGCACGCGCAACGCAGTCGTCGCATTCGTGCTCGGCGTTGCTGCATGTTTTCTCTTGCTGCTCACTGGATTTCCAGTTGTGCTCGACTTCTTCGCGCAGTGGGCTCCCAAGTGGGTGCCGGAGTCGGTCGCGGCGATGAGCGCGATGGTGCACTTCAACGCGATGACGCGCGGAGTCTTCGATGCGCGCGATGTGCTCTATCCCGTCACAGTGACTGCCGCGTTGCTCTGGATCAACATCATCGTGCTTGACTGGAGGGGTTCGCGATGAGTGCGACCACACGCCGAATGCCCAGCATCGCAAAGATCGCGCTGATTCTTGCCGCGCTCATTGCGGTGAATGCCGCCGCCGCCCTCACAATCATTGGATGGCGCATCGACTTCTCTGCTGAGGGTCTCTACACGATGTCTGCGGGCACGCGTGCGATTCTCGCAACGCTCGATGAACCGGTGCGGCTCGATCTCTACGTTTCGCGCGAAGCGGTCTCCGACATTCCAGAACTGCGCGCACACACGCAGCGCGTCGAGGAGTTTCTCGAAGAACTCGTCGACCTCGCCGATGGAAGGCTCGAACTGCGCATCATCGATACGCAGCCATTCAGTGAGAGCGAAGACGACGCGCGCGCCGCTGGACTCATCGTGCAACCCGTGAATAACAGCGGATCGACGGCGATTCTTGGGCTCGTCGCCGTTGGTCCCACCGGGCAGACCAAGTCGATCCCAGTCTTCACGGCCGACCGCGATGCATTCATTGAGTACGAAATCTCGAAGTCGATCGCGACGGTTGGTCGAGCGAAGAAGCCGCGGGTTGGCATCCTCTCCTGCATGCCACTCGAGCCACCAAGAATGATGCAGAATGGATCGCCTGGTCCGCCAGCGCCCGCTCCATTTGTCCTGCAGCAGATGCGCGAGCTCTTTGACCTCGTCGAGATTCCTCGCGCCGCGACCGCGTTGCCGACCGACATCAACGCACTCTTGCTGGTGCAACCTCGCAAACTTGGCGAGTCGATGCTGCGATCGATCGACGCGTGGGCAGTGGCGGGACGTCCACTCGTGGTGCTCGCCGATCCATTTGCAGAGTCTGATCAGGATCCCGACGCGCGCGAGATGGGCGCGAAAGTTCCGGGTACGACCTACGACTTTCCGCTTCTTCGAGCCTGGGGAGTTGAGATTCCGCGCGAGATGACCGTGGGCGATCTCGATTTCACAACCCGCATCTCGACGCCGGGTCCTGGCGGCACGATGCGCGACCTGAACTATCTCGCGTGGCTCAGTCTGACGCGCAAGGCGTTCAGTCGGAGCGATCCACTCGTGGGTGGCTTCGAGGCGATCAACCTCAAGAGTGCTGGCGAGATCATGCGCGCCAAAGACATCGACGCAGCAATCAATCCCCGCGTCGAGCCTCTCATTACGTCGAGCGATCGGTCGCAGTTGATTCAGACGATCAAACTCGGTTACTTCGGCGATGCCGAGCAGTTGCTGCGCGATTGCAAACCCGATGGTCTGCGCCGCACACTTGCAGCGCGAATCACCGGTCCAATTGGCAGTGCATTCTCGCCCGCGATCGGCGACGCGAACATCGTGATCATTGCCGACGCTGACCTGCTCTGGGACGAAACGTGGGTGAGAGATGATCCGCAGTCTGGAATGAAGCGGGCGTTTTCGGACAACGGTCCACTCGTGATTGGATTGCTCGAGCGGATGGCAGGCGATCCAGCCGTGGCGACGCTGCGCTCGCGCGGTGGATTTCGCCGTCCCTTTGAGCGGGTTGAAGAGTTGCGCAAGGCCGCCGAAGAGCGGTACATCGCGCGCGAGAAAGATCTTCAGCTCGAAGTGAAAAAGACCGAGATCAACATCGCACAACTGCAGAGCAAGAGCGGGGGGGCTGCCTCTGGGCAGATGCTGCTTTCGGCAGAGCAGCAGACAGAACTCGCGCAATTGCAGCGCACCGTGAACGCCTACCGCAAAGAATTACGATCGGTGCAGTTTGGATTGCGCCAAGAAGTTGACGCGCTCGGCCAGCAACTCTTGATTGTGAACGTCGTTGTCTGGCCCGTGGTTGTCGCAGTGATCGCGGGTCTTTGGTGTTGGATGGCCGCCCGCCGAGTCGACCGCACCCGACCGAACGACGACTGAGAATCGCTCGAGCGTCAGGATTGAAAGTGCCGATAGACCTTCAACGGCAATTCCGCCGAAGGAGACTCACAATGGGATCTACCGATTCAACGAGTTGTTGCACGACCAAGGCAAGTGGTTGCGCAGGAGGATGTTGCAAGTGTCGTCTCTGCAGCATCATTTTCAAGGTTCTGTTCATTGGGCTCCTCGCATGCATGGCGAGCAGCCTCTGGGAAATCAATCATGCGATCAGAATGGTTTCGGCCGTGACCGCCTCAACGGGCAAGTGATTCAGCGGATGGTTTTGTGAGCGCACCGATTCGATCGCACGAGACATTGCGAAGTTTGACTGGACCCTGCGCGCGACTCGGATGTGCTTGAAACAATATGGGATGGGCGCCTGGCTCTTCAGCAGCGATCCATCGCGCACTTCGAGTGATGGCGCGAAGTCTCTTGCGAAAAATCAAAAACCTTTCCGCGCCACGAGAGTGATCCGCGCTCGACCTTGTCGATCGAGCAGGTGCGAGGATTGAAGACAGCGTGTGATGAGTTTCCAAAGTCGATGAGCAGCGAGGCACTCCCGGCGGCGATGCAGCAGACCCCAACTCGACGAACGGTGGTGGCGATCCAATCAATCCACACCAAGCGCATGTGAACATGATCGAGAATTCGCCTCAAAAACACAACCGCCCCGCAGAACGGGGCGGTCGAGAGGCCGAGGTGGGATTCGAACCCACGAATAACGGATTTGCAATCCGTCCCCTTGGGCCACTTGGGTACTCGGCCATGGGGGGGGCTATGGTGGCGGGAATCTGCCTCGCCGTCAAACGGACAGAAATGTTTTCCAATTGAGAGGCTTTCTACTACCCTCTGCTTCATGAGCCAAGCCACAGAGATTGCACCAGAGACGACGGTCGTTCCAGCACCACTTCGCGCGGGGCCGCTCGGTCCGTGGGCGGTCATCGTTCACAATGACAATCTCAATACGTTTGACTTCGTCATTCGCTGCCTGCGCGAGATCGCGCGACTTGAGATGAACGTCGCGATCGAGAAGACCAACGAGATTCACTTTCAGGGCGCATCGCCTGTGACGTGCACTCACCGCGAGCATGCTGAACTGATCCGCGAGCGACTCAATGGTCGGGGACTCACCGTCACCATCGAACCTGCGTGAGCACTTCGCGACGAGGAAGAGTTCAAGGGATCGCGTGTGGGATTGCTTGCACGCTCGCAGTGACCTGCGTTGTTGCGACGAGTGCAGCGCAGACGCCTCCAGAATCTCCAGATCAACCCGCACCATCGGCGCCGATTTCGCCTGTCGAATTGCCAGCGGTGCAACGCGTTGGTAGTTCGGCGCTCGAGCCACCAGCAGCAGCGGCGCAATCGAAGCAGTTCACTCCAGAACAAGAAGCCGCAGAGATCAAGGCCTCTGGACGTTTTCTCGCGCCGCTCATTCCAGAGGGTGGACTCTTGGTGCGCGCGAGCGGCACGCTCGGTCGCGACGAGTTTCTTGGTGTCTGGACGTATGAACTCGCCGACCGCATCGACGGAGCACAAGGACGATCACTCATTCTGCTTCCTGCTGAGCCGCTTGCGGACATGATCAACCAACACAACGCAGCGACGAAGGTGGGCGGCGCACCTCCACTCTTCGAAGTGAGTGGACGGGTTCTCGTCTACCGCGGCAGCAATTTTCTCTTGCCGACCTTTGCGGTGCCGATCGATCGACGAATCGCGCGACCTGCGCCTGCGAGGTTTGTTCCGCCGGGCGCCCAGCTGGTCGCGGTTGTGGTCGCGCCAAGTGTTGCAGTGACGCCGAGTGTTCCGGCACCAGCGCCCGCAGTGACAACTGCGCCAATTCCTGCGGTGGCGGTCGCTGCGTCGACGCCAGCGCCAACAGTCGATCCCGAAACTTTCTCGCGCGATCTCGAAGCGCGACTCAACGCGCGCGTTGCGGTCGTTCCATCGAGTGGCGATCCATCACTGCCTGCGGACGCTGCACCTGCGGGCGTCGAGCAACCCTCAGTTGCAACAGTGCGTGCGACTGACTCACAAACGATCGAGATGCCACTGATCGAAGCGCGCACATCGACTCAGGCAGTTGCCACTGCACCGCGCGCGACACCGCTCCTTCCACCAATGCGAATTCAAAGTCGACGCGGAACGCTCACTCGTGACCCCGTCTCAGGAACGTGGCGATTCATCTTCGCCTCTGGAGTGAAAGACGAAGGCGACCTCTCACTCGAGTTGCTTCCAAGTACGGTGCTCACGTCGTTGGTCAACTCGTCGCGCTCGCCGCGAGGAAACTCGAGCATCCTGCTCACTGCAGATGTCACCGTGTTCGAGGGACGAAACTTTCTGCGTCCCGTGCGGTCGCAACCACTCGTCGCAGGCAGGTGGATCGGTCCGTGACTTTGCGGTGACGCGCGAGGTTCGCTTCGACGGTTGTCATCTCTTCGTGCTCCAGATCACCGCGCCCACCGAACCGCAAATTTCAGGAGAGCTTCGAGCGATCCCACAGCATCCGAATCGGCACTGCGAACATTCCGTCGCCAAAGGGCACGCTCGTTTCTCCGTCATAAAGTACGACACCGCGCGCGAAGCGCTTGCCAGCTGCCGTCTTCAGCTTTCGGAGTCCGCGAAAGTCCGATGCGGTCACCGTCGAACTCGCCTTGATCTCAACACCAGCGACCCCGCCAGCGCCACGCTCGATCACGATGTCAACCTCGAAATCATCTCGGTCGCGGTAATGAAAGGATGTCATTGGATTTTCATTCCAACTGGCTTGTCGCCGCAACTCCTGAAACACGAATGTCTCAAGCAACTGTCCAAGTAACTCGCGATCGGACTTCAGCGCAGCTGCGTCAATTCCCAGCAGTGCGCTGGCAACGCCGGTATCACCCATGTGAACCTTCGGTGATTTCACAAGCCGACTCATCCGATTGCGATGCCACGGAGGAAGTTCTTCCATCAGAAACACGCGCTCGATGAGCGTGATGTATGAACGAATCGTTGGTCGACTCACTTGAAATGGCGCGGCAAGGTCGGTCACATTCAAGAGACGAGCGGTTTGCCCAGCCGCGAGAGCCAACAGGCGCGGCATGGCGTCAAGCGATTCGATGCGCGAGAGATCACGCACGTCGCGCTGAATGATTGTTTCGAGAGAGTCGGTGTACCAACCCGTTCGTCGCCGACCGGTCGGTCGAGTCAGTGCGGCGGGATATCCACCTGCAACGATTCGTTGCCCAAGCTCGTCTCCCAATCGCTCGCAACGGTTGATTTGAAATCCACTGCCGAACACCCGGTCCAAAAAATCGGATGGACGCCGAGCCAATTCGCACTGCGCCAATGGATGCAGTCGCAAGATTCCCAGACGGCCTGCAAGAGAATCAGCCAACGCAGCAGTGCGCGTCGCCGCGTCAGCGAATGTGAAATAGGTGTAGTCGGCGCGTCCGCCGACCGACTTCGAACGCGGCATCGGCTGATTGCAAGTCAATGGGGCGGCTGATTGAAACCCTGTTCGTCGAATCTTCGCACGGCAACCCAGGGCAGAGCGCGGCGACGACGCCTCCCCAAACGCTGCTATCCTCTTCGCCCCTATGGCAAAGAAAGCAACCGCATACCCAACCGCGCACATCGAAACAACTCTCGGAAACTTTGACGTTGAGTTGTGGAACGACGTCGCTCCCAAGCACGCTGAGAATTTTCTTAAGCTCGCGAAGTCAGGCTTCTATAACGGACTGACCTTTCATCGCATTCTCGCGGGCTTCGTGATTCAGGGTGGTTGCCCGCAAGGCACTGGCAGCGGCGGTCCAGGATGGACCGTCAAAGCCGAGTTCAACAACCGTCAACACGAACCAGGCGTGCTCTCGGCCGCGCGCTCGGCGCACGTCGACAGCGCGGGCAGTCAGTTCTTTGTCTGCCTCACGCGCGAGAATTGCAAGCATCTCGACCAGCAGTACACCGGATTCGGCAAGGTCACCGCAGGCATGGACACGGTCGAGAAGATCGCCGCGCTCAAGTGTGACCGCAACGGAATGCCAACGATGCCGCCAAAAATGGTGAAGGTCACCGCCACGTGAGTGATCCGTCCGCGGATCCTTCCGCGGTCGATCGCTACGCCCGCGTGCGTGATGCGATGCTTGCCTTTCGCGATGAGCGCGAGTGGAGGCAGTTTCACGATCCAAAGAATCTCGCTGAAGGATTGACGCTCGAGGCCGCTGAGTTGCTCGAGGTTTTTCAGTGGAAGAGCACCGATGAGTCGCGCGCCCTCGCGAGCGATCCAGTTGCGCAGGCGAAAGTTGCTGAAGAAGTCGCGGATTGCTTTCTCTTCTGCGTGCTGATGTGCGATGCATTTGGCATCGACATGCTTGACGCTGCACAGGCGAAGATCGCACTCAATGCGACGAAGTATCCCGTTGAAAAGTCACGCGGACGGCGCGACAAGTACGACGCGCTGCCGTGACGCGCTGCCGTGACGCGTCGAAGTGACCCCGCGCGACTACTTTCACCTCACACGATCGAAGCACCCATCAACCTCTTTCGCAACATCCTCGCAGCCATCGCCGGTCTCGTCGCCTGCATGATGACCAACGGATTTCTGATCGCACTTGGCCCGACTGTCATCCCCCCACCCGAAGGCGTGAACGTGCAGGATCTCGAGAGCCTCCGCGCGAATATTCACCTCTTCGAACCCAAACACTTTCTCTTTCCGCTTCTCGCTCACGCGATGGGCAGCCTCGTCGGCGGATCTGTCGCCGCGGCAATCGCAGCGACGCGCAAGATGACCTTCGCACTGGTAATCGGCAGCGTGCACCTGCTCGGCGGAATCGCGATGGCATTTCTCATTCCAGCGCCCGTGTGGTTCGTCATCTTGGATCTCGGCGTTGCGTACCTGCCAGCCGCGTGGCTCGGCGCGAAGATCACCGCGTCGCTGGCGGGCTCTCGCCCGTCGCAGCGGTTGGCTTGATGCGACTCTCGCGTCGATCGATCCCAGGCATGCGTGTCGGCGCTGCAACGAGTTGCACGGTCAGAATTCGCGGGATCGCACGCGGCCGTCCCTCTCCAACATCATCGAGTGGAGTTGAAGCGATCGCATCGATCGTGCGATTTCCTGACACCGCATAACCGAATGCGCAGTACTGACCGTCGAGTCGCGCCGTCCCTTCACGCCCGAGCGCGAAGAAAAACTGCGAACCCGCTGAGTGCGGTTCATCACTTCTCGCCATCGAGATCACTCCATACTCATGCGCGAGCGCACTCGGTTCGAGCGCGAGTGCGAAGCCCGGCCCACCATTTCCAGTCAGCGTTGGATCGCCCCCCTGAATGACGAACGGCCGTCCCTCGCGGTCTGCAGGAACGACGCGGTGGAATCCACCGTTGTCATAGAACCCCTCGCGCGCGAGCGTGCGAAAATTCCACGCGGTGGCTGGCGCTTCATCGGGAGCGAGTGCAATCACGATCTCCCCATGATCGGTGCGAATCAGCACATCCATGTCGGCGTACATCTTGTAGCCCGAAAGAATCGGCGCATCGCCGGCGATCCACGTCTTTCGAATCTCATCAAGCGTCGTGTCGTCGGCGTCGAGTGGTCGATCGCCCCATCCGATGATGCGCGTGTAACTGGCAGTGCTCTGTGGGCGAAGTTCACGTTTCGTTCGCACCGGAGGAGGCTCGCGAATCGGCTGGATCACGACGGGCGTGCCAACAGCGCGATCACCTTGCGCGAGTTGCAACCACGCGGCGCGTTCGAGACCCGTGACGCCGTCAAAGAGTGCGCGCACATCGACGCGTCCCTCGACTTGTTTGGCGATGCCTAAGACTTCGCCGGCGCGGTCCAGAAGAAAAAGATTCAGTGGTTCAGGCGACTCCCCGCGACGCACGATGAGCTCAAGCGATCCCGTCGGCGGGGAATAGAGATGGACAACGCGAATCGTTGGTGACGTTGCGACTCGTGGCACAGTTGTTTCCTCGACGGGAGCTTCACGGTAACGGCGCATGCGTTCAGCGACGGATTGAGAGTCGGCGGGGATGGGCGGCGCAGGCCGCACGCGCGGGACATCTTGCGCGCTGGCAGTCGCAGCGCAGAACACGGCGACACACGCTCTCGCTG
Organism: Singulisphaera sp. GP187; assembly: GCA_945869475.1. Classification (GTDB taxonomy): domain Bacteria; phylum Planctomycetota; class Phycisphaerae; order Phycisphaerales; family SM1A02; genus F1-60-MAGs104. Next base: position 33,682 of record CAMBOV010000010.1, on the reverse strand, counting down.
CGCAGATGATCGCTGTGGTTCGTGTGACTCGCACGCATGCAAACTATCACACGCGAGTGCCGCCGTCGTCGAACCCGCGCGCGCAATTCGTATGATCGTGAGATGACCGCGCCGCTCCGTCCATCGATCGTGCACAGCAGACTCATCGTCGGTCTCGAGATTCACGTTGAATTGGCGACGCGATCGAAGATGTTCACGCGCACACCCAACGTCGCGCATCCTGATTACTTCGATGCGGCTCCCAATACGCTCGTCGATCCCGTTGTTGCGGCGCTTCCGGGAACCCTTCCCGTGATGAACCGCCGAGCGATCGAGCTCTCGATGATGGTGGGGCTCGCGCTCAAATGCACGATTGCTGCGCGCAGCAAATGGGACCGCAAAAACTACTTTTATCCCGACCTTCCCAAGGGCTATCAGATCAGCCAGTACGACATGCCGCTCTGCGCCGATGGCTCGTTCGATCTCACGCTCACCGATGGGTCGGTCAAACAGATCGGCATCATTCGAGCTCATCTCGAAGAAGACACAGGCAAGCTCGGCCATGAACTTCCAGGTGGACTTTCATTTGATGGATCGCTCATCGACCTCAATCGCGCGGGCACGCCGCTGCTTGAGATCGTCACTGCGCCCGATTTTTCGACCTCCGAAGAAGTCGTGCTCTTCGCACAAGAATTGCGCACGCTCTGCCGCTTTCTCGGCGTGACCGAGGGAATCATGCAGAAGGCGCACATGCGATTCGAACCCAACGTCAATCTCGCGCTGACGCTCAGCGATGGACGCGAAGTGCGCACTCCAATCAATGAGATCAAAAATCTCAATTCGTTTCGTGCCGTGCGCGGCGCGATTGATTACGAGGTCGAGCGGCAGCAGGCTGAGTGGATCGAGTCGGCGCGCGAGCAGGGTCGCGGCATGAAGTCAACGCGGGGATGGGATGACGTCGCGATGGTCACCGTCTTGCAGCGCGAGAAAGAAGATGCGCACGACTACCGATATTTTCCTGACCCCGATCTCGTGCCCGTTGAGGTCTCTGCTGAGTGGATCGCGCGGATCGCGGCAGAGATGGCCGAACTTCCTGCAGTGCGGCGCAGTCGATACGTCGCGGCGGGAATCGGCGAGAAAGACCTGCGACAACTCATGGATCTGCCAACACTCTGTACGTTTTTCGACGCGGCAGTCTTAGCTGCCGGTGGCGCCGGCGCATCGGTCGCCGTCGCAAAGATCGTGCTGAATGCTGGATCGCGCCACGCCAACGAGCGGGGGGTTTCGGTCGCAGCACTCGGCATCACTCCGGCGCAGATCGCAGAGATCGTCGCATTGCGCGAGGCGGGTTCGATTTCAGCGCAGGCCGCCGATCAACTCGTCGGACTCGCGTGCGACTCTGATGAGAGTGTGCAAGCACTCGCGGCTCGCGGCGGATTGCTCGTGAGCACTGACCAAGGCCAGCTCGAAGCGTGGGTCGATGCAGCGATCGCGGCAAACGGCCAAGCGGCAGACGATGTGCGCGGCGGGAAGATGGCCGCCATCGGACGCATCGTCGGCGCAGTCGTGAAAGAAGCAAGTGGATCGGTCGACGGAAAGGTCGCGCAGGCGATGATCATGAAACGACTCGGGAAGGGCGCATGACCACGCGATCGATCGTCCCACCGTACTGGCGTGAGCAGGGGATCGAAGAGGTGCTCATCGATGAGTCTGCAATCGCACGACGGGTCAATGAACTCGGTCGTGAGCTCTCGCTCGCGTGCAGTGATGGACGAGACGTCGCGCTCGTGGCGGTGCTGACGGGCGCGATCGTCTTCGCAGCAGATCTGATGCGCGCGATCCCAACGCGCGTTGCGATCTCGATGGTCGGCGTTTCGTCGTATGGCGGAGGCACGGCGAGTCAGGGCGCGGTGCTCTCGTCAGCGCTTCCGAGCAATCTCACTGGAAAACACGTCATCATCGTCGATGAGGTGCTCGACTCGGGTGGAACATTGCGCCTGCTGCGCCAAGAAATGACAGCACTCGGCGTCGCATCACTGCGCGCGTGCGTGCTCTTGCGCAAGCAGCGCGCTCCAGCACTTGCCACACCCTGTGAAATGGTCGGGTTCGATATCCCAGACGTGTTCGTTGTTGGATATGGCCTCGACTTTAAAGAAGAGTTTCGCAACATGCCTTTCGTCGGAGTTCTCGGCGAGGATGCAATTCGCGCGAGAGCCTCGACGTGAATCCGACGCTCGCCGTCGAAGGTGAGGATGCTCGCGCCGCCTCAGGGGTGATCGATGCCGATGAGACTGTGCTCTTGATGATTCGCCCCAGTGCCTGGTTTATCGTGACGACGAGTGTGCGCGCGCTTCCGCCGGCGCTTGCGGCAGGCGCAGCGCTTGCGCTCGCGACGCTCGATGAGTCGATTCCATGGGACGTTCGCGGGGCGGTGCTCGCGTCGGTCGCAATCGTCCTCGCGCGCACCGCATGGCAAACAGTTGATTGGATGGTGCGCCTCTATGTCTTGACCGATCGCCGCGTCATCGTGCGGCGAGGGCCGATCCCAGAAGTGAGTTCATGCCAACTCTCAGAAGTCGCTGGTGTTGGACAGCCTCGACGACTCTTCGAACGGTTGACAGGCACAGGGTCACTCGCGATTCTGCTCGGTCCATCTCGACGAGTGCGACGCGCGCGTCGAGGAATGCGCGCAGAACCGCGACGAGAAGTCAGGCGCTCGCGCGTGCGCGTCGAACACGCGATGGAGTGGTCAGTGGTCGCCAATGCGCCGCAAGTGCGCCGCACGATTTTGCTCGCCGTTTCGCGGTATAGCTAACGCGCACCTAGACCCAGCGCGATTCGCGCGGACTGGGCAACTTTTCACCCAGCGCCCGCAGCGCAGCAGCATCGACTTCGTCGAGCACAGCGGGGGCGACAATCTGGATCACCGCGTAGAAGTCGCCGGGAGTTCCCGTTGTCGGCGCGATGCCCTTGCCAGTCACTCGCAATCGCTTTCCACTGGCGGTACCTGCTGGAATGCGCAGTGCGATCGATCCTTTCAAGAGTGGGATGTCGACTGAAGTGCCCAGCGCAGCCTCAGTGATCGTGATGGGAACGTCGATCGAAACATCGAGCCCGTCGCGATAGAACCACGGGTGCGCTGAAACGCGAAGAACCAAGATCAGATCACCCGCGGGCCCGCCACCGATGCCTGAACGACCTTTGCCGGCGACGCGAAGTGAACCGCCACTCGACACCCCCGAAGGAATGCGCACGTCGATTGCGCTGCTCTTTCCTGGACCGCTCGTCGTCGAGACGCTGCGCATGCCGCCGACGGCAGCGGTCATGAAGTCGATTGGCACTTCGAGTTCGATGTTCTCGCCCGCCTGTGCAGCGGTTCTGCCACGCCGCGCGCCGCCACCGCCGCCACCACCACCAGCATTGCCCGTGCGAAAGAAATCGCCAATGCCGCCGAGCCCGCCGAGCATCTCTTCGAGATCATCCTGCCCAACGTTTTGCCATCCTGCACTGCCGTGTGGTTGGCGACCGCCGGCGAATGGATTCGACCCGCTGCCAGCCTGCCCGAATTGGTCATATTGCCCACGTTTCACGCTGTCTGAGAGGGTGTCGTACGCCTCTTGCACCTCAGAGAATTTCTTCTGCGCGTCGGCCGCCTTGTTTTTATCCGGATGCAGCTCTTTCGCGAGTTTGCGGTGCGCCTTGCGAATCTCATCCGCGGTGGCCGTTCGCGCAACTCCCAAGACTTCGTAGTGATCGCGCGCCATCGAGTCGAGAGTATAGAAGAGTTCGTGAGCGCATTGCCTACTATTGCGAATCGATGAGTCATCTCCCAGTGCAGCTTCCGCAGTTCGCCGCGCCGCGCCACTGTTCGGTCCCCGCGAGTCAGCCGATAAAGAAATCACGGATGAGCCCGCGGCGTTTCACGGTGCTCATCATCGTGCAGGTGCTCATGATCGCTCACTTGATTCAGTGGCTCGCGATGGGAGTGACCCTCGCTCCCATAGAGCCGAGCGAATCGATGGAGACGATCAAGCACGGCGTCATCACTGTGGGTTTCATCTTCTTCACAGTCGCGATTCTTTCGACGGCAATCTTGGGACGGTGGTTCTGCGGTTGGGGATGCCACATCGTGATGCTGCAAGACTTCTGTACGAAGTTGCTGCGCCGAGTCGGCGTGCAACCCAAGCCCTTTCGTGCGCGACTCTTGATGTTTATCCCGCTCGCGCTTGCGATCTATATGTTTATCTGGCCTGCCGTCTATCGGTTCGCCATCGCGCCACTGGTGCAGCCCGATCTCGTTCCCGTGGTGATCTCATGGAAACTCACGACAACCCAGTTCTGGTCGTCGATGCCGGGATGGGCGATGTCGATTCCATTCATCGTGCTCTGCGGATTCGTCACCGTCTGGTTTCTCGGACAGAAGGGCTACTGCACCTACGCCTGCCCCTACGGCGGACTCTTCGCGCCAGTCGACGAACTCGCTGTCGGCCGCATTCGCGTCACCGATGCCTGCGAAGGATGCGGTCACTGCACGGCCGTCTGCACATCGAACGTTCGCGTGCATGAAGAGGTCGCGCTCTACAAGATGGTCGTCGACCCGGGGTGCATGAAGTGTCTCGACTGCGTTTCGGTCTGCCCAAAGGATGCGCTCTACTTTGGATTCGGCACTCCCGCGGTTGCCGTTGAACGCGCACCGACCGCTGCGAAGAAGTACGACCTCTCGTGGAAAGCTGAGTGCACGATTCTCGGCAGCGGTCTCTTCGCCTTCTACGCCGTTTACTTTCCATTCGGCGAGAGCGTTGCGAGACTCACCGTGCCGCTGCTTTTCGCCTCTGGTATCGCCGCGTGCTTCGCCTTCATGGCGTGGAAGTCAATTCAAGTTGTGCGGCGCCTTCCAACAGGATTTCACAGGACGAACTTCGTGAAACAAGGGCGCATTCACCGCGCTGGCTATTTCTGGGTTGCGTGCACCGCACTTATCGCATGCGCTCTTGCCGACACACTGGCCGTTAACTTCATGGCGTGGCGAGCCTTTCGCAATGACCTTCTCGTGCAACTTCCAGAGTCGATTGTCTTCGGGCGAGATCGCATGACGGCGCCCATTGAAGTGCAACAGGCTTCGCGCGCAGGACTCGCTTGGTACGAGCGCAGCTTGCCCGTGACTGCGGGCGGTCTCGCGCTCTTCTCAACCCAACAAGACGCGATCGATTATCGCCGCGCATGGCTGCATGCGGTGCTCAACGAACTTTCGGAGAGCAAGCGCATCCTGGTCGAAGCATGGGATCGCAACCCCCAAGAGACCACGGCGATCATTCTAGGACGGATCAACCGCGCGCTCGCGCTCGATGCAGAGTCGGATCAGTTTTTTCGAACGGTCGAGGCGGCGAATCCGCAGTGGATCGCCCTCGCCGATGAACACGTCACGTGGCTGGTGCATGAGGATCGCATCGCTGACGCAATCACGGTGGCGCGCGAGGCTGCCGCACGCGCGAGCGGTTCGACTCTGCCGACGCGCCGACTTTCGATGTTGCTGATCGAGCGCGGCACTATGCAAGATGTGCACGAAGGAATCGCCATCACTCGAAAGTCACTTGAAGCAGAGCCAGAAAATGCCTTCGCAATGGGAGCGATCGCGATGGGCCAACTGCGACTCGAGCATCCGCAGGATGCGCTCGTCACGATCAATGCGGCGATTGCAGTTTCGCCCAATGAGCCAACACTTTTCGATCTTCTCGCCGAAACCTATCGTGCGCTTGGTGACGAGCCTGGCGTTGAGCGCGCCGCGGCGAAGGCTGGTGAACTTCGAAGCGCACCTCATTCACACTAGTTCGATATCCTCCGAGGCTTCAATTCTTTTCTCCACAGACTTCCTCTCGACTTCCTGATGACTCTCTCACTCGTCGACATTCTCAGTCCCGATGCAATTCGCGTGCCACTGCTCGGGACCGATCGTCGTGCCGCGCTCGAAGAGTTGGTCGATGCGCTCGCGAGTACGGGGGCGGTGACCGATCCTGATCTTCTCAAGAGATCTGTCTGGGAGCGCGAGCAACAACGATCGACTGGAATCGGCGAGGGGCTCGCGATTCCACACGGAAAGTGCGCGGGCGTTGTGCGCGCCGCGATCGCGATTGGCCGTCCTGCCGTGCCGATGGAATTCGAATCGATCGACAAGCGCCCCGTGCGACTCATTGTGCTGCTCGCATCGCCCCCTGAAAAGATCACTGATCACATTCAGGTGCTGCACCGCATCAGTCGCATCTTTTCGAACATCGCGACGCGGGAGCGAGCCTGCTTGGCCTCAACGCCAGCCGCGCTCTACGAAGAACTGCTTGCAGCTGATAGTGCGCTTGTCGAGCGGTGAGTTGCGGCGGCGCGTACCGCCGACTTTCACGACCACGTTTCAACTTCAGCCGCGATTGAGTCGCGCGTGAACCAGATCACCATGAAGACGGCGAAGGCGATCCCCCAGACAAACATGAGAATTCCCATGACGGTCTGCATCGTTTCCATGTAGCCCGCAACAGGATTCGCAGCCGTCGCCGCTGTGGTCATGAGCTTTGCCGACTCTTGCTGCATGACGTAGCCGATCGCCGAACCTGCCAGCGCCATCACGACTTTCAGTGGAGCCCAAATCATGATGAGCTTGCGCGATTGTTTCAATCGCTTGCGCAACTTGATTCCAGCGACCAGCAGCAGCACGCCCACTGCGATTGACACCAGCGCGTGCGCGATCGTGACCCCCTGATATCTCGTCACGATTTCGAGTGCCTCTGCTGGCGATGGACCCGACCCCGGCGGCGGTGTTATGCCACCCATCATCCCAGCCATTGCGCCGCTCATGAGCGAGCCAGCGATTCCGCACAATCCGCCGACTGCTCCGAGTGCGCCCAGAACGATTGTCACCATTGCAAGTTTCACAGGCCACGTCGATTCGGTTGAAGGTCCCACGGATGAGGTTGAAAACGTTGGAGGTGCGTCGCTCATCGGGCGAGAGGCTACAACGGTAGCCCGATGCGCGCGTGATACGAGCCGTCGGTGCATTCACTCGCGGTGCTCCCTGGCGCGCCGCGCGGCATCCACTCTTCATCGCGCACGACTCGGCCGCCCGATTGTTTCGCGAGCCAGCGCACCTGGTCTTGATTCTCAGCCTTGTCCAAACTGCAGGTGCTCCAGATGATCGTGCCACCCGGCGCACAGAGTCCGCGGTGATGATCGGCGATGCCACGCTGCAGCCTCGTCAGATCATCGAGATTGCGTTCATTGAATCGGTAGCGCGCCTCAAGCCGGCGCGCCAAGACGCCAGTGTTTGAGCAGGGCACATCGAGCAACAAGAGATCGAAGTGCTTTGGAAGTTGTCCGAGTTCGGCGAGTTCAACAACACGCAGGTTTGCAAATGGCTTCGCGCGCAATCGCAGCGCACTCAACCGCTGCAAGTCGGGGTCTGTCGCCCAGACTTCAGCACTGGGATGAGCCATCGCGCACTGCACAGCTTTGGTGCCGCGTCCTGCACACGCATCGAGGATGCGCTTGGGTGCGAGATCGCGCGTCGATTCGACGGCTCGCGCACTCGCGGGGTCTTGCACGATGAGATCAGGAAAAGCCTCAAGAACACGCGAGAGTTCACCAGTCGAACTCGTCCAGACCATGAATCCATCGTGACTGTGTGGCACTCCGTGCGCAGCGATCGCAGGGTCACTCGCGATCGCCCGTCCACTCGCACAGTGAATGACAAGCGGCATTTGAAGCAGTCCATGCGCGGCAAGTTTTCGCGTGGCCTCCATGCCACGATTCGTTGCCCACCGAGCAATGAGAGCTTGAGGATGGCTCGTCTGCGCAGCGAGTCGCGCGATTGGATCGGCTGGAAGAATCGCATCGGTCAATCGTTGCACTGAACCATCGGGCAATGGGATCGCATCACCATGTTGCCACCAGGGAAAGCCCTCGCTCGCGGGATGCACTGCGCCACGCAGTGAAATCATCTTTCGCAAGAGTGCGTTGACGAATCCGCCAGCGCCAGCTTGCAAGCGACCGCGTGTCCATGTGACCGCGTCGTTGACGACGGCGTGGTCGGGTTCGTTGGGCATGAATAGAATCTGCGTGATGCTCACGAGCAGTGCTGCGCGCACTTCAGGCTGCACCTCAAGCCACGGCCGAGTGCAGATCACGCGCGAGAGTGATTCAGCGGTCAGCCAATGTCGCAGCGTCGCATATTCGATCGCGCTGCCGAGTCCGCCGCCCGAAAGTGTTGTGCTCTCAGTGAGTTCTGCAGCTGATTCAGGAGCATCTTCAACTTCGAGCACGCGCTGCCCAGCCTGCGCCGCTTCCTCCTTCATCAATCGTGCCGTGCGACCGCCGCGCGCATCAAAGCGCAACTCTGGAAAGTGAGCAATCTGCGCGAGGATTCGTGTCAGTGCGGCCGCGCGGGCGGGAGAAGCAGCGCGTGCACTCACGTGCTCGAACTCGCTCGCCCACTCGCTTGCTCTCTCACTTGCTCTCTCACTTGCTCTTCACTCGCAATGCCGACTTGCGAAGGGCAGGGGCCATGTCTGCGCGTTCCCAGAGGAACGATCCCTTGCCGCCTTCTCCTGGTTCGCGACCGAAGTGGCCGTGATAGGCCGTGTGTGAATAGATCGGAGCGAGCAGTCCAAGTTTCTCGACGATGCCGTGAGGGGTGAGGTCGAACTGCGTCTCAACAAGGCGCGACAACTTCTCGTCCGGAATTTTTCCAGTGCCCTGCGTGTCGATGAGAACTGATGTTGGTTGCGCAACGCCGATGGCGTATGCAAGTTGCACTTCGCAGACCTCGGCGAGGTCGGCAGCGACGATGTTCTTGGCGATGTAGCGGGCCATGTATGCAGCCGATCGATCGACCTTGGATGGATCCTTTCCGCTGAACGCGCCACCACCGTGACGACCGCGACCGCCGTAGGTATCGACGATGATCTTGCGACCGGTGAGGCCGCAATCGCCGTGCGGTCCACCGATTTCGAAGCGGCCCGTTGGATTGACCCAGACCTTGATGCCGTCATGCCACCAATCGCCCAGCACTGGACGGATGATGTGCTTGAGAACTTCCTCGCCGAGTTTCGCCTGACAATCATTCCACATCGGATGGTGCTGCGTCGAGAGAACAACATTGACGATCTTGCGAGGTGTGCGACCGTCGTACTCAACGGCGACCTGACTCTTCGCATCGGGGCGCAATCCCTTGATGATTTCTTTCTGGCGCACTTCAGCCTGTCGCGCAACAAGTCGGTGCGACAACATGATTGGCAGCGGCATCAACTGACGAGTCTCGCGACATGCGAAGCCAAACATCATTCCTTGATCACCCGCGCCTTGCGCCTTCTTCTGCTTGAGCGATTTCTTCGTGTTCACTCCGCGCGCGATGTCGGGCGATTGGCGGCCAAGCGTCACGAGCACGCCGCACGAGCGGCCATCAAAGCCCTTGTCGGCCGAGTCGTAGCCGATGCGCAGAACCGTCTCTCGCACGACTTTTGCGATGTCCACATAGCCGCCGCAGGTGACTTCTCCGGCGATCACGGCAAGTCCAGTAGTCACCAAAGTCTCGCAAGCGACTCGCGAAGCGGGGTCAACCGCAAGCATTGCGTCCAAAATGGCGTCCGAGATCTGATCGGCCATCTTGTCGGGATGACCCATTGAGACAGATTCCGAGGTGAATGTGTACAAGTTTGTTGGCATTGTGGGGTCCTTGAAGGAATAGTGTGAAGCAGAGGACTGTACACGGTCAGGTCGCCTGCAAACAAGGCTGCCTACGCTATCGACGATGCCACGAAAAAGCGGTCATTCTCGCCTGTTGGCTCATCCAATTTCTTGGATGGCGCTGTGCTTCACAAGCCTCACAACGCAAGCCGCGGCGCAGCAGATCGATCAACCCTTTTCGAATGACCACGTCTTGGTTCGAGTGCGCGCTGGATGCATCGCTGCCGAGGGCGCGAAGGGCACGCCCACCTTTCGCGCGGGTAAGCAATCACCCGACGAAAGTCTCGCGCGCATTTTGACGACGGTTGGAGCTTCAAAGATCACCAAGATTCCAGCGGATGCGCCAAAGAACATCGCGCTCGCGCAGTCGATCGGACTCGACCGGTGGTATCGCATCGAGCTCGCGGCAGGTTCGAATGCGCTCGCCGCGGCAGACCTCTTGCGTGCAAGTTGGGATGGATTCGAAGTCGCCGAGGTCGACGGTCGCGGCGGCCTCGCTGACATTCCTAACGATACGAGTTTCGCATCGCAGTATCCGCTGCTGAACACTGGGCAATCAGGTGGCGTGGCAGGAGGCGACATTCGTGCGACCGACGCGTGGACGATCGTCTCGAGCGCTCCCACGATGGTCATCGCAACACTCGATAGCGGTTGCTCACCACACACAGAACTTGCAGGACGCATTCTGCCCGGAAAGAATATCCCACTCAATACCACCGACACGACGGATGTCTGCAGTGGCCACGGAACGCACGTCGCGGGAATTCTCGCCGCGACTGGCAACAACGGTGCTGGAATCGCAGGCCTCTGTTGGGATGCACGGATCTTGCCCGTGGTGGTCGTGAATCCGTGCTCGGGGCTCGAGTCGTATGTTGCCGATGGACTCGTCTGGGCGGTCGACGCCGATGCTGACATCATCAACATGAGTTTGCAATACAGCCTTGGATCGGCCTACCTCTACACCGCGGTGCAGTACGCGGCACTACAGAACGTGCCGATGATCGCCGCGACTGGAAACTCAAACGCCGCCGTCGCGTGGCCGGCACGATGGAGTGAAACGATCGCCGTGGCGGCATCCAATCGATTCGATGTGCGGTGGACAAGTTCAAACTTCGGAGCTGAAGTTGATGTGACCGCTCCTGGCGAGTCGGTCTACTCGCTCGGTCTCGCAAACGGATACAGCACACGCACCGGCACGAGTATGGCGACGCCGCACGTCGCTGGCACCGTCGCGCTGATGCGCGCGATGTATCCCACGATGAGCGCAACTTCGATTCGCACCGTGCTCATGGCTTCTGCGCGCGACATTGGCACCGTTGGATTCGACAACTACACAGGCGCGGGGGTCATCAACGCTGCAGCTGCGGTCGCTCAAGCGCGCGACACGAATCCTGGACCTGCCGACATGAACGGCGATGGTCGTGTCGACGGAGCAGACCTGACCACCTTTCTCTCGCAGTGGGGAGCGTGCGTAGGCTGCGATTGCACAGCAGATTTCGACCATGACTGTGTCGTTGGCGGAGTTGATCTCGCGCTCGTCCTTTCGAGTTGGGCTCCTCAGTAAGATGACCCATAGGTAACTCGCGATGTCTGTCCCCGTTGAACTTTCAAGAATCTATATCCGTGAGATGGCCGATTGCCAGATCATCGAGTTGTCTGAGATCGGCGGCACTCGCTCTTTTCCAATCGTGATCGGTATGACCGAAGCCTGCGCGATTGAGCGTCGACGCAAGGGATGCGGTGTCGAGCGGCCACAAACGCACGACCTGCTCTCGAACACGATCGAGGCTCTCGGTGCAACGGTCGACCGAATTGAAATCGCTGAACTCAAGCAGACGACGTTCTATGCGCGCATCTTTCTTCGCCGCGGAGACAAGGTGATCGAACTCGACGCGCGTCCATCGGATGCCGTTGCGCTTGCAGTCGCAACCAATGCGCCGATGTTCGTCGCTGAGCGGGTACTCGCAGAGGCGTCGCTCTGCGCTGCGCACACTGAGCTTCCACCCTTCGATGACAGCGACGAAGACGACGACGCCGATGGCGATGGCGCAAACAGCGACGACGCCGCTGGCAACGATCTCTTCAGTGAGAAGCCTGACTCAGACGACGAGTGACTCGACCGCTCGCAAGAGTTCGTCGATGACAACCGTCGCAAACGCTCCCGCGGGCAAATCAAACGCAACGCGAATGTAGCCGCCGAATTCATCGGTTCCAGAGTCGAGTGAGGCGTTCGCGAGCGCAATGCGCAGCGGTCGTCGTTCGCCCGATGGCGGATGACTCGACGCGCCAAAGAGTTCTGGGGTCACGCCGTGCGCGCACGCCGCTTCATGTTCTTCGCGCGCCGTCGCGCCACTTGTGGCGAGCATTTTCGAGCCAAAGAGGGGACCGGTCGGCGAGATCTCAAACGCTTTCACACGTGCGGCAAGCGACTCTGCTGACTCGCCTGCGTCGACGACGAAACACGATCCGCCCTCGTGGCGATAGGCGATGTCACCAACCGAGAGGGTGTTGAGCTGTTCGGTTTCGATGCGTCGATCGAGCACGCGATTGAAGATCGCAGACTGCAGCGCATTCACCCAGTATCGCAGCGTCGTTCCACCGAGCGACTTCACACTGCGCGAGGCGGTCCATCCGCGCGAGAGTGCGAGCGCCATCTTGCGTTCATCCCAGTCGCCGGCCGCCCAATGGGGCAAACTCTCGCTGTAGAAACCTTGATCGCAGAGCAGTCGCGCCGCGCGTTGGTGTTCAGGAAAGGGCAGGTTCGAGGTGCCAGTGAGTTCGGTGAGGAGTGCGGTCCAATTCTCTTCGAGAACGAATCGGCCGAGTCGATGATTGTTGAGTCGCTGGCCGAAGCGCTGGGGTCCAAAGCCGTTTGGAACACCGCACTGAATCAGCGTGCGCAGTCGTCGATAGACAACAGGTGCTTTGAGTGGATCGATCTCTCGCACGCGAATCACGAAGCGATTTCCTGCGAGGTGGCCCGTGCGCAACTTGTTTCCGTGACGCTTGGTCCACAGGATCGCGAGTCGATCGTGGCGCAGTTCAACGGGTGGTTCGCCTCGAAGCAGGTTGACCGAAATCGTTTGTCGCGTCACCGCGCGGCGATCTTTTTTTCCTGCACTGCCAATAGTGGATGGATCAACCTGAAAGTGCTCGCCGATGAGATGCAACATTTCGTCGTGCGTCATCTCTTGCTTCTGGATCCCCACGTAGAGATGCTCTCCCTCGCCCGAGAGTTCGTAGAGCGGCAATTCGTCGACGAGAAAATCACTCGCCCGCGCCTTAATCACGCCGCCGAGTCGCTCGCCTCGACAAAGTGTGTGGGTGAGCAACGGCGAGGGCATCTCGTGCGCTGCAACGCTCGTCGAGAAAACTCGCAGCGCCGTGAGCGCCGCCTCAATCTGTGACGCAGGATCCCTCGCGTGATCGATGTGAATCGCGGTCCAGCCACGCGCCTCTGCAGCGCGGACATTTTCGATCAAGTCGTCGGCGAAAAGAATCTCGTGCGGCGCGAATCCGGTGGCCTGTTCGAACGCGGCGTAGATCGCATCGTCAGGTTTGTTGAGCGCCAAGAGGTGCGAGGCGTGGCGCATCTCGATCGCGCCAAAGGCCGCGGAGGTCGCGCGCATCTGTCGCCAGTGTGCGTCATTGGTGTTCGAGAGACACGCGAGTGCGATGCCGCGCGCTCGAACGCGCGCGAAGAGTTCGACGATGCCCGGGTAGTCGCCGAGAATCCATCCGGTGTGAACTCGGTCAATCTCGTCGCGTGAGTAGGCGCCTTGTGAGATCGCGACGAGCTCGTCGAGAAATGCGTCGTGTGTCGTGAGTCCGCGCTGATAGCGATCGACTGCGTCGTGTCGCTGTGCGAGCGATGCGTCGTCGCTCTCACCCCACAACGCGCGCACTTCAACATTCGCTGCGGCACATCCCTCGCGCCAACTGCGGCAGATGCGCACGACGACTCCGCCAAGATCGACGCAGAGAACTTTGGGAAGCGCGACGGTCATGGGATCACTTGCGCGCCTCGCTTCGCCGCCCGTCGCGCTCGAAAGAACTGCGTCAAGAGTTGTGCGCAGGGTTGTGCCATCACTCCACCGATGACAGTCATTCGGTGGTTGAGTCGCACATCGCGACAAAGGTCATAGAGCGTGTCGACCGCACCCGCCTTTGGATCGCGCGCCCCATAGACCAACCGCGCAATTCGCGCGTTGACCAGAGCGCCTGCGCACATCGGACAGGGTTCGAGCGTGACTGCGATCGAACACTCGTTGAGTCGCCATCCGCCCACTGTGATCGCCGCGCGCCGAAGTGCCACAACTTCAGCGTGTCCTGTTGGATCGCTGCTCGCCTCGCGGTCGTTGGATGCCTCGCCGAGGATGACGCCATCCTTATAGATGACTGCTCCCACTGGAACTTCACCTCTCGCGGCTGCCTGATGTGCGAGCTCGATCGCACGCGCCATCATCTGTTGATCTTCGTGCGTCGTGCCGCGCGGAAGTGCCAAGATGCGCGCGCGCACGCGACGCCGCCATGCATGAGACGCACGATCACTCATCTCCGACGTTGCCTTCGCGTGATCCTGCTGCGCCTGATCCGCCTGTTGCGCCTGAGCGAAATCGCTCGCCGAAATCAGTGAGCACACTTCCGGCGGCGACTCGCGATGGTGGAGCGAGCACGATGAGCCAGATCGAGAATTCAAAGAGCAGATAGAGCGGCACTGCAACAACGAGCAATGAGAGTGCGTCGCCTGGCGCAACGGCCGCCGCGATGATCACGACGCCAAAGAGTGCGTACTTGCGATTCTTGCGAAGCATGCTTGGATTCACAACGCCGATCCAACTCAGAAGCAAGAGAGCGATCGGAATCTGAAAGGCGAGCGCAAAGCACATCGCAAAGAGCAATACGAAATCGAGATACTCGCTGAGTCGAAAGGCCGAGACGAGCGGCCCAGGGTGATCGAGCGCAACACTTGCGATCTCGAGCTGTGTTGGATCGCCCGCCACCGGGATAACGATTCGCAACTCGCGTGTCGTTGAATTGATCCACGACTCGCCGACTCGCACCGAAATGGGATCGCTCTCAACGATCTGCAGTGCGGCGTTGGTCGGCGCGGTCGCCGCCGCAGTGGGCACATCGCGCAAGGTCGATGGCGCCACACTGAACGAGACGAGCACGGTCAGCATGAGTGGCAGCATCACCCAATAGAGAAGTGCGAGCCCAACGAGCGCAAGCACGCCGCTTCCGGGCAAGAGCAATCGAACGAATCGTTGCTCATGTTGGTAGAGCCCCGGTGAAACGAACTTCCAGAACTGCCAGATCACCCACGGAGCCGAGACAACGAGTGCGCCGATCAGTGAGATCTTGAGGTCGCTCGTCATCGTCTCGATCGGACTCAACACCGTCAATTGCGCAGGCAGATTGTTGGCGCGCATCGCCTCGAGCAGCGGCGCGCAAAGAAACATGCGAATGTGCGAGGCGAACGCAAAGAGCAGCAGCATCAACGGCACTGGAACGACCACTGCGAGAAAGACGCGCTTGCGTAGTTCGTCGAGGTGGTCTCCAAAGCTCATCAAGCTTGCGGGTCGTACGGCGCGATCGGTCATGGACTCTGCATCGTAGGGGAGCGCAACGCCTCGCCGAAGAAGCGCGCTGCATTCACGTCGAGTTGCGCATTGAGCTGCGCGAGATTCGCGCGCCTGCACAGCGCGAGTGCCGCAGCGACATGCACGACGTGTTTGGGTTCGTTGGGGTGAACTCCTCGCACAGGTTGCGGCGAAAGAAATGGCGCATCGGTTTCGATCATCAGCCGATCGACGGGAACAAGCTTCGCGGCCTCGCGCAACTCTGGCGCCTTTGGAAAGGTCAGCACCCCGGTGAATGAAACGTACGCACCCAAGTCAAGAACTCGTCGCACATCCGTCGAGTCTCCTGTGAAACAATGAAAAACGAAACGATTACCGGCGATCCCGCACTTCGCCAAGATTGGCACGAGGTGCTCAAACGCCTTTCGACAATGCACGATGATCGGTTTGACGATCCCCTCACTCTCCCATGCGCGAATGTGCGCGAGTTGCGCGTCGAGCACTTCGTGTTGCGTCGCCAGTGGCGGCGTCTCATGATGTTGGTCGAGACCGAGCTCTCCCCACGCAACACACTTGGGATGCATTCCTGCGCGGCGCATCTCATCCCAATCGCACGGCTTGTCGCTGTAGAGAGGATGCACCCCCGCACTTGCGAAGAGGCGCGGATGTTCTGCTGCCAGTGCCGTTGTGCGCAGCGAGTCGGCGGTCGTCGTTGCGATGGTGATGCAACTGTGCACGCCGACGAGCGCAGCATCTGCGAGCACGTGTGCGACCCGTCCTGAGAACTCTGGAAAGGTGAGATGGCAGTGTGTGTCGATCATGTGATCAGGTGGTCATGTGGACTCTGGCACGCGCCTCAGAGCGATGCGCATGAGGATCGGTCCGATGATTTCATTGAGGGTGATACACGCGATCATGATTGAGACAAGCCCGCGCACCCACGCTTGTCCTGGAAATGCGATCGACACCTGCGCGGCCAGTGCGAGTGAAATGCCAGCCTGCGGAACAAATCCAGCCCACGCCCACCGCTGCATCGCGCGCGGCAATCCTGCGGCGCGTGCGGCAAGTGTTGCACCGGCCCACACCGCCGCGAGTCGCGTACTCGAGAGGGCGAGCACGACGGGCCAGTGCAGAAAGAGTGCGCCGCAGTCGATGTGCGCTCCCGCAGCTGCGAAGAAGACGCAGCAGACCGGAAGAAATAATCTTCGCGCCGTCGCAAAAAACGAGGCGCTTGTGAGGGGCGCAATTGTGCGTGCGGTGTAGCCCAGCGTCAGTGCGGTGATGAGCGGTGCGGTGTCGGTGATCTCGCAGAGAATCACGATCAACACTCCAACGACAAGTACGACTGCGATCATCCGCTCTTCGATCTGACGCAGCACCATCCGAAGCGGAATCGCGAGCAGGCATCCAATGCCGACGCTTCCGGCAACGTGCAAGATGATCCAGTACCACGCATGACCTCCAGCACTCGTCGTCGCTGCGACTGTGAAGAGCACAATTGAAAATGCAACAACGAGCACGAGATCCTTCGTGACGGTTGTTGACAAGAGCAGGCGCGCGAAGGTTGTTGGATGGCGCATCTCGCGCAAGAGCGCAACCGAAACTGCGCTGCTGCACGTTGCGGCGAGCGTTGCGAAGATCACCGCCTGTGGCAGCGAAAAGATGAGCAGGTGCGCGACGCATGCGACCGTGACGAAGATCACCGCGACCTGCCCGACCGCGAGCAGCACAATCGCGCGCAGTCGCTCGCGAACGAATGCGCTGTCGATTTCTGATCCGGCGACGAGTCCGATCATGACGACCGCGAGTAATTCCGCTCCGTGCAGCGACGCAAGTTGCGAGGGGGTGATCAGTGCAAGTTGCGGTCGATCGAGCCACGCCCACAATCCAGGACCGATGAGCAGACCAAAGAACAGTTGCCCCGTGATCGGAGGCAGTGAGATCTTTCGAACGAGTCGACCTGCGAGCCACGATCCCAAGATGACGAGTCCGAGCAACAGTGTCGTCTCGCCCGCCGCGGGAAGATCCGATGTTGGGATGCCCACAACCGTCGAGTGCAATTCGCGCGCGAGCACGATGAGGCCGACAAGGCACGCGAGCGCAATTGCAAGAAACGTCGCGCGAAACCGCGGACCGCGCGTGCGTTTCACCCGATCGAGCGCGCCTGCGCTCATGGCAGTGCCCCTCGAGGAGCCGTTGCGTTGTCGTTGATGCGCGGAAGAAGTGTGAAGGCGACGCTCGCGAGCGAAATCAACACGGCAAACGCGAGAAGTTGCTCGGCAAGTCCTGAGGTGTCTTGGATCGCAAACGCCAACAGCACCACGATCGTGAGTGGGGCTTGCCGCGCCGGCGCGCGCGCCGCTCCTGAATCAAGCGCAACGGTCGCTCGATCGGGCGCGAGCGCGAGTGTCATCAAGAGTGGTTTCAGAACGCGACGTGCGAGAGCCAACATCAACACGATCGCACCGACTGCGAGGGCTCCGAGCAGCGTGCCCGACGCCTCAGGCAGCGCGAGTGTCATCCCAGCAAAGAAAAAGCATCCACTCGCGACGATTGGTTCTGCAGACGAGATGAAGTGTTCAAGCGCGCGAAGTCGACGTCGGCTCAGCCCGATCGTCGCGCCGAAGATGAGCCCTGTGAGAAGTCCAGAGCCTCCAAAGGAGACCGCGATGCCCGAGAGGATGCAAAGCGCGCCGATCACGATGAGCGTTGTTCGTGCGTCATCTTCGCGCGTATCACGCAGGATCTCGCGCGCGCCCAGTGCGACCACGCAGACCGCGCCGACCTCCATGGCGAGGGCGAGCATTCCGCCCCACGGCGCGAAGATCACATTGCCGTACGAATCTTGAAAAGCGCATTGAAGTGCGAGCGACGCGATCACAACTGTGCACACTGCCAACACTCCTGCGCCCGCTTGCACGAGCGCCGCCATCCGCAACGCGCGAGCATCGTTGCGACGGCTGAGCGAACGCGATTCAGGATTCCATCCAATGGCCAGCGCAGCGAATGTTCCCGTGAGCAAGATGTGCGCAGCGGCGGGAGAGTCTGGTTGCCACATGCGCGCGACGACTCCGCCAGCGACGATTGCGAAGACGAGACTCACGCACAAGTCGAAACTCACCCAACGCCAGAGCGCGGGGGGGATCGCGCGAAAGAGTCGCACGCGACATTGCAATCCAATCACGATGCCTGCCCACGTCAACAGAATCAAGAGGATCGGCTGCACCTGCACGAGCCGCCCTCCATCAAAGACTCCAAGAGCGTGGGGGCCGACCAAGATTCCAAATGCGAGCAGGGCCCATCCGCCTCCGAGCACCCGCATCGCCGGAATCGTCCGACGCGCCCGCTGCATCCAGCGGCTGCCCGCCACCAAGATGATCGATCCGATGGCGAGCCAGATCAGCGCGTTGGTCACGAGTCCGATCCGAGGAAGGATTCGACCGGAAGCACAACTGCGATCGGCCGATCATCCTTTGGAATCTCGCGCAAGTACGTCATCAGCGTTGTCGCTCGATCAGCGCGGCAGAGCGCAAAGATCGCACGACTTCCCGACGACTGCGGCAGGAGGGCGGCGAGTCCCGCGAAAATTGGCATCTCTTGCTGCATGATCGCGGCGAGGTTTCGCGCCTCGACAACGGTCGCATCTGAAATGCCAACGTCGAGCACCGTGTTGATGACCGCGTCAAAGGAATGGCTGTGCTGCACCAAGATGAAGACCATCTGCATTGGATGGATCCTCTCACCCATGACTATTGCACTCTTTGGTAAAAATACTCAATAACGCCTCATCGCTCTTGCATGACATAAAGAGTTGTCGCAACTCTGGTTGCACGCAGATCCTCGCGACACGCGCGAGCATCCGAACGTGGCGCCAGGGTTCTGACGCTGAGCCAAAGAGTGCGAGCACGATCGAGACTTGGTGCGATCCCCAGGCCACGGGCTCTGCAAGCGTCACCACGATGGCCATCGCATTATCTGGTGCAATCGCGTCGTGGATCACGTGGGGAAAAGCGACTCCCTCAGGGGTCGAAGTGAACGAGATTGCCTCGCGATCAGCGAGCGATTGAGCGAGGCTTCCGATCGATCGATCGGCGAGTCCGCACGCATGCGCGCGTCGCGCAATCTCGTCGAAAACTGCCGAGATATCACTGCAGTGAAGGTGTGCGGCGCCCGCAACAATCTCAATGGGAAGGGAAGTGGTCAACGCGGTCACTCTAGAGCAACTCGCATCTCTCTGAATCCTTGACGCGCGGTGACGTTGCCCCCTACCCTCTTGAGTTCCCGCAGAGTTTGTGAAAAAAAGCACAAAGTCGTCCGAAGCCTCCAGATCTCCCCACCACTATGAGCCGATTCCTCTTTCCTCGTTGGACCAATGCGCTCCTTCCATTCGTGCTCGTCACAGCGGCGATCGCGCCAATGTATGCGGCGTTTGTGGTCGCGTACGGGTTCAGTCCCAAGACGATTGATGTTGGCTACCAGCCGGTGCAACCCGTCCCATACAGCCATGCGACGCACGTTGGAAAACTCGGACTCGACTGCCGTTACTGCCACACCACGGTCGACCGCGCGGCGTTCGCTGCGATCCCGCCGACGCAAACCTGCATGAACTGCCACACGCAGATTCACCGCGAGAGCCCAAAGCTTGAAAAGATTCGCACCTCATACGAGAGTGGTCTTCCAGTTGAGTGGATCAAGGTGCACCAGTTGCCCGACTACTCGTACTTCAATCACAGCGCGCACGTGAACCGCGGCGTCGGTTGTGTCGAGTGCCACGGTCGCGTCGACCAGATGGAAGTTGTCTATCGCTACTCACCACTCGCAATGGGATGGTGCCTCGAGTGCCACCGCGAGCCCACCGATCGACTGCGTCCGATCGCTGAAATCACAAACATGGGGTGGGATCAAAAAATCGAAATGACACCAGAGGCACGCGAGTCACTCATCAAGCTCTATCACATCAACCCAAGCGAGAACTGTTCGACATGTCATCGGTAAACAAGCCCTACTGGCGCAGTGTTGAAGATCTCACCGGCTCGCCCGAGTTTCGTGAGTGGATGCACCGCGAGTTTCCTGACGGAGCTTCTGAGCACGTCACTGAGAGTGAGCGTCGTAACTTTTTGAAGGTGATGGGCGCCTCATTCGCGCTTGCAGGACTCGGTCTCGCAGGCTGCCGCCGCTGGCCCGAAACGAAACTCGTTCCAGCGGCGAGCCAAGCAGCCAACCGTGTGCCGGGCGATCCAGTCTTCTATAGCACTGCGTGGGAATTCGCAGGCTTCGCGCAACCGTTGCTCGCCAAGAGTTTCGACGGACGTCCGATCAAACTTGAGAGCAACGAGGTGCATCCATGGGGAGGCGCCGGAGTTTCATCGGTCGCGCAAGCGCAAATTCTCGGCCTCTACGACCCACAAAGAAGTCGCACCGTGCTCTCGCATGGGCACCTCTCGACTGATCCAGCGTTCACTGCATTCTTGAACAACAAGTCTGCGGCTCTTCGCGCGAGCTCTGGCAAGGGCCTCGCCATTCTTGCACAGAATCACAGTGGACCCTCCTACGCCGAGATGATCGCGCGTGTGAAAACGGCCTTCCCACAAGCGCAGATCGTTTCGTGGGAACCCTTCGCTCGCGACAACGCGATCAACGGTTGCGCTGCGGCGTGTGGCAGTGCAGTTCGCGCAGTTCCATCCTTTGACAAGGCGCAGGTGATCGTCTCGCTCGGTGATGACTTCCTCTATGGATCGCCCGACTCTCCGCGTTGGGCACGACAATGGGCTGCAGGTCGCTCAGTCGATGCGGTCGATCCAAAGACGCAAGAAATCGTGCGCCTCTACGTCATCGAGAATGGTCTCACCACAACTGGAATGAACGCCGATGAGCGGCTGGCCATTCGCTTGTGTGATCTCACACTCGCTGCGGCGCTCGTCGCACAAGGTGTTGGCGCAGGTCACGGCGATGCCGCGCTGCAATCAACCATCGACACGATGGCGAACTCGCCAGCGGCGCAAGCGTTGCTCGCGGGTCGCGGCAAACAGCTCTTCGCATCACTCATCGCCGACCTCAACGGCGCCAAGGCGCATCAAGCGCATTCGCTCGTGACCGCAGGCGCCACGGCATCCGCAGCGACGCATGCGCTCGTTGCAGCAATCAATGATGCGCTGGGCAACACAGGCGCGACCGTGAACTACATCGTCGAATCGGCGCAGCCTTCAGCGGCACCAATTGCGGCACTCTGCGTCTCGATGCGCGCGGGAACAGTCGACACACTTGTCATCCTCGATGGCAATCCCGTCTACGACGCGCCTGTCGATCTCGATTTCGGTACAGCGCTCGCGAAAGTCGCCAACGTGATCCACATTGGCATGTATGCCAATGAGACCGCGATGCACTCTGGCTGTTCGTGGCACCTTCCGCAAGCGAGCTTTCTCGAATCATGGGGAGACTCCCGCTCATTCGATGGCACGATCGCAATTCAACAACCGCTCATTCTTCCGATGGTCGCCGCCGATCAAGGTGGACGCAGCCACATCGAATTGCTCGCCGCGCTCGTTGGCAGCGAACCACTTGATGGATACTCAATCGTTCGCCGCACACACGTTGCGTCGACTGGTCTCACTGGTGCAGGTTTCGAAACGGCCTGGCGCACCTGGCTCGATCAGGGATTCATCGCAGGCACAGCGACGGCGACCACCACTCCACGCATCGACGGCAGTGCAATCTCAGCACTTTTGAAGGTCGAGCAGTCGAGCAACCCACCATCGAACAGCAACGAGATCGTCTTCTTGCGTGACATGAAAGTGTGGGACGGCCGCTTCTCAGACCTCTCATGGATGCAGGAACTTCCTGATCCAGTCACGAAGATCACATGGGACAACGTCGCATTGATGAGCATGCAGTTGGCGCAGACGATCGGCGTGCGACGCGGCGACATGCTCAAACTCACGGTCGACGGTCGTTCACTCGAAGCAGCCGCATGGCCACTGCCCGGATATGCCGATCGATCAATCGGCTTGAGCCTCGGCTATGGTCGCACCGGCGTAGGAGTTTCAGCCACCGCCCTCGATGCAGGATTCAACGCATACAAGTTGCGTACGTCGGCTCGGCCAGAGTTTGCACCAGCGGTCGCGATCGAAAAGACTGGCACGACCTACGAGATTGCACACACCCAAGATCACGGGGCAGCAGACGCACTCGATCCAAAGGTTCCGCACGATGGAATCCAAGAGCGACTGCCAACGCTGATTCGCGAAGCAACCATTGGCGAGTATCGAAACCACCCAGACTTCGCCCGTCATGTCACGCACGTCGCGAGTCGCCTTTCGCTCTGGTCTGAAGTCAATCTCGAAGGCGCACAGTTTCGCTGGGCGATGGCGATCGATCTCGGCAAGTGCACTGGATGCAGCGCATGCGTTACCGCGTGCCAAGCTGAGAACAACATTCCCGTCGTCGGAAAAGATCAAGTGCTTCGCGGACGCGAGATGCACTGGATTCGCATCGATCGATACTTCCGTGGATCTGATCCAACCGCGCCCGAGAGCTTTGCGATTCAGCCGGTGACCTGCATGCACTGCGAGAACGCTCCGTGCGAACAGGTCTGTCCTGTTGCTGCGACGGTGCATGACAAGGATGGCCTCAACTCGATGGTCTACAACCGCTGCATCGGCACCCGCTATTGCAGCAACAACTGTCCATACAAGGTTCGGCGTTTCAACTTCTTCGACTATCAGCGGCGCGAACCGCAGCGCGAAGAGGGTCTCGCGAAGGTGAAGCCCGAGTACTACATCGAGAACGGTCCCGATGTCTGGCTGCGAATGCAGTTCAATCCAGATGTCACCGTTCGCATGCGAGGGGTGATGGAAAAATGCACCTTCTGCACGCAGCGCATTCAAGGTGCGAAGATCAAATATAAGAACGCGTGGGCGAAAGCTGGCGGAACCACGTCAGGCACGGCGAACTTCGCGATTCCAGATGGGGCGATCCAATCAGCCTGTCAACAAGCCTGTCCAACGGGCGCGATCACCTTTGGCGATCTCAACGTCACTGACAGCAAGGTCGCGAAGTTGCATCGCAGCGCGCGCTCCTATCAGATGCTCGAAGAACTCAACACCAAGACGCGCGTGCAATATCTCGCGCGCGTGACGAATCCAGCGACGGGTCGGCCGAGCGATGGCACCGATGCATACCACGCAGGACACTCGAAAGGTTGATCATGTCGAGTACCTCTTCCCAATCAGCCACGAAAGGCTTCATCGACACTGACAACACGCAGCAGCCGAACACTGGTCGCGTGCCGCTCGTGCTCAACATGACCACCTTCGGCGAGGTGACCCATCAGGTTTGCCGCGTCGCTGAGAATCGTCCGCCGCTCGCGTGGTACGTCGCATTTGCCGTTTGCCTCTCGATGGTCGGATTTCTCGGATTCTGCGTGAACTATCTGATCTTTACAGGCGTCGGAGTGTGGGGACTCAACAACCCCGTGATGTGGGCGTACGACATTACGAACTTCGTCTTCTGGGTCGGTATCGGGCACGCCGGAACGCTCATCTCAGCGATCCTCTTTCTCTTCCGTCAGAAGTGGCGCACAGGCATCAACCGATTCGCCGAAGCGATGACGATCTTCGCAGTCATCTGCGCAGGACTCTTTCCAGGTATTCACGTCGGTCGCGTCTGGTTCGCGTACTGGCTCTTCCCGATTCCAAACTCAATGGACATGTGGCCGCAGTTTCGCAGTCCACTGCTCTGGGACGTCTTCGCAGTGGGAACGTATTTCACGGTCTCGCTGGTCTTCTGGTACATCGGAATGGTTCCCGATCTTGCGACACTTCGCGACCGTGCGAAGGGCAAGTTTCAGCAGTTTGCCTACGGACTCGCAGCCATTGGATGGCGCGGCTCAATGCGCCACTGGCACCGATACGAAGTCGCCTATCTCTTGCTCGCAGCACTCGCCACGCCACTGGTCTTGTCGGTGCACAGCGTCGTCTCGTTCGACTTCGCAGTGAGTCAAGTTCCTGGATGGCACACCACGATCTTCCCTCCATACTTCGTTGCAGGAGCGATCTTCTCTGGATTCGCTATGGTCGTCTCGCTCGCAGTTCCAGCGCGACAACTCTTCGGACTCAAAGATCTCATCACCCTTCGCCATCTCGACAACATGAACAAGATCATCTTGCTCACGGGATGTATGGTCGGCTACGCCTACTCGATGGAGTTCTTCATCGCCTGGTACTCGGGTGCGATGTATGAGAAGTTCGCTTTCGTCAATCGCGCCTTCGGTCAATACTGGTGGGCCTACTGGATTATGGTCAGTTGCAACGTGATCACGCCGCAGCTCTTCTGGTTCAAGGCTGTTCGCACGAGCATCCCACTCATGTTCATCCTGAGCATCTTTGTGAATGTCGGCATGTGGTTCGAACGCTTTGTCATCATCGTCTCGAGTCTTGCCAACGATTACCTACCATCGGCGTGGGATGTATTCATCCCAACGTGGGTTGACATCGGCACGATGGTCGGAGCGTTTGGTCTCTTCGGCGTGCTCTTCTTGTTGTTCTGCCGCTATTTGCCGATGATCGCTCTCGCCGAGGTCAAGTCGGTCATGCCTGCGGCCGACCCGCATGCGAAGCACCATGCGAGCGAGGGTTCACACTGATGCTTACTCCACAGCGCACATCCGGCACCTACGGGCTGATGGCCGAATTCGAAACTCCCGCAGAGATCATGGAAGCAGCAAAAAAAGTGCACGCGGCTGGCTATCGCTTCTGGGATTGCCACACCCCCTTCGCGGTGCATGGCCTCGACAAAGCAATGGGAATCAAGCGCACGATCTTGCCACTGTTGGTGTTCGGTGCTGGCGCAACCGGTGCGATCATTGGATTCTGCCTGCAAGCTTTCACCAACGCCGCGAGCTTTTCAGTTTGGGCGTTGGTCTGGGTCACGGGATATCCGTTCCTCATCTCTGGCAAGCCGCTGATGTCAGTGCCAGCGTGGATTCCAGTCATGTTTGAACTCACGATTCTCTTGTCAGCACTTTCAGCTGCTGGATTGATGCTGCTCTTGAATGGGCTTCCACGCCTCTCGCATCCACTGCTGAGTAACAATCGTTTTCGCCGCGCGACCGATGACCGATTCTTCGTCGTCATCGAAGCGCGTGACCCCAGATTTCTGCGCTCCAAGACAGAGGCCTTCCTCAAGACTCTGGGCGCGAAGCACATCGAAGTGGTGGAGGATCGCTAATGCCCCGCATCATCATTTGCTTCTTGCTCATTCTCTCGCTGCTGGCGATGTTGCCGCCGATCATCGCGGCGCAAGCACGCTCGAAGCCAAGTCCCAACCTGCCGATCAACATGATCCAAGACATGGACCTTCAAGCGAAGTTCAAGGCGCAGTCAGTCAACGATCTCTTTGCAGACGGGCGATCGCAGCGCCCGCAGATTGCTGGCACGGTCGCCCGCGGCGAGTCGTATCTCGACACGCACTTCAATGAAGGAGTGGTCAACGGCGAGTGGGCGACAGTCAATCCAACGCAAGTGCCCGTCACGATGGCATCGATCGCACGCGGACAAGAGCGATTCAACATCTATTGCACTCCCTGCCACGGTTATTCAGGTGCGGGCAACGGCACGGTCAATCAACGCGCACTCGAACTCGTCTCGAACGTTGAAGGTCCCGTGAACGGCACCGTCTGGGTCGCGGCCAAGAGTCTGCACGATGCGACCGTCAGCGTGCAACCCGTCGGCCAACTCTTCAACACCGTCACCAACGGAGTTCGCAATATGGCGGGTTACGGTTCGCAGATTCCAATCGAAGATCGATGGGCGATCGTCTCGTATGTGCGCGCGCTTCAGCGCAGCCAGAACGCCTCGATCAATGATGTCCCTGCTGACAAGCGGGGGGGACTCTAAGTCATGAGTGCACTGCTCACACCTATCGCTGACCTTTCGGATCGAAGCATTATCGGAGATGCACGGCTCACGCGCATCTCACGTCTGGCGTTCGTCATCGCCATCGTCGCACTGTTCGTGGCGTGCATCGCAGCGTGGAAGCAACAAGATGCGCACGGTTTCGCGATGATCTGGTTGCAGAACTCGATCTTTATCTTGACGCTCGCGCTCGGCGCGTTCTTCTTCACACTCGTTCAGCACATCACTGCAGCTGGATGGGCGGTCGCCCTTCGCCGCGTTGCTGAAGCACAGGCTGCCAATCTTCAGTGGATCGGCCTGCTCTTTCTCGTGCCGATGTTCTGGTTGGTCGCGACGAATCGAGAATGGGATGGCTACGGCCACGGACTCGCACTCGTCTGGCCATGGGCAGATCTCGCGCACCTCACCGCACACGCTCCAGCTGAAGGGGCACTCGTTTCTGCGAAGAGCGCCTTCCTCAATCCAGTATTCTTCATGATTCGCGCGTGCATCTACTTCGCGTTCTGGGCGCTCGCCTCGCGTTGGTTCTTGACCACTTCGCGCGCGCAAGATCAGTCAGGCGACCCTGAACTCTCAAAGCGCATGCGATACGCAGCCGCGCCAGCGCTCATTCTGTTCGCCCTCACCTCGACCTTCGCAGCCTTCGACTGGATCATGTCTCTCTCGCCCGCCTGGTTCAGCACGATGTTCGGCATCTATTTCTTCGCAGGATTGTGCGCGAGCGGATTTTCGGCGATCGCCATCGCGTGCTTGCGCTTGCAGTCCATTGGATATCTGCGCGGCGTCATCACCTCTGAGCATTATCAAGATCTCGGCAAGATGATCTGGGCATTTGGAATCGTCTTCTGGGCGTATATCGCCTTCAGCCAATACATGCTTATCTGGTACGGCAATCTTCCAGAAGAGACGGTCTGGTTCATCGCTCGGCAGATCGGCGATTGGTCAGTTGTGAGCGTTGCTCTCATCTTGGGTCACTTCATCCTGCCCTTCCTCTTCTTCGTCTCGCGCTGGACCAAGCGCTGGCGCACAACCTTGTTCCTGGGCGCACTCTGGATGCTCGCCTTCGCGTGGATCGACATCTACTGGCTCGTCATGCCGGTGGTTCCGCATGACATCGCGACCTTCACCACCTACGACCAACTTTCGCTTGCCTACCATAGCACTGCGACGGGGCTGAGCAATCCAGTGAACTATCTGGTCCTCGCGGGATTCTTGGCGCTCTTCATCGCAAGCACGACCGCGCGACTCTCACGCGGTTCGGTGCTCTGCCGTCGCGATCCACGGCTTCAAGAGAGTCTTGGGTTTGAAAACATCTAGTCCGCTCGGAAAATATATGTCACACGACTCAACAACAACTCTCCCCCCGACGCAGATCGACGATCCAGTTGCTGGCACGACGTGGGTCGTCTCACTCTCGAGCATCATCATCTTGGTGGCGCTCGTGATTGCAACGTGCGTCTTCTACTTTCGCTTCGAGAATCTCGAAATCGACGTGAAAGTCATCGAACCGCCATCACAGTGGATGACCACAATCAAGAGTGAACAACTCAGCGAGCTCGCCGTCTATCAGAAGTACACCGTGACGGCATCCAATGGTGCCGAGGAGTCGCGCATCCGAATTCCAATCGCCCGCGCAATGGAACTCATCGTCGCAGAACCAGCCGCAACGCCAACGACGGCAACGGGAGCGCAGACGAAGTGACCATCGTCGCGTCCATCTTGTTCTTGAGTAGCACGTTCGCGCAAGCGTCGATTCCTCCATTTGCTCCCGGAGAGGCTCCAGTCTCGGGCGATACGGTTGCGAAAGAAATGCAGGGTGTCGACATCATCGAACATCTCGGCGCGACTATTCCCCTCAACGCCGTGCTCATGGGCGACGACGGAGTTGAGACGACCCTTGGTCAGCTCTTGCAGAGTGGCAAACCGATCATGTTGCACATGGGCTATTACAAGTGCCCGATGCTTTGCACACTCGTGTTGAACGAAGCCTTTCGTTCGCTCGCGAAGGTTGATCTCTCGGCAGGCAAAGATTTTCAGCTCGTCTCGATCTCAGTGAATCCCAAAGAGAGCAACGAACTCGCGCACGCGAAAAAGTTGGGCTACCTCTCCGAGTACGAGCGCGATGGATCAGCCGGCGGCGTGCACTTTCTCACTGCGGTGCAAACAGATGCCGGGGCAACGGTTCCCGCGGCGATCGCCGACGCGGTGGGTTTTCAATACAAACTGCTCCCGAGCGGCGAGTACTCGCATCCTGCAATGCTCGCGATGATCTCAGCCGATGGTCGCATCGTTCGCTACCTCTACGGAGTGAAGTTTGAACCTTCGACGATGCGCATGGCGCTGGTCGAAGCCGGCGAGGGCACGATCGGCACTCCGCTCGACCGTTTCATTCTCTGGTGCCATCAATACGACCCATCGAGCGAGGGCTATGTGCTCTTCGCATTTCGTGTGATGCAGATCGGCGGTGTGATCACCGTTGTCGTTCTTGCCGCTGGACTCACCTATCTTTTTCGTCGCAATGCGCAGGCTGCACGGCTGACACCGCTTGCTTCTGTGTCCGCCCCCGCGCCAGCTCAGACCGCCTAGGACTCTCCCATGCTTTCACTCGCCACTGCCATCCTCGCACAAGCCGCATCGCCAGAAGTCACCCCGGCAACCTTTTGGTTGCCTATCGGCGCCTCTGAGCAGGCGGGCAACGTTGACTTGATGTTCAACATCATCAACTACATCTGCTACTTCTTCTTTGTGCTGGTCGTGGGGATGATGGTTGTGTTCGTCGCGAAGTACAACGCAAAGCGTGGCAAACGAATTCGCACGGACGGCATGACCCACCACACTCTGCTCGAACTCTCGTGGTCGGTTATCCCATTGCTGATCTGCATCGCGATCTTCTTCTTCGGATTTCGCGGATACGTCGACTTGATCACGCCACCTAAGAACTCGTACGACGTCAATGTCACAGCCTTCAAATGGGGATGGCAGTTCAAGTATCCAAACGGCGCGCAGTCAGACGATCTTGTGGTTCCAAGCGACCGCCCCGTTCGACTCGTCATGCGATCGAACGACGTCTTACATGCGTGCTACATCCCGGCCTTCCGCGTCAAGAAAGACATCGTCCCTGGTCGCGTCTCCTCGCTCTGGTTTCAGTGCAACATTCCAACAGGGCTCGAAGCGAAGGATGGCTACAACCTCTTCTGCGCCGAGTACTGCGGCACGGGTCACTCGAACATGAATCGCAAGGTGCTCGTGCTTCCACAGGCCGAGTTTGATGCGTGGCTCACGAAGCAAGCGGCTTGGCTTGACGAGATTCTCGACGAAGAGCTGTATTTCAAGGCCGGTCCAAAGATTTACGCTCGCTGCTCGCAGTGCCACTCGATCGATGGAACCGAGGGGCTCGGTCCAACATGGAAGGGCATCTGGGGGCGCCTCACGACTCCCGGCGGAGCACGGTTCAGCGATGGCAAGGGTTACAGTGACCTCATCGGGCCTGGCAAGGAATTCGCAAACCCCGAGGAGTACATCCGCGATTCGATTTACACCCCAGGCAAGCATCTTGTCGCGCCATACGGCAACGTGATGCCAACATTCAAGGGTCAACTCAACGATCGTGGCGTCGAAGCGATCACCGGAATGATGCAGCATCTCGACGAGTTCGATGCGAAAGGCGCATGGACCAAGACTCCACCCGCAGTGCAGAAGTAAGTTCACAAAGGTTTTTTTATGACAACGATTGATACTCCAAGACAAGATGTTCTCGACAGTGCGGCTGAAACCGACAACTATCTCACGTACACGCGCGGATTCCTCTCGTGGATTCTGACACTCGATCACAAGCGCATCGGGGTGATGTACATGGGATCGGTTCTCCTCTCGTTTCTCGTGGGCGGCACCTTCGCGCTGTTGCTTCGCACCGAACTCTTGACTCCAGGCCGCACGATATGCAGCGCTGAGACCTACAACCAGTTCTTCACTCTGCACGGGGCGATCATGGTCTTCCTCGTGATCATCCCGAGCATTCCAGCGGCGCTTGGCAACTTCGTGCTGCCGATCATGCTCGGTGCGAAAGACGTCGCCTTTCCTCGGCTGAATCTCTTCTCATACTTCCTCTGGCTCGGCGGCGCCGCGTTCACCCTCTACTCGCTCGCAGCGGGTGGCTTCGACACAGGATGGACCTTCTACACGCCATACTCAACGACGACGACAACGGGTGGAGTCATCCCGGTGCTGATCGGCGTCTTCATCTTAGGTTTCTCGTCGATCTTCACCGGACTCAACTTCATCGTCACCGTGCACAAGTTGCGTCCGCCTGGCATGACGTGGTTCAAGATGCCGCTCTTCTTGTGGGCGCTCTATGCGACCGCGATCATTCAGGTGCTCGCGACTCCGGTGCTCGCCATCACACTCTGCCTGCTGATTGTCGAGCGCGTACTCAACATCGGCATCTTCAATCCATCGATGGGTGGCGATCCAGTGCTCTACCAACATTTCTTCTGGTTTTACAGCCATCCAGCGGTCTACATCATGATCGTGCCAGCAATGGGAATCATCAGCGAAATCATCGCGGTGCATTCGCACCGACAGATCTTTGGATACCGCTACATCGCATACTCGTCGATCGCCATCGCGATGTTCTCATTCATCGTCTGGGGTCATCACATGTTCACCTCGGGTCAGAGCGGTCTGATGAACACCATCTTCTCGCTGATCTCGTTCAGCGTGGCGATCCCATCGGCGGTGAAAACATTCAATTGGACGATGACGCTCTACAAGGGCACGATCAGTCTGACCGCGCCGATGATGTACGCGCTCTCGTTCCTCTTCTTGTTCACGATCGGTGGCCTCACGGGTATCCATCTCGCGACTCTCAACACCGACGTGCATTTGCATGACACCTATTTCGTGGTCGCGCACTTTCACTACGTCATGATGGGATCAGCCCTCATCGGCATGATCGGTGGACTGCACCATTGGTGGCCAAAGATGACGGGCCGTATGTACAACGAGAAGATGGCGTGCACCGCCTGCATCATCATCTTCGTCGGCTTCAACATCACCTTCTTCACGCAGTTCATGCTCGGAAGTCAAGGGATGCCCCGCCGGTACTACGACTATCTGCCTGAGTTTCAGGTCTACCACGTGATTTCGACGATCGGCTCGTACATCATGGCGGCCGGATTCTTCACCTCGGCGATCTGTTTTATTCAGAGCTTGATGTCGGGACCGAAGGCGCCATCGAATCCCTGGGGTGGTGTGAGTCTCGAGTGGCAGTGCGCATCGCCTCCGCCACACGACAACTTCAAGACTCCACCGCACGTTGGCAATTGCTACGACTTCTCAGTGGTGCACTGGGATGAAGCGACGAAGAATTACATCATTGACCACAAGGCAGAACTCGCGCACGTGACGGGCGAAGGGCGGCGTTGATGAGTGACGTCGCAACAGGTCACGACTCACACGGCGACGCACACGGCAGTGGCCACGCGCACAGTCCTGAGCATGCGAAGTATCCATTTCTCGCGCACCATTTCGATACGCCAGCGCAGCAGTTCGACAGTGCGAAACTTGGCATGTGGCTCTTTCTTGCGACTGAAGTCTTGTTCTTCGGCGCGCTCTTCGTTGCATATGCGGTGCTTCGAAGTCGCTTTCCTGAGGTCTTCTCATACGCGAGTCACTACCTCGATACGACGATGGGCGGAATCAACACCGCAGTTCTCATCGTCTCGAGTTTGACGATGGCGCTTGGCGTCTACTTCGCACAACGCGGTCGCAAGACGGCGCTTCTCATCTGCCTCTGGCTGACGATGGCGGGCGCCGCAGGATTCTTGGTCATCAAATACTTCGAGTACGAGCACAAGATTCATGCGAATCTCGTCTGGGGGCCAGGCTTCTACGTCCCGCCGCACAACACGGTGGGAGAACTCGAAGCGCAACAACTCGCTCATGCTCCTGCTGCGGCGCCTGCCGCTCTTCCTGTTCCGATGAATCCCGCGCCCAGCGCGCAACCAACCATCGGAGCGCATCCAGTTGTTGAAGGATCAGCGATTAAGCCCGCGAGTGCCGGTCCAGGTGGACTCGGTGCTGGCGCAGTGAACTCAGTGCTTGGCGAATCGCACGACATCATTCCACATCAGTTGCCAAGCGCGCATCTTGAGGATGCTGCGATGCCGCCCAATACGCACATGTTCTTCGCGATTTACTACGCGATGACAGGGTTGCACGGCTTTCACGTCATCGTCGGGATGGTTGTCATCGGCATCCTAATTTTTCGCGCGCATCGTGGCGATTTCGGACCCAACTATTACACCCCAGTCGATCTCGTTGGCCTCTACTGGCACATCGTCGATCTCGTGTGGATCTTCCTCTTTCCACTCTTTTATCTCATCCACTAATCATGTCTACACCACACTCCACTGCTACTCACGATGCGGCGGCCGGCTCTCACGCGGATCATCCGCTAGTCGGCCATCTCGTGCCAATCTCGACGCTCGTCGCAACCGCATCGGCGCTCTTGGTGCTGACCTTCATTACCGTTGCAGTGCGCTACATCGACATCGGCGAGTTCAACGTGTGGGTCGCCATCGGCATCGCGGTGGTGAAGGCGTCACTCGTTGCGAGCTTCTTCATGCATCTTCGATGGGACCGTCCATTCAATCTGCTCGTCTTCGTCGGATGCACGGCATTCGTTGTGCTCATGATGGCTTTCTGTGTGCTCGACACGAGTCAGTACCGAGCAACGCAGTACACAGGCAATCCGCCACTCGCTCAAGAAACGTTGGATGCCAAGGCGCCGGCCGCTCCAGTGGCGCGCTTCAAGACAGGATTGGACCCCTAAGTGCGCGCCCCGCGCTTGGCGGGAGAGTGGGCTGGAGCGCGTTGATGCAACTCGACAGCCATCGAGATGCGTTTGGAAATGATTCGGTCGCGCGCGATCGTGCGACTCGGCAGGGGATGTGGATTTTCGTCATCGTCGTCACGGTTGTTTTCGCCGCGAGCATTCTGGGATATCTCGTTGTGCGGCTCAATCCACACATGACTGCGCCCTGGCGCGCGGGCAATGTCGCCGACTTGCCGTTCACGCTGCTCATCAGCACCGGGGTGCTCATCGCATCGAGTGTGACGCTGCACACATCGCTCAAGCGCGTGCGCAGGGGAGATCAAGCGGGTTGCGCGCGGATGGCGATCGCGACTTATTGGCTCGGCGTCGCGTTCGTACTTCTGCAGGGCGAAGCGTGGTGGTCGATGTGGCGGCAAAAGGTGGTGATCGAAGAAAACCTCTACGCGTGGACTTTCTATGTGCTCACCGCGCTGCATGTGATTCACATTCTTGGTGGACTCTTCGGCCTCGGCGTCGTCGCGCGCAGAGCTGGCGAGCAGAAGTACACGCAAGCGAGTCATAACGGAATTGTTGTGTGCGGCATCTACTGGCACTCACTCGACGTGATCTGGATCGTGCTCTACGCGACGCTCTGGCTCGGCTCGAGGTGACGG
>CAMBOV010000009.1 GCA_945869475.1 Singulisphaera sp. GP187 | reverse complement strand
CGAGCAATTCGCGCGCGCGATCGCGCGTGATCATCGGCAGGGGAATTCCGTTGGCGCCAGCAGAGAGCCAAAGCAATTCCTCGCCACCATCGATGTGCGTCGCAGCAACCGTGATATCAAGCGGCCCGTGATCATCCAAGTTTTCGCCGGGAGCAAGCGTGATGATGTTCGCAGTTTCAATATCGAATCCGAGGAGGGGCATTGGGGGGAAAGTACTCGTCTTGCGAGCAATGGTTCCGACGATCCAACCCACTACGCAGAGTCAATTGCGATAGATATCCTGCGCCGCAGTCGATCGGCAGTCGAGAGTTGTTCCGCTCACTCGTCCGGCTGGTGGTGTGCTATTTACCCTGCGACTGCTGGAATCACATACACGCGTCCAATCATCATTGGTTTCAGAAGAGCTTTCCCAAATTCAACGATTTGCAAGCAAGCTCAATTTTTAAGGCTGCGCGCTAGGAACAACTGGCACAATGGCGTGCGCTTGGTGTCCTTCCCCCATACTGCAGACTGCGGCGCAAACTGAAGTCGGTTGCGGAAACTACACTTGATATATGGATAGAACTGAATTTCTAAAACCATTTGCAAAGTTTGTCGATGAGCGAGACTGGGCTCAATTTCATTCTGTCCAAAATTTGGCCAAGAGTATTTCTGTAGATTCCGCTGAACTTCAAACCTTGTTTCAATTGTCTTGCGAAGACAAGAACAAAGCGATTTTAGATGAACTTGCTGATGTCCTTACTTATTGCTTCATGCTTGCTCACAGAGTATGGGGTGTGCCAGCTCAACTTTTTATAAAAAAGTTTTCTACCGGCCTTGGAAAGTATCCTGCCTCCAAGACTAAAGGCAAAAGCACTAAAAATGACTTTCTCAAGAATTAAGTTTTTCAAATTTGACCTTGAGGTTCTAGATGTTGCCTCTGATAAGGAAATTCGCCTAAAAAATTGGCCAATTGTGTACATACTCAATGACAAAAGGGACATTTACATCGGAGAAACTTGTAGCGCTATATCGCGAATGACAAGCCACAAATCATCGATGCAAAAAACCCACTTCCGAGAAGTGCGGATCATTCTCGACGACAAGTTCAACAAGTCGGCTTGTCATGATCTTGAGTCGCACCTCATTAAATATTTTCACGCTGATGGAAAGTTTCGGGTTTTGAATGGAAATGCTGGAATTAGCGACTCTGATTATTTCGATAGGTCAACATATAGAAAGTCGTTTGAATACATTTTTGAAAGACTAAAAGTCGAAAGGCTTATCACAAGGTCAATACCAGAATTAGAAAATACAAATATTTTCAAATATTCGCCATTTAAGGCTCTCAGCCTAGATCAAGCAGATGCAATTAAAGGAATCGTCAGAATTCTTTTGCCGCCTCGCAATAGAGTTCCGAATAAACTTGCTTCACAAACAATAGTGGTACAAGGTGGACCTGGAACAGGCAAGACAATCGTTGCTGTATTTCTTATGAAGTTGATCAGAGACATCGCACTCAACTCCGAGAGCGAAACTCTTGAAACTGATTCTATTTTTTCTGACTTTTTTCAACCTGGCTACAAAAATGTATTCATGAAGTGGAAGATAGGGCTAGTAATTCCCCAGCAATCACTTCGACAAACCATCCAGAAAGTTTTTAAATCAATTCCTGGACTTAATAAAGAAATGATTCTGAGTCCATTTGATGTTGGCAAGTCTGCGGCCAGATATAACTTACTGATTGTTGACGAGGCTCACAGATTAAAAATTCGCTCAAACATGTCGTCTGCCGGCCAGAATAGGTCCTTCTGGGAAATTAATCAACGATTGTTTAAAGGTGACGCTGATGACATTACTCAACTTGATTGGATAATCGCACAATCAGATAGCCAGATTCTCCTTCTAGATTCAGCTCAAAGCGTCATGCCCGCAGACTTGACTTTGAAAGCTATTCGAGACCTTCAGAAGCAAGCTCGAAATGATAAGACCTACTTCTCCCTTAAGTCTCAATTGAGGGTTAGAGGTGGAGAAGAGTACATAACGTATATCTCTCAAGTCTTAGAAGGAAATGCTGAAACTAAAATCAAACACTTTAAAGACTACGACTGTTGTATTTTCGACAGCATCCACGAGATGCGAAAGGCAATTAAGAAACGAAATCAAGAAAAGGGACTTGCAAGAGTCGTCGCTGGCTACGCCTGGCCTTGGGCTACTCGCGGGAAATCTGACCCAGCCCTTTATGACATTGA
This sequence comes from Singulisphaera sp. GP187, assembly GCA_945869475.1. GTDB lineage: Bacteria > Planctomycetota > Phycisphaerae > Phycisphaerales > SM1A02 > F1-60-MAGs104. The sequence goes on along the minus strand of CAMBOV010000009.1, from coordinate 111,275 downwards.
GATTGATGGATTAAAGCTTTCTTGGAATCGAACAGATAAAGACTGGATAAATTCTCTTACTTCGATAGACGAAGTCGGCTCGATTCACACAGTGCAAGGTTATGACCTGAATTATTGCGGAGTGATTGTTGGACCAGATCTTAAATTTGACATTGCAAGTCAGTCGATAGTTTTCAATCGCGACAACTACTATGACAAAAAAGGGCGAGAAAATAACAGAAGACTTGGGATCAAATACACGGATGACCAGCTGTTTGTTTATGTAAAGCAGATCTATAGAGTGCTACTCACTAGAGCCATCTATGGAACGTACATTTACGTCTGTGACCCAGCTCTAAAAAAATATCTCTCAAAGTTTTTCCCGTCAAGCGAGTGAATACCAAGCACTGATTAAAACTATTCTTTGAGCCTCGGTATGGACTTCCACTCGAGTCACGGATCCCCCAATGCCCATCTCCCCATTCATCGCGCTGACGGACAAGAATTGGTTTGATCATCTCAAGCGCAACGCAAACGTCGACCACATTGTCGACGAAGCAAACTTTTGGTCTCCAAAGGCGCAGACACCGCCCGCAAAGATGGATCCAGGGCAGCCTGTCTTCTTGCGATTGAAATCGCCGTATTGCGCGATCGCAGGAGTTGGTTTCTACACAGCATTTCATGTGCTTCCCATGGATGAAGCGTGGCAACTTTTTCAGTGGCGTAATGGTGATGCCACCTGCGCAGATTTTTATTCTCGCATTCGAAAATATCGCAGCAGCGATCCACCAGATGAATCAATGGCTAAGCCGATTGGGTGCATGATTCTGCGCGCTGTAGAACTTTGGGATGAATCGCGCTGGATGCCATGGGGCGTTGACCAAGGTTTTGCAACAAACATTGTTCGTGGAATGGGCGTGCATGATCCCGCACAGGCGGCGCAATTGATGTCGCTCATTGGTGCGGGCGGTCAAGTGCGCGAAGGTGAATTCGGTGATCGCTTTCAATTGGTTACTGGAGATACGCGACAGTGGCGTGATCAAAGCGCGCAAGCAGTGCGCGAAGGTCAGGGGGGCTTTCGCCTGCGCCTGCTTGATGCATACGGTCGTCAGTGCGCGATCACTGGCGAACACACTGAACCGGTGCTCGATGCTGCACACATTCAGCCATACCTTGGTCCTGCGAGTAATCATGTCCAAAACGGCATGCTGCTGACCAAGGAGTTTCACGCGCTCTTTGACCGCGGATATGTCACGGTGACGCCTGAGCATGTTGTGAAGGTGTCATCGCATTTGAAAAAAGATTTCTCCAACGGCCGGCGCTATTACCCATATGACGGGCAAGTGCTTGCGAAACTTCCAGACGACGCGCGCCTGCTTCCCAGCGCCGATGCGTTGCAGTGGCATGGGGCAAATGTTTTTCGCGCGGGGTGACGTGAATAGCCAATGATCCCCATCCCTCTTCCCGATCCACTCGATCATCATGCGCTTGCGCTTGCAAAGATGGTCGCCCCAACGAGTTGGTTGCCAAACGAAAAGGTAGTACATGCAATCGGTCGTGCAGTTTTTCCAACCGTTCGATGCTCGAGCGATAATCCGCGACTCTCTTTACTCAAGATCGCGGGTAAAGCTGTCGGTATGTATGACGACAACGCAACTCCAGAATGGGCACTGTTCTGGTCGCACGGTTTGCAGGGGACTCGGCCGAAAGGTTGGGTCATTGCGCATGTGTGGCCAACTTCCCACGACATTAATGCGTACACCCATCTTGCAAACCTTGCGATGGTTCGTGAGCCTTTCGCGAGCCTCACCGACAAGGTCGGACCGCTGACAGAATTCTTCCGTTGGCATGCGTGGAATGTGTATGGCTGGAAGCCACAATCCGAATCTGTCCCCAAAAAGCCTGAGGGATTCGACAAAATATCGTGGCGCTATCTCGAGGCTGTCGCGAATCCAAAGGCGCTCATTCAGCAACGCATTGAGAAATTAAACAATGAGCGCTTGAGAATATTGCGCAAGATCGTCGGTGTTTCACTTCTTTAAATTCCAGCAATTGCTGCAGCGCGCAGTCTCACAGACTTCGTGACGCAAAGCCAGATCGGGCGCGAAGTTGAGCCGGTACTTTCGAGCCGGACTGCGATCATCCGCCCGCCGCATGTTCCACGAGCCGTTTCGCATCGCGCGATGAGTCCGACGGGTCCCGGTGAACGTCCCCAACATGTGAACTCGAAGCTCGATTCGGGTGTTGGAGCGTTCGTGCTGCCCCATCTCTGCCGACTCCGCGCGTTTCCCTTAGCCTTACCGTCATGGGATTTATGCAAGGAAAACGTGGAGTGGTCGTCGGAGTCGCCAATGAACACTCGATCGCAACGGCAATTACGCAGAGCCTTGTACGCGAGGGCGCCCACTGCCTCTTCACGCACTTGCCCGGCGAGAAGAATGAACGTCGCACGCGCAAAGCGATCGAGTCGCTGGGCGTCACCGACATGTGGCTCGCACCGATGGATGCCGGGAGCGACGCAGATCTCGATGCAACCTTCGCGCGCGTCGGCGCCGAATTCGGCTCGATCGATTTTCTCGTGCACTGCATCGCCTACGCAGACAAAGATTGGCTCAAGCCTGAAAAATTTGCGCCCACGCCGCGCGCAGTTTTCAACACCGCGGTCGATCTCTCTGCATACACCTACATCGCGATGGCCAATCGCGCCGCTCCACTGATGACCAACGGTGGATCGATGATCGCACTGAGCTACCTCGGAGCCGAACGCGCGGTGCCTGGCTACAACGTGATGGGAGTCGCCAAGGCCGCGCTCGAAGCATCGACGCGCTACCTCGCGATGGAACTCGGCGCGAAGAACATTCGCGTGAACGCAGTCTCTGCCGGACCCGTGCGCACAATGAGCGCGATGGCGGTCGGGGGCTTCTCAGAAATCCTCGACTGGGTTGTGCAGAAGGCGCCACTCAAACGCAACATCACCGCGAGTGAAGTTGGAGACGCGAGCGCATTCCTCTTGTCATCACTCTCGTCAGGAATCACCGGCCAAGTTGTCTATGTCGACAGCGGCTACAGCATCATGGGGCTGTAAGCAGCGCCTCGTGAAAGATCCAGGGATCGGTCGACGCAAGATCTTCATCGTGCACGAGCCGTGAGCGGATCGCCCGCGCAAGTTGCGGCAGCCTCGTTCGATCGATCGCACTGACATGCACATCAGCCTCGCGCGCTTCAATCGAACTGTGGTCGTGGTCGAGATCAATGCGTGTGCAGACTCGCAGTCGCATGACATCACTTGCAACGTGCGGGCAGGGGTGTCCTGGCGCTGAGATCTCGAGCAGCAAGTCGGCCGAGTCGCGCATCGTCGCCGCCAGGGATTGCGCTGCGCGCTCGACTTCATCGTCGGAGGCTCGAATGCCCGGCGTGTCGAACCAGTCGACAACGAGTCCATCGAGTTCGACGCGCGCGGCCACCGCGTCGCGGGTCGTTCCGGCGAAGTCCATTGCGATGGCGACGGTGCGTCCTGCAACTGCATTGAGCAGCGACGATTTGCCAACATTTGCTGCGCCAATTGCGACAATTCGCGGCGCATCCAACAGTCGCGCGAGTCGCTGCGCGCGTGCCGTGGCGGCTGTGTTTGCGGCACCACTCGCAACCCATCCGCTCGCGAATGCCGCAGAGATGCGCGCGGGTTGTGCGAGCAGCAGGGGGATCGCTCGTGCACTCGCCGCAGTCGACGCCGCTGCAAGAGCGAGTGCCTCACGAAAACACTGCGCCTCTGGATAGGTGCGCAGTGCATGAGTCGCATCGCGCATGCTCGGGCGCTCGTGCGCGCTCGTCGCGCATCCTGCGTGCGCGCGCAGCCATTCATCGAGTTGCGCAACGATTCGCGGTCCGCCGTGTGGCATGATCAACGCGAGTTCACTCGAGAGGCGCACGACGAGTCCATCATCAATCGCGGCGAGCGATCGGTGTGAGCACGCACCAGGTTTCGCGGCGCGCGTGCCGGTGAGTCGTTGCAAGACTCCGTCGAGCAAGGCGCCATCGCGCGACCAGAGGCGTGCGATAGCCACAGCGCCTGGAGCACGCGGAGTCTCCCACGTGAGTTCGACATGTGCGTTACTCGTCGTCGGCAGACTCATCGACCAAGCCCGCAGTGACTGAGAGTGCGATTCCCATGAGGATCAAGTCGGGCACGACGCGATCGACGAAATCTTCGTTCTCGAGAATCAGTGCGGCATCGCCGCCCGTGGCGACCACGATTGGAAAGGTGCCTAGCGTGTCGGCGTATCGCTCGATCATCCGCTGGACGAGTCCTCGAATGCCGAAGAAAACCCCTTGCAACATCGCCTCGTGCGTGTTGCGACCGAAGGGCTCGTTTTCTGGAAGTGCGAAGGTCACCGCCGGCAGCGCATCGGTGTGTGCGTGCAGCGCATTCAATTGCATCTGCGCACCAGGAGCGATCACGCCGCCATGAAATGTTCCTTCGCCATCGACGAAGTCAATCGTGATTGCCGTTCCGGCGTCGATCACGACGCACGCTTGCTTCAATGTCGCGAAAGCCGCGGCGGCGCAGAGCAAGCGATCGACCCCAGTCTTCGATGTTGGATCGAGCCGCGTTGAAATCGCAGGCAGGATGTCGCGACCAATGCGCGAGATGTCGGCGCCGAGCCGTCCGCCGATGCGTGCCTCGAGAACTCGCGCGAAGGTCTCGTTGACGCTCGCGAGCGCGACGACGGCTTGGTCATCTGCGAGTTGCTCGAAGTGGTGCGCGACTCGCTCGACGAGCGTGTCGAGTTGATCATTGGCGATGTGTTCACTCGCGTCGATCTCTTGGACGCCATCACAAAAGCGTCCGATGTGCGTGCGGGTGTTTCCAACAGAAATGGCGAGGATTGCGGTCACGAAGCGAGTATAGGGGGCGAGGCGCACGCGCCCAAACTCGTCATCGAACACTCGGCGCGCAAGCGGGCAACGAGCGCTGCGTTCGCGCGCTTTGCGATGGGACCAACGGTTCCGCCGCCGACAATGTTGCCATTCAGCGTGGTGACCGACGAGAACATCCGCCGACTCGCCGTCAAGATGATTTCAGACGCGCCTGCCAGTTCGCTCTCTGTGATCGGACGCACGGTGCACGACACTCCAGCCTGCGCACACGCCTCGAGCAGACGAATGCGCATCACGCCGTTGAGAATTGGCGGATCTGTTTCGACTGGCGGTGTCACAAGCTGACCGCGCACCACCGCGAAGACATTCGTTGAGGTCCCTTCGCTGACGAGTCCATCACGAATAAGAATCGCCTCTTCGGCTCCCTGATCGGCGCTCTCGAACATCGGCAGGAGATTGCCAAGAAGCGCCGTCGATTTGATGTTGCAGTGATGCCAGCGGCGGTCGACAACCACAGCACATGCAGCGGTCGTGGGCTTCTCGAGTTCTTCAATCGCGCCGCACGCAGATGCGCACGCGAAGACCGTTGGCACCATCCCCTTGGTGGGCATATGCGTGCGCGTTGCCGCACTGCCGCGCGAAACTTGCATATAGACCGATGCGTTGGTGAGTTGATTCGCTTCGAGAAGCGCACGGCAAATCTCACGCAACTGCTGCGCATCGAATCCGATGATGTGCGTCAGCGAGAGACTGCGCGCGAGTCGCGCGGTGTGCAATCCCATGCCGATTGGCATCCCATTGAAAAAGCGCACGACTTCGTAGACCCCATCGCCGAAGAGAAACCCGCGGTCAAAGACGCTGATCGTCGCCTCATGCGAGGGAAGAAGTCGACCGTTGAGCCAGACGTGCATCCGCTCACTGTACTGCGTGTTTCATGCCCACAGGCGTTGATGCCTTGCCGTGAATTCTGGTTCGATTGCAATCGTCTGCGATAGCCTTGGATTGAGATGAGTCAGCGAGAGCCCCAGGACACTGCGGAGAATGTTGCGGCGCTCACGCTGCGGGGCGCGAAGTGAAGGAACTGTTTTCGGCCGGCGCGACAGCGGTGGTGGCGCTGCAGAAGCTCTTGCGCGACTTGCCTGCGTGAAGAGTTCGTGCATCCGCTTACTTGACAGTGTCGCGCGCTCTGACGATTGCGGCAACGCGCGCGCCATCGAGCTCGTTCATCCACGCGCCGTCGACTTTGAGCGCGCTCCCAACGATGACGCCATCGGCGTGCGCAAAGAGTCGCGAGAGGTTCGCGCCGGTCGCGCCGCTTCCAACGAGCACTGGCAACGCCGTCGCCGCGCGCGCGCTCGCGAGTTCATTGAGGTCTGGTTCGACAGCAGTCTCGGTGCCCGTCACGATCACTCCGTCGGCAGAGAAAAATTCTGCCGCACGCACCCACGCCGCAACGTCGAGGTCAGCTGTGATCGCGTGCGAGGAGTGCTTCTTGCGCACGTCCGCGAAGATGCGAATGTTCTCTGCGCCGAGGCGCTTGCGCTCACGAAGTAGTTCTCCTGCACAGGCGCGCGCGAGCAAACCTTCGTCTGCAACGGCTGCAAAGACAAATCCCTCTGCCCGCACGAAACTCGCTCCAGCGGCATGGGCAACCGCGAGCGCAGCGATGTTGGCGCCCGAGAGAATCTGCACGCCGACGGGAATCTTCACGGCTGCAACGACCGCGGCAGTCGCAAGCGCGAATGTTGCGACAGTTTGCGCGCCAGATGCATCAGCCAGATAGGGACGGTCGTGCATGTTCTCAACGATGATCGCGTCGAACCCAGCGCGTGCGAGAAGTTGCGCCTCTTCAACAGCCTTCGCCACGATGTGCACCGGCGTGAGTGCGCTCGCAGGAGAGCCTGGCAGCGCGCGTAAATGCACCATGCCGATGAGTGCGTTCGTGCGGCCGAAGAGTGGAGTGCGTGGTTGCATCGTCGAGGGGTCCTCTGCTCGTGACGATACGTTCAATGAACAAACCAGTGGTGTGACCGAGGGTCTGGCCACCGGCATGGCCAGTGGTATGGTTCGTTTATGGATGCATCATGCGTACTCGTCGATTCGCTCTCGCAGAGTCGCCTCATCATCGAGCCGAACTTCGGGTGCGTCGCAACGAGTTGGACCGTCGCAGGCGACGAGCGACTCGCACTGCCATCAGCACGCGACGCATTCTTGGCATCCTCACGCACCGGAGGAATTCCGCTGCTCTATCCCTACGCGAATCGGCTGCGCAGTGACACGTGTGAGGTCGCAGGAAAACACCTTGACTTCGCGGTGATTGCCTCGCTGAAGCGCGACCCAGGTGGACTGCCGATTCATGGATTGCTCTTGCGCTGGCCAGCGTGGAAGCTCTCGCGGCGCGGCGAAAATCACCTCGAAGCTTCATTGCGCTGGCACGACCACGCTGAACTCATGCGCGCCTATTCATTCGCGCACACGTTGCGAATTTCGTGGACGTTGTCGGGCGATGCCGCAACAGCGGTTCTCGCAGTGACGACCTCCATCGAAGCCGATGGGGGAGTCGATGTGCCGATCGCATTTGGATGGCACCCCTATTTCGCGGTTGACCTCGCGAGCGCGACCTCGCTTGCGCTGCCGCGACGCACGTCAATCGCGCTCGACGCGCAGGGGTTACCGCAGCGCCACGCAGACGCGCGGGGCGCCGCTGCGTGCGCCGGTCTCGCGAGCGACGCGCGCGGCTCGCTCGCTGCCAGTTCTGAGAGCGCAGGCGAAAATCAAGACTCTCTCTACGCGCTCGACGCTCAGGCGAATGCAGGCGCTCCGCCTGCTGCCGCCGCGCTGCCCGGCGCAGTGCCCGACGCGCTGCTTCGCACTCCGCCGGCACCTGGCGAATCACATCGCGCGAGTGTCACCAACGACCGCATCACAACCGAGATCGACTTCTCGCGCGAGTATCGATTCATGCAGGTCTTCTCGCCTCGCGGCGCGCCGTTTGTCTGCATCGAGCCGATGTCCGCTGCAACGGCGGCTCTCAGCGACGGGTGTGAAATGGTCACGGCAGGAGAGACCTTCGCCGCGACCTTCACCCTGCGCTCGAGCGCGCATGCGCGTCTGCTAGCGTGACCGCATGCAGCGCGATCTGAAAGGCAAAGTTGCGATTATCACGGGGGCATCGAGCGGCATCGGCGCTGCGACCGCGCGTGCCATGGCGCGTGCAGGAATCGACGTCGTACTCGTCGCCCGTCGGGGAGAGAAACTCGAACTTGTCGCTCACAGCGTGCGCGCGATTGGTCGCAAAGCGCACGTGATCGTCGACGATGTGGCAGACTCAGCGCACGCCGCGCGTGTGCTCGACGAGGCGACGCGGGTCTTTGGAAAATTCGACATTGTCTTCGCAAATGCGGGATACGGCATGGAACGTCCAATTCACGAGATGAACGACGATGAGATTCGCACGATGTTCGAGGTGAACTTCTTCGCGAGCCTGACGCTCGTGCGCGCCGCAGCGAACGAACTCTTGCGTTGCGGCCGCGGCGGTCACTTGCTGATGTGCTCAAGTTGTGTCTCAAAGTTTTCGATTCCAGGTCACGGGCTCTACGCGGCAACGAAGGCCGCGCAGGAGTCTGTCTGCAGGGCGATGCGATTCGAACTTGCGCACGCTGACATCGAGGTCGCGAGCGTGCATCCTGTGACGACGACGTCGGAGTTTTATGAGCGAAGCGCCAACCGAAGTGGATTGCCCGCGGGGGATGTTCCCGAGCATGCGCCGCGTTGGTTTATTCAGACTCCTGACCGAGTCGCGTCTGCCGTCGTGGCGTGCCTGAAGCGTCCGAGGTCAGAGGTCTGGACGAGTTTCACGGTGCGGATGTCTGCTGCGCTCTTCACGCTTTTTCCGTGCATTCTCGACGTGGTCATGCGCCGCGAGGCACGCAGGCAACGCGCTGAAAAACTGCGACGTGGTCAGTGCGAGAGTGCGCCCGTGCAGCCTGCGGCGAGTCGCTACTCTTCGTGATTCCAGCCCACATTCAAGGAGCACTCAATGGCAGTTCGCGTCGCAATCAATGGCTTTGGCAGAATTGGTCGGTTGGTCTATCGCATCGCGGCAGCGCGACCGGACATCGATATCGTGGCGGTGAACGATCTCGTTCCCGCTGACAACTTGGCCTATCTACTTCGCTATGACACGACCCACGGTCGCTTCGGCAGTGACATTCGCGCCGATGGCGAAGAGATCGTGAATGGCGATCACCGTACGAAATGCACGGCGATTCGGGATCCTTCGCAACTGCCGTGGAAGGCGATGGGAATCGACTATGTCATCGAATCGACTGGTCTCTTCACAACGGCGCAAGAGGCCAAGCAGCACCTTGATGCGGGATGCCGCCGCGTGCTGATTTCGGCTCCAACCAAGAGCGAGAACGAAGTTCCAACGCTGGTTTTCAAGGTGAATCACACTGCGTACAACCCCGCGACCGACCGCATCATCAGCAACGCATCCTGCACAACGAACTGCCTCGCTCCGCTCGTGAAGGTCTTGCTCGACACCTGCGGCATCGACGAGGGTCTCATGACAACGGTGCATTCAGTCACTGCGACGCAGCCGACACAGGATGGTCCAAGCAAGAAGGACTGGCGCGGTGGACGCAACGGTTACATGAACATCATTCCGAGTTCGACTGGCGCCGCCAAGGCCGTTGCGCTCTGTCTGCCTGAAGTGAAGGGCAAGCTGACTGGTGTTGCCTTTCGGGTTCCGACTGCGAACGTTTCGTGCGTCGATCTCACCTTTCGAAGCACGCGGCCGAGTTCGCTCGCCGCGATCACCGACGCGATGCGCGCGGCGGCAGGGGGTTCGATGCAGGGAGTGCTCGGCGTGACCACAGACGAAGTCGTCTCGAGTGACTTCATTGGCGATTCGCGCTCATCGATCTTCGATGTCGGCGCGTCGGTGCAACTCAATGACCGATTTTTCAAACTGGTCTCGTGGTATGACAACGAGTGTGGGTATGCCAACCGATGCGTTGACATGCTGCACATGATGGCTTCGCACGACGGGCTTCGCTGACGAGACTCACCTTCGACTCTCACCTTCGACTCTCACCTTCGACTTTCTTGGGTCTCATCACATCTTCTCAAAGGACGATCATGATCATCGAATCTCTCCTGTGCGTTGTGGCGGTTCTGAACTCTTGCGCGCTTGGGTTGGCTGACGATCCGCCCGTTCCTGCACCCGCCGCGCAGGCCGCGCCCGCAGTCGCGACTCCGACGTTGACCACGGTCGAACGGGCAGCGCTCACACTGACGGTCGACCAGTCGGGACGCATCGCATCGACACGCAAGACAGTTGTTCGCTTTGAACCCGAGACCTTCGACGGTCAAGTCACGGTTGTCAAGATCGTCGCGAAACCAGGCAGCGTGCGCGCTGGAGATGTGATCGCGCAGCTCAAGGGCAAAGACTTCGAGAAGAAGCTCGCAGACCTCAAGACCCAACTTGCCGAAGCGACCGAGCGACTCGCAGCGCAGGTCGAAGAGCAGATCGTGCAGCGCGCCGCCGAGGTCACGACCCTCGAACGGAGCGAGCGGAGTACAACGCTCGCGGCGCAGCGGCTGAAACTTCTGCGCGAGTATTACGACATGCGCGACCTCGAATTCGCGGCGCTTCGGCTCAAGGGCCAGGTCGACAACTTGAAGGAGCAGGGGGAAGAACTCTCGCAGCTCGAGCGTATGTACAACGATGCGACGCTCGAGACCGAGACCAAAGACATCGTGCTGGGGCGAGCGAAGCGATCTATGGATCAGGCAAAGGTGCGCAACGTCTACGCCCTCAAAGATCACGAACTCTTCCTTGCGATTGACCATCCAAATGCTGTGAAAGAGATTGAAGACAACACGCGATATGCGCAGCAGGGTCTCGATCACCTGCGCATCCGACAGCGATTGCAAGCGATTCAGATGCGTCTCGCCCTTGCCGGTGCCGAGCGTTCACTCGAGGATGTCAAAGTTCGACTCGCGCGTCTCGAGAGTGATGGAGCAAACTTCACGGTCAAGGCTCCAGTCGATGGCGTCATGGCGATCTCACTTCCAGAGGTTGGTGAGCCAGTGCAGTCACGCATGGTGATGGCGACGATTGTCGATCCATCACAGCTCGAAGTCGCTGGCACACTTGACCTCGATGCGCTTCGGGTGATCGACATCGGCACAGAGGTTCAAGCATGGATCCCATCGCGCCCCGAATCAAACGGCACACTCGTGATCGACGAACTCTCGCCCCTCGGCACTCCCGACGGCGCCGGAGCCAAGTACGCCTTCACCGCGAGCGTGCGCACGCGCGATGGCTTGTGGCCCATCGGTGCCGAGGCGCACATCGTTGCACGCAAGGTCATCGCAGAGTGCACGCTCGTCACTTCGAAGGCGATCAAGGCCGAGAAGGGCACGTGGACCGTCAATGTCTGGATCGACGGCAAGAAAGTCGCGCGCGAGATTCGCATCGGTGCGAGCGATGGCACGAAGACGCAGGTGATTTCGGGTCTCGCTGTCGGTGACCAAGTGGTGCTCTCGGATGGTTGATCGATCTGTGCACATCTGGCGCTGCCTCTGCGCTGCGACTCTTTTCGCAGCGGGTTGTGTCGCGGTCGCGCCACCGGGCTCGGCTGTCGATCTTGCGAGTCCGCAGAGCGGCGAGCGAGCGACCTCGCGCAACGCAGTCACTCCTCCAAGCGAGAAACTCCCAATCGCCTCGGGCGAGATTGCGGGCGCAGCGCACGCTGCCTACGAACGCGGGGTCCAATGGGCTCTCGCCAATCAGCGCGCAAACGGTGCGTGGGGATCGTTCGAAACCGCACGTGTCTCAGAGATCTATCTTGACACGCAAGCGAGTCACAGAGCCTTTCAAACGGCGACGACGGCGCTCGTGACCTGGGCGATGATCGATCCTGCACACTGCGATGTTCGCTGCCGAGGAGCACTCGAGCGCGGACTCCGTTTTCTTTCGGCTCGCGAGGCGCCCGGTCGCGCCTCTGGCAAGACCTTCTACAGCATCTGGGCGCACACCTACTTTCTCGAACTCGCCGCGGCGGTGCTGCGCGATGAATCGCTCGCAACATTTCACGATGGATGGCGCGCGATCATGGCGAAGGCGCTAGTTCTTGTCAGGCGCGAGCAAGGCACCGAAGGTGGATGGGGCTACTACGACTTCAATTTTCAAGGGACGAATCCAAGCGGTGAGCAATCGACGAGCTTCAACACCGCTGCGATGATTCTCGCGATGCGCGCTGCGGAGTCGCAGGGTGGAATCGTGGCGAGCGGCACCTATGAAGATGCCACTCGCGCGCTCTTGCGCATGCAACTTCCCAGTGGGACCTTCGCGTACGGCACGTACGCGCAACTGGCTCCCCGCGCTGATTACAACAAGGTGAGCGGATCGAACGGTCGCCTGCAATCCTGCAATCTTGCCCTCTTTGAGATGAAGGCTGGCGGCGTGACGACGCAGACTCTCTTGCGTGGATTGCAACATCTGCGCGACACGCATCAGTACATCGAGATTGGGCGTGGTCGCACCCGTCCGCACGAGGCTTTCTACCGAACGAGTGGGTACTACTACTACTTCGGGCACTACTACGCGGCGTGCGTGCTCGCGGTGCTTCCACCATCGCCAGAGCGCGCTGAGTGTGTGCGCTGGCTTGCAGAGGTGATGGTGCACGATCAGAATCCTGATGGCAGTTGGTTTGACTATCCGCTGTACGGCTATGGTCGGGCCTACGGCACTGGATTCGCCTTGCTCACACTTGCGCGGCTCGATCCGCTGATCGAACAGTCTTTTGGCAAGTGACGTGAACGACGCGCTCGCCCAGATGAACCAGTTCAACCAACTCATGGATCAGCAGCGGTACGGCGCAGCGCTGCAACTCGCGGTGCAGTCGATGCGACAAGCGCCAAAGAACAGTCGATGGGCGCTCGGCGCGGGACGCGCTGCACTCGCCCTCGGTCGACTGCGCGGCGCCGCAGAGCACCTTGCACGCGCGGAGCGACTCGCGCCAGACGATTGCGACTGTCAGTTGCAATCTGCGATCGTCGACCATCGGCTCGGTCGAAGTGCGAGCGCAGAGGCGCGGCTGCGCACCTTGCTGGCCCACAACACCGCGAATCGTGTCGATGTGAACCTCGTACTCGCTGAGGTGCTGCACCGTTCGAATCAAAGCGCAGCACTCGAGAAGCACTTTGCATCTGGAGGGTCGTGGCGGACCGATGCTCGCGCGACGCTCTTCGCCGCGCGACTCGAGGCGAGCAGCGACGCGTCAGCAGCAATCGAACGGCTCGAGAGCCTCGCGCGCTCCACGGATCCCCCATTTCTTCGTCGCATCGCCGGCTTTGAAGCGGTCAAACTGCTCGACCGCACAGAGCGATACCGCGAAGCCTTTGATCTCGCGACGTTTCTTCACGCATCGACGGGCGGTCGATTTGATATCGGCGGACTCGAAGCAGATCTCGCGGCTCAGTCGGCACTTCTCGCGCGCTCAGCGAAGCTCACTCCCATGTGCGCGCCAGTCACCGGCACGGCGATGATCGTCGCGCTTCCTCGCAGTGGAACGACGCTGCTCGAGCAGATGCTTGACCGCCATCCAATGATTTCAGGTATCGGCGAGTACGAAGGAGTGCAGGCGATGGGAGAGCTCGCCACAGCGTCAGGGCTGTGGCCGCAGGACCTCGCATCACTCACGCGTGACGAGGCGCTCAGTTGGCAGCGGGTCTACTGCGATGGCGCTGACTTTCTGCGGCGACCCTCAGCACTGTTCACGCTCGACAAGAGTTTGCAGACGTGGAGATGGCTGCCACTGCTCGCAACAGTGCTCCCTGGCACAGTGATGCTGGCGATTGACCGCGACGCACGCGACACTGCGATCAGCACCTTCCTTGGCAACTTCCATCCGAGCAGTTTTGGATGGACCGCGTCGCTCGAGACAGTCCGTCGCGTCATCACGGCGCATCGTTCACTCGTGCCCGCTGCACTCGACCGACTTGGATTCACGCACGAATCGATCTCGTATGAGGCGCTTGTCGATGATCCAGCGGGTCACGCCGCGCGCTGCCTCGCCGCGATGGGGCTTGCAATGGATGCCGCCACCACCGCCCCCGAGGGCAACACCCGCACCGTGCTCACACTGAGCCATGAGCAAGTCCGCAAGCCGATCAACCGCGCGTCGATTGGGCGCTGGAGAAACTACGAGTGGGCGTTCGAGAGTGCGTGGGACGCACTCTGACAGCTCGACGCTGGCCCGCGAGCCACACTAAAAAAAGGGGACGCCTTGAAGGCGTCCCCAATGAGAGACAAAATGAAGTCAAGCTTGAAACCGAAACTCTGCGCCTCAGCGGCGACGACGGCTGATTAAACCCGCAAGTCCCAGCAGTGCGATCGCTCCAGGAGTTGGCACGCTGTAGGAATTGAAGTTGTCGTAGTAGCCGGTCGCCGAACCGAGCGTGGCGGTCGAAGCGTTTACCGATCCGATGAGGTCATACTCGGCCACTTGCGATCCCATCGCTGCACCGTTGACGAACCAGAGCGAGTAGGTGCCATCGACATTCTTCCAGCCAGCCTGCGCCTGACCGGTCGCAGAGTCGAAAGTCGTCACGAGCGTGTGCCACATGTTGCGACCCAAAATACCAGTCACACCAGTACTGAACGCGTAGTTTCCGATGGTTCCGGCGTTGTTGTAATTCGCGACGAGATAGATTTGACCGGTGTCGTTCTGCATCGACACACCCGAAAGAATCTTTGCGCCCGTTGCGTCATACTGATAGACGCCGAAACGATTCTTGCTCGTCGCGGTTCCTGACATATAGAAGTCGTACTCCGTGACGACGAACGACTCTCCGATTGAGTTGTTGACGACATCATCGTTCCACGCAAATCGAGTGGCGTTGTTGCCGGTCGCACTGGTGCCGCCCGTGGTTCGCAGCACGTTGCCGTGCGTTCCGCCCAACATCGGGTCGGACTCGATAGCCCAGTTCGACGCGCCAGATGTCGCGGTTGTGTAGGTGTACCAACCACCTTGACCAGCCGTGACGCCAGTTGCGTCGGTGGTGAGTGCGCCGGCGGTGAACGATTCAAAGTTGTGAGTCGACAGAATCATGTCTGCTTGCGCAGAGGATGCAGCGACGAAGGCGGCCGCCAAGACGATTGACTTCATTTGAAACTCCTTCAAAACAAGTAGTGGGATGCAGGGAGGGACACTTCGCGGCGCCAGACAGACAGCGCGACCCTCGACCCGAGACTCCAAGGTGAAAGTACCCCAGAACGCATCGATGTCAAACTTTAGACAATAATTTTTAAGCTTTCAGCCTCGCGCGCGTGTACCTCGCGGCAAAACGAAAAAGAGGGGGACGCCTTGAAGGCGTCCCCCCTTGAAGACGAAGACTATCGAGACCAATTGACACTGACCACGAGGGTCAGCGTGTCGTGCCTTAGCGGCGACGACGACTTGTGAGACCTGCGAGTCCCAGAAGCGCGATCGCGCCTGGAGCTGGAACTGCGTTCACACCGTGAAGGGTGACCGATCCAGTGAAGGTGCCGCTCGTTCCAGCAGCGCCGTAACCGTTGCCGACCCACACGCTCATCGTGCTACCAGTCATGTTAATGCCAGTGGTGAAATTGACGGTGCCGATCGAGGTCGTGCCAGGAGTTGAGCTCCCGCCGTTCGGCCAGGAGTAACGCTGAGCAGCATTGAGATTGCTGAAGCCGCCGCACTGAAGTGCGCCACCTAAGGCAAGAGGACTGCCGGCGACATAGACGGTCAAGTCGTCTGCGTAGGTGTAGTTCGTCGACGCGTTGAGCGTGGCATTGATCGAAGCGCCAGTCAGCGTTCCACTGAGCGAATTCGCCGCATACGCTTCTGTGAAGTTGAAACCAGTCCAGGTCTGATTCGTGAACGAGTAGGTCACATCAGCCGACGCGGTTGCGCCGATGATTGCGACGAGCGAGGCTCCGAGAACATAAGTCTTCATTGTTGAGGTCTCCAAAAAGGGAAAAGAGGGAAAAAAAGGACAAGAGGCACATAGGGACGATGCGTTGTCAGCGCAATTGGCTGACCGTCAATCCCAAATCCAAAACCTCTTACTCTCAATGTGCCACCGATCTCGCCAGTGTCAAGCGAGGCTCTCGCTATTTCGAAGAATCTTTTGCATCGGCATGGCTTTGGCCTGGCGCGTCGCCATCCTGTGAACTGCCTTTGCGCAGAAAGGATGCCGCAACCCCGATCGCTAGGATCGCAAAAACAACCAGCAAGAGGTAAAGGTTGAAGGAGTCGCCGACGAGTTGTTGCAGCTGCGACTGGACGAACATCTTCGCTCCAACAATGAAAAGGATGGCCGCAAGTGAGTATTTTAGGTAGTGAAACTTGTCGAGCATTCCCGCGAGCGCAAAAAACAAGGATCGAAGACCGAGAATCGCAAATATATTACTTGTGAACGCAATGAAAGGATCTGCGGTGATCGCGAAGATCGCGGGTATCGAGTCAACCGCAAAGATGAGGTCAGTGGTTTCAACCATCAGCAGCGCGATCGCGAGTGGGGTAAGCATCCACGTCTTTCGAGTCTCATGGCGAACGAGAAAGTGCTGGCCGTGATAGTGGTCGGTGACTGGGAGGTACTTGCGGACGAGGCGAACGACAATATTGACTGAGGGGTCGGAGGTCGCCGTGTTGGTCATCACCATCTTGATCGAGGTGAGCACGAGGATGCCTCCGAAGAGGTAGAGCAGCCAGTGAAAGCGGGCGATCAGCTGGGCGCCGATGCCGATCATCGCCCCGCGCATGATGAGGGCTCCGATGATTCCCCAGAAGAGCACTCGGTGGCGGTAGATCGCCGGAACCCCAAAGGATCCAAAGATCACCGCGATCACGAAGAGGTTATCGACGCTCAGTGATTGCTCGACGAGGTATCCGGCGAGGTACTTGCCAGCAGCCGAAGCGCCCGTGTTGACCTTTCCGTCGACTGCGTCAATCACCGTGCCCAGCTCAAACCACTGGTGTTCATAGGCGAAGTAGACGAACAGCGAGAAGCAGAGCGAGAGAGTCGCCCAGACGGCCGTCCACGAGAGCGCTTCCTTGATTCCAACGACGTGGTTCTTGCGGTGAAAGACTCCCAAATCGAGCGCGAGAAAGAACAGAATCAGCGTGATAAAACCAGACCAGAGCAACATAGGTCAGCGTTCCAGTGAAAGAGTTGAAGGGGCGAGGCGGAGTTCAGCCACGAATGAAGCGGTTGGATCGCCACGCTCCCCAATCGTCGTCGCGATCACTGCGATGGTGCGGGGAGCGATGCCAGAAAAGATCATCGCATCGCCCGACCGAACGGTGATCGGCTTGTCGAGGTCGCACATTGTGTCATCCATTCGAAGTGAGAGACCATCGACAGTCGCACTGCTTTCGATGAGAAAATCCTGCCCAGTGTGGGAGGCAACGATGCGCGAGCCCGCCACGGGCACAGTGGTCGCGAGCCAGTAAAACCTGGTGTGGGTGACGTCGTCTTGCAGCCAGACGATTTTCGTCGGATGCATGTTGCGCGAGTACTGCGCCATCCACTCGACCGCCGAGGCATCTTCTCGATCCATCCAATGACCCTTGCCCGCGTGGATCTCGACAAGATGGGGATATCCGCCAACATCGTTCGCGGCGAGTTCATCGAGAAGCACCTTCCACTGGGCGCCAATCTCGTTTCGTTTGAAGGGTGTGTCGTTGGCTCCGACGTGCAGAGCGAAGGGAAGGTTGCGAAGTCCATCGGGCTTCGTTTCATTGGGATGGCCCGCCATCATTGCAGCGGCCGCAAACTGATCGGCCATGCGCGGAGCGAGCTGGTAGACGCCGTCGCCACCTGCGCTGTACCCCATGATGTAGACGCGGTTTGGGTTGATGCCTTCGACGATGATCATGTCTTCGATGAGCCGCGTGAAGAGTGGATCGATGTGATCTTGGTGCCACAGGTTCCACGTATCGGTCGGTGCACGCGGAGCAACGTAGATGCCCTCCTTTGGTTCATAGAGTCGCTTCTGGTTCTCCCACTGCTTCGAGTTCACTTCGGGTGGAGCGCCGCCGCCGCCGTGCATTGAGATGAAGAGCGCGTGACCAGCCTGTGGTTTGTCGCCGTACGCTTTGAACCAGATTGGCATTGTCGCGCCGTTGTGTTCGATGACGCCGCTTGCGAGTTCTTTCGTGCGCTGCGCACGAAGGCGTGATGAGTAACTCTTCCAGATGAGATCTCGCGCCTTGATTGCGTCCTCTTTCGTGAGCGCAACAGAGGCGAAAGGGGCCGTGGCCAGTTCCTTCACGCCGTTTTTTCGAAGTGCGCTGCGAAGGTCTTTGAGTGCGCGCTGCGAGTCAGATGCGCTCACCGTCGCAGTGACGAGTTGCTCATCGCGGTCGACAGTGAATGCGAGCAACGGCTGTCCCGGCGAAGTCAGCGAGAGGGTCGCGCCCAGAGGCACCGTCGCCGTGAGGTGATCGTTGCTATCGAATCCTTCGTCCTTGGTCGTGCCCGAAAAGAGCGACTCGGACTTCGCATTGCAGAGGGTGATCGGGAGCGCGACTCGCTCGCCGTCAGCAGTCGCACGAATGCGTACTCGTGCGTGTCCCGCTGGCAGGACCATCGCACTCGTCAGATATCGATCGGTCACATTGACGGCGCGTACCACTCCATCGTCATCATCGCGCCACGCAGCTGGAAAGGTCGTTGGAGAGTCGCGCCACGTCACAGCGTAGATCGCATGGATGGGCTCATCGCGACGGGCTCCTGTGGCGCGATCGGCGAACCATCCCTGATCAAGCGCATCGCCCGTGGGTTCTGCGGCGCCGGTGAAGTGCCATCCGTTGTCCCAGATCTCGACCCACGAGTGATTTCCGCTCTTGTCGATCCACATCGGAATGCCTGCAAAACGTGCAGGAATTCCCACTGATCGACAGGCATCCACCAGAAGAATCGACAAGCCCGTGCACGAGGCGAGCCCGCTCTCCATCGACTCGGCGGGGCTTTGGTCAGCCTTCTTGCGAAGGGTCGAGTACTTCACTCCCACGCGTGGAAACAATTCGCGGTTGATGATCACCGCCGCCTGCGAGGGCGTCGTTGCACCGACGATCATCGGCGCGCAGATCTCACGCAGCGTCACACGCCACGGATCGCGCGACTCATTGATGCACGCATAGGGCAAGATGCAATCGAGAAAGAGATCTTCTGAGACCTGCGCGTGCCACGGAGCCGACTTCCACGCGTGGTAGGCCTGCGCGCAGTTCTCGAGCAGAAATTCACTCGTCAGAGTGCGCGTGTCGCTCGCGGGCATCTGCGTGATGAGCCAACGCATTGCCGCTTGTTGCTCGATTGGTGCCTTCTCGATCGCCCGCTCGAGCGTCGCGCGATTATCGTGCTGCTCTTGAGTCGCGTGCGGCGCGGCACAGAAGGGAAGGCTCAGGATGGCACTCACAAAGACAGTGATCATCACCGCACGTTACGCCCGATCGCGGGTGAACATCCACGCGAGGATTCCGGCGAACAAGAGCGCTGAACCGGCGATGCGTACCGCGCGTGAGAGGCGAAAAAGGCGGATGAATCGCGGTGGAAAGTGATGGGCTCGGTAGGCGCGATCAGCGATCACGGCACCCGCGATCCCATGCACCACCAACACCGCAAAGGCGATGACGGTCGCGAGCGGCAGTGCCTGCGAATCACCGATGACCACGATTGCATAGATGAGCGCGGTGAGCAGCGGCACGATCAAGTTCACGAGCGACATCCGTCCAACGATCGTGACGAGGTCAGCCTTGTGCTGCTGTTCGAGCGAGAGCACCGCACTCCGTGCGAAAAACGACCCTGCGATGATGCTGACCAAGAAGAGTCCCATCAGGATGGGGATCGATTGCTGCACGATCGTCACGGTACAGCGGGCGGTGTCGCCTTGCGCAGCAGTGCGAGTCGCGCCGTCGCCGTCATGATCTGCTGCGCCGCTTGGGGAGCCCGCTCGTGCAACATATTGATGATGCGATTTTCACATGCGATCGCAGTCGAGAGGTCGCCGTTCCACTCGCTCATCTGCGAGAGCAGTGCGAGCGAGAGGGCTGTCTCGACCGGCGACCTGTCGTCTTGCGCTCGGCCATCGACTGCCATCCGAGCTTGCTCGATCGCCTCAGTGAGTTTCTCTCGGTCCGTCACCGTGGATCCCGCCGCGAACTCCTCGCCTCCCGTCGCAAGTGTGTAGAGATTCTGCGCGAGTTTCTGCCGGCTCAGCGTCACGGTGGCATGTGTTGAGCCGTAGCGTGGTTCGATAAGCGAGAGTGCGCGACGTTCGTGAACGACCGCGAGATCGAATCGCCCTTGTGCAACTTCAAGGTCCGCGAGAAGGCTCAGCGCTCGACCGACGCGCCACGAGTTCGCCCCTTCATTCTTAATCATGACCTGGATCGCTTCTTCGACGAAGACGCGCGATTCGTCATACCGCTTCGCCTTGCGCAGACTGTCTGCCCGCGAAAAGAGCGCGGCGCCGAGGCGTTCCTGGCGGTCGTCGGTGATGCGCCGAAAAATTGCAATCGCTTCATCGCTCGCGCGGTCACTCTCTGCGTCCTCTTTCAGCGCGCGGTAGACCGAGCTTAGGTGCAAGAGCGATGTGCCCAGTTTAGCATCGTTGGCAGAGAGAAAGAGCTTGCGCAGCGCGAGCGATTCTTCGTACGCGCTGCGCGACGCAGGCAACTGTCGTAAGAAGAAGAGCACACGCCCATACTCATGCAGTGCATCGGCGAGCGCGAGGCTTTCTTTGACACCTTTCGAGAGAGATTGCGTTCGGCGATAGTCGACGAGTGGAATGATGTTGCGCCGGGCAGAGTCGTAGTCTGTGAGCGAGGTAAAAACAGGTCCAATTGTTGCGCGCAGGTCAACGAGAATGTCCGGTTGATCGACGAGCGACTTCACCGCTGACTCTTCGACTTTCAGCAGCAGACCCTGCACGGTGTTGGCTGCACCAGATTGCGCGCCAGTCAGTTCGGATGATTCGAGCGCCGAGACAAAGACCGCGAGAGTCTGCTGCGCGCGCGATTGTTGAATCGTGGCATCCTTCCACGCGAACCACATGCTCACGGCGAAGGCGATGAGTGCCGCCGCCGCGACTGCGGCTGATCCGACGCCGATGCGGTGGCGGCGAACAAACTTGCTCGATCGGTAGCGAAGTGTCGGAGGACCCGCGAGCACCGCCTCGCCGTCCAGAAAACGGCGCAGATCTGCGGCAAGTC
Source organism: Singulisphaera sp. GP187 (assembly GCA_945869475.1). Lineage (GTDB taxonomy): Bacteria > Planctomycetota > Phycisphaerae > Phycisphaerales > SM1A02 > F1-60-MAGs104. Next base: position 90,162 of record CAMBOV010000009.1, on the reverse strand, counting down.
CGCTGGCACTCTCGTAGCGGCGGTTTCGGTCCTTTTCGAGGCAGCGCATCGTGATCCAGTCAAGATCTTGTTTCAAGAGCCGCGAGAGTCGTGAAAAATCAGTCGCGCGTGCGTCCGTCGTGAGTTTTCGATCTTCGACGGTCATCGCAGTAAGACGCGCACTCGGCCGCAGCGGATCACTCTCGAGAATCGTTCGGTGCAGATGGGCGATCCCAGACTTTCGAAGCGTTTCACTCTCGATGGGCGTCTTTGCGGCGAGCAGTTCATAGAGGATCACACCCATCGAATAGATGTCACTGCGAGTGTCAATGTCGATCGACCCACCCTCGGCCTGTTCAGGACTCATGTAGACGGGTGTTCCGACGAATTGCCCGAACTGTGTTTCGAGGGGATTGCTTGCGACGCTCGCCGAGATGGCCTTGGCGATTCCGAAGTCGATCACCTTTGCGCGGTGCCCTTCATCGCTCTCACCAACAAGAATGTTTCCCGGTTTGAGATCGCGGTGCACGACTCCCTTCATGTGCGCATGCTGAATCGCATCGCAAACCTCAGCGAGCAACTTGATGCGTGCACGGATGTCGAGGTGGTGATTGTCACAGAAGGCTGCGAGTGGTTCACCCGGCGCATACTCCATTGAAAAATAGGGCTGCCCTTCGGGAGTCGTGCCCGCGTCGAAGACTTTGGCGAGTCCCGGATGATCCATGATCGCGAGCGTTTGCTGCTCAGCTTCAAATCTCGCGAGTGTTGCCTTCGACGCGAAAGCCATCTTGAGCACCTTGAGTGCGACCTTGCGCCGGATTGGCTCTGTTTGTTCGGCGAGATAGACGATGCCGAAACCGCCCTCGCCGAGTGGTCGCAGAATCTTGTATCGCGCGCCCGACGTGTTCGAGGTTGGTCCAACGCCAGCGCCGATGGCCGTTCCGCCCCATGATTTTGAATCCATCCCGAAGCCTTCGATGGATGGCGGTTGCGAGATATCCGTTGCACCGCTTGAGTCTGCGGTGACGTCCATTTCGCGCCGAGGAGCCTCTTGGGAAGCCTCTCCTGGAAGCAATGTGCGATCTGGATCGTCGGGCTGCATCTCGGTTCGATCCTATCGAAACACCTCGCGGGCACTCACTTTGGGTTAAAAAACCAATCAAATCTTTTGGAGTTTTGTTGCATCGGCGGTCCGTTGAAGTCAAGATGTGCTCGGCAACACTTTCTAGGAGGCCTCTGCTATGCGCACATTCATCATGATCAATCGAATCGCTCTCATCGTCACCACCACGCTTTCAACGACTGCTCTGGCAGGCCCGGAGTTTGACGAAGGTGGCAAGGACGCTGGCCCGGCGGCAGCGACTGCGGCGGTTGTGTCGAGTTCGACGACCTTGGCGGTTACACGCGTGCGAGGGGCGACATCGTCGACGGCGCTCATCGGCGCGCCCGACTTAGTCGACATGTATCTGGTGAAGACGGGATTGAATCCATACGCATTCACTTTCGATATGAACATGGGCAGCGGAGGTGAGCCCGCGTGGGGTGCGCGACTCACCATCTTCAAGAAAATTGTTGTGAATTGTAGTACTATATCTCTGAGCTTGGTGACGCACGCAGTTCCCGTTGCGACGGTGTACAACGCATCTTCAACCCAGGCCTATCCGGTACTGAGAGGCGAGGCGCCCTTCGCCGGTTCAGCGGTCAAACTCGGAGACGTGCTGGCCGCAAACACCGAGTACTTCGTCGCAGTTTCGGGTCGCGCAAACCGCCCCGTTGGTATGCGAGACACGTGCGGTTCGGGAGCTGCAAAGACGCTCTTTCTCAATGAGACGGGCCCTGGAATGTGGCAGGCAAATGCAGAAGATTTTGGTTATCGACTCTCGTCTTGGTTGGACCCAGTCGGCGCGGAGACGGGTGGTTACTTCATGGTCACCAACGGAGTTATGGCACTTCCTGCAAGTTCTTGCGAGAGCGCGATGCCGGTCGTCGGTTCGTTCGCCGCGCCGAATTTCGATTTTTCATTCGCAACAGCGATTACTGCCGGGGCATTTTCCTGCCCAGCGGCCCCAATCAACGTCACCCGTCAGTTTTTCTACGTGTGGGCTCCAAACTGCACAGGCTCCGCCACGGTGAAGACCTGCGGACTGACCGCGGCCGATACTGGAATCGAAGTGTATGAACTCAGTTCATGCTCGAACTTTGATGCATGCACAGCCGCAGCAGGCGGCACAATCGCGTGCAACGATGACTGCACGCCGACATCGTACGGATCGCTTGTGACGTTTCCGGCGGTCGCGGGCACGAATTATCTCATTCGGCTCACGCGTGTCTGGGATTCTGGCACGGTTGGAAAGATTGAGTTCGGGTGCACACCAACCGCTTTCATGACCGACATCAACGGCGATGGAGTCGTGAACGGCGCTGATCTCGCACTCGTGCTCGGCGCGTGGGGAACGTCGGGGAACTGAGTTTTCGCCGACTCTTCGCCGCGATTCAGCGGCGGCGTCGGCGGGCAACGAGCAGTGAGAGCGCCAGCAGCGCCATCGATCCCGGAGTCGGCACCACCGAGTATTCGATCACGAGCGATGGCGCGAGTGACGCGTCGAGCGATTCGCTCGAGTCGAATCGACGTGTCGTGCCTGGCGCGCCTTCTTCGCCGCGGAGAATCCATCCAAAGTTGGCTGTCGGATGTGCGAGCCAACTCTGCACATCGCTCGTCAATTGCGCCGAGGTCCACGAGTAGAAACCGACGTCGCCGACAGCTCGCGCGGCGCTCGATGTGGTTGAGAAGTCTCCGCCCGCTGTTGACCATGCGACGCCAGGCCACGATGCGTGCAGCCACGTCGCATCGCCAGTCATCGCCGCTGTACCGCTGCCTTCGTTGCCAATCGCGTCTGAGGCGCCTTCAGTCCAGGGTGCTGTCACGCGTGAAAGCGAAAAGTTGTGTGAGAGAACGCTCGCCGATGCGACATGCATCGTCACGGTCACGCTCTCGATGATGGCATTTGCTGGGAGCAGAGTGCCCAGATCAAAGGCGAGCAGCGCTCGGCGCAGTTGCGGCTGATTGGTGGTGCCGGCGATCAGAAACTGACCTGAGCCGTTGCCGAGCGCACCTGTTGCGCTTTCGTAAAGCGTCGTATCGCGCAGAGCTGAGAGCGACACGATTGCTGCCGAAGAAGGCAGTGCGAGCACGAGTGCGGTGGCGACAGCACTGAGAGAGCTTGCGGAACAACGTGCGAGCATGAACCCAAGATGCCACGAAGTGACAAGATTGCAAGAGATCAGCAATGGATTCGGGAAAATCGTTGATGGTCGGTGCCGCTGAGGTATCTTCGTGCCGATGCACTGGCTTGCGACTGCCATCCTCTGCGGGATTCTTTGCGCGAGTCTCTCGCCAGTCGTTCTCACGTCGGCGAAAGTGTCGACCATGACAGACAGCAGCCCATCCCTCGCAGTCGAAGCGGTCAAGGCGTACGCGGGAATCTCTCGAGCGAAGTGCATCATGAACTTCCACGACGAGAAGGTCTACGAAGGCATCTCACAGGCGAAGACCCTGTTCAACATTTCGGGAGGAAAGATCTACGAGGGAATATCGAAGGCGAAGTGCGTGTTCACGCTGGTCGATGACAAGGTCTACGAAGGAATCTCTCGCGCGAAGTGTCTCTACACCTTCGACGGCGGCAAAATCTACGAAGGCATCAGCAAGGCGAAGTGCCTTTTCAATATCGACGGACGCAAGATGTACAAGGGGATCTCGAAGGCGCAATGTGTCGCGAACTGGGATGGCGGCGAACTCAGCCAAGCTCAGATCGTCGCGCTCATCACGCAATTGAAGTGAATCGCCGCTACGCGATCAGTTGAGCGATCGGCATCGCCCCCTCGACCCCGACGAGTTTCTGATCGAGGCCTGCGTAAAAATAACTGAGAGCGTTGGGATCGATCCCGAGTTGATGAAGAATCGTCGCGTGCAACTGCTTCACGTGAAAGCGCTCGCCCACGCCGATCGATCCAAGTTCATCCGTCGCGCCGACTGAGATTCCACCTTTGATTCCGCCGCCGGCCATCCACATTGTGAATCCCCACGAATTGTGGTCGCGACCGGTGCCCTTGGCGTATTCGGCGGTTGGTTGGCGGCCAAACTCACCACCCCAGACGACGAGCGTTTCATCGAGCAGTCCTCGTCGCTTGAGATCTTTCAGCAGCGCGGCGATCGGCTTGTCGGTGCGACGCGCGTGGTAGTCATGATTCTTCTTGAGGTCATCGTGCGCATCCCAATTCGCATCGTTGTGCGATCCACCTGAATAGACCTGCACGAATCGAACTCCGCGTTCAACGAGTCGGCGAGCGAGCAGACACTTGCGGCCGAACTCCTCTGTCTGCGATTCGTCGATGCCGTAGAGAGTCTTGGTCTCTGCGGTCTCGCCCGAGAGGTCGACGGTCTCAGGAGCCGTTGCCTGCATGCGGTAGGCGAGTTCGTAACTCTCGATGCGACTCTCGAGGTCTGGATTGCCACTTCGCAGGAGCGCGTGTCGCTGGTTCCACAACGTGAGCCGATCGATCAGTTTTCGCTGTGCGGATTGCGAGCGCGACGACGGTGTCGCAAGGTCAAGAATTGGATCGCCCTGTCCACGCAGTACGCACCCTTGAAAACTCGCGGGCATGTAGCCACTCGTCCAGTTTTTCGCGCCGCTGATCGGTCCGCCGGTTGAGTCGAGCATCACCACGAATCCAGGCAGATTCTTGTTGAGTGAACCCATCCCATAATTGACCCACGAGCCCATCGATGGTGCGCCGCCGAGCAACTTGCCAGTGTTCATCATCAACATCGCGCTGCCGTGAATGGGGCTCTCGGCGTACATGCTCTTGACGAATGCGAGGTCGTCGACGCAGGTAGCGATGTGTGGAAAGAGGTCACTCACCCACGCACCCGATTGTCCATATTGGCTGAACTTCCATTTCGGACCGACAATGCGCCCCTCGCTCTTGTCGCCGCCGCGGCCTTTGGTCTTCACTTGAATCGTCTGCCCGTCGTACTTGAACAAGTCGGGCTTGTAGTCAAAGGTGTCGACGTGACTCGGTCCGCCATACATGAAGAGAAAGATGACCGACTTCGCCTTGCCAGGAAAATGGGGGAGTTTCGCGGCGAGTTGATTCAGCTTCGAGGGATCGATCGGCGTCGTTCCGTCGAATGCATGCGATTGTTTCGCAAGAAAACCATCGCCCGCGAGCATGCCCGCGAGTGCGACACTCGTGAATGCGCCTCCTGCCTGCCAGAGAAATTCTCGGCGGGTGTTGTGGCAGAAACTGTTGATGGGCTCAGTCGACATGCATGAACTCATTGCTGTTGAGGAGGGCGAGGGTGAGCGTTTCGAGGGCGGTTGATTCTGACATCGATTCGGTGCGTTGCAAGTCGGCGATGAAATCCACCCCTTCGTCGATCTCGTGCGAGTCGATCGGGCGGCAGTAGGCGAGACGCATTGCGTGTTCGATCTGAGCGCGAAGGTCGCCTGGGTAGTCGCTGCGCAGCCGAGTCGCAAAGACGCCTGCTTCACTGTTGGTGAACTCGCTGTTGAGCATCGTGAGCGCCTGCGTGGGTTGCACGGTCGAGAATCGAACGGGGCATGAGCTGTCGATATCCGCCTGATCGAAGATTGCGAGCAGTGGATGTTGCAGCGAGCGTTTCGCATGGATGTAAACACTTCGGCGCGACCACGAGGCACGGTCAGTCACAGGCCAGACTTCATCAGGCTTGCTGCTCGTTGCAAGCACTGCCTCAGGAAGGGGGGGACGAATTCCTGGACCGCCCATCTGTGTGTTGAGCGATCCATTCACCGAAAGCACACTGTCGCGAATCTCCTCAGACTCGAGCCGGCGAAGGCGAAACCGAGAGAGCAGTTCGTTGGCTGGATCGAGTTGGAGGGCTTGGTCCGTCGCGGTGCTCGTCATCTGGTAGGTCGCGCTCGACATGATGAGTCGGTGCATCTGCTTCATGCTCCATCCATCCGACACGAATCGCTGCGCGAGCCAATCGAGCAATTCTGGATGGGTGGGCAACTCGCCGAAGTGTCCAAAGTCGTTTGGAGTCGGGCAAATCCCTCGGTTGAAGTGGTACTGCCAGAGCCGGTTTGCGATCGTTCGGAGTGTGAGGAAATTATTAGGGGCGGTGATCCACTCTGCAAGTGCGAGTCTTCGGCCGCTCGATTCACTCGCGTAGACATCAGCCGCGACCATCGCGGGAAGAATCGCTGCGATCTGCGGGGGAGCGGGAGAGACTTCCTCCGCAGGCGCGTGAGGGCTGCCGCGAATCAGCACGTTCGTCGTGTTGGGATCTGCCAGCTCGCTCGCGCAGAGCACTTCACTGCCGCGCCACTCGAGTGGCTTGAGCGAAGCGAGTTGTTGATATCGATCGCTCCACTTCGTGAGCGCAGCGGCGCCAGTGGAGTCACTCAGCGATAACTGCATCGACTGAGGCGATGCGACGCTTGCTGCGAGTGTGAGCAGTTCAACCTGCGAGAGAGGGCGTTCGAAGAGTTGCACCTCGTCAATCGCGCCGGTGAAGGCTCGACCGCCAGCGCGAATTGCGCCGATTGAAATCGAGTCAGCAGCTGTGAGCGATTGCGTTCCGCCGCGCGCACGCATCACTTCGATCGCGTCGATGAAGAGTGCGATCTCGCCACTGCTCCTGAGGCGGGTGAATGCGACGTGGTGCCAGAGGCCATCGTTGAATCCTGGGGATGAGTTGACGAAGGTCTCAGGATTGCCCACCCCGGCGGCGATCACTCCATTGTCGATCATCGAGATTCCAAAGTCATCGACGATGCCTGGCACTTCAGCGTCGACGAGTCCAGCTCCGGTGAACCAACGAGGATCACTCGCACTGCCTGGTGCGATGCGATCGCTCTTGAACCAGAATGCAATGGTGAAATCATCTCGAATCGTCGCAGGAATCGAGACCCGGTCGTCGCCGCCATCGAACGAGGCACAGAGCCCGGTCTTGCCCGGCGCTCCCCACGAGAGATCGACAACGGTGCCCGCGTGATCTGCGATTATCGAGAGTGCGCGTGCACGCTCTTCCTCACTCGCATCGCTGCGCGTCTCGAAGGGATAGTGGGCGACGAGGCCGCGTGTCGTGGGAGTGGCCGCAACGCCTGCATGAGACTCGATCTCGCGAAGTTGCTCGATCAACGACTCGCGCGCGCCAGTCCAGTCGGCGCGCACGGTCGCTTCGCCGATTACGGCAAAATCTCGCGAGAGCACGCGCAAGACACTCGCCGCTTCGAGGCTATTGCCGTTGCCGTTCTTGTAGGGCTTGAGCCCGGCGAAGTGCGCCGCAAAAGCGTAGTAGTCGCGCTGCGGTATGGGATCGCCCTTGTGATCATGGCAACGAGCGCAGCCGAGACCCATCCCAAGCATCGTGCGCGAAGTCGTGTCGACGATGCTGTCGAGATCGTCCGCGAGTGCTTGCGCAAGGTCAGGCACTTCGTCGTCCCACATGCCGAGCCTGTAGTAACCCGTTGCGACCATCGAGTCGAAATTGCGATTGGCAATCTCATCACCAGCGAGTTGCTCGAGCAGAAATCGGTCGTAGGGCTTGTCGCTGTTGAAGGCAGCGATCACCCAATCGCGATATCTCCACGCCGCAGGCTTGTCACCGTCGCGCTCGAATCCGTTTGTGTCTGCGTAGCGCACCAGATCGAGCCAGTGGCGTGCCCATCGCTCGCCGTACTTCTCGCTCGCAAGCAACCGCTCGATCAGGTGTTCCCACGCATCCTCGCGATCGTCAGCGACGAAGGCATCAACTTCTTGCGGTGTCGGTGGAAGCCCGGTCAGGTCGAACGACGCGCGGCGGATGAGAGTCGTGCGACTCGCGCGTGGCGCAGGGGCAAGCCCGCTCGCTTGCAACTTTGCCAGGATGAATCGGTCGATGTCGCTCTCGCACCAGGACTCATCGTTCACCTGCGGCGGTGTGACCGTTGCGAGAGGGGCATAGGACCACCACGCGCGCTCCTTCGCGAAGTCAATCGATTTCTGCCGAGTCTTTGGCTGCGGGAGAGTCTCATCGCGCGTTTGAGCGACAGGCGCAAGAATTGTGAAGAGCGCGAGAAGCAACGCAAGAGACATGAACCGAGTGTAGGAGCGCAGCATGCCGTTCCGTACCATCCGATTCATGATCAGATCGACCGCCATCGTCTCTGTTGTGAGTGCAATGCAATTACCTCTGCTAGCGCAGGTGCCTCTCGCGACAGTCGCCGGGCCGACCCCTCCCGTCGCCACGCGCGTTCCCTTCACGGTGAAGAGTCCACAGGGGGAGCGCATCGATGACTATTACTGGCTACGCGACGATGACTCGACCACGAAACGACCTGAGATTCTCGCCTATCTCACTGCTGAAAACGCCTACACCGAAACAATGACTGCCCCTCTGGCGCCACTGCAAGCGACGTTGCTCGCCGAAATGCGATCGCGGATCAAAGAAGACGATGTGAGTCCGCCGAGTTACAACAATGGCTACTGGTACTCAACGCGGTTTGACGCGGGAGCCGAGTATCCGGTGCTGTTACGTCAGGGCGGTGCACCGACTGCGGTCGCGGCGGATGCTCCTCTGGAAGTCTTGCTCGATGGTCCGGCGATGGGCGGTGGAAAGCCGTTCTTCTCGCTCGGTGCGATTGAAGTGAGCCACAACAATGAGATGCTCGCCTGGACCGACGACACGACGGGACGGCGCATCAGCACGCTGCGATTCAAGAATCTCACAACGGGCGAGACGCTCGCAGATGTGATTCCCGGAGTGATGGAATCGATCGCATGGGCGCTCGACAACAAGACTGTCTTTTACATTCAACAAGATCCACAGTTGTTGCAGACCGGTCCTGTCTATCGGCACACGATCGGCACGCCCGTGTCAAGCGATGTGCGTGTCTACAACGAATCCGATCCGACGCTTATCACGGGGCTCGCGGTGACTGCATCGCATCAGTTCGTGATGATCACGCTTGAAGGGTTCGATACGAGTGAGGTGCGCGTCGTAGCAGGGAGTGATCCAACAGCGGTGCCGACGGTCGCAATCGCGCGCGCTGAGGGTGTTCGTTCGTACGCAGACCACCTCAATGGACTGTGGATCATTCGAACCAACGATCACGCGCACAACTTCAAGTTGGTCGAGGCCGATGAGGCACGTGTGCACGACCGATCAACGTGGCGCGAGCTGATCGCCGATCGCCCAGAGACCTCGCTCGACGGATTTCAATTGTTTGCTGGCGCAATCGCAGTGGGTGAACGGGAACGCGCAAACGCGGTGGTGCGCGTGGTGCCGTGGGGAAAGAGTGCAACGGGTCTGAAGCCATTCACGATTCTGGCGGACGAAAGTGCCTATGCGATGACGCTCGCGAGTGGACAAGATCCCAACTCGCCTGCGGTGCGTGTGAGCTATACATCGATGATCACTCCGAGCACGATCTACGACGTCGATCTCGCCACGGGTGCGCGGGTTCTGCGAAAGGTGCAGCCTGTGATTGGGTATGACAAGTCGCTCTACGAGACGACGCGCGTCTGGGCACCCGCGCGCGATGGGAAAAAGATTCCAGTCTCGCTCGCGTGGCGAAAAGATCGATACGCGCGCACTGCAACCGCGCCCATCTATCAAGAGGGGTACGGCGCGTACGGACTCTCTTCGGATGCAGACTTCAGTAGCAACCGAGTCTCGCTGCTCGACCGAGGTTTTCTTCTCGCGACGGCGCATGTGCGCGGTGGCGCCGATCTCGGTCAAGATTGGTATGAGGATGGCCGACTCATGCACAAAAGGAACTCGTTCAACGACTTTGAAGACGTCACCGACTTTCTGACGCGAGAAAAGTACGGCGCCTCGAACAAGGTCTTCGCAACCGGCGGATCCGCCGGCGGGTTGTTGATGGGTGCGCTCGCGAATCAGGCTGGCAACAAGTACCTCGCGATCGGGCTGCACGTGCCATTCGTCGATCTCCTGACCACGATGCTCGACGAAACGATCCCCTTGACTGCCAATGAATGGACGCAGTGGGGCGATCCTCGAGAAAAGGCTGCGTACGAATACATGGGTGGGTATTCGCCGATCGATCGAATCGAAAAGAAGCGGTATCCAGCGATGTTGGTGACGACGGGGCTCTGGGATTCGCAGGTTCAGTATTTCGAACCTGCCAAGTATGTCGCACGACTTCGCGCGATGAAGACGGATCAGAATCCGCTTCTTCTGCGCATCAATATGGACGCCGGGCACGGCGGAAACTCTGGACGGTTCAACCGCCTCAAAGAAATCGCGCTCGAATTCGCCTTCTTCATCGATCTCGCCAAGCCATCCGCCGGCACATGAAAAACCCGAAGCGCGAGGCTTCGGGTTTCACGTTCAAAGCGGGTGAAGGGACTCGAACCCTCGACATCAACCTTGGCAAGGTTGCGCTCTACCACTGAGCTACACCCGCGATTCGATCTGTGACGCTTCCGAGGTGGGAGAGTCACCGATGTGGGGTCATGATAGTAACAGGTTCAACACGGTGGGCAAGCGTACTGAGGTACAACAACCCGATGCGAATCTCTGCACTCGTCCTGGCCACTGTGATCTGTTCACTCTTGACGACTGCCACTGCGCAGCTCTCGCTTCCTTCGGTCTTTTCAGACCACATGGTCTTGCAGCGGGGGATCCCACTGCCGGTCTGGGGAGTCGCTCCCGCGGGTCAACCGATTCGCGTCGAGGTGCTCGATCGCGCGAGCAAGAGTGTGAGTTCGATCAGTGGTCAAGCGGGCGTCGATGGAAAGTGGCGGGTGCAACTTCCAGCGCTCGCTGCGAGTTCGAGCCCGCTCACGCTTCAAGTGACCTGTGGCACGCAGACTCTTTCGAGAAGCGATGTGCTCGTTGGAGAGGTCTGGTTGTGCGGTGGGCAATCCAATATGGAATGGCCCATCGGCGCGAGTGAAGGTGGCGCGGCTTTCGCCGCGTCGCTGCCCGCGACCGTGCGATGTTTCACCGCTCCCCACGACAAGGCCGTTGCGCCACTGCACGATCAGCCGGCGGAGTGGCTCGTTGCGACGGCGCAGAATGCGCAGAACTTCACAGCGGTGGGTAGTTGGTTCGCGGCGAAGATTCAACACGAGCTTGATGTTCCCGTTGGACTGCTCTCGATCAATTGGGGTGGATCGTTCGCCCAAGCGTGGACGCCTGCACGTTTCGCGGCGGGCCATCCGATGTTTGCTGAGCTGGTCACCTCCCAGCAGCAGGAGGCACGTGCGTACGAGCAGCGATCGGCGGCCGAAAAACAACTCGACATGAAGAATGCATCGGCGGAGTATTCAGGAGCGCTCGCTGAGTATTGGAAGGCACTCGCAGTGAAAGATCCCGGGTTTGCACAGCAGTGGCAGAGCGGCGCCGTGCATGCGGCGAGTGGATGGTCGACGGGAGTTGTGCCAGGCGAGCATGGCTCGACCGCTGGAACCGAATCGCTCGCGCAGTTTGATGGTGGCACGTGGTGGCGGCGCAGCGTGACCGTGCCGCAGAGTTGGATTGGTCGCGAGTTGCGACTTGCGCTGGGTCCAATCGATGACAGCGATATCGCGTGGATCAATGGCACCGAAGTTGGCCGCACCACGGGTCTGCACAGCGAGTCGCGCAACTATCAAGTTCCCGCAGCGGCTGTCGCATCAACCACGCTGGACGTCGCGGTCTTTGTGCTCGACACAGGCGGCGCTGGTGGAATGACCGGTCAAGCCGATCGCATCGCGATTCGTCCTTCATCGACCGATGGGCTCACCGCAGCAGATGCCAAGCCACGCGCGCTCGCGGGCGAATGGCAGTGGAAGCGCGGGCTCGAAGAGGGTGGGAATTTCGCGCCGATGCCTCCAGAGGGGGCGAGCCATCCACTGCTCGAATGGAAGGCCTTTGGAACGATGTGGAACGCGATGATGGCGCCGGTCGCAACGTACGGAATTCGCGGCGCACTCTGGTATCAGGGTGAATCAAACTCCGACCGAGCAGAGGCCTATCGACAGTTGCTGCCGCTCATGATTCGTTCGTGGCGTGAATCGTGGCAGCAGGGAGATTTTCCGTTTGGAATCGTGCAGCTCGCAGCGTTTCAACAGCCCAGCGACAATCCAGTCGAGGGAGAGTGGTCTGAGTTACGCGACGCACAATTGAACACGATGCGTTCGGTTCCTGGATGCGGTCTCGCCGTCACGCTCGACGTGGGCGATGCCAATGACATCCATCCGCGAAAGAAGCAGCCTGTGGGAGAGCGTCTCGCGAGATGGGCGCTCGCGCAGGTCTACGGAAAGGGCGGCGAGTGGTCGGGTCCACTGTTTCAGGCTGCTGTGCGCGAGGGGGCGACGATGGTGTTGACCTTCGATCACGCCGCAGGATTGCAAACGGTCGGCGGCGCAGCGCTTGGCGGATTCGCAATCGCAGGCAGCGATGGTGTTTTCGAGTGGGGAACGGCAACGATTCGAGGATCAACCGTGGTTGTCTCGCATCCAAAGATCGCTGAGCCAGTCGCCGTGCGATATGCATGGAGTTGCAATCCCGTGCGCGCGAATCTCATCAATAGCGCGCTGCTTCCAGCATCACCCTTTGCGAGCGATACGAATCGCGCTCAGTGATCTCTCGTCGGTAATCCCATGCCACTGCGGTCTGGATAGGGCGGCGTTGGCACCTGCTTGAATGGGGTATCGCGCAGCGCTTTCGCGACGAGGCCAACGGCAACATCGATTTGAGGATCGATTCCGCCGCGCGAAGGTCCACCCTTCATCACTGCAGGATCATCGATCACGACGACGTCGGGGTCGACACCGTGGCCTTCGACTCCCCACGATCCATCGTTCTCGTAGAAGGCGAACATCGGCACGCGAACGCTGGCACCATCGACGAGTGAAGGATTGCCGGAGATACCAACGAGTCCGCCCCAGGTGCGCGTTCCCACGAGCGGTCCAAGATTGGATTGCCGAAAGAGCCATGGAAACATGTCGCCGCCCGAACCTGCGAGACCGTTGATGAGCATCGCCTTTGGACCGAAGTGCCCATCGGGTGGCCACGCTTGACTGCGTGTGCTGCGCCGAGCCCACCAATTTGTCGCAGGGCGATCGAGCAACTCGATGAAGCGCGTTGGAATTTGCCCGCCGCCGTTCCATCGATCATCGATGATGAGCGCGTCTTTGCCCCGCTGTCCGATGAACTGTCGCATGAGATCGTTCTGTCCATCGGCGCCGGTGTTTGGAACGTAGACGTATCCGATCGATCCCTTGGATTGCGCATCGATGTACGCGCGGTTTGCCTCGATCCATGAGCGATATCGCAAATCGGCATCGCTCTCGAGTGCGGTCACGATGACCGAGCGCGCGGTGTCATCTCGAAAGGGCTTCGCACTGACGAGCAGCGTGATGGTCTTGCCACCGAGACCGACGAAGGCAGCCCACGGAGACTTCTGCATGTCGATGGTGGTGCCATTGACGGCGAGGATGAACTCGCCGACTTTCACGTCAACACCTGGAGAACGCAGCGGATTGCGCGCGTCGGAATCCCATGGTGCTCCTTCGAAGATGCGCTTCAATTGGTACGCAGTCGCTGTCGAACCATCGGCCGCGGGTGCAGATCCGATTTCGAAGTCGACGCCGAGAAGTCCGGTGTTCGCGGTTGGTCCACTCTCAGCCTCGGTGCCGTTGTAGTAGGCGTGACCAACGTTGAGTTCAGAAATCATCTCCGAGATGATGAACGAAACATCTTCACGGCTGTTGGCATCATCGACGAGAGCGAGGTAACGGCTGCGAACCGCTGACCAGTTGACGTTGTGCATGTTGGGGTCGTAGAAGAAATCGCGAAAGATCAGCCACGCATCGCCGACCATTTGTCGCCACTCGGTTCGCGGATCAATCTCAACGAGCATCGGCTTGGTCACGACGGGTTTCGACGTTCCACCTGCAGAGGCGTCGACAATTCGTGCACCGTTGTTGCGTTCGGCGACAAGAATCTTCTTGCCGTCTGGAGTCATCGAGAATCGACCGCCGGTTGTGACGACTTTTTCAGCGGGCTTCTTCTCGCGCGCGTCGATGATCTTGATGCCGCTGTTGGCATCGCCCCGCCGCGAGTAGAGCAGGAGTCCCTTGTCATTGACCGCGGTGTTTCCAAAGGCGCCGCGTTCGACCGATGGAATTCGCACAGCGCGCGACTCGATGTTGTCGAAGTCGATGGTGAATCCCTTGCGCTTTGGCGCGGCGGGAGATGTTGGCTCGGCTGCGGGAGTCACCGCAACTTCGGCGGCGACAGGCTCTGGCGCTGGCTCAACAGGCGGCGGGGCATCCGCAGGCTTTTCATCCGCGGGCTTGTCATCCGCAGGCTTTTCATCCGCAGGCTTTTCATCCGCGGGCTTCGCATCCTTGACCGCCCCGGGTTTCTTCGGCGCTGCTGGAACTTCTTCATCACTCTCAAGCGTCTGCCACGCCGCCTTCACACTCGTGCGAAGCGGGAGCGCAAGCAAGATCTCAGAGTTGTCATAGATGAACGTCGTGTCCATCGATCCATACTTTGGAGTGAACTCTTGATCGCTCGCGTAGTAAAGCCATTCGCCGGCGCGATCGAAGGTCGCAGAGCCGCTCGCGAACGCGGGCGAGGTGACCGCATGCTTCTCGCCATTCTCGACGTCATAGACAATGACTTGCGCCGAGCGACCAGTTGCGTCGCTCTTGCGGTAGGTGATCCACGAAGAATCATGGCTCCAACTCGGGCTGGGCGAACTGTTCTCCCACTCCTCTTGGTCGATGACCTTTTCATCACCACTCGTCGCATCGATAAGAAAGAGAACGTTCGTCTTGCCGCCATAGGTGAGCATCTTCGAATCAGGACTCCACGTGATGTTTGACTTGAACGCTCCATCGCTCTTGGTGAGTTGTCGCTTCGCGCCCGTGCCATCGGCGGGCATGACGAAGAGTTCATAGCCATGCTCGAGCGAATCTTCGAACCAGGCAATCGACTTGCCATCTGGACTCCACGCGGGAGAGCGCTCAGCGATCCCACTGGTGTGGGTGAGATTGCGAGGGATTCCATTCTCAGCGGGGAGGGTCCAAATGTCGCCGCGCGCTTCAACGACTGCACGCTTTCCAGAAGGCGAGATGTCCCACGAATCGATGAACGAACTTGCATCGATCGATTGCGGTCGCAAGCGCGCGCGTGCGCCCGGCATGCGCACGTCGACAGCTCGCGCTTGGCGCGTGCCGAGGTTGAGCACCATCAAGGTCGATCCATATTGAAAGACGATTTCGCCAGCCGATCCATCATCGGGTCCCATGGATGGCCACTTGATATCGAACTCAGCGAGTTGAGTGACTTGTCGACGATTTCCACCCGTGGCGTCGCACGACCAGATGTTCAATCGATGTTCAGGACCGGCGTCGCTGAGGTAGTAGAGCGTGCTTGCGTGCCACATCGGAATCGTGTCGGTGCCCTCCCACTGCGTGACGCGCGTTGCAGTGTTGCTCGTGAGGTCGTAGACCCAAATGTCGGTTGCCATTCCACCGCGGTAGCGCTTCCACGTGCGCTGATCCGTTGAATGCGGCGTGTATGCGAGAAACTTTCCATCGTTGCTCACGGTCGGATTCGCGCCGTACGGCGTTGGAAACTCGCTGGGCAGTCCACCCTTTGAGTCGACTGAAAAAATCTGCGGAGCGCGTGGGTAGGTGCCCACTCCGGTTGCGCTGAAGAGCAGCCGTCCATCGTTCATCCAATCTGCGGGAACTTCAGTCGCTGGGTTGTAGGTCACACGTGCAGGAATGCCGCCGTCAATTGGCGTGACATAGATATCGCGATTGCCTTCGTAGTTGCCGAGGAAAGCGATCGATTTTCCATCGGGTGAGAAGCGCGCGAATGACTCGCTGCCTGGTGGATCTGCCACGGGCTGCGCAACGCCACCGTTCTTGTCGACGACCCAGAGTCCATTGGCGTAGGTGAAGACGATCTGCTGTTGACTGATATCGGGATAGCGCAACATCGATGCATGCGGCGGTGCAGAAGTTGGAGCCTCTTGGTGGGCGATGAGAAGTGCGAGCGTGGTTGAGGCGAGGGTCGAGAGTGTGACGAGCATCATGAGGTCCTTCAGGGGCGCAACGTGAGACCCCACGCTGGGGGGTCGATGTGAAAAAAACGGTGGGGGTGAGATTCGAACTCACGATGCCCAGAAAGGACATACCAGATTTCAAGTCTGGCGCGTTCAACCGCTCTGCCACCCCACCTGAGGGATTGCGATCGTAGCGAGATCAGCCCGCAGTGATCGGAGGCGCGACGCAGATCGCAAGAAGTGTGTCGCGGGCGATCGGTTTGATCGCATAGTCATGACACCCTGCGGCGAGACAGCGTTCGCGGTCGTGTTCGTGGGCGTTTCCCGTGAGTGCAACAATTCGCCCGCGAAAGTCTCGCAAATGCAACTCTCGTGCCGTCGCGTAGCCGTCGAGATCAGGCATTTGCATGTCGAGCAGTATCACATCGAAGGTGCGGTCGCTGCCCGCAAGCGCCACGGCGTCGAGTGCAGCACGTCCGCTGTCGACAACCTCGACGCTCGCCCCTGCGCGGCGCAGAAGTGTGGCCACGAGCCGCTGATTGTCAATGCTGTCATCGACCAAGAGGATGTGGCGATTATCGAGCCTCGTGACGGTGGTGGTCGCCGATGGGCTCGCGTTGGGCTCGACATAATCGGTCGCGAGTGATGCCGTGATGCGCAGGGTGAAGGTGCTTCCCTCGCCGGGCGTCGAGCGGACATCGATACTTCCATCGAGAAGTCGTGCGAGGCGCTGCGAAATCGCAAGTCCAAGTCCGGTGCCTCCGAAGCGGCGGGCGGTGCTCACATCCCCTTGACCGTAGTTGCGAAAGAGCACGTGAATCTGTTCTGAGGTCATACCGATTCCACTGTCGCTTACTTCGATCTCTGCAATGAGCGCGCCTCCCTCGCTGCGGGCGCGCACCGCGACCGTGACGCCGCCGCGCTCGGTGAACTTGATCGCGTTGCTGATCAGATTCACGAGGATTTGCCGAACGCGAAGCGGATCGGTTCGCACGAGCGCATTCGTCTCGCCTCCTTCGCTGACCACGGTCAGGCTGATTCCGCGTTCGCGCGCTCGAATCTGCATCAAGTGAATGACCTCCTCCAGAATCTCAGTGAATCGCACTTCGATCAATTCGATGCGCAATTGTCCCGCCTCAATCTTCGAGATATCAAGAATGTCATTGAGGACCGCAAGCAAGTGGTCGCCATTTCGCCGAATCGTCGTCGCGAACTCGCGTCGCTCTTCACTTGTCGTCGTGTCGTCGAGAATCAGATCTGCGGATCCTAAGATTGCGGTCATCGGAGAGCGAATCTCATGACTCACATTCGCGAGAAACGAACTCTTCGCGTCGTTCTTGCGGTCGGCAGAGCGACGTGCATGATCGAGCGCATGCATCGCTGCTTCGCGCTCGGTTACGTCAACTGCGATGAAGAGATATCCCAGCAGCGAGCCATCTCCATCACGCCATGGATTGGCCGCGAGGTTGATTCGGCGCTTGCCGCCATCGTGACGCAGCCAGGTCCAATCGCGTTCGTGGGCGCGTTGATCGTTGGCGAGGGTTGCGAGGGCAGCGAATCCACCGCGCGTCTCGGCCGAGGGCGTGACCTCCTCGAGTTCAGCGGGGTCAAAGAGGCAACTTGCATTCTTCACCCGCTTGATCGACTTCGCATCCCATCCTGAGAGTCGTTCTGCGGCGTGGTTGAAGATCGTCACAATTCCAGCGCAGTCGGTTGCAACGACTGCGACTTGCTTGGCACCTTCGATCAACTGTTCGAGTTGGCTGCGCGCGCGTGTCGAGAGATTCGCTCGGTGTGCGGAGGTTTGCGCGAACGCGACGGTGGAACCGAGCAGCACAGACGCGACGGCAAGGGATGCGAGAAGCAAGTCTGGAAGGCGAGTCTGCGACACAGAGCGCAGGTTCGCGTTGGGGGCGAGTTTGATCATGACTTTGTCGGTGTTTGTGGCGCTTCCGACGCCGCGGTCGGCCGTGAGGACCACATCGATCCCTTCACCTTCAAGCGAGGGGCCCGGCACCGGGTCAGTCTCGTAGAGCAGCGAACCGTTGTAGGTGACTTCGATGTCGAAGTGTGCTCGAAATCCCTCGGCGAGTTCGTTCACCGTGCGTTCGATGCTCACCAGCGCGAGGAAACACCCCGTGCCATCTGGTGGAGCCGACGCGATCAATGCCGACTGCTTTCCATTGGAGAGAATCGGTCCACTCATGGCGACCTTGCCAGAGCGTTTCGCCCGCTCGATCAACAGTGCGCGCATTTGAGGTGATGCCAACTCCGAGGGACGCTCTGTCGTCACACCGTCGGTCGTCTCGATCCAGTGCGGGACTGGGCTGTCATTCACCCATTCGAGCGCGAGGAGTCCGGGAAACTCCTTGATGCACTCAGCCGCTCGGCTCGAGAAGCTGGCGGATGGAGCGGCGCCCGGGTCGCCAAAATCGACGTCGAAATCAGTGAATCCAGTGAGGAGTTGAGAGAGATTCGATTGCAAGTGCGTCGCGATGGCCTGGTTGACGAGATTCGAATGCAATTCGAGGGTGCGACGTTCTGAAATCCGCAATCTGTGCCACGCACTGAGAGAGAGTGCCAGTGCAATCACGGTGAGCGCGAGGCCGATCCATCGAGGCAGGCCGAGACTTCGCTGGGGAGAATCGATCCACGCGCGTGCGAGCAGCGCGAGCCCCGACACGGTGATCGCTGCTGCCGCGAGGGTCGGAATTGCCGCGAGTTGCTCCGAGGGAAGCAACTGCGTCGCGATGAGCACTCCAGGAGAAAATGCGACATAGAGCATCAACCCAACGAGCGCGCAGGCCGAGAGTGCCGCTGGCCAACGTCCGCGTGTTGCGCGCAGTGTTGCGGCGAGTCCAGCGACTGCGATCAGCGCGATCGCCGCCATCACCCCCGTCGTGGTCAAGGTGTTGGGAATGATCAGCCCCGCGATTGCCGCCCCCAGTAGAAGCGCCAGCAAGATCTGCGCTGCGAGGTTCCACCACCGCCAGCGCGGGAGGAGCGTGACGAGTCCAGAGACGATGAGCAACGTCGCGAGGAGGGTTCGAATGAGTTCAGACTCGAGTTCAGGTTTCCGGACCTGTGCGCCAGGCGCGAGCACGGAGAGGAGTCCGGCGCCGCCCGCGATCACGGCAGCGCCCGCGCAGAGGAGCGAGAGAATTCGAAGCGGTCGGCTACTCATGGTTTCTTCACAGACGCGAACTGCGAGATGAGGGTCGCGATCATTGACGTCCATCCAGTCTGATGTGATGCGCCGCATCCCCGACCCGTGTTGCCATCAAAGTACTCGTGAAAGAGGATGTATTCCTGAAAGTGCGGATCATTCTGCGACTTTGGATGATCTCCCAGACAGGGACGGCGACCGGTGGCGTCACGGCGAAAGAGTTTCAAGAGTCGCGTGGCGATCTCCTCTGCCGCACCTTTGAGGGTCACCTTCTTTCCAGATCCGACTGGGCACTCGATGAGAAACTCATCACCGTAGTAGTCGTGAAACTTCAGCAGACTTTCGATGAGCAGTGCGTTCACAGGAAACCAGATTGGACCGCGCCAATTGCTGTTGCCACCAAAGGATGCAGTCTGGCCTTCAGCTGGTTCGTATCGCACGGAGAGACTCGTGCCATCGTGCCAGAAAACGTACGGGTCATTCTCGAGCGCTCGCGACATCGATCGGATGCCAAACTCCGAGAGAAACTGCGTCTCGTCGAGTGCACGCTTCAGCAGGCATTTCATGCGGTGGCCGCGCAGCAACGAGAAGAGTCGTTGGTCGCCGCGCCCGGCGGTTGTCCAGTGCGAGACGAGGTCGGCAAGGTCCGGTCGATTCTCGAAGAACCACTCCACACGTGCCTTGAACTCAGGCAATCTGTCGAGCGCTTCAGGCTGCATGACATGCACCGCGGTCAGCGGCAGCAGCCCAACGATGGATTGCACTCGCAGTGGCATCGTTGTGCCATCGGGAAAGCGAAGTCGGTCGTAGTAAAACTTGTCGGTGTCATCCCACAATCCCTCGCCGGTACCCGCGAAGTCGGCCATCGCCTCGGCGATCGACAGGAAGTGTTCGAAGAACTTCGTCGCCATGTCTTGATAGACGGGATCGGCCGCCGCGAGTTCGACTGAGATGCGCATCATGTTGAGCGCGAACATTCCCATCCACGCAGTTCCATCCGCTTGTTGAAGCGTTGCCCCTGAGGGGAGCGTCGAACTGCGATCGAAAACGCCGACATTGTCCAGACCAAGGAAGCCGCCTGCGAAAAGGTTGCGACCATCGACATCTTTGCGATTGACCCACCAGGTGAAATTGATCAAGAGTCGATGAAAGATCCTTCGAAGGAACTCGAAGTCAGGCTTTCCGGTGTGCGCAGCGTCGGTTTCGAAGACCCGCATCGCAGCCCAGGCATGCACCGGTGGATTGACATCGCCAAATGCCCATTCATAGGCTGGAATCTGGCCGTTGCCATGCATCGAACGATCGAGCGTGAGGTGGATGAGTTGCGCCTTCGCTTGCGCTGGATCGATCGCTGAGAGCGCGACGCAGTGAAAGGCGAGATCCCACGAAGCGAACCAGGGGTACTCCCATGAATCGGGCATGCAGTAGATGAAGTGATTCGTCAGATGTTTCCACTGCTCGTTGCGCTCGTGCTTGCGCTGTGGCGGCGGCGGGGGCATCGCAGTGTCACCTTTCAACCAAAGGCGCACGTCGTAGATGTACGTCTGCTGACTCCAGAGCAGACCGGCCCACGCCTGCCGCTGAATCGCGCGCACTTCTTGGTCATCGATCGCAGACTGCTTCGCGTCGTAGAACTCATCTGCGTCACTCTTGCGTGCCACGATCACTGCGTCGAAGTTGTCGAATGGTTTCTCGAGTCCTGGTGGACAGAGCCGCACGCGAATCGCCTGCGAGCCGCCCGCTGGAACGGTGAGCGTGTAATGAGCCGCCATCTTTGTGCCACGGCGCTCGGGATTGAGCGCCTCTTGATCGTTGTGCACGATCGAATCGTTGATGCCATCCTTAAAGGTTCGACCGTTTCGCTCCTGAGCGTGCAATCGCACGTCGTTGGTCTCGTTCTCGCAGAAGAGCAGTTCGGGCGATCCATCGAAGTGCAACTGCAGTGCGCCCAGCAGCGCATGCTTCACATCGACGCGGTTGCCGACCGCAGTGAATCCAGATGGAGCGGGTTGACCGGACCAAGACCAGATGTTTCGAAAGAGCGCTGTCGGCAGCAGATGCAACACCGCCGCCTCGCGCGCGCGGTTGTGCACTGTGACACGCAGAAGAATGTCCTTCGGCGCAGCCTTGGCGTAGTTGACGACGACATCAAAATAGCGATCATCATCAAAGATGCCCGTGTCGAGCAGTTCAAACTCGCGCTCGAGTTTTCCGCGAGATGCATTGACAGACACGAGTTCGTCATACGGAAAAGCCCGCTGTGGATAGCGGTAGACCATCGTCTGCCACGCACCACTAGGCAGTGCGTCGGTAAACCAATACTCCTCTTTCACATCTTCGCCGTGATTTCCCTCGGAGTTGGTGAGTCCAAAGAGCCGTTCCTTCAGGATGGGGTCCTCGCCGTTCCACATCGCAACCGACAGACAGAGGTCTTGGCGTTCATCGCAGAAACCTGCGAGTCCATCTTCACCCCATCGATAGGCGCGACTCCGCGCGTGGTCATGCGGAAAAGAACTCCACGCATTGCCATCGGCTGAATAATCCTCACGCACCGTGCCCCACTGACGATCGGAGAGGTAGGGCCCAAACACGCGCCACGGCGCGCGATTTGCGTGAAGATCATCGAGTCGAAGTTGTTCTGCGGTGATCTTCGTGTTCATGTGTGTGGACTTCTCGGCTCGTCACCGATGGGCGGGAGCGTATGCAGCGCTTCAAGCAGGGCGGCGACACTCCACGCTTGCGCGATGCAACCGCCGGGTTCGTGGGGTGGATCACCGCTGAACACTTCGCTGACCGTTCCGAGCCCAGCTTCGCGCAAGTGATTCGCGAAAGGACCCATGAAGTCTGAGATCGCCTCGCGGTCTTTGTGCACGCTGAAGTGGCTGAGAATCATCGGCAAGAAGAGCCAGGGCCAGACCGTGCCTTGGTGATACGCCTCGTCGCGCGCCGTGGGACCTCCGCTGTAGGTCGCGCGATAACTTGCAGAGCCCGAGTCGAGCGTGCGCAATCCTTGCGGAGTCCAGAGTCGCGCCATGCAAAGATCGACGATTGCTTTGCGATGACCCAGCGGCAGCGGTCCAGCATCCTGGACGGCTGCGAAGAGTTGATTGGGACGGATCTCCCCATCATTTCCGTCGGGACCGTCGATCACGTCGAAGCAGCACGAGCGTTGGAGATTCCAGAACTTGCCGAAGTGTGCTTGCACTTTCTGCGCTGCGGTTGTGTACGCATCGCCACTCTCGCCCATCGCGACGGCGAGTGTTGCCATCGCTTGAAGCGCCTGATGCCAGAGCGCGTTGATTTCGATTGGCTTTCCGATGCGAGGGGTGATCACACGGTCGCCGATCTTCGCATCCATCCAGGTCAATTGGATCCCCGCCACGCCAGCGCGAAGCAATCCATCGCTCGGGTCAGCGCCGATTCCATGTCGCGCGCCAGCGGTGTACGCGGCGATGATCGATTTCAAGCCAGGCCAAAGTGTCGCGAGCCACGCGCGGTCGGTGCTCAGCGCAAACGTGCGGCGCACGGCCTCGATCATGAGCAGTGGCGAGTCAACGGCGTTGTACTCAAGCGCGTCGTTGGCGCGATCCGGAAAGCGATTGGGCAACATCCCTTCATTGAGTTCATCAGCAAACGTTGAGAGGACGAGCTGTGCGTCGGTGAGCCGGCCGCGCGCGAGCAGCAGTCCGGGCAGCGAAATCATCGCATCGCGGCTCCAATCGGCGAACCAGGGATAGCCGGCGATGATCGAGAGTCCGGCGCTGCCATCGCGGCGGGTGCGTTTCACGATGAACTGATCGGCGGCGTAGATCAACTGGCGAACGGCGGGAAAATCACCGCGCTCGCGGTTCGCTTGCACAAGCAAGGCGAGGCGTGCACGTTCGGCGTTGAGCAGGGTGTCGGCAGGAGTCGACTCTTGCGCACTCGTCGACGCGGTGAAGAGCGAGGTCGTTCGCGGATTCATCACAAGCGAAAAAGTCGCTGCGTGCCAGAGTGCGTCGGTCGCTTGGTATCCGCGCTCGGCATCGGCGCGCAAGTGAAAATTCTTCCACCAGACTCCAGTTGGTTTCGGCACCGATTTGTCGCACTGCACGAAGAGATCCGTGGATGGTTGATCTCCGTCCGCTGCCCAGTGCAGTTGAACGCCGCGCGCGACACGAGAGATTTCGGGCGTCGGTGCATTGCCTGTGCCGAGTTCATGATGCGATCGGCGATCAACGAGGATTTCGATCTCGAGCTCGATCGCGCTCGAGGCGCGCACGACGGTCCAGTGTTGGCAGACAGTGTTTTCACCCTGCACCATGAAGAGTCGCCGCTCGAGAAGGGCATCTGCGAACGACCATCGCCACACTGGTATCGATTCTTCGAGATAGAAGCGCTGCAACCAGAGGTGTCCGCGCGGTGAGATCGAACCGTCACTCCACTCATTGGCCGCGAGCGGATAGCGCACGCCTCGGTAGTTCGCAGTGGGCGAACTCTCGCCGAAGAGAAACGTTCGTTCAGCAGGGGAGTTCGCCGCTGCGATCAGCAATCCGTGATATCGACGCGTTCGCACGCCGCCGATCGTGCCCGACGCATAGCCACCGAGTCCATTGGTGACGAGCCACTCGCGATTGAACGCGGCGTCTCTGTTGCAGACAACCCGTCCAAAGTCGATGAAAGTTGTCGCGAGCGGAGGGTGTGGCATCGTGGCTTCCGCAAGCTAGGGAGTGGATGATGCGACCGAGTCACGTTCGCGCCTGCGGCGTTTGAGTTCAGCATCAACAAATGCGCTGAGGTGACCATTGAGCACGTTTTGCGGATTGGGCTCTTCATGGTTCGTGCGGTGATCCTTCACACGGTTGTCATAGAAGACATACGAGCGAATCTGCGTGCCCCATCCGCGTTCAACCTTGCCACCCTTGGCTTCGGCGATCTCGCTGTCGCGCTTCTCTTGTGCAATCTGTTCGAGTTTCGACATGAGCACTGCGAGCGCCTGCTTCTTGTTCTGCGACTGATCTCGAAAGGTGTTGGCGACGACTTGAATGCCGGTTGGAAAATGCACGATGCGAATGGCGCTGGCAACTTTGTTCACGTTCTGACCGCCGGGACCGCTCGCACGCACGAAGGGGGTGATCTCAATATCACGTTCTGGGATGGCGACATCCGCCTCTTCGAACTCGGGCGTCACATCGACGGTTGCGAACGACGTCTGACGCTTGCCTTCAGCGTTGAAGGGTGAGACGCGCGCGAGGCGATGCGACCCACACTCGCACGACGAGTAGCCGTAGGCGAATGGACCGCGAATGGCATACGAGACTTCGGCGATGCCAGCTTCGGTTCCAAAGGTTCGGCTCATCTCTTCGACTTTGAATCCCATCGACTCCCAGTAATAGAGGTACATCCGCTCAAGCATCTGCGCCCAATCGTTCGCTTCGGTGCCGCCGACCCCTGCCTGAATCGAGAAGAAGCATGCGCGGTGATCGTGTTTTTCTGAGAGCAAACTCTGCAGCTCGATGCGCTCCATTTTCGCCACGAGCGCGTGCAAGGTCGCATCAACTTCTTCGAGCAATTCCTTGTCGTTTGCCTCGCGCGCGAGTTCCAAACCGACCTCAGCATCGCCGCGCTCTTTGTCGAGCGCCTCGATCGGATCGATCATGGCTTTGATCACCTTGAGTTCAGCGATGGATTTCTGTGCGCGCTTCTGGTCATTCCAGAAATCGGTTTCGCCCATCAGGGCTTCGAGTCGTGCGCGTTGTGAGACCTTGTCTGGGTAGTTAAAGAGAGTCGCGGATGGTTGTGATCCGCGCCTCGAGGTCGTCCAGAACTGGCTGATGCGTTTCGAAGTACATCTCGTGAGCGTACCGACATGCATGCAGTTGCGTGTCGGTGATTATGATCACTCCGATGCAGGAAACCGATGGCACCTCATCCTCAGAATTGATCGCCGCGCGCCGCGCCAAACTCGCACGATTGCGTGGCGAACTTGGGGTCGAGCCCTATGGCCAGCGGGTCGATGGTCGCGTCACGCTCAGTGCAGCGCGCGGGCAGTTCGACGAGGCCGCTCACGTCGCGCACTCTGCCAGTGTCGCAGCGGCAAAGGTTGCGCCAGGAACCGCGATCCACGAGACGCGCGCCGCTGTGCGTGTCACCGGGCGCGTCGTGCAACATCGCGACATGGGCAAAATCTTGTTCATTGGACTGCGCGATTCGACCGGCGACTTGCAGGTGAGCATTTCGAAGAGCGAGATGCCGTCCAATGCCTTCGAGATTGCCAAGGCGCTCGATTATGGTGACATCATCGCCGTCGATGGACGCATCGGGCGCACGCAAAAGGGAGAGACGTGTCTCTGGGCAAGCGACCTCTCGATTCACTCGAAGAATCTCGAGCCGCCTCCGTCGAAGTGGCATGGACTCGAAGATGCAGAACTGCGCTACCGCCACCGCTACGTCGACATGTTTGCGAATCCGCAGACGGTGAAGACCTTCGAGGCGCGGTCACGCATCGTGAGCACGATTCGTCGATTCATGGACGACCGCGGCTACCTCGAAGTGGAGACGCCGATGATGCATCCCGTGGCGGGTGGTGCGGCGGCGCGTCCATTCACGACCACGCACAATGCGCTTGGAATGCAGCTCTTTTTGCGCGTTGCGCCAGAGCTTTATCTCAAGAAGTTGCTCGTCGGTGGGCTTTCGAAGGTCTTCGAGATCAATCGAAACTTTCGAAATGAAGGGATCGATCGAAGTCACAATCCAGAGTTCACCGCGATGGAGGCCTACGAGGCCTTTGGCGATTACCACACGATGCTCGAGCTCGTCGAATCGATCGTGCATCACTGCGCATGCGAAGCGCTCGTGCATGGATGGAGCGCGCGTGCGCAGGCGGGACCCGTCTTGCCGTGGGGGGAGATGAACATCGATTACCAGCGACCCTTTGTGCAGATTGGCTTTGGAGAACTCTTCGAGCGGGGGGTCGGTTGCTCGATGCACGACCGCGAGAAAGTGCGGGCGGCTGCCGTGGCGCATCACATCGCGCACGCTGCGACGAACGATCACTGGTTGCTGGTGAATGAACTCTTTGAACGGTGTGCCGAGGCGTTGATCGATCCACTTCGGCCGACCTTTGTGCTCGATTATCCCAGTGCCACGAGCCCGCTCACTCGGCCGAGTCGCTCGAATCCTGACATCGCCGAGCGGTGGGATCTCTTCATCGGCGGGATGGAAATCGGTCCCGCCTACACCGAGCTCAACGATCCAGATATTCAATTGGCAAAGTTCACCGATCAGTTGAAGGGAGCGGATGAAGAGATGTCGACGTTTCGTTCGCTCGACGAAGACTTCATCAAGGCGCTTCGCACGGGCATGCCGCCCGCGGGTGGAATGGGACTTGGAATCGACCGCCTTGTGATGCTCTTGACAGATAGTCCGTCGATTCGCGATGTGATCTTGTTCCCGCTGATGCGCCCCGAAGGATCAGCCGATGTGGCGAGCTGAGGTCGCGATTTCAATCGCGCTGACGCTGTTCATCACGTTCGCTGGATTCTCGCAACTGCCAACGCCCGCAGCCGCGCTGTCGCGCGACGAGTGGTTCATTGTCTCGATCGGCGATGTGCCCTGTGGATGGCTGCACGAACGAGTGGTCGTTGCCGGACCGCGCATCGAGACTTCGAACGAAATGCGACTCACGGTCGGTCGTGCCGGGGCGCAAGCGCAGATCTCAGTGCGCTGGCAATTCGACGAGAGTCCCGAAGGCACGCCGATCTCGTGCGCGGTCGAGCAGTCGTCAGGCGCAGAGCTGTCGCAGACAACCTATCGATTCGGCGCCACGCACATAACGGTTGAAGAGCGTGCAGGAGGCAGAACCAACGCGCGCGAGATGCCGAAACCTGCGGGTGAGTGGCTCACTCCAGCGCAAGTCGAGCGAACAACTGCGCTCGCGCGCGCGCGCGGCAGCGAACGCATCACGTACGCGACGGTCGATCCAGCAACGGGATTGACTCGCGTCGAAATCATCTCGACGCGAATCAGCCAGGCTTCAGTGGATGGCGCCCCGACGACTTGGAAGACGCAGAACAGCGCTGTGCCAATGGCGACGATCGATGAAATCGACAGCGCAGGACGGGTGATTTCTTCGCGCACGCCTCTGGCAATCGGCGATATGGTTGCGCGGCGAAGTTCCGAGCATGAGGCGAAGCGCGCGGCGGCAAGCGGCGGTGTCGACGTGATCAGTCGCAGCATCGTTTCGTTGGCTCGCGCAGAACCCAAGTTGCTGAGCGGTCGTCGCGCGAGCCTCGCGGTCAAGGCAGCCGATGACGCCGTGCTTTCACTTGCAAGCGGTGGATCGCAACTCGTCAAACCCAATCCCGCCGGCGGACTCTTCGTCGACATTGAGGTAGGTCGCAGTTCGCTCGCCACTGCGCAGGAGGTGGCCGATCCGCGCTACCTCGCTTCGACGATTCTCATCGACGGCGCAGACCCAGCGGTGCGCTCTCTCGCCCTCCGCGCGCTGGCGAGTGCCGGGCTCACTAAGAGTTCGCCTGCCGCAGAGCGGGCAGAAGCAACGCGCGCGCTCGTGATGCGTTTCATCATTCACAAAGACCTCGCGACTGCATTCGCGGGAGCAAGTGCGGTCGTGCAGTCGCGCGCGGGCGATTGTTCAGAGCATGCGATCCTGCTCGCGGCACTCTTGCGTGCGCAGAACATTCCATCACGGGTGGCGAGCGGACTCGTCTACGCCTCTGAATTCGCTGGGAAAAAAGCAGTGTTTGCGTGGCACATGTGGACGCAAGCGCAGATCGATGGTCGCTGGATCGACCTCGATGCGACGCTCGATTCGCGCGCATTTCATCCTGGGCACCTCATGATCGCGACGAGTGCGCAGGACGACGCCCAACTCGACAGCGACTTTTCAGGACTGCTCGCGACGATCGGCAACCTCTCGATCGAGGTCGTCGATGTTGATTGACGCACGCATCGAAGGGGTCTGCGGACATGGGACGCAACCCTGTCCTGAACTTCCAGCGCGCGATCAACTCGGCCACAAGGGCACCTTCGGAACGGTCGTGGTGATTGGTGGTTGTGTCGTGCTTCCACGTGTGATGCTCGGTGGCCCCGTCATCGCAGCGCGCGCGGCACTGCGAACGGGGTGCGGATTGGCGCAACTCGCACTGCCCGAGCCGCTCGTGATCGGCGCACTCGCTGCGCTCGAGAGCGCAACCGCCCACGCACTTCCGGTTGACTCGCACGGTTCACTTGCGCCGAGCGGCTGCGCAGAGGTGCTCGATCCAATCCTTGAGCAGTGTGACGCGGTCGTCGTCGGTCCCGCGCTCGGTGGCGGCGACGCGATCGACCAGATTGTCGTGCGACTGCTCAGCCATGCGACCTGCCCGCTCATCATCGATGCAGACGCTCTGAATGCACTCGCGCGGACGAGCGATTTTCCACGAGATATTCGCGGCGGTGAAGTGATTCTCACGCCACACCCCGGTGAGTACGAACGGCTGGCGCGTGCGCTCGCACTCGATCCGCTGCTCGGGGGTGATGAGTCGCGGCGACGGGCGGCTGCCGACGTACTCGCGCAGCGTGTTGGATGCGTCGTCGTACTCAAGGGTGCACGCACGATTGTGAGCGATGGCGTGCATCACTGGTCGGCGCACGCTGGCACGCCAGCGCTCGCCACCGGTGGCAGCGGCGACGCCCTCGCAGGGGTGATCGCAAGTGTTGTCGCACAGTTTCACCGTCCACCGTGCGCGATGTCGCTCTTCGACTGCGCGCGACTCGGAGTCGCGATTCACGGTCTCGCCGCACGAGCGTGGAGTTCGCGCGTTGGAGATGCAGGACTGCTCGCTTGCGAGCTCTGCGAGGAGATTCCCGCGGTGCTCACCGCGCTGCGTGTTGGCTAGACTCGACTGTTCACACCACGAGGACCTTGATGACCACGACGCAACAACCACACATCAATATTCGCGACCTCAAGGCTGGAGTGTTTCTCAGCGGTGTCTATAGCCTCGTGAATCCGCAGACCGCGATGACTCGCGGAGGCAAGCCCTACTTCAAGTCGCTGATTCGTGATGCGAGCGGCGAGGCCGCCGTGCGCAAGTGGACCTTCGACGAAGCGATGCTTCCCGAAGTGACCGCGACGGGCTACGCGCACGTTGATGGGCGCGTCGAGGTGTACAACGGACAGTTGCAAATCGTCCTCGATCACATCCAGGCGGTCGAGGTCTCAGTAAGTGATTTGGTCGCGCTGCTTCCAGCGACGCACAAGGACATCGATCAGATGTTCGCCGAAGTCACGGCCATTCTGCACTCGATGGCCGATGCTGGAATGCGTGCCCTTGCCGACGCCTATCTCACCGATGAAGCCATGATGGCCGCCTTCCGGCACGCTCCTGCCGCAACCAACGTGCACCATGCATGGATCGGCGGCTTGCTCGAGCACACACATCAACTGCTTCATCTGGCGGATCGCATGTTGCCGCTCTACCCGCAACTCAATCGCGACATCGTCTTGCAAGGACTCTTCTTGCACGACCTCGCAAAGACGGTCGAACTCGAGTGGGAAAAGGGTTTCAGTTACACGATGGATGGCCAACTCATCGGGCACATCGTGCGCGGCGCGATCTGGTTGCAACTGAAAGCGGCGCTCGCGGCACGAAGCAGTGGCGTACGCCTCTCGAACGAAACCGTCACCGTCTTGCAGCACATCTTGCTCTCCCACCACGGATCGCTCGAACATGGCGCGGCGAAACTCCCATCAACCCCCGAAGCGATCTTCGTTGCGATGCTCGACAACCTCGAGGCGAAGACCACCGTTGCGATTCATGCGGTCGCGCGCGATCGGTTGCACTCCGGCAACGCCGACTTCACCGAGCGCGTGTGGAGTCTCGACACGCGGATGTACCGCCCCGATCCACTTCATCCAGTCAGTGCCCCCGCGCACTGAGTCGCCAGTCAGTGCCCCCGCGCACTGAGTCTGTCTGCAATCGCCGCAGCCAACGCGTCGATCGCACTCTCGGGCACAAGCACAAACGGCCAGGTGCGGTCGTGCGCGAGTGCACTCTGCGTGCGCGCGACCTGCTGGTGCGATTCACTCGCTCTCAAGAGTTCAAGTTCATCGCGGCGCGTCGAGCGAAGGGCGGCGATGTGTTCGCTCAGCGCGCGATACGCGTCGCGCCGCAGTGCGCTCTTTCGTGGAGCCTCGGCAATGCGTTCGAGGAGAGCGGCTCGCACGGGTTCGAGTATGCGGTGTGGCTCGCGAGGGCGATCGAGCTGGGTTGGATCCCACCACGCGCGGCGATACGCGAGGGATGTTTCGACCGGAGTCTCTCTCGCGAGCCCAAGCGCGGCGAGTTCTGGCACTAACGTCGCAGAGGCCGTTGCGAACGGCGGCAGTTCGATCCCGAGAAATTCGCGCCACCACGCTTCGCCCACGCGTTCGTATCTCGCGCCGCCCGTGCCATGCACGAAGGTGTTGCAAATCACACGCATCAACCCCGAGGCAAGGAATGCGCGGGGCAACACGAGACGACCTTGGTCGATTCGCCGACGCGCTTCGAGCGCTCCGATGCGTTCACGGCGTCCATCGCTGCGCACTCCCCACAGCGGAACTTCACTCGATTCGCCCCAGATATGCAGTGGTTTCGCAGCGCGTGGATCCGCGCGCAACGCTGCATTGAACGCCTGCGCACTCTCGACGGGCTCGCGCACAATGCGCTCGAGTATCGCGCCCGCGCATGTGATAAGCGCGTGGCTGCTGAGCGTCGCACACGGAGCGGGCAACCACCGCGATGCGCACTCGTGCATCACCTGCGCGAGTTGGATGCCGGCGTGCGCAGCACCACCGCTGCGACCGAGCGCGGCGAGTACGCGCGTGCATGCGTCGACGGCTCGTTCGGACGCGAAGTCTCTGAAGTCGACGAGACGTGCACCCTGCGCAGGTCGCGCTGCTGCGACACCGTCGCGTGCGAGAAGCGCCCCTTCAACGACGAGCCGAATCGATGCGCGCCTAATCGAACCAGTCGCGTCGCGCAGCGGCACATCCATCCGAAATGGATCGCTCGCATCCTGATCGCTGAGAAAATGCACCCAATTCGAGGCGCCCTGGGTCGACGCTGCCCGACGCGCCGATGCAAGCCTCGACGCTGTGATGAACTTCGCCAAGATGCCAGCGTGCCAGAGCACAGGTTGGTGCCCAGCGCCACTCAAGAAATGCGCTGGAAGTCCGAGCGATTCGCGCAGTTGTTGACGCAGAGCCAACGTCGCGGACGAGAGATGCTGCGCCGGGTCGGTTTCCGGCGGCAGTTCGAGCAAGAGCGCATTCGAGTCACCGCCAAGCGCGCTTGTCAAGGGTTGATTCATCGCACGATCACGCGCTGGCACAGACTGCGCACGCGCACGCCGCGTGCTGCAAGTACGTCAATCGACCACGGCAGCGACCCAGTTCGCGGTGCATGGTTTCGCGATAGACCTGCAGTCTGCGCGCTGGATCATCGAGTCCGTTGCCGAAAGAACGGCTCGCATCGAGGTAGAGGCGCGGTACGGCGATTTCTCGAACCCGCAGCCGATTCGCTGCGGCTTGCACCCAGAATTGCATCGGAAAGTCGTAGCCGTTGACGTCGAGTCGAAGCGCGTGGCACGCCGCTGCGCGATACGCCTTGAATCCGCAGAACGAGTCGGTGAGTGGGGACGAGAACGCCCCAGCCAATTGCCCGTTGACTTCAGCGGTCAACGTGCGATTGATCTCAGTGCGATCAGGAGGCGCGGGTTGGTCGTTCTGGTGGCTGCAGAGGTAGCGGCTTCCAGAGATGACATCGGCGTCGTCACTCACGATCGCGCGCACAAACTCAGGAAGAAACTCTGGTTCGTGCTGCTCATCGCAGTCCATCGTGATCACCCAATCAAACGTGCGCATCGTCGTCCACGCGAGAATGTCTTTCATGACCCGTCCGTAACCAAGATTGCTCGAGTTTCGCACGAGTTCAACAGGCCACGTCGCAGCGCGCACTGCAGTCGAGTCGGTCGATCCATCGTCGATCACGAGTACTGGAAGATTGAATTGCAAGACCCGCGGAAGCACCCGGTCGATGTAGCGCTCTTCATTGTGTGCTGGGATTGCAACCAAGATGGAGGGCGCTGGTCGCATGATCGTCTGCACACTCTAGGGGACGAGTGGCGCCCCGTGGACATGAAAGGGCGAAACACGCACCGCGGTTCCGCAGTCGCGCGAGATCTCGATTCCCAGCACGATGACGCGCTCATCCCACCTCTGTGCGATGCAACCAATGCGTGGAGCGATCCACGTTGTCATCGTGCGCCGCACTTTCGCAAAGCGCAAAAATGCCTGAAATTCGCTTTCGATCACAAGCGTCTCGAAACTGCCTTGTGACGTCATGATCGATGCAACTTCGGTCGCTCGCACCGAGCGTTCGCCGCGGCCGGAGTCACGTTCTCCTCGGCCGTCGATCCATTCAACGCGCATCGCACTTGAAGATGTCGTCACGACGGGCGTTGGCGTCCTCGGCACGTCAAGCGTGAGCGGGGGAGTAAAAAAAGTTCGCACTCGATCGCTCGGCGAGTCGACCGCGAAGAGTGCGACCAGTCCGCTAGGCGTCAGTGAGAGGTACTCAGTGTCACCACCGATGTCCCTCGCGCTCAGGGTCGCGCCGGTGACGTTGCCTGTGTTTGTCGCGCCCGTGGCATCCGCTGCGTTCGTCGCCACGACGGTTGAAGTCATTGGGGCTGCCGCTGTCGCGCGACCTGCGTTATCGACGAGTTGCCACTCCCATCGCGAATCGGCAGGTTGCGTGCAGTCACTTCGATCGAGCTCGATCACTTCACGCTGCGCTGCGCTGATCGCGAAAATCACTCGAGAAGCGGGTGGAGTTTTCGGGATCGCGCCGCAACCCACGGCGAGGCACCCTGCCACAGCGACCTGCGAGACGCTCACGACCGCGACCTGTGAGACCCACCTCGCGGCTCGCTCAATCATTGCGTAGGTAGTCGTTTTTCAGCCCAAATCTGCTGCAATTGTCGCGGAAGGCAGAGTTCGGTGATCACCCCATCTGGCTCCGTTCGACGGATGCGCTTGCCTCGAGCGTCATGCATCGTGATGTCGGCGGCCTCATCGATGCCAGGTTGCGTCACGAGCATCCACTGCGCATCGGATGAAGGTGTCCAGGTCTCGACGCGCTGGGGCATCTGCATCGAACGTCCGTCAAATGCGTAGTACGCGAATTCAATGCTCGCCTTTCCCTCATGCGGCAGCAGTTCACCAAGTACGAGCGTCTCGGCTTGCGAGAGGTAGATGCCCGTTGGCACAGTCCATTGTTTTTCATCTCGCGTTCGCGACTGCGCATTGGCGTTGATCACGAGGAGATTCTGCCGTGGATTACCGAGCCCTCGAGGAGAACGCAATCCCGTTTGTGCGACGGAACGCTCAGCGAGTTTTCCGCCGCGCTCGGTGACCCGACTCGTCCATGCTTCGCTTGTGCGATCCCACGAGGTCCAGAATCGCGCTTCGGTATCGGCGAATCTGCCCGAAGACGCGTCGACGATCGTTCGCCCCTGCACGATCACCAAGAGTCCCGTCGGATTTTCGCTCGTTTTGAAGGGTTTTTCGCTCGATGCATCGCTCAGCGTTCCGGCGTGCACCACCACTCGGTAGTACCCTATTTCTTGCTCGCGTCCCTTCTCGTCGGCTTGCCAGACGCGGTACATCCGAGGCTCCGACTCGCATAATCCCTTCAGTTTTTCAGGGGTCATTGTCAGAATCAACTCATATCCACGGCGCAGTCGTTCAAACCGTTCGACCGCAATCTGCTCGAGATCGTCAAGCTGAATCGTCGCAAAGCTCGCTTCAAGAATCGGGCGCAATAGTGCAAAATCTGGCCCCGCTGCGAGCACACTGATCACAACGAAATCGAACGGTCCCGTTTGAAGCACGAGCCATCCTTGAATGGCGATGACGCCCTCACCCAAGTCAGTCGATGTGAAGAGCAGATGCCCAGGCACCTTTGGATGGAGCCACGGCTGGTTCGCGAGAATTGTGAATTTCTGCCCTTTTTTGCGCATCGAATCGAGGTAATCACTGACTTGAGCTTCAGGTGAGGGATCGGTGAGCGACGAAACGAGCGACTGAACTTGCATGTGGTAGCGGGGCGTCGTGCCTGAATCATCGATCGTGTAAATCGGCATCGCGCCCGTCACGGGCTTCGTCAAAATTGCGCCAAGTGGCGGCTGAAATCGAACTCCAAGCGATTCGAGAATCAGGACATCTGTGTCGAGATCTCTCGACGTCGACGATCGAGCCGGCGCCGTGGCGACGACAGGCTTCGCGACCACCGCCGCAGGCTTCGCGACCACCGCCGCAGGCTTCGCGACGGGTGTCGCGGGTTTCGTCGCCACAGGTACGTTGGGCTTCGGAGCAGCCGTCGATGGGATCGTCTTCCGTGGAGGCGTCGAAATCTGCTTGGAAGCGCCGTTATTATTGGACGCTCCGGCCGATTGTGCGGCATCTCGCACAGCTGTCGGAGCCGCGACCGCTGAACCACCAACGATCGTCGCCGCGATCACCGTCGCAATCGACCCGAGTCGGACGCAAAATGTCCTCAATCTTTCCATCGAGTTGACAGTTTTCATTGAGTCGCTAGTATCGCCGATTCGCCCCAGATCACGGGCGAACACTATGAACGGAACTATTCGCATAAGACTCGAAGCGTACGACCATCAGGTGCTCGATGCGAGCGCCCGTGAAATCGTTGAGCAAACCAAGATCAGCGGCGCACGTGTAGCTGGACCCGTTCCGCTTCCGACGCGACGCGAGATTTACACGGTCAATCGGTCGCCGTTCATTGACAAGAAGAGTCGTGAACAGTTCGAGATTCGCACACACAAGCGCATCATCGACATCAGCGATCCAAACTCGAAGACCGTCGATGCGCTCAACCGCCTCGTCGTCCCGGCTGGTGTGTTCGTGAAGATCAAGGCCTAGCCGAAACGGAACATTGAAATGAAAAACGCCATCATTGGTCGAAAAATTGGAATGACTCGTTGGTTTCTCGACGACGGTCGCAACATTCCAGTCACAGTCATCTCCGCTGGTCCGTGCAGCGTCACCCAAGTCAAGACCATGGCATCTGATGGCTACTGCGCAGTGCAAATTGCCTACGAAGATGTCAAGCCACGCCGCAGTTCGATGCCCGTCATTGGTCATGACGCAAAGGCTGGAGTGACGGCCAAGCGCATGCATCGCGAGATTCGTCTCGACAGCGATGAAGAAGCACAAGCATTCACACTCGGTCAAACCATCGATGCATCGACCTTCGAAAAGGTGAAGTTCGTCGACGTGATCGGCACGAGCAAAGGAAAGGGTTTCGCTGGAGTCATGAAGGCCTACCGCTTCAAGGGACTCTGCGCCTCCCACGGTGTTGAGCGCAAGCATCGCTCGCCCGGTTCCATCGGAAGCCACGGAACCGATCGTGGCCACGGTGCAAAGATTAAGAAGGGCAAGAAGATGCCTGGCCGTCTCGGCAACGAACGTTGCACGATGCGAAGCCTCGACGTCATCAGCATTGACGCCGAAAAGAATTTACTCATCGTGAAGGGGAACGTCCCCGGCGCGAACTCTGGTTACCTCGTCGTTCGAGCTGCAACACGGCTCTACAAACCAAAGGCACGGCTCCAGGCCAAGGCATGACGTCACTGACGTTGCGCTGAGTTGCAAAGGCCTGAGTGGGTGAAGAACCCAGGGAACCATGCGACAAGGACATCTCGCTCCACATCCAAGTCGAACTCTTCCCCCCGCCTGTTGTGATTGGCGCCGGGAGAGCAAGGCGAAAACGGCGGATTCCCGCCGAAGGAAACTTTGAAATGATTGATCTCCCAATCTATTCTCATGACGGTAAGACGGTCGACACCATCCAGATCGATCCAGCCATGCTCGGCGGTGAAGTTCGCTTCCCGCTCTTGAAGCAGGCGTATGTCGCGGTCCACTTGAACCAGCGCCAGGGCTCGGCTCGCACGAAGAGCCGCGGATCTGTGCACGGTTCAACCCGCAAGATTTACAAGCAAAAGGGCACAGGAAACGCCCGTGCTGGCGCGGCGCGTTCACCCATCCGCAAGGGTGGTGGTGTGTGCTTCGCCAAGACGCGCACGCGTGAAGACATGCGTTCATCGCTTCCAAAGAAGATGCGTCGCCTCGCAAATCGAAACGCACTCTTGGCCAAGTTGGTGGACGGCGAAGTGAAGTGCTTCGAACACTTGAACTTTCCAACGCCAAAGACCGAGACCTTCGCGAACATTTTGCGGGTTGTCGGGATCGATCGAACCTGCCTCATCGTCTTGGATGCCAAGAACGATGGCGCACGTCAGAGTGCGGGCAACTTGCCATACTCGTCGACGATCCGTGTTGACCAACTGAATGTCTTCGCAGTGCTGAATCACCGCTACATGGTGATCGATCGTGCAACGCTGAACACGTTCCTTGACGAATCCTGCTTCGCACACTCAGAAGATGAGGCCACATCATGATTGCAACCGAAGTCATCCGCCGTCCACTGATCACAGAAAAAGCGAACGGCGGTGCGAGCGATGCAAATCGTTACACGTTCGAGATCGACGCTCGCGCGACCAAGACTGATGTGAAGGCTGCCGTGGTCGAGCTCTATAAGGTTCGTGTTCTGGGCGTCAGCGTTCTGAACCGAAAGTATGCCGATCGCGCGTCGAAGTTCGGTCTCATCGCAGGCAAGTGGGAAAAGCGCGCGGTCGTCCGCGTGCATCCGCAAGACAAGATCGAACTCTTCTGATTCACACTGGAGAACCACAATGCCGATTCGCGTTTATAAACCAGTCACGAACAGCCGCCGCAATGCGTCGGTCAATCTGCACGCTGAAGTCACCAAGAAGACCCCAGAGAAGAGCTTGTTGCGTCCATTGCACAAGACCGGTGGTCGCAATTGCCAAGGCAAATTGACTGTGATTCAGCAGGGTGGTGGTCACAAGCGCCGCTACCGCCTGATCGATTGGCGTCGCACGAAAGATGATGCACCCGCACTCGTTGTGGGTATTGAATACGATCCAAATCGCTCCTGTCACTTGGCGCTCCTCAAGTATGAAGATGAGAGCGTTCGTTACATCCTCGCGCCAAAAGGTATTCGCGCTGGAACGAAGGTTCTGAGTTCTGCCAAGCAGATCGATCCAGAAGTTGGCAACTGCATGCCGCTTCGACACATTCCAACTGGACTCTCAGTGCATGCGGTTGAACTCGTTCCGGGCAAGGGCGCGCAAATGGTGCGCTCTGCAGGAATGGCAGCACGTCTCACCAATAAAGAAGGTCGCTTCGCAACGCTCGTCTTGCCATCGGGCGAAATTCGCCAGGTGTCGCTCGATTGTCGCGCAACGATCGGTCCAGTTGGAAACGCAGACCACGGACTCGTGAAGCTCGGGAAAGCAGGCCGCGCCCGTTGGCTCGGTCGCCGTCCACGCACACGTGGTATGGCTATGAGCCATCATCAGCATCCGCACGGTGGTGGTGAAGGACGCTCAAAGGGCGGTCAGATTCCATCCAACGCAAGCAACACGCCATCCAAGGGTGGTCGCACCCGAACGCGCGGTAAGGCGAGCGATGAACGCATTCTTCGTCGACGATTCAGCCGTCGATACGGTCAACTCAAGGTCTGATCGAAAGCACTTCACAGGAGATCATCACGATGTCACGTTCCCAAAAGAAAGGTCCAGCAGTTGACGAGAAACTCTTCCGCAAGGTTGAGGCTTCTCAGACCGTTGGTCGTCGTCTGCCCATCAAGACCTGGCGTCGCGCCTGCACGATTGTGCCTGAATTCGTCGGTACGACGTTTCAAGTTCACAACGGCCGAGCATTCATTGATGTGTTCGTGACCGAAGACATGGTCGGTCACAAGCTCGGCGAGTTCTCGATGACGCGCACGTTTCGCGGTCACACCAACAAGAAGGAAGGCATCGCGGGCGGCGAGAAGTCCGGCAACTGATCTGCCGAGCACCTCACTGATCGAACCCTTTGGAGACCACTATGACATACACCGCATCCCACCAACACTGCCGCATCGCGCCCCGCAAGGTTCGTCTGGTCATTGACATGATCCGTGGACTCGACGTTGCAAGCGCGATGGCTCGCCTTGACTTCAGCCCGCGCCGTGGCGCCGTGTTTGTCAAGGTCGTTCTCAAGAGTGCGATCGCCAATGCTGAAGAGAAGGATGCCGACATCGGTTCACTCTTCATCAAAGAGACAAAGGTCGACGAAGGTCCAATCATCAAGCGCTTTCAGCCGAAAGACCGTGGGCGCTCACATCCAATCAAGAAGCGAACGAGTCACATTCACGTGACGGTTGCTGAGCGCAAATCCTGAGGTTTTCAATATGGGTCAAAAAACACATCCATTTGGTTTCCGAGTCGGCATCACCGAGGCACACAAGAGCCGCTGGTTTGCTCCAAAGGCACTCTTCGGTGAATTGTTGGTCGAGGACTACAAGATCCGCAAGTTCATCGACAAGCGACTCAATCGCACGCCGCCCTTCGCGGCTGTGAGTGACGTGCTCATCGAGCGCACGCGCGAAGAGTTGACCGTGATCATCAAGACCGCGCGTCCGGGCCAGGTGCTCGGGCTCAAGGGATCCGGCAAGGAGCAGTTGATCAATGAACTGCAGGCGCTCACGAACCGCAAGGTTGCGGTGAACGTGGTCGAAGTTCGCAATCCTGAAATTGATGCACGCCTCATCGCCGAAACGATGGCAGAGCAACTCAAGAAGCGCGCGAATTTTCGTCGGCTCATCAAGATGCGTTGCGAGAGCGCGATGCAGAACGGCGCAAAGGGAATTCGCATTCTCTTGGCGGGACGACTCGGTGGAGCCGAAATGAGCCGCACGCTCGATATGCGACTCGGATCGATTCCGCGTTCGACTCTTCAGGCGCACGTCGATTACGCGTTGGCGCACTCATTCACCACCTACGGCGCACTAGGCGTCAAGGTCTGGGTCTACCGCGGCATGTATGCAGCGGCAGAGGCGCAGCCGGAATATCAATCCACCGCAGCGGGCGGACAAGCTCGTGCACGTGGTCGTCGCTGATTTATCCCAATCGAATTCATACGAGATAAGACATGAAACTACTTCCCTCACGCGTCAAATACCGCAAGCAACAGCGCGGCAAGATGAAAGGCTGCGCAACGCGCGGCAACTACGTCGCCTACGGAGACTACGGATTGCAGTCTCTCGAAACCGTCTGGTTGAGCGGGCGACAAATCGATGCAGGTCGCATCGCGGCGCAGCACTTTCTTCGTCGGCAGGGCAAGCTGTACATCCGTGTCTTTCCCGAAAAACCGATCTCGAAGAAGCCGCTCGAAACGCGAATGGGTACTGGAAAGGCTGAAGTTGAATATTGGGCCGCGCGCGTGAAGCCTGGCACAGTGCTCTTCGAAGTCGAAGGTGTGTCAGAAGATCTCGCCAAGCAAGCGCTCGCGCGTGTTGCGTACAAAATGCCCGTGCGATGCCGCATGGTCTCCCGACGACTCGCCGTCTAACTGACGACCGCATACGAAGACTGAATACGAAGACAAGGAACCGAATCATGGACATGAAAGAAATCAAGAAACTGAACGACGAAGAGTTGGGTCTCGAGAGTGGCCGCATCCGACGCGCGATCTTCAATTTGCGCTCGCAAGTTGTCACCGAGAAGGTCAAAGACTCGTCACAGTTCGGAAAGTTGCGAACCGATCTGGCCCGTCTTTTGACGGAGGCTTCAAGTCGCCGCGTCGCAAAGAATCCCGTGGCTCGCAAGGCCGTTGCAGCAGTCAAGCCCGTGAGCAAACCAGCCGTCAAGAAGACCGCTGCAAAGAAGGTGAAGTCATGAGTCGCAAGTCCCCAGTTGTCATCCCAGAGAAGAGCCCACGACTCGTCGGTATGGTCGATCGCGATGGACAGGATCGCACCCGCCGTGTGGTCATCTCCTATTCCGCACGCCATCCTCGTTACGGAAAGTACGTTCGTCGACGAACGATTCTCCAAGTGCACGATGAGACCAATGATTCAAAGCTCGGCGATCGGGTTGAGATCGCTGAGTGCCGTCCCGTTTCTCGAACCAAGCGCTGGGCGCTCGTGCGAATCGTTGAACGTGCACCAATCAAGGCAGAAGTTGTTTACGGCGAAGCGGTGAAGGCGAAGGACTGACCTTCGGCGTCGCAATCCACTCGAAATGAACGGAGAACACAGAACATGATTCAAAAAGAAAGCAGAATGGAAGTTGCCGACAACAGCGGCGCTCGATTGGCAATGGTGATTGGTGTGCTCGGTGCGAGTACCGCACGCGGCCGCTTCACCCGTCTCTCGATGTCCGTTGGTGATCGGGTTCGCGTCGCCATCAAGGCCGCGATTCCGAACGGCGATGTGAAATCTGGTGACAAGGCGCTCGCAGTCATTGTGCGTGTCAAGTACCCAGTTCGTCGCGATGATGGTTCGTACGTCCGATTCGATTCGAACGCTTGCGTTCTGATTGATGAGGATGGCAATCCCAAGGGCACGCGCATCTTCGGTGCAGTCGCGCGTGAACTGCGGGAGAAAAATTACATGAAGATCGTTTCCCTAGCACCAGAGGTCGTCTAATCCCATGCCGCTCCATGTCAAAAAAGGTGATGTCGTCGTCGTGACTTCGGGGAACAACCGTGGTAAATCGGGCGAACTTCTTTCAGTCAATCTGAAGTCCAATCGCGTGATCGTCAAGGGTGTGAATGTTCGCAAGCGCAATATGAAGGCGACGCAAGCACAACCCAAAGGTTCGGTCATTGAGAAAGAACTCTCGATTCATATTTCAAATGTCAGCCCGGTTGTCAACGGCAAGCCAACACGCGTTCGTTTCGTGAGCAAGGCTGACGGTTCAAAGGTGCGTGTCGCTGTGCGCGATGGCAGTGAATTGCACGTGTTGCGTGGCCCAACTAAGAGCAAGGCCTAAGGAGTCTCCATGTCTAAGAAAGTCATTCCAACCTCGCTTCCTGAACCGCGCCTTCGCAAGATGTTTCGCGATGAAGTTGGCGCACGCGTTCTCTCCGAATTCGGATTGAAGAACGTTCACCAACTTCCGCACATCGAGAAGGTCGTGATCAACGTCGGCGTCGGTCGCCACCTTGAGAATCAGAAGCTCAAGCCTGAGTATCGCGACGCGGTGATCTCAACGCTCTCGACGATCTCGGGTCAGAAGCCCATCATGATTCTCGCCAAGAAGGCCGTCTCGAACTTCAAGGTTCGTGAAGGTGCTCCCAGCGCGTTCATGGTCACACTTCGACGCGAGCGCATGTGGAACTTTCTCGATCGTCTCATCAATCTCGCCATGCCGCGTATCAAGGATTTTCGCGGCGTGTCCGACAAGACGTTCGATCGTCAGGGCAATTTCAGCGTCGGATTGACCGAACAGGCCGTCTGGCCAGAAATCAACATGGCCGCTGTGAATCACACGCACGGAATGAACATCAACATTGTCTTTTCTGGCAGTGATGCGAAGAAGAGCCGGTTGGTTCTCTCCGAACTGGGCATGCCGTTCGTCAAGCCCGAAGAGTCAAAGAAGTCCGCAGTACCCGCAGTCGCAGCAGTCGCTGTCTAACGGAACCCACAGGAACCACAGGAACCACTATGGCAAGCAAACGCGCATTCGCAAAAATGAAGACCACGCCGAAGTTCTCGACGCGCAAACGTAATCGTTGCGAGATCACGGGACATCCGCGGGCGTACTACCGGAAGTTTCGGATCAGCCGACACATGTTGCGCGAGTTGGCATTGCTGGGAATGATCCCAGGCATGCGTAAGGCATCGTGGTAATTCAATTCTCGAGGAACTAAATCATGTCATTGCAAGATCTCACAGCCGATATGTTGACCCGCATCCGAAATGCGGTGTCGATTCGCCGCAAGAGCGTGACCTGCTTGAACAACCGCCTCAATCGCGGTGTGCTCGAGGTGTTGCGCGATGAAGGATTCATTCTGGGATTCGAAGTGATTCCAGATGGTCGCCAAGGACTCCTGCGCGTGCAGTTGAAGTATGGACCCCGCGGCGAAACACTGATCAATCGCATCGATCGTGTCTCGCATTCGGGA
The DNA here is from genome assembly GCA_945869475.1 of Singulisphaera sp. GP187. GTDB lineage: Bacteria > Planctomycetota > Phycisphaerae > Phycisphaerales > SM1A02 > F1-60-MAGs104. The sequence continues at coordinate 47,867 of CAMBOV010000009.1, read as the reverse complement.
TGCCGCGTCTATTGCGGTGCCGAAGCGATGCCTCGGCTGCTTGAAGGACTTGGGATCACGGTGGTCTCAACGAGTCAGGGCGTCATGAGCGACCGCAAGGCTCGCGAAATGCGTGTCGGCGGCGAAGTCGTCTGCGCCGTCTCTTGATCTAGAAAGAAGAATCACATGAGCCGAATTGGAAAACAACTCATCCCAGTGCCAGCAACAGTCAAAGTTGCGGTCAACACCGCGACGCGGACTGTTGAGCTGCAAGGACCCAAGGGCAAGAACTCGTTCTGCTATCGACCCGAAGTCGTCGTGGTCTTCGATGCTGCGAAGCAGTCGATCGCCTGCACAATCGATGACATGGGTCGAATCGATGAAGGTAATCGCCGCGCGTACTGGGGTACGACCCGTGCCGTCTTGAACAAGATGGTCAAGGGCGTGCTCGAGGGATACTCGATCAAGCTCGAAGTCGTCGGCGTGGGATGGACATCCAAACTGCAGGGCAAGAAGTTGATCTTGAGCGTTGGGTTTTGCAATCCGATTGAACTGATCGTGCCAGAGGGTGTCGCATGCACGGTTGACAACAACACGATCATCACATTGGCTGGTGTCGATGCGCAAAAGGTTGGCGCGTTCGCGAGCCTCATTCGCAGCCAACGAAAACCTGAGCCATACAACGGCAAGGGCATCAAGTACTCCACTGAAGTCATTGCGCGCAAGAAGGGCAAGGCATTCGGCGCCTAAGGCGCGCGAAAGGAAATTCCTATGGACATTTGCACACAAAAAAGAACACGTCGCTCCCGCCGCCGAAAGGGAATCAAGAAGACTCTCCGTGGAACGCCAATGCGTCCACGTTTGGCAGTCTTCCGTTCACCCCGTCATATCTATGTGCAGGTCATCGATGACCTCGCTGGTCGTACGTTGGCTGCGGCCTCATCGCTCGATGCCGATCTCGCGGTCAAGGTTGGCGGCAACGCCGATGCGGCCGTTGTCGTCGGTCGCGCAGTTGCTGAGCGGGCAATCAAGGCGGGGGTCGGTCAGGTCGTTTTCGATCGCGGCGGATATCGCTATCACGGACGGATCAAGGCGCTCGCTGATGCAGCGCGCGCAGCAGGACTTTCATTCTGAACTAGAACACGCTCGCATTCGCGAGTGAACGCTTGAGGTTACAAATATGAACGATAACTTTGGTGATGACAGCGGCGTCGATGCAACAACAGTGAAGGTGTTTCGCACCTCCTCAACAGTGGCCGGTGGTCGTCGCTTCAGCTTCGGCGCACTCGTCGTCGTTGGTGATCGACACGGAAAAGTTGCAGTTGGATATGCCAAGAGCAATCAAGTTCCAACGAGCGTTGAGAAGGCCACGCGTGAAGGCAAGCGCAAGTTGCGCGCCTATCCGCTGCAGGGTCGCACGCTGCCGCATTCGGTCGAAGGTCGCTTCGGCGCATCGAAGGTGCGCTTGGTGCCTGCGAGTCCAGGAACGGGTGTCATCGCTGGTGCATCTGTTCGAGCCGTGCTCGACATGCTCGGCGTACAGGATTGCCTGACCAAGGCCTATGGCTCAACCAATGCGAAGAATCTTGTGAAGGCAACATTTGCTGCGCTCGATTCGCTTCGCACGCGTGAGCGCGTCGAGCAACTTCGTGGCGTCACACTCGGAACCACAACGGTCGAAGATTCGATTGCGCGCGGTATCGCGGCGATGCCATCCCAACGATCTGGTGAACGCGCAGCAGCGCCAGTCAACACAGTCGGCGACGAACGTCGTCGCGGCGGTGGTGGCGGTCGTCCAGGTGGTGGCGGCGGCGGACGTGGATTCGGTGGCGGTGGCGGCGGTGGCCGACCACGCTCAGACGATGGAGGACGTCCATTCGTTCCAGCGCAAGCCCCAGCATCCGCATCCCCCGCACCAAGTGCGCCAGCATCACCTGTCGCTGATGCGCCAGCAAGTCCAGCCGAAGGTTCGAGTCCGCCAGTTCAGTCTTGATTTCAGTTTTCTTGATAGGAGTAATTAGCCATGATGATCCATGATGTCACCGCCAAGGTTGGAAAGCACAAGCTGCGCATGCGCGTCGGTCGCGGCGAAGGCAGCGGCAAGGGCGGCACAAGCGGTCGCGGTCACAACGGTGCAAAGAGTCGCGCTGGTTGGACGAGCCGCCCCGGTTACCAGGGAGGCTCGACGCCACTCCTGCGACGCTTTCCAAAGCGCGGATTCTCGAATGCCGACTTTCGCGTCGACTACCACATCGTCAATGTCTCCGACCTCGCGAAGCACTTCACCGCGGGAACGCACGTCGATGTGGACGCATTGGTTCGGGTCGGTCTCGTTCGCGATGACAAGATGCCGTTGAAGGTGCTTGGCACCGGCGACATCACAGTCAAGTTGAGCGTGACGGCCGACAAGTTCTCGACGCAAGCCAAGGCGAAGATCGAAGCAGCTGGCGGAAGCGTCATCCTGACTCCGCATGCTGCAAAGGTTGCCGCAGCAGAGCAGGCAGAGGCTGAAGCTGAGGCCACGAAAAAGGCAAACGCTGCGAAGCGCGCGCCGAAGGCCAAAGAAGGCAAGTCCGACGCAAAGTCCGAAGCCAAGGGAGCCTCCGATGCTCCTGCTGCTGACAAGAGCTGAGTCGAACACTCCACCCAATGCTGCAAGCGTTCGCAAACATCTTCCGAATCCGTGACCTGCGCAACAAGGTGTTTTTCACCTTGGGGGTCTTGGTCATTTATCGAATCGGTTTTTGGATCCCACTGCTTGGCGTCGATCAGTCTGAACTCGCGCGCGCTGCTGAGCGTGCGTCAACCGATCAGACCGGATTCGGCCGCCTGCTCGAGTACGCCTCGATCTTCTCGGGCGGATCGCTGCAGCAATCGACGATCTTCGGACTTGGCATCATGCCGTACATCACGGCGAGCATCATCTTTCAACTCTTGCAAGCCGTTGTTCCAGCGCTGCAAGAGCTCAAGAAAGAGGGGATGTCAGGCCAGACCAAGATCATGGAGTGGACCCGGTATGCAACCGTTGGTCTCTGCTTGCTTCAGGGTCTGATGTGGCTCGGTTTCCTGCGCACACAGAATCTTGTGCAGCCAGAATTTCAAGTCGGTGGCGGACTCGTCATCTTCTATATCGCCGGGATCTCAGGATTGACCGCCGGAAGTCTCTTCTTGATGTGGCTCGGTGAGCAGGTCGACAAGTACGGCATTGGCAACGGCGTTTCGATCATTCTGACCGCCGGAATTCTCTCGCGAATGCCGAGCGCTGTGACCTGGATCGGCGAGAATTTCGACGCAAGCGTTCAAGGTGGCGATTCAAAGATCGGCATCGTTGGGCTGATCGTGCTGCTCACAGGATTCCTCTTCGTTGTCGGTGGTGCGATCATCATCACCGTTGCGCAGCGTCGCATTCCGATTCAACAGGCGAAGCACACCCGCGGCCGCAAGGTCTATGGTGGTCAGAAGCACTACCTGCCTTTGCGCATCAACCACGCCGGTGTGATGCCGATCATCTTCGCGAGCACGCTCATGATGTTCCCGGCCTCAGGATGCGCGTGGATTGCATCGCGCGCGGCCGCAGTGGACGCTTCGTCGACCTGGTCGAGCATCACCAGCTTCATCGCCCAGAATTTGCAGATTGGCGCGTATCCGTACGTGCTCATTGAGATCGTTCTGATCTACTTCTTCTCATACTTCTGGACCACCGTGCAGCTTTCGCCGACCGATATGTCCAAGCAATTGCGCGAGCACGGATCGTTCATTCCAGGACTGCGCCCTGGCCCACGAACGGCTGAGTATCTCGAGACGGTGATCTCGCGCATCACCTACGTCGGCGCCGGCGCGCTCGCACTGATCGCGATCATTCCGACGATCGTCAGTCAACAGCTTGGGATCCCATTCTTCGTCGCACAGTTTCTGGGCGGCACCGGATTGCTCATCGTGGTCAGTGTCGCACTCGACATTGTGCAGCGCATCGAGGCGAATCTCTTGATGCGTAATTACTCTGGATTCCTCTCGACAGGAACCAGTGAATCGGGTCCACGCATTCGATCGGCTCGAGGCTAATCCGATGGTGACCTTCCGAACGACTCCAAACGAGATCCTGACCAGCGCCGATGCTCGGCGAGGCGGAGTTGTCGCGACGGTGCGTCTCGATGGTTCACCACGCCGTCCACGAGTGGGCGGCGGTCGTCAAGTCGAACTTCGCATGCCAGAAGAGATTGCTGCCATTCGTGAAAGTGCATTGATTGCACGGGCAGCGGTCGATGCGGCACTGCGCTGCGCAGTGGTTGGCGCACTGCCATCATCGCTCGCCGCGATTGTCGCAGGCGTCATCGCAGCTGAGCGCGCTGAAAGCGTGATCCAGAGCCCATCCTTTGACGAACTCGATGTCGATGCACGCATTTTTCCAGCAGCGTGTTGTATCGCGGTCAATGACCGATTGATTCACGCAGTTCCAACCGATGTGCCGCTGCGCGATGGTGATGTCGTCACGGTCGATGTTGCGGTTCGATTGCGCGGATGGTGTGCTGACATCGCCGACTGCGTCATCGTCGGAACGAGTGCATACGAACAACACGCGATGGTGAGTGGATGCCACGAGATGCTCGAAGTTGCCATCGCGATGATCGCGCCCGGCGTTCGTTGGTCGCACGTTGCTCGAGCAATGCAAAGCGTTGCGGCAGCTCGAAGCCTCGGCGTCGTCACGGGATATGCCGGCCACGGAGTTGGTCGCGCCTTGCATGAAGCGCCAGTCGCGCCATGCGCACTCGATCGCGAGTTCGAATCACGCGGTGATTTCACGATTCTGCCCGACATGGTGCTCTGCGTTGAGCCAACCGTCGTGCAGCGTCCAGATGGAATTCGTTCCGTCGATGCCGATGGCTTTGCCACGCTTGTCCGATTCGTCAAGTGCGACGATGGATGGACGATGCGAACAGAGTCTGGTGCAGCTGGCTGCTCGGTCGAACGAACCATTGTCGTGACACGAACAGGGTGCGAGATGCTTGACGAGGTGCGTACCTCGGTCTCGGCGCCGTCTGTTCATGCCACAGCGTAAAAAAGAGTCCGAAGGAGTTCATGGCCAAAGAAGAAAAGATCACACTCGAAGCCGAAGTCACAGAAGCGCTGCCCGATGCAATGTTCCGGGTCAAGCTTCAGAATGGTCAGGAGATCCTGGCCTACGTCAGCGGCAAGATGCGAAAATTCTTCATCCGAATCCTTCCAGGCGATCAAGTCACGATCGAAATGAGTCCATACGACATGACCAAGGGTCGCATCACATTTCGCCGGTAAGTCTCGAGTCATTCATCCATTGTTTGTTTCAAGTTCACGGAGTCACTCATGAAAGTTCGAAGCAGTATTAAGCGCCGCACACTCGATTGTCAGATTGTTGTCCGCAAGGGCAAGCGCTTTGTCATCAACAAGAAAAACCCACGGCTGAAGCAGCGACAGGGCTGAGCCACCATCGGAGCCAACTATGCCACGTATTGCCGGTATCGACATTCCTGACAAAAAGAAGATCCTCTATTCACTTCAGTACATCCACGGTATTGGACCCAAGGGCGCAGCCGCGATCTTGGTCAAGACTGGGATCGATCCTGATCGTCGCACCCACACGCTTGGCGATCAAGAGCTCGCGGCGATCTCGAAGGAGATTGACGACAGCTACATCGTCGAAGGTGCATTGCGCCGTCAAGTGACCCAAGACATTCAGCGCTTGAAGGACATTCACGCATATCGCGGAGAGCGCCATCGTCGCTCACTGCCATGCCGAGGTCAGCGCACCCGTACCAACGCTCGTACGCGCAAGGGCAAGAAGAAGACTGTGGCCGGTAAGAAGGGCGTGAACGGTTAATCCGCGAATCGCTACGAGAAAAACACTATGTCGAAGAAACCAAAGATTCGCAAGAACGTCATCAAGGGCATCGTGAATGTGAGCGCCACATTCAATAACACGATCGTCACCATCACCGACACCAACGGCGAGACCATTTGTTGGGACTCCGCGGGAAGTGTTGGCTTCAAGGGTGCGCGCAAGAGCACGCCATTCGCCGCGAGTCGCGCGAGCGAGCGTGCGGCAGGCAAAGCCCGCCGCGTCGGTATGCGTGAGGTCGAGGTTCGGGTTCGTGGAGCAGGTCCAGGTCGTGAATCGGCCGTGACGGCTCTGCAAGCCAATGGTCTGAAGGTCTTGTCGATCGAAGATCAAACCCCGCTTCCATTCAACGGATGTCGATCGCCAAAGAAGCGTCGCGTCTAGTATCAATATTCATCGTTTCGCCTGGTCCCACAGCAGGGGCCGCAGACCGCCCAGCAGGGCTTTGCGGCATCCGATAGGGATCTGGCTCGTTCGGTTCGGACTGGACAACTGCTGGAGTAGGAGTTTTGAATCATGCATATTCGCTGGAGAGGTCTTGAACTACCGGGTCGTGTGATCGCCGATAAGAGCAGTCTGTCGACGACGTTTGGTCGTTTCTCAGCTGAGCCATTTGAGCGCGGTTTTGGCACCACCATCGGTAACAGTCTGCGCCGCATTCTGCTCTCGAGCATTGAGGGCGCCGCGATCACCAAACTGCAAATCGCAGGAGTGACGCACGAATTCACATCGATCCATGGCGTCGTGCAGGATGTCTCTGACATCGTGCTCAACATCAAGGGACTCATCGTTGAGATGGACGGCGACGAGCCAAAGATCGTTCGCATCCGCGTGGAAGGTCCATGCGATGTGACTGGATCATCCATCGAGAGCGATGCATCCGTGCGCATTCTGAATCCAGACCACGTGATCTGCCGAGTGAACGAAAAGGTTCGCTTTGAAGCAGACCTCACTGTGAAGCGCGGTCGTGGATATCAGCCTGCGAGCGAGCAGTACAACACCGAAGAAGATCAGGTCATCGGAGACATCCCCGTTGATGCGATCTTCACGCCGGTGCAACGCGTTCGATATCGCGTCGAAGACACACGTGTTGGACAGCGCACGAACTACGACCGCTTGGTGCTCGATGTGTGGACCAACGGGACCGTCACGCCAGAGATGGCGCTGGTGGAAGCCGGAAAGATCTTGCGCAAGCACGTCAATCCATTCGTGCAGTTCGATTCAGCGGGCCAGGACGTCGTTGAGCAGGGGCTTACCTCGGAGCAGGAAGTCGATTCAAACATGGATCGCAAACTCGCGATGACGCTCGTCGATCTCAACCTCGGCGTCCGCGCAACGAATTGCTTGCAAACGGCTGGGATTCTCACCGTGGGTGAGCTGATCACGAAGACCGAAGGTGAATTGATGGAACTTCGTTCTTTCGGCAAGACGTCGTTGCATGAGATCAACGCACGCTTGCAAGAGATCGGTTTGTCACTCGGCATGCAAATGCCAGAAGGTTTTTCAGGAAATGTTTCGTCCAAGGGTTGAGCGAACTGCTCGATCTGCGGAGTGACTCGGTCAAAGGACCAAAGGAGTATTGAATCATGAGACATCGTGTAGCTGGTAAACAACTCTGCCTCGAAAGCGATCATCGCCGTTCGTTGCTTCGCAATCTTGCTGCTGGACTCTTCGAGCATGGTGAAATCGTCACCACGCTTGTGAAGGCGAAGGCTGTCAAGCCCTATGTGGAGCGTCTGATCACGATTGCACGCCATCGCACGCTCGCGTCGCGCCGACTGTTGCACAGTCGTCTGACCGATCGGTCGGTGTTCGCGTGGGTTGCCGATCCAAACGTCAAGGAAGAGCGCAAGCAAAGTGCCTACTGGACACTTCCTGCCGCGAGCGAGATTGAATTCAATCGCTTCGGAGAGTTGCGCAAGTCCCCACGGCTGGTGCACCATCTGATGACGCGCGTTGCTCCACTCTTTACCGATCGACCAGGTGGATACACCCGCATCGTGAAGTTGGATCGTCGACGCATCGGTGATGCGACCAACTTGGTCGTCTTGCAGCTCGTCGGTCGCGAAGGTGGATCGCAAGTCTCGGGGGGAACCTCGGGACGACGCACAACCGCCGATCGCCGCACCGCATTTGCCGCACAGATTCGCAAGGAAATGGGCAAAGATGCACCGACTGCCGGTGGCGAAACCGCAGCGAGCTGAGATTCGGTCGCATCGCGATTCGTTGTGGTGTTTCGAAAATCTTGTGAACGCACAACGACGCGTGGTTTCTTTGAGCCAGTTAGAACTGGCGAAGAAATCGCGCGTCGTTTTCAAAGAGCAAGCGAATGTCGCTGATGCCATAGCGTCGCATCGCGATGCGTTCGATGCCGAGTCCAAATGCGTAGCCGCGCCACTGTTCAGGGTCGATGCCAACGGCGGTCAAGACATTGGGGTCGACCATCCCGCAGCCGCCGATCTCAACCCATTGCCACTGTCCACGGATGTGCATCTTCATGTCGACTTCGGCGGATGGCTCGGTGAACGGAAAGAAACTTGGACGCATGCGGACCTCGGCTTCGGGTCCGAAGTAGGAGCGGGCGAATTGCAGCAGCGCCGTCTTGAGGTCAACCATCGAGAGCGTGCGATCGATGCAGAGCCCTTCGATCTGGTGAAACATTGAGAAGTGGGTCGCGTCGTGTGTGTCGGGTCGGTACACGCGGCCAACGGCGACGACCTTGAGGGGGAGTGGCTGGGACTCCATCGCGCGAATCTGCACCGTCGAGGTCTGGGTGCGCAAGAGCCGCTTCACCCCAGCTTCATCACCCATGTAGAAATTATCAGTTGCGTCGCGCGCTGGATGGCCTTCTGGAATGTTCAGCGCCGTGAAATTGTGCCACTCGTCCTCGATCTCTGGGCCGTCGGCGACTGAGAATCCCATTCGCCCGAAGACGTCGACGATCTCATCGATTGTGCGAGAGAGGATGTGGCGGCGACCCTGTCCGAGTCGTTCACCAGGTTCGGTCAGATCGATCGATGGCTCTGCAAGGGTCGCGGCGGTGAGAAGTTTGCGCGTCTCAAACTCGCATTCGAGGTGCTGCTTCAGTTCGTTGAGGAGTTTGCCCAGCAGAGGCTTTTCCTCGCGCGGAGCGTCCTTCAGGCGAGCCATGATCGACTTGAGCGATCCAGATGCGCCGAGGTGTGTGATTCGCCAGGCTTCGAGTGCAGAGGCGGTTGTGACCGATTCGAGGGCTGAATCGGCAGAAAGACGCACCGATTCGATTTCTTCTGAGAGGGACGCCATTGGGGAGGGAAGTGTAGAGAGTCGTGTGTTGCGGCGTGAAAAACTGGGGTGTCGGTGCTTTCCACGGGCGTGAAAGGCAACAGACACCCCAGTGACCCAGAACCGAAATGCCCCCGAAAAGTTCCCCAGAAGTGTGTCCCCGAAAACTTCCCCAGAAGTGTGTCCCCGAAAACTTCCCCAGAAGTGTGCCCCCGAAAAGTTCCCCAGAAGTGTGCCCCCGAAAAGTTCCCCAGAAGTGTGCCCCCGAAAACTTCCCCAGAAGTGTGCCCCTCGAAAGCGAAACTAACCTCGCACTCCTTGCGCGGCGTTGCGTGATCCCTGGAAGGGCTCAGACAGAAGAGATAGACATTTGTGGCTTGTTCATTGACCGAAATCTTGTAACTTTCTTTCCAGCGGGGGTTCGAGCCGCACAAACCGCTGAAATCGCTCACTCATGCCAGTCACTCCGGACCAACCAACTCCAACGAAGTCCTTTCCAAAGACGCAGACTCTGTGGATTTCGCAGCGACTCGATGAGGGGGAGGCGGGTCGACTTCTCGTGAGTGGTCACGTTATGACGAGCTATTTGCGACCTCTCACAATCTACTGCCGCGCGATCGGACTGGACTCGAGCGTGCGAACCGATGCGGACGAACTCGTGCATGATTTCTTCGCGAGTCGACTCATCGACATGAGTTATCTGCGGTCCTGGCTTGCGAGCGGAATTCGACTGCGACTCTGGCTTCGCAATGGACTGAATCTCTACGTGCATGAGCGCCACCGCGAGAGAATGCGCGCAAAGAAGACAGAATCTGGCAGTGCGCTCGAACCCTCCTCCGAATCGATGGAGGCGGAACAACTTTTTGAGCGAGCCTGGGCAATCTCGGCGCTCGATCAAGCGATGACTGAGACGAAAACCGACCTCGAGCGACGCGGTCGGTCGCAAGAGTGGGAGATCTTCTGGGCGCATCACATCGACGGCGTTCCCTACGCGACGCTTGGCGAGCGTTTGCACCTGAGCAGCGCACAGGCTGCGCAGCGAGCGTTCTCAGTCGCTGAGTCGCTGCGAGGAGCGCTCGCTGGAATTCTGCGCAAGGACGGAGCGCTCGGTTCTGAGCTCGACGCCGAAGTACGCACGATGATGGAGGCACTCAATGGACGATGAACTCTTTGGGGTGGGTGGAGACACGAGTGGGAGCGAGCGGGGGATGGTGACCTCGCCGATCGCAATGCAGCTCTTCTCGACGATCTTGGGGTCGCGCGCGCAACCCGTCGATCTCGTGGCGGCGCGCTGTGCTGCGAAAGATGGTGCGGCGTGGAGTGCCGAGGTGCTCTCTCGTCGCGGCGGGATGTTCACGACTCTCGAGCAGTGGACGGCGTGGAAAGAGAGTGCGAAGGCTGACTTTGATTCAACGGATATGCGATCCCAGAACCCGGTCGCGCTCGATGCGTTTCTCGAATATGCCGCTGCGATCGCAGGTGCGCTCGCCTGTGAGCGGGTGCTGATCTCGCGCATGCCTCGAACCGAGATTCGCCGGATGCTGCGTGTGATCGGCTTTGGTCTCACCGGCGAGTGGCGTACGGTGTTTGACCGCGCCGCGGTTCACCTCGCTGAACTGCCCGACGAAAACTCCCACTATGTGGTGTAGTCGGCGTTGATCTCGACGTAGCGCTTTGTGAGTCCGCACGACCAGAAGTGATCGGATGCGCTTCCCATCGAGAGATCAAGTTCAATCCTCACCAACTCAGCTGTGAATGCGAGGCGCACTGCTGCGAGATCACTCGCTGTCGGAGCGCCGTGGGCGAAGAGTTCGATGCCTCCAGTCGAGAGTCGCACCGTCTCCGGGTTGAACGCGACTCCCGCACGACCTGCTGCGGCGAGAATCCGTCCCCAGTTTGGATCGCCGCCCGTGACGGCGGTGCGTACCAAGAGGCTCATCGCGATCGTGCGCGCGACTTGCAATGCATCGTCGCTTGTCTTGGCACCGATGACGCGCACTTCGATGCCGCGCTCGAATCCTTCACCGTCGCGCACGACCAGAAGGGCGAGATCTTGCGCGACCGCGTCGAATGCCTCAGCGAGTTCTGCAGCGGGGGGAGTGCCAGATGTGCAGGAAGCGAGCGCAAAGACGCTGTCATTGGTGCTCGTGTCGCCATCCACAGAAATTCGGTGAAAGGATCGGTCGACCGCGTGGCGCAGAAGCGCGTCGAGATCGTGTGGAGTGCACGTCGCATCGGTTGCAAGCACGGCGATCATCGTGGCCATGTTGGGATGAATCATCCCTGCACCCTTTGCGACGCCGGTCACACGACAGGTGTGCGCTGTCGCGCCGACAGTCCAGTGAATAGTTCGAGTCGACCACTTTGGACGGGTGTCCGTCGTCATGATCGCGCGCGCGAAGGATTCGCAGGAACCAGCTTGCACCGAGGCAACAAGGGATGGCAATGCGGCCTCGATGCGATCGACGGGCAACTGCACGCCGATGACTCCGGTTGAATTGGTGAGAACGGTCGTTGCGTCGACATGCAAGAGCGCAGCGAGCGCAGTGGTTGCGCGTCGCGCTCGCGTCAGACCTTCGGCACCGGTCGCGGCGTTGGCGCATCCTGAATTGATCAGCAGGGCTGAGATTTTTGTGTGCGAGTACGCGAGATGCGATTTCGAAAGTTGAATCGGTGCCGCGCAGACAAGATTCTTCGTGAAGACCGCAGCGGCGGTGAGCGGCGATTCGCCGAGAATCAACGCGAGATCTGGAACGCCTTGTTTTTTGATTCCCGCGCAGACGCTGCCTGCGAGAAAGCCCACTGGCCAGACGGGTGGTGCGCACTGCGTCATTTCGCAGCGGTCCCAAGCGTGAGCGATCCGCCAAGCGTCGGCGATCCGCCAAGCGTCGGCGATCCGCCAAGCGTGACTGCTCTCGTGTCAATGGTCATCGCAACTTCGTCGCACGCCGTGTTTCGCGGGCAGGTGGCGCAGTCCTTCAAGACCTTTTCTGGAAGGGTGCTCACACTGACGGTCTTGAATCCGCACCGGCCGAAGAAGTCTGGTGCGCGCGTGAGCACGAAGACCTTCGGAATTCCAAGGTCGCCCGCCCAATCGACGAAGTACTTCGTGAGTGACGTACCAAGCCCGCCGCCCTTTTGTCCCGGCGCGACACCGAGCGAACGAATCTCGGCGACTTGTGGGGTGTAGATCCAGAGTGATCCGCATCCAACGACCCGGTCGCCGCGCACAGCGACTGCGAACTCTGAGAGCGATTCAAGAATCTCATCGCGTGAGCGGGGGAGATGCTCTCCTTGTCGCGCCCAGTGCTCCACGATTGCGCAAATCGCGTCGAGGTCGTTGATGTGCGCTTCGCGAATCGTGAATGCGAGTGCCGCATCATCGGCGGGTGCGAAACTCTCGTCGCTTTCATTCGCACTCGCGGCGAGTTGCTCGCGAGCGGCAGCGACCGACGCTGCAACTTGACGAGGAGAGGTTCCGCCGAGCACATTGCGTTTCGCAACGGCGCTGTCGACGGTGAGTGCAACGTAGACGTCGGCACCGATCCGTGGCTCGACGTTCTGCATCTCGCTCACGGAGAGTTCTTCGAGCGGCTTTTGCTCGAGAATTGCTGCGCGAACGAGGCGTCCGGCAGAGTGGTGGGCCTCGCGAAACGGGATGCCCTGCGCGACGAGGTAGTCGGCGAGTTCAGTGGCGTTGGAGTATCCCCCAGCTGCGGCGATTCGAGCGCGCTCGCGGTTGACGATGAGTCCGTCGAGCACCGGTGGAATCATGCGAAGACTCAGCGAGAGATGCTTCATCGCGTCGAAGAGTGGTTCTTTGTCCTCTTGCAAATCTTTGTTGTATGCGAGGGGGAGGCCCTTGAGCACGGTGAGAATGTTGACGAGGTTGGCGATTTGCCGTCCAGTCTTGCCTCGAATCAGTTCGAGCGCATCAGGATTTTTCTTCTGCGGCATAAGGCTTGAGCCGCTGGTGACCGACTCAGAGAGTTCGATCAACCCTGCTTCGCCCGTGGCGTAGAAAATGAGATCTTCAGCGAGTCGTGAGAGATGCACAGACGCCAGTGCGCTTGCGGCCAGCGATTCAACGACGAAGTCGCGGTCGCTGACAGCATCGAGAGAGTTCGCAGTCGGTGCGGCGAATCCAAGATCATGCGCGAGTTGCACTCGATCGATTGCGTAGGCGGTGCCTGCGAGCGCGCCTGAGCCCAGTGGGCAGAGATTCGCACGAACGGCGGCGTCGCCGAAACGTTCGCGGTCGCGGCTGAGCATCTGCACGTAGGCCATGCACCAATGACCAAAGAGAATCGGTTGAGCCCGCTGCAGATGGGTGTATCCAGGAAAAACCGTCGAGCACTCGCGGTCGGCGAGTGAAACGAGACTTCGAATCGCCTCGTCAATCTCGTGCTGGCGCGCCGAAATCTGCGCACGTGTCCAGAGGCGAAGGTCGGTCGCAACTTGGTCATTGCGACTGCGCCCAGTGTGCAATTTCTTACCCAATGCGCCGATGCGGGCGACGAGTTCACGCTCGACCCACGAGTGCACATCTTCATCCGAGGCGGTTGTCAGCAGCGACGGATTCTCGTGCGCAGCGCGCAGTACCTCGCCCAGCGCATCAACGAGCAGTGCGGTCTCTTCAGTGGTGAGCACATCGGCGCGGCCGAGTGCTCGAGCCCACGCGACGCTGCCTTCGATGTCCTGCGCAAGCAAGGCGCGATCGAATGGAAGCGAGTCGTTGAACTCTCGAAAGAGTGGCGCGGCCACGGTCGCAAATCGCCCTGCCCACGTCACGCTCATCGAGCGACCTGCTCAACGACGTCGTTGGGTGCGCGGGTGTCTGCGCGGGATCGCTGCGTCGCTGTCGCACTCGCATCTCGAAGTGCGCGAATGCGGGTTGGCAATGAGAAGAGGCGGATGAATCCCTCTGCGTGCGTCTGGTCATAGACCTCGTCGACGCCGAAGGTCGCAAATTCCTGGCTGTAAAGCGAATTGGGGCTGCGCCGTCCTGCAACGGTGGCGGTTCCTTTGAAGAGTCGAACCCGCACGTCGCCATCCAGAACAGAGGCTGCTTTCTTGAACCCTTCCCAGAGCGTTTCGCGCAGTGGAGTGAACCAGGTGCCCTCGTACACAATGCGGGCGAATTGCAGGGCGACTTGTTGACGCCACTGCAGTGTGTCGCGGTCGTAGCAGAGTTGTTCGAGTCCGTTGAGCGCTTCGATAAGGATCGTTCCTCCTGGAGTCTCGTACGCGCCGCGGCTTTTCATTCCGACGAGTCGGTTCTCGACGAGATCGACGCGACCGACGCCGTGCGCTCCACCGATGCGATTGAGCGTCTCGAGAATCGTGACGGAATCCATCGGAACGCCGTCGATTGCCGTGGGAAATCCAGCGCGAAAAGAGAGCATGACTTCGGCGCCGGCATCGGGTGCCCTGCGAGGATCGCAGGTGAGCATCCACACATCTTCGGGTGGCGCCTTCCACGGATCTTCGAGTTCTCCACCCTCGTGCGAGATGTGCCACATGTTGGCATCGCGCGAATAAATCTTTTCGGCGCTCGCTGCGCAGGGGATGTCTCGAACCTTGAGATAGTCGAGCATCTGCTCACGGCTCTTGAGATTCCACAATCGCCAGGGCGCAATCACCGGGAGATGTGGCGCGAGCGCAGCGAAGGTGAACTCGAACCGCACTTGATCGTTGCCTTTGCCGGTGCAGCCGTGGCTGAGCGCATCGCAACCCTCTTCGAGGGCAACCTCGACTTGCGCTCGCGCAATGATTGGACGGGCGATCGACGTTCCCAGCAGGTAGCGACCTTCGTAGACCGATCCGGCGATTGCCATTGGATAGGCAAATTCTTCGAGAAATGCTTTGCGAAGATCTTTGATCACGCACTTGGTCGCGCCTGAGCGGATGGCCTTGGCCTCGATGCCTTCGAGCTCGCGCGCGCCCTGTCCAACGTCAGCGACGACGGCGATGACTTCGCAACCGTACGTCTCGACGAGCCATGGAATGATGCAGGAGGTGTCGAGCCCTCCGGAGTAGGCGAGTGAAACGCGGCGAGGTGTGAATGCGCTGGGCTGGTGTGTCAGGTTGGTCATCATGAGTTCCTTCGAGGCGATGAGAGTGAATGTGATTGAACGAACTACGGGTTGGTGGTTGCGTGGGCTGGTGCGTGTGAGCGCCGAGCAATGTCGGGGCGTAAGAGTGCGAGCATGAGTGCGTTTTGAACGTGCATTCGGTTTTCGGCTTGATCGAAAACGATCGAAGCAGGCGAGTCAATGACATCTGCCGAGACCTCGTCGCCGCGGTGGGCGGGCAGACAGTGCATGAAGCGAGCTTGCGATCCTGCACGCTTCATGAGTGCACTGTCGACGCGAAAGGGAGTGAGCATTGCAGTCTTCTCGGTGGCGAGCGACTCTTCACCCATCGAAACCCAGACGTCGGTGTAGAGCGCGTCGGCTCCAGCGACGGCTGCGAGGTCATCGGTGCAGACGATGCGCGCCCCACTTCGACAGGCGCGTGCGTCGGCAGTGCGCAAGATCTCGGCGGATGGTCGACACGCAGTTGGAGTGATGACGGTCATCCGTCCGCCGAGGGTGGCAATCGTTTCGATGAGCGAATGGCAGACGTTGTTGCCATCGCCGATCCACGCGAGATGCAATTGATCGATGGGAATTCCCGTCTCGACGAGCGTGAAAAGGTCGGCGAGTGCTTGGCAGGGGTGGTGCAGATCGCTGAGCGCGTTGATCACGGGCACCGAACTCGCCGCGGCGAAGCGTGTGAGAAGTTCATGCGACTGACAGCGAATCGCCACCACATCGACCCAGCGCGAGAGATTACGAGCGTAATCCTCGACAGGCTCACGTGTACCAATGGGTGAGCTTTGATGGTCGAGAAACGTGACTCCACCTCCAAGTTTCTGGAAGCCGAGTTCAAACGAGACGCGCGTGCGAAGCGATGGTTTCTCGAAGAGCATCGCGAGCGAACGTTGGGCAAGAGTTGACGCGTAGGCGGGATAGTTCGCCTTGAGCCGAGTCGAAAGGGCGAAGAGCTCGGCGATTTCAGTCGCCGACAAGTCGGTGATCTGCAAGAGATCGCGCGTCATGAGGAGTGGGGGGTTTGTCGTCATCGGGTGAGGCTCACCGTGTGTGAAGCGTGGGTTGTGGTTGTTGCAGAGACCGCTGTGCCGATGGCGTGTCCCGTTGCGAGTCTCGAGAGAATCGTTGGATCGCGCCACGATGTGATGATGACTTGCCCACCCATCGATCGCGCCGTCGCCAGCGCGCCGCGCACCTTTGGAATCATTCCGCCAGTGATCACGCCACGTTCGATCAACTCGTCAATCTCTGCGCCTGTGAGCGATGCGATGAGTTGGCCGCTGCCATCGAGCACTCCGTCAACATCGGTGAGAAAGACAAGCCCAGTTGCGCAGAGAATCTTCGCGAGTTCTGTTGCAGCGTCGTCGCCGTTGACATTCAGAAGGGCGCCCTCGTTTGAGGCTGCGATGCTCGAGACGACGGGCAGAAAACTCGCGTGTAAAAGAGTCTGCATCAGCCGTGGATCACCACCTGTGACCTCACCGACGCATCCAGGATCGAAGTCGAATCGCGTTGAAACCCGCGCGTCGGTCGAGAAACCATCGGCGAGCGAGAGTCCAACTGCGCTGCAGCCTCGTGCGAGAAGCAGTGCGACAAGAGTTGAGTTCACCGATCCACTGAGTACGGCCGCGATTTCTGTCATCTGCGCTGGTGGAGTTACGCGGATGCCATCACGCTTCTCGCTGATGACGCCGAGGCGGTTGAGGTGGCGATCGACTGCGCTGCCGCCGCCGTGCACGATGAGCACACAGCCTGGGTTCGCGCGGTGCATCGCAGCGACGCCATCGAGTGTCGCAGCGAGTGCGCGTGGGTCATCGAGCAGTGCGCCGCCAAGTTTGATGATGAAGAGTGTGGATGGCGTCACGACAGCGCCTCGCATGCGAGAGGGGCGAGAGGGGCGAGAGGGGTGGCGTGGGCGAGTGAAGCGAGTGGGGCGGCGTGTGCGA
The DNA here is from genome assembly GCA_945869475.1 of Singulisphaera sp. GP187. Lineage (GTDB taxonomy): Bacteria > Planctomycetota > Phycisphaerae > Phycisphaerales > SM1A02 > F1-60-MAGs104. The sequence goes on along the minus strand of CAMBOV010000009.1, from coordinate 30,711 downwards.
TGACCGCTGGCGCAGCGAATCCGAGCGTCTCAGAAAAGCCGAAGCGAATGTTGAAGCACTGCACGGCCTGACCAGCCGCACCCTTCAAAAGATTGTCGAGCGCGCTGCAGATGATGAGGTGGCGGCGCGCCGGATCGACCGCGAGCGCAATGTCGCATCGATTGCTTCCTTCGACTGCCGCCACCGATGGCCACTCGCCAGCGGGAAGCAGTGTGACAAATGGCTCATGCGCGTAACGCGCAGTGAGAACTGCACGCACATCGGCCTCGGTGACTCCTGCGCGAAGAGTCACGTGCATGGTCGAGAGAATTCCCCTCTCAAAGGGACCAAGATGTGGCGTGAAGATGATGTCGCCGCCACTCTCCTGCGCCATTTCAGGTTGGTGACGGTGGGAAAACACGCCGTAGGGTTGCTGACTCACTTCACAGAACAAACTCTTCAGTGCGAGCGAACGCCCCGCGCCGCTGACGCCGCTTGTGGAATCGACGATGATCGGCGTTGAGTCTGCGAGAGCCGCTTCGATGAGCGGTCGAAGTGCGAGCACCACACTTGTTGGATAGCACCCTGGCACGGCGATCAACTGCGCCTGCGCGATCGCGTCGCGATTGAGTTCGGCGATCCCATAGACCGCACGAGTGAGTAAGTCGGTGTGAGCGTGCGTGAAGGCGTAGTGCTTCGGATACGCCGCGGGGTCGCGCAGACGAAAGGCCGCCGAAAGATCGAGCACGGTGATGCCGGCTGCGCAGAGTGCTGGAGCGAGATCGTGGCTCGCCTCGTGGGGAGTCGCAAGAAAGACCGCGTCGGGGGTGAGTGCCAGGATCGCCTCGACGGTCGCGGCGTGCACGTGCAAGTTGGTCCATCCACGAAATCGCGGGAAGAGTTGATCGAATCGCGGCGGGTGGTCGGCCCGAGAGGCTGAACCGAAGAGTCCAACAACTTCGACTCCTGAATGCTTCAGCAGGATGCCCACAACTTCTGCGCCTGAATATCCAGCGGCGCCAACGACGACGCACCGGCGGCGCGGCGCAATCGTGGAATCAAAATGGAAAGTCGCATGGGTCATTGAATGGCGTTTCGGGTGGGCCCGATTAGCGGCGTCGGCTCGCCGTTGCGAGCGGACGATCGGCGCGAGGCTGCTGCGCAAGAGCCTGCTGCGAGAGACTCTGCAGTTTGCGTGCGGTGAGGCGGGCGTCAGTCACGCTCGCGCACGCCACGAAGATGCAGTCATCACCCGCGATTGTTCCGAGCACTCCCGCGAGCGAGGCGCGGTCGATCTCGACTGCCAGTGCGCTCGCTTGCCCTGGGGGAGTGTGAACGATGACCTGCGTACCACCTGTTGAAACCTCGAGCAAGAGTCGCCGCACAGTCGTCGCGAGCGCTACGCCATGTGCCAGCGCATGTGCCAGCGCATGTGCCGGCGCATGTGCACTCGTGAGCAAGCAGTAGCCGCCAGAGGACTTCACCACACCGAGCTCACTCAGATCGCGAGAGAGGGTGGTCTGTGTTGTGTCGACACCAACGCGTGCGAGTTGCTGCGCGAGGTCGAGTTGATTCGCGATCTTTCCAGATTCGACCAACTTGATGATGTGTCTGTGGCGCTGCGCCTTGGCGATCATGGCGCATGATTATGCAGTCGACTGAATAAAAAGTCAAGCCCGCAGCCGAAAGATTTATGTCTGTGCGACCGAGGGTTCGACTGCTGCTTCAGGCGCTGGGGCGCTCTCTGCAACTGGCGCCGCTGGCGCCGCTGGCGCAGCCTTCGCATCTGCACTCTTGGGTTCAGCAGGCTTTGCGCTCTTCTGACCGCCGCCCGTTTTCTTCTTGATCGAGTCGATCTTGGCACGATCGGGCACAAGAATCATCGACATGCGTTTGCCGTTCATTCGTGGCGCGAGTTCGACGCGACCGATGTCTGCGAGCACTTCTGCAATTTCCGCCATTCGCTGATCGCCCTTGCTCTTGTAGGCCAACTCGCGTCCACGAAAATTCTGCACGAACACGACGCGGTATCCCTCCATGAGGAATTGGCGCGCTTGATTCACGCGAATCTCGACGTCATGCGGATCGATCTTCATCGAGCGACCGAGGCGAACCTCTTTCATTTCGCCAGCCTTCGACTTGGTTTTCTGCTGCTTGTCTTTCTTCGCCTGTTCGTACTTGAACTTTCCAAAGTCCATGATGCGCACGACCGGAGGCTTCGAATCTGCAGCGATTTCAACAAGGTCGAGTCCCGCGTCTGCCGCGCGACGCTTGGCCTCTTCGAGTTCAACCACCCCGATCATTGTGCCGTCCTGATCAATCAGGCGCAGGGGGGTGATGCGAATGCGATCATTGATACGAGGACCTGAGTCACGTGAATCGCGAAAGGGAGGACGACGGTTGAACTGGCTCAGAGTGAATTCCTCAGCGGGCGAACAAGAATGGTGAAGTGACCCGAGCCATGCCGCAACGGCCTCGAGTGAAGAAGTGCACACACGATCGAACAGTGCCTATGTGATTCGGAAGAGCGCGCAAGTCCGAGGCAAGACGATGGGAAGAACCCAACAATCATGCGAAGGAGAGAGTGAGAGGAGTTGTGAGCGGTGAGGCAGGCGAGGCGAGCATGAATCGATGGACTCTCAGTGGGGGTTGGCCGTGGTGGGTTGGCAAAATGCGCGGTACAAACTGGACGCCGTGTCCAGACCATGGCAACCTACCACGCAATTCGGACCTTGGCGAAGAATTCTCGAAAGAATGAGGCAGATCATGCTGAAAACTTCGACTTCACGCTTTCGGCGCCGCGTGTCGCGTACTCGCGCGAGACTCCAGCGAGGAACTGGTCGAGCGGAAGCTCCCCCAGATTCGCGTCCGTTCCGAAAGCGCGCACGCTGACCGCCCGCTGATCAGCGTCGCGTGGTCCAACAACTGCCAGGTATGGAATCTTCGCCTCGCTTGCGTCGCGAATGCGCGCTTGCACCCGTTCATTGCCCGAGTCGATCGTGGCGCGGATGCCAAGGGCACGCAGGGCGGTCAGCACTTCCTGTGCATAGGCCTCGCTCTTTTCGCTGATTGGCAGCACCCGAACTTGCTCGGGTGCGAGCCAGAGTGGAAAGGCGCCGGCGAAGTGTTCGATGAGCACTCCGACGAATCGTTCCATCGATCCAAAGGGTGCACGGTGAATCATCACAGGACGGTGCTGCTTGTTGTCGGCGCCGATGTACGAGAGGTCGAATCGCACGGGCAAGTTGTAATCAACTTGGACGGTGCCGAGTTGCCACGAGCGACCGATGACGTCTCGCACGACGAAGTCGATCTTGGGTCCGTAGAAAGCTGCTTCTCCACGCTCTTGGGTGAAGGGCACGCCAAGCGACTGCGCGGCGTGGCGACAGGCTTCTTCGGCCTTGTCCCAGTTGGCTGGATCACCGACGTATTTATCGCTCGCAGGATCGCGCAACCCAACCCGCACTCGATAGTCGTTCATGCCGAGCGTGCCGAAGATGAGTTTCACAAGCGAGAGGCATCCCACCAACTCCTCTGCGACTTGATCTTCGCGCACGAAGAGATGTGCGTCATCTTGGGTGAATCCACGCACGCGTGTGAGTCCGCCGATCTCGCCCGATTGCTCCCAGCGGTAGACCGTACCGAACTCAGCGAGTCGCACTGGCATGTCTCGGTAGGAGTGAGGCTCACTCGCGAAGATGCGAATGTGGTGCGGGCAGTTCATTGGTTTCAGGAGGTATCCATCGACTTCGCCGCTGCTGAGTTTGTTCGCGAGTTCACCGCATGAGCAACCCTCGGCTGCGAGTTTCGCCATCTGATCATGATCGATGATCGGTGGAAACTGGCTCTCTTTGTAATAGGGAAAGTGACCGCTGGTGCGGTAGAGCTCGAGCTTGCCGATGTGTGGCGTGAAGACTTGCTGATAGCCCTGCACACGCAGCGCATCGCTGATGAAGTTCTGCAATTCTTGTCGTACGACGGCGCCGCGGGGAGTCCACAAGACGAGACCTTGACCGACCATCTCATCGATGTGAAAGAGTCGCAGCTGTTTGCCGAGCAATCGGTGGTCGCGTTTCTTCGCCTCTTCAACTTGCGCGAGGTATGCATCGAGTTCACCCTTCGTCGCGAAGGCGGTGCCGTAGACGCGCGTGAGTCGGTCGAGCGTCTCGTCGCCCTTCCAGTAACTCGATGCGAGCAGTGTGATCTTGAAAGCGCCGATGCGTCCCGTCGACGGAATGTGCGGACCGCGGCAGAGGTCATCCCAGTTCGTGCCCGGAGCGCCGGTTGCATACCACGAGAGTGTGGTTGATCCGGCCTCGTGCGCGCGCTGCGCATTGTCGAGTTTGAATTTGTTTCCTTCGCGAGTCAACTTCTCGATGCCAGCGTCGAACGGCAGGTCGGTGCGGGTGAAAGGACGGTTTTCACCGATGATTTTCGCCATCTCAGCCTCGAGGGCTGCGAAGTCTTCGGTGCTTGGTGGCCGTCCCTGCGGGAATGCCATGTCGTAGTAGAAGCCCGCGTCAACCGCTGGTCCATAGACGAGTGCGGTGCCTGGAAAGAGTCGCTCGATCGCCTCGGCCATGACGTGCGCGCACGAGTGGCGAATGAGCGAGAGACCATCCGCATCGACGTGACCATCACGCGATTTCGCGGTCACGAGCGCGAGCGCGCAGTCGCGGTCGAGCAGGGTCGAGAGATCGCAGAGTTTTCCGTCGACTTTCGCGCCGAGTGCGGCTTTGGCGAGACCCGGTCCAATGTCGGCTGCCACTTGTGCGGCTGTTGGTGGCGAGTCGTAGTGACGGCAACTGCCATCGGGCAGAGTGATCGTGGGCATGTGTGGAAGTTAGGCGGAAGTCGACTTGTCGTCGAAGAGCGTTGGCTGATCGGCTGGCGCAGGCGGCTTCTCTGTGAGATGGACGATTTCAGCCTGAAACTCAGTCACGCTTTGAAAGTCGTGGTAGACGCTCGCGAAGCGAACATAGGCGACTTGATCGATATTGCGCAGCGAGACAGCAACTCTTCGACCGATCTCAGCGCTGCGCACTTCACTTTCGAAATCACGGTGAATTCCTTCGTCGATCTCATCAGCGACGTGCTTCTTGACCTCTTCAGAGACGGGACGCTTTCCGCATGCTGCTTGAATTCCCCGCAGGACGTTGAGCACATCGAAGGGGACGCGCGATCCATCTTTCTTGACGACTTTAATTCGAGTCGCGCGTTCAGCCCGTTCGTAACTCGTGAATCGCTTGCTGCAGGCGATGCACTCGCGGCGACGACGGATTCCCTGCCCGTTGTCGATGGGGCGACTGTCGATCACCTTTGCGTCTGGACTTTTGCAGTGGGGGCAGTTCACGTGTGGTGCCTGGGCGGGCCGGGCATGGGCATCTTCTGCGGGCGCAGGTGGCGAGTCAAGGCGCGAGTCGAGGCATGCGTCACGGAGTACTCGCGGCGGGTGCGGCTGGCGTGGGCTTCGATGGATCAGCTTCGATCTTCAACTCGAGCCGCGCATCGCCAACGAGTTCGAAATACTCGACTTTCACAGTGACTTCCTTCGCAATTGGAATCGAGAGGGCGGCACGATCGATGGTGGTTGCGTGGTGCGTCCAGCGATCGATGAGCAACACGCCGTCGATCCAGACGCGCACGCCATCGTCCGATTTCGTTTGAAGGATCCACTCACCTGCCGCGGCTGCAAAGGTCGAGGTCGCGCGTAGTCCAAAGTTGTCTTTCGGTGCGTCGGGCGTCGTTGGAATCAGTTTCACTGCATCTGGACCACCCGCGCCGAATGGAAAGGTCAACGACTCGACGTAGACGACGTGGCCCGTTGTCGCCGCGAGGTCGAACACCTCGCGCGAGGGCGGGGACTTCGCGTCAGTCGAAGGTGGCAGTGCGAAGACGGTGATCCGCCAGGCTGCGTTGAGAATTGTTCCGCGCACCGTCTGAACTTGATTTGGAGCGCGTCCCCAGAAGATCGAGAGTTCGTAGTTGCTCAGCGCGCCTGAAGTTTCGTTCTCGACGACGGCGACGTTCTCGTCAGGTTCGATGCGTGTGCGCACATCGCTCGTGCCCTTCGTCGCCTGAACGAACTGAATCGGCTGCGATCCAAGCAGTTTCCACCGGTGAAGCTCGGTCGTCCCTGGCACCGCGATCGCCATCGGAGCGATGTAGTCGTAGGGGCCGAACTCGCCCATGAAGATCGCGCCGCGTCCAGTGAGTTGCTCGCGCAGCGAGATCGGAAGTGCATTCTCGATTCGCACCGCGCTGCCTCCGCCCGGGAGCGCTTGTTCGAGCGTCGCCATCGCAGTGAAATCGGCAGGCGCAAGGGTCGACTCACTGCGCACTGTTTTCGCGCTCGTCGCGTCTGCATCGAGCGCATTGGGCACATCACCCATCGTGTTGAAGGCGATCGTCGTCTCATCGCTCTTGCGAAGTCGCACGGCAACCGTGTCGCGGTCGAACACGTTGCGGATAATTGCGTTGTTCTTCGAAGCTGATCCGTTTGAGGTCGTCCACGGGAGTTTCTCCAGCGCAAGGTCGTCATCCCACCAGAGGCTGACCCCGACTGAATTGGCAGCGAACTGGTTATCTGCGATCACCGCGCCGCTGCCATGTTCGATGTTGATCGCTCCACCCTCGCGCTGCGACGGAGCACCGTTGGCGCGAAAGATATTGCCTCGAATCTGCAGGTTCTGTGAGTATCCGCCCCACACGCCGCAGATCGCATCGCGGTCGAGTCGATTGCGAATGATCTGAGTGCCAAACGAAAAGGTCGTCTCGATTCCGTGCGCGGCGGCGTCCGAAAAATCGTTCATCGCGATGAGATTGTCGTTCGATCCAGTGCGTCGGTGCCACTGGGGTCCCTGCTCTTCGCCGAGGTGACCCACTTCGCCGAGCGCCTCACGGCCGGCGAATCCGAAGAATCCATCGCCGCAGTGGGTTGCCGAGTTCAGCGCGATGATGTTGTCGCAGGATTGTTCGAAGCAGAGAATGCCCGCAGAGTCTTGGCCCCGGTTGTAGATTTCGTGCGAGTATCCACGCACGCAGAAATCGAATGAGTTGCGACAGATCGTGTTGCGACTGCTGCGCCAGAGCGCGAGACCCCATCCCGAAAGAAAAGATGCATCGCAGTTGTAGACCTGTGAGTCGGTCACGCGCGAAAGCACGATGCCGTTCTGTCCCTGACGCACGCCGATCTCGCGCAGTGTGACGCCGCGCGCCTCGCGAATGGCCACGGCTGCTCCGTAGAGGGTGAGCCACTCATCACGATCGTTCTGATGCGGTGCGAGCCAATCTCGTTCATCCTCCTGCTCGGGCGTCGAGAGCAATCGCTGCGCATAGTTGCGGATCAATTCGACCCGCTCGATCGTCGCTTGATTGCAGTTGATTCCTGAGATTCCCACTCGAAATCCAGTGATCGTGCCGTTGCGAACGGTGATGCCGTTTCCGCGCAACACGATGCCGATGCCGCGAAGTTGATCCTGTGCGGTCGTTGGTTCATCCCCCATCAAAGTCTGCCCTGAAAGGTCGACGGTGATGTTGTCGCCCTCGATCTGAATGACTCCGTTGTTGTCGGTGTCGATGAGCGCGCGGGGCGCCACGATGAGCCGGCACGATTTCGTGATGCGCGTGTTGTCACTCGCAACAACCTCTTGAGGGAGCTCGTCGCTGATGGGAGTTGGCGGCGTCGCTTGCGGAGCTTGCCGAACTTGCGGAGCTTGCCGAACTTGCGGAGCTTGCGCCAGTGCGAGCGTGGTCAGGGCGCACGCCACTCCGACACCCGCGAGTCGCGTCAGCCGCGCGGACATCAGATCAAATCTCTTCAATGTCGGCGACCTTCTTTGTCGTCATGTCATCGATCTTGGTCGAGGTCGTCTTGGTGATCTCGTCGATGTACTCCTTGGCCTTTTCGACTTGATCTTCAGAGATCTTTGACTTTGGATCAGCCTCGAGCACGTCGAGCGCCTTGTTGGCATCGCGGCGTTCATTGCGGATCGTGACGCGTGACTCTTCAGCCATCTTTCGCACTTGAACGACGAGTTGTTTGCGTCGGTCGGACGAGGGCGCTGGAATGGCGACGCGAATCTGCGCCCCTTCCGATTGCGGATTGAGACCGAGTCCACTTCGTTCGATCGCTTTCATGATTTCGGTCTTCGCCCCTGGGTCGAAAGGCTTCACGAGCAGTTGCGTCGGCTCGGCCACGCTAATGCCGGCAATCTCGCGCAAGTCGACGTGGCTGCCGTAGTACTCGACCTTGATGTACTCGAGCAGCGCCGTGCTCGCGCGGCCTGTTCGGACTCCTCGAAACTCGCGTGAGAGATAGTCGAGGCTCTTCGCCATCCGTTCCTCTGCCTCGAGCAAGATCGTGTCAATATCCATGTGAACTCCTTCTAGGGGCGTCGTGCGGTGCTATGCCGTGACGAGCGTTCCGATCCGTTGGCCATCGACGACTCGTCGAATATTGCCGGGCACCTTGTAGTCAAAGACAACGACCGGAAGGGCGTGTTCCATACACATCGTCATCGCGGTGAGGTCCATGACGCCGAGTTTCTGATCAAGCGCCTGGGCGAAACGCAGGGTTTCGTAGCGGGTTGCAGTTGGATCGCGCTTGGGATCGGCGGTGTAGATGCCATCCACTTTGGTCGCCTTCAAGAGCACCTCGGCGCCGAGTTCGATCGCGCGAAGGGCGGCGCAGGTGTCAGTTGTGAAGTAGGGGTTTCCGGTTCCGGCCACGAGAATGATGACGCGGCCCTTCTCGAAGTGGCGCATCGCGCGCGCGCGGATGAACGACTCGGCAACGCTTGGAACGTGGATCGCGCTCATCACGCGACTCTCGATTCCAACCGAGTGGAGTCCTTGTTTCAGGGCGAGTCCGTTGATGACGGTGCCGAGCATCCCCATGTAATCCGCCGTCGATTGGTCGAATTTGCCCGCCGCGGCAAGGCGCGCGCCGCGCACGATGTTGCCCCCTCCAACCACGACTGCCATCTCGAGGCCTTCACCGACCGCCGCCGCAATTTCAGTAGAGATGCTCGCGAGTTCTTCAGGTTGAATGCCAAGAGTCCCTTCGGAGGCAAAGCTCTCGCCGCTCAACTTCAAGAGCACCCGCCGATATCGACCGCGCGTTGTGTTGGCTGACGTTGGCATTGAGAGGAAGACTACAATCTTCATCAGATGATGGCATTGGCAGAGTCACGTGATCGACCTCATGCTTCGCGGACGACAAGGCGCCGAGGCAACGCGATCTCATGGATCTGGATCGGACTCGCCATTTCACTGCCGTTGCATGCACTCTTGCTTGTGATCCTCTCGCGGATCGACTCGGGCATCGGTCTGGGCGAAGGCGATGGAATCGGCGGCTCATCGGTCACGATCGCGCTGAACGATCCAACGGAATTCGAACCCACGGACGAGGACTCATCTTCGGGCGACGCGACCACTCCGGCAATCGCAAGTGGCGAGCGCAGCGGAAGTGCGGACGACTCGCAGAACATCGGACTTCCTGAGGCGCGTGGCAACGATGGTTCAGACGCGAGTGCAGTTGCCGCTGGAGAAGCCGGAGTCTTCTCAGTTGCTGGCGGCGGCGGCGGCGAGGGAGGCTTCGGCAGCGGCGCCGGGTCGGGAACAACATTCTTCGGTGTTGCGGGGCGGGGCAAACGAATCGGATACGTGGTCGACAAGTCTGGATCGATGGGAAGTGGGGGACGCATCCATGTCGCGCTCGAAGAACTGCGCAACAGCGTCGCGGCGCTTCCAGATTTTGCCTCGGTCTGCATTGCACTCTTCGACGATGGATTTACGACGGTCGATCCAGAAAGCGGATTCGTGAAGTGCCATCCATCTGATCTCGCGAAGTTGCGCACGTGGCTCGCGAACATCGCTCCAGGAGGAGGCACTAATCCAGTGCCCGCCTTCGCCTTTCTTTTCTCACGTCGCGATCGACCCGACGCAGTTTTCTTTATGAGCGACGGAGAAATTCCTCCCGATGCCGCCGATGAAATCTTGCGGCTGAATCGGCGGGGTCCAAACACAGTGATTCACTGCATCGCGTATGGGCAGGCGGCTGCGAGCGCGCCACTTCGTCGCATCGCAGCTGAGACGGGCGGCACATTTTCGATCACCCGCGGAGCGACGCCGTGATCACGCGCCGCTGCCTGATCTCGCTGCGAACAGTCTGCGTCAGTGCAACACTCTGCGTCGTCGTGCTCGGAGCGAGTGGCACTGCGCTGAGTGCAGATGCACTCGTCGTGCTGCGCGATGGCGGAGCAACGAGGACTGGCGAGTTGCTGCGAGAGGGGGCAGATGGTGTTGAGATTGAAGTGAAGTCAGCGGATGGCGCGCTCACCCATTTTCTACGGTGGGATCAGATTCGCACGCTGACGAGTGACTCCTCGAGTGCACAGCGCGAGCAACGACTTGCACGAGGCGCAGAACTCTGGAGGGCACGAGTGCGCCTTGCGCGGGGTGATCTTCCGGCCGCGCGTACGCTCTTTACCCAAGCCTCGCGCGCAGTCGATGCCGCGGCGGTTCTCGAGCGCATGATCATCGAAGAGGGGATCGCACAGACGGCACTGGTCGACGAAGAGGCGTGGGCAGAGTCGCTCGCGTCGAATCTCACCGCATCCGTGTTTCGATCGCGGTACCAACTGCCAGCAGAGTGGATCGCCCAGCCACACACAGTCGACGCGCGCACTGGACTCTTGCTCGGAGTTGCGCCAGTCTGGCTCGATGGAGCTTCAGCGCAACAGGCGCGCGAGTCGCTGATCGTTGCGGCCGATCGCGCGCGTGTGCAGAGTGATCTCGCTCTCGCAGAGCTCTTGACGCTCGCATCACGGATCGCTGCGGCAGATGCAGGAACCCCAGAGAAAGCTCCCGCGCGCGTGACGACGACAGCGCCCGCGAGCACACAAGCGCCCGCGAGCACCAGCGAGCCAGAGCGAACTGCCCACACGACGCTCGAGCCTGCGACTCTCGAAGCACGTTCGGCAGCGAAACTTGCAGCGAAACTTCTGACCGGATGGGCCGACGCGGTTGCTGCCGATGCCCCCGCTCGAAAGCGCGGACGCGACACATTGCAGTCGATCGCGCGCGTCGAGAATGGCGCGGTGCGCATGTGGGCCATCTACGCCGAGGGACGCAGCCTTGCAATGGAGGAGGATCCCGACAAAGTACGCATCGGGGTGGGCAAGATGTTGCTGATTCCAGCGGCGTACAGCGCAGAAGCGCCGCGGTTGGCCGCTGCAGCGTTGCTGCAATCATCGATCGCACTCGTGCGCATTCATGACGACGAATCGGCGGCAGTGCTGCGACGGCTGCACACGGCCACTGACGACACAGATCGCATCGACGTTCAGTCAAATCCTGGAGCAAGCCCGTGACGTTTTTCAAGTACATCGAAGGTGGCGGAATCATCGGATACATCATTCTCGCGCTCAGCATCGTCGCATTTGCCTATGCGGTCGCCGCGGCCTTACGAACGCAGCGCGCGCGGCTCATTCCCGATGAGCAGGTCAAGGACTTGCGTGAGCGGGCAGACGCAGGAGAGTTCGCTGAGGCTCTCACCGACTGCCGCAGCGAAGAGGGCGACACCTTTCTCGGTCGCATCGCAGCAGCTGGACTCGATCGTTCGCTTCGCGGTCCACTTGGTGGGCTTGAAGCGCGCGCCGCAATGGAAGATGCAGGTGAAGAGGAGACGACGCGTCTCTTTCGTGCGATCGATCCCATTGCCGTCATTGCAAGTGTTGCTCCGCTGCTTGGACTTCTCGGCACGGTGCAAGGAATGATCGGCGCATTCGAGACGGTGGCGAGCGCCGCGACCAAGAGCAATGCCTACTACGAGACGCTTGCGTTCAATATCAGTATCGCACTCATCACGACCTTTCAAGGACTCGTCGTGGCGATTCCGTGCGTGATGGCCCATGCGTGGTTGCGACGTCGCATCGACCGAGCAGCCGCCGATTCGGGACGTGCGCTCGAATCGCTCGCGATGGCGCTCGAGCGCGTTGGAACCTCGGCGCTGGGTGGGGGCACGCAGCAGCGATGAGGATTCGCCGTCCGACGTCAGGCGCAATCGAACTCGACATGACGCCGATGATCGATGTCGTGTTCTTGCTTCTCATTTTCTTTCTCACAACCGCGCAGCTCTCGCAGATGTCGTCGGCGCCGGTCACCTTGCCGCGAGAGGATGGGAACGCCGATGAACTGCTCGAGTCGAGCGGCCTCGTCGTGAACGTCATCGATGATGGTTCGATTGTGATCCTTGAGAAGACGGTTCTCACGAGTGAGATTGCACTGCTCGCGAAGAACGCGCTTGCGCAAGATCCCACTGCGATCCCTGTGATTCGTGCCGACCGCGGAGCATCAGCGGCTCATCTCAACGCCGTGATGGATGCCCTGCGCACTGGAGGATTTCGAACGGTTCGTCTCGCCACCATTCGCGCCAGTCAGGGAACGAAATGAAAATCGGAGTGCGTTCACGCCGCGCCGCGCATGGCACGATCAATCTGGGGATGACCAGCATGATCGATGCGACCTTTCTCTTGCTCTCGTACTTCATCTTCACAACCGCGGTCGGCGAACAAGAATCGCAATTGGTTGCGCACGCCGCCGAGGCGCGGGTGGGGATCGGCGCCGAGGCGATGAGTCCACAAATCGTGGATGTCGACGCCGATGCAGGCGGCGCTTTCTTTCGTATCGGCGCCCGCGAGACGCGCACGCGCGACGATCTTGCTGCCGTCTTGCGACAACTGCCTCACGAACTCGGCGTCGTCGTGCGCGTGCACGATCGATCGGATGTCGCTGCGGTCGCTGCGGCCATGCAGGCTGCTCAGGATGCTGGTTTCACGGAGGTTTCCTATGTCTCTGCGTCGCGCTGAAAGCTCGACGTCTGCGTTAGCACTCGCACTCGTCTTCACATCGTTCGCGCAGGCGCACGCGTTGCCGACCGTGCACGCGTTGCCGACCGCGCACGCGACTAGAGCCGACGAGACAACCGAGTCTGACGAGTTGCAAGCATTGACTGAGTGGCTTTCGCAGCAGGGACTCGCCGACTTGCTGGCCATCGTGCTGGCCGAACACCTCGCGAAAGCTCCAACGACCGCTCCGATGATCGCCTCGCGTCTTGCGGATGCCTACGTGCGTCTGCTCGATCAAGCGACCGATGAAGATCGCATGCTCGATTTGCGCGGGCGCATCCAGAAGTTTCTCTCTGCAGATCGCTCGGCGTACGACGCGGTGCTTCGACTCGCCCTCGCTCGCGCGGAGTATCGCATCGCACTCAAGGACATCGACCGCCTCGGACGCGGTGAGGGCGATCCTGCAATTGAAGCGCGTGTCATCGCAGCACTCGCTCGCACGATCGATCCTCTCGCACAACTCGAGGTCGCACTTGCAGCGCGCATCGAAGTGAGCCAACGTCGGGCGGGAGGCGCCGAGGAAAAGGATCGGATCGCGTCCATGCTCGAGGTCGACGCGGCTACGCAGCAGAAACTGCATGCGCAATTCTTGCGCGCATGGTGTCACTATTGGACGCTTTGGCTAAGTCGGTCGACGGCAAGTGACTCGGCCGCTCGTTCGACGGCGTGGCAGCGCGAAGGCGAGAAACTCACGCAGGAGTGGGCAGCGCTGCTCGAAACAGGCAAGCCATTTCCCGAGGCGAGCGAGACGTCGGTTGACCTGCGAGGTGAGGAGTACTACGCGCAGTCCATTCTTGGGATGGCACTTACCAAGACGCTCGTCGCCGGAAATGTCAACGCGCAGCCTTGGTTTGAGTTACTTGAGGGACCTGCGGTGTGGAGTGGACTCGCCAATATCGCGCCGTGGAAACTGAAGGCCCTCGTCGACGGGAATGAGTATGACGCGGCGGCAAGATTGATTGAAACAGAATCCGCGGCGTTGACGAGCTCGCAAGTCGTGGGTGCCGCCGGTCGCGCGTGCTCACAATCGAAGGGTGGCGCACAGTCGCTCATGCTCGCGCAGAGTGCAATCGCCTTCGCCGCAGCCGCAGGCGATCTCGCCGCTGTGCGCTCGATTGCCGCGCGAATTCCGTCGCTCACGCAAGGAGAGACGTTTTCGGCCTCGCTTGCGCGCGGCGTCGACGCGTATGAGGTCGGACGAGCGACATCCGATGTATCGCGAAAGAAGGCGCTGCTGGAGCGAGCCGCCAACGAACTCGTTCAAGCGATCGCGCGCGCTCCAGCGAATGCGAAGACCACCTCGGCGCTCGAAGAGTTGCTCGCATGGGCTCGGATGGGAGCGGGGCAACACTGTGATGCGTCCGAATCGTTCGTTCGTGCGTCAGCGCAGTGGAGTGGCACGCGCGCCGAGCGACTCTTCTGGATGGCGACGCAGAGCGCGATGCAAGGCGAGTGCGCTGACGAGCAGGGCGGCGCGCGCGGACGGGCGCTCGAACTCGCGCGGGAGTATCTGCGTCTCTATCCCGATGGCGATCATGCATCGGATGCCGCCTCGTCACTCGCGAGCGATCCACATGCGCACAACGATGATGTGCTCGTCGATCGACTACTGCGTCGGGCGATCGCGCAAGGAGCACCCGAGAGTGCGCGCGAGGCCGCTGCGCTTTTGTTGTACCGACGATTTCGCGCGGCACACGGATCAGATCGCGCGAGCGAGGCGCAGCGGCTTTCGACGGTCGTGGGACGGTCACCTGCGCAGTGGCCGCGCGACTCGATCGACATCGTGCTGCGTCAGCAACTCGAAGCGGCGCTCGATCCGTCGGTCGCGGACGCTGCGAGCGCTGCTGCGCTCTTGAAGGTTGTCGCTTCGCGCTATCCCGTTGGCAGCGAACCGCTCGAGTATCGCTCTGAGTTCGCAGTACGCCGGTTGGCTCTCGCTATTGCCATTGACGATCCGCTTCTGGCAGTTGAAGCCATTGGAACTGTGCGCGAAACCAGCGACGCGACGTGGCGACCCGTCGCCGAAGCGCTCTTTATTCGAGGGATGGAGCGGATGCTCGCGCGCTCGTCGGTGCCGCCAGAGCGTCTTGTGCAGGCGATGTTGGCACTTGTCGAGTCGCGTCGCACACTGCTCGACGTGGCGCGGCGCAGTGGTGATTCAAAGCGAGCTGACAGTGCGAACCTCGACCTCGGTCGAGATCTTTTGAGTGTTGCGCAAGCGTTGCGCGCACGAGGTGATGAGGCGACGGCCGCTGCACGCGAACAGCAGGCGCAAGAGCGGGCGACACAGGCGCTCGCAATCTCGCGCGAAGTTTTGGATCATCGTCCAGACGATGCGCAGGCGTTCGCACTGAGGGCTGACGCGGCGATGGCATGCAGTGATTTCGATACTGCGTTCGATGCGCTCTCGCGACTCGTTGGTGGATTACCGACCCGATCAGATGCGTGGTTTGAACGAAAGGCTGACCTCTGCGAGGTGCTTGCGCGACGCGATCCTGAGCAGGCGAAGCGCGTGCTTGCGCAACACGTCGTGCTGATTCCAAATTGGGGACCCGGTCTCGGTGGAGAGCGATTGCGCTCGCTCGCGGCGACGCTCGGTGTGGTGACGCCACCGACTGACAAAGTGCCGAGAAAAGACGCAAAAAACCCTCAGGGAAAGCCCGCCTCGTGAGCGACGCGAGCAATCCATCTTCGCCGACGAGTGCACGCGCGTTGCTTGGTCTCTCAACTGAAGCGGATGACGCCACCTTCATTGGCGTCGCACGAGGTTCAACGCGCGAGGCGATCATCGCTGCGGCACGGGCGCGACTCGCGGTTGTCGCGCGAAACAGCGTGCTCTCGAACGACGTTCGCGAAGCAGCGCGTCTCGAGATTCGCGACGCGGCGCAGCGACTTATCGCTGACTCGCTCGACCTGCGTGCGGCACACGCGGCGACTGCGGCACACGCGGCGACTGCGGCACACGCGGCGACTGCAGCACACGCGGCGACTGCGGCACACGCGGCGACTGCAGCACACGCGGCGACTGCGGCGAGCGACAGCCGCGGCGCATCTGACGGACGCGCTGGGTCGATCGCGTTCAACTCGATTGCGGCGGCGGTCTTCATGCGGCGCGATCCCCGTCGTGCTCGGATGTTCTATGCGCGCGCGGCCGAGCAGTCACAGGCAGAGGCAGCGGGGACGCACGCACATCTCGCGACGACGTCAACGGCTCACTCGCTTCGCGCACATGAACCCGGTAGTTTCGATCTCGAGTTTGATATCACCGGAGAGGGTGTGCGCCGAGTGCCGTGGTTGCTCGCGCTCTTCGTCGTGCTTTCCGTGCTGCTCTTGATCGCAGAGATTTTCTACTTGCAAGGGGCGGTGAAGGCACCCGCGCAGGTGATCGAACCCCAAGTGGCGCCCCGCGTTGTCGAGTCAAACGGCACTCGGTCCGATGGGGAGCCATTTGTCGATCGCACGAAAAAGGAGTTTGCCTCCGGGTCAGCAGTCGTCGCGCCCCCTGCGAAGCGTGCGGAGAATGCGACACCTCTCACCAAGGCGCCCGTTGTGAAAATCAGCGACGCGAGTGAAGCAAACCGAAAGTTGCGCGATCGCTGGCAGCGGATGACGCAGGCCGCGATGGATATTCAGCCCGTGGCGCAGCGCGAGAGTGATGCGGCACAGCAAAAGGATCCACTTGCGTCGTCGCTGCGCGAGATCATCGTGCTCGAGCGGTTGTGGGCGCTCGATCTTGCGGCGCGGAAATTGCTCAGCGGCAGTGATGAGAGTGCGTCGCTGCTTCTGGACACACTTCCGAGCGATTCGTCGGTCACCGTCGCTTCGCATCCATCGATCGAGTTCACACCTTCACCGCAGAGTGATGGAGAGCTCGAGAAGGGATTGCAGAAGTCGCAGGGTGTCACCGAGGGCCGTGCATCGCGACTGCGCACCTTTCGCGCGCGCGCCGAATCGCCAGGACCCCGCGACGCGCGCACGTTGGTGCACGAAGCTCTCAAGGGACCCAATCGCACGACGCGCACAATCGCGCAGGGGATTCTCGTCGATCGGGGTGGCAACTCGCGCGATGTGCTCGAGGCCATTGAAGAGCGGTTCACTGAGATTGCAAATGATCCGGCGCTCTCTGGCATGATTCGCGCCTTCAGTGGCGTTGATCCCGACGGCGTTGAAGGGGCCGCGGTTGCACGCGCGGCAATCATCGATCGCATCTTGCACTGCGGGGGATCGCGCCAATCGCAAATCGACCGCGCCACTGGCGACCTCGCCGCGACGCTGCGCACCTGCGCAGCACAGTTCGGAGTGACAACGACTGCGAGTGATCCGAGTGAGGTGCTTCGCGTCATCGTGAAGGCCGTTGCAGCACCGACTCGCCGGGGTGCACGCGCGCACGCGAGCGCTGTGCAGGAATTCGTGCTCGATGGAACCGCGCTGCTGCATGAAGAGGCGGCCGCACTGCGGGTGCGGCGTCCTGCAGAAGAATCCGTTCTTGATGAGATCGTGCAGCAGGCATCGTTCGAGCGATCGCGCGCGGTGTCGGCGCTCGGTCAGGCGATCGCAAACGCGCGGGGATCGCTTGCGCTCGATGCGCTTCGCCTCGCGGTGCCGTCAGTGCGTCGGGCGAAGGTGCAGACGACGATGAATCCGCACGTCGTGCAGTGGAACGCTCCCGCAGAACCCGCGACCGTTTCGCAGTGGTCGGCGCGACTCGAAGCACTCTCGCCCACTGACGCGCAGGCGTACTTTCTGCTCGGCGAAGAGGTCGCCGATGCAAGTGACTCGGCAGGATCGCTGGTGCTCGCGCGCCAACTCTTCGCGCTCGCTGGAGGAATTGACTCAGGTCAATTCGGTGCATCCGCCGCGCTGGCACTTGCCTCACTCGAACCGCAGAGTGCTGCCGGCGATCCGGTCACCCACGAGGAAGGCGCCGACGCGCGGTGGCGTGCTGTCGCAGCGCGGTTCAGCGATCACGTCGTGCCCGACGACGCGCCACCACCTGCGAACGCAGTCGGTTCGGCGGTGCGCGGCGCCGTCATCGAAGCGATCGTGCAATATCGGCGCGGATTTGGACGGCGCGCGACCGATCGGCTGAAGTCGCCGCAGGTGCGCGCGCTCTTCGAGAGCGTGATGGCCGGGGTTCCGGGCACGAGCGAAGAATTCGACAAGCTCGCGGCCATTCATCTGCGAGGGGATGGCACTCCACTTTCTGCTGCGACCGTCGACGCACTCTTGCGGGTCGAGCAGGCGTTGCTTCACCCTCGAAGCGAGCGCTGGGCCGTCGCGCTCGCGCTGGGAGGTGACGAACCCGTGGTTGATGCTCCAATTGGATCGCCCCGCGAGATCTTTGGTCTCGAGGCGGGGCGCGATCGTTGGAAGGGCGATCGTTGGGTCGATGAGAAGGGGCGGTGAGCTCTCACGTGACCGTGCTCTCACGTGACCTTGCTCTCGCGTCACCTTGCTCTCGCGTCACCTTGCTCTCACGTCACTTTGCTCTCACGTCACTTTGCTCTCGCGTCACTCCTCACCTTACGGGCACATCTGACGCGCCAAAGTCACTGAGCCAGCGCGTGCGCAAGGTCGGCGATGAGATCGTCGGCATCCTCAATTCCAACCGAGAGTCGCACGAGTGAGTCGCTTATGCCCAGCGAAGCGCGTTGCGCTTCGGGAACGCTCGCGTGCGTCATGATGGCAGGATGTTCGATGAGACTCTCGACGCCGCCGAGACTCTCAGCAAGCGCGAAGATGTGCACGTTCTCGAGAAAGCGCCGACTCTCTTTGAGACCGCCGCGCAAGAAGATCGTGATCATTCCTCCGTAGGCGGGCGCACCATTGAGGTGCATCTGTCGCGTCGCGAGCGCGTGTTGCGGATGGGAGGCGAGTCCTGGATAGACGACACGCTCGACGCTCGGTTGTGCTTCGAGCCACTTCGCGATGCGCATCGCCGATTCGCAGTGTCGTCGCATGCGGATTCCGAGAGTCTTCGCCCCGCGAAGAGTGAGATAGGCATCGAACGGACCCATCACGCTTCCAATGGCGTTCTGCATGAAGCGCAATTTCTCGGCGAGTTCGATGCGCGAAGTCACGAGGCATCCACCAACGACGTCGCTGTGACCGCCGAGGTATTTCGTGGTCGAGTGCATCACGATGTCGATGTCGCGCTCAAGCGGACGCTGCAAGATCGGCGACGCAAACGTGTTGTCAACGACGGTGATTGCGCCCACGGCGCGACCGACGCGCGCGACCGCGTCGATGTCAACAACCTTCAGTGTTGGATTCGTCGGCGTTTCTGCCCAAATCATTCGCGGATTGCACTCGTTGGCGACGCGCGCAAGTGCGGCCGCATCGCTCATGTCAACGAAGACAACTTTCAATCCTTGTGTGCGGGCGCGCACCCGTTGCAGCAGGCGATTGGTTCCACCATAGAGATCGTCCATGCAGAGGATCGTCGATCCCGCATCGAGAAGTTCGAGGCAGGTTGCCGTCGCTGCGAGTCCGCTCGCGAAGCCGAATCCGCCTTGCGTGCGATCGTTCTCTTCGGTGAGCCCCGACGACTCAAGATTCGCGATGCATCGTTCGAATGCGAAGCGCGTGACATTGTGACTGCGCGAATACTCAAAGCCCTTGTGCACGCCAGGCGACTCTTGGATGAAGGTCGACGAGGTGTAGATCGGCGGCATCACTGCGCCGGTCGTCGGATCGGGGCGCTGTCCGCCGTGAATGCAGCGGCTCTCGAGATGCAGGGGCTTGGTGTTCATGTGCGAAGGCTAGCAATCGCGCGCACACGAACACCGCCTCGACGGTGAGAAAGTGCCCGCACGAGGGCGCGATCCCACCGTCGACGCAGAGTTTCGGTCACTCAGAACGGAATGTCTTCGTCGCTGGTTGGAACGTGCGAGTCAGTGCCCTGTGATCCGCCGCCGTCGTGTGACTGGCCACCCGATGATCCAGATGAGGATCCACCCGATGATCCAGACGATGATCCAGACGAGTATCCAGCGGACTCGTGTTGCGATCCACCTGGACCGCGAGTCGGCGCGCCTTCGCCGCCACCTGGACCGCCGATGAACTGAAAGTTCTCGACGACGACGCGCATCTTCGAGCGCTTCTGTCCGTCCTTGTCGGTCCATTGATCAAGCTTGAGGCGACCTTCGATGAATACTGGGCGACCCTTCGTGAGATATTGCTTCATCACTTCGGCTGTGCGTCCCCACGCCTCGCAGTCGACGAATGTCGTCTCTTCACGATCCTCACCTTCTTTGGTGCGGTAGCGTCGATTGACTGCCAGCCCGATCTCGGCAACCGCTTGGTTGCCAGCGATGTGCTTGAGCTCGATGTCGCGCGTGAGGTTGCCCATCAGGAATACTTTGTTGTAACTGGCCATAGTTGTGGTCTCCTGCGTCCGATCCTAGCGGGTCGCTGTGCGATCGATCCAAAGAGAGAACTATTTCTTGGAGCCTAGCGATCCAATGAAAAACCCCGCGCCAACCCGTGAAGGGTGGGGCGGGGTTGTGGGATCCAGTGGCGATTGAAACTTACTCCGCGTGGTGCGGAGGTGCCATCTCGCCTTCACCCTCTGCATTCTCTGCAGTCTGGCGGCGAAGCTTGGCTTCCATCACGAGGCGCGCCTGACCTTCGGCGTCTTGCATTTGCTCGAGCGAGAGATGGTCGGCACGCACGAGAAGTGCGCGCAACATGCGCTCGGAGAGATTGCAATCGCGCTCGATCGAGGCGATGGCCGAGGTCGGTGCGTTGAAGTACGCCAAGAAATAGACCCCGCGCTTGTTGCCGCCGATGTCGAAGGCGAGTCGTCGCTCGTCCCACTTCACGAGGCTGACAATCTCTCCGCCGTGGCGGGTGATTGCGTCGCGCACGTGATCGGACGCCGCAGCGAGATCAGAGGTGACGGATTGCGGGAAGAGAAACATGCCTTCATATTGGCGAACGGTTGTTGATGCGGTCACGGTTGACATTTGAAACTCCTTGTAGAAACGGTTGAACAGTCAGTTTAAATTGCGTGGTGATTCGCCAGTCGTGGCGACCACCTTCTTGTTGAATTGGTTCATGGCTGCCGCGAGTCCTTCGCGACACCACACGTACACGGCCTTGCACGCTTGATCGATTCCTTCTTCGACGGATTGCGCTTGTTCGGCGGTGAACCGTCCCAGCACATAGTCAGCTTGGGGAACAATCCCAGGCTTGTCGATTCCGATGCGACAACGGCTCCACTGGGGAGTTCCCAGCGCTGACAAAATGTCACTGAGGCCATTGTGTCCACCTGCGCCGCCTTCACCTCGCACACGCAGCGACCCGCAGGGCAGGTCGATGTCATCCGCGATGACGAGCAGATCGCTCGCCACGTCGATCTTGAAAAAGCCGATGGCTTCTGCCACCGACCGTCCAGATCGATTCATGAATGTTGTGGGCTTGAGCAGTAAGACACGTTGCTCGCCGATCTCAGCTTCCAGTGTCAGTCCGTTGAACCGCGCGCGCGCGCATCCCGCTGGAGAACTTCCAGCGGATTGCACGTGCCGACGGGCCAAACGGTCGATTGCTTCGAACCCGACGTTGTGTCGGGTGCGCGCATATTCGAGACCTGGATTGCCGAGACCAACGATCAACTTCACATGAATCTCCTTTGAAAGAATCACTTTGCGTGCGCTTACTTCTTCTTCTCTGCCTTCTTGGCGTCGCCTGCAGGTGCAACCGCGCCTTCTTCCTTCTTGGCAGTGAGCACTTCGGGTGCAGCGACGACGGCACCAGCAACGGCTTCGCCCGCAGCTTCTTCGACCACCACAACGACGCGCGCGAGCGCAGCGTGCGGATTGCTGACGGCTGTGACACCGGGGGCAAGCTTCAATTCAGCGACGGTGAGAATGTCACCTGGCATGTGCGTGAGGTCGATGCGGATCGACTCAGG
Organism: Singulisphaera sp. GP187; assembly: GCA_945869475.1. GTDB lineage: Bacteria > Planctomycetota > Phycisphaerae > Phycisphaerales > SM1A02 > F1-60-MAGs104. The sequence continues at coordinate 8,907 of CAMBOV010000009.1, read as the reverse complement.
AATGTCGCGCACTTTGCAGCGCACTTGCAACTCTGAGATGTCGTGGGTCAAGACCGATCCAGGACGCTTGGCAGATTCTGGCGTACCGATGAAGTTGAGTGCGACCGAGACGGTCACCACTTCATCGAGATTCACGCGCGAGAAGTCGACGTGGATGACGTTGTCGCCGAGCCAGCCGAACTGCAACTCTTTGACGAGGCAGGTTTCGCTTTTTCCAGCGGTCTTCACTTCGAAGACGTGCAACCCGCGGCGCAGTGCTGAGAGAATCAGCTTCTCATCGACGGCCACCGAGACGACGGCGCCACCGTGACCATAAATCACAGCGGGCATTTGTCCCGTGGCGCGCAATCGTTTGGTGTAACGCGATCCCAGTCGCTCACGGGGCTGGGCTTCAAGAACAGGTACTTCATGACTCATAAGAAATCTCCTCTATGCACACGAGAACTAACGCTTGATCGCGGCGCCATGTGTGAAAAGCGCCGAAATCGACTGATCGTGGTGAATGCGATGCACAGCTTCGCCCAAGAGCGGAGCCACTGACAACGTTGTCAGCTTTGATTCAATGGATTTGTGTCGGAGTCCCGACGGAATCGTGTCTGTTGCGACGACGCTCGTGATGGGACCGTCGAGCAACCGCTCGCAGGCCATCCCAACAAAGAGTCCGTGTGTGCACGCGACGTGCACGGCCTTCGCGCCTTGTTCCATGACGACACGCGCCGCTTCGCAGACGGTGCCTGCGGTTGAAATCATGTCGTCGAACATCAGCACCGTCGTTCCCTCAACTGAGCCGATGAGGTTCTTCACGGAGACCTTCGATCCAGAGTGACGACGCTTGTCGATGATGGCCAAGTCAGCGCCAAGCAAGTTGGCGTACATGTTGGCGACTTTCACATTGCCAACGTCGGGCGAGACAATCGTGAGTTCGCCCAGGTCGCCGCGAATACGACGAAAGTGTTCGCTGATGACCGGAGCCGCACTCAAGTGGTCGACTGGAATGTCGAAAAACCCTTGAATTTGTGGGGCGTGAAGGTCCATGCAGAGCACGCGCTGCGCACCTGCGGTGGTGATCAAGTTCGCGACGAGCTTCGCCGTGATCGGCACGCGTCCCTCGTCTTTACGATCTTGTCGCGCGTAGCCGAAGTAGGGGATCACCGCCGTAATGCGCCGAGCACTCGCGCGCCGCAAACAGTCGATGAAGACCAAGAGTTCCATGATCGTGTTGTTCACCGGATCGCTCGTCGATTGCACGATGTAGCAGTCGCGTCCGCGAACATCTTCGTCAAGCTTGACGATCAGCTCTCCATCTGGAAAGACCGTGGTCTGCGCCTTGCCAAGAGGAAGTTCGAGGTGTTCACACATCGACTGCGCAAGGACGCGACCAGTCGATCCGGCAAAAATCTTGAGTTGTTCCCGGTCGCTCGCGCTCATGGTCGTGCCTCCGTGGGTTGAGTCGAACACGCCCGCGTATGGGTCGTTGTTCGGCAAGATGTCCGAGTGTGCAGAATTGCTGAGACCTCGGCGAGTTGCGCCGGTGTGTTGACAGAAAGAACTTCTTGAGGCGGAACAGCATCCACGACTTGCACGGTGCGACCCGCGCGGGTGAGAATGCCAAAGACGTCGGTGATGTAGTACTCGCCGTTTGCGTTTCGATTGTCGACTTGCCCGAGTGTCTCGAGCAGCGCGCCCGTTGCAAAGCAGTAGTAGGAGGGGTTGATCTCGCGAATCTCGCGCTGCGCGGGGGTGCAATCCTTCTGCTCGACGATCGCTTGAAATGTGCCTGATTCATCGCGCGAAATGCGCCCGTAGCCCTCGGCGTCTGGGATCACACTCGTCGCGAGCGTGGCGGCAGCGTCGGCCGCAGTGTGCGTTGCGAGAATCGCGGCGATGGTTGCGGGCGTGATGAGCGGACCATCTCCGCACAAGACGAGCACTGGGCGATCACTCGCATCATCTTTGAGCAGCGGACGCGCTTGATCGACTGCGTGACCTGTTCCGAGTTGCGGATTCTGCGTGACGAACTCGATGTGCGCTGCGCGACCAGCGCGTGTGTAGTTGGCGAAGTGCGCGCGCACGGTTTCTGCTTGGTGTCCAACAACTAGCACGATGCGCGTCGCGCCCGCATCGATCGCCGCATCGACGACCCATTCAACGAGTGGTTTGCCCAGCGCGGCGTGCATCACCTTTGGCAGGTCGCTGTTCATGCGCGTGCCCTTGCCGGCGGCAAGAATGACCGCGGTGATCGACTGCGAAGTTGGTGGCGTTGTCTTCATAGGTGCGAGTGAGTCGAATTAGCCCACCTTGATTTGAACAAGGACTAAGAGAACCAAAATCTCCTGTGCTACCGTTACACCATGGGCCAGTTGACTCGCGCGAGACATGAGATACATGCTGAGTTCAGATCGTGCATCTCGTGTCGTGAGATGGGGCGCACTGCGAGTCGGAGCCACCGTGCGTCCTCGGTAGGCACCGCGCCGGATTCATCCGACGACGGAAACGCTCGACGCGGGGTCGGGCGTCCATCGCTGGGACCCTTGCCGCGGCTTCCTCGAGGCTGGAGTGTCCCTTGGCCGCGCCAAGACACCCCTTGCGGCGCCGCTGTATCCAAGAGATTCTTGGATGCATCCGTCACCGACGGCCCTTCATTGAGGAGCGGAGAAGTTACCCAGAAAGTCGCATTTCGCAAGGGCACGAGTGCCACTCTCAGGGCGACCGCTGCCGCACCGAGATTTCTACGAGGGGTTTTCGCATGAGTTCGCAGGATCCCGTCGAAATCGTGCTCAATGCCTACCGGGATGGCGCCTTTCCGATGGCTGACCCCGAATCTGGCGAGATTGAGTTCTTTTCGAGCGATCCGCGGTGCATCGTGCCTCTTGAGATCGGTGCGCTCAAGGTCTCGAAGTCTCTCAATCGGGTCTATCGAAGCGGCAAGTTCAAGATCGAGTTCAACACGGCATTTGCCCGGGTGATCGCGGCGTGCGCGCAGGATCGCACCGATGAAAATCGCACGTGGATTTCAAGCGACCTCGCGAAGCTCTACACGCTGCTGCACGAGCGGGGTCACGCGCACAGTGTTGAAGCGTGGCTCGGCGATGCGCTCGTTGGAGGCCTCTACGGCGTTGCCATTGGCGGCGCGTTCTTTGGAGAGAGCATGTTTAGTCGTCCGCTCGAGGGCGGGCGCGATGCGAGCAAGGTGTGCCTCATCACGCTTGTGAATCGCCTGCGCGCGCGAGGGTTTCAACTCTTGGATTGTCAGTACGCCAACCCGCACATGCTCTCGCTGGGCGCCGTTGAGATTTCAGCGAATGAGTACATGCAGCGACTCGCGGCGGCGGTTGAGGCGAAGGGGGCGCAGGCGTTGGGGTGAGCGGCTCGCTCCGGTGAGAGTGTGCTCGCAAGAGAGCACATTTACACCGGAGAAGAGGGGTGGACGATTGCGTGACGCGCGACGTCGCCTCTGACGCGTCACACGTTGAACAGAAAGTGCACGACGTCGCCATCCTTCATGATGTACGCCTTGCCTTCACTACGAATGCGACCAGCTTCGCGGATCGCCTTCTCACTCTTGAGGTCAAAGAGATCTTTGACCGCGTAGACCTCGGCGCGGATGAATCCCTTCTCGAAATCGGTGTGGATGACGCCCGCAGCTTGTGGTGCGGTGAATCCCTTGTGAATCGTCCACGCGCGAATCTCTTTTTCGCCCGCAGTGAAGTACGACTGCAGTCCAAGCAGCTCGTAGGTGGCGCGCGCAACGCAGGCGAGCGCAGGTTCGGTCATCCCAAGTGATGCAAGCATTTCAGTCTGATCTTCTTTGGTCATCTCAGCGAGTTCGCTCTCGATCTTCGCGCAGACGACGGTGACCACTCCGCCATTCTTGGCGCAGTAGTCGCGAACGACTTGCACGAGGGGTCCCTTGCCTAGCGGGTCGGACTCATCGACATTCGCCACAAAGAGGATGCGCTTGGCAGAGATCATCCCGAGTTGTTGCAGAATCACCGCCTCTTCTGGGGTGGGAGCGATCGAGCGCACCGGTCGTGATTCGTTGAGCGCCACCGAGCAGCGCTCGAGCACGGCGAGTCGCGCCGCCGCTTCTTTGTCGCCGAGTTTGGTGGTGCGACGCGTCTTGTCGAGCAACGTCTCGACGATCTGCAAGTCGGCGAGCATGAGCTCAGTCTCGATCGTGCCGATGTCGCGCAGCGGATCGACCGTACCGTCGACGTGCATCACGTCGGAGTCTTCGAAGCACCGAACCACGTGCAAGAGTGCATCGACCTCGCGAATGTGCGAGAGAAACTTATTGCCGAGTCCAGCACCTTCGCTCGCACCCTTGACGAGTCCGGCGATGTCGACGAGTCGCAGCGCCGCAGGGATGAGCTTCTGCGCCTTGATGAACTCGTTGATGTGCGCGAGTCGATCGTCGGGCACGGGCACGATGCCGACGTTGGGCTCAATCGTGCAAAAGGGATAGTTCGCAGCCGCTGCCCCAGCCGCCGTGAGGGCGTTAAAGAGCGTGCTTTTTCCGACGTTTGGGAGTCCAACAATGCCGCATTCCATAAGGGGAGAGATAGTAACGAACTCGCCGATTCGATGGTTACACTTTCGCCAGTCAAGGAGGACTACATGGCTCGCAAGAGCGCGCAGAGAGACCTACGCAGTCGTTTCAAGATTTTGTTTGTGCTCATCGTGGCAGCCTCGTGCGTGCTCTTCGTGCGCCTCTTCATTCTGACGGTGGTGCAGGGGGAATCGCTCGCGCGCGCGGCTGAGGAACGGCTCGACGTCGAATCGTTCTTGGCGACCTGGCGGGGCAAACTTCTCGATCGAAAGGGACGGGTTCTCGCTCAAGACGTCGCGAGTTACGACGCGGCGGTGAGCTATCCACTCGCCAAGGGCACGTGGGCGAGAGACCACGCGACGATGAGTGCCAAGAAAGGGGCGAGCAAGACGTGGCGCCAACTTTCGCAGAAGCAGCGCGACGTGCTCATTGCCAATGAGTTGCCACCGTGGGTCGCGAAGCAGCGCGACCTCATTTCGATTCTCGCCGAGCGCGCGGGAGTCTCGCTCGACGAACTGCGCACACGACTCGATGCGATTGCGACGCGGGTCGATGCGCAGTCGGCCGCCGTCTTTCGCCGTCAGAAAGAGAAGCGGCTGGCAGCGGGGCAAGACCCCCTAGTGGAGCCCCAAGAGATCAGCGAGATGCGCGAGATGCACATGGTCTTTCAAGATCTATCGAACGACGTCGCGGCCGAATTGCGCAAACTCTCTGATCTCTTTCCGGCAGCGGTCGCAGTCATCGATGCGTCTCGTCGGCAGCAACCATGGGATGACGTCGAAGTTGAGTTCGCGTGCGCCAATCTTCCTCGTGCACTTCGCAGTGCAGTTCCGCTTGTTCTCACCCTTGAGGCACCGCTCGATCAACTCGTGGGATCAACCCGCGACGAGACGTGGACGGGTGATCTCGAGCGCCGTCCATTTGAGCGCATCGGCGAGGATGAACGAACAGAAATCGATCTCGGCGGCTATCGCGCCGGTCGTGACACCGTCGGCGCACGCGGATTTGAACGGCGATTCGAAGATCGTCTGCGCGGATCGCGCGGTCAGTCGACGCGGCGACTCGATTCAGCAACCGAAGAGCGCATTGAACCCGTGCCGGGAAACGATGTGACCCTCTCGATCGATGCGCAGTTGCAAGTGCGCGTGCAAGCGGCGCTCGATCCGCGCAGTGGATTGACCTGCGTGCAACGGTGGCAGTCACACAGCAAGTCACTTGACGAGAACGAACCACTTCCCGCAGCGGCGGTGATCGTGGATGTTGCAACGGGAGAGGTGCTCGCAGCTGCCTCGACTCCGCTGCCCACTTCGCGCAAACACACGGGACGCGCACCCATCGGCAGCGAGAGCGCAAGTATCAACCGCGCGCTCGAGGCGGCCTATCCGCCAGGTTCGCTGGTGAAACCTCTTGTCTACCTCGCGGCACTCGCTGAGGGAGTGGCGGCCGAGGATGAGCGCATCGAGTGCAACGGCCACTTCTTCAAGGATCGAATCGATATCGCGCGCTGCTGGATCTACCGCGACCACAACAAGGTGTCGACGCATACGAAGATGACTGGTGGACCACTCGGAATCGAACAGGCGATCGCTCACTCGTGCAACATCTACTTCTACACGCTCGCCAATCGCCTCGGCGCTGCGCGACTCTGCGCCTGGTACCGCAAGTTTGGTCTTGGAACGATGGGCGGCACGATCCCGTCAGAGGAAGCGGCGGCACTCGTCGACGCCCGCCATGATCAGTTTTCGGCGGTCTCTTTGGGCATCGGTCAGGGACCAATCACTGTCACTCCACTCGAACTCGCAAGCGCCTACGCGATGATTGCGCGCGGAGGGTCGGTGCGTCCCGCGTCGTTTCTTCTTGGAGGGGAAAGCACCACGACCGAGTATCCATTCGCCCCGACTGCAGTCGCGCGTGTGCTCGATGGACTTCATGACGTTGTCAGCAAGAGCTACGGCACGGGGAATCACATGAAGCAGAACAGCGATGGGTCGTATGATCCAGCGATCGACGCGCCAGGAGTTGCCATTTGGGCGAAGACTGGAACAGCTCAGGCGCCTCCACTGAAAATTGACCGCGATCAAGATGGTGTCGCCGAGCTCCCGATCACGGATGCAGATCATGCCTGGTGTGCAGCGCTTGTCGCACGCGCGGGCGAAAGGACTCCGCGCTATGCAATCACTGTGCTCGTTGAACATGGCGGCGGCGGCGGGCACACGGCGGGACCCGTGATGGGTGCTGTGATCCGCGCGCTTGTCACTGAGGGCTATCTGAAGTGAGCGGATTCATGCGCGCACCGGCGCGAGCTGTGCAATCGGCGCCAAACCGTCCAGTGATCTCGCAGTTGCTGGGCATCACGTGGTGGAACCTCGGGTGGATTCCGGTCATCGCTGCGGCTCTCTTGACACTACTTGGAATCTCAGCGATCGCAACGACCGAACCGAATTTCGCGCTGCGACAAGCGGCATATGCAGCGGTGGGGGTGATCGCCGCGGCGTTGATGGTCGTGCCACTGCCTGCGCTGATCGAGAGGTGGAGTCCCGTTGTCTTTATCGTGACGCTCGCGTCACTTGTGATGCTCATCGCGCCTGGAGTTCCTGAGGCGATCGTGCGCGCACGCAAAGGAAGTCGGTGTTGGATCGATCTTGGCCCCATCGATATCCAACCCGCGGAGTTCGCGAAAGTCGCGTGGATTCTCGCGGGAAGTTGGTGGCTTCGCCGAGCCGCAGATCTGAAAAGTCGCACCGGACTGCTCTTGCCCATCGTGCTCACGGCCGTGCCTGTGCTGCTCATCTTGATGCAGCCCGATCTTGGCACTGCGCTGCTCTTCTTTCCGACGTTGCTCGCGATGCTGCTCGCGCAGGGCGCGCGGCGAATGCATCTTGGAATCGTGGTGCTGAGCGCGGCGCTCTTGGCGCCAGCGTCGTATCCAATTCTCAAGCCCCATCAACGGGACCGCATCGACTCGCTCATCGCGCAGTTGACTGGGGACACGCGTTACGACCGTGGCATTGGATTCCAAGGCGCCCGCGCGCGCACACTTGTCGGCTCAGGTGAGTTTTTCGGCAATGGCAAGGAAACTGCGGGCAGTCTCGTGCGATTCAATCGCCTTCCAGAGGAGCACAACGACATGATCTTCGCGGTCGTCGCCTGTCGCTGGGGATTCGTCGGCGGGTTGGCCGTGATCGTGCTCGAACTCGCCGTCGCAGCGGGGGCGCTCGCAATTGCGGTGCTGACGAAGAATCCATTTGGCAAACTCGCGGGCTCTGGCATCGGCGCGATGCTGGGCTTTCAATCGTTCGTCAACATCGGCATGACGATGGGCATCTTGCCCATCACCGGACTCACCCTTCCATTCGTCTCGTTCGGTGGTTCGAGCATCGTCGCCTCATGGATCGCAATGGGTCTACTCTTCTCGATCGCAGCGCGCGACGCGCGTGTGAGTGGAGTGATGGGCGGAAGCGCACGCAGAGGATGACGATGACAGACCAACCCGCAGAATTCAGTGAGGCGATGAGCGCATACGGCATCGAGCTTGACGGCGGTGAGCTCGAGAAACTCGATCAGTATCTGACCTTGCTCTACGCGGCGAACGAGAAAATGAATCTCACGGGCGTGCGCGACCGACAGAGTGCGTGGATGCGGCACATCTTCGATTCGCTCACGTTGCTGCCGATCTTGCAACAGAAAGAAGCAGCAACGGTTGTTGATGTTGGAAGCGGCGGGGGAATGCCTGGACTCGTGCTCGCAGTCGTGCTGCCCGAGGTCGAGTTCACCCTGGTCGAATCGGTCGGCAAAAAGGCTCGCTTTCTCGAAGAGTGTGCGGCAGCGCTTGGATGCACCAACGTGCGAGTACGACAGGTTCGCGCCGAAGCACTCGGAGCGAAAGACCTTCGCGAATGCATCGACGTTGTGGTGAGCCGTGCCGTGGCGCGCTTGCCGATCTTGCTCGAGCTCTGTCTGCCGATGGTGCGCACTGGAGGACTCTTCGTCGCGATCAAAGGCGAACAAGCGGCAGGAGAGGTTGCGGCGTCGGCGCACGCGCTTGGCGAGTTGCGCGGCATCGTCATCGACCAAACGCGCACACCCACGGGAACACTCGTCGTTGTCGAGAAGAGTGGCAAGACGCCCAAGCGCTATCCACGTGCTGCTGGTGAACCTGAGCGATCGCCGCTGTGAGCGCCATTCGAACTCGCAAGGCGCGCTCAGGGTTGTGTTGGTGCCGGCGCCACCACCACCTGACGCATCCCGTCGCTGGTGGGTCTGAAATCCTTCATTGAGATCGCCTCAGTCGATGAGGTCGTGGGTGACGAGAGATCGCGGGCAGCCTGCGCAGTTCGCCAGGACTCGTAGCTCTTTCG
>CAMBOV010000008.1 GCA_945869475.1 Singulisphaera sp. GP187 | reverse complement strand
AGTTTGTGTGATGATTACTGAGTGGTATCAGAAGTCCATGCCACCCATACCGCCCATACCGCCCATGCCACCCATGCCACCCATGCCACCCATGCCGCACATGCCTCCCATGCCGCCGATGCCGCCGATGCCGCTGATGCCGCTGATGCCGCCGATGCCGCCGATGCCGGCACCCATTCCCATGCCGCCCGTGGCGCCCATCGGAGGCATGCCGCCCATGCCGCCCATGCTGCCCATGCCGCCCATGCCGCCCATGCCACCCATGCCGCCCATGCCGCCACCGTGGTCATGACCGTGGCCGCCCTTGGGTTCATCCTTTGGCTTTGGTGATTCGGTGATGGTTGAATCGGTGACGAGCAAGAGTCCTGCGACGCTTGCAGCATTCTGCAGAGCCGATCGATCGACCTTGGCTGGAGTGATGACGCCTTGCTTGAAGAGATCGCCGTAGGTGCGAGTGAGTGCATTGAAGCCCTCGCTGCCCTTCATCTCGGAGACCTTGGCCACAACGACGCTGCCGCGTTCGCCTGAATTCTCAGCGATGGTGCGCAGTGGAACGACAAGCGCTTCAGCGACGGTGTCGACGCCGAAGACTTCATCGCCGATGCACTCAGCGCGCACCTTCTTGAGGGATGGAATCGCGCGGATGAATGAGAGTCCGCCGCCAGCGACGACGCCTTCAGCAACGGCTGCACGTGTTGCGTGCAGTGCATCTTCAACGCGGCTCTTCTTCTCTTTGAGTTCGGTTTCGCTGCTTGCGCCGACCTTGATCTGTGCAATGCCGCCAGCGAGTTTCGCGAGGCGCTCCTGCAACTTCTCTCGGTCGTAGTCTGAGTCGGTGCGCTCGATCTCGCTGCGAATCTGCGTGCAACGACCTTGAATGCTCTTGGTGCTGCCCGCGCCTTCGACGATCGTCGTGTTGTCGCTGTCGACGGTGATCTTCTTCGCTTGACCGAGCTGCGAGATCGCAACCTTGTCGAGTTCGATGCCGAGGTCTTTCATGATCGCAGTGGCGCCGGTGAGGATCGCGAGATCTTCGAGCATCGCCTTGCGTCGATCGCCGTATCCAGGAGCCTTCACTGCGCAGACATTGAGCACGCCGCGCATCTTGTTGATGACGAGTGTGCTGAGTGCTTCGCCTGTGACATCTTCGGCGATGATGATGAGTGGCTTCTTTGATTCCATGACCTTCTCGAGGAATGGAACCAACTTGGTGACTGAGTCGATCTTATCTTCGTGAATCAGCACGAGTGCCTTTTCGAATTCAACTTCCATCGCTTCGGTATCGGTGACAAAGTTCGCGCTGAGGTATCCGCGATCGAATCGCATGCCTTCGACGACGTCGACGATCGTCTCGCGACCCTTGCCCTCTTCGACGGTGATGACGCCATCCTTACCAACCTTCTCGAACGCTTCTGCCATGATCGCGCCGACTTCGCTGTCGTTGTTCGCGCTGATCGTTGCGACGCTTTCGATTCCACCTGGAACGTTCGCAACTGGCTTGGCCATGTTGCTGATCGTTGCGGTGACTGAGGTCACGGCCTTGCGCATGCCACGCACGAGAGCGTTGGCGTCGGCGCCGGCAGCGATGTACTTGAGTCCGCTGCGAAAGAGTGCTTCGGCGAGCACGGTCGCGGTGGTGGTGCCATCGCCAGCATCATCTGATGTCTTGGATGCCGCCTCTTTCACGAGTTTGGCTCCCATGTTTTCAATCTTGTTGCGAAGTTCGATCTCTTCGGCGACGGTGACGCCATCTTTGGTGACTGATGGACCGCCCCAGCTCTTGTCGAGCACAGCGTTGCGACCGCGAGGGCCCAGCGTGCTCTTGACGGCGTTGGCGAGTTTTTCAACGCCGGCGAGTAGTTGCTTGCGTGCTTGTGTATCGAATGTGAGGTCCTTGACGGCCATGGTGTTCTCCAGCGTTGGGGTTCAGATCTGCGCTCTTTTGACGAAACGAGCGGGTGGCTAGAGCAAAGCGTGTGCCACGAACTCACCCGTCCATTTCGAGCGGTTTGCCCCTTCTTGCCCTTGCGAAGGTCAACTATGCCAAAGAGGCAGGGGTACTAGTTCGGCGACTCAGCGGTGGATTCGAGTCCGATAACATGTACGACACTCTCGAGTGTCGGCGGAGGTGACTCGAGAATGCTGCGGATCCATCCAAAGTTCACAAGCAGGTAGACCGCCCCCATCAAGAGGAGTCCTCCGCTGAGGAATCCAATGACGGCGAGAAAGAGGGCAAGATCGGCGTAGAAAGGTTGTGGAAGGACGCTCGCGCCGAGCGATGCGACGAGTGCAATTGCTCCGGCGATCAACATTGCTTCGATCGACTGTCGAGCTGAACCCGCGTGGCGAAAACGGCGACACCGGCGACCGAGCACTGTCACGTAGGTGCGAAGCCCCTGGGCTGCGATCGATGCTCCGAGCAGTTGTACCGCGAGGCTCGAATACGTGATTCCGTCGGCTGAAATGCGCACGAATCGGTCAAGGCCGACGATGGCCGCGATCACTGCCATGGCCGCGCCGACAGCCCAGATTCCAACGCCCGCAGTGAGCCACCGTCCGGCATTGCGAGTCTCGGCGAGCAACACTCGGTCGTCGCGCCGGCTGAGTTGCACCGACCCGATCGAGAGAAGCACGATTCCGATGAGTGAGAGCGAGACACCGAGGTAACTGGCGAGCGAATCGGCGGGGGGTCGTCCGCTGAAATATTCGACCAGTTCTCGCCCCGCTGGGGGCGCAGTCGTGCCGACGGTCCACAGCAGGATGCCTGCGCCGATTGTGAGTAATCCACGTGCGAGTCGCTTTGCGTGGCGAGGTTGCGCGAGCGTTTGTGAGGGCAGATCGAGCGTCTCGACGAGCGTCAGCATCACGAGTCTTCCGCATTCGGGACACGCGCCAGTCACTGGAAGTCCTCGCAGAACATAGGCGCATCGAATGCACTTCAGTTCGTGGGTGACTGCCATGGGCGTGAGAGGCATGGTCCGAGCATATCCTCACTCGCACATGGACAAGATTGCTGCGCTGAGGGCAAACATCGCGTCGGTTTATCTGGGCAATAGTCGGGCGATTGACCGCCTCATTGTCTGCTTGCTTGCGCGCGGACATGTGCTGATCGAAGATGTGCCGGGTGTTGGTAAGACGATTCTCGCGCAGGCACTCGCGCGCAGTCTGCACTGTTCGTTCGGGCGTATTCAGTGCACCCCTGATCTTTTGCCATCTGACATTACGGGCGTTGCGATGTTTGATCGTGAGACCGGACACGTGACCTTTCGCCGCGGACCGGTCTTCGCCAACATCGTGCTCGCTGATGAGATCAATCGCGCGACGCCGCGCACGCAGTCGGCGTTGCTCGAGGCGATGGCTGAAGCAACGGTGACCGCTGAGAGTGAAGTGCACGCACTGCCGAGTCCCTTCATGGTGATCGCGACGCAGAATCCACATGAGTTTGAAGGCACCTATCTGTTGCCTGAAAACCAACTCGATCGATTTCTCATGCGCACGGGATTGGGCTATCCCGCTGCAGCGGATGAGTCGCGCATCATTCATCAGCAACCCGCGCGCACCGCGCTGCATGCGCTCGCTCCTGTGATAGACGGCGATGATGTCGCCACGCTGCAACGCGAAGTCGACTGCGTGCGCATCGATCAGTCGCTTGTTGACTACATCATCGCAATTGCTCACGCGACGCGCCATCACCCGCAACTGCAGTTGGGAGTGAGCCCGCGTGGCGCACTCGCACTGGCGCACTCAGCGCGTGCGACTGCCCGGTGCGCGCAGCGTGATTTCGTGGTTCCAGAAGACATTCTTGAAAATGTGCTACCAGTCTGCGCGCACCGCGTTGTGCCGCGAGTGATGGATCGCGCCAACGGTGTCGCCGAGGTCGAGCGACTTCTCAACGACATCCTTGCGAGTGTGCAGAGCGTGGTGTGAGGCAACTCGCTCGCGGACGGCCGCGCCGTGATCGTGTGCGATCACAAGAGCGAAAGTTCAGGTTTCTGATTTCCAACCGCGCGCCAGGTGATGCGCGTGATGCGCCACACGCCGTCGCTCTCGCGCGTGACTTCAAACTGCCAGCGCGTTGGAACGCTGCCGAGACTCGAGGCAGTGGTCGTGCGACAGGCGAGGTCAACCCGTCCCTGCGCATCGCTGATCGATGTGCCAGTGAGCGACGAAATCTCATTCGCCTCGATGCGGTGGCGGGTCGCAAAAGAGTCGAAGGCGCGGTCGATGCGCGTGCGGTCGCTGCCAGGCTGTTCGGCTGAGCCCATGTGGATCGACGCGTCTGCTGAGAAGCAGGCTTTCGCGAGGGCAGGATCGCCTGCGACCGCGGCTGCGACGAGGCGCTCGACAACGCCACGCGCATGATCGGCCGGAGTCACGACCATCCATCTGCAGCAGAGGGTCACCGCGATGGCGACGACGAGCTGGAGCGCTGCAACGAGCCACCGAATCGAACCTAGCCGCACCCCAACGAACGTGCACAGAACTGCTGCCCCCGCGAGTGCGAGCGAGATCGCAAAAGAATGTTCGGCAAGAGAGACCACCTTGGTAAGAGCATAGGAATAGCATCCACCGCGATGGGTGAGATCGTCTCAATCAACTTCGCAGATCCGGTCGCGCTGCTGCCGCTTCCTGGAGTCGTGCTTCTGCCGCACACCGCGTTGCCACTGCATATCTTCGAGCCGCGCTACCGACAGATGATTCGCCGTGCACTTGCAGGATCGCCCTGCGCATCCGTGCAACCGATCGCGATCGCGTCGATCACTCCGCAGGCCAAGGCGACGGCGCGCAATCCGCCGCTTCGCGAGGTCGTCTGCGTTGGGCACATCGTGCAACACCAAGTGCACACCGATGGACGGTTCGACATCGTGGTTCAGGGGCTCTGCCGGGCGGCGATTGAGCGACTCGATGAACCTGACTCCAAACGCCTCTATCGGCAGGCGATCTTGCGACCGCTCGAGAACCCAGGCGCAGACGTACCCGGACTTCGTCGGATGCGCGATGAGATGCGCGCGCTCTTGTCGGGACTGCGATTTCAAAGGATGCAGAGTGCTCGTGCGGTGCTCGCGTGGATCGAGCGCAAAGAACTCTCGCATCAAGCGGCACTCGAGCTTGTCGCATTTGCACTCGTGAAAGATGAGGAGTTGCGGTATCGCATCTTGTCCGAGAGCGACGCCTACGAACGGGCCAAACTCATCTGGACCGACTTGCACCGAACCGAGCGATTCATCGCGAGAGCCGAGCAACAGCTGAGTCGCGAGAGGCCGCGCGGCGTGAATTGGAATTGACGCAGCATGCGCGGCGCGATCCACGGTCTGGTCATCTTCGATGTCGATGGAACGCTCGCGAACACCAACGCAGTCGATGAATCGTGTTACGCGCAGGCAGTCACCGAGGTCTTGGGCTTCACAGGTTTCTCGACCGATTGGGGGGCGTACAAACACTCGACTGACAATGGCATCGTGAGCGAACTCATCGTGACCCATGGTCGACGCGCGCCGACGCTGCGCGACCTTCGCCACGTGCGCGCGCGATTTGTTGAACTCATCGCGGCCGAGTCAATCGAGCCGACCCGCGCGTGGAGTGAAGTGGGGGGAGCGGGCGCGATGCTCGATTCACTTTCATCGATGGGATGGCACCTCGCCATCGCCACGGGTGGGTGGGGTGCATCGGCGCGGTGCAAGTTGGCGCGGGTTGGAGTCTCGATCGCGCAGCATGCTTTCGCCTGCGCCGATGACGCCTTCGCACGCCTCGACATCATCAAGAGGGCGATTCACCGAGCGCGCGGCGGAAAATATTTGCCCGAAATCCCTGTGATTTACGTCGGCGATGGTCGATGGGATGTCGACGCAGCGCGGTTGGGCGGGTACGGTTTTGTCGGAATCGGTCAGGACGAGCGCGCGTCGCGCTTGACTTGCGCCGGTTCGAAGGCAGTCCTGCGCGACTATCGCGACCTGCCGGCGTTTGAGCGCGCGCTGATGGATGCGCGAGAGGAATATCAGAGGCGCTAAGCCTCAGAGGAGATTTCGAATGGGCGGAGCATTAGTCGGCAGCATCGGCCTTGTGATCCTCATCGTGCTGGTCGTCATCGTCATCGCGGCGTTTTTCATTGTGGGGGTCTACAACGGGCTCCAGCGACTGCGCGTCGCGACGGAGAGTGCGCTCAGCGGCATCGATGTGCAACTGAAGCGCCGCCACGATTTGATTCCAAATCTTGTGAGCACGGTGCAGGGTTATGCAGCGCATGAGAAGGGCACACTCGAAGGGGTCATCAAGGCGCGCGCCTCAGCCATGCAGGCTGGAAGCGTCTCAGAAAAGTCTGCGGCTGAGAATCAACTCAGTGGCGCACTCGGTCGATTGATGGCGATTGCTGAGGCCTATCCCGATTTGAAGGCGAATGTGAATTTCTTGCAGTTGCAAGGAGAACTCTCGAATCTCGAAAACGCAATCTCGAGTTCGCGTGGTGGATACAACGGGTCAGCCGGGGGCTTCAACACGACACTCGCGCAGTTTCCTGCAAACCTCATCGGCGGACTCTTCGGCTTCAAGCCCTTCGACTTCTTCAAAGCAGACGAGGCGGATCGTGCCGTCCCAGTTGTGAAGTTCTGAGGATGGCCAAAGAACGAATCGTTGCTGCGACCGAACAACCCTCTGATGAAGAGGTCGTCGCGCCTTCGATTCGCCCGCGAACACTCAGCGAATACGTCGGTCAGTCCGAACTGAAGGAACGACTTGGGATCGCACTCGAGGCGGCGCGACTGCGCAACCGCTCGATGGAGCATGTCTTGTTGTACGGCCCGCCAGGACTTGGCAAGACGACACTCGCGCACGTGATCGCCTCTGAACTTGGATCGCACGCCTCAGTGACGAGCGGTCCCGCTCTCACGAAGGCAGGCGACTTGGTGGGAACACTCACGCGCATGCAAGACCGCGATGTGCTCTTCATCGATGAGATTCACCGGTTGCCCGCGGCCGTCGAAGAGTTCATCTATCCCGCAATGGAGGATTACCGCATCGATTTCACCGTCGATTCGGGAATGCACGCGAAGGTCGTCACCATCAACCTCAAAGCGTTCACATTGATCGGAGCAACGACTCGTCCTGGACTTTTGACCGCGGCACTGCGCACGCGATTTGGAATCTCGCATCATCTGGGGTTCTATCCCGAGGCCGACTTGCTTGCGATTCTCGATCGCGCGACGCGCATCATGCAGATCGGCCGCGTCGACACGAAGTCGCTCGCGATGATCGCATCACGCAGTCGCGGCACTCCTCGCGTTGCGCTGCGACTCTTGCGCCGCGTGCATGATTTCGCAGTTGTGCGCGGAGATGGAACGGTTGTTGAGTCGACTGTCGAAGGCGCGCTGCAACTCGAGTCCGTCGACGCACTCGGACTCGACGCACTCGATCGCACCTACCTGCGCACGATCGCAACGGTCTATGAGGGTGGACCCGTCGGCGTTGAAGCACTGGCGGCAACCCTCGGCGAAGATGGCGGCACGCTCGAAGATGTTGTCGAACCGTTTCTCTTGCAAAGGGGTTTCGTCGCGCGCACACGTCAGGGTCGTCGCATCACGCGCGCTGGGGCAGAGCACATCGGTGTCGCCTATCGCGCACAAGTCGACGCAGTGAGCAACGACGAAGAGACTCCCGGGCTTTATTCCTGCTGACCGAATCCTGGGATGCCGCCACCCGGCGCCCCTGGAGTGAAGCTCGTGCCTCCGCCGCCCGCGCCTGGAATGCGAACCGATGCGAAGAATGCGGTGTTGTCGACGATCTGATTGAACGATGCGCCAATCGAAAGATAGAAGTCAGGAAAAGTTCGAGTGAGCGCGACCGATGCACTTCGAAAGTTCGACTCAACGAGGTCGTACTGAGGCGACACGGTGAGCGAATACTTCTTCGAGACTTGGTAGGCGATGCCACCCTGAATGAATTCATCGGCGGGATAGAGCCCGGTCGGGTCGAAGGTGTTGACGTAGCGATACTCCAAGTAGAAGCGCACGTCGGGCGACTGTTGGATGCTTCCACCGATCGTTCCTCGTCCGAGGTTCTCGACTCCGAAGCTGTTGATCGAGTTACCGCGATCCTGCAAGAGATAGGTGCCTTGTCCATAAAAGGTCAGCGCGTCACTGCACTGCCACGTGCCCGTGCCGTAGAGGTGATCTCCCCACTGTGAATACTCAGGACGCCACGAATAAAACGTAGGCATCGGAGTTTGCGCGTACTGCAATCCATATGGATCGGTGACCGTTTCGGTCGATTGCAGCGAGTCGTTCTGATTGTCGACGACGACACCGCCGCCGAGCACGACCCAATCGACCGATTTCCAATTGCCAGGACCTCCGCGCATCGTCTGCAACTTCGTGGTGAGTCCCGCTTGCGCGACGGCTGCTGCTGAGACTGCCTCGATCTCTTGGTCGTAGACGGGCATGTCGAGCACACTCGTCGAGTTCCATCCATACCAAAGCATCGCATTGGGTTGGATCACGTGGTGCAAGCGATTGAGATCGAGAAACGAACTGCGAACGGAGTTGTACTTCGATGTGAATTCGGATGAGAAACGGCTTCCTGCTCCGACCAATGTGCGCAGATTCGAACCATCGGTCGAGTACTTATCGAAGTCGTTCAGCATGTATCCAGCGGTTTGTCCATGCATGAAAGGGACAGCCTTGACAGGACCGAGTGAGAGCGGCATCGCGAGCTCTTGCCTGACGTAAATGCGCGAGCGCATGAGGTCGTCGTAGCCCGCGTCGTTGTATGCGTCCGTGATCGATTGCGACGACGTGAAGGCGGTGTTCTGCGAGAACGCACGTGCGCTGATACCCAGGTCTGCCGGCGTGCCAGATTGCACTTGCAATCGCATGATGTTCGCCGAGTAATCCTGAGTCCACGTCACTCGATCGCCAAAGAGTGACTCGCCGTAGCGGTGATAGGCAAGCTCTGGAAACTTGTCGACCGAGTAGGGTCGCGACGCAATCATGTAGGCGTTGCTGAGAAAGTCGTTTGGGTTGTACTTCACCAAGAGCGAGAGCGAGTTGTTGCCACTCTCCCAGTTGAGGTAGCCGCTCGTCTCATACTCACGGCGCTGCAAGTAATCGTCCCAGCGAAAGACCGAGACGAAGTTCTGATCGCTGAAGTACGAGAGTTGAAAGTCGAGCGTCGCGTCACTGGCAAGTTTGCCGCGCCAATCACCCACCACCTCGCCGCGCGTCGTCGATGGACTCGTGACGATGCCGCCAGCGGCCGTCTGCTCTTCGTTCTGAAAGTCGTAGTAGCCCATCGCCTGCAAGGTGCCCTTGCCGCCGAAGAGAAGCGCTTCTGCCTGAGCACCCAGACCCAACGCGTTCTTGGTGTACGCCTCTTGCAAAAGCGTCACCTTCGTTCCGTCGGTCGGATGATCGACCCCCATCAAGTCAAAGAGATCCCACGCAGAATCGATCATCGTTCCCTGGTAGTCCTGGAATCCAACGTTGACGCGCTTGAGCGGAATCTGATTTGGTGAGCCGGCGATCTGCGGCCAATAGAGAAACGGGACGCCCTTCGCGCGCAACGTCGCGTCCGTGCCCGTCATGTACGCGCCGCCTGGCAACTCGGGGTTCTGCGTGATGGTGAGTCGCTGCACACCGACCGAGAGATGAGGAGTAAAGAACTCGCTCGTCGAAACGCGGGCGTTGGTCGCCGCGAACTCATCCGCGGCAAGTTGACGCATCTCATCGGCTCGGGCATAGGCGAGGATGCCGCCACGCATCGAGGTTCGCATGATGGCGTCCATCACGATTGCTTGATTGAGCGCCATGTCGTAGTAGATGCGCCGTCCCCGAAGTGTGTACTTGTAGTCCGTTGCGACGACGTCCCCTTCGAGATAGATGCCAGTGACCTCTTGTGCGTCGAGCATGCCGCTCTCGCGCGAACGCTCATCCGTCGCTGCGTCGCCCTCGTTCTTGGGCGCGAGAAAAATCACTGCGCGATCGGCCGAGAGTTGCAGTTCGCGCACCATTCCCTCGCCCGGAGGACTCACATAATCGACGCGAACCGATCCACTGAGGATGACGCAATTGTCTTTCGTTTCGATCGTCGTGTCGTTCGCTGCGAAAGAGAGCGTTCCCTTGGGGCGAAAAATCATCCCGTCATCGACGGGTAATCGCACCGTCGCGGCGGGCAGCGGCGGTACAGGCGCGAGCGCTGAAACAGCATCTCCCACCACGAGCGGTGGTTCGACGATGAGCGGAGGCGTGTCGAGTTGCGGTCTCGTGCGCAAGAGTGCTCCGCGCGCAACCGATTCGAGATAGTTCTTGAGCCGCGAGACACCTTGACGAAGCATTGGATTGTCGACGGGCGCGTGCGACTCGAGCATCGTGATCGAAAGAGTGATTTCGCCGCGAGTGCTGCCAGTCACCAAGAGGTCGCTTCCGCTCGCGCCGAGACCTGCCCGACGTGTTGGCTCTTCGGCCTCAGGAAAGTAGACCGCGATTTGATTGATGAGTCCTTCGCTGCTTGGGATGCGGTTGATCCAGATGACCGCGACGTCACTCGAGAAGTAGTAGCCGCCGAATTTGACCCGAACATCGCCTTCGATCTGCAAGCGCTTGGTGTCATCGACATCCCACGCCCAAGCGCGCACACCAGCGATGACAATTTCACTCGAGACGGGTTCGGTGGGAAGGACGAAACCTCCCATCGATTGTCCAGTGATCGCGACATCACGAAGTTCTTGGGCAGGGGCCGTCGTCACGGCAACGCCGACGACAAGAAGCGCGGTTGAGAGAAATCGAAGAAGAAGTCGACTCGTCAGGCGCATCTCCCAAGGATGGTACGAACCTTCTTCCAGCGCGGGATCACCCGCGACTTCACCCGCGATAGGCGACGGGCTGCGCGACCGAGCCGCCGAGTTCTTTCAAGAGTGTCATCGCGCCGAACCCGACACCCGCAAGCAGAAGTGCGATCAACGCCCACCAGTTTTCGCCCCACGAAAAGAGCCACGCGGCCGCGTAGAGAGATTGCCAGAGTGCGCCATACCGCGCGATCTTCTCTGCCGCGATACCAGCCGTTGTTGCGCGCTTGACCTTTCGATGCACGACCGCGACGAAGGCGAGGATCGCGACGAGGGGGATGAATGGTCCGTAGAGCGGTGTTGACTCGGGCCAGAACGATCCCGTTGACTTCGAGAGTCCAAAGCCAATGATCAGCGCGCTGCAGAGCAGCCATCCACTTGCGAGTGCCCAGATGGCACGCGATGAGAGTGCGGGGCGTTTCGATTGCACAACGTGCATCATCGTGGCGACCGCGGTGCCGTGCGTCATCGCAAGCCACGCCGGAAGTGTGAAGGTGAACTGCTCGTTTGGGATGAGCATGTGGCCGGCGTGCAAGATTCCGACGGTGAGCAGTCCCACGGCGGGGATGTGTTTCGCAGTGCCGTTATAGAAGAGGCTTCCAGCGGCGACCATGAGCGCGATGAGGAGTGCATCGGATCCAAACGAGAGAACTCCCGCGAGAGCCAAGAGCAGTGATGCAAGCGCGACGAGAAACGCTTGTGCCGAGCCGATGTCTCCGGCGGCAACGGGTCTGCCTGGGCTAAAAATACGATCGTGCTTTGCGTCGAGGATGTCATTGAGTGCCGCTGCGAAGGAAAAGAGCCCAACGGCCGTCACGGCTGAGCAGAGCAGAGCCTGCCAGAGCGGCATCGATGCGACCGGCATGTAGTGATAGTCACCGTGGGTGCGCGAGAGAATGACGATGAGCCAGAGATCGGTGATCGCGCCAAACGCCATCGAAAGTCGGGTCAATTCGACTGCCGAGACAAATCTCCGTGACACACGCAGCACAGTGGCAGGCTACCATTCCCAACCCCCATGAAGCCACTGAGTCCACATGCCGCAGCGTCAACGCCAACCATCGATGCGAGCGGTTTGCGAATCGCCGTGGTGACGAGCGAGTATCACGCAGAAATTTGTCACGCGATGGCGAAGGGTGCGAGCGATACTTTTTACGAGGCGGGCGGCGCTCGCGACGCCCTCATTCACGTCACCGCTCCAGGAGCGTTCGAACTCGTTGTGATCAGTGCGGCTCTCGCGGCGCGCGAAGAGATCGACGCGGTTGTCGCACTCGGATGCGTGCTGACCGGAGAGACGAGTCACGATCGATTTCTCTGCGACGCGGTCGCACATGGTCTCGCCGACCTCTCACTTCGCACCGGAAAACCAGTTGGATTCGGTGTGCTGACCTGTCTCACGATTCAGCAGGCGCGCGCACGTGCCGGTGGAAACAAAGGCAACAAGGGAGCCGAAGCAATGCGGGCTGCGATCGCTGCGACACGCACCGTGCAGGCAATTCATGCGCTTCGCGCGGGCACCGCGCCATCGATGGCGTGCGCCTTGGGAGCCAACCGATGAGTCGAGGACATGAACGACGGTGCTGCGCACTGCAGGCACTCTTTCAGTTCGACTTGGGCGGAACGATCGATCTCGCGCAGTTGCGCGAGTCGTTTGAGTCGCGTGCACGCGAGGCGCGCTCCGAGAACGACTTTGAACGGGAGTGCGATTTTGAACTTCCGGTGGTGGCCGAGGGAATCGAACTCGCTCACCTCGCGTGGACGATGCGCGAGGAGGCCGACGCGGCACTCAGCCTGCTCACACCTGAGTGGGCGTGGAGTCGTCAGCCGAACATCGACCGAAACATCCTGCGCTTGGGCTACTACGAGATCAAGCATGGTGGGATCCCACCAGCCATTGCGATCAACGAAGCCGTCGAACTCGCCAAGGAGTACAGCCACGCAGAGAGCCCGCCGTTCATCAACGGTGTGCTTGATCGCGTCGCCCATCCTGAAGTTTCTTCAATTCCAGAAGTCGCCCCAACTCAAGAGTAAGCGCGCGTGTTCTTCAAGTCAGCGATGGATGCGGTTCGCAAGGGGCTCGCGCGCACCGCATCGGTGTTCGGAGCCGGAGTGCGGAGCGTCTTGCACGGTCGACGAGTCGATGAGGCAACGCTCAACGAGGTCGAAACACTTCTGATTGCTGCCGATGTCGGTGTGGGAGCGGCGCGTGAACTCGTCGCATCGCTGCGAAGCGAGTTTCGTGCGGGACGGATGGAGCGAGGCGAAGATGCGCTCGAGCATCTGAAGCTCATGATGAAGGCGCGACTCGCGCCGGCGCCTGGGATGACACGCGAGATCGCAGTGACCAGTGCGAAGCCCGCGGTTGTGCTCGTCGTTGGAGTGAATGGAGTTGGTAAGACGACGAGTGTTGCGAAGATTGCGCAGTCGATCCAAGCGTCTGGCCGCACGGTGCTGCTCGCAGCGGCGGATACCTATCGCGCGGGAGCAGTCGCGCAACTCAGCGTCTGGGCAGATCGCCTCGGAGTCGAGATCATCCGCGGAGCCACTGGAGCCGATCCCGCAGCGGTGGCGTTCGACGCGGCCGATGCCGCCGTCGCTCGCTCAGTCGACGTCTTACTCATCGATACGGCGGGGCGGCTGCACAATGAAGAGAGCCTGATGCGACAACTCGTGAAGATTCGAGATGTCGTGCGGCGTCGAATTCCTGGGGCTCCACATGAGACGCTGCTCGTACTCGATGCCACCAGCGGCCAGAACGCACTCGTGCAAGCAGCGGCCTTTCGCAAGGCCGTCGATATCACAGGTATTTTTCTGGCGAAAATGGATGGCACCGCGCGCGGCGGAGTGGTCGTTGCGATTCATGATGCCCTCGGAGTGCCCGTGAAACTGATCGGCGTGGGCGAGCGCCCTGAGGATGTGCAGCCATTCGATCCTGAGCGATTTGTTGATGCGGTGTTTGCTCCTGGCGCGGCTACTCTGTCGTCATGAGTGTGGTTTCAAGTCAACGCGCCTTTACCCTTGTTGAAACGCTTGTCGTCGTGGGCATCATCACGCTGCTCATCGGACTCGTCTTACCCGCGATCACGATGGTCAAGGCAGAGTCGCGCAACTCGGGATGTCTGAGCAACCTGCGCCAGAACTTCACAGCGTGGCAGGCTTATCAGGTGGCCAACAAGGGAGCGATGCCGATCTGCGAGTTCTTGCCGGTCGTCACGCCTGAAGGAATCAGCGGAGGGTTGCCACAGTTGCTCGACAACTACATGTCGATCGAGAGCCCAACGTGGATCTGTCCAGCGGACTTTGATTCAGAGTCAACGGATACAGGCACGAGTTACAACTATCTGCCTGGACTCTTGCGCTTCAGTCCGCAGGTGCAAATGGAGGTCTTGCAGGTCTTGATGCAACTGCCCTCGACCACGATCGACCGGCAGCGCCAGCGGGTGCGTGTGGAAACCGAGGGAAAACTAGTGGCCAAATTGTTCGAGAATGACTCCAAGCGGCTCTTTCCGATCTTGATTGACAGCGAAGATCGCCATCCGGGCACGCGCGTCCCACGCAATGGCGTCTATCTTGATGGCTCAGCACGAGCGGCGACGATTGAAACGAATACGGCAGTTGACTGAACGGAAACACGATGATTGATCTCGACGAAATCAAGTATGCGCTACGCGGTCGCGGGCGGCAGGTTGCCGGCGCGTGCGTTGGCGCACTCGTCGTCCTGCTGCTCAGCGTGAGTGCGTGGTGGTGGTTCGCCGTGCGTTGGCAGCCGCCGCCGTCGATTTTCGATACTCCCGTCGATGATGTCTTTGGCTACCTCGCGATGGATGACTTCAATCAATTGTCGCTTGAAGAGCGGATGCGATTTCTGCTCGAGTTGAGCGAGCGGTTTCGTGGCATGGAGAGTTCAGACAGCGCGGCGATGGCAGGCTTTTTCGCCGGAGTCACTGGGCCCGTTCGTAAGCAACTCACTCAGAACGTGCGCATCTTGGCCCGCGACATTCTCGTGCAGGGCGCATCTGGGTATTTCGATGCGACGAAAAAAGAGCAAGGCAAGTACATCGACGACTGGGTCTTGAATTGGATGAAGACTGGCGAAAAACTCGTCACGGGCAAGGAGCGAGATCGTTCGGACAAGGAACGTCTCGAACGAATTCGATCGAACGCCGCGCGCGACGAGAAGGGTTTGTCAGATCGAACGATTCCATCGCTTGATGAGGATGGCGCGCTGGGATTCATGAGCCTCTGGCAGAAAGAAGTCGAAGTGACCGCCTCGCCCAAACAGCAGGCGCAGGTCGCTCGTTTTCTTGAGGATGTCCGCAAACGCTACTCCGATGCATTCTGATTCGCCCCGCGCGCGCGAGGCGCGACTCCCGATTCTCGACTGTGCTGATGAGATCACCTCGCGACTCGCGCGGGAGCGTCGACTCGTCGTTGTCGCCGAGACGGGCTCAGGAAAAACAACGCAACTTCCACGACTGCTGCTGCAGGCACCGGACTGTCCCGCGGGAAAAATTGTTGTCCTGCAACCGCGACGGCTCGCGGCGCGCGCGGTTGCGCGGCGCGTTGCGTTTGAAATGGGCACGAGAGAAGGCGAGTGCGTTGGGTATCGCACCAGGTACGAGCGCGTCGAGAGTGCGCAGACACGCATCCTCTTCATGACCGATGGGCTCTTCGTGCGTCTCGCGCAGGGTTCACCCGACCTTGCGGGGATTCACACGGTCGTGCTCGATGAGTTTCACGAACGAGGAATATCGTCTGATCTCGCCGCGGGAATCGTGCGGCGACTGCAAGAGGGTCGTCGTCCCGACCTGCGCCTCGTGATCATGAGCGCGACGCTCGAAGCGGCGAAACTTGCCGAGATCTTCGGCGTCGAGCCGCTGCTGATTCCAGGCAGGGTGCATCCTGTTGAGATTCGACATCTCGGCGATACGCCGCCGACGCACGACATCGTGCAACGCATGGCGGGGGTGGTTGCGCAGGCGGTTCAAGAGTGCGATGGAGACGGACTCGTGTTCATGCCAGGGCGCAAAGAGATTCAGTGGACGATCGAAGCACTTCGCACGCGATTGCAGGCGGGGTCGATCGATCTCGTGGCATTGCACGGCGGACAGACTCCAGCAGAACAAGATCGCGCGCTGCAACTCAGCGATCGCCGCAAGATTGTCATCGCGACGAACATCGCCGAGACGAGTCTCACAATTCCAGGGGTGCGATTCGTGGTCGACAGCGGACTCGCCCGCGTGCACCGATTTGATCCGCGACGTGACCTCAACGCGCTTCGACTCGAACCGATCAGCCAAGCGAGCGCACGCCAACGCGCTGGTCGCGCGGGACGTACCGCGCCGGGAATCTGTTTGCGATTGTGGAGTGATGCGACCCAACTGCGTCGCAGCGCGTTCGACACTCCTGAAGTGCACCGCATCGATCTCAGTGAATCGCTCTTGAGTTTGCGCGTGATGGGGGTTGGTGACGCGCGCACGTTTGCGTGGATCGATGCTCCCGACGAGGCGTCACGCGCGCGCGCAGAGCAGGTGTTGATTTCGTGTGGCGCCGTCGACGGAGCAGGCGAACTCACCCATGATGGTCGCGAAATGGCGCGAATTCCAGCGCATCCGCGTCTCGGGCGAGCGTTGCTCGAGGGCGCACGACGAGGATGTCTCGCGCGCGCGGCACTCTGGGCTGCGCTGCTTACAGAACGTGACGCCGTTGAGCGGGATGATCCAGCGGCATTGCGAAGTTTTCTCGAACTGGACGATCGTGCGGGTGATGTACTTGCACGCGAACGGATGCTCATGGCGTGGAAGCAGGGGCGTGCGCGCGGCGCTCCCATCGAGAGCGATGCGGCGCGCGAGATCTTCAAGGCCGCCGAGCAGTTGCAAGGTGCTGCGCAGCGCGCTGCGGGCGATGAGTCGCGGCGCGATGAGAGTGGTGGCGGGGCAGCCGAATCGCTCGCCGAGTGCTTTCTGCTTGGATTTCCAGACCGGATCGCATGGCGACTCGATCGACAACGGCCGCATGCGTCGATGGCCGGACGGCGAAAAGTGTCAATCGACAAACGAAGCCTTTGCGACGGTGTCGGCGCACTGCTGGCGTTCGAGGTTCGACAGAGTGGCGCGGGTGACTCGACTGAAACGACCCTTGCAATGACGGTCGCACTCGAACGCGCGTGGGTTGAGGCGACGCTGCCGCACCGATTTACGACACGAACGCAGGAGCGGTGGGAGGGCGAATCGCAATCCATCGTCGAGGTGTACGAGGTGCTCTTCGATGAGACGATCATCGACACAACGGTGCGTCCACCGCGCGATGTGCACGCAGCCGCGGCACTCATCGCCCAGAGAATGTGTGAAGAGCAACTGCGTCCAGATGATTGGCAGGATCAGGTCGAGCCGTGGATCGCCCGCACTCGCTGGGTCGCTGCAACCTTTCCAGAGCGCGCACTGACGACCTACGACGACGACGATTTGCGCATTCTCTTCGGCGAACTTGCCGCTGGCGCGACCCGATTCAGTCAGGTTCGCGCTCGTGCGAGTCTCGCCACAATTATGAGTGCGCTCTCGCATGACGATCAACAATTCGTCGCGAGGATGGCGCCCGCCGATGTGCGACTTGCGAGTGGCTACCGAATGAAGCTTGTGTACGAGGTCGGGCAACGCCCTCGCGGACGGGCGAAGATTCAAGATTTCTACGGCGTTGAAGAGACCCCGCGCATCGCAGGAGGTCGAGTGGGGATCACGCTTGAAATACTTGGACCGAACTATCGACCGCTGCAAGTCACCTCGGACCTCGCGGGTTTCTGGAAGGTGCTCTATCCAGAACTGCGCAACGAGTTACGCCGTCGATACCCTCGCCAACACTGGCGATGAGCGTCACTCGAGGTTGTCGAGTCCGAGCGAGGCGTCGCCCTGCAAGTGCCGGCGAGGGTGCACGCCTTGGCGGATGCCCTCCTCTTCAGACACAGGCGGATCGGACGCGAATCGCGGCAATTTTGGCGCCCACGGCTTCCGTCCAGATTGCACGTCGTCGATCAATTGCACCGCCTCTTCAACATCGTCGGTCACGCGAAAGAGTTCGAAGTCTTCTGCCGAAATCGTCTTGAACTCTTCAGCGAGCGTTGTGCGCATCCACGCGAGCAGCGGCTCCCAGAATTTCCTTCCGACCAAGACCACAGGAAACGGCACGATCTTGAGCGTTTGAATCAGCGTGAGCGACTCGAACAACTCATCCATCGTGCCAAATCCACCCGGAAAGATGATGAATCCGCGCGCGTGCTTGACGAACATCACCTTGCGAACAAAAAAGTATCGAAAGGTCAGCTCGATGCTCTGATATGGATTGGGCTTCTGCTCGAAAGGCAACGAGATGTTGAGTCCAACAGAAACGCCCTTGGCCTCGAGGGCGCCTTTGTTGACGGCTTCCATGATTCCAGGGCCACCACCCGTAATCACTGCGTACCCACGTTCGACCAAGAGCCGTCCGCATCGTTCTGCAGCTGAAAATTCTGGACGCTCTGGCGTCGTTCGAGCTGACCCGAATACTGCAACAGCGGGACCAACACGCACCATGGTGTCGGTTGCGTCGACGAATTCGCTCATGATTCGCAGTGCTCGCCACGCCTCATGTTGCAGGGCATCTTTGATGTGTTTGGATTCCATTGCCGAGAGGACTACACTCAAAGTCCTATGAATAGCAAGCCCGCTGGTCGAACAGGTTCTCGCTCTCCCGCATCCACAACTCCCGCAGCGAAGGGCGTTGCCACAATGAAGAGCGTCGCAACGAGTGCCAAAGTGTCGGCGTCAGCGGCGAAGGTGTTGAAGACGCCCGTTGCTGAACCAACCGTGGTGCGTCCCTCAAAGATTGACATCAACGGCTACCAGGCGGCGTTGAAGTGGCTTGCCGAGCGTCCCGACATCGAACGGATGCGCGTTGTGACGTATGACGACAACACTTTTCGCCTCGACCGCATGCGTGCACTGCTGGCGGCGATGGGAAATCCACACGAATCGATCAAGACGGTGCACGTCGCTGGAACGGTTGGCAAGGGATCGACCTGCGCGATGATTTCGAACATGCTTTCGGAGTGCAAGTACACCGTTGGGACCTACACGAGTCCTCATTTCGTCGACGTTCGCGAGCGTATTGCGATCAACGACCGGATGATTTCGAAACCCGCGATGGTCGAGATGGCGAAGAAGGTGCAAGCTGCGGCAGCGAAGGCAAAAGTTGAGCCGACCTTCTTCGAAGCAATCACAGCGATGGCGTTCAAATACTTTGCCGATGAAGCGGTCGACATCGCCGTCATCGAAGTGGGTCTCGGAGGCCGACTCGATTCGACGAACGTGCTCACGCCAATCGTCTCAGTCGTCACGACCATTGACTTTGATCACACGCGCATCTTGGGCAACACGCTCGGAAAGATCGCACGTGAGAAAGCTGGCATTTTCAAGCGCGGCGTTCCAGCGATCGTGTTTGACGCGCAACCCGAAGTCAACAAGGTCTTCGCCGAGGTCGCAGAGAAAGTCGGAGCTGACCTGCGCATCGTGAACAAGGACATCGAGTTTTCAAGCCGCTTTTGCACATCACCAGAAATGGGACCGCACACGCGCGTCTGCTACTACACCAAGACGATGCGCATCGAGCACTTGCCAGTGCCGCTGCCGGGCGAGCATCAAGCGATGAACTGCGGCGTTGCGCTTGCGGCGATCGAGTGTGTGCGCGCTGCAGGATTCAACTGTCCAGAGAATCTCATCACAGGTGGATTGAGCAAGACCAAGGTGCTTGGGCGGATGGAACTCATCAGTGATCGCCCGCGCGTGCTCGTCGATGGTGCGCACAATCCAGCGAGTCTCAATGCGTTGATGCGATGCGTTGGCGCGCACGTTCCGTACGACAGCATGGTGTGCGTCTTTGGCTGCTGCCAAGACAAAGACGTCGGCGAGATGCTCGACAAACTCAACCTCGGCGCAGACAAGGTAATTTTTACCCGCGCCTCAAGCAATCCGCGAGCGGCCGATCCGGTTGAACTTCAGAAGCTCTTCCAAGAGCGCAGCGGCAAGATGAGCCAAGTTGCGCGCACTGCTGGCGAGGCGATTCAACTCGCCATGCGTGCGACGAGTCGCGATGACTTGATCTGCGTCACCGGAAGTTTCTATGTTGTCGGCGACGCGATGAAGTTTGTTCACGAGAACTCCGACTTTCAACTGCGCCGTCCACAGACAGTCTGATCATTTCGAGTTGACATGTCGATGCGCGCCCGCCTGCGTCATGATCGCAGCGACGTGGTTATCCTTCGAATCCTCTCATGACTGCGCACGAAACTCCCTATCGCTACGACGCCGCGCGCGCGGGAGAACTCGAAACGCGTTGGCAGGCGAAGTGGCTCACCGATGGCGCGTTTCGCGCGGCAAATCCAGGGGAGGAATCGTTCGACGCGACGCGGCCGAAGTACTACATCTTGGACATGTTTCCCTATCCATCTGGAGCGGGATTGCATGTGGGGCATCCCGAGGGATACACCGCCACAGACATCGTGACGCGATACAAATGCATGCGCGGCTTCAACGTCTTGCATCCGATGGGATGGGATGCTTTTGGATTGCCCGCCGAGCAGTACGCCGTGCAGACGGGTGTGCATCCGGCAGTGACGACGCGCAGTGCGATCGACAACTTTCGACGGCAATTGCAACGACTCGGATTCGCATACGACTGGTCGCGCGAGTTTGGGACGATCGATCCAGAGTATTACCGGTGGACGCAGTGGATTTGGTTGCGCGCATACCACTCGTACTACGACGAGGCACGGGGGTGTGCGCGGCCGATCGCAGAACTCAACGCGCAGTGCGTCCAGGACGATCGCGCGATCGACGCTGCGAGTGCTCGCTGGTCGTCAGCGAGCGAACAGCAGCGGCAGGCATATCTCGACACGTTTCGTCTCGCGTACATCGGCGTGCAAACAGTGAATTGGTGTCCAGCGCTCGCAACAGTGCTGGCCAACGAAGAGATCATCGATGGGCGCAGTGAGCGTGGCAGTCATCCGGTCTACCGGATGCCGCTGCGACAGTGGATGTTTCGCATCACCGCGTACGCGCAGCGACTGCTCGATGATCTCGCGCTCGTCGAGTGGCCCGATTCAACTCGCACGATGCAATCCGAGTGGATCGGTCGCAGCGAAGGCGCCGAGGTGCAGTTCAAGGTTGAAGGGTTTGGCGAACTCACCGTCTTCACGACGCGACCCGACACGCTCTTTGGCGCGACTTACATGGTCGTCGCGCCAGAGCATCCACTGGTGCAGTGGGTGTGCGAGCGTGCGCCGCAGCAGAGTGCGAAGATCAGTGAATATGTCGCGTGGTCGCGCAATCGATCGGACGTCGATCGGCAGGCGGAGAGTCGAGAAAAGACGGGCATTGCCCTTGGAATCACTGCGAAAAATCCAGCGACGGGCGAGTCCATTGCGATCTGGACCGCCGACTACGTGCTGATGGCGTACGGCACCGGTGCGATCATGGCCGTGCCTGCGCACGATGAGCGCGACTTCGCTTTTGCCGCGCGGTTCAAGTTGCCGATTCGTCAGGTTGTCGCCGCGAGTGATGGCAGCGCATTCACCGGCGAGTCTGCGACGTGTGGTGCGGGGGTCGCGTGCAATTCGAGCAACAGCGAATTCACACTCGATGGACTCGCAACAGCGCAGGCGACGACGACGATGATCGCGTGGCTCACTGCGACTCAACGAGGTCAGCGACGGGTGCTCTTTCGACTGCGTGATTGGCTCTTCAGTCGCCAGCGTTACTGGGGCGAACCATTTCCAATTGTCTTTGACGAACGGGGCATGCACTTTCCAATCAGTGAACAGGCGCTTCCAGTGCAGTTGCCGCAACTCACCGACTACGCCCCCGTGCAGAGCGAGACGCCGGTGCCTCCGCTGGGCAAGGCGACGCACTGGGTGAACACAACGGCGGGAGACGCGGGGGTCGATGCGAAACTGCTTGATCCCGCGACACCGGTGCGCCGTGAAACAAACACGATGCCAGGGTGGGCGGGATCGTGTTGGTATTACCTGCGCTACTGCGATTCAAAGAACGCAACGAGATTCGTCTCGCGCGAAGCCGAGCAGTATTGGATGGGTGAGCGCGGAGTCGATCTCTACATCGGTGGATCGGAACACGCCGTGTTGCACCTCTTGTACGCGCGCTTCTGGCACAAGATGCTCTTCGATCTCGGCGAGGTCTCGACGGTTGAGCCCTTTGCGAAACTCTTTCATCAGGGGATGATCACGAGCTTCGCATTCGAGCGAGCGGATGGCACACTCGTCGCGACCGATGCGGTGCATGAAACGGCCGACGGCTGGATTGAAACCGCTGTCAATGCTCGCGTGACGCGGGTGATCGCGAAGATGTCCAAGAGCCTCAAGAATGTTGTGACGCCTGATGAAGTCGTTGCCGAGTATGGCGCCGACACGCTGCGCTTGTACGAGATGTACATGGGACCGCTTGCCGACTCGAAACCCTGGAATACCCGTGATATCTCGGGTGTTTTTCGATTTCTACAGCGCGTCTGGAGACTCGCCATCGACGAGCGCACTGGATCACTCACTCTCGCACGCACGGCAGACCCCGCGATCGAACGACAGTTAAATCGATCGATTCACAAGGTCGCCACTGACATTGAACGATTGGCATTCAACACGGCGATCGCGGCGATGATCGAACTCGTCAACAGTGCGACGCGGCCCACTGCGATGACCGATCCAGCAGACGGTGGACTCACACGCGATCAGATGAGCCGATTTCTGCGCGCACTTGCTCCCTTTGCGCCGCACATCTGCGAAGAACTCTGGCAGCGACTTGGCGAACCGACCTCGATTGCGAAGTCGCCGTGGCCGACTATTGATGCATCCCAATTGGTCGATGAGAGCATCGCGCTGCCCGTGCAGATTCAGGGCAAGGTGCGCGCGCACGTGACGGTGCCGACCAACGCAGATGCCGCACAAATCGAAGCGATTGTGCTGAGCGATGCGAAGGTGCAAGAGGCGATGGCAGGACGGCCGCCCAAGAAGGTGATCGTCGTGCCCAAGCGCATGGTGAATGTCCTCGTGTGACGCGCGCTGCAGTGCACGCGCCGGCGCCGCATGCGAAGGAAATCCTCCCATTGAATCGGGGCGCAAGTGGTTACGCTTCACTGAGCACCCGTGACGACCCCTGAAGATCACGCCGATGAAGAGCCTCTCCATGGATGGGAAGTGGAGCCGCAAGAAAGCGGATTTGTCGCGTTTTGGCCGCACGAAGAGGCATTGACCGCTGCCGAGTTTTCATCCGCCATCACCGCGTGGGTCGGCGCCGAGGTTGCCATCGACGCAATCGAAACAGAAGACGACGCACTCTGGGCCTTCGGAGTGCAGATGCCTGGCGTCGAGTCGGGTCTCGTTATCTGGTGCGAGCATTCGCGCGATCTCTCCCAGGGCGACCAGACTCAGATCGGTGACAGCGCCTCACGCTCGCCGTGGGTCATTCGATTGCAGACGATCCTCTCGTCTGAGGAACCTGCCGAAGAGTATTTCATGGCCGTTGGATTGCTCGGCGGAGCGCTGCCAGACATCGTGGCGATCTTGGATGTCGTCACCGGTGAGGTCTACTCACGCGCGCGCATCGATCGCGACTTCCTTGCGGAGGATGCCGCGCCGGTCGAACGGATCTTGTGGCGACTCGGTCGATACGAAGCACTCCCCGACGGCGACTCAACGCTCGTGCTGCTGGGAACATGCGGACTCGCGCGCTGTGGCATCCCCGAACTCGAATTGATCGAAGTCCCACGTGCACACTCCGAGTCGGGTGCCGTGCTCTTGCACACACTTGCGGGATTGCTTCTCGAGAACGAGATGCCGCAACCGGGCGAGACGCTCGAAGTCGGCGACGGGCTCGTCGTGCGTTTTCAAAAGGTTGGCGATGTCACCCCATGTGTCAATCCAGCGGCGGCCGGATCTGAACCCTGGCGCGTTCAAGCACGCGAACATGGATTGAGCGAGTTCGCGCTTCCGCGAGCGGTCGTCTGCGCCGAGAAAGCGCTGGGTACCTTTCGCTCGTTGTGGGTGTGGCCGCGAGAAGTGGTCGAGCGCATCGAAGCGGGAAAGGCTGTGCTCTACATGACACAACACAGCGTTCGATCGACTGAGAGACGAGCTCGTTCAACGTGGGGTTCGTTCGCCACCGCATTTGCGAGTTTGATGCGAACTCGACAAGAGCACTTGCACGCACTCGCCCGCAGCGGATTCACCGTGCAGGCTCCAGTGCCTGGCACCAGTGGCGAACGCATCGAGCAGTCGTGGTTCAGCGTGCAAAAGATTGATCATGGCGAGATCACCGTGGCTGTCATCGATCAACCGATCACCCGCCAAGATATCAATCCTGGTGCGCAGTTCACGATGGCGACATCGACGGTCACCGATTGGCGCGTCGAGATCGGCGACGAGATGTTCGATCCCGATGATGCAGAGGCACTCATGCTTGCGATCGATCGGGTGCGCAACGTCGACGGCACTGCGCCTGCGAGTGCGGGTGAGTCATGAGCGAGGAAGGCGATCCAAAGCGCCTCGTCACGGTGCACCTCGCAACAAGCGAGTTTGAGGCGCAAACGGTCGCGGCGATTCTGCGCGATCGCGAGATCGACGTTGCGGTCTTTGGCGCAGCCATCCAAGCGTTTGGACTCGACGGAGTCGGCAATCGCATGCTCGGGGGAATTCCCGTGCAAGTGCGCGCAGAAGATCTCGAACGGGCGAAGTCTGCGCTGCGTGCGAACAAGTTTCTTGCCGACAGCGTCGACTGGGATTCGGTCGATGTCGGCGACGAGGACCCACAGGCCACATCGCTCGGGCGCAAGAGCGCAGTCGACACTGTGGGAGCGCTCATGGTTCGCGCGGGTCGCCTCGCGGCAGTTGCGATCTTGGTCTTGTCGACGATTGCATGGGTCGTTCAGTGCGCTTGACGCGCTCGCGCCACCGCGATCACCTGCACTGGCCCGGTGTCATCTTCGTCTTACTGACACTCTTGATCGGCGGCGCTGCATTGCAACGTGGCGAGAGTCTCTTGATCTGGGTGTTCGCATCGCTGCTCGCGTGGATTCTTGTCTCAGGAGTGATTTCGGGATGGATGATGCTCGGAGTGCGCGCGCGTCGAATCGCACCTTCGCACGGCGAGGTGGGACGTGCACTTCGTCTGCGCTATGAAGTCTCGTCGCTCTCACGCCTCTGGCCGATCTTCGATCTGCGAATCGTCGAGTCTGGGCGCACAGAGTGCGAGCCCGCGACGGTCATGCACTGTGGGATTGGCGAGCAGGTCGTGGCCGAGTGCACCTGTGTGCCCACTGGGCGCGGCCGATTGGAGTTGACCGCGATGCGTGCAAAGAGTGGTTTTCCCTTCGGATTGCTGTTGAAATCTGTCGAGAGCGTGCAGCGCGACGAGATCATCGTGCATCCGACAATCACCCCTCTGCGTGGAGATGCGCTGCAGCGACTCTTCGCGGGCAGGGGAGGCGAGGGCAGAAGCGCCAGTGCCGTTCGCGGCGCGGGTGAAGAATTTCACGGACTGCGAGAGTTTCGCTCGGGCGATGCCCTCCGCGCCGTCGCGTGGCGGCGAAGTGCTTCACGAGAAGCACTTGTCGTGATCGAGCGATCGGCTCCCGCTCCGCGGCGACTCGCACTCGCGCTCGATTTGCGGATGACCGATCCGCCGCACACCCGTGAACAAGAAGAGGTCGCGATCGCGATGACTGCGAGCCTCTTGCACAATGGACAGCGCTCGGGATGGGAAGTTGGGCTGCGCGTGATCGGAGTGAATCACACGCCCTCCACGATGCTGTCGAGTCGCAGGCACCTGGTCGAACTGCTCGACCAACTCGCACTGATTGATCTCGATCGAGCAAGAACCCGCGAGGGTCTCGAGAGGAGTCGAAGCTCAGCCAGCAGCATCGTGATTCACCCCGGTGAGCCTCGTGCGCTCGCTGCGCCCAGTGACGCGCTGTGCATCGCTGCCACCACGATCAAGAGTTTGCATGAGGTGACTGCATGAGCGAGTGGCGGTCCTTTCGCTTTCAGGCACTCTTGTTCGCAGCGATGGCGCTCAGTGCATTCGCATTCTCACAGCAGAGTGCGCTGCTGCTCGCGGTCGTCGTGCTGGGCACTGCGCTGAGCTGGACTCTCGTGCGACGAACGACGACGATTCGCCGCGGCGAGGTCACGCACGCGCCGCGGTGGCTCGCCGCGGCGGCTCTGATCGCACTGCTTTTCATCGCGGGAGTCTGGGGCTACACAAAGGATGACGCCACGCTCCTTCCATCGGCGATCGGATTCTCAATCTCTCTCGTGCTGCTCTGGCGACTCTTCGCCCGCAGAAGCCTGAGCGATGAACGCCAAGTTTTGATGCTCTCGAGCGTGCTGCTCATCGTCGCGGTGCTTGAATCGAATGACTTGCTCGTCGCTCTCGCCGTCTTGTCAGCGACGATGCAAGGAGTGAATTGCGTGATCCGATATCGACTCGCCGCTGCCGCGCAAGCTTCTCATATCACTGAGACTCTCGGGCGTGGGTGGTTCGGCGGGGTACGCGCGGTCGTTGGCGCGTCACCGCGCGCAGACCTCACCCGCACGATTCGCATCGCACTGGGATTGGTCTTCGCATTCACGCTGACACTCTTCGTGCTCTTTCCGCGCAATCCACATCCCACTGGCGGGTTGTTTGCGCTGCGATCTGGAAGTGCAAGCGAGTTTTCAGATCACATCTCACTGATGTCGCCGCAGCGACTCACCCCATCGCAGCGTGAAATGTTCACGGTGCAGTGGCTTGGTCCCGATGGCGAGCCACTCGTCGCGCCTGGAATCCTGCGACTTCGCGGCGTCATCCTCGAACTCTACGACGTCGCGACCAGCACGTGGGTCGGGCGCACCGCGCCGCGGCAGCGGTTCGTCATCTCAGAGGGGGACGAGTTTCAGTCGCTCACAAGCAGCCAGGTCGATGAGCGGTTCAACACCTTTACGCAGCGGGTGGTCATTCGCCAATTGCGCAGTGACGCGATCTTCAGCGCGTGGGCGCCGATCTCGATTCTCGGAGGCACGGCGCAGGTCTACACCTTCGATCCGCGAACGCTCGCGATTCGAACGATGGACATCGAATCAGCAGGACCCATCGTCGGCTACGACCTTCGCGTGCAACCCTTCGCATCCGACGGTGTGCTCGCTGCACTGCACCGCGGGGAACCGCGCATTCCACAACCTCCCACATTCCCCGTCGAGTCGATTCGTGACGAGGCACTCGCGATTCTCGCATCGGCCGGCGACGGAGAGCTCGCGCGTGAGAGCGGCGCAGACGATCCTGCCGCACGATGGGCGCGAAACTTGCGCATTGCACGGGTGTTCGAGAGCGAACTCACGAGCGAGCAGTTTCGCTACACCCTTGATTTACGCAAGTTCATTCGGCTGGGTGATCGCGATCCGATCGAACTGTTCTTGAAGCAGTATCGATTTGGACACTGCGAGTTTTTCGCGAGCGCGCTGTGCGCTCTCTGCCAGTCGGTCGGGGTCGACGCGCGCATCGTGACTGGATTTCTCGCACGTGACTTTCAGTCGACGGCCGCTCGGTACATCGTGCGCGAATCGGACGCGCACGCGTGGGTCGAGATTCGCACGGGTCGTTTCCAGTGGACGGCACTCGACGCGACGCCAGCGGACAACCTCGCGCCGACATCCTCGGACGACGAGTCGTGGGCAAGCGTGTTGCGCGTGCTTTTCGAACCAATTGAACGAGTCTGGCAACTTCAAGTGGCCCAGTTTGACGCGCGGGCTCAGAACGCGCTGGTGGGGCGCGCGAGCGAGAGCCTCAACCACGCACTTCGCACGACATGGTCTGCGCTCGAGCAGACGGCGCTGCGCACAGGGCAGAGTGCACGCGTGGGAGTCTCTGGGTACATCTGGTTTGGATCGATCTTTGTCTCGCTCGCGTTCACGCTTGCCGCCGCTCTGATCTGGTCTCGCAGATTGAACCGGGCGAGGAGAGCGCTTGGCGTGGGTCGCCGCGATCGCGTTCGCGCGCGAGCTGCGATGCGCGATGGCGCGTTTTACGTCGATGCACTCGACCTATTGAGCGAGCGGGGAATCGCGCGGCCGTCCAATGTTTCGCCGCGTGCGTTCGTGCAGATCGTGCGCGGGCGCAATCCTCGGGCGGGGGAGATCTTTGCGCAGATCGTTGAGCGCTTCTACGCGATCCGTTTCGGAGGTGAGCGTTCAGACGCCCGTGCGCGGGCGCACGACCGACTGAGTGTGGGAGCTCTCCGCACTGCACTGAGCGAATGATCGCGCGTGCGTGGCTATGATCGCTCACTATGCCAGCATCTCGATCGCGAACGTCTGAGTGGAAAAGAAGCATGCAGCAAGTCTTCGAGCGGGGGGGAACGCTCGAGATTTCAATCGCACGCAATGACGCGCCCACAGGTTCGCAAGGCGCTCTCGAGGTTGCTGGCTCTGCCGACCTCGTGTGGCGACTGAAGATTGTCTCGCTTGAAGAAGAGTCGGTGCTCGTCGAGACGCCGGTGGCGCTTGGCCAGACCTTTCACATCGATGATGGGATCGCTCTCATCGGCGCGATCACGATCGGTCAGAACCGCTGGAAGTTCACCTCGCGAAAGATCTGTGATGAGCGCCCCGCAGGAGCGCGCGGCGAATGCATGCGCCTGCAACTTCCCGATCACGTCGAGCGGTGCCTGCGCCGATTCGTCCGCGTCGAAACAGCACAATTGAATCTCTCGAGCGTTCGGATGTGGCCACTCCTTGATCCGCGCACGATCGTCGCCGCAGAAACTGCCAACGATGCTGCGTTTCACGCGTTCGTCGCTGCGGATCCCAGCACGAGTACTCCCCTCGCGACTCTCGAGGCGCCGATGCCCACGGTTGGTCCAGAGTTCCCGGCAACCCTCATGAACGTTGGCGGTGGCGGCGTCGGACTGCGCGTTGAACCGAATGATTCTGCCGTCCTAGGTCGGCACCGCATTTTCTGGATCGAGATTCCACTCGGTCGCGACCATCCCGTGCCACTCGTTGCAACAGGAAAGGTTGTGCACACACACCTCGATAGTTCGCAGCGAACGTACATCGGCGTATCATTCGATTTCACATTTCACATGTCTCATCAACAAGTTGTTGTCGAGCAAATTCACCGCGCAATGCAACACGCACAGATTCGCAAGGAGGTTTAGGTCATGTCACTCGTATCTACCAATCCAATTCTCGCTGATGGCATTCTTGAGGGAGCCCTCGGACAAGTCGATCGAACGTCCAACGTTTGCACTGTCACCGGCGTCATCAATAAGACGGCCGGATGTGTGCTTTTGGCGGCAGTTTCAGGGGCGGTCGCTGTTCCGATCACAAAGGCATTTCCAGCGGCGATGTGGATCGCATTCTTTGTCTCACTCGCGGTCTCGATCGCGGCGATCTTTCTCGTGCGCAAATCGCCACGCATGGCCGCATCGATCACCGTTCTCTATTCGGTGGCGCAGGGGTTCATGCTCGGCGCGCTTGGGATGTTGCTCGAGGGAATTCTCGCGGCGAACCAGATCGCCGTTCCAGGTGGCATCGCCTTGCAGGCGTTCGTGATCGTCGTCGCGCTCATGCTCGCCATGCTCACACTGTTTCGTTTGGGCGTGCTGACCGGCGGAGCGATGTTTCAGAAGGTGCTCTCCGTGGTCACACTGGGCATCTTCTTCATCTTCCTCATTTCAATGGTCATGAGTCTCTTCGGCACGAGCATGCCATTTCTCTCGCTCTCTTCAGCAGGGCAGGGTGGAAACGCAGCATTGATTGGGCTCGGCATCAATGCGGTCGTCCTGATCGTCGCTGCACTCTGGCTGATTGTTGACTTTCGACAAGTACAAGATGCCGTCACGGCTGGAGCCCCCGCTTCAGCTGAGTGGTATCTGACCTTCGGATTGATTGTCACGCTCGCGTGGGTCTATCTCGAAGCGCTGAAATTGGTCTTTCGCATCGCCATGATGTTTGGCAATCGAAAATAACCTGATCAGGCCAGCTCAATATTCTTTCGAGTCGTATGAACCGCCATCGTCGATGTCCGACTGGACATCAGCTTGGGCTGGATCTTCGAGGTCGCTGCTGAAATCAATTCCAGCTTCGATCTTGAAGACGAGGTGCGCGGTGTACGACATCTCCACGGGATGATCGTGGCCAAAACGTCTTGCAACATTTCGAAAGATGTCCGTCACCCGCGGTGCAACGCATTCGATAATGCGTCGATCGCCGTTGTCTCGAAAAAGTGCGTAGTAGCCGTCGCCGAGATAATCAACTGATAGGTCGCCGTCCATGGTCGATCCTCCTTGCGTGCCACTGTACTCACGAGCATGAACTCGAAGCACGTCAACTCAAAAATTGTCAGGGGTGAGCCGCTCGCGCGCCTCGCGAAACGCAGACTCTTGCGCGTCGAGTCGTTGCTTGACCGCGTTCAGCTGCACCTCAGCTTCACGTCGCGCATCTCGGCTCGCGCGTCCAAAAGTTGGATGCTCGAGAAGCTGCTCCAGCTCGAGGGCCATGATGAGCGCCATCGTCTCGGCGTCGATGTCTGACTCACCAGCGGTCGCCGCGACTGCGTCGAGTCCATCGAGTTCGCTTCGGTAACGCGCGGTGACAACGGTGCGTTCAGCCTCGTCGGTGAAGAGCAAGAGCGCCTCGCGGGTGCGTTTTCGACGCTGTTCGATCTGATCTTCAAGTGCTTCTGCAGCAGCAGCTTGCGGATCGATCCCGCCCACCACCGCACGCGCGCGCGGCATCTGAAAGTCCGCCCGCGGCGTCGCATTTTTTCGCGTGATCGCTTGCGTGTACCAGTAGCTGAGCGAGTGGGCGTCGCGCAATCTTCGCAGCGCAGTCGACGTCGGCGCGGTGCCACCATGCACGGCCGAGTTGCCGTCGCGTCGGATCGCATGCATGCTGTCGGCTTCGCGCCGCGGCAGCACTCCACGCCTCTCGAGCTCTCCCAATGTGACACCAAGTTCTGGAGGAAGAGCGTTTCCGAGCGTGACGCGCGCGAGTGTGGACGCCATCATCTCGACCATCAGCCGCAGTTTGAAGAGGCAGGCCTCGGGATCCGAGTGAACGTAGGTCTCAGCCTGGGTGCCCAAACGTGAGAGGCGTCGGTCGATCGCTTCGAGAAAGCCAAAGTTGGGTGAGGGTTCTTGCATCGCTCAGTTTGTCGGACTCATCGGGTGCAACATATCGGTCAAGATGCGCGCGCCGAGGCAGCACTCTTCAACTTGTGGTGGAGTAAGTCGCATCGCACTCGCGAGCGCCGATGCCCATCGAACTTCGGACGGGTCCATCTTGCGATCGAGCAACGCAATCATCAGCGCGCCCGTCAGAAACTTTTCGCGCGTCTCGATCGGAAGCGTTGCGACACCGGCGAGACAGTCGATCAACGAGAGTCGTCCGGTTCGTGCGGGGCTCTTCGCTTCGACGCAGACGTCTTCGGAGAAGCCGAGCACGGACTGCGCGAAGAGTCCAGCGGCCGAGAGCTGAGTCACTCCCGATGGATTCGAGCAGGCTGCGGCCATCCCGCGGGCTGTCAGAAACCAGAGTGTCGCTCGTTCAATATCTTGAGACATGGCAGTAGGTTACGTGCGTTTGGCCGCGTCGCGATCGGCGCGCCTCTGGGAAAGTTCTTTCAGGATTGCCCCGCGGTGCTGATCGAGGTCTGGTGCCGCGCGGCGGGAGGTGCGAGGTGTGACAGAACTCATCTTGATTGGATTGCCTGGCACGCACGTCGTTGGAAGCAGCGGATCTTCGACGGGCACGATCATCTCACGGGCGATGACCTGAGGCATCGCGGCCATCTGTGCAATGGACTGAATGGGCGCGCAGGGCACACCCGCGGCGGTAAGCAGTTCGATCCACTCTGAAGCATTGCGTGTCACGAGCGTCGCTGTGAGTTCAGCCTCGAGTCTGTTGACGTTCAAGATGCGATTTGAATTCGATACAAAGTCGCTGTCGCGCGCGAGGTCGCCTCGTCCGATCGCCTCGCACAGAGAAGCAAAGAGCACATCGTGCCCCGCCCCCATCACGATCCACCGATCCTTGCAGAGGTAGGCCTGAAAT
Source organism: Singulisphaera sp. GP187 (assembly GCA_945869475.1). Classification (GTDB taxonomy): domain Bacteria; phylum Planctomycetota; class Phycisphaerae; order Phycisphaerales; family SM1A02; genus F1-60-MAGs104. The sequence continues at coordinate 96,981 of CAMBOV010000008.1, read as the reverse complement.
GGAGCGATTGAAGGATGGCGCGTGCCGAGGGCCACGGGCGAAATGTTCGTTGTCGTGTACGTCGTCACGAACGACTCGAGGAAGGCGATCTGGCAATCCAGCATCGCAACGTCGAGGAGGCATCCCGTGCCAGTGGTCGAACGTTTGTGGATCGCACTCACAATTCCAAGTGCCATATAGAGGCCAGCGACCAGGTCTCCCACCGAGTTTCCAACGCGCACAGGGGGACCACCGGGATGACCGGTCAGACTCATGACTCCACTCAGTGCCTGTGCGATGATGTCGTACGCAGGTTGCGCCGAGAGTGGACCGCTCAACCCGAATCCCGAGAGTGCGCCATAAATCAGTCGTGGCCAGCGCGCGTGAGCCGACTCCCAGCCATATCCCAACGACGTCATGACGGGCGGAGAAAAATTCTCAACCAAGACGTCAGCACCGTCGAGAAGTTCTTCAAAGATCGCGCGATCGGCCTTCTTTTTTAGATCGAGCGCGATGGATTCTTTGTCGCAGTTCACGCTCGTGAAGTAGAGACTCTTGCCATTATGGTGCGGTCCGAATGCACGCGAGTCATCTCCGCTTCCGGGGCGCTCAACTTTGATGACGCGCGCTCCGAGTGACGCGAGTACCGACGTCGTGAAAGGTGCGGCGAGCACACGTCCCAAGTCGATCACTGTGATGCCAGCGAGAGGAGGAGAGCGGTCCGACGAAGGCATCGTTGTAGGATAGATGCGCAACTCCACGCAGGCCTGTGGCGGAATTGGCAGACGCAGCGGACTTAAAATCCGCAGAGCTAACCCTCATCCGGGTTCAAGTCCCGGCGGGCCTAATGATGCGAAGATTTCTGGAGTGAGAAGTTTCATTTTCTCGCTTATCGGTCACGTGATTTCTGCGAACTTGGGAGAGCCCTTTCCCATTGAGGGTGATACTCTGCCTGCATGATTCCGTGGCTCAGTCGACTTCCGCGTCGGGGAAAACAATCGGTCGCACTCATCGTTGACGCCGTCTGCTTGGCGGTTGCGATGTGGATCGCGCTCGCGGCGCGACTCGAATCGTGGTGGCCTGAAGTCTCAGGTCACTCACTGCTCTGGCTCTGCGCGAGCGCCACGATCATCGGCATTCCCTGCTGCTACATCGCGGGGCTCTACCGCGAAGTCACCCGGTACGTTGGACTTCGGTTCGCCGTGCACGTCGGCTACGCGGTGACAGCCGCTGTCGTCATCTTGGCATTTGTCGCACTCATGACCGATCGAGCCGAGGGGCTGCCACGTTCAGCGATCGTTGGATTCTGGATGGCGGCGCTGCTTGGAATCGGCGGTTCGCGCGCGGTGGCTCGCTACTTGATTCGGTGGAGCTCCGAGAGAAACTGCGCGCGCATGATCGTCTATGGAGCGGGTGACGTCGGAGCAGGGCTCGTCTCGATGCTCGCACAAGACCAACGCTCAACGATTGTTGCGTTTGTTGACGATGACGAGTCGCGAGTCGGAAGCGAAGTGCGGAGCCTGCGCGTCTACGCCGCCAGTGACATTCGCAGGGTGGTTCGCACGCTGCGGGTCGACACGATCTTGCTCGCGCTTCCAGAGTCGTCGCGCCGCCGCCGCCGCGAGATCTTTCAAGAACTCACCGCGCTTGGGCTTCGGGTGATGCTGGTTCCGACACTCAACGAAATTGCCGAGGGCACTGCGCGAACGGATGCGGTGCGCGTGATGAAAATCGAGGATCTCCTCGGGCGCAACCCCGTCGAACCAAAGACGGCACTTCTCGCGCGAAACATCGGTGGTGCAAATGTGCTCGTCACGGGCGCGGGAGGATCGATCGGTTCAGAAATCTCGCGTCAGGTGTTGCTGCAAGGACCCCGCCGCCTCGTCATTCTCGACAACTGTGAGTTCAATCTCTACACCATAGAGAACGAACTTCGCCGACTGGTCGGCATAGCGAGCGGAGTGCAGATCACTGCCGTGCTGGGGTCAGTGCTCGATCACGTCCGCCTCGAGGCAGTGATCAAGGAGAACCAGATCGAGACGATCTACCACGCCGCGGCGTACAAGCATGTTCCAATCGTCGAGGCGAATGAGATCGAGGGAGTTGCTGTCAACGTCATTGGAACACTTCGCGTTGCACAGGCTGCCGAACTTCTTGGAGTCAAGTCGTTCGTCCTGATATCGACCGACAAAGCCGTTCGCCCCACCAGCGTGATGGGTGCGAGCAAGCGCCTCGCCGAGAAGTGTTTGCAGGCGATGGCGGCACATTCACTGGGACGAATGAATCGCTCGCAACCGCTTCCCAGGAGCACTCGTCCCACGCGATTCGTCATCGTGCGATTTGGCAATGTGCTCGCGTCGAGCGGGTCAGTCGTACCCCTGTTTACAGAACAGATTCGCCGAGGTGGTCCAGTCACGGTGACCCATCCAGAGATCACCCGCTATTTCATGACGATCCCAGAGGCCTCGTCGCTCGTCATTCAAGCGGGCGCGATGGGTGAGGGGGGTGAGGTGTTCGTGCTCGACATGGGTGAGCCAGTCAAGATCGTCGACCTCGCCAAGAATATGATCCGGCTTGCTGGATACCGCGAGAAGAGTGAGGCGCACCCAGACGGCGACATTGAGATTCTGACGACGGGGCTTCGTCCGGGTGAAAAACTTTACGAAGAGTTGCTGATCGGCGACAACTGTGCAGCGACAGAGCATCCTGCGATCATGCAGGCTCGGGAGCGATTCATCCCGTGGGCTGAGCTCGAACCCAGCCTTGCGCGCCTCGAGGCGGCGCTCGATCAGCATGATGTGCCTGTAGTGCGCTCGATGCTTGAGTTCCTCGTAAGCGGTTACCGCGAGTCGCTCGGGTCTGCCCAGCCGCTCGGGGGCACCTCGCACCGAACCGAAGGCACTTCAGACGAGGCGTGAGAGGTCTGTGCCTTCGCGCTTGGTTGGATTTTTGGTTGGATTTTTGGTTGGATTTTTGGGATGAACTTTCGCCTCGACTTTCGGGTGGGGCGAGTTACGATCCGCTCATGAGATCTCCCTCGCCAAGAGCGTTCACACTCGTTGAGATTCTCGTCGTCGTCGGCATCATCGCGCTGCTCATCGGACTTCTCTTGCCGGCTGTTGGGATGGCCCGCAAGGCGAGCAACGCGACTGGAAGTCAAGCGAATCTCAAACAGTGGGGAGCGGCGACGATCAACTACACATCAACCCACAAGGAGCGTCTTCCGTGGGAGGGGCTTGGTGCTGTCGCAGATATGCCGCTGAATCTGGCAGAGAAGAGTTACTGGGCAAATGCCGTCGCTGAGCTCGCTGGCGAGAAGCCTTACAGCGAGATCGTGTCGATGGGAGTGAGCGGTCAAGATGAGATTCCAATTCCTCCCATGCGATCGCTCTTCATCGATCCAGGGGCGAGCGCGAACGTCGAGGCACCCTGGGACTTTGGCTCAGGCGCATTTTGCTTCAATTACGTTCCCAACACACGGCTCAATGACACGCTCTCGGCTGAGCTCATCCCCGAACCCAAGAAGGTGATCACGATGGCGATGATCCCTGACAGTTCATCAACCGTGCTCATGTTCGAGTTACGAAGCCGCGCCGACGAACTTACGGCGAGCGATCCATACTTTGGACAGGATCTCTCGGTGAATCAGTCCGATTGGCGGGGGTTCGCAAATCGACACTTCGATGGGGGGCACCTCGTCTTTGCCGACGGTCACGTCGCCCACGTGCTGACGGATACCGCGACGCGTTCGATGCAAGGCAGTCGCGATCCTGGGCAGGCGCTCGGTGACTGGAACAAGCCAAAGTTGATTTGGAATCCCAAGGGTCAAGCGACCTATTGATGCGCGATTGATCTGCCGAGGTAATAATAAACACAATGGCATGGCGACTCCGCGGATACTCAGGTGACACAGAGCGCGAGGTGGCGCTTGCCCCCGGCAAAGTGATCACGATTGGGCGCAGCCCAGAGTGCGCGGTGCATCTCACCGACGCGAAAGTCTCGAGGCGCCACGCAGAACTTCGCTGGGCTCCGCCCGTGGATGATCACGGGGGGCACTGGCGGGTCGGTGACTGTGGTTCAATTTCTGGGACATTTCTCAATGGCGTCAAGTTGGCCCAACACCGAGAGGTGCGCCTCGATCATGCAGACTCGCTGACGATTGAATCGTGGCGATTTCGAGTGGACGATCTCTCAGGTGACCTCACAATGGCCGAAGGCGCAGCCACCATCGTTCACAGTGTGGGCGGGTCGGAAGGGTTCGTGCCACTGCCCGCCGTGCAGGTGCCCGCGGAGTTCAATCAAGGTCTGCTCGTGCACCTCTTCGCGGCGCATGAGAACATTGCGCTGGCTGAAGACGAAGTGTCAGTCGGTCAAGCAGTGGTCGAGTCGCTGACGATGGCAACGGGATTCGCAAATGTCGCATTCTTACGCGAAGGAACAGCCCCTGGCGATGCCGAACTTGTCTTCGGCAGTGGAGCGACCGCCAATGGTCGAGGCGAGTTGCAGTTGAGTCGAAGCGTGCTGAAGCGCGCCCGCAACGGCATCTTCACGAACCAATGCGAAGCGTCGCCTGGTGCGACAATCGCCGCGAGCCTCGACTCGCTCGCGATCAAGCAAGTGCTCTGCGTGCCCGTCAAGATGGGAAAAATGTTCTTTGGATGGATCTACCTCGACAATCGCGGCGGCGATGTTCACGAATCGAGCGAGAGGGACGCCCCTGGAATCGCCCTTGCAGTCGCAGGGTTGGCTGGACTCTCACTGGCGAACATCGAGCGGGGCAAGATGCAGCAACGGTTCGACCTCGAGACCAGCGAGAAGTACGAAGGAGTCGTTCGAGCACTCATCGATGCGGTCGACAAGAAGGATCCTTATACGAGCGGTCACTCAAGACGCGTGAGTGAGTTTGCGGCGCTGCTCGCGCAAGCAGCGAAACTTTCAGACGAACACGTCAGACAAACACGCGAGTGCGGTCTTGTGCACGACATCGGAAAGATCGGCGTGCCTGAAGCGATCTTGCGCAAGCCAACACGACTCGAGGATGATGAGTTCGCACAGATTCGCGAGCATCCCGTCAAGGGTGCGGAGATTCTGGGCAGCATTCCTCAGATGCGAGATTTGCTGCCTGGCGTGCTTCAGCATCACGAGCGCTGGGATGGGAAGGGCTATCCCAACAACTTGAAAGGGGAGGAGATTTCGCAACTCGGCCGGATCCTCTGCATCGCAGATTGCTTTGACGCGATGACGAGTGCGCGCGTCTACCGACCTGCGCGCACGATTCCAGACGTGCGGGCCGAGCTCGAGAAGTGCCTTGGAACGCACTTCGATCCTGAACTCGGTCGCCTCTTTCTTTCGATCTCAGATCACGAACTCGCGGCTCGAATTGTTCGCCCCACTTCGCCACGCGAAGCCGCGTAGCGGCGTTACTTTCGGCCGAAATCAGCGGGGTTTTCGCCTCGCACTGAGACATCCCACCGTGAGAACCGTTTCATCCACGCGCCACGATCGGCGCGCGCGAGCCATTGCCGCGCATCGTGCACAGCAGCAGCGAACGAAGGATCGCAGTCGTTCTCGACGTCAATGGTCGTCTTGAGGATGCCCGTGCGAAACCAACTGAGCGCTGTCTTTGAATCGCTCGAGAGTGTCTCGCATACGCACTCGCCGCTCTCGATTCGTTGGCACCCATCGATGATCGCGAGAAACTCACCGAGATTGTTGTGACCTCGCGCGTAGACGGGGCTGTGAAAGACCTCGCGCCATCCATCCACTCCCATGTGCAGCACGCCGCGCCACTCGGTGGGACCGATGAGTGACTTGCCGTACTTCGAACAGTCGACGACAAGTTCGCCGGCTCTGCCGCGCACGGTCGAAGTGCGCAGAGGTTGAGAGGTCGATGCCGTCGCGCGTGAAGCAGACGCTTCGGTCGCGGTCGCTCGCGAGAGTGTCGGTGGCGAGGAGGACGCACGCGTCGGCGCGGCAACTCTCACGGGAGGAACGCTCGCAGCGGTCACAGCGAATTCACCGCCATCGATCGCTTTGCCGATTGAATGCGCGGCGTTTCCCTGCGGAACAATGCTGAATTGTCCTTTCTTATTGAGGTGCACTTGAATCTTGCCCGAGAGCGCGGTTCCTTCGAGTGTGGCGTCGAGCCGTCCCCACGAACCTTCGTCGTGCACTCGCACTTGCGCGACCAGAAAACCTGCCTGCGCGAGTGGCCTCTCGAGTCGTGCGAGCGCCGCTCTCAACTGACTTTCGACGGCTCCGCCGCTCAATTCAACTCCAGAATCTCGATCGCGCGAAAACTCACACGATCACCATGTCCGAGGAATCCGATGTGCCCACTCTGTCGGCGCAGACCAGGATGGGGCTTTCCATCGATTGTGCCATCCTGCGCAGCCTTCGTCAGATCTGCGTCAACGATCGTCGTGCCGTTGAGCACGACCTGAATCTTGGATCCACTCACGATGATCTCTTGCTGGTTCCACTCGCCGACAGGTTTCAGATGTTCACGTTTCGCAGGCACAACGCCATAGATCGATCCGTGATACTGCCACGGAGAGAGACCCGCATACTTCGGTGACGAGTTGTCGAGCACCTGAATCTCCATCCCATCGAAGGCGGCATCACCTGTGAGTGGGGCGCGGATACCGATGCCACTGTTCGCTCCTGCAGTGAGCCGAAACTCGAACTTGAGGTGAAAGTCTGCATAGTTCTTTTCGGTGAAGAGGTTCGCGCCGGTCGCAAGGGCGTGGATCGCGCCATCTTCAACGCTGTATCCAGCGGTGTCGCCGATCCATCCAGTGAGCGAGGTTCCGTCGAAGAGCGGTGTGAAACTCGCTCGGGGCGCAGGTGCAGGTGTGGCGGGTACAGGTGTGGCGGGCGCAGGCGCAGGCGCAGGTGCAGGCGCGGCGGGCGCAGTGGGCGGCGCCGCCTGCCACAGAGCGAAGAGAATCGCGAGAAAACAAGCGAGTTGATGTGGCACTGCGTCAGCATAGTCACTGCAACCGCGCCTGCGCTCGAGAGGTGTTGGTCGTGCGTAGGATCGCCAACATGATCTTGGTTGCACTCATCGTCGCCTCATGCATCGTTGGTCCCTTCGCTTCGCCGCAAGAGGTCGCACCAGCGTCCGTACCAGAAGCAGCATTTGCCCCAGCGCTGGCGCCTGCTGCGATTCCCAACGTTCGGCTGACACGTGTCTTCGCCAAGACGGTGTTGAAGCGTCCAGTGCAAGTTGTCGCACGACCCGATCGCAACGATCGCCTCTATGTTGTCGAGCAAGCGGGACGCATCATCGAAATCGACTCAGCCGATCCACTCAATGCGGGACGCGTCGTGGTTGATCTCTCGAAGGGTCCCGTGTATGACAAGTTCAATGAGCAGGGACTGCTCTCGCTCGCTTTTCATCCGAAGTTCGCACAGAATCACCTCACGTATATCTGGTACACGGCGAAGAAGGCCGGTGACAAACCCGATCGCAACGTGCTCGCATCACTCACAGCAAAAGAGGATGGCACGTTTGACGCGAGTTCGCTCACCGTGTTGCTCGAAGTCACCGATCCAGCGTGGAATCACAACGGTGGCACGGTGCTCTTTGGCGCGGATGGATTTCTCTATCTCTCAACAGGTGATGGCGGTGCAGGAAACGATCCGTGGGGCAACGGGCAGAGTTTGAAATCGCTCCTCGCAAAGGTGCTGCGCATTGACGTCGACCATCCTGCCGATGGAAAGCCCTATGGAATTCCAAGCGACAATCCATTCATCGCGACCCCGGATGCGGCGAAAGAAATCTACGCCTACGGACTTCGCAATGTCTGGAGGATGTCGTTCGATCGCAAGACCGGCGAGCTCTACGCGGGCGATGTCGGGCAGAACGCCTTTGAAGAGATCGACGTCGTGGTGAAGGGTGGAAACTATGGTTGGCGCCCACGTGAGGGACTGCAGGCCACGGACGGTGTGCCCGACGCAAGTGAGGCTTCAGAGCGGTTTCTTGATCCGCTCGTCCAATACCCCCGAAAGGACGGCGTCTCGGTTACGGGCGGGTACGTCTCTCGCGGCTCAAGCGCGCCAACACTTGACGGGGTCTACCTCTACGCCGACTATGCCTACGGCACGATGTGGGGAGTGCGAGCCGTTGGCGGAAAGGTCGTGACTGCACCGCGCGTTGTGGGCGGAAAACGAGGGTTTTTGCCCGCGAGTTTCGGTGAATCGAACGACGGAGACCTCTTCGTGTGCGGAACCGACGGAGGCGCCGACGGCACCGGGATGATCTTGCGAATCACGGCTGAAAAATAGTCGCCTGCCATGGGTAGAGTTTGTCCCATCTCGAACAAAAACAACCAAGAAAGCGCAGCAACGGTGCAATCGCTCGCCGATTGATTCGTTGACCAAGCTCAGTTACCTTGTGTCTCAGTCTCGATCCTCAACCGAAAGAATTCTGAAATGATGCAATCACCATTGCGTGTCTCGCTGTTGTGCTCGTCCGCTGTTCTGGGACTTTCTCTTCTCACTCTCAATGCGGCCGCACTCCAGGGCGCAGTTCAGGGCGCACCGCAAGATGCCAATCAAGCGACTAAGCAAGCGACCCCGACGCAGGGTCAGCAGACGCAGGGCGGACAGGGTGGACAGGGTGGACAGGGCGGACAGGGCGGACAGGGTGGACAGGGTGGACAGGGTGGACGCGGCGGATTCGCATTTGGTGGCGGAGGTGGCGGAGGTGGTCAAGGTGGACGCATGGGCGCGTTCGGCCAGATCATGAATTCATTCAAGCCAGATTTCATGCGCCGCGACATTCCACTCTTTAAAGAGCAACTCAGTTTCGATGATGGGCAGATGCTGATCGTCGAGGCGCTGATCAATGACTACGACCTCGAGTTTGTGCCTGCCTCAGAAGCTGCGCAATCCAAGGTGCAAGAGTCGACGATGCAAATGATGCAGGGATTCTTCGGCGGCGACATGCGCGAGAAGATGCGCGGCATGCGCGAGTCGATCCAACAGACCGTGGAGCAGATGGAAGTTGAAAACGGTGGACCGCTGACCGATGAGGCGCGCGCAAAGGTGGCTGCAGCCGCGTCGAGCAAGTTCGGTGCCGAGATGGTGGCCGAGCGCAAGGCGACTGGCGCCGATCTCGAATCGAAGGCGATCATGGAAGAAATCCTCACTGAATTCAACCGCTGGACGGCCGCCAAGGGTGCGATGCGTCTGGTCGTTCTCAATGGGATTGAGGGAACGTTGACCGAAGCGCAGAAGCCAACGTGGAGCAAGTTTCAGCGTTTTCTCCGTCGCGAAAAGACGATGGACAACGCACTTCTTTCGGGCGAAGCGACGAACTTGCTCTTGATCATGGATCAGAGTGGGCTCTCACAGCCATCGATCGATCTCTCAGTGAAGTCACTCGATGACTATGAAGTTCAACTCGACAATGCGTTGCGTGCACGCGAGGAGTATCTCGAACAGAGCGCTCCAAAGTTGATGCGTGCGGTTCTTGATGGCGATGTCGAGGGAGCGCGAACGATCGCCAAGCGACAGGTCGCCCTTCGCAAGAGCGTTCGCGAGGTCAATGATCAGTTTCGCACGCTCATCGTGGGTGCGATGCCGGTCGAAGATGGGGCGAAATTCAATCAGGCTGCACTCGAGGCAGCGTTCCGTCGCATCTATCGCACAACCTCGACGCAAACGGCATTCACCAAGGCGCTCGAGCTGACAGCCCTCTCGGCTGATCTGCTCGCTGCGGTCACGAACCTGCAGAGTGTCTATCTCACCGAACTCGCGATCGTGAACGAGAAGCTCGTCGCGGCAACACGCAAGACTGAACCCGACCAGCGGCTCGAAGAGACTGAGCGCATCATCGGCATGTTGTCTGGCACATCATTCGGCACGGGAATGTTCGGTCGCCAAGGTTCGGGCGGTGCCGATCCTGTGGGCGCACTCGACGAGAGTCGTGACGAGATGAACAAGAAGTTCTACGACCAACTCAAGGCACTGCTCACTCCAGAAATGCAGGAAGCACTCCCTGCGCTGCAAGGTCGCGGTCGTGGTCAAGGTGGCTGGCAGAATGGCGGACAGAATCGATTTGGCAGCGGCAAGATCTCTGAAATGCCCGAGCAGTTTCAAGCTGTTGCGAAGCAGGCAGACAAGAACAATGATGGAACGATCGATGACGCCGAGCGCGGCGAGATGTTCCGTGCGATGCAAGAGCAGGGCGGCATGGGCGGCGGACGCGGAGGTCGCGGCGGACAGGGCGGACAGGGCGGACAGGGCGGACAGGGCGGAACCTAAACCCGAGTGCGCACTTCGCGTCTGCGTGAAGAGTGACAGAATTCAAATGCCACCTCCTGCGAGGTGGCATTTTCAATTCGTGCAGATCACTTCTTGGACCGCGCCACAGTCAATTCAACGCGCGCAGGTTTCACAGTCGAGTGTGCTGGAACGCTCGACTGCACGAGTACGCCCGCTGCGATCGTCGATCCCTTGCCGATGATCGTGTCACCTCCAAGAATCGTCGCATTCGCATAGACCGTCACATCATCACGAAGTGTCGGATGGCGCTTCACTCCGCGGCGAAGCGATCCATCGGCATGCCGATCGAATCGGCGTGCGCCCAGTGTGACCCCTTGGTAGATCGTGCAATTCTTGCCGATGACTGCCGTCTCGCCGATCACGACGCTCGTGCCATGATCGATGAAGAATCCAGAGCCGATGGTTGCGCATGGATGGATGTCGATGCCGGTCGAATCGTGCGCCGACTCAGCGAGCATGCGTGGGATGATCGGCACCCTCAAGCGATCAAGTTCGTGAGCGATGCGGTGGATGCAGAGCGCGCGCAGTCCTGGATAACACAGGATGATCTCGGCGCGTGTGCGGGCGGCAGGATCTCGGTTGAACGCGCATTCGAGATCGACGGTGAGGGCGCGCTGAATCTTCGGCAAGGCACGTATGAGTGCGTGCACATTCTTCGATGCGCGCGCCGCCGAACTCGACGAATCTCGCGGCGACTTCGAATATGCGGCCGCGATCACCCTCACCAGCATCTCAGCAGTGCTCTGCAGTGTGACGGCGGCGGGTTCGCCAAGTTGGTCGCACATTCCAAAGATCACGCGGTGCAGATTTCGTGCAACCCACGCGACCGCATCTGGGTCGGGGACCCTGTGAATTGTGCGCATTTCACGTGGTGCGCCACGTGTGAGCGCACGCGCGATCGCCGTCACGGTGCGCGAGCGAGCACTGGTCGAGGGCCGGGGCGCGGTCATTGGCGTGGGATGCTAGCGTGACGATTCGCGGTCACGCAGCAGAATGCCGCGTGTGCGCGCCGTGTCATAAATCGTCGCGAGCAATCCGACGAGCGGAAATCTTCCGCCCATTGGACTCGCACCGAGCCGCCTCAAGAGCGCGTGAGGTGTGTGCGTTGGCACGGGTCGAGATTCGATCTCATGCAGACGACGCCCTGGTCGCCAGAAGTCATGCAGCGCGTTTTCAAGTGGCGTCACGAGCGTCTCGTCGCTCGCGGCGGCAGGAAGGGGATGCGCTTGATTTTCACCGCGCGTCGAGAGCGTGCGCTTCTGATGGATCTGTTCGAGCACTCTCGCGACGGGCATCCCACGCAGTTGAAAGAGCAGCAGTGGTTCTTCTTCGAGTCGCTCGGCCAAGATGTACGACATCGCAACGGCGTGCTTGCAGACTTGTGTCGCACCGCACGTGCAGGTCACCACTGGATCGTTGCTTGACTTTCCCCCGGGCTTCACCGCGACGATTGGTGCTTTGATCGCGAGCGACTCAATCAGCGTCGCAACCGTCGCAGGCAACTCTCCAACGAGAAATCGTGCAGCGAAGACAGCCTCGGCTGAGAATGCCGCGATGAGGCGATCCCATTCGTCGGGGGTCCACTGTGTGAAGGCGAGCTCGAGTCGGTAGGGTCGCGACGATCGCCCCTGAACGTCGGCTTCGATTCGCCCGACCGATGGAATCATCTTCACCGTTTGCCCTGAGATTGCGTAGGCGAGTCCCTCTTCGCGTGCGTCGCCGTCAGCCCCCGCGAGGATGGCGCGCAAGAAGAGGTCGGCGGTCCACGCGAAATCGGCGACGCCCTGCTTGCGTTTGAACTTGTACCCACCGATGACGCGCCGAGGATTCTCGGGCTGTCGCGGCTTGTTCTGCTCTTGCCACTGCGTCACTCGCCACCTTCCAGTCCAGAGCGGCGAAGGGTGAGGAGGTCGCGCAACTGACCGGTCGAGAGTTCGGTGAGCCACGCGTCACCAGCTCCGATGATGTTCGTTGCAAGTTCGGTCTTTTGCTCAATCATCTGGTCGATGCGCTCTTCAAGACTTCCAGTGCAGATGTACTTGTGCACGTTGACAGTGCGCGTCTGTCCAATGCGGAAGGCGCGATCGGTCGCTTGATTTTCAACTGCTGGATTCCACCAACGATCGAAGTGAAAGACGTGGTTCGCTGCGGTCAAGTTGAGACCGATTCCACCGGCCTTGAGACTCAACACAAAAATCGGAGTCGTTCCGTCAGACTTCTGAAATCGTTCGACGAGCGCGTCTCGCTTTGCCTGCGTCGTTCCGCCGTGCAGGAAAAGCGGTTCAACGTCGAGTGCTTGTCGAATCATTCCAACGAGGAGGTGTCCCATCTGTCGGTACTGCGTGAAGATCAACGCGCAGTCACCGGCAGCGAGAACCTCTTCGAGCATCTCGATCAATCGCTGCGTCTTTCCGCTGCGTTCAGGAGCAAGGGCAGAGGGTGGCAGGGTCGGCAGCGTCGTGAGATCGCTCGCGTCAGACTCTTCGTCGCTCGTAGATTCAACCGCTGCCGACTTCGCATCTTTCGCGAGTCGCTTGGCTTGTTGCCCAAGTTCGCCCGAAGCTTCACCCAGATAGTGCGCGGGATGGTTGCAGATCTGTTTCAACTTGACCAGCGCGCTGAGCACGAGCCCGCGACGACGAATGCCTTCGGTCGCATCGACCTTGCCGAGCATCTCAGCAACGACTTGGTCGTAGAGGCGCATCTGTTCGGCCGTGAGTGTGATGTGCTGACGACTTTCAACGAGTGGCGGAAGATCGCTGATGACCGTCGGATCCGTCTTCAAGCGACGCAAGATGAAGGGTCGAACGAGCGCGCGCAATCGCTCTGCACTCTCGCGATCGCGGTTGCGTTCGATTGGGGCAGCGAAACGTCGGCGAAAATCTTGATGCGTGCCCAGATAGCCAGGGCAGCAGAATTCGACGATCGACCAGAGTTCTGCGAGTCGATTTTCAACGGGAGTTCCAGTCAGCGCAACGCGCGAACGGGTCGTGAGCGAGCGAATCGCAGCGGTCTGTTTCGTGGGGGGATTCTTGATGTACTGGGCCTCGTCGAGCACGACGCGTCTCCACGGAATAGCTTGCATTGCTTCTTGGTCACGCACGACAATCGCGTAGGTGGTGAGCACAACATCATGAGTCTGCGTGACCTCAGCGAAGCGTTCTCCCGCAGGGCGGTCGAGTCCGTGATGAATGTGCACCGTGAGTTCCGGCGCGAATCGCGTGAGCTCGCGCTTCCAATTTCCAAGCACGGACATTGGTGTGACCAGCAAGGATGGGCCTGACGATGCGCCGCCGTTCGCTGCCCTGTCATGTTGCAAGAGCGCGATGAGTTGGATCGTCTTTCCAAGACCCATGTCGTCGGCGAGACATGCGCCGAGTCCGAGGCGATCGAGAAAGGCGAGCCAACTGAGTCCAGAGAGTTGATACGGGCGCAGGGTGCCGCGAAATGCCTCGGGCGGTCCCGTCATCTGAAAACTCTCCGCGGGATCATTGCCGCTGAGCAATTGACGAACCCATCCAGTTGCTTGCACGCCGCTCACTGGAAGCGCTTCAGGCGGACCGTCAATCCCATGCGCCATGCGAAGTGCTTGAACGAGACTCATCTGTCCACCCGGATGGCTTCGCAAGAATTTGAGCGCAGAGTCGATGTCTTCTGGGCGCAGATCAACCCAGCGTCCGCCGACGCGCGCGAGCGGAGCGCCGCGCTGTGAAAGTTTTTCGAGCATCTCGACTGAGACGACTTGCGTTCCAAGAGCAACCTGCCAGCGATAGCCAACGAGTGATTGCAGTCCGAGTCCGCCGAACGAGCCTTGCGATCCCATTGCTGCAGCTGCCGCACCATCAGCCATCGTCGGTGGATGCTCGGGCGAGTCGATCAACAAGTTTGCATTGATGCGACTCGCTGATTCGCCCCACCACTCAGGCACCTCGATGAAGAATCCAGCCTCGAGCAAGATTGGCCGCACATCACGCATGAATTGATACACCTGGCGTGTGTCGAGTGTGAGACCTGTGGGTGTCGCTTCTTGAAGTGCGTCCTCGAGTTCGGGCCAGATGCGACTTGCGCGCGCGAGTTCCTTCAGCAACATCTCTGAGAGTTCTTCGGTGCGCGCGCTCGGTGCGCTGCCACGCTTTCCACCGGATCGTTCGAAGAGCGACTGCGCATCGATCACACTTTCAGGCGCCTCAGGATCAACGAGTCCAAATGCAACATGCCACGATACGTCGGTGCCATCCTCTTGTGGTTCGAGGTCAGGCTCGCGCACTTCGAGGTGCAGTCGCATCCCAGTTGTTGACCGCGCTTCATCGAGAACTCCGAGCCATCCGCGCGTGTCACGCAGCACATCGAAGGTGGGGCGCCGACCAACCTTGATGACATCCGATTTTCCGAGCAATCCAGAGAGCCACGCCGCGTGCGGATCGCTCGTGGTATCGAAGTCGGCGATCGACTCTTCGAAGTCTTCATCAACAAGCGCCGTTCGGATAATGGTGTCGATGGTCGCACTCAAGAACGAGTCGACGATCGGCCACGCGCGATCGCTCGATCCATCAATCGAGCGCGCAGCCGCGGGCATGCTCGCGAGCAGATCGGCGAGTTGCGCATTGGCATCGGGATCGTTGAGCCATGGGCGCCATTGTGCGCTGTAGGTGCCGTCTCGGCGTTGAAGCACGGTGGGGATCACCCGCTGATCGACCACGCAATCAAGAGCGAATTGCGCGAGTACAAGCCACCAGTGCATTGCGTGTGCGGTCACGAAGTGTTCGTGATGCGTGCCTTCAAGATCGCGCAACTGCAGGAGAAGTTGAAGCGCAGCTGTTGGCGTCAGCGCGATTGTTGGCACGCGCGCGAGTTCGAGCGTGAGCATCTCGTCGTCGCTCGAAGTCTGCCCGAGCAATCCCGCGAGTCGACTCGAGGGCAGTGGAGTCGCGCGTCGTGCGTCGGCGCGTTCAGCGTCAACGTGATGCGGCAACAAGAGGTCGAGGTGTTTTTCTTTCGCACCGTTGAGCGATCCAATCACACTCTCGAGGGCCTGACGCACCTCCTTTGAAGAAGCGGCGAAAGCGTGCGTTGGAGAAGTCGTTGAGCGGCTCTCACGCAAAGCAGCAACAGACTCGCCCCACAGATGGAGGCAATCATCAGACCAATTTGCGTGAACTACAAGCATTCGGTGATACGGCGGTGTGAACAGAACAAGAGTGATTGCGCTGGGGATCGAACCCAGGACCTAGAGGTTAAAAGCCACTTGCTCTACCAGCTGAGCTACGCAATCGAGTGAGTTGGGATGAGTGATGGGGGAGGAAGAGTGTAGCGATGCCTCTCTTGCGCCACCACCAACTGGAAGATGCGAAAAAGTTGGGAAAATCGCGGCTTTATCGGACTATCATTATTGTTCCGCTCGCGAAACGCCGATAAATCTCACGGTTGAGGGCTTGGTTTGAGAACCCACAAACGATTCCGAAAGAACGACACATGACCGTCTCCATACCAGTTATTGAACAGTTCCTTTCCTACTTGATCGACGAGCGACATTTCAGTCCATACACCTCGCGGTGCTATGGGCTCGATCTGCGCCAGTTCGCCGAGTTCATCGCGGGTGAGTACTCGATTGAAGTCGACGACGCACGAGAGCGCGCCGCACTCGAGAAGCGCGACACCAGTGCGAGCAACACAATTTGCGGACGGTTGCTCGCTGTCGATGTCGAAGTTGTGCGCGGATTCCTCACACACTTGGCGGGTCAGAAGTACTCCGCTGCGACGACGGCGCGCAAGATTGCCACGCTGCGATCTTTTCACAAGTGGATGGAAAAGCGCGGACTGACAACAGCCAATCCGATGACGCTCATTCGCACCCCCAAGCAGGCGCGTCGACTTCCAAAGGCGATCACCGTCGATCAGGTCGAACGACTGCTCGGCGCTCCGAGTGACGCCGAACTCCTCGGCGCACGAGACCGCGCGATTCTCGAGACGCTCTATTCGACGGGCATCCGCGTCAGCGAAGTCGTCGCGATCAATCGGGGCGATATCGATATTGATGGAAGTCAGTTGAAAGTCAAAGGCAAGGGGCGTCGCGAGCGCGCCGTGCCGATCGGATCGCACGCGATGGCGGCGATCGCTCGCTATCTCGTTCGCGCAGAGGCTGAAAAGGTGCCGATGGATTCAGGTCGTCCGCTCTTCGTCAACAAGTTGGGATCGCGCCTCTCGAGTCGCTCGGTGCGGCGAAAGGTCTCGAAGTATCTCAAGGTCGCTGGACTTGATCCGGACATTTCACCACACACGATTCGTCATTCATTCGCCACGCATCTCTTAGATAACGGCGCCGATTTGCGCGCAGTGCAAGAGTTGCTCGGGCATCAGTCGCTCTCGAGCACGCAGGTGTACACACATCTCACGACCGCTCGAATGCGAGAGGCATATGACCGTGCGCATCCGCGAGCCGAGGCATCCTGATTCCTGTGCGTGAGCGGCAGGAAAGGCATGAGGTGATGAATGCGCTCGATAGTGCGCCGTGGCTCTTGCGCCACGGCGACTGCATCGACGTGCTGAAAGAGATTCCAGACGCGTCGATCGACTTGGTCTATCTCGATCCACCTTTCAATTCTGGGAGTGAACGACGGGGTCGCACAGGATTGCACTTCGCCGATCGATTTGGCGACATCGCGGCGTACCGAGCCTTTCTCGCGCCGCGCCTGCAAGAGCTCTTTCGCGTCTTGCGGCCCACCGGGTCGATCCTGGTGCATGTCGATTGGCACACGAGTCATCATGTGCGGTTGATGCTCGACGAAATCTTCGGCAGCGAGAACTTTGTGAATCACCTGATTTGGTCGTACGGACTCGGTGGCTCGGGTCCCCGCTCGTTCGCGCGAAAGCACGATGACATTTTTCTCTATGGCCGCACGGACGACTACTGGTTTCAGCCGCCGATGGTGCCAGCGCGCAGCGCGCGATTGCGTGGACGAATGAAGAAGGCAACCGATGTGCTCGACATCGCATCGATCAACAACATGGCGTTTGAACGCACGGGATGGCCGACACAGAAGCCCATCGCGCTGCTCAACATGCTTGTTCGCGCCTGTTGCGCGCCGGGTGGCACGGTGCTCGATCCCACGTGCGGAAGCGGAACAACCCTCGTCGCCGCGGTGAATGCCCAGCGGCGCGCGCTTGGAATCGATATCTCAGCTGCCGCGCTCGCCATCGCAACATCGCGACTCGAGGGATCGGCGGCTCTCAATGCGACGGCAGATTCCATGCCGCGAGCAGTTCGATCTGCGCGGCGGGATCGACAAGGTCCTGAGCCATTGGCGCAATCAGCGTGACGTGACCGAGCTTGCGCCCAGCGCGCGCGCCTTTTCCGTACAGGTGCACGTGGGCGTGTGGCACTTCGAGCAGTCGCGCGACGATCGGCGCTCGCCCAACGAGATTGATCATCACACTCGCTCCGCGCGATGCAGTTGAACCCAGCGAGAGTCCAGCGACGGCGCGCAAGTGATTTTCAAACTGGCTTGTGACCGATCCATCGATGGTCCAGTGGCCCGAGTTGTGCACCCGTGGCGCCATCTCGTTGGCGATGAGTCCGCCTGTGGTCACAAAGAACTCCACGGCGATCACGCCAACATAGTCGAGCGATTCCATCAGACGTGCGACGTACGCCTGCGCCTGCGCCGCGAGTTCTCCCGTTGGATCGCACGGCGCTGGCGAGCTGCTCTTGAAGAGGATTCCACTGCGATGTTCGTTCTGAGTCAGCGGATAGAACGCGATGTCAGCGGCGTGCGCACGCCGTCGTGAGCGCACGGCGATCTGCGAAACTTCTGCGGTGAAGGTCACGAACGATTCGAGAATGCATGGCACTCGACCGAGTTCGTCCCACGCACTCTGCACGAGGGCAACTGCATCTGCGTTGCACGCAACTGCGCTCGAAGCGCGCAGCACGCGCTGTCCCTTGCCGTCATATCCGAGTCGGCGTGTCTTGAGCACCGCAGGCAGCGCGACCGCACGCACAGCAGTCACGATATCTGCCGCCGACGTGATCGATGCAGTCGCCTGTACCGGAATGCCAAGATCTCGAAAGGCGGCCTTCTCAACGATACGATCTTGCGCGACCGCAAGTGCCTTCGGGGAGGGCGCGAGTGACAATCGCTCGTCGAGCCAGTGCGCCGTTTCAGCGGGCACGTTTTCAAACTCGTACGTCGCGCACGAGAGGTCGCGGGCGAATCGCTCGAGTCCATCGGGGTCGTCGTATGGGGCTCGGATGATCTCGCCGAGGGCGGCGGCTGGGCAATCACTCGATGGCTCAAAGAAACGAAACTGAAAACCAAGAGGAATGCCAGCGAGGCCGAGCATCCGTCCGAGTTGACCGCCACCGACGACACCGATCTTCACGCGCGTTGCTTTCGTGCAGCCGCCCGCTTTGTCTTGCGCATTGCTTTCGGTTTCGCCTGTGGTTTGGCGCGCTCTGGGGCGGCTGGATCGGTATTCGCGAGCACCGCGAGCGTCTGGCGCGATCGCCACGCCGCGAGTGCTCGCATGATTTCTGGACGGCTGCCAGCGAGAATCGCCGCCGCAAGAAGCGCGGCGTTGATCGCACCCGCGCGGCCGATGGCGAGCGTTCCAACTGGAATCCCTGCGGGCATCTGCACGATCGAGAGAAGCGAATCGAGCCCTTCGAGCGTCGCACTCTCGACAGGAACACCAAGCACCGGAAGGCAGGTGCGACTCGCAGTCATCCCAGGCAGATGCGCTGCGCCGCCGGCGCCTGCGATGATCACCGCGATGCCGCGTGGGGCGGCGCCATCAGCGAATTTGTAGAGTTCGGTCGGAGTGCGATGAGCGCTGACGACGCGTTGCTCGAATGGAATGCGAAGCGCGTCGAGAGTCTCGCACGCGTGGCGCATCGTCTCCCAGTCACTGCGCGATCCCATGATGACGGAGACAAGCGGTCGATTTTTTGTCATGAACCAATAGTAGCGCGGCTCAATCAGCCATTCCGCAGTGCGGGCAGCTGCCATCCATCACGTGCTGGTTCGCTGAGAAAGGGCATCGCCTCGCTCGTGCCCGCGCCAACGAAGAGGCCGCGATCAAAGTCGTAGGTCACCGGCGTCTGTGCGCGAAAGGCCGTCGCGCCGCTCAACACCAATTCAGTGAGTCGCGCGGCGTAGGCAAAGTTCGAACTCGTCATCGCGCATGCGTCTGGTGCATCCATCGTCCAGAGTCGCACCGCGTCGATCCACTCGCGGTGGTGTCCACTGGGTCTCGAAAGGGTGGGCGATGGACGCTGAATCTCAGCGCCCAGTGCGCGCGGCAGAATCACGTACTCGCCGTAGTTCGAGAAGAGGAATCCCTTGGATCCTTGGATGAGCATATTGAACCGCTTCACATACTCCTGACCATCTTTGGCGCTCAGTTCTTGCGCGGTGGGCGAAATCTTTCCGCCGTCGAACCAGCGAAAGACAAGTGGATCGCTCCCCGGCACACTTCGCGCAGACTTCATCGCCCACGAGATCTCCGTCCACGCGGGACAGCCGACCGCGTCGACGGGGGGTCCACTCGCGTGAACTTCAGCGACAAGATTTTCGTGCGCGCTGAGATCGAGTGCCCAGAATGGAAGATCAAGAATGTGACACGCCATGTCGCCGAGCGTTCCGTTTCCGTAGTTCCAATAGCCGCGCCAGTTGGCGGGAGTGATTCCTTCGATGTAGTTCGTGGCGGCGACGGGTCCCTGCCAGAGATTCCAGTCGAGCGTTTCAGGTGCACGCGCGCCTGGAGTGAGCGCGCCGCAACACCACGCGCGACCATCCCAACCATCCGCTGAGGTCACCGTGCCGATTGCACCCGATCGAATCAGCTCAACGACGGTGCGGTAGTTGTCGCCCGCGTGAATTTGATTTCCCATCTGGGTCGGCACCTGCGAGAGCTGCGCAAGCTGCGCAATCGCGCGCGCCTGTGCGATGGTGTGCGTGAGTGGTTTCTCGCAGTAGACAGGCAGTCCTGCCGTCAGCGCGAGCGCGGTCGCAAGGGCGTGGGTGTGATCAGGTGTGCTGACCATCACCGCATCGACTTCAATCGAACCATCGTGAATCTCTCGAAAAAGTTGACGGTAATCACGAAAGCGCCGGGCCGTTGAATGGGTCATCGCCGCACGTTCGAGCGCGAGTTCATCGACGTCGCATACGGCCGCGATCACGATGAATTCTGGTCGGGCACCACCGACACACTCGGCGAGCATCTCGTTCATGCTTTCGAGTCCGCGACCGCCAACGCCGATGCACGCGACTCGGATCGGTTGATCGGCGCGACGAGTGGCGTTGGCGAGTGGTCGTCCATCGCTGCGCGTACGAACGCGCGGCGGTGCGCACGCGTTCAACCCGGCACTCGCGGCGATCGCGGCGCCGGTGAGGCGCAAGAAGTGCCGTCGGTTCATCGTGTGAGCGTACCGATCACTGTTGAAGCGAGTTCACTGCGCCTGAACTGTTGCAGTTGCTGCAGGCAGTGGCGTCGCGAGAATCGGAAAGAGCCGTTGGATTCCGTTCATGATGAAACTCACTGCCACAGCGGCGAGAATAAGTCCCATGATGCGGTTCACAATGTTCATCCCCGTGATACCAAAGAGTCGCGAGACGCGACGCGAGGCCCGAAGTGCCGCGTAGGTGAGCAACCCGATGACGACGCAGAGCCCCACCAAGATGATCTTGTGCTGCGGGGCGCCAGAGACTCCTGCGACGATGATCGCGGTTGAGATCGCGCCTGGTCCCGCGAGCAGGGGGATTCCAAGAGGCACGATGGCGGCGCTCGCGCGTTGTGAAGCCTCGAGGCGTTCATCGGCAGAGATGCGCGCACCGCCATCGACGCGCGCGTTGAGCATGTTGATCGCCATGAGCAGAACGAGAATTCCACCTGCGATCGAAAAGTCCATCACGTTGATGCCGAAGAGCCCAAGGATGAACTCCCCCGCGAGAATGGAGACCGTGAGCACGGTGAAAACAGTGATCGCCGTTGAACGGGCGGCCCGATTTCGTTGCGCAGAGTCCATCTGTTCGGTGACACTCATAAAGAGTGGGATCCCAATGAGTGGATTCACAATCGCGAGCATGGAAACGAAAATTTCTGGATAGTTGACCTCGTGCACACTCCCACTGTACGGGCAACGTGTGAATGGTTCGGGCGTGTAGAGTTTCTCGCATGCAACGACTCATCACGCTTGTGTTGTTCGTACCCCTGACACTGATCGCGGGATGTGTGATCGCGTCGAATATCGGCGGCGCGGCGACGCGACCGCTGACACGGCAAGAGGTAATCGCCACGTGGAGTCTCACCGACGCCGAGAATGAACTCTTCAACGTCATCGTGTCGAGCGACGGCGCGGCCGTGAGCACGGGGTGGAAGGGCGAGCACGGTTCCGCCGGCGAACGCGGTCGTTGGGAACTCGTCAACGGCGCACTCGATATTCGATATGGCGATGGATGGCGCGACGTGATCACGACGGCGCCACTTGGCTATCACAAGGTTTCGTACGCGCCTGGCCTCGCGCCGAATGCTGCCACGAGCGCACAGCCAAACAATGTCGGACAGGCGGTGGTGCTCACCGGTGATGAGATTCCATTCGTCGGCGTCTGGACGATTTCAGGCGCGCTTGCGGGTCCAAAGTATGAAGTGACGGTCGCACTGAGGTCCGATGGAATGGCGATGAAGAGCATCGACGCGATCAATCAGGGAACGTGGCAACTCGAAGCGGGCATCGCACACCTCTATTGGGCAGATGGATGGCACACAACAATCGAGCAGAGTGCGGATGGATCGTGCTTCTCGAAGTCGTGGAAGCCTGGTGTCGCGATCACCGAAATGCCCACCGGATCAGCCCCCGTGCGCCGCATGTTGAAGTGATCGTCAATCGTCGCTTGTGAAGGCCTGCGATCCAAAGCCCGGCTGCGCGCCTGCGAATGGATAGTCCGGCTCCATGATTGTTGGGTCTTCGCTCCAACGTTCATCCATATTTGTTCCGTCGAACGCCCACGCCCCTGCATCGCTCATGTTGTTGGACGCGTGCGAGAGGCTGTTGCCCTCGGTGTTGACCGACTGTTCTGAGCCGCATGCAGCGAGTGATGCGCAGAGACACGATGCGAGTGCGAGTTTCGTTGAGCGGTTCATGCGTGCGAGTATAGAGCGGACGTCGCCGAAGCCGTCACGCATCCCCATCACGTCGAGGTGGGCGTGCGCATCGGTTGTCGACGGGGCAAGAGTTCGCTGCGGGCAGGCGGCATCTGCGAGGTGATGCGTTCGACGAGTTCATCGAGAAGCACAGGACCGTACTGCCAACAATCAACGCCAACGTCGCAACTGCGTCCGACCGCCTCGAGCGTGCCGTGGGTGTGACCATAGAAGTGCACGGCGCCGTCGAAGATTCCCTGCCATGTTCGAAGCGGATAGTGACAACAGACAATTCGCTCATCGCCGCCAGACCATCCACGAAAGGAATGCACGTCGTGCACATCGTCGAAGAGTTCTTTGATGCGTTTTCGGGCGGGGTCGTGGTTGCCGCGAACGAGTTCCATCCGCTTGCAGAAGATACGGCTGCGTAACTCGGCGGCGTAGCGCATGCTGATCTCGCCCTCATCGCCCTTCCACACTCGCGGCCCGGTGAAGTCACCCAGATGCATCAGATGGTCGCCTCGTGCAACTCGGGTGTTGATCTGGTCAAGAAGCAATGCGTCCATCCCCTGCACATCGCCCGCCGCGATGGGACGCGCAAAGAGACCGATCGCCTCCTCATGTCCGAAGTGCGTGTCGGCGGTTATCCAGATTCGCTTTGCCATTGCGTTCCTACGTGTGTGCCATGCGATGCGTCGCGGCGCACTGCTCGAGGTGCGCGCGAATCGCTGCGGCGATCGCGGGTTTTCCCTCGAGCCGAACAGGATCATGTCCTGGAGTCACGAGCCACGCAACCTGTGCGGTGCCTCGCGCGTTTTCTTCGCCACGGTTCGCGACGCATGCGCCGTGCATCGCACTTCGCGCGCGTGCAGTGATCATGAGCGCTTCATGCGACGAGACCTCTTCGTACTTGAATCCAACGAGGTGCACCGCTGGAAAGTCGGCGTGTACTGCGTCGATGACTTTCGCCGTGGGATGCAGGTGGACGGTCCACGGTCCATCGGAGGTCTTGACCTTGCCAGCACGTGGTTC
Source organism: Singulisphaera sp. GP187 (assembly GCA_945869475.1). Classification (GTDB taxonomy): domain Bacteria; phylum Planctomycetota; class Phycisphaerae; order Phycisphaerales; family SM1A02; genus F1-60-MAGs104. The sequence goes on along the minus strand of CAMBOV010000008.1, from coordinate 73,536 downwards.
GGTTGGAGCGAAATCGCTGACCGCCGCACTGAGCACTGCGGCCTGCACGGCGCTTGTGGCAAGCGCCCCGCGCACGAGTGCGCTGTACTCATCCACATCGTGCGCCGTGCGCGCATGCAACCACGCCGGAGCGGCGATGCTGCCAGCGCCCAGAATCAAGTCAACGTCGGCTCCGCAGTAGGAGAGTTCTTTGGCGATTTCAACGCCGAGCGCTCCAGTGAATCGGCTGCCGAGCCGGCGAACCGCGTCGAGCACTGAGGGCACAGGACCACCCGTCACAAGAATGCGTTTGCCGCGCAGTGGCGATGTCGAGACTGCGCGCGAGACTGCGACGACGATCGGCTCTTCATCGGGCAGGTTGTGCTTGCCAGCGGCATCGCGCGGCGGTACGACCGTGACACCGAAACTCTGCAGCCGCTGCAGACTCTCGGTCAAGATGCGAGTGTGCATCGATCCGTGCATCGTTGGGCAGACCAGCACCGCACATGCGCCTTGTTCCATCCGCCCAAGCGCGGACGCGAGAGTTGCGGTGAGGGGGCCATCGGCGATTCCACACGCCATCTTGTTGATCGTGTTGTAGGTCGCGGGGGCGACGAGATAGGCATGAAACTGTTCGGCGTCTGAGACGTGCTCGCTGCGAGGACTCAGCGTCGAGACGACCGGCCGATCGGTACACCACGCAAGCGTCTCGGCGGTGGTGAAGCGAAGTCCTTCGTCTGAGATGAACGCAGTTACTTCGGCACCTTGTCGGCGCAGCGCGCGGGCGAGCATTGGTGTCTTCAGCGCTGCGATTCCGCCCGTGATGAGAAGCGCGATGCGCTTGCCCAGCAGGTGCGTTCCCTCGAGCGCGACAGCGTGATCACCCAGCGACGAGGGAGTTGGAGGATGGGGCGTCCAGGAGCTCATGGTGCGACCGGGCCTCCGTCCTTCCATCCAACATTCAGGGTTTCACGGCCCTCCAAAAAGTCTGTGAGCCATTGACCGATCGCCTCGGCGCGCCATGATCCGACCGGAAATAGCGGAGCGTTCGAAGCGCCTCGCCCGAGATACCAGCGCGAAAGATGCGCGCGGGTCAAGATGAGTGTTGTCGCGATTCCCATCGAGATTGCGCGCATCGTGATGATCGACCAGAGTGCGTCGATACGCGTGCGATCTTCGGCGTTTTCTTCGGGGCTCATCCAGATGCGGTCGCGTTCGATGGGCAGGTTTCGTGCAGCATCCATCACGCGCAGAATCTCACTGCCGAACTCGACCGTCGTGGCTCGTGGGAGCGATCGCACTTGCGAGAGCTCATCGGTCGATGCAAACTTGTGCCGCGCAATCTCGAGCAGGGGACCATCGGGCAAGACCGTCCGCGGAGGCAGGTTTTTCGTTTGCGCAATCGAGTAACGCAGAATCACGAGCTCTCGCACGATCGTCATCACACGCGGTCGAAGTCCCAGTCCGCGCGCAGCACGACGCACATGACTCTCAGGTTCGAATTCCTCAGAGGTTCGCAGTGACTCTTCGCTCTCGCTGACCACCCACGCGGTGCGATTGAGTGTTTCGAGTCGCTCGCGCTGCAGTTGCCAGATGAGCGGCAGATATCGAACATCATCTGCGGCATACGAGAGCTGCGACTTCGAGAGCGGACGGGAATCCCACTCGGTGAAGGTGTGTCCCTTGTTGAGTCGAAGGTCTGCGATGGCGAGCACGACATTGGCGAGGCTCGTCGGCCACGGCATTCCCATGAATCCTGCAGCGATCTGCGTGTCGATGACGTTCTGCGCTTGACGATTGGTGCGGCGTTGCGCGGCGCTGATGTCTTGCCCGCCGGCGTGCACAATGGTCAGCAGTGAGGCATCGCACACCGCATCCCACACGGGCGCGAGCGCCACTTCATCGAGCGCATGTGGATCGATCAACGCGATGCGCGAGCGCGTCGCGAGTTGCACGAGGCAAATGTTGGGAATGAAGGTCTCTTCTCCGATGAATTCAGTATCGAACGCGAACGCTCCTTCGGTGCGCACGTGCGACATGAACTCGTTGAGCTTGTCAGCACTCTCGATCAGTTCAGGTTCTCCCTGAGGCACCGAGGGGTGGTCGACCACCTTCGCGGCGGCAGGATCGCTCTGCGCGTGCGCCTCGGCGTGGTGCATCGCCCGTTTTCGTCTTCGAAAGTTCATTCGAGTTGTGAGGGTACAGAGTCAGTCGCGCAGCACCCATCATTCAGTTCCGCGTCCAATAACGGCGTGCGGTGCGCCAACGAAATCGCAGAGGAATCGCGGGTCACTTCCTATCATCACCAAACCACACTTCCCACGGGGCTCGGTGCCCCGTCCTGCATGACTGCCATGACCCCAACGACTTCCCAATTCACCGCCCTCATGACCTGCCAGCGACTCGCAGGTTGTCACTCGTTGAAGGACGCCACCAGCCTGCTGCAGGATGAAATCGCGGCGCAGGCGCGCGGGCAGTCGACGCCTTCTCAACTTCGGCGAATGGAAGTCGAGATCGACTCGGCCGACCTCGTGCGGTGGTTGGCAGCGCAGAGCAGCGGCGAGCGCTTCTACTTTCGAAACCGCGAGGGATCGCTCGTCGTCGCTGGCGTCGGTCACGCGATCGCATTCGACTCGGGCGAGGGGCAATCTGTTGCGATGGATTCACCCACGAAGTCGAGCGCACCCTCGACGAGTGGGTGCAATGAACCATTCTGTTATCACGCACATTTCTTTGACGCTAGTGCAGTGGGACGACACGCTCCAGAGTGGTCGGGATTCGCGCGCTCGCGCGTGATCCTGCCAATTCTTGAGATGCGACGTACGAACGAGTGTGTGCTCGCGGTGCACGTTGTTGGCAATGGATCGGCCGCGCTCGATGCGCTCGAACAATGCGAGCCTCCCCTCGATCACCTAAAGCTTCCACGCGGATTGCAATTGAACTCCGATGGTGATCCAGTTCGTTGGGCTGATGGGATGGATGCAGCGCTCGGAGCGATCGCAACGGGATCGATCGAAAAGGTCGTGCTCGCGCGAACGCGCGGATACAGCGCGATTGAGTCGATTGACCCATGCGCAGTCTTGTGGGGATTGATGCAAGAAGAGCCGGCCGCTTTTCACTTCATGGTCGAACACTCTCCCGGTCGCGCATTCGTCGGGGCGAGTCCGGAGCGACTTTTTCGTCGAGGCGGTGCGTTTCTGCAGAGCGAGGCGATCGCCGGCACCTGCGGGCGCGGTCCAGAGAGTGCCTCGGATGATCGATTGGCGGGACGGCTTCTCGCAAGCGACAAGAATCGCCGCGAACATGAGATTGTGATTCGCCACGTCGAGAGTGTGCTCTCGCCGATGGTGACAACCCTGACGCGCGATGATTCTCCCAGCGTCATGCGGCTGCGACACGTGCAGCATCTCATGACGGTTGCAACGGGCACGCTTGCACGAGCGATCGACGACACCACGATTCTCCGTGCGCTTCATCCAACTCCAGCCGTGTGTGGATGGCCCGTCGACGCGTCACGCGAATTCATCCAGCAACATGAGCGGATGTGCCGCGGTTTGTACGGCGGGGTTATCGGGGTGATGAGTTCGAGTCAGAGCGACTACTGCGTTGCGATTCGATCGGCACTCATCGTCGGCACTGAAATGACGGCGTATTCCGGTGCTGGAATTGTTCGGGGATCCGATGGGGACGCCGAGTGGCTCGAGACGGCGCGCAAACTCGCCTCGTTCGATGCACTCATCGTGCGCGCGGCGCATGAGCATCACTTGAGCGCGACCTCGGCTGCGCAGGCTGTGGGGCCGACCGAACTCTCGTCGCACTCACGTCCTCGATTGGTTGTTGGATCGTGAGTACTCGCACGCCAGTCGATCCCTTTGCAGCCGCGCCAAATCGCAACGCGCTCTGGGCACAACTCGCGCTGACCGAGTGGGGACGACTCGGACTCTCTCTCGCTGTGGTCTGCCCTGGATCGCGAAGCGCGCCACTCGCACACGCCGTCTCGAACGCTGCGCACATCGAATCGATGATCGCGCATGATGAGCGCGCCGCAGGTTTTGTCGCACTCGGAGCGGCACGCGCCACAGGTCGTGCGGCGGTCGTGATCACGACCTCAGGAACGGCAGTTGCGAATCTCATGCCCGCGGTAGTCGAGGCGGCGCAGACTGGAACGCCGCTGCTGATCGTGAGCGCTGACCGTCCTGAAGAACTGCATGATTGCGGCGCGAATCAGAGCATTTCGCAGCGAAAGATCTTTGGCGAGTTCGCTCGGTGGAGTGTCGACATCCCGTGTGCCGATGAGGCGATTGACTTGCCGTGGGTGCTCTCAACCGCAGACGAAGCATGGCATCGCGCGCATGGTCCCACACGACCCGCGGGGCCGGTGCATCTGAACTGGATGTTTCGTGAGCCACTCGCGCCCCGAGTCGAACCGTGGGATCGAAGTGAGCTCGCATCGATCTCGCAGTGGATCACCGGCATCGAACCCTGGCGCCGCGTGCTCACCTCGACGCGCACGAGTGATGATGTGCTCGAGGATCTCGTCGCGCGCGTCGCTCGCGAGCAGGGCGACGCATCGCGCGTCATCGTCTGCGTCGGAGCTCTCTATTCGCCGGCGATGCGAACAGCGGCACGAGTGATCGCACGGGCGATCGGTGCTCCGGTCATCGCCGATATCGGTAGTGGATTGCGCCACGGATGCCAAGAACTCACGATCATCGCGCACGGAGATCTCATCGCGCTCTCCGACCGTGCACGCGAGATTCTTCGTCCTGAGTTCGTCATTCGAGTCGGTGGAGGTGGTTCGAGTCGGCGACTCACGCAATTTTTCGGCCACGCTCGAGCGCAGGGTGCGCGCGAACTGCTGATTCGAGAGGGTCCAGAGCGCATCGATCCAGACCACGCGGTTCGTGCGGAGATCTTGCTTGACTGTGCGCAAGTCGCAGCGCTCGCATCCGTGACTCGGATGAGTGCGCGCAGCGCATCTGCGCAGACGAGCGACTACACGCGCGCGTGGCTTGATGCGGAGCGTGAGGTCGAGTCTGTGCTTCGCGACCGTCTCGACGGGCAGAGCGAGCAACTCGATGAACCGTCGACCGCACGCATCGTCGCCGAACACGCCGCGAGCACCTCATCGAGTGCACTCTCGACGCTTCTCGTCGGCAACAGTATGCCCATCCGAGATGCCGATATGCACGCCGCTCGCACCGACGCGCCCTTGAACATTGCGGTCAATCGAGGAGCGAGTGGAATCGACGGACTCATCGCAACCGCCGTTGGCCACGCGCGGGCAACGAAAGCAGCGACCACCGTGCATCTCGGCGACCTCTCACTCTTGCACGACGTTGGATCGCTCGCCCTCGTGCGTGCATCGCCCGTTCCACTCGTGATCGTCGTGGTGAATAATGATGGAGGTGGGATCTTTCACTTTCTTCCGTTGGCCGATCATCCAACGCTCTTGGATCCCTGGGCAACTGCTCCACATGGCACGACCTTCTCAGCTCTCGCGCAGGCCTTCGCGTTGCACTATGAAGCGCCCCTGACACGCGGCGAACTTCGCGAAGTGCTTGCGCACGCACACGACCGAAGTGTGCATTCGAAGCGGTCAACGCTGATCGAAGTGCGCACGGTGCGCAGTGAGAACCTGCACTTTCACCGTGAACTTCAAGCCGTGATTCGCGAGCGGCTCGAACTCCCTACCCCGTCGTGCGAGAAGGCCTCGCAGTGAACTCAGGTTCGCAGAACGGCACCAGGCGCCGCCCACTGGTCTTGATTCACGGCTTTCTTGGATCACCCTGCGACTGGGATGGGTTTGAGAGTGCGCGACGGCCTCCGTGCGGCGCCGAGGTGCAGCCCGCACTTCGAATCGATCTGCTTGACGTTGCCCGTCGCATCGCGGCGCGAAGTGAGCCGACTGCAACGATTGGTCTCAGTGCGTTCGCCGCGGAGATTCTCGCGCAACTCGCAGGCGATCAGCGCACGCGCGACGGATTCAACGTGATTGGGTATTCGATGGGCGGGCGAATTGCGCTTGAGATGGCGGTGCAGTCGAAGAGTCTGCTCGGTCACCTGATCCTGCTGAGCGCGCATCCCGGACTCGATGATCCCGCCGAGCGAGAGGCGCGCGCAGCCTCAGATGATCAACTCGAACTGCGCTTTGCGAACCTCGCCGCCGCGAGCGAGTCGTCGATCGGCGAGCGCGCAGAGTCACTCGTCACCGAGTGGTACGCACAGAGTCTCTTTGATCGACTTCGTGCTCACGGCGACTTCGAACGAATCGCGCGAGTGCGCAGCGAGCAACTCGCGCAGGGCGATTCGGCGGCACTGTGGGGGCGGATCGTCGCAGGCTGTTCCCCAGGTCGATCGATCGCGCGGTGGACTGCGCTCGCTGAAATGCGCGCACGACTTTCGCTTATCGTTGGGGGCGATGATCGACGGTATTGTGCTGTCGCCCATCGAGCGCACGCGAGTGGAATCGCAACCAGCGTGATCGCAGACGCTGGCCACGCGGTGCATCTCGAACAACCTTCATCTCTTGCGAGCGCAGTCCACAGAACAATGCACACACAACCTTCTCAAACTTCGTCTGTGCCGTGGCAATCCGCTGGCACCTTTCAAGACATCCGCTACGAAACGGCTGAGGGCATCGCAAAGATCACGATGTGCCGTCCTGAGGTTCGCAATGCATTTCGACCGCAGACCGTCGAGTCGATGCGAAGTGCGTTGCGCGCAGCTCGCTACGACGCAACCATCGGAGTGATCATCTTGACAGGGGAGGGCACGCTCGCATTCTGTTCGGGTGGTGACATGCGCATCCGTCACGAAGCTGGATACGCAGACGCCGACGGCACGCAAAGTTTGAACGTGCTCGACTTGCAGCGCGAGATTCGCACTTGTCCAAAGCCCGTGATCGCGATGGTGGCTGGATACGCCATCGGTGGCGGTCACGTCTTGCACATGGTGTGTGATCTCACGATTGCCGCAGACAACGCAATCTTTGGACAGACCGGTCCGAAAGTTGGATCGTTCGACGGGGGCTTCGGTGCTTCGTACATGGCGCGCATCGTCGGGCAGAAGAAGGCGCGCGAAATTTGGTTTCTCTGCCGGCAGTACGACGCGAAAGCTGCGCTCGAGATGGGCTTGATCAATTGCGTTGTGCCACTTGCGCAACTCGAGAGCGAGACAGTGAAGTGGGCACGCGAGATTCTCTCGAACTCTCCGCTGGCGATCCGCTGCCTGAAGTCGGCGCTCAACGCCGATTGCGACGGGCAGGCGGGACTCCAAGAATTGGCTGGAAACGCGACGCTTCTCTATTACATGACTGAAGAGGGGCAAGAGGGTCATCATGCATTTCTCGAGAAACGTCCCCCCGACTTCGGTTCGTTCCCACGCCGTCCATGAGTGAAAGGTGGCGAGTCTGGTTCGCTGCGACTCGTCCTCGCACACTCACTGCTGGCTTTGCTCCAGTGGCGGTTGGCTCGGCACTTGCGCAGGGCGACACAGTCTTTCACCTTGCGAGCGCGGGCGCCGCCCTGACGGGTGCTCTTGGAATTCAAATCGCGTGCAACTTTGCAAATGACCTCTTCGACGCACGCAAGGGGGCTGACACGGATGAACGATTGGGGCCGACCCGCGCCGTCGCTTCGGGGTTGATCTCAGCGCGCGCGATGCTGATCGCAACGGTGTTGGTCGTGGTTCTCGTCGTCGTTCCGAGCGTGACCGTGCTCGCTCTTCGCGCAGGATGGCCCTTCATCGTGCTCGGTGGAGTGTCGGTCGCGTGTGCGATTCTTTATACAGCGAGTGGATGGTCGATTGCCTACCACGGGTTGGGCGAGCTCTTCGCGTTTCTCTTCTTCGGTCCCATCGCAGTCGCGGGCACCTATGCAGCGCAGGCGCTGAGTTGGTCGTGGCTGTCCGTCATCGCTGGGATCGGTTGCGGATGTCTCGCGGCAGCGCTCATCGGCGTCAACAATCTTCGAGATGAAGCGACCGATCGTGCCGCGAACAAGCGAACACTCGCCGTGCGCTGTGGCGTGCCATTCGCGCGCGTCGAATATGTCGCGTTCCTTGCCGCGGCGGCGCTCTGCGCGGTCGCACTCGCGTGGCTCACGGATCGCTGGTGGTGCGTGAATGCCGGGGTCTCACTTCTTCTGCTCGTACCCGCGTCACGAAGTGTGCTCGCGGGATCGCAAGGTCGTCCGTTGAACGGCGTGCTTGCGGCGACGGGCGCGGCGATCCTCATGTACGGTGTTCTGCTGTCCATCGGTTTGAACCTATGAAGTTTGATCTCGCCTACTTCGCATTGCCCTTCAAGAAACCCTACATCGTGGGTTCGACGAGTGTCCAGGTGCGCGAAGGAATCATGGTGCGATGCACCCAGGGAGCGCGCGTGGGCTACGGCGAAATTGCGCCGCTCGTGGGATTTCACCGTGAATCGCTCGCCGACGCACTCGCGGCGGTGAAGGAGGCGATCGAGAAACATTCAACGCCAATGCTTCCGAGTGCGGCCTTTGGACTCTCGTGCGCCGTCGAGACGTCAGCGGCGAACAAGCGATTCGGGTTTGGCGATCCGCTGCCCGCAACGTCTGTTGGCATCAACGCATTCTTCTCAGGTGGAGCGCGCGACGCGAAAGACGCATTCACCGCTGGAGCCTTCGAGGGATTCAAGACGATCAAGATCAAGATCGGTCGTGGCAAGCCGGTCGATGACCTGCGCACGATCAACACAATTCTCTCACTCGTCAACGAAGACGTTCGTATTCGTCTCGATGGCAATCGCATGATGACCCTCGACGCTGCGCAGCGTCTGTTGAGTCGACTCGATGCCTCGCGCATCGAGTATGTCGAAGAGCCGCTGAAGAATCACGCAGATCTGAGCGAACTCTCCCGTCGTGTCGGCGTGGTGATGGCGATCGACGAGAGTCTGCACCTTGGAGTCGACCTCGAAGAGGTGCTCGGCGCACCAGGGGTTGAAGTGCAAGTCGTGAAGCCGTCGCTACTCGGGGCGCTCGAAGAGGTCGAGTCGGTCGTGACGCAGGGACGCATTTTTGGCGTTGAGACCGTCCTGTCGACGGCTGTTGAGAGTTCGTACACCATTGCGCTGGTCGCGCGCATGGCGACTGCACTAGGGGTTGGCGATCGCGATCATGGACTCGGCACGGCAGGGCTCTTCGCCTCCGATATCGTCGAGCCGGCGCGAATCATCGAGGGTCAGATGGCAATTTCCGCGACTCTGCCCGTGCCTCAACTCGACTTCGCACCCGCCAAGACCTTTGAGCTGCCGTGAGTGCGATTGTCGCCATTCTCGCGTTCTCGAGCGCTCTCGCGACCGCGCCGCAACAGGATGTGACAGCCGCGCCCGCGCTTCCCAACTGCACAGAGGGTGTTGCGGACGATCTCGCACGCCGATGTCCCCGCGTGATGCGTGAGTACTTTCGTTCTCGTGGATGGCTGCCGAGCGAGGGTGCGATCAGTGAACTCGACGCAGCGCACGGCGAGATTCTGACGCTGTGCACCGCACTCGCCGCTCCATGCGAGTGGAGAATCGATTGGTACGCAACGGCGCCCGACGTGACTCGAATCAAAGAGTGGATCGCCCTGCTCGACGCGGACAGTCGTCGGCTCGAGCGGTTCAGTCGGCGCGACGAAGCATGCGACCGTATCGTCGCGATGATCGACGCAGCGCGCATGCTCACACTCGTCGCGCGCCTCGATACCCAACAAGCCGCATCGCGATTGGCGTGGCAGGCGATTCAACGCGCAGATGCGTTTGTTCCACTCTCAGCTGATGCGCCACGCGCGAAGAAGATTCGCGATGCCTGCGCTGCGCTCGCTGCGGCTCAAGATCTCGCGTGGAGCACGTGCGTTGCGACCGAGCAGATTCGCTGGATTTCCCGTTCACAAGACCGTATCCGAGCAGGAGGGGATGGCGCCTCGCTCTACCAATCCGCGCGAAGCGAAAGTGCCGCGATTGTTTCGAAGGCGAATGAGTATCCGCTTGCACGACTGCGTGGCGAAGAGTTGCTCATCGAGATGCGCGCCGGTGAGCCCTACTTTGTCGCTGCCGCGCAGGCGTGGAAGGCTTCCGATGCAACGGCGCAACTCGCCGTGCTGAGCGCGCGCGCCCAGCGGGGTGAGTTCGGTGCGTGGATGGCCGCGGCACGACCTGACTTTGGAGCGATTCGCGGCGAACTGAATCGCACACGAGCGACTCTCGACGCACTGCGCGATAACGCCAATGTGCGAGCGCTCGAGTCGTCGACACCCAACTCCTCTTTACGTTGAGGTCTTACCTCGTGCGGGCACTTTCCCACCGTCGACGTGGCTGAGTCGCGCGAGCTGTCAAGAACTCGCAGTCGGCGCCGCCGCAACAACGGCACGCGCGAGAAGCTCGACTGAGCGGGGAGCCGATCCTTCGGCTTTGTTGTTGACGATGACCCAGGCATCCTTGCCATGTTCGATTGCCACGGCGCAGAGTCGAGCGAATTGCTCACGACTCGCGGAGTCTGCGTCGACGATCCGATCGAATGGTTCGTATCGGTCGACGGCCGCGTCGTAGCCGAGCCCTGCGTGCAACATCCAGCGACTCACGATCGCAGGCTGGGTGATTGGATCGACCGTCTGTGCCTGCACCGACGGAGGCGGCATCGACGGATGCACACAGTATGAGTGCGCTGCGCCACTCTCGCGCAGCATCGACGCCCACGATGGGCGCAAGAGCGCGCGGTCACGCACTTCAACAGCGTAGAGCGGACCAATGGGCAATGCACACAGAAACGTCCCGAGCCGCCGAATGAACGCCTCCGCATCTTTGGCAGTGCGTAACCCCATCGGCGAGAATTGAAAGAGGATCGGTCCTGCGGAGGCTTGGAGTCCTTGCATGACCGGATCGATCACCGCGTCGAGCGCGTAGCCAGGGTCGAGATAGACACTCTTCGTCGTCGACGCTGCGACCACATCGTGTCGTGTGAGCGCTTCGTGCGCCTTCACGAGAAAGCGAAAATCGTCGGTGACTTGCGCGCGCAAGCGAGCAAACTCTTCGCGAGGCGCGGGCTTGTAGTACGTCTTGTCGAGTCCCACCGTGCGCAAGAGCGGATGCTTCGCATACGTTGCGAGACCATCCCGTGCGAGGACTGCCGTGGATGATGCACTCTCCCAGACGATTCCGCGCCATCCAGGAAAACTCCACGAACTCGTGCCTAATCGAATCGACTGCAAGAGTTTCGCGCCGATAGTGTGCAGTTCTGAATCGATCGACGCGAGCTGCACCCGTGCAGGGTCGGGCTCATCACCGAAGAGCAAGAGCTGACTCGGATCAGGTCGACGCATCATGCACCTCAGAGCGTAACGAGCGCGCGTCGGGCGCGATGCGGCTAGCTCTTCGCGATAATCATCTCGACGATCGAGACGTCGTCTTCGAACTGGCTGCGTCCCTGCAATCCGCGAGTGAAATCGAGCATTCGTGCGATTGGATCGGCGGCCTTGAGTGCATCCGATCGAGCGAAGAGCTGAAAATCAGAGTGCGCCCAGACTGTTCCGTCAGGTCGTGGAATCTCGACGATCCCATCGCTGTAGAGATAGAACCGATCGCCCGCCTCGAGCTGCGCGGTCGACTGCGTGAACTCAAATCCGTCAACGATGCCGACGGGAGGACCTTGCGAATCGAATTCAACGTAGTCGCCGTTAAGGCGTGCCACCATGGCAGGTGGATGACCTGCTCCAGCCCACGTGAGCATGCGCGTTGTTCGGTTATAGATGCCATACCAGCCGGTGAAATACATCCCGCGGTGGCTCGACATCGGAAACGCGGCATTCAAGAGCGTCATCACGCGCGCAGGGCTCAAGATCTCTTGGGGCGAGTATCCACCCGCGTGCAAAGCGTTACTCACCGAGACCGAGAGAAGTGCCGGACCCACGCCGTGCCCACAGACATCGATCAAGAACAACGCGAGATTGCCATCGGCGAGTTCGTTCCATCCGAAGAAATCTCCTCCGAGCTGCGCACTGGGAATGAACGCACCGCGGACGGCGACATCCGCAGCATTCAATGTGGGCGGCAGCAGCGATTGCACGTAATCACCCGCTTGATCGAGTTCGCTCTTGAGTTGGCGGTAGGCCTCGTTGCGTTCAAGCAGCGCGCGATATCCGCGTGAGTGGTAGCGAATGCGCGCAAGCATCTCGATGGGATCGGGCAACTTGACGAGATAATCATTTGCACCACGGGCGAACGCTTCGGCCTTTGTCGTCGCCTCTTCTTTCGATGAGAGCACGATGAGCGGAATGAGGCGCGTCGCTTCATTCTGGCGGTAGAGCACGACGAGATCGAGTCCTTCGATGCCAGGCATCACGAGATCTTGCAAGATCACCGTTGGTTCAATGCGTGTTGCGGCCTCGACGGCCTTCGTCGAATCAGCGCAGAAGTGAAACTCGATCGATGGTTGAGTCGCGCAGATTCGCCGCACGGCCTCACCGATCATCGGTTGATCATCGACGAGCAGCACGACGACGCGGTCGAGCGATTCAGCATTCGGGAGAGTTGGTGCAGTGGTTGACATGGGAGATTCGATCTTACGAGGGCGCAACCGCACCGCCGAGTGTGCGACTCGCCGCGCCTCCGATGGCGTTGAGCGGCAGGATTTGCATCGCAGCTCCGAGTGCCACAGCGGCGCCTGGCATCCCCCAGACCACGCTTGAATTCTGGTCTTGCGCGATGGTCTGCCAGCCTGCTGTTCGCAGGGCGCGCAACCCCTCGGCGCCATCACGTCCCATTCCAGTCAAGAGGACGGCCGTCCCTTTGACCGATTCATCGGTTGCGAGGCTGTGAAAGAGTGCGTCGACGCTCGGTCGGTAGATCTGATCGATCGGCTCGCGAACGTAGTGAACGCGCCCGTTGCGAATGACCAGATGATCGTCGCTCGCCGCCACGAGAATCAATCCGGATTGCAGTTGCTCGCCTTCGAGTGCGATGCGTACAGGCTTCTTGATCTCACCGGTCAGCCACGCGGCGAGTCCGGCGGCGTAGCTGATGTCGATGTGTTGCACGATGATGGTGCAATGTGAGGCGTGATTCGTGAGCCCGCCGAGCACAACGCTGAGTGCATGGGGACCACCTGTCGACGATCCAATGGCGAGCAGTAACGTGCGCGCGCCGCGGCGTTGCGAGAGAGTGTTCGCGAGAGGCATCGCGGCGGCGCTACTCACGTGACGCTGACTCGTGAACGACGCGGTTGCGGCAAGTGCGACGCGCGATTTGCGAATCAGCGTGTCAATTCCAGTGATCGCGCCAGCTGCGTCAAACTGCGGAGTTTGCACCGCGTCGATTGCTCCCGCGCTGAGCGCCTCGTAGACGAGCGAGAGGTTGCCCTCGATCGTGCTCGTCACGACCAGAATTGGACAGGCGCATTCTTTCATAATCGCGCGAGTTGCGACGGCGCCATCCATCACTGGCATCACCATGTCCATCAGGATCAAGTCGGGCTTGTCGCGTTTGCAGGCAGCGAGCGCTTCGAGTCCATCGGCGGCGACCCACGCGACCGATGCACCGGGCATCAGTGCGACCGCTCTGCGCAAGATCTCTTGCGCGATGCGAAGGTCGTTGACGATGGCGATTCGCATCAGGTGGTCGATCCGACGAGGTCAGCGATCGTCTGAAGAAACGATCGGTCCTGAAAGGATCCCTTGGTGAGATAGGCCGAAGCGCCGACTTCGAGTCCAGCGAGGCGATCTTCTTCGCGATCTTTGTAGCTCACGATCACGACGGGGATGCGCTCAAACCGACGATCGGCGCGAAGTTTTCGTACGAATTCGATTCCGTTCATCCGCGGCATGTCGACATCGCTGACGATGAGGTCGTACGACTGCTTCTGCACAGCGTTCCAGCCGTCGACGCCATCGACTGCCGTGTCGACGAGGTATCCCGCTCGCAGCAGCATCTGACGTTCGACTTCGCGCACCGTGATCGAATCTTCGACGACCAAGATGCGCTTCTTGCGGCGAACGGTCGCTGCCGACCGTCCACCATCGCCGCGCAGTCGTCCCTGTTCGAGCAGTTGGAGCGTCGACTGCACGAGATCATCTGCATCGAGAATGAGCAGCAGGTCGCCATTCTCTCGAATGCTCGCTGCGTCGACGTGCGCAACTTCGCCAAGCCGCGCATCAAGCTTGCGAACCACGAGATCTTCTTCGCCGAGGAACGCATCGACGATCAGTCCGACTGTGCGTCCCGCAGCCTGCAGGCTCACGACGGCCAGATCGTCGCGCGAATCTTGTGACGCGGTCGGCTTCAATTCGAGCAAATCTGTCGCATGAACCAAGCCCACTGTGTCACCACGGATCATCGTTGTGGGTCGTCCCTCGACGTTCTTGATCTCGGTTCGTGCGATGCGATCGATTCGTTCGAGTCGCGCGAGTGCAAGCGCGTAGGTCTCGCCCGCGATCGAGATGACCGCCGCGCGCACGATCGAGAGCGTCACGGGAAGTCGCAGCGAGAACGCGGTGCCACGTGGACTCGAGCGAACTTCGACCGATCCGCCCACCGCATGCGCCATCGACTGCACGACATCGAGTCCCACACCTCGCCCTGAAATGTCGGTGACCTGCGCCGCGGTCGAGAATCCAGGAAGAAAGAGAAAGTCAAAGAGCTCAGCGTCAGCCATCGTCGCAAGCATTTCAGCTGACGAGAGGTTCTTGGTCGCGATACGCGCTCGCAAGTTGTCGCGGTTGATCCCGCGGCCATCCTCTCGCACTTCGACAACCAAGCTGCCAGCATGATGGCGCGCTTCGACCCACAAGGTCGCATGTCGCGATTTTCCGGCGGTGACCCGCTCGTCTGGAGTTTCGATGCCGTGATCGATCGCATTGCGCACAAGATGACCGAGCGGCGCTTCAAGTTGCCGGAGAATCTCTCGGTCGACTGGAACTTGCGCTCCAGAAATGACGAGCCGCACATCTTTGCCAAGTGTTCGAGCAACGTCGCGAACCGAACGAGGAAGCGCACCGCACGCATCCCCAAAGGGACGCATTCGACTTGCGACCGCTTCATTGTGCAAGGCGCTTGCGAGTTCCTCTCCCCGTCGCAGGTGCTCTTCGACTTGGCTCAGCGCCTCCTCAAGCGCAAGGCGGCTCGTCTCAACAGCGCTCATCGCCTCGCCTGCGCGCGATCCTGTGACTTCGAGCGAGTCGAGCGCATCTGAAAGAGTGCGGTGCGCGTTCTTGGCGCGTCCAAGTGTTCGGCGAATCGAATCGAGGCGGCGAGCTTCGACAAGCGACTCACCCGAGAGTTGCAGCAACTTCTCGAGTCGCGATGAGGCGACGAGCACGCCTGCGCCCGCAGCAGAAACAGAAGCGGCAGCAGTGGATGGCGCCACTTCGACCGCTGCACTCGCAGGGGCGACGATCGGTTGCGGCGTCACGACTGCAACAGGCGCGACGATCGGTTGTGGCGTCACGACTGCAACAGGCGCGGTGGGCGCAGTGACAGCCGCCGCCGTTTTCGCCGCAGCAGGAAGCGTCAGTGCCTGAGCGAGTACGGCAATCGCAGCGGCTTCGCCTTCGAGCCAACTGCGCGCCTCTTCTTCGGTCGCGTGATCAGCAAGCGACAACAAGATGTCGCTTCCCTTGAGAAGGTCATCGATGCGCGCGGGCACTGGAACTTCGACGCCGCGCTGAATGCGCACGAGACACTCTTCCATCGCATGCGCGAGTGCCACGGCGCCATCCAAGTTGATGATTCGTGCAGCGCCCTTTACCGAGTGGGCAGCACGCATGAGTGGCTCGACCAGTGTGGGTTGGCTCGCATTCTGTTCGAGCGCGACGAGTCCATCGGCAAGGCACGCGCAGTGCTGCTGCACTTCGGTGCGAAAGAGATCGAACATTGAGAATCCACCGAGGTCCATGTGCGTTACGCCAGTGCGCTCCTGAATTCTGCGAAGAGCCGTTCTGGATCGATCAACGAGGCTGTTCCGTGTGGAGTCATCAAGAGTCCACTCGAGATGCGCTTGGGCGCGCTCTCAACGGTCAGCGGCAGTGATTGCAACGCCGAATGAGCGATCGCGTAGACGCCCGGAACATCGTCTGCCTCGAATGCAAAGGGGGCATGCGCATCACCGACAGTCACCATGCGCGCATTGCGCGCGAGCGACTCGTCGCCGAGACGGAGTCCCAGCAGTGCAATGAGATCGATCACGGGCACAACCGCGCCAGAAAGCGCTGTGAGGCCGCGAAACCCCACGGATGTTCGGTGGGGCAGGGCGTGCACCTTGGTCACACGTGAAACATGCACCACCGATGCCGCAGGAAGTGCGAACCACTCATTGGCGCAACGCACAATGAGCACGTTGAATTGCGCTTCGCGGCGAAGGGATCGCGCAGGAGCGATCGCCTTCGTCGACTGCGCAACGGTCATCGGATTCGTCGGTCGACCCAGAAGGCGTGACATCGCACTGCGCGGATCATGTGGAGTTGGAGGTTGCGTTGAACTCATCTGTGCGATCGTGTCATGTGTCGATCAACCGTTTCACCCGAGCACGAAAGCGCTCAGCCTCTTCTGGACGGTCCAGTGCTGCAGAGAGTTCGGCGAGCGCGAGCAGGGCAGGACCATGATCAGGCTCAAGGTATACGACCCGTTGGTACACCTGATGAGCGCGCGCAAGCTCGTTTTGTGCCGAGAGAATTCCCCCAAGTGTTTCGAGCAGTTCGACGCATCCGGGAGATTGAGTGACCGCTGTCTCGGTGAGCGTGCGTGCCCTCGCGAACTGGTTTGCGTGGACGAGTTCGTGCACCTGCCGCATGAGTGTGGCGTGATCGCGCGCGAGCTCATCTGCAGCCCGTTCGCGCGGCGCTGGCTCAGTGCGGGGTCGTTGCAACTGGTTGTGCGAGAGCGGCGCGCGCAGTTCCACGCGCGCTCGAGGCGGCGATGGCGCCGGTGGCGGGGGCGCCGCGGCTTTTTTGTGCCGCAGGGCGAATGCAGATGGGGGACCGATCGACTCGAAGATCTCGCCGCGCGGAAATGCATCGGCATGTCCAAGCAGGAGGATGCCATCGGCACCAAGCCATTGTGCGATCCGGTCACGCAACAACATTCGCGCGGGCGCGTCCAAGTAGATCAGCACGTTGCGGCAAAAAATCACATCGCAGTCAGAGGCGAGCAAGTCGTTCGTCGTGAAGAGGTCGCCGGCGCGCACTCGAACGCATTGGCGCACCTCGCGCGAGAGTTCGACGCCGTCAGTCGTGAGCGAAATCCAAGGAGCCGCCCACGAAGGAAACTCACTTCGAACATTTCCGTGCGAGATGCGACCTGCCTGCGCACTTTCGATCGCGATGGGATTGCGATCGATCGCGTGCACGGTGAGACTCTCAGCGGGCCATCCCGCAGCAAGAGCGCACGCTGCGATGCACCACGCTTCAACGCCTGTGGCACATCCGAGACTCGCGCACGAAAGCGATCCACCGCGAGTGCGCCGAAGTGCGATCAAGGAGTCGCGCAGGTACTCGTAGCTCG
This sequence comes from Singulisphaera sp. GP187, assembly GCA_945869475.1. GTDB lineage: Bacteria > Planctomycetota > Phycisphaerae > Phycisphaerales > SM1A02 > F1-60-MAGs104. The sequence continues at coordinate 56,066 of CAMBOV010000008.1, read as the reverse complement.
CGCCATAGCGAAAGAGCCATGTTTCAGGCACCGCAATCTCACTCGCGAGAATCTGAAACTCACGCTCATCGCTCGCCACGCGTGCAGCAAAGGCCGCCGAGTCGGTGATTTCAAGCGCGCTCATCCGCATGCGAACAGCGCTGACGAATCCCGGACCCTCAAGAAGAGCCAGCGAAAGATTTCCTCGCTGCGCGAGAAGTCTGCTCAAGAGTTCAATGTCGTGCGAGGCGGGAGAGCCGTTCATACCGACTTCGTCGAATCGCGGAAGAGTTTTCGATCTTCATCCGAGAGAAGTTTGGTGACTTCGATCAAGGTGATCTCGCCCGATGCATCCAACATCATCGTGCCGAGTGCGCCGCATGCGACTCGCTCAAGCCCAGGGTGGGTGCCCTCGGCGTCAGGGTTCAGTGTGACGACTGCACCCACGGCGTCAACCAAGAGAGCTAATCGAATCGCTCCTCCCGTTGCACCGACTTGCAGCAGGATGATGCGCGCGTTCATCGTGCGCGTCACAGGAGAATCGTTCACCATCAGCCCACAGTCGATCAGTGGAACGAACGCTCCACGCAACTGCACCATGCCGATGAGCCACGCAGGAGCCTGCGGCATCGCACGCGAGTCGACGAGTGGCAAGACCTCATCAATTGCCGCCACGGGAAGGGCAAATCTGTGTTCCGCGAGCCAGACTTCAAGCGCACGCATTGATGGACTCCATTCAGTCTGAATCGGATGTCTTGAAGGTGGCCACGCCATTGCGCAGTCCGATGATCGACTCTTGCAATGCTTCAGCGGCGCGACAGGTCTCTTGCGCAGCGGTCACGGCTTCGCGCGACCCACTGGTCAGTTGTCCCATGGCATCGGCGATCTGCTTTGCACCTTCGGTCTGCGCTTTCATTCCTTCGGTGACCTGAAAAATGTCGCGCGTTCCAGATTCGACCTGCGCAATGATCTCGCCGAGCTGTCCACCGATGCGTGAGGTCTCACCCACGCTCTTGCGCACTTGCTCACTGAAGCGATCCATCTCCATCACGCCAGCGCTCACAGCGCCCTGCATGTGTCGCACCGTTTGCTCGATATCGAGTGTTGCAGCAGCCGTCTGGTCGGCGAGTCGACGAATCTCACGCGCTACGACGAGGAATCCAACCCCATGCTCGCCTGCCTTCTCGGCTTCAATGGCTGCGTTGACCGAGAGCAGATTCGTTTGATCGGCGACCTTCGTAATCGTCGTCACGATCGTGTTGATCGAACTGGCCTTCTCACTGATAGTCGACAGTCGACCCGCGATCGATCGAGTTCCGTCGTCGAGCGACTCCATCGCCGTCGTCATGCCCTGCAGTGACTGTCGTCCATCGCGCGCGAGTTCGGCTGTCGCATTTGCCGCCCGATCGACTCCTTGCATCAGCTGCGAGAGATCGGTCGCTGTTGCCGAGATTTCCTTGACCGCAGCGGCAATCTGCGAGGTGCTCGCGCCGAGGGATTGCGCAGAGCCATCTTGTTCGCGCGCAGTCGCTGCAAGTTGTGTCGCGGTGGCATTGATGTTGACGGTCGCTCGCTTGACGCCAGCCACAATCAATTGCAGAGAGCGTGCCATCGAATCCAGAGAGCGTAAGAGTGATGCGGTTTCATCTCCACCAACCTCCACGTCAATGGTGGTTGCGAGATGCCCAGATGCGATCGAATCTGCGACGTCGACGGCCTTGCGAATGCGCCGCGTGATCGCAATGGCAGGAATCGCGAGGAGCACAGCGATGATGATGAGACCAACGAACGCGGCACCTGCTTGCTGATAGAGCTGCGACCAGATCGGCGCGAGCATCTCTCCTTCAGGCTGTCGCAAGATGATCGTCCATCCGCCGGTCTCGATGTGCGCGACCACGAACGCACATCGAACGTTGAGCACCGGATCGATTGCATACTGCAGCTGTCCGTGCGTGGAGTTTCGCAACTTCGCAAAGAGTTCGCTGTAGGGAGATGTCGTGACGGGGCGCGTGCGAAGCAAACCCGTCGTGTCAGATTCGTTGGATCGAATCTCGTCGACCGTCGCCGCGATGAACGCTGGGTCTCGCTCGAAGCCTGGGGTCTTGCGGCCAGACGAGAGCAGGAATCCAGCGGCGTGCACTCGCGCACAACTTGCGCGGAGTTCGGCGTCGATTGACTTGAGGCTTCGGTCGACGCCGCCAATCCCCATGAACCGTCCGTCGATCACGATCGGGCAGGTCTGCTCGACGATCATCTGCCCTTCGTAGACGTAGGGCTCGGTGATGCGCCCAACTCGCGCCCCGGAGATCTCAAAGTCCTTGCGAATCCCTCCGTAGTAGAGGCTCGTGTCTTGGTCGATCGATGGCTTGATACTGACGAGGTCGCCTTTGCTCCAGTCGCGCCAGACATAGGGGGCGAAACGACCCGTGGGCGAGAGCGCACCTGGAGGGAGAGTTTCTTCTGCGGTTGCAGGACCCTCTTGCGAGGGCTCGTAGTCAACATAAACACCTGACGCAAATGGAGTTGCCTCGAGAAGTGACTTCAGGATCACGAGCGTCTCGAGTCGCTTGCCGTAGAGACCTGTCTCTTGCGCTTTCGCCAAAAAAGTGGCAAGATCGAGCATAAAGCGACTTTGTGCATCAAAGAGAGCGGCGGTTTCTTCGCTGGTAATCGTGAGAAGTTGTTCTTGGTCGGCCCTGTAGCGGTCCAGATTCTCGTGCGACTCGTACGCGACGAGGGAAATCAGGATGAGCGTCGCGGGGAGAACTCCAAGGAACAAGAGGCGACCGAGCAGTGAACGATGAAATGAGATGGGAGTTGCGTGCATTGAGAGTGTGATTCCTGTATAGTCATTCGGTCGAGTCACGGAATGTCCGTGATTCAATTATCAAGGTTTGCGCATGAGCTTCGATGACCAACGCTTCATTTCGTATCGGGATTCGCTGAGCTTGCGCTTGAAGGAAGGTATGTCATGAAGCTGTATGTAGGAAATCTCCCGTTTAAGGCTACGCAGGAATCGCTCGCCGAATTCTTCGGTCAGTTCGGCCCAGTCACAGAAGTGTTCATCGCTACGGATCGCGAAACAGGTCGTTCGCGCGGATTCGCATTCGTCACAATGGCGGATGATGCTGCTGCGAAGAAGGCAATCGAAGAGTCAAATGGCAAGCCATTTGATGGTCGCAATCTCACAGTCAACGAAGCTCGTCCACCTGCAACAGGCGGCGGCGGCGGTGGTCGTGGCGGGTTCGGCGGTGGCGGCGGCGGCGGCGGTGGTCGCAGCGGCGGCTACGGTGGCGGTGGCGGCGGCGGTGGTCGCAGCGGCGGCAGCGGCGGCTACGGCGGCGGTGGCGGCGGCGGTGGCCGTGGCGGCGACCGTTATTGATCTGAACTAGTTCACTAGTTTTTCAATTGCAATTTCCAGCCAGCCTTCCGATTCGTCGGGAGGCTGGCTGTGTTTTTGCAAGCAGATTTACCGTTGATTTGGAGTGCGCGGCGTTCGCGGTGGACGAGATCGTGATGGACCACTCGAGTCGTTGGATGACTTCGAGCCGCCACCATTTGCGCCGCCAGCGCCGATGAGATCACGTGTTCGATCGCTGGGTTGCATCGATCCCGTGAGGGCTGCTCCTGCACGCTTCTGCCCAGGAGGAGAGAAGCGCTGGCGATTGGCGAGTGCGACTTGTGGTGTGACCTTCAGCAACTTCAACGAAATATCTTGTGCGTTGCTGATCTCTTCTTTCGTGAGCTTCACGCGCAGTTGGTTGCGCTCGTGTGCGGCTGAGCCGTTGCCAGCGCTTGCCGAAATGTTCAGCCACGCGTACGCGGTGGTTTGATCGAACGAGACGCCAACACCCCGTCGATAAAGTTGCCCGAGGCAGAACTGCGCCCAGTCCAATCCTTGCTCGGCTGCGTCGAGGTAGTACTGCGCGGCGATCCCTTCATTTTGTGGGACGCCATCACCGCGTTCGAAGAGGAGTCCGAGTTGAAACTTTGAATCGGGGATCCCGCATTCGGCGGCGATTTGATACCAGCGAGCGGCCTCGAGGTCGCTCTCTGGAACATTGTTGCCGTAGTCGTAGCGAACGCCAAGCACATGGCAGGCATCGGCGTATCCCTGAGTCGCTGAGAGCAAATACAAACGGCTCGCTTCTGAATTGTCTGCGGGAATTCCAGCGCCGAACTCATAGAGTCGCGCGAGCTCATATTGCGCGGCGGCTGATCCTGTGAGTGACGCGCGGTCGAACCACGCTGCAGCCTCTCGGGCATTCGCCGGAACGCCTTCGCCATTGAGCAAGAGTCGACCGAGCAAAAGTTGCGCATCGGCATCTCCACGATCAGCCGCTGCGAGAAAATAGCGAGCCGCAACCTGACCATCTTTCGCGACGCCATCGCCCGCGCTGTGCAACATTCCAAGCGAAACACTCGCTGCAACGGAGCCCTGATCGGCGGCGAGCTTGAACCAACGGGCGGCCTCAGCGGAATTGCGCGCGACGCCATCTCCCGATGCAAACATCCGAGCGAGATGAAGTTGTGCCGGCGCTGAGCCCTTGCTGCCTGCGCGCTCGAACCACTTCGCGGCCTCGATAGAGTTTGCAGCGACAGCTGTTCCGTCATGCAGAGTTTCGGCGAGCATGAGCTGCGCTTCAACGAGATCTTGGTCTGCGGCGAGACGAAACCACTCGAGCGATTCACCAGGATTCGCGTTGATGCCGATGCCTTGCAAGAGTCGCGCTGCGAAATGATGTTGTGCAATCGCGTCGCCCTTTTCAGCCGCGACTCGAAACCACTCGGTGGCAGTTGTCTCATCGGCGGTGATTCCAGTGCCTTGTGAGAAGAGGAATCCAAGTTTGCGTGCGGCGACGGAGAGATTCGCTTTCGCGGCACTCTCGAGCCACGCCACTGCACTGGCGCCGTCCACTGGCACACCAACGCCATCAGCCATTCGTACGCCAATCTCGAATGCGGCTTCAGGATTGCCAGCCTTTGCGGCGGCGAGATACAACTGTGCCGCTGCCGCTGGATCAATCACGACTCCTTCGCCGCGATCGGTCAATCGCGCGAGTCGCATTGCCGCGCCCGCGTCGCCGAGATCTGCTGCGACTCTGAGCCACTTTGCGAGAGTTGCCGGATCGCGCGCAGCGTCTTTGCCCTCATCGAAGATCACAACAAGTTCAAGCGCAGCATCACGATTGCCACCGCGAGCCGCGATCTCGAACTGTCGAATCGCCTCGTGCATGTCGCGCGGAACTCCTTCGCCGGCTGCGTAGCGGCGCGCAACTGCGAGTGATTCGGTTGGATCGATCGGCGCACGGTCGGAGCATCCACTCGTGACAAGAATCGCCAGCACAATGGCGCGAGATGCAAAGATTCGCGAGCCAGCGGGGAGCACGCAAAAAGTGTATCGCACTTCGCTAGACGTCAACCTGCATTCCCAGCTCAACCATTCGCCCAGGCGGGATGGAAAAGTAGAGTGGATTGTTTGAACTCATTTGTGCGAGGGCACAGAAAATGCGTTTCTGGAAGCCCGGCATCTTCGCGCGACCGCGTGGGGTGATAATCGTGCGTCCGAGGTAGTACGAAGTGGTTCCCTCGCTCGTTTCGAGACCATGGTCGGCGGCGACACGAAGAAGTCGCGGCACATCTGCGGTTTGCAGAAACCCGTGACGTGCGGTGACTGTCCAGAAATCTGGACCAATCAGTTTCACCGTGACCTGATCTTCAGGATCGACACGCGGCACGGGAGCAGCCTGAACAGACATCACGACGACCTGCTCATGAAGAGCCTTGTTGTGCTTGAGATGATGCAGCAATGTCGGCGGAACTCCACTTGCTTGCGGCGTCAGAAAGACACCAGTTCCACTGACGCGCGGCACCGGATGCGTCTTCAAGTTGTTGAGCAAGTGTGTGTAGTCGAGCGTCTGTTTTGAATAGCGCTCGGTCATGATCTTTCGACCACGAATCCAGGTCAGCATGATGAACGTCAACCCAGCAGCCATCAAGAGCGTGAACCATCCACCCGATGGAACCTTCAAGATGTTCGCTCCAAAGAACAGCAAATCGATTGATAAGAAAATCGAGCAGAAGATGATCGAGCGGGTCAAACCCCATCCCCTGTGACGCACCATCACGACCGCAAAGAGCAAGGTCGTGATCGCCATGTCGCCTGCGACGGCGAGTCCGTACGCATGCTCAAGGTTGTCCGAATTTCGAAAATTCAACACAATCAGCACAATTGCGATCGCAGCGAGCAGGTTGACCGCAGGAATGTAGATCTGCGAACTGTGGTCAGAGGTGTGCACCACGCGAAGGCGCGGGAGGAGTCCCATGAGAATGCCAGCGTGGGTGAGCGCGAACATTCCTGTGATGATCGACTGACTCGCGACAATGGCCGCTGCAGTCGCGAGCAGCACCATCGGCACGAGTCCCCATTCGGGAACGAGAGCGAAAAATGGATTACTGATCGCCGTCGGATCACGAATCAGAACCGCGCCTTGGCCGAGGTAATTGAGTAGAAGCCCAGGCATCACCAATCCATACCAGCAGAACGCAATGGGCTTCCGTCCGAAGTGCCCCATGTCTGCGTAGAGGGCCTCGCCACCGCTCACGCAGAGCATCGCCGCACCGAGCACGGTGAGCCCAACGACCGGCGAGACGCTGAAGAGTTTCACGATGAAGATCGGATTCAGTGCCTCGAGCACTTCGGGTGTTTGCAGAAGGCTGATCAGCCCGACCACGCCGATGGTTGTGAACCAGATCACCATAATCGGACCAAACATCCGTCCAATGAATGAGCTGCCCATCCGCTGAATCATGAAGAGGCCGATCAAGATGACGATGGCGAGCGCAGTGATCACATTCGCTTGGAACTCCTGTTCACTCTGCGTGACCGCTGGAGCCCACCGCTCCAGTCCTTCGACCGCCGAGAGCACCGAGATTGCAGGGGTAATGAGTCCATCGGCGTAGAGCAGTGCGGCCCCAACGACGCCGAGCACCAAGAGGTACTTGGGCAACTTGAAGACCGAGGCCTCACTCACGGTCGGAAGCAGTGAGAGAAGGGCGAAGATTCCGCCCTCGCCGCGGTTGTCAGCGCGCAAGATGAAGAGCGTGTACTTGATGCCGATCACGATGATCAGCGTCCAGAAAAAGGTGCTGATGAGTCCAAAGACGACGTCGTGCGAGACGGCGGCGGCCGTTGGCTCGATGAATCCCGCTCGAAAGGCGTAGAGAGGGCTCGTTCCGATGTCGCCGAAGACCACTCCGAGAGCCGCGAGTGCCACCGCGGCAAGGAGTGGGTTTTTTGTCGCAAGCGAGTGCGCAGCAGAGGGCGATGATTCAGATGAGGATGGGTTCGACATGCGGTCGCACGAGGCAGGAGGCGCACGGGCGAGAATCGATGAGTGTACGGCGAAGCGACTCGCGCAGGAAGGATCTGCGATCATGAAGGGATGGCGATCGAGGCAAACACGTCGAATGTGGGTGATTCTGCGAGAGAATGGGATGTCATCGTTCTTGGGCTCGGCGCGATGGGATCGGCCGCACTTCTGACTCTCGCGCGACGGGGCGCGCGCGTCTTGGGCATCGAACAGTTCACTCTTGCGCACGCACACGGAAGTTCGCACGGTGGCTCGCGCATCGTTCGCACCGCGTACTTTGAGCACCCCGACTACGTGCCATTGCTTCGCCGCGCAACTGCAGGATGGCGCGAACTTGAGTTGGCATCGCGCACGCGACTCGTCCACAACTGTGGGGTGCTCTACGGAGGGCTCGCGGGCAGCGAGGTCATCGCCGGTGTCAAAGAGTCTGCGCGAGTGCACGGCATCGCTTTGGAGTCTCTCGCCGCGCAGCATGTGGCGCAGCGCTTTCCTGCATTCCTGGGGCAGAGCGAGCCGATCGAAGAGTTTCTCTTCGAGCCTGGGGCTGGATTCATTCGTCCAGAGCGAGCGATCCTCGCGATGACGCAGGTCGCACAGCATCTGGGGGCACATGTGCGCGAGCGAACCCGCGTGCAGCGGTGGGAAGAGTCGCACGACTCTGTGATCGTGCACGCGGGCGAGTCTGTCGAACGAACCAAGCAACTCATCATTTGTGCGGGACCCTGGTCGCCCGAGGTTGCCCCGCAACTTCGCGCGCCGATGGTGAACACGAGGCAGGTGATTGGATGGGTGACCCCGCGCGCCCCAGAGTGCGCCGACGCGCACATGATGCCTGCGTTCTTTATGGAGCGTGTCGGAGGTGATCCGCTCTATGGCATCCCAATGTCGAGCGATCAAGCGATGCCGCGCGGAGTCAAGATCGGAGTTCACGGCAGAGGTCAGGTCTGCACTCCAGAGAACATCGACCGCGTTGTTCGAGAGGCAGAGCGAGTTGAACTTGAGGGCCTCATGCAGCGCATCGCTCCTGGCGCAGCGGGGGCGATCACGCAGAGTGCGGTGTGCATCTACACCAACACGCCCGACGACCATTTCGTCATCGACCGACTTCCTGAGTTCAAAAGAGTCACCGTCGCTGGTGGGTTTTGCGGGCACGGATTCAAGTTTGCTCCAGTCGTCGGTGAACTTCTTGCAGATCTCGCACTCGACGGGGCTTCTGCACTTCCGGCGGGATTTCTACGAGGCAATCGCTTCGATCGCGCTTGACTCCGGTGCGCAATTGCGGGACAGTTTGCGCCATGCAGACCCCACACCCAGTTGATCGCCGTCTCTTTCTCGCTGGATCCTTGGCTGCAGCTGCGGCACTCGCTTCTGGGAGCAGCGCGGTCGCGGCGCGCGCACTGCCGCGTTCACGACGGCAATCGAACGGTGGAGCCAACGGAAAAATTCAGGTGATGTGCTTTGGCGTTGGCGGGATGGGTTCGAGCGACATCGCTCAGATCGCATCGCATCCGCAAGTCGAGATCGTGGGACTCTGCGATGTCGATCGCAACAATCTCGCGGCGATGAAGGCGAAGTTTCCAGCGGCCACAACCTACGAGGATTATCGCGAGGCGATTGCAAAGATGGACTCGAGCGTCGACGCGGTGACGGTGAGCACTCCAGATCACCATCACGGTCCCATCGCGCTGCTTTCGATGAACCAAGGCAAGGCCTGTTACTGCCAGAAGCCACTCACGCGCACCATCGCCGAAACGCGGGCGATGCGAAAGATGGCGGCAGAGAAAAAGGTTGTGACTCAGATGGGCATTCAACGGCAAGCTGGCTCGGGTCGACAGAAGGCGGTTGCGCTCTTGCGCGCTGGAGTACTTGGCAAGCCCGTTTCACTTCACGTCTGGACGAATCGCCCAGGTGGTTGGTGGCCGCAAGGTGAGCCGCGACCCGTGGGGAGCGATCCAGTGCCTGACTTCCTGAATTGGCAGAATTGGCTTGGATGTGCGCCAGAGCGTCCCTACAAGAAAGACACCTATGCCCCCTTCAAATGGCGCGGATTTTTTGACTTCGGCACAGGCGCGCTCGGTGACATGGCGTGCCACTTCTGCGACTCTCCATTCTTGGGACTCAAGATGGGGCTGCCGATCGGCGTGCGCGGCGACTCGCAGGGACTGACCGACGACGAGTTTCCGCTCTCCGAGACGGTCACGATCGAATTCGGTGGAGGCGAGTATGCGCAGAAGACCTTGCCGATGAGTTGGTACGACGGTGGACGGATGCCGCTGCCATCGGTCTCTCCACACCTGCCTGCGGACATCGACTTGGCGAAGATCAACGCTGATGGATGCGTGCTCGCTGTTGGAAGCGAAGCGACGCTCATCATCCCCGCCGATGGAGAGCCGCAGTGCTATCCGCCCGCGCGTGCGGCTGCGATCAAGTTGCCAGAGTTCACGAAGTACAACCATTGGCATGCGTGGGTCGATGCGATTCGCGGCAATGGCAAGACCGTTGCGAACTTCGACCTCGCGGCCGAGATGAATGAGACGGTGCTGCTCGGAGTGATTGGTGGGCGAGTTCCTGGCGTGAGTTTGGTCTACGACCAGCCGGCGATGCGATTCACGAACTCGCCCGCAGCGCAGGCGCTCATCACGCCGGTCTATCGCAGTGGATGGGGCGACGTTCCTGGAATGAAGTCGTAGCGGGCGTCGATCGCCGGTTCAACGTCCATAGCGCCAAAGTGATTCGCCCTGAAAGCGTAGCGCGCACAAGACGGTCACCTGATCGGCGATCGATGTGCCGCGATTGATGCGAATCACCGCAATTGGAGTGATTGAATCGAAGTACTGCGCGTAGTCGCGCTCGACCTGCGCGGCATCCTGACTTCGCACGATGATGAGCGCGTCGCGTTCTTCGAGGTCGCGTTGCGGCATGCCCCACGCGAATTGTCGCGCATCGCGGTGGAGGCAGACCACTGGGATGCCCAGTCCCTCAACGGCGACCGCAAGTTTGCCTGTGTCGCGCCAACTCACACCTGCGAGAAAGAAACTCGAGCGAGTGATTCCCTCGTCGCCGCAGCGAGCGAGCACATCGAGATCGAATTCGGGAGTTGGTTGATCGAGTTTGACTGTGCGTGCGGGACGAGAGACCTTTGCAGGGGTGCGAACCCAGCGTGTCTCTCGCTTGGGTGGCGGCGGCGCGAAGACTTCAACAAGTGGCGCGAGTGGCGCCGCGGGTTGTGCTGGCGGCGCCACCGCGACATCCGCCGGTGGTTCACTCACGAGTGCATCCTCATCATCGCACGGCACGTCGGTGGGTGGACCAACGGTCAACTCAACAGTCGGTGGTGGCGGAGGAGCAAAGAGTTTCTGCTGCGCTGTGCGCTGCGCGACGCGCGCCTCGATGTATCGGCGCACGCTTGTCCACGGGAGCGCCTCAAGCGTTGGGTCTTTCGCGCCGATCAGCGCGGGGATCGCGCGGGTGATCCATCCATTGGATGCCTGTGAGACGCCAATGGGAACGATGATCGCCAGAATCGCAACTGAAAAAACCAGCCAGTTTCTCACGAGTTTTCGATTGCCGCGGGCGAGCTCATGCGCGGTCGCGACGCCGAGCAGCGGAAAGGCGAACAGGTAGCCGATCGCCGACCAGTGGGGGAGTCCCTTGGTCCCCCAGAGTGAGATCAACAAGAATGTCAGCACTGGAACGCCTGCGAGGCAGACAAAAAACCATGTCATCGGGCTGCGGCGTCCCTTGAAGAGCCACTTGAACCACTCGAAGATCAGCGGCGCCCAGATCCACGGAAGAAGAATGCCTGCCTGCGCGCCGAGCAGTTCAATCGCTCGCAGTGGATGGATTCCACCGATGCTCGCGGCACGGCCTCCTTGAAAACGGAACGATGCCCACTCATTGGTCGCGTTCCAAAGCACGACGGGTGCTGCGAACGAGAGGGCGACCAGTGCGCCGATCCATGGTGCAGGATGGCGAAGCATTCTTCGACCGTGAGCGCTCGTGAGGAGCGCGACCAAGACTCCAAGCGCGATCAAGATCGCTTGATACTTCGCGAGTGCGGCGATGCCAAGCGCGCCGCCTGCGAGAATCCAGGTGTGATATGGATTCCACACGGCGCGCGGGTGTGGTGTGGTGTGAGGGACGGCTCCTGCAACTCCGCCGTGCACGAGTGCAATCGCCATCAAGAGTGCAGCGGCGAGCAGGGGGCCATCCGGCAGTGCCCAGCCACCCAGTGCAACTGAAAAAAGCGCGCTGAGATTGAGAAGCACGACGCTCCACGCTCCGGCTTCTGCACTGAAGCAGAGTGCGGTGAGTCGCCAGAGCAGCCAGGACGAGAGCGCGAAACAGAGGATGAACGGCGCGCGAATCCAGATCGGGTCGACCGCGCCCGAGCCGTTGAGCCAGAGCCCGAGTCGTGTCATCCAGTAGACAAGCGGTGGATGGTCAAACCCCGACCACACCACGGACTGACACGTTGCAACCTCGTACGCTTCATCGATGCCTAGCGGAAGCCAGAGCCCGATGAGTACGCGCACGAGCGTTCCCAGCAGGATCGCAGTCCAGACGATGGCGATAGGTGATCGTGGCCACGACAGCTCGACTGGATGCGGCACCGACGCGGGATGCACGCGCCACCAGATCCATAGCGTCGCGACGACCGTGGCCGCGCCGAGCAGCCATCCCGCAGCAATGTCCGATGGATAGTGCATGCTCAACACCACGCGCGTCGCTGCGATCAGCACTCCAGTGGCGAGCGCGTACCAGCGCAACTTTGGAAACCAGAGTGCGATCACGAGAGCCGCGGCAGCAGCGGTTGTTGCGTGTCCGCTTGGAAAACTCGCGTTGACAGAGCCCGATGTGAATAGACGGAAGCCGAACTCCTCGCCTTCGATGAACGCAACGGGTCGCCACCGTCCGAAGAGAATCTTCAGAGCGTTGGCGAGTCCGCCTGAGACTGCAACGGTCACCGTGAGAAGAAATGCCCAGCGTGCGAGGTTGTCGAATCCGGCGCGCCATCCATACACAAAGAGCAAGATCGCGGGAACGACAACCCACTGACCCTCGCCGAACTCCGTCAGGATTCGCGCGGCGTCTGCAATTTCCCACGCAAGCGCCGCGCTGTGGAGGGCGAGGTGCTGGTCGACGAAAAAGAGTGCGATGACAACGACGAAGCCGACAACGCCGAGCCGAAGCGCGCGCTTGAGGCACGGAGGTGGCGTCGAGGCACGTTTCACTTGCGCCATCCGAAACTCCACGCAACTGCTGAAAAAACCATCGCCGCTGGAACGAGTGTCATCGCTCGAGCGAGCCCGCCTCCAGCACTTGCGCCGGCTTGTGAAATTTCGCCGACGATCCACGGACTCGGAACATCTCCAAAGAGGTGGATCAGCAACACACTGACGCCGATGGCGAAGGCGCGCAGTGATGACCCGACTGAGTTGATGATCACGGCGTTCACGGGTCCTTGTGTTGCGAAAGAGAATGTCGACGCGACAGCGAGTCCGATGAGGATGAGCGCGTCTGAAGTCGCCGTGAGCGCAACTGCTGCCGCGGGTGCTGCGACCACCATGCACATTGTGCAGAGTCGCATGCTTGTATGCGACTCACCTCCGAGTCGCTTGGCGATCCAGCCACCGCTGAGCGTGCCGATAAGACCAGTCGCGACGATGACGATGCCGAAAGTCGTGGTCGCCGAGGTCTGGCTCCATCCTCGAACCGACTGCAAGAAGTAGGGCATCCAGACCGCGAGCGCGCCGAAGGCAAACGTGAAGAAGATGTAGCCGCTCGTGGCGACGATGAATTCTCGAGACTTCCAGAGAAATGCAAACGATTCGCGCATCGGCGCGCGTGTGGGACACGCAGCCGGCGTCTCGTCGAACTGTCCGCGCGGGGGATCCTTCAGAAAGAGGCAGACCACGCCAAGCAGAATGCCAGGGATCCCTCCAGCAAGAAAGACCGCACGCCAATCGAATGCGCTCGCGATCGCGCCAGAGCAGACATAACTCAGCGCAGTGCCGATTGGAATCGCAGCATAAAAGATGCTCAACGTCGCAGCGCGTCGCGCCGGCCGGTAATGGTCAGCCAGCAGTGCAGGACCGACCGTCGCATAGGCAGCCTCGCCGATGCCGACGATGGCTCGCGCGATCAAGAGTTGCGTGAGCGTGTTGACGAGACCACTGCCAATGGTCGCGAGGCTCCAGATCAGCACCCCCGTGCTCAAAATCAACGTGCGACTCATCCGCCGAGCGAGCAATCCAAAGATTGGCGACGCGACCATGTAGACAAGAAGAAAAACGCTCGTGAGAAGCCCAATCTCGCTGTCACTCGCACCAAAATGCTTTTTCAGTGGCTCGACGATTCCCGCCACAAGATAGCGGTCGAGATAGTTCAGCAGATTGATCGCAGTCAGCGTGATGAGCGCGGTACGCGCCGATCGTGCCGCGCCGTCGAGAGCAACCTCTGGAGTGCCGGGCTGTTGAGCCAGTGCTGACATCTCCTGTGGTGCTACACGAAAAAACCCCCTCTACGGTCGGATCGCGCTCTCAAGAGGGCACAATCTCACCGTCGACGGGGGTGTCTTTGGGGCGAGCCATGCTCGCGAGGGTTCAGGCGCGTCGGCGGCGAGAGATGAGTGCTGTGAGACCGATGAGCGCGACGGCTCCAGGAGAAGGAACGAGTGTGTAGCTCAAGAATGTGCCAGCGGTCGAAGCTGATCCCCAACCAGATGTGGACTGCGTGGATCGGCTCAAGAGGTCGACCCATGGATCGCTTCCGCCGCCACCCGACGTGCCGACATCGAAGCGAAGGACATCACCGACCGAGAGGTACGGGGTGTAGTTAAAGGTGAAGGTCACGACGCCGCCAGCGCTGACAGAGTTCGAATTCGTGAGGAGGTGCGTCCAAGCTGAGTCGTAGCTCCAGAATTGCGCGTTGTCCGTCGCCGAATCAACCCAACTTCCGATGAAGCCAGAGATGTTCTGCCCAGCGAGGTCGTGCGGTCGGTTCCAAGGATGGCTGCTTGATCCCATGTTGTCATCGGCGTTGAGAAAGATTCCGTACTTCGTCCAATTCGAGAAACCGACGGTACTCACCGAGATGTAGACATTCGTGGCGTCGTTGCTGACCGTGACGGAGGAGATGTCAAGGTTCGTAAAACCATTGTCGAAGAGGTCGTTGGTGCTGTCTGTAAAGGTCATACCAGTGATACCAGCTGTCGCCATCGACGCGAGTGACAGGGATGCAACGAGGGAAGCGAGGGAGATTCGAATGTGCATATAGGGTTCTCGAAAAGAGCGGTCTGGAAGGGAATCAAATCCACGACCTTCGACCTCGCTCCAACAAGATGTGAGCCACCACACTGCCTGTGACTGAGCAAGAAGGTACTCTCAGAGGCTGTCATTGCGAATCAAGTCCGCCATTTTTGGAGATTGACACATGAAGACCTCCCCACCTAGACCCTCACCGCGATTCAAGTTCTTGCTGCTCGGCGCTCTCGTGGTGAGTGCGGCTGCTGCATGGAATCAGGCTGGGCCTGGCACATTGCCCCAGGCTGGGCCTGGCACATTCAAGTTCAAAGTGCATGACATGGATCGCCCCGCGCCAACTCCCGTGAACCCTGGAAATCCCGCCACAAGCGTTGCTCCGAGCGACGCAATCGTGCTTTTCAACGGCAAAGACCTGTCGGCTTGGACGAAGGCCGGCAGCGAGGCTCCAGCAGGATGGACGATCAAAGACGGCATTCTCGAAGTCGCTCCCGGCACCGGCGACATCGCGACCCGCCAACCGTTTGGCGATTGTCAACTGCATATCGAATGGTCGATCCCATCGGGGAACACCTGCAAAGGTCAGCATGGATGCAACAGCGGAGTCTTCTTTCTCTCGCGCTATGAACTTCAGATTCTCGAGTCGAGCGCAAATGTGACCTATGTCGACGGGATGGCTGGATCGCTCTACGGGCAGTACCCGCCGCTGGTCAACGCGGCGCGGGCTCAGGGTGAATGGAACACCTACGACGTCATCTTTCGCGGTCCGCGATTCGATGCCGCAGCAGGAATCGTTCGCACCGCCACGGTCACAGCTTTTCTCAATGGCGTGCTCGTTCAGGACAATGTCGAGTTGCTTGGCGCGACCGCGCACGGAGCGCGTGCGACCTACTCGGCGCATGGCGAGAGTGGGCCACTCAAACTGCAAGATCACGGCGATCCAATTCAGTTCAAGAACATCTGGATTCGCCCACTCGGTGCTCCGCAAGTTGCGCAGTGAGTGCGAGCATCATCACGCGTTGTTGCGAAGGTTGTTGCTCGCGTTGAGCGCAGCGATTTTGTAGCACTCGGCAAACGTCGGACAGTTGAAGACGTTCGAGAGGAAGAAATCGAGGCCGCCTTTGAGGCGCAGTACCGCTTGGCCGATGTGCACGAGTTCAGTCGCGCGCGCGCCGAAGATGTGAACGCCCAGCAAGAGATGTGTCTCGCGGTGAAAGATGAGTTTGAGAAAACCCTGTTCAGTTTCGGCGATTTTTCCGCGGGCAATCTCGCTGTACCTCGCAATGCCGATCTCGTACGGCACCTTCGCAGCCGTGAGTTTCTGTTCCGAGGCGCCAGCGCTGCTGATCTCTGGGATTGCGTAGATGCCAAAGGGATAGTCGTCGCCCATCGGCGAGACTGGGTTGTCAAACATGACACATGCGGCGATGCGACCTTGCGCGGCACTCGTCGCGGCGAGCGCAGGAAATCCGATCAAGTCGCCCGCGGCAAAGATGTGCGCGACCTTTGTGCGGTAGTTCGCATCGACCGTGATACGCCCGCGTGAATCTGCAGTGAGACCAGCGTCTTCGAGGTGCAGTCCCTCGGTGCATCCTTGGCGTCCAGCAGAGATCAATGCGGCATCTGCGCTGATGCGTT
Organism: Singulisphaera sp. GP187; assembly: GCA_945869475.1. Classification (GTDB taxonomy): domain Bacteria; phylum Planctomycetota; class Phycisphaerae; order Phycisphaerales; family SM1A02; genus F1-60-MAGs104. Next base: position 39,814 of record CAMBOV010000008.1, on the reverse strand, counting down.
TGCCGCTCTCGAGCTCAACGATCACACGTGGCGGTGTCGAGTCACTCACCGCGATCTTCGTGACCGTCTCGTTGCAGCGAAAGACGACGTCATGCTCACGCAACTGGTGAATCATCTCGTCGATCGTTTCGTGATCCATGAATGAGATCGGTCGTTCGGTGCGCTCAATCAGCGTGACTTTGGTGCCGAGTTCTGCGAACATCGAGGCGTATTCGACGCCGATGACGCCTCCTCCGATGACGAGCAGCGTTGCGGGAATCGTGGCGAGCGATCCAATGGTGTCGCTCGTCAAGATAATCGGAAATGCCTCGTTGGATTGATTGGGGCAGTCGGCTGGCACCACGGGGCGCGTTCCAGTCGAGAGCAACACGAACTCTGTCGTGACTTGCCGATCGCCAGCGGCGCTGTCGATCGCGATCGTGTGCGGATCGAGGAACGAGCCGAATCCGTGCAGTAATTCAATTCCGTTGCGTACGAGCGTGTCGCGAATCTCACGCTGCTCTTCGCGGATGACCTCCTCGACTCGTTCAAGGAGCATCTGCATCGTGAGGCGAATCGGGCTCGCTCCTGCAGCCTCGAGCGACCGCCGCACGGTGCCACGCTTCAGGCTCACGACCGCTTCACGAAAGGTCTTGGATGGCAGCGTTCCGGTGTGCACCGAGACTCCACCAACACCGGTCATGCGCTCGATCATCGCGACGCGCTTCTTGAGTTTTGCCGCCTGGATGGCCGCGTGCTGTCCCGCTGGACCGCTGCCAATGACGACGAGATCGAATTCGTAGAGCTGATTCATGAAGTGGGGAGGGTATCGACCAACCGATTCGCATCCTGTTGGATGGTTGGATACCTTCTCGCTATGCCAAGACCAACGAAGAAAGCAACTGCGAAAAAGTCGGCCAAGAAAATCATCAAGAAGGTCATCAAGAAGGTCATCAAGAAGGTGACCAAGAAGCCCAGCAAGAAGACGGCGCCAACGAAGGCGTTGAAGTCACGCGCGAAGAAGCCCGCTTCTTCCAAGGGACGTTCGATCGTCGAGACATCGTCCGTGACGTGGTCGTCCGCAGCGACCGGTCCTTCGTTCGACCAGGTGCAACTCGCTGCCTATCACCGGTGGGTTCAAGGCGGAGCAAGTGATCTCGACAACTGGCTCTCTGCTGAGGGCGACTTGCGCGGTAAGAAGAACTGAGATGCGAGTGATGCGCACACTGCGTGGCGTCCCTGTGAGCTCCGCGCTCGCGTTGGTCGCGCTCGCTGGCTGCTGCTCGCAACTCCCGCAGGCGCCTCCACCCGCCACCTCGGCTGACTCGAAGTGGATTTCACTCTTCAACGGTAGCGATCTCACAGGATGGACTCCTTTCTTGCCCTCGCGCGAGGGATCGCCCAGCGACGCATCAAAGGTCTGGTTCGTGCGTGATGGAGTCTTTGTCTGCGCGGGCTCGCCAGTGGGGTACATCAAGACGGTCGGTGACTACACAAACTTCGAACTTGAAGTGCAGTGGCGATTCGATCCGAAACTCGGTGCTGGAAACTCGGGTGTGCTGCTGCGCGTCGTTGGCGCCGACCAAGTCTGGCCAAAGTCGATCGAGGCGCAACTCGAGAGTCGCAGTGCGGGTGACATCTGGAACATCGGCGAGTTTCCGATGCAGGCAGATGCGAGCCGCACCGATGGACGGCACACAACGAAGGCCCATCCCACCAATGAGAAGCCTCTGGGCGAGTGGAACACCTATCTCATTCTTCTCGACCACGGCACGCTCGAACTTCGCGTGAACGGCGAGTTACAGAACGTCGCGACTGGGTGCGAGGTCGTCGCTGGAAAGATCGCGTTGCAATCCGAGGGATCGCACATCGAGTTTCGAAACATTCGCATTCGACCGCTCGAGTAGCGTGATCGCGTGGCACCCGCATTCGCTGAATTTCTCGCAACCTTTGTCGCGCTTATCGCGATCATCGATCCACTGGGAAACGTCGGTGTGCTTGTCTCGATTACCGAAGGCGATTCACACGAAAAACGGTCGAATCAGGTGCGTCGCGGTCATCTCTACGCGGTGATCTTGCTCATGAGCTTCTACCTCGTCGGCGGACCGATCATGAACTTCTTTCACATCACGATCGATGCGGTGCGTGTCGGTGGCGGGCTGATCCTGCTGAAGATTGGATTTGATCTGCTCTCGATGCGCGAGGAGACGCGCACGACAATGCAGGAGCAAGTTGCTGACCGAACGCGGGCAGATATCGCATTCTTTCCTCTCGCGATGCCATTGCTCGCGGGACCTGGCGCGCTCACGCTCGTGCTCACGAAGGCAGGCGACGTCTCCCACACAACGGGTCCACTGATGACCGCCGACCTCGCAGCGATCGCACTCGCGGTCTTAGTGTCGTTGGCGGTCTTGCTCAGCACGAAGTGGTTTATGCGCGTGCTAGGCGTCAGTGGACTCGCCGCAATCAGCCGCATCATGGGGTTCATACTGATCTGTATCAGCGTGCAGATGGTGATCTGGGGAGTTCAGGGCGTGCTCTTGAACAACGCCGCAGCAGCTGTTCAACCATGAGCAGACTTGTTCAACCATGTCGCCGCATGAAATCACGCATGAAGGAGGCGAGCGCCTGCGCCCCTTCGATTGGCATCGCGTTGTACATCGATGCGCGAATGCCCCCAGCATCACGATGACCCGCGAGTCCATCGAGTTCTACTCGGGTCGCCTCATCGGCGAACATCGTGTCGAGCGCTTCGGTCTGCAAACGAAATGAGAGATTGATCGAACTTCGGCACTCGACGCGGCTGAGCCCTCGGTAGAAACCACCCGATCCATCAATGATTGAGTAGATGAGCGCGGCCTTTGCATCGTTGCGCTTCTCAAACTCGCGGGTGCCACCCTCTTGAATCATCCAGCGAAACATGAGTCCAGCCGTATGGATCGCAAACGTCGGCGGCGTGTTGATGCGACTCTCATACTTCGCATGCGCCGCGTACGAGAGCATCGACGGCAGAGAGCGTACCGGCGAGTTGATGAGATCTCGTCGCGCGATGACGAGTGACATTGCCGCAACTCCGAGGTGTTTCTGAGAAGCGGCGTAGACCATCGCGTGCTTCGACCAGTCCATGGGCCGTCCAAAGATTTCGCTGCTCGCATCGCAGACGAGTGGAACTCCAGGCGCGGCAACCGGCGGCGTGTGAAATCGCGTTCCGTGCACGGTGTTGTTCGAGCAGTAGTGCAAGTAGGCCGCGCCTTGAGTTGGCGTCATCTCTCCCTGAGCTGGCACGTGGTCGTAGCGAAACTTTTTCCCCTCGAATGGCACTGCGATCGTCCCCGTCGGCACGGCCTCGCGCCCCTCAACGATCGCCTTGGCCGACCAGACCTCAGTGTCGGGATAGTCGGCCGTCGCGCCATCGGCGAGCAGGTTCATCGGGATCAATCCAAACTGATTCGTCGCCCCTCCGCTCACGAAAAGGATCTCAAATTCATCTGGAACCTCGCCGAGAATTCTGCAGGATTCAATCGCATCCGCGAGCACCCGGTCGTAGGTCGGCTGACGGTGACTGTGCTCAAGAATTCCAATGCCTGTGCCATCGAGGTCGATGAGGTCCCCACGCAATTGCATGAGCACAGGCAGCGGCATCGTCGATGGTCCAGCAGAAAAGTTCCAGATGCGGTGTGGCGAGAGTGAGGGAGTCATAGGTTCTTTCACTGAGTGTTGGATGAGCGTCGAATCGCCTGCACTGTGACGCCGAAAACGTGCGGCGTCTGGCGGATCGATGCGAGGTCGCGCTCGGTGGGTGGAGAGTTGAGATGGATTCGTGCGATCGCCGCCTCGCCGCCAGCACAAATCACGTTCTCCATCTCTTCGACGTTGATGCCAGCTTTGCCAAGCACGTCAAAGATGTGCGCGAAGACTCCCGGACGATTCAGATGGCGAATGTGAATCAACGTCACGGCACTGCTCTGTCCAACTCGATTGACGCATCCGCTGACCGTGCCGTGTTCGAGCCACTGCCGAACGATTCGAACGACTTCCTGATCGACAGCCTCGCACGCTTGCGTGGTCATTGCGCCTGATTGCATCGTGCCGTAGACCCCGGGTTGCTTCATAAGCTGTCCCAAGATCGGTCGCTCGTTGATGGACGTGGCGTACTCATGAAGATCGAGTCCAGCGCGAATGCCTTTGGTGCGCACTGCGTGCAGAAGTGACGCTTCGTTCACGACCCCGCCCAAACTCGTATTGATGATCGTCGCACCTGCATGCAACGCGTTGAAGAACTTGTCGCCGAGTAATCCATGCGACTCTTCATTGGCGGTGACGCTGACGCTCACGACGTCAGACAGTTTCGCGAGATTGACGAGATTCGCGCAGTAGTCGATCCCAAGCGCATCGCACCGTTCTTCTGTGATGTTGCGGCTCCACGCGACAACGTGCATCCCAAAGGCGGCGCCGCGCTTGGCGATTTCTTGCCCAACTTGCCCAAGCCCGACGATGCCGAGCGTGCGACCTGCGAGTCCAGCCGATTCGTTGGGATTGTCGTCATCCGAGGCACCACTGCGAACCGCCATCACGTGATCGGGCAACCGTCGGTCGCATCCAAGAATCAGCGCCCACGCAAGTTCAGCGACTGCCGCGGCGCTGCGTCCTGGACAGTGCGCGACGAAGATGCCGCGGCGACTCGCCGCGTCGATGTCGATGTTCTCGAGTGTCGATCCAGTCGCGACGACCAGTCCGAGTCGCTCGCTTGCGTTGAGAATCGCTTCACTCACGCGCATCGACCGCACCACCAAGATGTCAGGCGTAATGTCCCGTGCTGCCAATTCGAGCGTCTCTGCGGTCAGCAATGTGTTGTGGATTGCATCGCAGCCAACGGCGCGAAGTCCCTCGATCCCTTGGGCGCCGAATGGATCAACCACGAGCACCCGTGAGGCGAGTGCGAGGGGGGTCGCGAGTGCACTTGGATCGAGGTCGTTCATCCGTGCGATGCTAACTCGCTTGAGTCGGCACTCTCGAAGGCGTGGGCGAAGAGTCCGCTTCGAAGCTTTGGATCGAACCACGTCGACTTCGGCGGCATGATCAGCCCGGCGCGTGCGATGGCGAGCAGCTCATCGATCGAGGTCGGATACATCGCGAAGGCAACGTCTGCGTCGCCACGCAGGACTGCGCTCGAGAGTTGCTCAACAGAGCACCCTCCGAGAAACGAAATGCGCACATCGCTGCGCTCATCGACGATATTGAAGAGCGGCGCGAGCACACATTTCGAGAGTCGCACAACATCCAGGTGATCAAGCGGCGAGCCGCCCGTGACTGCAGGCAGTCGCAATCGCCACCACGTCTTGTTCAGAAACACGCAGACGTCGCCGCGATTGGTCGGAGCCGTGCCAACGCTTTCGGCGATTGGTTCAAGCGTGCCTGCCCCCGCGAGCGCCCGTTCAACACTCTCGATCGACTGAGTGGGGGCGAGGCGAACGAGTCGGTGGTAGGGCAAGATGTGAAGTTCTTCGGCTGGAAAAATGGTCGCTAGAAAGCGTTGCGCTTCAGCAGATGCGTTCGATCCTTCCGCTGCCTGCACCTCGTGTGCGACGCGCGCCGCTGCGGCGCAGCGGTGGTGACCGTCCGCGATGTAGAGCAACTCAACCTCGGCGAAGATCGCGTGGTAGGCGTCGACCTCTTGCACGTTCCAGAGTGTGTGGGTGACGCCATCCTTTGCGCTGAAGTGCACGATTGGACGATGATTCATATCGCGCGCAAGTTGCCGCGCGAGGCTGGGTTGATCGGTGACGGTCAGCAAGACTGGTTCACAATGTGCGCCCACTGCGCGCATGTGCTCGACGCGATCGAGTTCTTTGTCTGGACGGGTTAACTCGTGCCGACGAATCGTCTCGTTTCGGTAGTCATCGACGTTGACGCAGCAGACCAGACCCGCTTGACGACGGCCATCCTTCGACTGTCTGTAGACATACATCCCTCGGGTGGGGTCGCTTACGAGATACCCCCGAGCGAGCAGATCGAGAAAGTTGGCGCGCGCGCGTTGGTAGACCCCCAGGGAGTGCGGATCAGAGTCGGATGCGAAATCGACCTCGGCGCGCACAACACGCATGAAGGTGTTTGGTTTCGCGGCGGCGATTTCGGCCGCCTGCGTCCGATCAACGACGTCATAGGGTGGGCACGAGACCTCAGAAACCCTGTGCGCAGGCGATCGGATGGCCGCAAAGGGATAAATCTTCATCGCAGGGGGGCGGAGTGTAACGAACGCGGGGAGAAAATCAGCAAGTCGAGTGAAGTCGGTCCTGCGAGGGGCCGAAGTGACTGTCGCAATGCAAGATTCGTCCCCAATTCCCTTCCTTTGCGCATTGATTGAGGCGAAAGACACAGATTCGACGGGGCATTGCGCCCGCGTCGCATCGATTGCGGCAGAACTCGCGAGTGCGGTTGGGCTCGATCCGGGCCAGGTCGAGTCCATCCGCACCACCGCGCAGATTCACGATCTCGGAAAGATTGCGATTCCCGACGCGATCTTGCGAAAGCCGTCGCGGTTGACAGAGGCCGAGCGTGCGGTGGTTCGGCGGCATCCTCAGGTTGGTGACCGACTTCTAAGTGCCTTTCCAGAACTCGACTTCGCGCGAACCGGAGTGCTCTGTCACCACGAGCGATGGGATGGACAGGGTTATCCATCGCGACTCGGAGGCAGTGACATTCCAATCGCATCTCGCATCATCGCAATCGCTGACAGTTTCGATGCGATCTGCAGCGACCGTCCATATGCGCGCGCTCGATCGACACGCGAAGGAGTGCACGAGATTCTTCGATGTGCTGGCACGCAGTTCGATCCGCAACTCGCGAGTGCCTTCGCAGACACCTTCGGGTCATGCTCGTCGATGCCGCAGAGAAAAATGCCAGAAGTTTGGGACGCATCACTGGACACTCTCGAATCTTGTTGTAGTCTTAACGATGTAGTGGCGACGGATCGCCGATGGGGCATCCGAGAGCGCAATGTTGCAAGGAACCCGCACATGCTCGAGCAATCCACAGGTCTCGTAACACTTCTTAGTAAAAGTTTGACCAGTTCTGAACGGTTGGTTTTGGAATTGCACTATCTCGATCGGTTGCCATGCCAAGAAATCGCGGAGATTCTGGAGACAACTGAAAACCACATCGACCAAGTCTTGACTGATGTGCGCTGCCGGATCAGCGGAGTGCGACGAACATTCGTCGATGCGCTCTGTGAATCAGCGTGAGTGGTGCTTTTAGAGACCCCATCCACTTAAGAGTGTGGTGAGGTCCATTCCGTCGGTGATGCCATCCTGATTAATGTCGCCTTGACCGGCACTTCCCCAGTTTGAAAGGACAAACGACAGATCAACCCCATCGACGAGGCCGTCGCAATTGATGTCAGCTCGAGCGCAGGGAGGTCGAGTGATGACAGAAATCTGCAGCGCGGCGGCGTGGGCGAGTTGGAATTGCACGAGGGCATTCTCCTTCGCGTAGAAGGCGGGAAAGTTTCCGCCCTGCTGCTCAACGAAGGTCAGACTGCTCACGACGAAGAAGAGCTTGCCTGCGTTGAGGGACGCACGCAGGTAGTTGTGCACCAGTGGATCGGCCAAGTTCAGGTCGAAGTGCATCGGCGTGTTGATCGGAACCAGCGCGCCAGCGGCGAGCGTTGGGCAGAGCCCGGTCGCAAATCGCCTCGGCTCGAACCGAGAACGTGGGTTGTTCGAGACATCAATCGCGATACCCGCATCGTCGAAGCTCATGGCGAACGCGTTTCGAACTCCAGGTGCCATAGGGTTGGATGGCGTCGCATAGGGCGAGTTCTCGACGAAGGTCGTTGAACTGAATCCATTTCGAAAGCCACAACCGAACAACTCGATTGATTGCCCGCCGTCGGAGTCGGGTTGGTACTCACTGTCACTGGGCGCAAGAAAGCACCGCCAACTGTCGGGGGATGGGTCGTACGCGACGACGAGGTCATTGGCGAACTCAATGGTCAGCCGCGCCGAGGTAATCGTGTAGTGATCTGCGCCGAGTCCAGCTGGAATCTGCGAATCTGTGGAATACGCAATGATGAACTGTCCATCTCGGCTGTCGAATTCGGGCGCTCCGGGAGTCGATCCAAAGGTCGAAATGACCGGGCGGGTGCCCGGGGTCGCGTTGAATGGGTACATCCACCGATCAATCGTCGGCAGTGGCCAGTTGCCGGTCAGTGAGTCGGCGTGCGTCACTGCGCAAGAAGCGAGGGTCGTGAGGGCAACAAATAACGCTCTCGCACGCACTGCAACTCGGGCGGGCAATAGGATGGGGTGCTGGGCAGAAGTCACGCTCATAAGCAAGGAACGGTAGGTCACACCACGATGAAACGTCGCGCGCGAAACGGATTTACCGTCACGGAATTACTTGTCGTCATCGGTTTGATCGCGTTGTTGGTCGTGCTGATCGTTCCGGCAGCGAACAGGGCACGACGGGCGGCAGTGAGGGCGAGTGAGATGGCATTGGCGCGGCAGGTCGTGCAGGCGTGGATCGCCTACGCCACCGATCAGCAGGGACAACTCATCCCAGGATTCAAGAGTGGACTGCCCGCCTACGAACCGAGCGGCGCAGTGATTCCAGTCGACACGTTCGGCGCTGGAGCCACAATCGCCGCGCGGTGGCCTTGGAGACTTGCGCCCTATTTCAGCGCAGACATGCGCGCGCTCTACGTCGGGGAGCATGGAGAGTTCTTCTCGAGACTCGCCAACGGCGACCACGGCGAGATGTTGTATCTCGCGAGCCTCTATCCATCGTTCGCGATGAACACGACCTGGGTCGGCGGCGATAGTGAGCGGATGGGTTTTCAACCACAGACACTTCCCAGTGGCGCGCGAAATCCACTCGCGCGTTTTTACGTCTCGCGACTCGCAGGATTCGCGCACCCGTCGCGGGTGACGGTGTTCATCTCGAGTCGCACGGCTGCGACACTTGATGGCACAATCACGCAGGGATACTTTCGTGCGGAGAGTCCGTGGTTTGTTCAGTCGCAGTGGGCGGCGAAATACGATCCAGAGAATCCCGTGTCATGCGGCAATGTGAGTGCGCGCTTTGGCGACGAGGCGATTGTCGCGAGTGCCGATGGTGCGGTCGCAGCCGTTGCAATCGAGACTCTTCGAGACATGCGCCGGTGGGCCGACCAAGCAAACGAGGTCGATTTTCGCCTCGTTCCGTAGGCGTTGCTCGCGCGTGGCTACTCGTCGCTCTCGCGCAGCTTGGCGAGCACGGTGAAATCTTCGAGAGTCGTCGTGTCCTGCGTCGAATCGCGACCTGCTGCGATATCACGCAGGAGTCGGCGCATGATTTTTCCTGAGCGAGTCTTCGGAAGCAGCGCCGTGAATCGAATCATGTCGGGACGCGCGATCGCGCCGATTTCTTTCGTGACGTGCTCGGCGAGTTGCCTGCGAAGCGAATCGTCGGCGGCGCCGGTAAAACTCGGAGCGAGCGTGACGAAGGCAGCGATGCCTGTGCCCTTGATCTCGTGCGGCATTCCAACCACCGCTGCTTCGACAACTGCGGGGTGCGAGACGAGCGCACTTTCGACCTCCATCGTGCCGAGCCTGTGTCCGCTCACATTGATGACATCATCGATGCGTCCCATGATCCAGAAGTAGCCGCGCTCATCGCGCCGCGCGCCATCGCCCGCGACATACATGCCCGCAATCCTCGACCAGTAGGTCTCGATGAACCGATCACGGTCGCCATGGATGCCGCGCAGCATTCCAGGCCACGGCTTGCGAATCACAAGCAAACCCCCTTGATTTGGTGGCAGTTCTTCGCCCTTGTCGTCGACGATCGCCGCGTCGATGCCGAAAAATGGAAGGGTACAAGAGCCTGGAACCGTCGGAGTGCAGCCAGGCAGGGGAGTGATGATGTGTCCTCCAGTTTCGGTCTGCCACATCGTGTCAACGATTGGACAGCGCGCCGCGCCGATGTTCTGGTGGTACCAGATCCATGCTTGCGGATTGATCGGCTCGCCGACCGTGCCAAGCAAGAGCAGACTCGAGAGATCATGTTTCGCGGGGTGTTGATCGCCCCACTTCATGAAGGCGCGGATCGCTGTGGGCGCTGTGTAAAAGTGTGTGACTTTGTGACGAGCCACCATCGCCCAGAAACGATCCTCGGCTGGAAAGTTCGGAGCGCCCTCATACATCACCGTTGGAACGCGATTGGGCAGCATGCCGTAGACGATGTACGAGTGGCCGGTGATCCATCCAATATCTGCTGTGCAGAAGTAGACGTGGTTGCGACCCGCCACAAGATTGAAGGTCGTTTTCGCCGTGTAGGCGGTGTAGACCATGTAGCCGCCCGTGGTGTGGCAGATGCCCTTTGGCTTTCCAGTCGATCCACTGGTGTAGAGCAGAAAGAGCAGATCCTCTGAGTTCATCTCTTCGCACGGACACTCTGTGGACTGCGCTGCGACGATCTCATGCCACCACAGGTCGCGACCTGCGCGCATCGTCACAGGTGTGTTGGTGCGCTGTACGACGAGAATATGCTCAACCTCAGGCAGTTTCTCGCACGCGTCGTCGACATTCTTCTTGAGTGGCACGACTGAACCGCGACGCCACCCACCATCGCAGGTGATGATGACCTTGCTCTTGGCATCGTGCACACGGTCGACGATCGCGTTGGGTGCGAATCCGCCGAAGATGACCGAGTGAGGCGCGCCGATGCGTGCGCAGGCGAGCATGGCGATGGTGAGTTCTGGAACCATCCCCATGTAGATCGTGACAATGTCGCCTCGTCGAACACCGATCGACTTCAGGGCGTTTGCTGTTTGTGAGACGTCGCGTTGAAGATCGCGGTAGGTGAGCCGGCGAACGTCGGGTTCGGGCGCGCAGGGTTCTCCCTCCCAGATGATCGCGACCTCGTCGCCGTGACCGCTCTGCACTTGGCGATCGACGCAATTCGCGCAGACGTTCGTGGTGCCATCGGCAAACCACTTCGCATCGGGCGCGTTCCACTGCACGACTGTTGAAAACGGCCGGTACCAGTGAAAGTCTTTGGCGATCGCTCCCCAGAACGTTGTTGGATCGTCAATCGATTGGCGATACATGCGCGTGTACGAGGCCATGTCAGTTACGGCAATCGCGCCAATGTTCTCGAGAAAATGTGCACTCGGCTCAAAGACCCGGTCTTCTCGAAGCATGCTCGTGATCGGGTCGCTCATGCGCGCAAGAGTAGTGGGCACGATCTAGCGAGTGGTCAACTGCGATTCGCGAATGCAATCGCCGCGGCAACGGCTTCATTAATCTTGGATGGATCCTTGCCGCCTGCTTGCGCGGTGTCGGCCTTGCCGCCACCCGATCCGCCGCAGGCTTGTGCGGTTGCTTTGACCCAATCGCCAGCCTTGATTCCACGTGCGATCGCGCTTGACGGGCACGTCGCAGCGATCGCGACCTTGCCACTCTCGACATCCGGACTCAAGAACAAGATCGGCGTCTGCGTCAGCCGTGCCCGAGCGCAATCGATCGCGGCCATCAACGCAGTCGCGTCGGCTCCAGTCACGATGGCAACGAGCGGTCGCTCTGCATCACGAGCTGCGTGCGCCTCGATGAGCGCGCGTGCTTGAACGAGTGCCCCCTCGCGCGTGGTCCCCTCGCTCTGGCGTCGAACTTCTTTCGCCCGCTCGCGCAGCCCGTCGATCTTTGGCAGGATCGCACTGCGCGACACGATTCCAAGTGCCGTCGTCGACTCGAGTCGCGCAAGCTCTGCAACTTCAGCGAGAAGCGCTTCGCCATCAAGCCGTGCCGCCAGCTCGATGCGCGCCAGAAGTGCCGTCGCATTCGCAGTCGCCGCTCGGGCAGCGTCGCCGGTGAGTCCAAAGCAGCGCCGAATGCCAGCTGCGCAGGCACTCTCAGAGAGCAAGACAAACGCGCCCGCACGCGCCGTCGATTGCACGTGCGTTCCACCGCAGAATTCGACTGAAACTTCTCGCCACAGTGGATCGCTCGGGTTCGCCAAAAGCGCGTCCACACGTGCGCCGACGCTCACGACGCGCACAGGGTCTGGATAGCGCTCGCCAAAGACTGCGCGAACGCCATTCACCGTGCGGGCACTCGCAAGATCGACACTCTTGATCGAGACAGTGAGGTCACTCGCGATCGCTCGGTTCACCATCGCTTCGATGCGGCCAGCATCGGCAGCAGAGAGCGCGGTCGAGCCCGAGTAATCGAACCGAAGTCGGTCGGCTGCGACAAGCGATCCACGCTGCTGCACCTCCTCGCCAACGACTGCGCGCAGCGCCAGGTTCAACAAGTGCGTCGCGGTGTGGTTGGCGCGAATCGCCTCGCGGCGTTCATGGCGCAGAGCGATCTCTGCTGGGTCGCCGACGCGCACGATGCCGCTCTGCACCTGCCCGATGTGCAAGATGTAGTCGCCGAATCGCTGCACATCATGCACGCAGAACATGCCGTGCGATCCGAGTGCGTGTCCATCGCCCACGGCGCCGCCGCCATCACTGTGACCGGTGCGGATGTCGCCGTGATCGGCCTCTTGGCCTCCAGACTCGGCATAAAAACAGGTGCGGTCGAGCACAAGTGCGACCGTCGTTCCAGCCGACGCGGTTGGATGAAACTCTCTTCCATCCCAGATTGCTGCGACACGCGCGCGCATCGGTCGACCATCGTCTGTGTGCGAGTCATCGGTCGCATGCACATGCAGTGCCGCAAGCTTCGCGAGCGCATCAGGTGTCAACTCGATCGCGTGCGTCTCGCTCGCCGTGCCACGACTCGTCTCGCGTGCACGTTCCATGAGCAGTTCGTATCCAGCGACATCCACGCTCATGTTGCGTTCCTTCGCCATCACCTGCGTGAGGTCGATGGGGAATCCCCACGTGTCGTGCAGGCGAAATGCATCTTCAGCGCAAATGCTCGGTGGAATGAGTTTCGCGGCGCGCGCTGCTGATTCATCGAAGAGTGCAATGCCACGACCGAGCGTTCGACCGAAGAGTTCTTCTTCAGCGCGAATGATCGCGGCCGCTCGCTCGCCTCCAGCGGCGATTTCAGGAAAGGCTGCGCCGAGAGTTTCGACGACCGCCGGCACGAGTGCGTAGACGAATGGACGGTCGATGCCGAAGGTCTGTCGTCCGTGGCGCGCCGCGCGGCGCAAGATTCGGCGAAGAACATAGTTGCGACCGTCACTGCCGGGACCTGCTCCATCACACGCCGCTGCAGTGAGGCAGCGCACGTGATCCGCGATGATGCGGTAGGCAATATCCGTGTGATCATGAAGCGCGCCGCCGTAGGGTCGCGCCCCGGTGATTGTGCGAATCGCCTCGAAGATCGGCGACCAGAGGTCGGTGTCGTAGTTCGACCGCTTTCCCTGAATCACGCTGACGAGTCGCTCAAGACCCATGCCAGTATCGACGTGACGCGCCGGAAGTTGTTTGAGCGCCCCATCCGCTTCACGGTTGAATTGAATAAAAACATGATTCCAAATCTCGAGCACATCGGGATCACCCGAGTTCACGAGCTTCGCCGCATCACGCCCACCAATTCGGTCGAAGTGAATCTCTGAACAGGGACCGCACGGTCCGGTCTCGCCCATCTCCCAAAAATTGTCTTTCATCGATCCGGGAATCACGCGATTCGCCGGAAGAAAGCGCGACCACAACGCACGAGCTTCTTCATCGGGCTCGAGGCCAGACGCAGGATCTCCGCCGAAGTAGGTCGCGTAGAGCCGCTCTGGATCGAGGCCGTAGACCTTCGTGAGCAACTCCCATCCCCACGAAATCGACTCTTCTTTGAAGTAGTCGCCGAACGACCAGTTGCCAAGCATCTCGAAGAATGTGTGGTGATAGACGTCCTGTCCGACGTCTTCGAGGTCATTGTGTTTGCCGCCGGCACGGATGCACTTCTGCGAATTCACAGCGCGTGTGTAGGGGCGCGAGCCACGACCCAAGAACACATCTTTGAATTGATTCATCCCAGCGTTGGTGAAGAGCAGTGTCGGATCATCAAACGGCACCACAGGACCGCCCGCAGCAAATGTGTGCCCAGCCTTCTGGCGAAAGAACTCGATGAATGCAGTGCGAATTTCGGCGGCGCGCATGGGGCAGGAAGTCTACGCACTCGCGGCGCGACTCGGCCCACTCGCGGCGCGACTCGGCGAAGTTCGTACGATCGACAGGCATGCAGCGTCGACCATTCATTGGCGGAAACTGGAAGATGAACACCGATCTCGCATCGGGCGCTGCGCTCGCGCAGGCGCTCGGCGCGGCGAGTGTCAACGCGCTCTCGTCGATCGACGTGGTTGTGTTTCCTCCATTTCCATATCTGCAGTCGGTTGGACGGGCGCTCAATGCGACCGCCATCGCACTCGGAGCGCAAGATCTTTCGAGTGAAGCGAATGGTGCGCTGACGGGAGAAGTCAGTGCTGAAATGCTCACGGATCTTGGAGTGACGTGGGTTCTTGTGGGCCATTCCGAACGGCGCCATCGGCTCGGCGAATCTGAAGCTCTTGTCGCCGAGAAGTTCGCGATGGCACTCGCGAGTGGGCTCTGTGCTGTTCTCTGTGTCGGTGAGACTCTTGAAGAGCGAAAGGCGGGTCGCGCCCATGAGGTTGTCGTGAGGCAACTCGAGAGCGCGTTGCACGGATTATCGGCTGATTCTTTGCGAGAAATCGTCGTTGCCTACGAGCCCGTCTGGGCGATTGGCACTGGAGTCGCCGCGACGGCCACAGATGCCCATGAAGCCCATCGAGAGATTCGATCGTTCGTGAGTTCTCGCTATGATTCTGAACTCGCCTCTGGGATCCGCATTGTGTACGGCGGATCACTGGTGCCAGGCAACGCGAAGACGATCTTCGCCGAGCCGGGAGTTGACGGCGGTTTGGTTGGCGGCGCGTCACTCAAGGCGGGCGACTTCCTCTCCATCTGTTCTGCTGCAGCGATCGGAATTGCGACCGGCTGATCCGGCGATTTAGAAGGACTCACATGGGCACTTGGTTCTCGATTCTCACCGTCCTCTTCATTCTGTCGAGTGTTGTGTTGGTTCTCGTCATCCTCGTTCAGCGCCCTCAGGGTGGTGGGCTCGCGCAAGCATTCGGCGGCGCGTCGGGTGGCGGATCGGACACGGCGTTCGGTGGTCGGACGGGCGATGTTTTGACGTACATCACGATGGGATCCTTTGCCTTCTATCTCTTGGTTGCAATCGCACTCAACGTCATCGACAATTCGACGTCGACTCCAGGCACCGCGACAGAAGAACAACTCATTGAGCCAGGATTGTTGCCAGCGCAGACGCCAGCAGGAACGACTCTGGTCGATCCAGTTGCGCCTGTTGTCGTCACGCCAGCTCCTCTCGCACCAGCGGCGGGCGTTGCCGCGAGTGACCAACCCTTGGTTGCGCCTGCGCCAGCACCCGAGCCTGCACCTGCACCTGCACCGACACCCGAGCCTGGCCTACCAGCCAGCGGGACTCCCTAACGCGCCATGATCCGGTCGATGACCGGCTTCGGGGTCGCTCAAGCCGAGCTCGATGGAGCGCTCGTCGCGGTTGAAATTCGTTCAGTGAACAATCGGCACTTCAAGTGCTCGTTGCGCATTCCAGAAGATTTCACCGCACTCGAGGCAGAGCTTGAAGCGCAAGCAGCGCGACTGCTCGTGCGTGGAAGCGTGATCGTGACCTTGCGCATTTCGAATGCCGACGCGCGCATTTCAGCACGAATCAATGGGGATCGCCTCAACGACTATCTCGTGCAACTCACGGCGGCTCTCGGCGCCGAAGAAGCGTCACGCATTGAACGCGGGCAACTGTTGATGCTGCCCGGGGTGATCGTTGAGGATGGCGGCGCGCGCTTTCTTGAACATCTGCGTCCAGTGGTGGCGACGTTGCTCGATGAAGCGTGTTCGAAGGTCATCGCTATGCGCACCCGCGAGGGGGAGCATCTGCGAGGTCATCTCATCGAATTCGGCAGAGTCATTCGCACTCGCATGGACTCGATCGCTCTGCGCGTTCCTGCGGTCGCAGCTTCCTACCAGGTGCGACTTCGTCAGCGCGTCGACACGATGCTCAGTGAGATTGGTAAATCAGTCGAACCAACAGATTTGCTTCGCGAGGTTGCACTCTTTGCCGAGCGAAGCGACATCGCCGAAGAACTTGTGCGATTGGCGGGGCATCTCGATCAGTACGAATCACTGCTGAATCCTGAACTCGCCGAACCGATCGGTCGCACGATGGATTTCGTCGCGCAAGAACTTTTGCGCGAAGCGAACACCATCGCAAGCAAGTCGGGTGATGTCGAGATCAGCCGACAGGTGGTCGAGATCAAGACCGCGATCGATCGCATCAAGGAGCAGTCCCAGAATGCCCAATAGCGGTCAGGAGCGCACGCGCATCCTGCTCACCGCTGAAGAAATCCGGGAGGTCATGCAAGAGTTTCCATCGACGCGGGTGGTGCGAGCGCATGCTTTCAACCGTGGCTCCCGCCGTTTTCCAAAGGCTGTGATCGAGACTGAGGGAAAAACGTTCTATCTGCTCAAGCGTCGCTCGGCCACAGAAGAAGATCTCGTGCGGGCGACCTTTAGTCACGCCGTGCAGTCGCAGTTGGCGCTGAAACATTTTCCAATCGCGCACTGCCGCAAGACGCACGCTGGCGCACGCTGGGTCGTGCGCGAGGGATTTCTCTATGAACTCTTCGAGTTCCTCAAGGGCGAGCGCTTTCGTCGATCGATCGGCGAGGCGCGCGAGAGTGGTCTACTGCTCTCGCGTTTGCACCGAACGCTCAAGGGATGGACTCCGTCGTCTGCTCCGCCACCGCCTGGCGGCTACTACCGCAGCAAGACCGTCGAAGCGACGTGGACTCGACTTGCGCGCGGGGTGCTCAACGATGATCCATCCGCTTCCGTGGATGAACTCGCGAAACTTGAACGCGCCCTTCATCAGCGCTACGAAGAAGCCGCGACTCTCGTTGACGAAGCATTTGCCGCGACAGCGACGTCGGTGAACACAGGGGTGATCCACGGAGACTTTCATCCGGGAAACCTGCTCTTTGTGAGTGGTGCGCCCATTGCGCTTCTCGATTTCGATGGAGTGCGCTGCGATCGCACCGTGATCGACCTCGCCAATGGAGCGCTACAGTTTGGGATGCACAGTGTCGGGATGAAACCCGTCAGCGAATGGAGCGCGACACTCAATCTGCACTGCGTCGAGGCGTTTCTTCAGGGGTACGCGTGGCCCCGACAGTTTCACCTCGACAGCCATGAGTGCGCAGCGATGCCAGCTCTGATGGTGCAGGCCGCGATCGCTGAGTGCGTGCCGCGCATCGCGTTGTCGGGTCGGTTTGACGGCCGTCCGGGGGTTGAAATCCTGCGATTTCTCGATCAGAAGACGCAGTGGATCTGGTCGGAGCGTCAGCGCATCGCTACGCTCTGTGCAACATGTATGAGCACACGGTGAACGCTCGTCGATTGAACTCGTCGGGGTGTGTCATCGCTGCGCTCGCACTTGCGTTGATGAGTACAGCCCACGCTCAGGATGCCAAGCCACAACCTGCCCCACCACAACCTGCCAAGCAACGACTGCCAACCACGGATCGACTCGCGCCGCCGGCAGATCCTGCGGGCATCTCTCGGTTGAAGCTCAATCCGCTCCCGATTCAACAGCAGCAAGCTTGGGCGGGACAGCTTGCGCCAACGCCGATCACTCCAGCCCCTGAAGTCGTTCGTCTCTGGTCGGATCAGACTCGCGCGAGTGCGCGAATCACTTCGCACGATTTGAGTGCCGTCGCTGAACTTGATGCGCGGCAGTTCGCGATCCGTGAAGCGGCAAGCACGCGCCTTCGGGCGCCGACTGTGACGGCAGAGGTCATCTTCGCAATCCTCGCACAGGGTGATTTGAGCGTCGAGCAGCGCGAACGGTTGCTCACCATTGCGCAGGAGAAGGTGCTCGCACTGCCCCGTGGCGCTCTGGGTTTGCGCATGCAGCCGAGCGGTGATGCGCGCAACCCCGGTGTTGAGGTGCTGCTCTTGCTGCCAGGTATGCCCGCTGAAAAAGTGCTCAAGATCGGGGATCGCATCGAGAAGATCGACGGAAAGGCTCTGGCAACATCGAGCGATTTGGTTGAGATCATTCAGTCCAAGATGCCTGGCGAGAGCGTGCGGCTCTCAATCGCACGACAGCAGCGTGATGATCGCGCGAAGCCGAAGATCGATCCAGCAGGGGGATTCATCGAAGATCGAATGGAGTTTGAAGTCGCGCTCACCTCAGCCATCGACCTCGACAAATTTGAAGATCGCATCGGCTCTCCTCTTCGCAGCGTCGTGCTCGAACGCAGACTGCTCGCACTGCGCGAGGCCCAAGTGCGATTCGCTCCCGCGACTGCACGAGTGATCACTCCGCCGCCGTCGCCGAAAAAGCAACCTGCCGCAAGAGCCGATCCTATTCAGCCGCCCCTTTTGGACGATTGAAGTGCGACTCTTGGGCTGGCACGACGACTTCGAGCACCCGTTGAAAGACTTGCGCGGGTGATCCCATCGCGTCGATGTCGGCGACGATCGACTTTGGATAGAAGTCAAGGACGGGCAGAGTCTCAGCGTGATACACGTCGAAACGATTGCGAATGACCCGCTCATCGGCGTCGTCGATTCGATTCTCCTTCAGAGCGCGACGTCGCATCCGCATCATCATCGCGTCCTCGTCATTGCATCGAAGGTGGATCACGCGCAGCACATCGAGCGATGCGGCGAGCGCCTTCGCTTGTCCAACGTTGCGCGGGATGCCGTCGAGCACGAGCAGATCTTGCTTCGGCTTGAAGAGACTCAGCACCGTCTGAGCGTGCATGTTCTGCCTCCACATCTGAATCGTGAGTTCGTCCGGAACCAACTCGCCACGCGACGAATAGTTGAGGAACTCCCTGCCGAGATCACTCGTCATATCGAGCGAACGAAAGACGTCGCCGCACGCGAGGTGAAAGAATCCAGGAATCCGGCCAAGAATTTTTCCTTGGGTGCCTTTGCCGGCGCCCGGTGCACCGAAGAGCAGAATACTTTTGTATCGATCTGGCATGGTGGTGACTCCGAGGTGTGAGGTTGAGCGCTTTTGGATAGTAACACGTCAATACGGCGTACCCTCGCGTTGTGCAAGGCTGGACAAAAGTGTGGATCGCACCATCGGGTGCAAGTTCTGGGACGCTCGTCGAGCGCATCGCTTCGGCGCGTGGGATCGCCCCGAGTGAGCTCGCGAAATTTCTCGAGCCGACGTGGTCCGACTTACGTCCGCTCGAAGAGTTGCCGGGGGCGCGAGAGGTCGGGCAACGACTCGCGCAGGCGGTGCGCGAGAAGAAACACATTGCAATCTTCGGTGACTACGACGCGGACGGAATGTGCGCATCGGCGATCCTGGTTCATCTCATCCGTGCGGCGCGACCCGAGTCGCCGCCAACTGTTTACATCCCGCAGCGTGCCACCGACCCATACGGCCTCTCGATGAAGGCCCTTGCCGATCTCGCATCACGCGGAGTGCAAGTGGTCGTGACGGTCGATTGCGGCATCACGGCGATTGATGAGGCAGCGCAAGCGCGTCAGCTCGGCATCGAGCTGCTCATTACAGACCACCATCCGATGCGCAGCGATGGAGTGCTTCCTGACGCGGCTGGAATCGCCCATCCGAGTCTTGGCAGCACCAACAGCCCGCTCTGTGGTTCAGCAGTCGCGTGGAAAGTTGGATGGGCCTTCGCGTGCGCGTGGTGTCAGAGCGAGAAGGTCTCGCCGGTCTTTCGCACACTTCTCGCTGAAACACTCGCGCTGGCAGCGATCGCAACGATCGCCGATGTTGTTCCACTCGGGGGCGACGCGGCGCGAGAGAACAGAACCATTGTGCGTCTGGGCGCAGCGCGCATCGCATCGAGCGGGCTTCCTGGGCTGCGCGCGCTCGCAATCGAGGCTGGCATCTCGCAAAGCGACGTGGTCGATGCAGAGCGCATCTCGTTTGGGATCGCGCCGATCATCAACGCCTGCGGAAGACTTGGAAATCCAATCGACGCGGTGAAACTTTTGGGAATGAGCGCCGTGAGCAGCGATGCCGAAGCTGTCGACACCGCCGATGCGGCGCAGAGGGCTGACACGGCGAGGCGTGCACGCGTGATGGCTGCGAATTTCGGTCTGCTCAACGCCGCTCGAAAGAAGCAAGAGCGCGAGATCGTTGATGCCGCGAAAGGTCGGATCGACGAGGGACTCGGGCACTCTCGCGGTGCGTGTGTTTTGGCAGCGCCGAACTGGAAGCGCGGAATTGTTGGGATCGCCTGCGCGCGATTGAGCGATCTGTTCAATGTGCCGGTCGTTCTGCTCGAGAGTGACGGCGAGTTTGCCTATGGCTCGGCTCGAAGTGTCGTGGGCTACTCAGTGCTCGAGGGATTGCACGCGTGCAAAGATTTGCTCGACCACTATGGCGGTCACGCGGCGGCTGCTGGGCTCATGTTGCGCGTCGAACGGATTGATGAGTTTCGCGAGAAACTCTCGGCGCATGCAGCTTCAAGTCGCGCGGGTGCTGGAGTGCCGCCTCTGCACATCGATGCGCAACTGTGCGCCGATGATCTCTCGGTCGCTGTGGTTGAGTCGGTCGCGAAGCTTGGTCCCTTCGGCATGGGATTCCCTGCACCACTCTTTCTTGTGCGCGACGCAGTCGTGACCAGAGCGGGGGGAGTCTTCGGCGCTGAAGCAGACCATCTCAATTTTCATGTGAAGCTCAGCGGCGCGAACTCGAGCGATGAAGTGCGATGTACCTGGTGGCGGCAGGCTGTGCACTACAGGAAGATTGGCGTTGGAATGACCGTGCAGTTGCTCGTTCGTGCACAGGTCGATCGATGGAAAGGACCGCCGCGACCCGCGTTCACGATCATGGATATGTCGGATGCGCCGTGGAGCGATTCGTAGCCCGTCGACGAGCGAGGGTTCGTGCGCGCATCACAGCGCGAGCATCGCGCCGTCAGCGATGCGCTTCGGCAAGCGTGAACAGGTCGCGATTTCTTTCGGACGGTGGCGCGTCCGAATCATTGCACGCTTTATGCGAAACTCCTTTCGGCCCGTTGGGCTATCGGTTCGTTTCTCATACGCGGGTGGACCTCTATTGAGGGCTCGTGTCAGGATTCCTGTCGCCCCCAAAAGCGATGTCCTATGAATATGACCGCGGCGAGCACTGTCGTGCTCGCCGCGGATCATGAACACAACGAGATCACTTACTTGGCTGGCGGCATGAGCACCGTATCGACGATGTGGATCACGCCGTTGGCAGTGTCAATGTCAGCGCCGATCACCTTTGCGTTGTTGGCGTACACCGCGCCATCGCGCATTGCGAAATCAACAGTGCCACCTTGAAGAGTCTTGCCCTGCTTGGCTTGAAGCGCTTGGTTGGAATACACCCGACCAGAGATGATGTGGTAGGTCAAGATCGCCTTGAGCTTGTCCTTGTTCTCTGGCATGAGCAGCATCTCGACAGTACCGGCGGGAAGCTTTGCAAACGCCTCGTCGGTCGGTGCGAGCACGGTCAGCGGCTTGTTGCCTTTCAGCGCATCAACCAGACCCGCAGCCTTCGCGGCGGCTAGAAGCGTGTTGAACTTGCCTGCGCTGGTGGCGACATCAGCGATGGTGTCGGTCGAAGGCATGATGACCGCGTCAATCACATGAATCACGCCGTTGCTGCAGGCAATGTCGGTCTTCACGATCATCGCGTTCTCCGCGAACCATTTGCCGTCCTTGGACTTGAAGTCAATCCGCTGCCCATTGAGCGTTTCGGCAGCGGGAGTGGTGGACAAAGCTGAGGACGGCACCTTGCCGCTGATGACGTGGTAAGTCAGGATCGCGGTGAGCTTGCCCTTGTTCTCAGGCTTCAGGAGTGATTCAACGGTGCCAGCTGGAAGCTTGGCAAACGCTGCGTCGGTGGGCGCGAACACTGTGAACGGGCCCGGACCTTGCAATGCCGTCGTAAGTTCCGCCGCTTCGAGTGCAGCGAGAAGGGTGGTGAACCCTCCGGCCTTTGTCGCGGTGGCAATGACATCATTCGTCGAAGCCGCCGACTGGGCCTGATCACCGATCGAGCGAGAGGTATCGAGGCGCTCGGCCGAATTGGCTGCGATCAAGAGCGACCCCGAGCACACCAGCGCGGCGGCGATAAAAGCTTTGGATTTGATAAGACCACAAACGATTGAACACGATTTCATGAGTAGAGGCTCCATAGAGGTTGAAAAATGAAAATTGAAACTGACGAACGAAAAAAACGATCAATTCGCGCTGCCGTCATCACGACGGCGCGACATGGTGTTGATGAGTGACATCACTTCGGATGAGCGGGACGCATCGCTTTTGAAGAGACCGCGGCGTGCAATCGTGGTCATTGCTGCATCTACCGATCGCACGCCGCGCATCCGCATGCACATGTGCTCAGCCTCCACGACAACAATCACCCCGCGCGCTTGTAAATGCGTCGTGAGCGCCTCTGCAATCTGGTCGGTCAATCGCTCTTGGATCTGAGGCCGACGCGCGAACACTTCTACGGTTCGCGCCAGTTTCGACAGACCAACGACGCGCCCGTTGGCGGGCAGGTAGGCGATGTGCACCTTGCCGCTGAAGGGAAGCAGATGATGTTCACAAACGCTGTAGAACTTGATGCCACAAACGGTGATGACCTCATCGCAGGTCTGGGCGAAGGTGCACTGAAGATGTGCCGCCGGATTCTGGCGCAGGCCAGCGAAGATCTCGCCGTAGGCCCGTGCCACCCGCGTCGGAGTTTCGCGCAGGCCTTCACGATCGGGGTCTTCGCCGATAGCGAGCAGGATCTCGCGAACGGCTCGTTCGATCCGCGTCCGATCTACATTCGCAGGTTTCGGCTCAACGGCTCGTTCTGACAGGACATGCAGGCCATTGGGCAATCCGTTTTGCTCGAGTTGGAGGCCTTGCTCTGCGCCGACAACCTGCGCAAGCCCATTAGTTAGATTGTTTAGACACATAGTAGTTTCTCCTTGACTTGAACGCTTCTTATCTGAAAACCGTTCACGAACATTATCCTACGCCAAATTCAGCGATGTCAAGTGGACAGAATAGACGATTTGCACGTTTTCTTTCTACGGCCATCCGTTCATTCGAGGTGTCGCTGATGAGTCCGCCAGCCAACGTGCACGATCTGAGAACAAAAACAGGCGATCAGCCATCGATCATGGTTGAAAACGACGCCATCGTGTTCGATGATCACTCCGACGGCACTCCATAAAAACCATCTCACCACGCGACTTGGCTCAGGCAATCGGGGTAAGCGAGTCGTCACTCAAGCGGTAGGTCGATGCACGCACCGGCATGCGTCCGCTCGCCGAGGAGCGGTCAAGCGATCGGCGAAAAGCGGCTCGTGCATCGGATCGCTGCCGCGAGATGCGATCGGACTGTATGTGCGCGTGTTCCCTAAACGAGTTTTTCGCGCGAGCGCACAAGGGCAACCATCGAGTGGCGGCTTCAAGGTTTTAGCTTCAACGACGAATCTTCTCAGCAATCAAAACAGCCGTTGAAGCGCAGCGTGGCTAAGGATTTCGTCTGCGCTGCCCACTGAGGAGTGAGCGGCTCGTGAACTGAGAAGCACCAACTCCCCGCGCATGATCAGTGCATCAGCCCAGGCTTCGCACCAGGCGTCGGACTCCACGCATAGAAGTCGACGCTGCACACCTCTCGGAAACCAAGCTTGACGCAGATCGGCGCGGAAGTCTTGCGGTCGCCTTGCAGCACCGCGGCGTCCTTGCCCATCGCGCGCGCTTCGGCGAGCCGAGCAGCCATCAGCGCGGTATAGGTGCCGCGACCTCGGTGTGCTTCGAGCGTCGCCGCGCCTTGCATCACCATGACGCTGCTGCCTCGAGGCGAGAACATGCTCGAGACCGCCACCGGTCCCTCAACGCCGTCGAGGTACGCGAGAAAGTGGTTGCCGCAGTCGACGAGCGGCACTACCTCGCAATAGACAGAAGCCAGCGCCTCGGGCATCGGATAAGCCTCCGCGTACAAGCGAGCGACATCAGCTCGATCTCGCTCGGTCGCCCGCCGCACGGTCACCGCTGGGTTGCACGCAATCTCGTGCCGCAAGTCCGTGAGCACCAAGCCGGCCTGCTCGACCATCTTGGAGAATCCCGCGGCCTCGAGCCTGCTGACGAGATCGATCGGGGTCGACGATGCATTGAGCCACCAGCCCACCACATGACCACGCTTGCCGAAGAAATCCTGCACCTGTGCGATAGCGGCATCGGCGTTCGCTTGGGTGAGCGTGGAGACGCCCACCATGTTGCCAAACGGATGGTCGACCCCGGGCGTGGCGTGAGCGCGGAGCCCTGGGAAACTCAGAATGTCCCAGCGCCCCGGCAACGCAGGGAACTCGAACATGCTGTTCTGGACGGTGTGCAGGATCGATTGCTCGCTCGCGGACATGCGGTACTCACTTCATTCGAGGGGAGTGGTGATACCGCGCGAACTACGCTCGGAACCAGCCACCAGGGTGTGTTTTGTCGAGCGGCGAGCCTACCACACTTGGCGTTCGCATTGGTCTGGCGCACGATTTGTTGACACACCGATGTCGCAGATTTGAAGACACTGTCTGATATGAAAAAGCCGCAGTTTTTGTGAACGGTGGACTCGTAGCGCAGAAAGGGCGAAGCCCGACCGGAGCGTCGGGTGCAATCCGCGTCGATGAGGAGCGCTGCTTTCTTGCTGGCGGACAACGTGGAATCCAAGTGCGCGATCATCAGGTCAGTCTGCAACGATGCATCGACACAAGGTGCTCGCGTTGTACGGTGCTACGCCGAAGAAGACGCGCGGACCCAAGACATACTTGGCCGATACACAGGTACTCGAAGAGATGAAGATTGTGCTGCGCAATTCGCCATTCGTCGGCGAGGCACTCGCTGGATTATGGCGAGAAAACAATCTGCTCGCTCCGATGCGATGTCGGTCATCACCTGGTCCGCGCGTGCATGATGGAACGATTGTCACAGCGCGACCAGACGAGATGTGGGCAATCGATGGCACTGCGTGCATGACAGATCAAGGCAGCGCGACAGTCTTCGTCGTGATCGATCACTGCACCGGTGAGTGTCTCGGAGCGCGTGCCGCACGGCGCGCCACGCGTCACGAAGCGATCGACACGCTTCGGCAAGCGATTCGTGCAACGCGCGGAACATTCGATCGCGACGTCGCAGCAGGCGTCGCACTGCGGCACGATCATGGAAGTCAATTCATCTCGCATGCATTTCAAGAGGAGTTGCGATTCGTCGGCATTCGATCGAGTCCATCATTCGTCAGGAGTCGCCCAACGAGAGTCAAGGGGCACCGGCTGTGTCGAACGATTCATTCGAACACTCAAGGAGCAATTGCTCTGGCTCACACGAGTCGCAACCGTCGACGAACTCGATGTTGCGCTTCGAGACTTTGCGTATCGATACAACAATCACTGGATCACCCAGCGTCTTAGCTACAAGACGCCCGCGCAGCACCGACGCAGTTTCCTCATGGAGTGGGGGGTGATTTACCCACAAACTTTTGTAAACAATGGAATCCTGTACGCTACCTGTGTTGAGGTCAATGACTCGATTACGCGTAGATCAACATGCCTAGCTCATATTTCATTCGTCATCTCGGGACGCGCGCGGTTAGCGGACCGCTCACGGCTTCCCAATTGCGCGCTATGGCTCGCTCGGGCGACCTTGCGCACGAAGACGAGATATCAACCTCTGCTGATGGTCCATGGCGGGCTGCTAAAAGCGTTAAAGATTTGCCGTTCGCCGCTCGCGAAGAAAATCCTCCCCAGAGTGCGGCGCTGCCCGTTCTCTCCGATGCCGAACTTCACGGAGACCAAGGGCAGGCGCTATCGTCACTCGCTCCAGGGAAGCCGATCGACGTGCATGCACGTCCAGTTGCGATGGTTGCTCCTTCTACTCCACTCGCGGCGGCGGCTGGGACCGCACCCGGTGTCGTAGTTGTTCGCCGTGAGGGGATCAGCCCATCCGATGCGGTGCAGTTTGCAATCGATCGATTCCGTTTGAATCCCGTCTTCTACATGCTCGTATCGGCGCTGGTGGCGTTGGCTGTAAATATCCCTGGGGCCGGATTCTGGTTCATTGCTGCCCCGATCCTGATTGGTTTCTACCAGTGCGTCCGCGACGAAGCCACGACTGGTCGCAAGGCGAGTTTCTCAGAGGTCTTCCGCGGCTTCAGACAGTTCGTCCCCGCGTTAATCATCGGCTTCTGGGGATCTCTATTGGTCGCGCTCGGGTTGGCTTTTTGCTGCATTCCTGGGCTTGTTCTGTTGCCAGTTCCTTTCCTAGCGTTCATCGTCGCAGGACGTGAGCGTTTAGGAGGTCTCAAGGCCCTGACGAGGGCGTTGCGCATCGTCGAGAAGGATCCGTGGGGCTTGCTCGCATCGTGCGTGCTGCTAACCCTGATCGGTGTCTCTGGCTGCTTAATCTTCTACATAGGCGTGTTTGTAACGCTGCCGATCATGCTTCTCGGGCTGTACCGAGTGGCAGACCAGATGCTTTCGTCGGAGGATGCCTGATTCGTGCATCGCCTTTCGCCCAGAGAGCGCGTCGATCGAGCGTTAAAGGCGGTCGCCGTTGTGCTTGCGGCGGCAGTGCTCCCGCTTGTTCCGAACTGCGCATTCCTCTCGGCCACTGGGAGACCTTGCCCGATGTGCGGCGGCACGCGAAGCATTTCCTGCATACTCCGCGGCGACATAAGGGGTGCCCTAGACTGGAACTCGTGCGCATTACCGTGGGTTGCATTTGCAGCTCTGATAGCGTCAAGTTGGACGCTCGGGGCGCTCTTTGGGCGAGGTATCGATCATCCGCGCTGGTGGTCTCGATCTTGCTGGGTCGTGTTCGCGGTCCTGAGCGCGGGCACGGTCGTCGCGTGGTTCCTTCGTTTGTCCGGAGTCGCATTCCCGTGGCCGGAGGCCGCCTGAGATGACCGAAGTGGGAATCAAAACCGTGGATGGCACTCGCTTCGTGACGCCCGAGAGGCTCGCGGCACTCGTTGCGTCGGGCAAGGTTCCTACGGATCGTAGAATTGTTACGCTCGACCGAGGCGTCACGTGGATCATGGCGTCTGATGCACTCAGTGTGCTGAACATGGGGGTTGCTGTTCCGCCGCGGGCTGGCGCTCAGGCACCAGCTGTGTCAGGCAGCAATAGGCTCGCATTGCCACCGAGTGGTGGCATCCCGGGACTAGTGCTTGCGTCCTTCATTCTGAGCGGGCTCTCGGCGTTGCTAATGTGCTTCACCGGGGTACCTGCAGTCGTTTGCGCGGCGATCGCAATGCGAAAGCTCGAGAGCCGGCGGTATGCGGGTCTCGCGCTTGGTATTGCCATCGCCATGACGGTTGCCTCAACCATCGGGTGGGCCGTGGTCTCGAAGTTGAGTTCAAAGCACCTCGAAGCATCCAGTTCACCCTCGATGGCTCCCAAGAGCAAGGTGCGCGGGGCGAGCGAACCAGACGACCAACTCCGGTTCCTGCGAATCATCTCGGAATCAAAGGTCGCGTACCGAGATGCTCCAAACGAGATCGGGGAAGTGGCGAGCCGGGACGCCCGGCGTCGCGACCTGGAATCGGCATTTCCATCTTCCACTGTCGATGGCTGGGTGGGCAGGATCACGGAGATATCGACCAACATGGATGGCAAGGGGGTCTTGTCGATATCGATCGGGCCAGACGTGACAATCTGCACTTGGAACAATGCATTCTCCGATCTCACGAGCGGGACCCTCATTGAAAAGACCTCAGGGGTTTACCAGACGCTGGCACGGCTGCACGTCGGGAACAAGGTAGTTGTTTCGGGCAACTTCCTACGAGACACGCCGGACCACTTCGCGGAACAGAGTCTCACGCTAGCCGGATCGCTAACCGAGCCAGCCTTTACATTTGACTTCGTGTCGGTAGAGCTAGCGCCGTAGGTCGCCGGGAAGTTGCGCATCGATAGTCCGCCAACCGATAGGAACTGTACAGGATCCCGTTGTTGACACAAGTTAATTGTGTCAAAGTGGGGGTCCTGTAGAACACTCGTGTTCCAAGACCGCCGTGCTACATTAGACGCATGAAACCGCCGCTTCGCAGTAAATTTGTTGAGTGCTTGCTAGAGATGCTGGAAAAGCGAAGTCCGATCAATGGGTGTGCGCTCTGTGGAGAATCTGGGTTTCGGGGGCGATATGTCAGGAATAAATCTTAACGGTAAGTGTGTCTGGCTGACCGGTGCTAGTAGTGGCATCGGGGAGGCGCTCGCCTTAGAATTGGCCAGCAGAGGCGCAAAGCTCGCCATTACTGCCAGACGCGCCGAGGTGCTTGAGCAGTTAGTCGCTCGCATCCGGGCCAAGGGGGGAGAGGCTTGGAGCTTCCCCGGGGATGTGCTGAATCTTGACCAGATGAAGCAGGTGGTAGCGGCGATAGAGTTGAACATTGCCCCGATAGATCTCGCTATTCCTAACGCTGGCACACACCTTTTTACGGTGCCAGAGAGCTTTGATTGCGCTGAATACCTCTTCGTTATGCAACTTAATTACGGCGGAATGTTGCACTGTATCGAAGCGGTCCTGCCAGGAATGTTGGCAAGAAAACGGGGCTACCTGGCCCCGGTCGCAAGTTTGGCTGGATATCGCGGGCTACCACGGGCTGCTGCGTACGGCGCAAGCAAGTCAGCGATGATCCATTTCCTTGAGAGCATCAGGTTTCACCTAAAGAGCAAAGGGGTGACGATCTCTATCGTAAATCCAGGTTTCGTCAGGACCCCCCTAACGGACAAGAACGACTTTCATATGCCGTTTATTGTAGATGCCGATCAGGCAGCTCGCATTATCTGTCAGGGTATTGAGCGCGGAAAGAGGGAGATCGCGTTTCCATTTCCATTTAACTGGATACTGAAACTTGCACGCATCCTTCCCGATGCGATCTACGAGAGGATAGTCGATCGGTTGTGGTAGCTGATCCACGGCGCAATATCTTGGTTGTCGGGGGTGGAGTCGCAGGTATTACCGCGGCGCATGTGCTATCTCAGGCGCACAGGGTAACCCTGCTAGAGAGGAACGATTATCTCGGGGGGCATACGAATACCCGTACCGTCGATGATCCGCTCAATCCAGAGCTCTCTGTCGACACCGGATTTATCGTCTGCAATCCAAGAAATTATCCGAATTTTTATAAGCTACTTGACCAGCTAGGAATACAACGACAACCCTCAGATATGTCGTTTGGGTTCTCATGTGAGCACACAGGGTTGGAGTACATGGGGCCCTCTATAAAGGAGTTCCTCGCTGCTCCTCGGAACCTCTTAAATCGAAGGTTTGTTCGGATGATCCTAGAGCAGTTTCGCTTTAATCGGCGCGTTCTTGCCGATTTAAAACGTGGAAAACTCGAGGATACGCCCCTCGGAGATTATCTAAAGAAGCTCGGCACAAGTGAGTACTTCTTTGATCACTACCTCGCGCCGTTGATTGGCGCGATCTGGTCTGCCCCTGACTCAAATGCGCTTGAGTTTCCAATGCTCTCATTTGCAACCTTCTTTCATAACCACGGCATGCTGGAGCTCCGTAAGCGACCGCAGTGGCAGACGGTGGTGGGGGGCAGCCAGAGCTATGTGAAGGCTTTTAGGAAGCGCTTTTCAGGTGAGGTGCGGTTGGGGTGCTCTGTACAGGGCATTTGGCGTGATGAGAGCGGTGTCACGCTTGGTCTAGAGGGTGCCGCGCCTGAACGATTCGATGATGTTGTAATCGCAACACATGCGGATGAGGCACTTACGTTGCTCAAGGACCCCAGCATTGAAGAACAAGGGGCGCTCGGGTCGTGGCGCTATAGTAAAAATCGCACCGTGCTGCATACCGACAAAGGGGTACTTGGTTCCAATAGACGACTCTGGGCGGCGTGGAACTATCGCCGTCGCGTAGAATCTCGGCGTGATACGCCTGTAGCGATCACCTACTATATGAATAAGTTGCAAAACCTGAAGGCGGCGCGAGATTACTTCGTTACCCTAAACTGTCACGACGATATCGATCCCGCTCTGATACTTTACGAGGTTGAATACACCCACCCTATATATACGCCGCTCTCACCACTGAGTCAGCGCTCCCTACGAGGGCTTAACGGCACGCGCCATACGTATTTCTGTGGCGCATATATGTACCACGGCTTTCATGAGGATGCTGTACGGTCCGCGCTCGATGTAGCAAACTCAATGGGGCTTTCATTATGAGGTCAAAGATCTCATGGGGCAGGGTAGATCACTGGCGTGCGGGGCCTAAGGAGCATTCCTTCTCGTATCCGATCTTTACCTTTGAGCTTGATCTAGATGAACTAGAAACGCTCTCGATCTCGCCAAGGCTCTTTGGATACGAAAAGAGAGCGCTTTTCAGTATCAGATCGGCTGATTACCTAGAGGGTACTGGGGGACTGCGCGAGAAGGTTGAGCGTATTCTCAAGGCGCATGGACAACCTATTCGCCCAGACCGCATTACATTGATCACCATGCCCCGTTACTTTGGGTATGTTTTTAATCCCGTGAGCTTCTTTGCCTGCTTCGATCAGTTGGGGCGTGTACTTGGACTGATTACGCAGGTCAGTAATACCTTTGGAGAGAGCCATATCTATCCCCTTGTAAGTGAACTAGCTCGTGAGCCAACCCTGATGCCAGTTTCGTGGCGATTCCCGAAGGAGTTCTTCGTTTCGCCCTTCTTTGATCGCCGGGGGGAATACTCAGTTACCCTCAGACGGGAGGGCGAGAAGCTCTCGGTTCAGGTTGACCTAGATCGGGAGGGCACAGCAGTTTTTTCAGCTCTATTAGAGGGAGATGCGCAGCCCTTAAGCGCACGCACCGTACTGACAACGATTAGAAAATACCCGATAACCTCATTTATGACGATGCCCCGCATTCATGGGGAGGCTCTCAAACTGTATTTCAAGGTCGGGGCGACGCCATACCCTAAACCGAACCCTGCAAATCGATATACCATCCGCTCACGACAGAATATCATTCACCGTGTCCGACTTCAAGTACTCGCCTTTATGCGAGCCTGTCAAGGTCCGGGTCGAGGGTGTCGCGGCGGAATAAAAAACAGCGGGGCTAAGAAATAGCATGCAGAGACCCGCAGAACTTTTACAGCGAGTTGCTTCTTCGGCGCAGCCGGCCAATCAGAACCTGCCGCAACCGGCTATTGATATCTTTCGGAGGGGCGGCGTGTATGGGCTCGGCGAGGCTTATATGCGTGGCGAGTGGGCGACTCAAGACCTGACGGAGCTGCTGTATCGTTTTGTAACGAACGATCCAAGCATTGATGCATCTTTTAAGAAGTTCAGCCCGAGATTTCTTTGGTATTTGTTGCAGGATCGAGTCAAGAACTCCCAGATAGGGCGTGGTGCGTACGAGGTGGCCGAGCGTCACTACGATCTCGGAAACGATCTATTCGCTGCCATGCTCGATGCCACAACGATGAGCTATACCTGTGGGTATTGGCACAACGCCGAAAATCTCGATCAGGCCCAGTTCAATAAGGTGGATCTGCTCTGTAAGAAGCTCGAACTCAAGCCTGGTATGCGGGTGCTGGATATCGGATGTGGGTGGGGCAACTTGGCGGCGTTTGCGGCCAAGCGTTACGGCGTATCGGTTGTAGGGCTGACCGTATCGAAAGAGCAGGCGCAGTTGGCGCGCGAGCGTTGTCAGGGGCTCGATGTTGAGATTGTGCTCGAGGATTACCAGAGGTATCACGGTTCTTTTGATCGCATCGTCTCTATCGAGATGATTGAAGCCGTCGGGCGCAGAAACATCCCGACCTTTTTCTCAAAGGTTGAGAGCTGCTTAAAGGACAAGGGGCTTTTTGCACTGCAGGTAATCTCGGCCGAGAGCTTTTCACGGCGCTCTGCGACCCCCCTAGATCACTTCCTTCTTTGGTTGCAGCGCAGGATCTTTCCGAACGGATATATCCCGAACCTGCCGCAGCTTATTCGCCCTGCTCGTGAGGGCTTGGTGATCGAGGACCTGCACAATTTCTCAGCCGATTACGCAAAGACCCTGCACGCCTGGGATGTAAACTTTAATCGTGCGTGGCCAACCCTCAAAGATAACTATGGCGATGAGTTCTATCGCATGTGGATGTATTATCTAAATGGCTGTGAGGCGCTCTTTCGAGCCCGTATGGTGCAGCTTTACCAGATTGTATACTCGAAGGGTGGACTGCCTGGTGGATATGCGCCTTTTAGGTAGCTCCTGTATATCCCTATGAACACCCGCTCTGCCTCTCCGCGCTGGATGCGCAATGTCTTGCTCGCCGCCGGACTCTACAACGTGCTCTGGGGCGGCTTCGCAGTGCTGTTTCCTGGGGCGATTTTTGATTGGTTGCAGATGCCGCAACCCAATTACCCGCAGTTCTGGCAATGCATCGGGATGATCGTGGGCGTTTACGGCCTCGGCTATGCCATCGCCGCCTTTGATCCCGTGCGACATTGGCCGATCGTGCTAGTGGGGTTTCTCGGAAAGGTCTTTGGTCCACTCGGCATGATCCAAGCGCTGTGGACCGAGCAGCTGCCGTGGGCCTTTGCGCTGAACTGCATCACCAATGATCTCATTTGGTGGGTGCCTTTCGCGCTCATCCTCAGACACGCTTGGACGGAGTATCTGCGCGATGCTGGCGCAGACACATTGCCCGATGAATCCACGCTGCTGACGGAGACGCTCACTACGAGCGGCAGCAGCCTCGCGGATCTTTCCAACAAACATCCGGTGCTGTTGGTGTTCCTGCGCCATTCAGGCTGTAGCTTCTGCCGTGAAGCGCTCGCAGATCTCGCGGCGAGCCGCCACACTATTGAGAAAAACGGCACCCGTCTTGCCCTCATACATATGGGCAGTGCGGAATCGTTTGCAGCCTTTACTGCTCACTATGGACTCAGCGACCTCCCCGCGATCGCAGACCCGGAGCGCCGACTTTATCGTGGGCTCGGACTGCGCCGTGGACGGGTCGCACAGTTGCTCGGATTCAGCGTGTGGTGGCGTGGGTTCAAGTCGCTGCTCGTTGGTCATCACCCCGGTGCACTCGATGGTGATGGCACACAGATGCCAGGCGTCTTTCTCCTTCATCACGCTCGGGTCGTGCGTAGCTTCATTCATACCGATGTGGCGGATCGCCCTAACTATGTAACCCTCAGTCGCTTGCCCGCATAATCATGGAATGGCTCCTCCCTGTTCATTACGCAGCTACTTGGGCCCTTGTGGGTTTGATCTGGACCATCCAGATGGTTCACTATCCGCTGTTCGCTCAGGTTGGACGCGAACATTTCGTCGCTTACCATCGGCGGCATACTCGCCAGATTACATTGGTGGTTGGACCACTCATGCTCGCTGAGTTGGCAACCGCGGTCTTGTTAGTACTTGAAGGCACTCGCGATCCGTGGCTACTGGCCAGCCTGCCGCTCTTAGCTTTGAATTGGATATCCACATGGTTCGTGCAGATTCCATTGCATAACACTCTGGTCACGGGTTTCGACGCGCACGCGCATCGCCGCCTCGTCACCACCAACTGGTGGCGTACCGCGGCTTGGAGTGCGCGAGGGATCTGCATCATGATGATGGGATGACCAGAAGCGTACAGGCTCCCCATTTTTGACATAATTTTGTGGTTTAATCACGCAGCCTCCAAGAGCAAACTGCGTCGGTGCTGCGCGTGCGTTTTGTATTCAAGACGCCCGAGGATCCAAAAGAATGTCTTGGATTCCACGTTGTCCGCCGACAAGAAAGCAGCGCTCCTCATCGACGCGGATGGCACCCGCCGTTCCGGTCGGGCTTCGCCCTCCTTGCGCTACGAGACGTTGGTTGACGAAAACCGAAGCTTCTTCATGTCAGACACTATCTTCAAATCTCCCACATTGGTATTTCAATAAATCGTGGACCAGACCAGATATCGCAAGTGCCTCACCGATGAATGGCGAAATCCACACGAACTGTTTTTGCCTTGATAGCATTCGATTTTCCTTCCGAGCACGAGCGGTTCAGTAACGAAATCCAATTGCAGGAGACAGTGATGATGGGCCCGATACGCTTGATTTCATTCGCCGCCACCCTCGGTATCGCAGCACTGCTAGTGCTCTTCGTGTGGTCCTTCATGGAAATGTCGCTCTGGGCCGGGTTGCTGGCGACCGTGGACACTCGTTGGGGCGTGGCGACGATGGTCGACCTGTACCTAGGGTTTTTTGTCATGACAGGGTGGATCGCGCATCGCGAGCGGAGTATCCCGCGCACGCTTGCGTGGTTTGTAGGGTTGTGCCTGCTTGGCAACATCATCACGCTGGTATATCTCTTCATGGCATCGCTCCGTGCGAAGTCTGTCGACGATTTGTTTCGCCCCGTTCACTCGCGGGCAGAACTGACGCCCCCAACAACACCGGCGGCATAGGAACCGAGTTCAATCATTGAGCCGCACACGCGCGCGCGGCTCAGGAACTCGTTGGGGAGCGATCCTACGCCCCGACCCCCGACAATGAGCCTGATTTGGTTCGCTCCTAAGCGGTCCGCGAGCCTGATCCATGCAGCATGACAGTGCCGCGCTTGGACCGTACCCACGCTCACGCTGCACATGATTGCGCCATAGCGCACCGTGGCCAATTCAATGGTCTCGAGCGGTGTTGACGGCCCCAAGTTGCGCGCCTGAATCCCCTGTTCCTGGAGCACCATTGATGCGAGCATCGGGGACAGCAGGTACGGGTCGTCGGGTCCGGCCGCGGTAACCGAGGTCGGCGCTCCTGGCGGAATCGCAGGCAGCCACGCGACGAGCTCGGTCAACGCTCGAATGCATGTTTCAACGGCGCGATGCTCGACCAGAATTCCTTGGGGATCATGTCTCCACAGTTCACCCAAACGCTCGAGAACAGGGCGAACCAGCCCATCTCCGATCGAGGCGATGTCTGCCCCGGACATGTACCTGCCCGTCATGATCGCTCGAACCCGTACAGCGTCGTCGGCGACAAAGGCCTCGTAGAACTCATCCGCCGCGTGCACATCGACTGATCCAAGCGAGGGTGCTGCAGTGAGCGGTAAGACTTCAGGGTGCTGTGGGCTCATGCGGTTCAGCCGCATAAAGCGGACCGCCGACGCCATGGGGATCCGCCGATGGCCTCCCGCGGTGCGGTCCGCATCGATCGTGCCGTCGTCGATCCAACGCTTGACGGACGACTCACTGACACCAAGTGCCTGGGCGAACTGGCGGGTGGTCAATTTTTTGCGAATTCGAGGGTTTATTGTCATTTTAGCCGTGGAACGAATCGAATCTGGCCCACTCTTGAGTCTCCTTGTTGCCTGTTGTGAGCGGAGACAAAAGAACGATTTGTATGAGTTTAAAGCATCCACTGACCAGAGTCAAGCACGCTGATAGCGACTTATTTTTCCTGTTTTTTTTGTGCGATTCCATTGAACTTGTACCTTTTATCTGATAGAGTCATAATGAACGTTTTGACCGATTATCCTAGAGGTACCCATGTCGACCATACCGTCTTGCTCAATCATGATGGGACTTTGCGCACTCGCGACGTCCCTGCTCCTTGCCATCGGTTGCGATTCAGCAGGCGAAAACGCGGCAGGCTCGTCCGCAGCGAGTCCTTCCTCGAACACCAGAGAGGACCCTATGGAACGATTGACCGTGCCCGATGAAGCGCCGACCATGGGAACCTCCGTGCGCGTCGGTGGTGATCTCGCGGCGAAGGTGAAGGGGTCCGATGCTGACTACCGCGCTGGACCGTGCAGTGTGGATACGCCGTTACCAGTTGGCTACCCACGACCCACTCCGCCCGGCGCCATTGACCTCAAGACCTACCCGTCGGTCAGGTTGGCAGAGGTCGCTGGTTCTGGCGACCCTGACGCCGGGATGAACCAGACATTTTGGCCACTGTTCAATCACATCAAAGAGCACGACATCGCCATGACATCACCCGTGGAGATGAACTACCGCGGTATGCAGGCGTCCGATGAGAGTGGACCGGAATCCTGGTCTATGGCATTTCTGTACCGGCAGCCCGAACTCAATCAGACCGGCGTCGAAGGACGCGTCGTCGTGCGCGATTGCGAGTCCGTGACGGTCGTGGCGATTGGTATGAAGGGGTCCTACTCGATGTCGCTTACGCAAAGCGGCATGAAAGAAATTGAGAATTGGCTGGCAGCGAACCCTCAGTGGGAGGCCGCGGGAGATTGGCGATCGCTCTGCTACAACGGCCCCCAACTTTTCTGGTGGAACAAGTGGTCTGAGGTGCAAGTTCCCGTGAGGAAATCGAAGGGATATCGATTGACCTCAACCGAAGTTGGCGGCACTGCAACTGGAGCAAGTCGATGAACACGAGCAGCAAGACGATCGATGCGGCGCTCGGCGAATGCCCAATCACCCTGACGGCCGCGCTGGATCGCCTAAGCGATGATGCGGGCCGGACGATGAGTCAGAT
Source organism: Singulisphaera sp. GP187 (assembly GCA_945869475.1). Lineage (GTDB taxonomy): Bacteria > Planctomycetota > Phycisphaerae > Phycisphaerales > SM1A02 > F1-60-MAGs104. The sequence goes on along the minus strand of CAMBOV010000008.1, from coordinate 3,393 downwards.
CACTGATGAGCGGCCGACCCTGACTGTGTTGCTCCGCCACGCAGGCTGCACATTCTGTCGCCAGACCCTCGCCGATCTCGCGATGGCGCGGGAGGCGATTTCGGCACAAGGCCTTAGCGTTGCGGTGATCGGCATGTCTGATTCCACGCTGCCCCTGCGGCGGCTGGGTGAGCGCTACGGGGTCTTTGATGTGGCGTGGATTGCTGACCCCGATCGGCTCGCATACAAGGCCCTTGAGATCGGCCGCGGTCGACTCGGCCAACTGTTTGGTCTGCGAGTGATCTCATCCGCTTTGCGGGGGCTCCTGCGAGGCAAGGGCATTGGACGCATTCAGGGAGACCCGTTCCAGATGCCCGGCACCGTGATCATCCACCGAGGCGTGGTGCTTCGTCGCTACATCCACCAGACCGCCGCGGATCGTGTTGACTTCAACGCGATCGTGTGTGAGCTCTAGACCGACTCGCTCCGAGTCCAACCCCCAACTGCTGTGACAGAGGCACTCATGATTCTTCAGAAAAACGACGACGCCGCGATGAAGAAGCCTGCGCGTCCATCACGACCCACCAGCGGGTTGAGCTCGATCTATCGAGAAATGATCATCCCGAGGTCGCAGGAAGAAACCTTCGCATTCTTTTCGGATGCCCGCAATCTTGACATTCTCACACCCCGTTGGGTGGGGTTCAAGATCCTCACTCCCACACCCATCGAGATGCGAGCAGGGGCGTTGATCGAATATCAGATTCGAATACACGGCATCCCGATTCGCTGGCGTACCGAGATCACCGAGTGGGAAGCACCGCATCGATTCGTTGATCTCCAGTTGAAGGGGCCGTACGAGTGGTGGCACCACGAACACCGCTTTGAGTCCTGCAAGGACGGGACTCGGATGATCGATGAGGTTGAGTTTCGCGCGCCGCTCCATTGGATCAGTCATCCTCTGATCGTCAAGCGCGATGTGCGCAGGATCTTCGACTATCGCGCACAAGCCCTCGAGCGGCTGTTTGGTAGCGCGAATGCAGGCTAATTTCTTATCAATATCACTCGCCGATTAGGACTGGCGAATTCGTATCTTTAACCGCGAGCAAACCGCCCGCCATCAGGAGTTTCCCATGCTGCAAGTTCTCGTAGTCGCAACAACACTTTCTCTCTGCGCCATCGCAAGTGCTCAATCTGTGAACCTTGATTTTGATACTGGTGTGGCTGGATGGCGCACCGTGCTCGATGGAGTCATGGGCGGTCGCTCGACGGGTCGCGTGACGCAACCAGAAGCGGGCATTCTCAGGTTTTCTGGTGAGTTGTCGCTCGAGAACAACGGCGGGTTCTCGCAGATCCAGACAACGCTGCCTGAGGCGTCACTCAAGGGCGCCACCGGCATCGAAGCGAGAGTCCGCGGCGACGGCCGAACCTATCAGTTTGATGTGCGCTGCTCGGATGTCCGCATGATGGCCGGGAGTTTTCAGATGAACTTTGACACCGTGGCTGGCGAGTGGGTCACGCTCGAGCTGCCCTTCGAGCAGTTCCGTCTCTACGGCTTCGGCCGTCTTGTACCGAACGCTCCCAAACTCACCCCAGCGCGTGTCGAGTCGATTGGTGTCACCCTCGCAGACAAGAAGCCGGGCGCATTTCAACTTGACATCGATTTCGTTCGGGCGATGGGCCCCAATGTGGACGCGCCCGCAAACCGATCCGACTTGGCGAGCGTTGCGAAGAGCGCTGGGTTGACAACGCTGCTCTCACTCGTCGAACTCTCCGGACTGCAACTGCCAGCCGGCGGTCGCGTCACGATCTTCGCTCCCACCAACGAGGCCTTTGCTGCGATTCCTGCCGACAAAGTGAAGTTCTTGACGAGCGAGGCGGGACGGGCAACGCTGCAAGCGATTCTGAAGAATCACATCCTTCCAATGGCCATCGATTCAGGCTCCCTCTTGCAGCGACGCGGAGTTCTTGCGCTGTCGGGCCAGAACCTAGTCATCGACGGAGAAGCGCTGAAGATCGCGGGCGCTTCGCTTCTGAAGACGGATGTTCCATTTGATAGCGGAGTCGTGTACGTGATCGATCGCGTCATGATTCCCGAAACTCGTTCAGTTGCCGAGGTCGTCGGCCAGGATCCAAGACTTTCCACACTGCTTAAGTTGGTTGTAACCGCGGGTCTTGCGGAACAACTCGGAAGTGCAAACGAGGGACCTTGGACGGTGTTGGCCCCGTCGAATGAAGCGTTCGCCGCGTTGGGCGAAGAGACGATCAAGGCGTTGATGGCGGATCCCTCACAACTGGCGAGTGTGCTGAGCGCACATGTGATCCCCAGCCGCATCCGACGCAGCGACATGATCACCCAGCGTTCCGCGAGGACGCTGCTCGGTCGCGAAGCAGTCTCCTTCGCGCTGGTTGACGGGAACATCACAGTGGCTGGCGCGGGAATCATCATGGCTGATGTCGAAGCATCCAACGGCATCATTCACATCATCGATCGCGTGCTCGTCCCCGCGCCATCAACGGCTAAGGACATGCCAGCGGGAGCGATGAAGGCATCTGCTCTGAGCGTTTCTAGTCTTGTGGAACTCGCGACTGAGAGAGGCGCCCCGATGTTCAACGATGGCAACCCCGCAGCGTGTGCCGCCATTTACGAGGTGACAGTGAGCGCGATCATTGATCTTGCATCCGATGTTGTTGGAAACGATGCCGTCGAAAGCCTGCGCCTCGCGCTCGCGGAAGGGGAAGTCGAGAAGGACGCGTCGAAACGCGCGTGGATCTTCCGGCGAGCGATGGATCGCGTTTACGAAGAGGCAACTCGGCGCAGTCAGCGTTGATCGAATCGCCACGAGGAATATGTATGGATCCAACCGAATCATCGAAAGTGTTTGTAACCGGCGCGACGGGTTACATCGGCGGACGGTTGGCTCCAAGGCTGGTTGAACGCGGCTATCGAGTGCGCTGCTTGGCTCGCAGTGCCGCCAAACTACGGGCGCGTCCGTGGGCTGCCTCGCATAGCGCGGAAGTGGAGATCGTTGAGGGCGATGCCGCTGATGAAGAGCGGCTCACTATTGCTATGAAGGGTTGCAGCGCGGCGTACTACCTCGTGCATTCGATGGATGTGGCGGGTTCGGGATATCGCAGTCACGATCTCCAGCTCGCAGAAGTGTTTGGGCGTGCCGCTTTGAATGCGGGAGTGCCGAGGATCATCTACTTAGGCGGCCTCGGCGAGACAGGCGATGGACTCAGCGAACATCTTTCATCGCGGCGCGAAGTTGAGCTAGCGCTCGGGAAGGCTGGGGTTCCTGTGACGGTGCTCCGCGCGGCCATGATCATCGGTTCGGGATCGGCATCGTTTGAGATCCTCCGCTACCTCGTGGAGCGTCTGCCGATCATGATCACGCCCCGATGGGTGAGCACCGA
>CAMBOV010000007.1 GCA_945869475.1 Singulisphaera sp. GP187 | reverse complement strand
TCGCCTTCGACGGTGCACGCGAGCCAGAGGTCTGCACCGTGCACGATCGCGCGGGGGAATCCACTTGAACGATCTGCGGCAATTCGAGTGAGTGTGTGTAGTGCGCCGACTGTTCCATCGACGCTGAGCCTGCGTGTCACGATCGCGGCGTCGTCGCCCTGCACGTCGTGGTAGATGATGAGCGCATCACCCGAGGGCAGCAGCACGGTCTCAACTCTGCCGAACGAACCGTCGGCGTCGATCTCGATCGGTGCGCCAAACGTGACACCCCCATCGCGGCTTCGCACGGCACGCACCGCACCATTCTCAGTTCCGCCGGTCCACCACGCGACCACGACGGAGTCTCCATTGGCAGAAATGCTCGGACCATTCACCGGGCAACCGTTGATTTTCCAATCGTCACTGCCGATGCGCTGAGGTTGCGACCATCCTTCGCCGAGCCAACGAACAAGTGCGATGTCGCGCGTCTCGTCTGCGGCGCGATCGCGGTAGATGATGATCGGTCCATGAGTGCCGATCGCAAGATCAGTCGGACAACACTCACACGTGCGTTCGTCGAGAATTTCACTCGCAGGAGCTGGGCGCTCTTTCGTTGGCGCGATGCGCGCGGCGCGAAGTGACATGTCGCCTCCACCATGATCGTGCCCACCGGCGGCTGGATCGGGTGGAGTCATCGCGCGTCCATCGAGCCAGCAGATCGCAGTCGCGCCGGCGCGTGTCTCTGCACTGACGAATCCATGCTCTCGAGCTTTCGCGTCATCGTGCAGTGCACCGAGTGCGGTCCAGGTACGACCCTCATCGGGTGAACGCGAAACGACGACGTCGTAGACCGATCCACCGAGTGCACCGCTTTGCAACCAGGTCGCGAGCAAACTGCCGTCGCTTGCGCGAAGCACGCTCGGTGTGTCGGCCCAGTTGGCGAAGATGTTTTTTCCGGATGCGATTTCTGCCGGGGTTGACCAGGCTCCATTGGCGAAGCGTGACATGCAGACGCGAACCGAGTCTTCGCCGCCGCTTACTGCGGGTGGCGCAGCTCGTTCAATCCACGAGAGAATCACGCCGTCGCCATCATCGATGATTCGTGGTGCGAAGGACACGCCCTTGGCAGGGGATGGCACAACGATGATCGCGCTTGCATCCTGCGCGAAGGGTGCACACCACGCCGTGGCGCCGAAGAGCATCGTCGCCGCGAGTGAAAGAACGAGTGGTATCGCGGTGCTGTGTGTGCGCATGACGAGATCGTAGAGTGCCACTGGAAATCCGCACTTCACAATGGCACGCATCACAACACTTCCATCGCGCGAACTTGAGCGAGCCGCACAGACCCTCTCGCAGCGATGTGATGCGCTTCGATTCGGCGCGCCCGTGGCATTCACATACAACCCACTCGACTATGCGTGGGAGGGGCACCGCGCATTTCTTGCGCGCGCGAAGAGTCGGCCAGTTGCCTTGTTCGTTGGAATGAATCCGGGTCCATTTGGGATGGCGCAGACAGGTGTCCCATTCGGCGAAGTCACCGCAGTGCGCGGGTTTCTTGGGATCGACGAGCGCATCGCTGAGATCACGACACCGGCGAGAATGCATCCAAAGCGACCGGTCGAAGGCTTCGCGTGTACTCGTCGTGAGGTGAGTGGCGCGCGAGTCTGGGGCTGGGCGCGCGATCGATTCGGATCGTCTGCGCTCTTTTTCAAGAATGCGTTCGTCTGGAACTGGTGCCCTCTCGCGTTCATGTCGGCGAGCGGGGCGAACCTGACCCCCAACAAATTGCCGCACTCGGGTCAGGGTGCAAAAAGTGTGCGCGCGCTCGAAGCGGCGTGCGACGAGGCACTCGCCGCGGCGATCGCTGCGCTTGAGCCAAAGCATGTCGTCGGATTCGGCGCATTCGCAGCGAAGCGCGCACGTGGTGTTGTTGATGCGATGAGCGAGTTCGCGCATCGGCCGCCAGTGCACGAGGTGTTGCATCCGAGTCCTGCGAGTCCAGCGGCCAATCGCGGGTGGGCCGCGCAGATCGAGCGACAACTCTCTGAGGCTGGTGTTGAGTTTGCGACACACGCGCGCCCTGTGGTACGGGGAGGTTGACTTCGCGCTGTGTAGAGTGTGAGCGAATGCGAAACAATGGATGCATCGCAGTGTTCAGTGCGACCATCGCTCTTGTAGCGGCAAATCGACTGGCGACATCCGCCCCGCAAAGCGATGCCGAGCTCACTGCAGTTCTCGCTGAACTTCGCGCAGAACTCGACGAGCTTCGCGCCGCGACAAATGGATCGCAACAGTGGTTGAACGAAGCGCGCGCAGAAGAAGTGAAGCAACTCGTGCGCGATGTGCTCAGCGATGCGGGCTCGCGAACGAGCTTCGATGAGGGGTATGAAACGAGTGGCTTCATCCGAGGCCTATGGGTCGGGAGTGCCGATGGCAACTTCAGACTCGCTTTTCGCGGATTCACTCAAGTGCGATACACGGTTGATCAGCGCAACGAGACGACGGGCGCGCAGAATTCCAACGACAGTACGTGGGGCTTCGAGGATCGCCGAACACGGATCTCGCTCGAGGGTTGTGCGGGCGACCCCTCATGGCGGTACCGGGCGGAGTTTCAGACTGGGAGTGGTCAGGCGACAATGACCGCAACCGATCTCTGGATCGAGAAATCGTTCTCGGATGAACTCTCGTTGCGCGTCGGGCAGTTCAAGCCTGGCTACCTTCGAGAGTTCGACGTCTCTGCCCTCGCGCCTGTGTTCGCAGACCGTTCGTCGACTGCAGCATTCTTCTTGCCTCAGCGAACCATCGGCGCGCAACTCACTTGGGAGAGCGAAGACTTCCGTCTGCAGGCAACATTCGCCAACGCCTTCGAAGTGAGGAGCAACTATTACAACAGCGGAAATCTTCGAGGCGTGCCGTGGAACTCACCGCAGAATGCACCGTACGCGGTTCTTGGCCGTGCCGCCTGGCTCGCCGCGGGAACGTGGGAGCAACTCGCATCATTCACTGGATGGCGCGGCGGCGAGTTTGGCGCACTCGTCGGTGTCGCTGGGCAAGTCATGAAGCGCAACAACAATGTCGGTGTTCCAACTGCGTATGGAGACATCAAGCCGTTGGTGATTGGCGCGACGGCCGACGTCACACTGCAATTCAACGGCGCATCGTTGTCTTCATGGTTCGCGTGGCGGCAGATCGATCCATGTGAATCTGGGCTTGCCGCTGCGAATCAATATGGAGTGGTGATTCAAGGGGGACTCTTCGTCAGCGATGAGGTCGAGCTCATCGCTCGATACGAGTATGGCAGTGCGGACACGATGCCCAACGGAGAGACGCCAGTCGTGCAGACACTTCCGAGCAACAACGGCTATAGCACCATCAGTGCCGCGAGTTTGGGAGTGAACTGGTACATCGCACGTCAACGCGTGCGTATCACGACAGACGTGAGCTATGCGTTTACCGGAATTGGAGCGTTTGCCGATCCAAATTCGAATTTTCTGCAGGATGGCACAAGCGCCTCGGGCGCCTTTGACGCCGATGGCCAAGTGCTCATTCGCGCGCAACTTCAAATCATTTTCTAGATCAACTTCCAGCGACGCGTCGTTGTGACCAGCGTGCGACGAACCAAAGTGCGACGCAACCGACGGCGATGAGTGGCGAGAGCAAGAGCGCCGCAATACATGCGTCGAGAAGTGCAAAGGCTGCGATGAGCGCTGCAATTCCGGCGGGTCGGCGAGAGGGGTGCGTGAGCGCGGCGCGAAGTCCACGCGATGCAGCGAGTGCGAACCAGACCGCGAGGATGACGAAGAGCGGATAGTTGAGCGCCGCTTGAGAGAGCACGCCGCCGGGGGACACGATCGAAAATCCATACGTCGCTCTCAGCGAGAGTGGGACGAAGAGCGCGACCAGCGGCACAAGCGCAATGCACGAGATAAGCGAAATTTTCCACGCTGTTCGGGGTGCGAGTGGGCGATCGCCCAGCGCAGGCACCTCGTTGAGATCGCAGCCACACTCACTGCACGTTGTCGGTGCCGCGGCAACAAGCACGTATCCACACCGTGCACATCGGTAGGTCGCGCCTTCACTGCTCATCTCGCGTCGCGCGACGATCGAGAGCATGATCGTGTGAAGCGCGAGCGGGAGGACCACAATGAGTACGTCAGCTGACTCAAGCAGGCCGCTTTTTCCTCCGGGCACGAGAATCGCGGCGGCCACAGCAAGTGGAACAGACGCGCGACAGATTGCAAGAAATGCAATCGCCCACGCCGTTCGTGTATGCAGCAGGTTGTACGCAACAAGCGAGATCGCGATCAACAAGACCGGGGCATTGAGCGCGATGTGACCAGAGCGAATCGTGTGTGTTGTGTTTTCTTTGATGCCAGAGAGATCAAATGGATCGCGCACCATCACATCAATCGCCCACCAGAGCGCAGCGATGAGTGCGACGGCGCACCATCCCTTGGCGAGCCGGTGAAGCATGTGCGAGCGCATCGCACTCGCGCGTGCGAGCAACCAGACTCCAATTACACCAGCGACGGCTGCTGGAATCGGAGCAGAACTCCAACTCGGACGCGAGACGAACCCAATGTAGAGAAGCACAACAAAAGCCGTCCACGCCCACGGAAGCGCGATGCGTCCGGATGCGATGGGGCGAGTCGGTCGCTCACGTGCATCGATCTCGCGGTCGACGATGCCATTGAGCACCATGCCCGCGACGTAGAAGCAACACATCGCGAAGGTGGTCTCGATCGCATCGGTGACGCTCATCGCGTCGGGGGACCATCCCAAACCCACGGCAAGTGCGACGCCAACAAGCGAATCACTCACAACGGTCGGCAGGTTCGAGAGGCGTGCGAGAGCGAGCCAGTCGGAGAGTGGAGAGTGAGCGCGCGTTGAGTTCATAACGGTTCTTTATCGGATTCCCGCAGCGAGCAACTGTGCTTTCGTGAAGCGGATTTCATCGGCAATTCCATGGGCGAGTGAATCGCGGCGGTGGTCGACAGGCAGAACGTTCCACGCATACGTCTCGACCTCGTAGTGGCGGATGCCATCCTCTGGCTTGATGTGAGCGAAGCACTCCGCAATCTCATGGCGGGTTGTTCCAAGCGCGCCGAGCGTTTCGCGATCGACAGGCACATGAAAGTGCACGCGCCAGATTCCAACGGGCGCTTCATCGAAGGCGGGAAGCAGGTCTTCGTAGAAATGCACCTCGCCTTTGCCGTCGAGCACGCATGTCTGGTGCAGGTATTTGGGCTCGTCGTAGTGTCGAAGCGCGCGAAAGGATCCCTCGCTGCCGTCGCAGGTGATCGCACTTGAGACTTGCACCTTGCCCACACGCACACCGGCGCGTCGGTAGGTCTCGAGTGCCTCGGCTTGTGGTTCGAACATCACCGCGCTGTGGCAGATGTCATGGCAGACGCGCAGATAGCGGCGAGGGTCGGAGAGTTCAGCAGTCGGACGTACGCACTGCTCGAAGAAATCGACCATGTCCTTCGCGCGGTCGATCGCGCATCCAGGCTCAGGCTCGATGTCGAGATGAATGCAGACACCGCGCGACTCTTCGATGCGTTTGAGATGGCGCGCAACCTGTTCGAGTTGCGCCGATGCCAATCCGATGCTCGCGCCGCAACCCTCTTGAGTGAATGTTGAGCGCCATCCCAGCGGAAGAGTCGAGATCGATCCCTCGCCCGCGATGTCTGGCGCGATCGACGCATCAGGCAAGAGGTCGGCGAGGATGTCCGCGAGCGACATCGTGTAGAGCGCGCGACGAACATCAGCCCAGTGCGGCTCATAGACCGCCTTCTTTGCGCGACCTGCGTGAAAATCGCCGTACGGAAAACCGTTGAGTGTGAAGACGACGAGTCCGCGATTGAAGAGCCAATCGCGCAGACGCGCGGTGCCATCGGCATCTTCACGAATCTCTCGCGCGGCAGTGGCGCTCAGCCAGAGTCCAATGGGCATGAGGCCTGTTGGCTGAACGAGTTCGCGCACAGCGGTCGTGTGTCGATCGAGTGCAGCGAGCGTGGTGGCCAACGTGCTACCTGCATGCACATTCGTGCAGTAGCCGACAACGGCCGGTGGTTGAAGTGCGCTGCCAACGGTTGTTGTCATGGCGTGGTGGTCATGCGAGGGGTGGTCATGCGCGCTCGGTCGACTGTGCGTGAATGCGCGCCGCCGCGATGAGTTGTGCGATCACTCCATCGCCCATCGTCGCGTCGCGCGTGCGCTCTGGATGCCACTGCACGCCCACATAGAAAGGCTTGCCTGCATCTCGAATCGCTTCGAGGATTCCATCGTCGCTCCATCCAATGGCCTCGAAGGTGCCCGCATCAGCGAGTGCCTGGTGATGCCAACTTGCGACGTCTCCGCTGCCGATCGAACTCTCAACAGGATGCACATTGTCGAATCGGTGACGGTCACCGTTAGGTTTGTGATCGTGGATGTGCTGGATGAGTTCGCATCCAGCATGCACACCCATCAACTGCATGCCAAGACAGATGCCGAGCACGGGAAGTGTCCGATGGTGTGCAAGCGCGTCGAGCAGCGCGATTTCTGCGGCTTGCCGATCTCCATCCATGATCTGTGCATGCTCGTGCAGTGCAACTCCAAAGGGTCGCGTGTCGATGTCATCGCCGCCCGTCATGATGATGCCGTCGACGAGTCGAAGCATCGCGGCGCGCGATGATGCGATCGCGGGCAGGATGATCGGCGTTCCACCTGCACGCAGAACAGCAGTGATGTACGTGTGTTTCACCTCGTGGCGCGGACGGCCCTTGTCGTCACGAACGAGATTTGCGGTGACTCCGATGATGGGATTAGCCATGCGCGCATTATGATCGAAGGAGGCTTCCTTTGTCGCTCGCGCAGACCGCGGTCACGGCGCGGGTCGCGTGTTGAGCGTGTAGTACGCATCGGCATGCAGCAGTGGATCGCCCTCAGTGCTGCGCACTCCTTCAGCGTGAAGCTCATGCACAAACCCTTCGCGCAGGCCATCCACATGCAAGAAGATGTGGCGCTGATCATCGCTGAGCGTGCCAGGCTTCACAACGAGCGACTTCGTCTCGACCTCAGGACTTCCATAGATCGCGTGCAGCAGATAGGTGAACGATGACATGCGCCACGATTGCACATTCTGCGCAGAGTTAGCGTCAACTGGCTTGGTGAACTCGATCTCAAAACCATCGTGCTTTGCCTTCATATGCAGAATTTCAAATGGATGCTCCCCCGTCCAACGAACGCGCTGCAATCCCTCGGTGGCCGTGCCGAGCGATGCCCACCCGCGACTCGTCTCGCCAACAAGCAGCGATCCATCGGTATCCCATGCAACGCGAATCGCGCCACACGCGAGTCCGCTGCGAAACGGAAAGCACGCGCCCTGCCAAAGACCATCAATTTTCTCGAGGTCGACTCGCATCAGACACGCCGAGTACTGATCGGCGATGATGATCTGCTGCGTGAATGGACCGAACTTTCCGTGCGTGGTGTCCCAGACGAATCCGCTCGCACTGCGTCCCATCTTGTCATATGGAAACCACACTGCGGGCAAGACGAGTGTTGGCATCTGCGCCTTTGCATCGATGATGCGCTTGCCATCGGGGTAGTCGACTGGAGAACCATCGGGTCGAACAGGTCGTGCCGCGCCGACCGTGTCGAGCGAACCATCCGTCGTCGGCACTGGATAGGCGACACGCGACTTCGCATCGAACGTGTCGAGCGATCCAAATGGATGGCCATACCAACCACCTTCGACTAAGAGCGAAAGTTTGTTCATCGGACACCACTCGCCTTGATTGTCTGAGTAGAAAATTTCTCCCCATGGACTGCACGCGAGTGAACTCGGCGATCGCAATCCACCTGCGATGGGAGTCATCGTGCCGTCTGGGCCAATGCGCATCGCCCAACCGCGCCAGGGCATGATTCCGAAGGGTCGTGCGCCGAATGGAATGTTGAGCGTGATGATCGCGTTGCCATCCCGATCAAAGACCGGACCGAAGCAGTACTCGTGGTAGTTGCCAGAGATCGTCCACGCATCGCAGACCGTTTCGATGCGACCGACGCGACCATCGTTGTTGCCATCGAACATGCGCGAGAGTTCTCCGCGCTGCGCGACGTAGATCCATGGCTGCGAGTCACCGGGTTTGAATGTGAGACCGAGCGGTTCTTGAAGTCCATCGGTGAAGAGCGTCCAGGATGGTGTTGGTGTCGAGGCCGCTGCGATCGTGAAGACAGAGCCACGCCGCGTGCTCACCATGACGCGGTCGCCACCGAGTGGCAGAATGCCCGTGATTTCAGGCACAATATGGGTCGGTGCGGGAATCGTCTCAACTGTCCAGAAGCGCGCTTCGCGATCGGGAAATCGCGCGGGCACGACTGTGGGAGTGATGAAGGTTTGCGGCGTGTCCTGTGCATGGGCGCTGAGTGTGCAGATGAGCAGCACGGATGGGACGAGAATTTTCACCAGACGTACTCCAATCGAATGTGCGCTTCATACGGACGCTCTTCATCTGCACCCGTGCGAAAGCCAACGGGAGCGAGCAGCGCGCCATCGCGTACGAACGCGCCGCCACCCGTGACGAAGATGGTCGGTCCACTCGCTGCCTTGAAACCTTGGTCGCGCGCTTCGATTGATGTCGCGACCCACGCGCGTACTGTCAGACCAGCGATCTCACGCTTCGAGCGAATGACGAACTCACGAACGAGGTGAGCTCCTCCGACGGCGCGTGCGGGTGCGAGACGCTCTTGGACTTCGATCTCACCGAGCACGGTGCGAAAAGTCGGGACGTTCTCGCCGTCGCGGTCGACTCCGAGGAAGCGCCATCCGCTTTCGCGGCCTGTGGTGAGCGGCCAGCTCTGCGGTGCGCCTTGCGCGTTCGACTGCAAGAGAGCGATCGCATCGCCTGCAGGAAACTCGATCACACTGAATCCAGCGGGTTCGCAAAGCAGTCCAGCGCGACCGAACCAGGTACCCGCAGCGTCCATGAATCGACCCCGCCACGCCATGCCCGTGCGACAGTGTTCAGCGTCGTAGACGTAGTGAAGTTGATCGGCGAATCCAACAGCGAAACATCGCGCGCTGAGTCCATCCATGAAAGTGCCAAGCACGATCGGTCGATCCGTCGGAGCAAGTTCATAGGCGCTGCCTGGGACCAATCCCTTTGGAAGTGGCATCGAACTTCCAAGCGCGAGGTAAGACCAAATCGCCGAGATCTGTTTCGTCGAATCACCAGCAAGAATTTCAGTGTGCACTGGTTGACCAGGTTGCCAGAAGCTCGGCATGCGCGTGCCCGGATAGATCGCCGCAGGATTGCGCATGTACTTCTCGAACCATGAATTTCGGATGCGCGCGTAGGTGTACGAGAGGTCGATCGCGGGAACGCCCGCAGCAGGATGACCCGCGCAACCGTGACATGCGATGCACGCGAATCCTTCGCTGCCGACGAGTTGCCGTCCTTCAGCCAGAATCTCTTCGCGCATCGGTGGATCACTCTCTCTCGCGGGGGCGTTATCTGCCGCGGCGAAGAGTGCACTCAGTTGCGACGTTGACGCACTTCCAAAGCGCGGCATTCTCGCGCGCAAATAGGGTCGAACGCTGCCGGTGCCGGCGAGTACATCGTCGATGGCAGATATGCGCAACTTCGCGCCAGCGCCAGTAAGTGTCGGCGGCACGCGGCCCTGTTCGCCAATATCGGCAGTGCCCTCAAAGAGCGCGAGTGCGTGAGGCGATGGACCACCCACCGATTCGCGGGTGTGGCATGCTGTGCAATTCAGAGCGAGTAATCGCACCGCAAGCGTTTCACTCGCAGGGCGCGGGCGCGCGAGTTCATCAATGTTCGCGAGGTTCGCTCGCAATGCATCGCGCTCTGCGGCAGTGAATGAAAAGTCGGGAGCGTGGTTGGTGGTTGGCGTCTCGCTCAAGCAACCGCGCGTGAGCGTGAGCGCGTTCAGTTGCGTGTAGGAAGGAGGCGTGATTGGCGCAACACGTTGCGTCTCGGGGGGACCATGACACTGCACGCAACCGAGCGTTGTGAAGAATGCGCGACCAGCTTCGATCGCATCGCGCGAGGCATCGGGCTCACGGTGTGGCGCGCGCAGTGCGATCGCTTCTCGCGTGTAGGCAGTCGCTGGCACCTTCTCGCGGGCAGTTCTTGGACCGCGCCACTCGAGACGCAGGTCAGCGTCGCCCGCACCCTCGAAGTACGTGATCAACAACGCGTGCGGTCCTGCTGACAGTTCACGCGTGGCTGATTTGAAGCCGAATCCCTGCACTCCAGGACTCTCGATGAGCACCTCGCCGTCGAGAGCGAGTGACGATCCATCATCGCTTCCGAGCCAGAGCGTCCATGAACCTGCTACCGGAATCGTGAGTGTCGTCGTGAGCCGCATTCCCCAGAGGTCGGCGCGCGCAAAGGTCGGAATGTCGACATCGCCCATCGTGTCCATGCGTGTCGGTGTGAGGATCGGTCCTGGACCCACTCCCATGAAGGTGCCTTCGTAGTAGTTGCACGAAAGTCCTGCGGTCTTCGTCAGCGCGAACGATCGATCGGCAGCGCGACCTTGACCGCGCAGGAGATAGGACGCGATCGACGTCGCCTCGTCGCTGGTGAGATCGAAGTTCGGCATCTGACCGTCTGGCCAGACGGTGCTGGGGTCGAGGAGAAACTCGACAAGCGCGGGTCGGGTGAACTTGTCGGCGAGCCACGACTCATCGGTGAGTGCGCCATCGGCGGCAGAAGCGTGGCACGCGGCGCAACCGAGCGTGCGCCAGAGTCTCTCACCACTGTTGAGTTGTGAGGGAAAAGTGGTCGGCGGTTCGGGTGTCGCGACGCTGGTGACGCTGGCGAGAGTTGCGCTCTCGTCTGGTGAGGCGTGCAGTGACGAGAGATACGCAGCGAGAGTGAGGATTGCGTGTGAAACCTCAGTCGCAGCAACCTGTGAAAACACGTCTGGCATCCGCATGCCTGTTTCGCCAGTGTGCGCGTGCGAATTGAGATACGTGTTGATCCACGACGACGAGGCACGGTCGCCGATATTGCGCAGTGATGGCGCGGCGAGTGGCGCGATGTTCGAACGGACCGCCGCATCAGCAGAGTGACACGCAACGCAGTTGGACTGCGCGAGCAGGAGATCTCCAGCGCGCTGCGAAGTCGAATTGGCGCCCACCGGCGCAATCTGTGGATTTGCAGGGGGTTTATCGCACGCCGCGAGCAGTGCAAGAAGAGAAAGCGGCGACGAACTGAGTATGAACTTCGTTCGTCGCCGCATCGATCGCGATGCTATGTTCGCACGCGTTACGAGTCGATGGCGTAGGTCAAACTGACCACCGCCTTCACAGTCTTGTCGATCGTCGAGGTGTCGCTGATGCCCCAGTCGCTGACGTCGGTCGATCCCAGTGGAACGATCTGAAAGACACCCTGCGATGCGCTCATGAGCTCACCAACGCCGCTTCCCGATCCCTTTGCAAGAAGTGAAGCCCGTTCAAATGCGTTTTGTGTTGCTTTTTCGAGCAATGCCATCTTGATCTCTTCAAGTCCAGAGACGCGAAACACTGTGGATCCAGAACTGACCTCGACCCCGTCTCGCACGAGGTCAGTCACGCGGCGAGAGATCGCTCGGATCGCTTCGACTCGGGACGAGCGAACCATGATCGACTGACTCAACCGATATCCCTCGATCGTGTTCGTGCTGTGGCCCTCTTTGTCTTGTGTGTAGAGCGTTGATGTGCTGACATCGAGTCGGATGAGATCACCTTCTTCGAAGGAGTTCGCCAGAATGAATGCGTGCAATTTCTCGACGCCGACTTCAAGTGTTGCGAATGTTTCAGCGAGTGTCGTGCCACGCGCGTTCACCGTTGCATGCCATGCTCCCCAATCAGACACGACTGCGACTTCAGAGACTCCCTTCACTTGAATCGCCGCCGGTTCGCGTTTGAAGTTTGCGATTGCGCGACCGAGCGATTGCGATCCAACGGTGACTCCAAGAGCGAGTGTGGCGCCGAGGCAGAACATGCCGAAGCCAAAGTTTTTGACGAGCGGGGGAATGCGATTGATCAGAGTGTCAGACATGGAAGCGTCCTTGCAAATGTGCGAGCGTCGTGCGACATCCATGCCGCACCGGGGGATCGAGGGTAGAGCCGTCGAACCGAATGTAAAGTGAAATCATGAAAATCTTTCGACCACTGCTTGGCATCGTGCTTGGTTATCTCACCATGGCAGTGACGGTCAGGATCGCGATGACACTCGGAGTTGTTCTGCTCGGCGCCGACCGAGTCTTCGACGGACTGACGGGGGAACAATCGAACCTCTGGATTGGATACACGCTCGCGCTCGGCGTGGGCGCCGCATTCTTGGGAGGCATCGTTGCAACGTGGTGGGGAGGCCACACGTGGGCTGGTTATGGACTCGCTGCGGTCCTGCTGGTCTTTGGATTTCTCTCGATGTTCTCCGAGATATCGAGGGCAGTGCCAACGATTGCGCCGCGCTGGTTATTGGCAGCGACACCGATCGCCGGATTGGTTGGCGCGCTCGCTGGAACGAGCTTCATTTCTCGACGAAAATCGATCAAGTAGGTGGAATGAGCGGGCGCTTGCGCCAGAGGTCGATGAGCTCAGTTTCGCGCGCGGCGGTGATGCCGGGTGCGCGGCCAACTCCCCATGCGAAGTCTGCAGGTCGCTCACTCTTGGTCGCTTCAAAGTCAGCGATCGTGTCGCGCGCAGTCTCAGCGAGTGGGCGGCAGGTGAGTCCGTGCGAGAATGCCTTCGCACAATTGGCGCGCCCTGCGCCGAGAGTTTCTGGGCTCACGGGAATCCAGAGTGGCAATCCCATCCAAGGTCCGACGCCGTTGCCGAGAAGCCACGCTTCATCGATCCACACGAATTCGACTGGATCGCTCACCGCGCACTTGATGCCGGCGAGCATCTCTTCTAGAAAGAGAGGACCACGGGGACCATTGGCGATGTAGGTGCCGGCGTGTCCATCCTCGATGAGTCGCAACATGAATGCGGCGAGGTCGCGCACGTCGATGAACTGCACGCGCGCGGTGTCGGGCTTGGCGGTGCGAGGGGCGAGCACGCTGCCACCGCGAGCAATTCGAACTGGCCAGTAGGTGAATCGATTCGAGTCATCGCCGGGACCGACGATGAGCCCGGGTCGTACAACGCACGCGGTCGTCCCAAAGGCCACGCTCGCCGCCTGCTCACAGAGGGCCTTGAGTGGTCCGTAACTTTCGCCTGTGATTTTCTCAGTGGATGGATCAGCGATCGTGCTCACCGGCGTCGACTCATCGCACACGATCGACAAGTCTGAGAAGACAGAGATCGTCGAGACGATTTGGTAGAAGCGCGTGACTGGGGCGAGCAACTTCGCTGAAGCCGTTGTGATTCGTGGAAAGTAAGAGGAGTTGTCGATGACGGCGTCCCACGTCGCGCCCGCCTTGATCGCGGCGTCGAGCGCGGTGAGCCCATCACCCTTGTTTGGATCGCGATCGCCGCGCAGTTGCACGATCGACTTGTACTTCTCGCCATCGAAGAGTGTGGGAGCCGTCTTGCCGCGATTGAAGAGGGTGAGCTCCCATCCCTTGGTGAGCGCGAGCTCAACGAGATGCGGTCCGAGAAATCCAGTGCCGCCGAGGATGAGGAGTTTTTTGTTCATCTTCATGTTCACGGGCGGTGTTCTGTCGCGCGACTACACCACTCGAAAATTCGGTGACTGCGAAAGAAACTGTTTGGGATTGTCGAAACTCACCTTGCGAATCGTCTGCTCGAGGTGTCCGCGTGCGCGCATCTCTTCTCGGCACTTCGGCACGGCGAGAGGATCACTGATCCCCCAATCGGCGGCCGAATTGATCCAGAGTCGATCGGTTCCGTGCATCTCGAAGATGTCGGTCGCACGCTGTGGCGTGCACTTGGTGTCTGGATAGAGCGTCATTCCCGCCCAAAAACCTCGATCGAGCACGGCGCGCACGGTGTGCTCTTCGACGTGGTCAATCAAGACCCGTCCAGGATCGACGCCGTGACTCACGATCGCATCCATGATGATGCGCGTGCCCTTCATCTTGTCTTCGAGGTGCGGCGTGTGAACGAGAATGAGCAAGTTGCGACTCTTGGCAAGCGCGATGTGTTCTTCAAGCACGACGAGCTCATTGCGCGAATTCTTGTTGAGTCCGATTTCGCCGATGCCAAGCACATTTCGTCGATCGAGAAACTTTGGAATCTCAGCGAGCACCTCGCGCGCGAGTCCGATGTCTTCGCTCTCCTTTGGATTGATGCACAGCCACGTGTGATGACAGATTCCAAACTGTGCGGCGCGCTTGGGCTCACTGTCAGTCAACTGACCGAAGTAATCGACAAACCCCTGCGCGCACGAACGGTCGTAGCCGGCCCAGAACGCGGGCTCGGTGATCGCAACACAACCTGCGAGTGCCATCCGCTGATAGTCATCCGTCGTGCGCGAGACCATATGAACGTGTGGATCGATGTACATGGCAGCGATCTACGTGCGATCTCGAGCGTTCAGCGGTACCGCGCCGATCGCTCCCTTGGTGTGTGCCGATGCAATTGGATCGACCGAATGATCGCTCCAGAGTTCGAGCATGCGACGCGCGCGATCGGGCTGTCCATCACGCACAAGATCGAGGGCAGCAGCGAGAGCCCCAACACGAACATCGGTCGTCGTCGCAGAGGTCGCCACTCCCTCAGCCGTCGCAGCCCGATCGAAGCGATCGAGAAATGCAGCGATGTCAAGCGCCTTGGCGCGGTGCTCGAGAAAGTAGCGATCAACAACCTGATTCGAAGTGAGCGGGATCGACATGCGCCGCATCCTAAGGGCAGGCGCGAGGTTCAAGCGCACTCGCGGCCGCAGCGACGATCTCGTGGTCGATCGCATGCAGTTCGGTCGAGGCGCCAATCGAACGAAGCAGCGTGACGTTGAGCTCTCCGCCGAGGTGTTCGCGAAACTCTTCGAGGCCGCGCGCGAGCTGTCCCGACTGCGCGAGCAGTGGATGCCACGTCGGCAACGCAAGCGAATGCAGACACGCTCGAATGCGCGCACACACCGCGGCGTCGAGCACGTTGGTTCGCACCGCGTACTCGCAGTCGAGCGCGATGCCGATCGAGACTGCTTCTCCATGTGTGATCGTGTAATTGCTCATCGACTCCAACTTGTGCGCTGCCCAGTGACCAAAGTCAAGAGGACGCGCCTCTCCCAACTCGAATGGATCACCACCCATGGTGATGTGATCCAAGTGAAGCGCCGCGCTTTCCGAAATGATCGGCATCGCAGCTGTGAGGTCGCGAGCGCGAATGCGCGGGGCATCCCGTTCGATCTGGTCGAAGAGGGCCGGAGCCTTGAGGCAGGCGATTTTCACCGCTTCACTGAAGCCGGAAAGAAAATGTCGGTCGCTGAGTGTGGTCAGGAAGAGTTCGTCAGCGATCACAGCCCACGGAACCGAAAAAGTGCCGACAAAGTTTTTCTTTCCAAACTGATTGATGCCGTTCTTGACACCCATCGCGGCGTCGTCCATCGCGAGCGTGGTCGTGGGCATTCGAACAAGTCGAACTCCGCGGTGAGCGAGGGTCGCGCCAAATCCGACGGCATCGAGCATCGCTCCGCCACCGATCGCCAAGACGAAACTTTTTCGATCGATGCCGTGGCGGTCGGTCGCGGTGAGCACCTGTTCGTAGACGTCGATCGAGTTCTTTGCCTCCTCGCCTCCAGTGACGATCTCAACCATCCGAAGTTCTGGCAGTTCATCGCCGCTGCGCGCGCGAGCGCCCAAGTAGTTGGCGAGTCGATCCCCAAGGTCCAGAGTCGCGCGGTGCACTCCTTCGTCGATGAAGACGATGAGTCGGCGGCCTGCACTCTGCCCGAGCACCTCTGCGAGTGCGGCATTCGCAGGATCAAACGCATCACGCGTGAACGTGACACGGTGGCGAAAGTCGACCTGAAATGAACTGCTGAGTGACATGATGGGGAATCGCAAGGATAGATGCGAAACCAAAAAAAATGCCACGGCGGAGGGCGTTCCGCCGTGGCGTGGTACCCACGATTACACATCGCAGGGGTGTCCGCACTTCATGCGGCACACGAAGGAGATTTGTGCGCTAGCGCATCGGCCTCGCCTCGAGAGTCGCCGAGGTTGTGATCGACTTGCCATCGCGAATGAGTTCGAGGGTGATCGACGTGGCGGGAGCATGGTTGGCGATGGTGCGCATGAGTTGCGCTGGACTCTTCGCCGCATCACCGTCGACCGAGACAACGATGTCGCCACTCTGCAGTCCAGCGCGGTCGGCAGGGGTGTCGGTCGCGACGGCCGCGATCATCACACCCGCCACACGCTCGGTGCGAATGGGTCGCATCGAGACGCCGAGCCATCCACGCTGTACTTTTTTGCCTTCGGCAAGCGCACTCGTGACGCGTGTGACGACGTGGCTTGGTATCGCAAACCCAACGCCGACATTGCCACCGCTCGCAGATGCGATGCCGCTGTTGATTCCGACGACCTTTCCATCAAGATCAATCAGTGGACCTCCAGAATTTCCCGGATTGATCGCCGCGTCTGTCTGGATGTACTCCTCGAAAGTCGAGAGTCCCATCCCATCACGGCCTTTCGCGCTGACGATGCCGGCAGTCACGGTGTGTTCAAGCCCAAATGGACTGCCAATTGCGAGCACCCAGTCACCGACTTGAATTTCGATCGAATCACCGAAGGTTGCCGGCGTGAGCTCAGTGGCAGTGATGCGAATGACTGCGAGATCACTCTCAGGGTCGCTGCCAACAAGCACCGCGCGACTCTCGCGACCGTCGGCGAGTTGCACAGAAATCGCATCGCTGCCAGCGACGACGTGATTGTTCGTGACGATCATTCCATCCTTTGAGAGGATGACACCCGTTCCCTCGCCGCGACCCCGCGCCGTTGTGGTGGTGATTGCAACAACGCTCGGACTTGCACGGCGCGCGACTTCGCGAAAGGCACGTGAGAGTGAGCGCGCATGATTGAGGTCGGCAGTGACGGAGTCCGCGTGCGTTGCGCTCCCTCCATCAAGTGCCGAGCTGTTCGATCCCCCCAGACCAATGAGCACTGCGAAGGTCGCGAGTGCCGTTTGTGTTCGTTGTCCCTTTCGCATTCCTCTCATGTCGCCCATTTCCATTCCTCCTAGTCGCTCATTTACGCAGCGAATCTGAGCGAGGTTCAGAGAATGTTCGAGAGTCGATGCAAACAGACACTTGCCGCAACTGCGGCATTGAGCGAATCGACCGAGCGCGCAATTGGAATGCGAATTCGGTCGGTCGAAATCGCTTGAACTGCACGCGAGATGCCCGCGTACTCGCCGCCCACAACGAGAACGGTCGCAGGAGTCTTCGCGGCACGTCCATCGAACTGCGCGATATCGCTCGCGGTCTCGTCACACACCGCAGCGAGAACTCGCAAGTCACTGCGCTGAGACTTCATCATCAGGAGTGTCGCAGCAAGATCGTCGCTCCATGCATAAGGAATGCGCAGCGCGTACCCCATCGAGACGCGCACGACTTTTCGGTAGAGCGGATCGTGCGAATGTCGCGAGAGAATCACGCCGCTCACTCCGAATGCCGCAGCGCCACGAAAGATCGCGCCAACGTTGTCCATATTGCCGACGCCGTCGAGTGCGATGAGTAACGATCCCGTTGCGAAGGGCGCATCGCTCGCCGAGCGCGTATCGAGTTGCGCGCGCGCGCCGATTGCGAGAACGCCACGGTGCAGATCAAACCCCGCCGTCTGCTGCATCAGCGCATCATCGACCAGGAAGAGCGAGAGATGTGGGTTCGCAGAGTTCTCGATCGCCGCGACGACACGCGTGCAGAAACGATCGGATGTCAAGACACTCTGGGTGAGCCCCGGGATCGCCAACATCTGTTCAAGGATCGGCAGAGTTTCGCCGATGAAGACCCCCTCAGCGCGCCGCGATCCAGCGAGATCACGCTCGCGCACGAAGCGGTAGTCGCAGAGTCGCGGGTCGTTAATGTCGGTGATTCGGCTCGGATGCACGGCAGCGTTACTGCGTGAACTCGTGCGGATTCTCGAGCAAGCGGATCACTTCGTTGAGGAATCGCACGGCTTGAGCGCCGTCGACGACACGGTGGTCACACGAAATCGAGAGCGGAAGCACGAGACCTGCGTAGAACTTGCCATCCTTCACAAGCACCCGCTCGCGCGCGCGACCTGCAGCAAGAATCGCAACCTCGGGATAGTTGATGATCGGTGTCGCGAACATTCCACCATACGAGCCAACGTTCGAAATCGTGAAGGTGCCACCGAGCGACTCTTCGCGTGAGATCGAACGATCCTTGCACTTGCTCGCGAGTGTTCGAATCGCCTTTCCAAGTTCAACTGCTGACAACCGATCGGCATCACGAATCACCGGCACCATCAGTCCCGATTCGGTATCGACGGCAACGCCAAGATTGATGACACCCTTGATGAGAATCTCATTGTTTGCATCATCGACATTCGCGTTGAGCGATGGAAACGTGCGCAAGGCGCGGCAGACCGCGATCATGACGAATGGCAGCATCGACATCTTCTCGCCGATGACGCGCGAATACTCACGGCGCTTGAGATCGAGTTGGGTGACATCGGCCTCGTCCATCGCGGTGAAGTGCACAGCCGTTTGCACTGAACGGGCGAGCGCTTCGGCGATCTTGCGCCGCATTCCGCGAAATGGAATGCGCTCTGAGACGCCATCCTTATCGACAGGCGGAAGGTTCGCTGGAATCGGCACGGCGCGTGGAACAAATCCACCGCCGCTTGCTGCGACACCACTTGAAGTTCGCGAGACTGGCGCAGTGTTCGCCGATGACGCAACGTCGGTCGCAGTGACTCGGCCGCCCCGTCCCGTGCCGCCAACGGTATTGATATCGATCGAGAGTTCGCGCGCGATGCGCCTCACAGCTGGAGTTGCAAGCGCCTTGCTAACAACTTTGGCGACGACGTGTTCACTTTCGCGTCGGGCGAATCGGTTGCTCACGCTGAGTGTGCCTTGCATGCTGCCGACAACGGTTCCTTGATCTTCAGTCGCACCAGGAACTCCGGCGGCGACTTGACTCGAGACGCACGTTGCGGCTGGTGCCTCTGCGACCACTGCTGCGGGCGCTGTCTTCGTCGTCGCAGTCGCTGGGGTGTAGCGCACGAGGACTGCGGCGACCTTGATGATGTCACCTTCTTTTCCGCAGAGTTCAGTGACCGTTCCAGCCCACGGGCTGGGCACTTCAACGAGCGCCTTGTCGGTTTGCATCTCAGCCATCGGCTGCGACTCCTTCACCGTTTCACCTGGCTTGATGAGCCAGCGAATAAGTTCAGCTTCGACCAACCCTTCACCCAAGTCGGGAAGAAGAAAGTGGCTCTTGTCTGCGGGTTGTTTGAGTCCAGCCATGGGATCAGGATATGCCTTCGCTTGGAAATGGTTCGATCAGTAGGAAAGCGCCGCGTCGATCGCGCCAGAGATGCGCGCGGCATCTGGCATGTAGTTCAATTCCAACTTGTAGTAGGGCATGATCGTGTCGAATCCAGTCACGCGCTGCACGGGCGCCTCGAGATACAAGAAGCACCGTTCCATGATCTGCGCGGCAACTTCGGCACCCATGCCGCCGGTGCGGGGCGCCTCATGCACAACAACGCAACGCCCCGTTTTCTTGACGCTCGTCTCGATTGCATCGAGATCCATTGGATAGATCGTCCGCAGATCGATGAGTTCGACCGAGCGCGATGACTTCTCAATGCTCTCCATGCACTGCAAGACACTCGCTCCCCAACTGATGACCGTGAGGTCAGTGCCCTCACAGACCACGCGCGCCTTGCCGATTGGAATGGTGTACTCGTCCTCTGGAACTTCTTCGCGATATGCGCGATAGATTCGTTTCGGCTCGAAGAAAATGACAGGGTCAGGATCGCGAATCGCGCTGATGAG
This sequence comes from Singulisphaera sp. GP187, assembly GCA_945869475.1. GTDB lineage: Bacteria > Planctomycetota > Phycisphaerae > Phycisphaerales > SM1A02 > F1-60-MAGs104. The sequence continues at coordinate 111,060 of CAMBOV010000007.1, read as the reverse complement.
CAAACCCTTCGCGTCATAGGGAGAACTCGGCATCACGACCTTGAGTCCAGGTTGATGCGAGTAAATCGTCTCGGGCGAATCGCTGTGCAACTCAGGCGCGTGGATTCCGCCACCGACCGGCACGCGAATCGTGAGTGGAACTGTGCACGCTCCACGTGTTCGCGTGCGCATGCGCGCGGCGTGACTGCAAATTTGGTCGTAGGCCGGTCCGAGGAATCCATCGAACTGAATCTCGGGAATCGGTCGCAGTCCTGCCATCGCCAGACCGATCGAGGTGCCGATGATCCCGCTCTCTGCAAGCGGAGTGTCGACGACGCGGCGCGCGCCGAATCGTTTGTGCAATCCTTCAGTCACTCGAAAGACGCCACCGTTGATGCCGACATCTTCGCCGAGCAGCAGCACGCGCTCATCGCGTTCCATTTCTTGGATGAGTGCGAGGTTGATCGCTTGAACAAGGTTGAGATTTGCCATGGGTCAGTGTCCTTTCGCCGCGACGGGAGTGTCGGATGCGAGCGAGTGCGTCTGCATCGTGTCGCGCTGGTGAGCGAGGTCGGCAGAGATTTCAGCGAATGTGTAGTTGAAGACATCCGAGACTTGAGGTGCGACGATCTCTTCGGCGCGTGCAACGGCTGCCGCGACCTCGATCTCGATGCGTGCTTGCATCGTCTCTTGCTTTGTTGAATCCCAGAGTCGCTTTCGCTCGAGCAGCATGCGTGTCCGCAGAAGTGGATCGCGCTCCTTCCACACATCGACCTCTGCCTGATCGCGATATCGCCGCGCATCATCGGCAGTCGTGTGATCGCCGAGTCGATAGGTCACCATCTCGATAAAGGTTGGCCGCGACTCATCGCGGGCACGAGCAGCGGCTTGCTTTACGGCGTAGGCGCAAGCAAAGATGTCATTGCCATCGACTTGAACCACAGGCATTCCATACGCGATGCCGCGCTGCGCAACCGTCGGTGCGCTGCACTGAATCTTTCCTGGAACGCTGATCGCCCAGAAATTGTTCTGACAGCAGAAGACTACCGGAAGATCGAGGTTCGCCGCGAAGTTCGCAGCTTCGTGAAAGTCGCCCTCGCTGGTGGCGCCATCCCCAAAGAAGGTGCAGGCAATCTGCTTCTCGCCGCGATACTTTGACGCCCACGCGAGCCCCGCCGCGTGCAACATCTGCGTGCCGATTGGCACAGCGATTGGAGTTGCGAAATGTTCGCGCGGCATCGCGTTGCCACGCTCATCACCCATCCAGTGCAACAGGATCGATTCCATCGGAACGCCGCGCCAGAAGAGTCCGCAGTTTTCGCGGTAGCAGGTGACGAGCCAATCATCTTTGTTGAGCACGTATGCGGCGGCGAGGCTGGTCGCCTCCTGTCCCATGTTCTGTGGATAGGTGCCCATGCGACCCGAGCGCTGCAACTTGAACGCGATCTCGTCGAGGTAACGGCACGAAGACATCGCCTCGTAGAGCTTGACCAGATCGGCGTCTGGAATCAGACCCGCGCCGAGTTTCTCGTCGTAGTTTCCATGCTCGTCGAGAATCGAAACGTGTTCGATCTCTAGTTTCAGAATGCTCTTGATTGGCATCGAAAAAGTGTAGCGGCGATGGGCTTCTGACCCTATCGCGCAGCAACGAGTCCATCGGCGCGACTATCGCTCGCACCCATCCATCCATCGGTGAGCGAAACGATCGCTTGGCCGCGCCCAAAGCTGACAGAGCGCTCAGCCGCGATCGAAAGTTCATGCCCGCGCGATTCGAGTGTCGCGACGGTTTCGGCAGGAAAGCCAGGTTCGAGTTGGATTCGTTTCTCGCGCATCCACTGCCAGCGCGGCGCATCGAGCGCCGCCTGCGCATTCTGCGCGTGATCAATCATCCGTGTGATGACTTGCGTGTGACCTTGCGGTTGCATGAATCCACCCATGACGCCGAACGCCATCGCAGGAGTTTCGCCGGTGGCGGTGCGACGGGTGACGAATCCAGGGATGATCGTGTGATAGGGGCGCTTTCCACTCGCAACACAGTTTGGATGACCCGCCTCGAGATTGAAACACGCGCCGCGATTCTGCATCGCGATGCCGGTGTTTGGAATGACGACGCCCGATCCAAAGCCCATGTAGTTGCTCTGAATGAACGAGACCATCATGCCGCGCGAGTCTGCCGCGCAGAGGTAGACCGTGCCGCCTGGGCGAGGCGTGCGACTGCTGAAATCTTGAGCGCGCGAGCGATCGACGCGCGCGGCGAGTGCTGTGATTCGCTCAGGCGCAAGCAACTCAGCAGTGGTGATGCGCATGTGCGCTGGATCAGCGACGTGCGCGTGCGCGTCGGCGAATCCGAGTTTGATCGCCTCGATCGAGATGTGAATCGTGTCAGGACAGTCGGGCGAGAGCGCACCGATGTCGAAGTGCTCGAGGATCGCAAGCGCGATGAGTGCGGCGATACCTTGCCCGTTTGGAGCGATCTCGTGTGCTCGAAAGCCCCTGTAATTCTGCGAGATCACAGGCGAAAATTCACTGCGGTGGGATGCAAGGTCGCTCGCTCGCAGGTGTCCACCTTCGCTTCGCGATGCGGCGTCGATCGCGGCAGCGAGTTCACCTTCATACATCGCGCGACCGTCGCTCTGCGCGATCAGCTCAAGTGTGCGCGCGTGGTTGGGAAGCACCATGCGCGTGCCCGCTTCTGGCGAGGCGCCATCCTTGAGAAATGTTTTCGACCATTCCGCAGTATTACTTCGCGTCGCATAGACCGCAGCGGCGCGTTGCCAGAGATTTGCGGTGAGCGGAGCGACGAGAAATCCGTTACGCGCGTACTCAACTGCCGGCGCGAGAAGATCAGCGAAGGGCAACCGTCCAAACTTCTTCGAGAGATCAGCCCAGAGTGCGATCTGTCCGGGCACGGTCACGGGAAGCCAGCCATCGGTCGGCATCGCGCTGCCCGAAATATGTTCGCGCGTCAAAGCGGCGGGGGAGCGTCCACTTCCGTTGGCGCCGTGAAGATGTGCGCCATCCCAAATGAGTGCGAAGGCGTCACCGCCAAGTCCGTTGGTTGTTGGCTCGATCACCGTCAACGCCGCCGCAGTCGCGATCGCTGCGTCGACGGCCGATCCGCCGCGCCGCAGCATTTCGAGCCCAACGTGTGCGGCGAGTGGTTGACTCGTCGCGACCATCTCGCGACCGAAGACGGGTTGCCGCTGCGAGGGGTAGGGCAGATCAGTCGAGCATGGGATCGTGCTGGGAATCATCTGGAACTCATCTGGAGATCACTTGAAACTACTTGGGCGAATCGTTCGCACTGCCCACAGAAACTTCATCGGTGAAGCGCACAAGCACGCGATCATCACGGCCCGAACTCTGCGAGAAGAGCGCCTGACAGAATTTCTCGACAACACGTCGCGCCTCGATGCGCACCTCTGCAAGGGCGACTCTGCTCGACGCTGTCTCAATCACACTCGCGCGAATCGCGCGCTTTGCCTCATCAATATCGCCACCGCTCGGAATCAAATGCTCGGCCCAGTCGTTGTCGATCATGACGCGCACCTTCGACGGGTCGGACTGCACCTCGACGACTTTGTCATTCACCATCGGCGGCGGCGCAGTCACGACGATGAGGTCGCCGACGCTTTCAGCGCTCCATGTGCCATCGGCGGGAATGATGTACTGCGCCCGATTTCCAGTGATATCGAGGGTGATGCGCACGCTTCCTAGTGGAATGGCGTATCCCAATGCTCGGATCGCGCTCTCGTTGTTGCGTTCGATGTGCGTGTTGATCTCGCGCCATCCGACGACCAATCCACCCTGTGGTTGCAACTCACCGATCGCGTTGACGAGCGTGGTTGAAATCGTCTGTTGAACGCCAAACGCACCCGTCACCCTGCTGACCGCGGTGTCGACAATCGATGTGATCGAACTACACGAGCGCCAGAACACGACGGTTGCCGCAAGGATGAAAGCGATTGCAACCGCACAGCATCCAGGCGTGAACCAACGCCTCAACGCGTGCTAGCCATCTGCGCCACCTTGCGCTGTCTCGCCGCGTCGATTCGTCGTCGCGCATATGAGATCGCCGCATCCGACGTACTCGCTGCGTTGACCGACTCGCGCAGAACGGTGAGCGTCGTCTCTTCGATCGCGGCGACCTTCTGGTCGATGACCTGTTCGGTCATGCCCAAGTGAAGGCCACCGAGGCGAATGAGTCCGCCAGCGTTCGCGATGAAATCAGGCGAATAGAGGATGCCACGTTGCTTGAGAAGTGCGCCATCCTCAGTTGGATTGAGCAACTGATTGTTTGCCGTTCCGCAGATGATTTCGCAGTGCAGATTCGAGATCGTGTTGTGATCGAGCATTCCACCCATCGCGCATGGAGCGATCATGTCGAGTTTCTCAGTGAAGAGGTTGCGATCGTTTCCCAACGCGACGCATCCGAGTTCTTCGACGGCGCGCTTCATCGATGGCACATGCACATCGGTCACCATCACCGCAGCACCCGCTGCACGAAGCAGTTTCGCCAACTTGTAGCCGGTTGCACCGCATCCTTGAACACCGACTGAGAGATTCGAGAAATCGACCTTGCGGCCGAGTTGGCGCAAGCACGCCTTCATTGAGTTGAAGCATCCAAGAGCGGTCCATGGGCTTGGATCGCCTCCGTGTGAGACCGCTTCTCCGCCCATGATGTGACGACATTCTTGTGCCATCCAATCGCAGAATTGTGGACTCACACCGACGTCTTCTGCTGCGATGTAGCTGCCGCCGTGGCTCTCAACGAATCGACCCATCGCGCGACCCTGGGCTTCGGTGGGTTGTTCGCCCGCGCGTGGAAGCAAGATGATGCTCTTTCCACCGCCGAGCGCGAGATCTGCAGCGGCGGCCTTGTACGTCATTCCCTCAGAGAGGCGCAGCACGTCAAAGAGCGCGTCGCTCTCAGAGACGTAGTGAAAGCGGCGGGTGCCACCGAGCGCGTTGCCGAGCACGGTCGAGTGAATCGCGATGACAGCGCGAAGCCCCGTCGATGGATCATTGAGAAAAGAGATGCGTTCATGACCGTGATTGACCATGCTTTCGAGAACCTGCATTGAGAACTCCATCGGTGAGTAAGAGGTGAGTGAAACGAGAGTGAACGATCAACGAGGCTAGAAATCGCAAGGGCGAAGGCTATACGAGCGAGGCGGTCAGACCAAATCGAACGACTCGTCGGTGCGACCACGTCGGTGCGGTCAGATTTTCGCGCCCGAGAACGTGCTGCCAGAGCCGAACTGTTTGATCCCGTGTGTCGGGATGGGATGGCCAGTACCGCGCGCCGCCATAATCGGAGTTCGTTCAGGAATCGAATAGTGCGCGTTGCTCAGAGAATCAGCCTGTTCAAGCACCGAGTCGGCGCAGCTGCGCGCGTTGGCGTCGATGTTCCAGCGAAGTCCGCGCACCGCCTCGTCGATGTTGGCGTTCGCGAGCGTGCAGAGGTGATCGACGACAAACATTTCGTGAGCGAGCTCTTTGCCCGTGAGACCGCCACGAAGTCGCGAGTCGCACTTGCTCAGGGTGCATGCGATTGCGTGAATCCAGAGGGCAGAGTTCGAGAGACGCGCCTGGATGAATTGGTTGGTGATCAGACCCTCTTCGTGTTCCTTGAACATCATCTTCACGTTGTACGAGTGGTCACGAATGCGAAACATCAATTCTTGTGCGTAACGCTGAAGCTTTGGATGGATGTTCTCGAAGCGCGGAACCGATCGTCGCATACCGAGAAAGAGTTCGCCTCCGATGCGCGCTGCGGCACCGAGTTGCTTGAATGGCTTCGCCTTGACTTGCAGCATCCACTCGCCGAGTTGCTTCGATCCATAGGCGAAGATGAAGGAGTGCATGACTTCGTTCGCGCCTTCAACGATTGTGTTGATGCGCGAATCGCGCCAGATGCGTTCGACATTGTTTTCGGTCATGTACGACTCGCCACCAAGAATCTGCATCGCATCGTCGACGGTTCGGTATCCATATTCGCTGCAGAAGACCTTGCACATCGCTGTCTCGAGCATGATGTCTTCATCGTTGCGGTCGAGAAAGCCAGTGGTCATATAAAGCATCGCGTCCATCGCGTAGACGTACGCCGCACTGCGGGCGAGGCGCTCTTTCACGAGGTCGAATTCGCCGAGGTTGCGGTCGAATTGAAAGCGGTACTTCGCCCACTTCGTCGCTTGTTCGAAGGAATACTTCGCGCCCCCGATCATGCCTGCTGACAACGTGCAACGACCGTAGTTCAAGCAGGTCAGCGCGACGATGAGTCCGCGGCCCTCTTTCGAGAGCAAGTTTTCGCGCGGAACCTTGACGTTGGTGAGCCGAATGCGCGCCTGCCACGTGCCGCGAATGCCGCACTTCGCGCGGTTACGACTGAAAATCTCGATGCCCGGCATATCTGGCGTGCAGATCAGCGCCGTGACGCCATCCTTTGTCTTGCCGGTCTTTGGATCGGTGATCTTCTGTTTGCACATCACGGTGAAGAGTCCACTCAGCGCCGCTGAGGTCGCCCATTTCTTTTCGCCGTTGAGGATGTAGTGGGTGCCATCCTCGCTCACTTCGCAGTGAGTCTCTTGACCGCCCGCGTCGCAACCGACGTTTGGTTCGCTCAAGCAGAATGCGCTCAGCGTGTTGGTCGCCATGCGCGGCAGGTACTTCGCCTTCTGCATCTCGTTGCCGAACAACATCAGTGCGCGGCATCCAATGGATTGATGGGCCGAGACGAGCACGGCGGTCGATCCGCAGGCGCGGCCGATGCGTTCGAGCACTCGGTTGTAGCTGGTGATGCCGAAGCCGCCTCCGCCGTGTTGCACCGAGATCGTCATGCCGAGCACGCCAATGTCGAAGAGGCGGGTGATGACCCAGTCGGGGATGTGTTGATCTTGGTCGATCTCGTGCGTTGGATGTTCAGCGAGCAGATACTGATCGAGCTTCGCGAGAAGCGCGTCACACCGCACGGTCTCTTCGCGCGCGGTCACGGGGTATGGAAAGAGAAGATCTTCGCGAAAGTTGCCCCAGAAGAAATTCTTCACCGCACCCATCGTCGCGGGATCTGGACCGAGCATCTCCTGTGCAGCCTCGATCTGCTTGCGGTCTTTGTCCGAGACATTCTTCAGGCTGTCAGCAATATTGGTGGTGCTCATTGAGTTTCGCAAGATACAGGCAACGACACCGCGACCGCCATCAAAGAACTAAGAGGCGGGTTTGAGAAATTGAGCCAACTTCTCGCGTGCCTGCGGCGTGTGGCGCAGCGCGACGAGGTGCATGCGTTCAGCGGCGATCGCGCGCGCCCATCCCTCGCTCGCTCCGATGGCAACACAGTCGAGCACGGCATCGGCCGCAGGGGTCGAGGCGATCTCTTTGTGCGCGCGGGTCAGCGCGGCAGAGATGACGCCATCGGTCGCACGCGAAAGTGTGCGTGGAGTGCTGAGCCCCGAAGTTCGTGGATGGCACTTCAGCCAAGCGATCGCTTGCATGAGCGCTTGCACAATCGACGGCGCGCTCTCGTCGAAGAGTCCAGCGGGAATCTCAGTGACGGAGTTGGTGCGTCCCGTTGCGGTCTGAATGATCGCGTCGACCGGATCAATTCGCGCGGGCAACATTTGCGTGCCACCCCATCCAGGGCAGATTCCAAGCGAGCACTCTGGAAGCCCGATGCGCCAGGGTTTTTCGCCCGCCGCAGGAATCACGCCGATGATTGCATCGCAGTGCATCGCAAGTTCGAGTCCACCGCCGAGTGCGGCGCGGTGAATGACCGCAACCGTCGGACACTCGATCTCATACAGGCGCGCGAATGCATCCGCACCCTGCTCGAGATAGAGATGCAGCGCCGAGTCCGTGAGCGCATCGATCTCTGCGAGGTCAGCGCCTGCAACAAAGACACGTTCGCTCGCTGAGCGCACGACGACACCAGTGGGGTTCGTCGCAGCGACCGCGTCGAGTGTCTCGGTGATCTGGGCGATGAGCCACGAATCTAAGACAACGACTCCGCCGCGCGGTTTCGATGGGTTGGCAGTCAGTGAGAGGATGGCGATGCCATCAACGGTCGTTTCAACTGGAAGCATGATTACCTTGCGGGTGGCGTTGGAACAGTTTGAAAATGGCGCGCGAGTTGCGCTTGCGCCTCGGGTGATGCGATGACTTTGGCTGAGAGTTCGGCGGCGTCACGGGCGACGCGCGCGTCGTTCGATCCATCGAGTTCATTCAGCATGCGCTTTGTGCAGGCGAGCGCGTATTGACCACCTGTGATGAGTCGAGCGACGAGTTGCGCGGTCGCGGTTTCGAGTTGGTCGCTTGCGACGCAGTGGGTGACGAGCCCGCGGGAGAGCGCCTCATCTCCGCGCATCGTTGCCCCCATCAACAGCATTGCGCGCGCGGGACCTGCGCCGATTTTCTTCACGAGCCACGGAGCGACGACTGCAGGACAGACGCCAAGATCAACCTCGGGATAGCCGAGCTTCGCCTCTGGATGGGTCACCGCAAAGTCGCAGATGACGACGAGTCCGCATCCTCCGCCGATCGCTGCGCCCTGCACTCGCGCGATGGTCGGCACTGCAAGTTGTCGCAGTGCGAGCAGCGACATCGAAAGTTGTTGCAACATGCCGCCCATCTTCACTGGATCGTGCAGCACCGCTTTGAGATCCATCCCAGCACAGAATGACTTTCCCTCGCCTGCGAGGACGACCACGCGAACCTCATCGGGCGCGCGCGTGATGTGCGCGCTGACCTGGGCGATCGTGCTCGCGAGAGCGTGAATCAACTCAAAACTCAGCGCGTTGCGTGCGTCGGCGCGTCGCAGTGTGATCGTCGCGCATCCGTTGTCGATCGAGAGATGAACGAGTCTGTCCATATCGAGAAGGGTACGCAAACCGACTCAGTCTGCGCTCAGTCTGTGCCTTTGCGGCGATTCCAAAAGTGAGCGAGCAGCAGTCGCGATTCATCCGTTGCGGCGAGCGCGGCCGTTGCTTCAGTCACATCATGCGCGCGTGAGCCGAGCGATTGACTCGAGTGCGTGCCATCAACGTGATTGAGCCACGCCTTCGTTGCGCGCAGTGCCGCTGGTGGCTTGGCGGACAACTCGCGCGCGAGCGCCGCGACACTCGCGTCGAGCATGTCGGCGTCGGGCGAAAGCGTGAAGACGAGTCCCAGTTCTTTGGCGCGCCTTGCATCGACGATCTCACCAGAGAGGGTGAGAGTTCGTGCGCCACCGCATCCGACTGTTGCCATCAACGTGGGCAGGCTCACGGCAGGCGAGATTCCGATGCGGTGCACTGGATACCCAAACGTCGCTTGTTCACTCGCGCAGACGATGTCGCATGCAGCGACGATCGCGCATCCACCAGCAAGTGCGGCACCTTGCACCTGAGCGACGACGATCGCTGGCATCTCGCGAATCACGCGCGTGATCGCCGCGAGTCGCCGCACAAACTGCGCGAGGGTTTCGTGATTCTGCACGCACTGGGCGAGGTCGAATCCACTGCAGAAGGCGCGGCCCGTCGCACGAATCACGACCACGATGATCTCGCCACGATTCGCAGTTTCATGCGCCTGTGCGAGTGCGTGTTCGAATTGCTCAAACAGTGCAGTTCCAAGCGCATTTCGTCGACTCGGATCATCGAGCGTGATCGTGCAAACGCCGCCAGTGCATGTGATGTGAACGAGCGGTAGAGCGGGGGTATCCATGATGAGATTCTCGCCTGACGCGAGGACGCGCGCCAAGGTATTGTCACGAGCACTCACATGCCAGCGCGCGCTCAACAAATCTGGCTCATTCGTCACGCAGAGACTGCGTGGAGTCGCGATGGTCGACACACTGGCCGCACCGACATCGACCTCACTGCCGCAGGTGAAGCGAAGGCTGACGCGCTCGCGACGCGAGTGATCGGCCAGTCCTTTGCACTCGTGCTTTCGAGTCCACTCAAGCGTGCGATGGAAACGGCGCGTCGGTGTGGATTCGGCGCGACGACGCAACCCGACAGCAATCTGCTTGAATGGGATTACGGCAACTTCGAAGGACTCACCAGTGCGCAGATCGCGGTCACTCATCCTCAGTGGGATCTGTGGAGCAATGGCTGCCCAGGTGGCGAGACGATCGCGAGTGTTGCGAGACGCGCGCAGGCGGTGCTGACACGGTGCATCGCGACTGAGGGAAATGTGCTGTTGTTTTCGCATGGCCACATGAGTCGAATGTTGGCAGCGATGTGGCTGCAGTTGCCCGCCTCGCGCGGTCGCAGCTTCGGCCTCAAGGCCGGCTCTGTCAGCATCTTTGGATGGGAGCACGGCAATCGTGTGCTCTGGCAGTGGGACAGTGTCGATGCGCTCGAGGGACATTGATGAGCGCGCCCAACGACAACGAGCGTGACGACGACCACGCGCGCGATGGGCACGCTGAACACGGGCTCGAACCAACGCAGCTGAGCGATCCACTTGTTGATACGGCAGCAGATGTTCGCGTTGACACGCTCATCGAAGATGACGCTCCCATCGCGGCACTCGCAGACGCTGTTGAACAGCAGGATGCGCCGGACGCCGCTGAGACGCTCGAGACGCTTCCACAAGAAGAGGCTTCCGACGTGCTGGGCGAGATGGAAATCGACGCGGCCGCCGATGCGCTGAGCCACATGGCGACACCACTCGCGGTGAGCGTGATCGAAGATCTCATTGAAGAGGATCCTGCATATGCGGGTCGAGTGCTCGGCGAGATGGCGCCCGACGACGCGACCGATTTGTTACAGGCGCTCCCCAGAAAAGACCGCGATCGATTGCTCGCGGCGATGGCGACGGGCCCGGCTCTGCGCGTGCGTGAGTTGCTGGTCTATCCACGAGAGTCTGCGGGTGGAATTATGACGACGCAGTACCTCTCGGTGCGTGAGCATGAGACGGTTGTCGAAGCGATTGAACACATTCGCCGAGGCGAGCCCATCGAGAGCGCGCAGCAGGCATTCGTCACCGACCGCAAGGGACGGCTCAAAGGAGTCATCGGACTTCGCAAACTTCTCGTCTCGCGCGCGACCGATTGCATCGGCGAGATCTGCGAGCGGCGAATCGATGCGGTGCACCCAGAAATTGATCGCGAACTTCTCGCACGCGAGTTTGAACGGTACGACTATCTCGAGTTGCCAGTCGTCGACAAGGATCAGCGACTGCTCGGCATCGTGACCGTCGACGACGTGATCGACATCATCCGCGCTGAAGGCACAGAGGATGCCCAGCGGATGGTGGGTGCAGGAAAAGAAGAGGGTGTCTATTCGAGCGTCGCGCAGAAAATGCGTGGACGGTTTCCGTGGCTGGTTGTCAATCTGTTCACGAGCGCAGTCGCCGCGATGGTCGTGCTGCAATTCGAGAGCCTCATCACTGAGATCGCATTGCTCGCGGTGTTGATGCCGTTGATCGCGAATCAATCTGGCAACGCCGGGCAGCAATCGCTCGCCGTCACCTTGCGAGGAATCGTGCTCGACCACATTCGTCCGCAGCGCTCGCTCGGTCACATTCGTCGCGAGTTGACCGTTGGAGTGCTCAATGGACTGCTCTGCGGAATCGCAGTGGGCGCAGTCGTCGCCGGCATCAAGATGAGCACTGGCGGTACCTGGCACCTCGGACTCGTCGTCGCGTTGAGCATGACGATCACACTCATGATCGGATGTGGCACAGGCAGTGCGATGCCACTCATCGTGCGTCGCTTGGGATTTGATCCCGCAACAGCGTCGACGATTTTCTTGACGATGGTGACCGACAGCATGAGTTTCTTCATCTTTCTCGGGCTTGCGACCCTCTTTTCCACATGGATCATCTAGGCGAAGACACTAATCCGCGGTGGACGTTGCGACGCCGGCTCGTCGCGATGATCGGCGCGCCACTGCTCGTCACATTCTGTGTCGTGATCGCTGTGCAATTCGACACGCAGCGCGAATTGCTCATCGACTCGCTGCGCAAAGAGACTCTCGCTGACGTTCTTGCATCGAGCATGCGATTCGACGGCGAGTTTCAACGGGTGAGTCAGGCGGTCGATTCTCGTGTCGCAGTGCTCGCATGGACTGGACCATTGCTCACGCCCCTCCAAGCTTCAGCGTCACAGGCGCGCATCATGCAGTTCCTTCGTGATGATCTTGTGAGCAATCCATTTATCTTTGGTGCGGCACTCGCGTTCACTCCTGGAACGTCAGCGACTGGGGCGGCCGGATACGCGCCGTATGTCTGTCGAACACTCTCGACCGCGTCGGATGCGAACCCACACACTTCCCACGAACCATTTCGTGAGTGGGACATCGCGCTCACGCAGAAGTACGAAGAGCAACCGTGGTTTCTCGAAGGGGCGAGCCATCCAAGAGGTTTTTGGACAGAGCCCTACTTCGATGAGGGTGGTGGCGACATTCTGATGGTGACCTTCACGCAGGCGGTCGCGGCGCACGATGGATTTCCCGCAGCGGTCGCGACGGCCGATATCTCGCTGCGAGAGATTCGCCGGTGGTTGAAAGCATCGAGCGGAAACTCGAGCGCGTTCGCGATCGTCTCGACGAAGGACCAGTTCGTTTCATTTCCAAAGTCCTCGGCGCTGCTGAAGGGCTTCGAAGCGTTCGATGAGAGCACGTTCGAACATGCTGTGCTCACCGCGGCGGTCGCCTTTCGTGGCGGAGGCGCGGCCTTCGCGCGAACAGGAAGCAGCAACGCATATTCACTCGACGGCACGCGCATGGTGTTCGTCACGATGCCCACAACGGGATGGATCTTCGTTGGATTCTTTCCAGAGGCAACGGTGGTGCCCGAAGTGTTGCGCGCGATCGCGTTTGGTCCAGGGGTCGTGCTGCTCGGAGTGCTCGTCGCACTCACAGTCGTCTGGTTTGGAGCAAGCGCCGTCGTGAAACCACTTCGCTCAGTCATCGCAGCGCTCGCCCACTTTGGACGTGGCGATCTCTCGGCGCGTGCACCAGCGACGAATCGGCGCGATGAAATCGGAGCGCTCTCTCGCGCGTTCAACCGTATGGGAGATGCGCTGCAGTCAGCGATCACCGAGCGTGAGAGCGCCACGGCGAAACGACTCGCGGTTGAGGCACAAGTTGGCGCTGCGCGGGCGATTCAGCGATTGCTCTTGCCTGCGAGTTCACGTGAGGATGAGCAAGAAAACATGCGCTCGACGAACGAGTTTTCTGGACTACTGCTCACCGGCTACAGCGAGCCCGCGGGCGAGATCGCTGGAGACTTCTTCGATTGGTTCGCGCGCGCCGATGGCACGATCGTCGTGATGATCGCCGATGTCTGCGGCAAGGGGATGGCCGCCGCGATGATGATGGCGGTCAGTCGCACACTCCTTCGCACGACGGCGATGGAGGCGAGCGAGCCGAGCGATACGTGCGAGATGATCAACCGCGACCTCATCGCGCAAGCGCCCGCGACAAAATTTACGACGGGAATCCTGCTTTACATCAACACGACCACCGGAGTGATTCGCTATTCGAATGCGGGGCATCCACTGCCATTGTTGGTGGCACTTGATGGATCGGTGCGCGAGGTCATGCCTGCAACTGGCACCGTGCTTGGCATTCAACAAAATGAATCATGGACCACTGGATCGCTCACGCTCGGTCAGGGCGAGAGTCTCGTGCTCTTCACCGACGGAGTGACCGAGGCGATGGTCAGCGACGATGACGTTGAAAACATGTTTGGACCCGAGCGCGCGATCGCAGCGGTGCGTGCGGCTCGGACTGGCGCATCTGGCGCGCGCAGTGGCGAAGAGGCACCGCTCGTGCAGGCACTCGTCGCAGCTGTCAAAAAATTCACGCGAGGTAATCGCCACGATGACTTGACGGTCGTGACGGTGACGCGCACGTGAGCCCGTCAGGGGAGTCGCAGACGCTCTCGCCCTGTCGCGTCTGCGGCGCGTCTGCGCTCTCGCTCTTCGCAGTGATCGACGAGAAAACGTATTGGCGGTGCGCGACCTGCCATGCGACGCTGCTCGATGAGGCGCATTTTCTCGCAGCCCTTGGTGAGCGCGCGCGGTATGAGACACACCAGAACGATGCGAGTGACGGCCGCTACCGCACCTTTCTCGATCGACTCGCGGCACCGCTGATCGCTCGCATGCCACCAGCGCAGCAGGGACTCGACTACGGGTGCGGTCCTGGGCCGCTCCTTGCGATGATGCTCACAGAGGCGGGTCACACGGTGAAGTTGTGGGATCCATTCTTTCACCGTGACGAGCGCGCACTCGAAGGCACGTACGATTTCATCACGTGCACCGAAGTCTTCGAGCACTTTCATCAACCACGCGTTGAGTTCGCGCGACTCGGCTCACTGCTGCGACCGGGTGGACTCCTCGCCGTGATGACGACGCTGCAAACAGATGACGCGCGATTCGAGCAGTGGTACTACCGGCGCGATCCGACGCACGTGACGTTCTACCGAGAGTTCACGATGCGCGTCGTCGCTGCGCAGCACGGATGGACGTGCGAAACTCCAGCCGAAAACGTCGTGCTGTTTCGCAAGGGGTAGGAGACGCGCGCGCGTCCGACGCGCGATCGACTCAGGAGTACGCGCTCATCCCGTCGCAGGTGCAGACGAGGTTTCGATCGCCGTATGGATTGTCAACGCGACCGACCGCAGGCCAGAACTTGTACGCCTTGAGCCACGGTGCTGGAAAAGCCGCCTGCTCGCGCGAATAACTGTGCGCCCAACTGTCACTGCTCACGGCCGCAACAGTATGCGGCGCGTGCTTGAGTGGATTGTCTGCGCGATCGCTCGCTCCCGTTTCGATTGCGCGAATCTCGCCGCGAATCGCGATGAGCGCATCGCAGAATCGATCGAGTTCGGCCTTCGATTCTGACTCGGTGGGCTCGATCATCAAGGTGCCAGCGACCGGCCAACTCATCGTCGGCGCGTGGAATCCATAGTCCATCATGCGCTTTGCAACATCGTCGATCTTGATGCCGGCGCTCTTCTCGAAACCGCGAAAATCCAAGATGAATTCATGCGCACATCGCCCGTGCGCGTTGGTGTAGAGGACGTCGTAATGATTCTTGAGGCGCGCGGCCATGTAGTTGGCGTTGAGAATCGCAATCTCAGTCGCGTGGCGCAATCCCTTGGCGCCCATCATCGAGATGTACATCCACGAGATCAACAGGATCGACGCGCTGCCATAGGGCGCGGCGGAGATCGGTCCAATTGCATGACGACCAGCCGAATCGGGTCGCATCACAGGATGGCCCGGCAAGAAATCTTTCAAGTGCGATGCGACGCCGATGGGTCCCATGCCTGGACCGCCACCGCCGTGTGGAATGCAGAAAGTCTTGTGAAGATTGAGATGGCAGACATCCGCGCCGATGTTGCCGGGGCTCGTGAGCCCGACCTGCGCGTTCATGTTGGCGCCATCCATATAGACCTGACCGCCGTTGCGATGGATGATCGCACATGCCTCTTTAATCGTCTCTTCGAAGACGCCGTGTGTCGATGGATAGGTGATCATGCACGCGCACAGAGTTGTCGCGTGCAACTTTGCCTTCGCGTCGAGGTCAGCGAGATCGATGTTGCCATCGCTGTCGCACGCAACTGCAACAACCTTCATGCCCGCAACAACGGCGGTGGCCGGATTCGTTCCGTGCGCCGAGGTCGGAATCAAACAGACGTCGCGATGTGCCTCGCCTCGATGCTCGTGATACGCGCGAATCACCAGCAATCCCGCGTATTCGCCTTGCGATCCAGCATTCGGCTGCAAGCTCATGCCTGTGAAACCCGTGAGTTCACAGAGCCAATTCTCGAGCGTGCGAAAGATCTCGGCGTATCCCTGCCACTGATCGCGCGGAGCAAAGGGATGGATCTGCCCGAACTCTGGCCAGGTCACTGGGATCATCTCACTCGTCGCATTCAACTTCATCGTGCACGAGCCCAGTGTGATCATCGAATGCACGAGGCTGAGGTCTTTCGATGCGAGTCGATTGATATAGCGCAACATCTCATGCTCACTGTGATAGCGATTGAACACCTCGTGCTGCATGAAGGGAGTCGTACGTGCGAAAGCCGCAGGGATGCACGAGAGCGATCCATCAACAGATGCGGTGAGTGGTCGCTTGAATGCAGAGAAGACATGCACGAGCGTCTCGACCTGCGCGAGCGTTGTCGCTTCATCGAGTGTGATGCCGAGCGTGCCATCGCTGTAGGTACGAAGGTTGATCGAACGACTCGCGGCCGCGGCGAGCACATCGCTCGATGAGAGTCGATCGCCTAGCGTCACGCGCAGCGTGTCGAAGAATGCACCCGTTCCGCAGTCGTGTCCGAGCGCGCGCAAGCCGCGTGCGAGTGTGAGCGTGAGTGCATGCACGCGCTTCGCGATCGTGGTGAGTCCCTCGGGTCCGTGATAGACCCCGTACATACCTGCCATCACCGCGAGCAGAACTTGCGCCGTGCAGATGTTTGAGGTCGCTCGGTCGCGCTTGATGTGTTGTTCGCGCGTCTGGATCGCCATGCGAAGTGCGCGGTTTCCATGCACGTCGCGCGAGACGCCGATGATGCGTCCAGGAAGCCTGCGCACATAGGCGTCACTTGTCGCGATAAATGCTGCATGCGGTCCACCGAATCCCATCGGTACTCCGAAGCGCTGCGAACTTCCGATGGCGATGTCGGCGCCCCATGATGCTGGCGGTGCGAGAACAACCAGTGAAAGTGGATCGCACGCCGCGACGAGAAGTGCGCCCGCAGTGTGCGAGGCAGTCGCGAGCGACTTGTAGCACTCGATGCGTCCGTCGGTTGTTGGATATTGCACGAGCACTCCGCAGAACGCATCGGTCGGCGCGAACTTCAATGGGTTTCCAACGACGATCTCGATGCCGAGCCATTTTGCGCGCGTTTCAACAACTGCGATCGTCTGTGGATGGCAATCCTCTGCAACGAAAAACTTTTTTCGATGTTCGCCGGCGATCGAGAGGCACATGTGCATCGCCTCGGCGGCAGCCGTTCCTTCGTCGAGAAGCGACGCGCCCGCGAGGGGCAGTCCAGTGAGGTCAGCGATCATCGTCTGAAAATTCAGAAGCGCTTCGAGTCGTCCTTGCGCGACTTCAGCTTGATAGGGCGTGTAGGCCGTGTACCACGCTGGATTCTCGAGAATGTTGCGCAGGTTCACACCCGGAACGATCGTGTCGACATAGCCCATGCCGATGTACGAGCGATTGACGGTGTTGCGTTGTGCGAGCAAACGCACCGCGGCGAGAGTCTCAGCCTCTCCACGCTCAGCGAGTGCGCCGACGTTTGTTGGATCATCGATCACGAGTTCAGATTTCAATCGAATCGATGGCGGAATCGTTTCGTTGATAAGCGCGTCGAGCGATGAGAATCCAATCTCACTCAACATGGACGCGATGTCGCTCTCGCCGATGCCGATGTGCCGCCGCACAAACGTATCGGATGGATCGAGCGGGCCGCGCGAAGTTGAAGAAGCGGGATTGGTACGTGAAGATTCGATCATGGGCATGGGTTCACCGAGTATAGGAACGAGGGCGAGAACCTATAGTGGTCGAATGACAATCGCAGCCACTCGAGTTCGCACATCGGCCGCCTTCTGCGCCGCAGCGTTGGTTCTCACCGCACTCTCGTACGCCCAAGATGCCGCCCCTGCGCCAGCAGTCGCGCCAGCACCAGCAGTCGCCTCCGCAGAAGCGAAGCCTGGGTCGAAGATCATTGAAGGTCGTGTCAATCCATATTCATACAACCCCGAGAACACCGAGGGTCACACCGACGTTGATCTGCGTGGCATCTTCGAGGACCTCGGACCCGTCGCGACCGAGTGGTATCAGCATGTCCTCACTCTTTCGAATCCGTTTTTCGAGGGTCGCGTGCCAGCCTCGCGCGGAAGTGTGCTCGCGGGCGAGTACATCGAGTTCTATTTCAAACAGTCGGGTCTTGAGCCTGCGTTTCCTGCGCCGGTCGCTGATCCAGCCAACTCAGCGAAGAGCGATGGATCGGTCATCGTCGCTGCGTCCATTGAAGGTGCAACGCCTCCACCATCGTCACCGTCGACGCATCCTGAGTGGACGAGTTGGCGTCAGCAGTTCGAACTCGCGGGGGCGGGTCCAAAATTAGTGAGTGCGAGCGCAGCATGGGCGAATGGAACTGCGCCACCAACAACACTCGAGCGAGGCGCGGGATATTCAGTGCTCGGAAACAGCGCATCTGGAAAAGTCTCTGCGCCGATTTCGTTCGCGGGATACGCGATTACCGACGGCAAAGATGGCTACACATCGTTTCGCGAGAGTGCCGAAGATTTTTCGGGACGCATCGTGATGTTCATGCGCTACGAACCACTCGATGATGAAGGACGCAGCCTCTGGGCAGACCGACGGTTCAGTCCATCGGCAGCAGTTGCGCCCAAGATGAATGCCATTGTCGCACGCAAGCCAGCGGCGATCATCATGGTGAATCCGCCTGGCGCACGCGATGGTCGCACGACCCTTGAGAACAGCGAAACAAGCCGATTCGGTGGACGGCTCGACGTGCCAGTGATCCAAATGTCTGCGCAAGCGGCAGACGAACTCATCCGCGCCGCCGACGAGAAGGGTCGCTCGCTGATGGACCTTCGAAAGCTCTGCGACAAGGGCGAGTTGAAGCCGCTCGCTTTTCGCGACGATGTGAAGCTCACCGTCGAAACAGAATTGACCGAGGGTGTCATTCAAACTCACAACTTGGGCGGAGTGCTTCGAGGCAGGGGATCGCTGGCCGACCAATGGGTGATCATCGGCGCGCACTACGACCACGTCGGATTCGGTTTCTACGGCGCCGATCCATCCAATCGTGGAAAGTTGCATCCTGGTGCCGACGACAACGCGTCGGGCACCGCTGCGATGTTGTGCTTGGTGAAGCAACTCTCGACCTACTACCGATCCGATGACGCGCCCGCCGAGATGCGCTCGGTGCTCTTCATGGGATTCAGCGCTGAAGAAGTTGGTCTCGACGGCAGCGATTTCTGGACGAAGAATCCAACGCTCAAGAATGAACAAGTGCAAGCGATGATCAACCTCGACATGGTGGGTCGCATGCGCAATGATGAGCTCTCGGTCGGCGGCACGGGCACGGCGAAAGATTTCATGAACGACTTGCGCCCAGTCTTTGACGCGACCGACATGACGATTCGTGCGGATCCATCGGGGCGGGGTCCGAGTGATCACGCGAGCTTCTATCGCGCAGGAATTCCAGTGCTTTTTCTCTTCACAGGAACGCATGACGACTATCACAAACCGAGCGACCACGGCTACACCGTCAACCCGCAAGGAGCGGCACGTGTCGTTGCGCTGACCGACGCGCTGCTCAAGATGTTGGCCACGCGACCGGCGAAACTTGAATTCGCATCGACTGAGAATGCTGCGACTCCCGGGCGGGCGACTGGCGCGAAGGTGCGCTTCGGTGTGATGCCAGGCTATGGAGAGAGCGACGTCGAGGGAGTCAAAGTTGAAGGAGTCAGCGCTGAGACGAGCGCGTCGGATGCAGGCATTCTGACGGGCGACCTCTTGATCGGGTGGGGTGAGAGCGCGCTGACGGGTCCTGCAGATCTGATGGCACGATTGCGCGAACAGAAGCCCGGCGATGTTGTGAAGGTGAAACTCAAACGCGGCACAGACGAGATCGTCGTTGACGTCACGTTGCGCGCTGCGAAGACCGAGTAACGCATGAGTGCACTCGCACTCATCGCGTTGGTCGTGGCGCAGCAGACGGCTGCGCCTGCGGCGGCACTACCGCGTGTCACGGTCACCGCGTCAGATGATGTTGCTCCTCCAGGCGCGGTGCTCTGGTACAGCAAGCCAGCAGAGGCGTGGACGCAAGCGCTTCCAGTTGGCAACGGTCGGCTCGGCGCGATGATCTTCGGCGGCATTCGCGACGAACGAATTCAACTCAACGAAGATTCGCTGTGGGAGGGCAACGGCAATCGCGCGACGATTCCCCAGTCTGCGGGCGATCTCGCGCGCATACGCGAGTTACTCTTCGATGGCCACGTGCATCAAGGGCAAACGCTCGCGGGACAAACGATGATGCGCGAGACGACGGGCGACTCCTATCAAACACTCGGCGAACTTCGACTCGAGTCGCCGCTTTCAATCGACGCAGTCGACTACCGCCGCGGACTCGACCTTTCGACAGGTGTGACCGTCACCGCGTGGCGCGACCGAGAAGCACAGTTCGTGCGCACCGTCTTCGCATCGCACGCCGCCAATGCGCTCATCATTCGACATGAGAGCGACGAGCGCGAGGGAATCTTTCTCAAGATCACACTTGATCGCCCCCCGTCGAGTGAAGGTTGCGCGCTGTCGATAACGAGTGAGTTGCAGGGCGAGCGGGGTGTGATCCACATGAGGGGAGCGACCGATCGCGACGAGGCGATCGGCGTGAAATTTGGCAGTGATGTTTGGGTCGAACTCGAAGGAGGATCGCTCGCGGTCGACGGCAACGGCATCGTTGTGCGTGCGGCCAACGCGGTCAACGTCATTGTCGTCGCGGCGACAGACTTTCCATTTGTGGGAGAGCAGCGCGCCGCAGCACTCGCAGCACTTCGCAGTGGCACGCCCGTCGCGCGACCGAGCGTCGATGCGCTTCTCGCAGCGACTGTCGCGTCACTTCCAACCGACCGACGTCAGATTCGCCGCGATCACGAAGTCGCGTGGCGCGAACTCTTCGATCGCTTCGACATTGAACTTGGACCGCCCAACGTCGAGGCCGAGCAGTTGCCCACCGATGAGCGCGTGCAACGGGCGCGCGCGAATGCGAATGAAAGCGATCCCGGACTCGTCACCCTCTACACGCAGTACGCGCGCGCGCTGCTCATCTCATCGAGCACGCACGGAGGATTACCCGCAAATCTGCAGGGAATCTGGTGCAAAGATCTCGAAGCGCCGTGGAACGCTGACTATCACATCAACATCAATTTGCAGATGAACTATTGGCCAGCCGAGGTGCTCAATATCGCGCCGACAGTCGATCCACTGATTGATTTTCTTGATCGACTCGCCTTTCGCGGCAAAGAGGTCGCGCGCACGATGTATGGAGCAAAGGGATGGATGGCACATCACGTGACCGATGCGTGGTGCGCTGCGTTGCCCGCGGGGCCGCACACGGTGTGGGGACTTTGGCCGCACGGTGGTGGATGGATGACGCAGACAGTGCACGATCACTGGGACTTCAGTCGCGACGACGCGTTCTTGCGCACGCGCGCGTTTCCTCTCGTGCGTGGTGCTGCTGAGTTTTATCTTGACTATCTCACGGTCGACCCTGCGAGTGGAAAGTTGGTGAGTGGTCCGAGTTCGTCGCCAGAAAATTCATTTCGACTTCCGGATGGATCGACCGCCGACACGGGCATGGGCAACACGATGGATCAGATGATCATCCACGATCTCTTTGCGAATCTCATCGAAGAGGCGCGCGCGATGGGACCTGACGCGATGAACGACCCCGTTGTTGTGCGAGTGGCCGATGCGCTCACGAAACTCAAGCCGCCACCAATCGGCGCGGATGGTCGCATCATGGAGTGGGCCGATGCGTGGCAAGAAGCTGAGCCTGGGCATCGACACATGAGCCATCTCTTTGGCGTGCATCCTGGAAGGCAAATCACGGCTGAAGAGACTCCCGCATTGATGGATGCCGCGCGAAAGTCGCTCGAGTTTCGGCTTGCACACGGCGGCGGGCATACAGGATGGAGCCGCGCGTGGCTCATCAGCATGTTCGCGCGATTGAAGGATGGCGCGCACGCGTGGCACCACATGCAGATGCTCCTGAGCAAGTGCACGCTGCCGAATCTGTTTGACGACCATCCGCCGTTTCAGATTGATGGAAACTTTGGCGCGGCGGCAGGTGTTGCAGAGATGCTCGTGCAATCGCACCGAGAAGTTGGTGAAGGCGCAGGCGCAGACGCAGACGCGGGCAACGAGCGCGGCCACGTGATCGAATTGCTGCCAGCGCTTCCAAAGGAGTGGTCACGCGGATCGGTTCGCGGCATTCGCGCGCGCGGTGGAGTTGAGATCGACATGATGTGGTCGGATGGCGCGCTGCTGCTCGCGACAATTCGCACGCGCGGCGTTGAGCCACTTCGCGTTGCGTGGCCAGAGGCGGCGCCACTCCCCACGATTTCGCGAGTCTCAGACGGAGTTGCGGTGACGCCTGCGCGCGTTGGAAAGTTGCTGCTCATCGCGCCCGCTGGAGCGCCGGATGCCTTTCGAGTTTCGAAGGAAAGGTGACGATGAGTAAAAAACCGACGCTTCGGACTTTCGTGTGGGTGAATCCTGGCCAATTCCCCAGATTTCAACCCACACGGATTCCTGAAGCGCCTGAATCATGAATCACTGGATTGAAGTCGGGCTTTGAACTGCCTTTGAGCCTGTGTGGGTCGGTTTCCACTTCGCGGGATTCGGTAAACGAACCATCTCGAATATTTTCCACATCAAGAACAAGGCGCCGCCGTAGACGATCGCATTGAGAAGACCGCCATTCCAGATTGGTCTCCACCCAACACCTGCGTTAAACAACAATCGTTGATCACCTCGTGGGATTCCGTCATACTCAAGAAGTTCCCATGCATCGAGGTAGCGCTCCATGGCATGCTGCTCTGGCAATGTGAACTCGTAGACCCATCGAAGCGTTGCGTGATGAACCACCGATCGAAACGGCAGACCCCATGCGGCACTGAATTGCATAATCGTGGGTGCGTCGCCGGTGGCGGCAACTGTTGAACACGTCGGCTGCGCGACCCACGAAGGAGGATCGAGTGTGATGATGTTCCCTTCTCGCAGATACGCATGCACTGCGTAATAGGCCGAATCGGGATGTGATTCCGCACCGTCAGGTGGCGATCGCCGCCACTGCTCATAGATCGCAAGCGAAGCCCATCCGTCACCGTTGGGACCATCGGCTGGGTTCACTGCTGTCACCGGCGATACGAATGCCCACTGATCCCAAAGATTTCGCACTTGAGGGCATCTCCACACGCCGACCGTCCCACATGCGCTTTCAATCGCAATTGGAGGTTGAAACCCGGGATAATATATTCCATAGTCGGTGGGAGGCAATTCAAAAAGCCAATCAAGGTCATCCCAAAATTTATATTTACCCCCTGGCCACCACTCGAACGACCTGCTGTATGCAAGAATGTGTGTCTCGTTCTCAAGACACAGGAGCGACGTCAACATTCCAACTGCATGTTGAACAACGAAGCCAATCGCGAGCCATGTGAGAATGGTGGACGCACCCGCTGATCGCAAGCGTGTTCGCTTACTCTTTGCCGCGCTTGGTCGAATGACTTCACTCATTGGGCGGAATGTTGTCGCAACCTGGATCCTCGCGCTCGTCCGATGTGCGCACGCCGCTCGCCCCACTCACACCATCAATCCCAGCGAAAGACGCCTTTGCGCCAGGCGTAGATGTACGCGATCACGCTGGTGCCGACGAAGAACGCGATGCGCGCGAAGAAGAGCATCGCCTCGGCGCTGCGTGGTTCGAGTTGCGCAAAAGTCACAGCCCACGGATAGAGGAAAACGATTTCAACGTCGAAGACGAGAAAAGTCATCGCCATCACATAGAAGCGCACGTTGAATCGCTTCTTCGTCGAGCCGATGGGATCCATCCCAGATTCGTATGAAAGCCCCTTGACTGCGTTCTCAACCTTTGGGCCGAGCAGTGAACTTGCGACGACGTTGACCACCGCAAAGCCAATGGCCATCGCCAAGATCAGGATGACTGGAAGATAGGAACTGATGCTCGACACGAGTAGCGAAGTCTAGCGATCATCGCCATAATCGGGCAATGGCGTGGGCGCAACTCTTCATCGCGGCACTCTTCGAGGTTGCGTGGGCCGTTGGCATCACGTTCACCGAAGGATTCACGCGACTCTGGCCATCGATCGGCGTGGTGGTCGCGACAATCGCGAGCTTCGCATTGCTCGGGCTCTCGCTGCGCCGAATTTCACTCGGCA
This sequence comes from Singulisphaera sp. GP187, assembly GCA_945869475.1. Classification (GTDB taxonomy): domain Bacteria; phylum Planctomycetota; class Phycisphaerae; order Phycisphaerales; family SM1A02; genus F1-60-MAGs104. The sequence goes on along the minus strand of CAMBOV010000007.1, from coordinate 87,140 downwards.
CTGCATACGCAGTCTGGTCTGGCTTGGGCGCAGCGGGAACTGCATTCTTTGGCGCGGTGCTGCTCGATGAACCGCTGACATTCTGGCGCGTGGTTTCACTCTGCGCGATCATCGCTGGAGTGCTCGGACTGAAACTCTTGCACGAACCTCCGCCGCAGAAAGTCGAGCGCGCGTAAGTGGACCAGTTCCCGTGGATCGCACTCTTGTGCGCGGGCTGCTGCGAAGTACTCGCGACAACGTGCATCAAACTCAGCGATGGAATGCGCCGCGCACGGTGGCTCGTTGGGTTCGTCGCGACGATGAGCGGCAGTCTCTATCTCTTGAGCGTCGCGGTTGGCACGATTCCAATTGGCACCGCATATGCAGTCTGGACGGGAATCGGAGCTGTTGGCACCGCCGCAGCGGGAATGTGGGCGTTCGGCGAATCGAAAGCGCCCGCGCGGATCGCCTGTTTGCTGCTGATAATCGCAGGAGTGGTCGGATTGAAAACTTCGGCGGGATGATCGATCGATCGCTACTATGCTGCTCCCTCACGGGGCGTAGCTCAGCTTGGCTAGAGCGCCTGCTTTGGGAGCAGGAAGTCGTCGGTTCAAATCCGGCCGCCCCGATTCATCTCGCCCAGTCGCAAGGACATCCCTTGTGCCTGGGCTTTTTGATGGTGGGTTGGGGGCGCGCTCACAGGCGACTTTGATGTGCGATTTCAGGGAGATTCAGCCCACTCGCTACGCTCCCGCAGATGCCAGCGGACAGCCTTGATTCAGTTCGTGAGCGCATCAAGCAGATCGATCTCGAGTTGGTCGCGCGTGCGGCTGAGCGTCTCGCGCTTGTCAAAGAAGTGGGCGAAATCAAGCGCCGCCTCAATCTTCCAACGGTTGACTACGCGCACGAACGTGCGGTGCTCGATCGTGCGCGTGCCGCGGCGACAACGCACGGGCTCGACCCTCGCATCGCCGAAGACTTGCTCGCGCGACTCATTCGTGCATCGGTCAGCGCGCAAGATGATGATCGACTTCGTTTCTCGGCGACGGGAGTTGGCAAGCGTGCCGTCATCGTCGGCGGCGCAGGTCGCATGGGACGGTGGATGGCACAGTTTCTCACGGCACAGGGATTCGCAACTGGCGCGCTCGACCCAGCGGGCAGCAGCGAAGAGAACGCGTGGTCGCGCGAGGCGCTTGCGAGTGCAGAGCTCGTCGTGATGGCCGCCGCACCGGGAATCACCGCACGTTTGTACGGCGAATGGATTGCGTCTGCGCCGTGCGGAGTCGTCATCGACATCGCGAGCATCAAGACGCCGCTGATTGAACCGATCCGAGCGTTGCAACGCGCAGGATGTTGCGTTGGGTCGATCCATCCAATGTTTGGACCCTCGGTTGCGCTGCTTCGCGATGCGGACGTTGTGCTCTGTGACACGGGTGACGTGCGCGCTCTCGCAATGGTCGAACAACTCTTTGCGCCAACCACTGCGCGCCTGGTGCACATGCCACTGGCCGATCACGATCGTGCGATGGCCGATCTCTTGAGTCTTGCGCATGCCACGGCGATCGCGTTTGCCGTCGCACTGCCTGAGGTGCAACAGCCCGTTCGCAGCACGACGTTTCGTGCGCTTGAGTCACTCGCTGCTGCGGTTGTGCGCGAGAGTCCAGATGTGTACTACGAGATTCAGGCGAAGAATCCATACTCGGCGCAAGCGATCGAACGGTTGCGAGACGCACTCTCGCGACTCGTCAGTGCGATCGCAAATCACGACAGTGAAGCATTTAGACGGCTGCTCGACGAGGGGAAGTCGCGCGCGAGTTAGTTGTGTGCGGGGCGGGCGCGTCGACTCACCGCGCGCGAGCGAAGGCGTCTGAGTCGTGTGCTTCTGGAGAGATCACGAGTCGCGAAGTTGACATGAGAAGCGCGGCGCGTTCGGTATGTTGCTTCGCAGCCACATCGTTCTTGCGCGCGCTCTCGACGCGGGCGATCCAGTGAAGTGCTTCGATGTTCGTGCTCTCGTAGCTGATCGCGAATCCCAGACTGAGCGCGGCGTTGTCGAGATCACCGCTCCATGCAAGTGCCGCGCCGAGAATGCAGTGTGCCTCTGCGGTCGTCTGTGAGACATCGAGTGCATCGAGCGCGCGCTCGATCGCGTTGGCGAAATCTCCAGCGACGAGCGCGACGCGCGCGAGTCCAACGTGTGCCGCTGGATGGCGCGGGTCATACTTCTTCGCAGCTTCGAAGTGCGCCGCAGCGTGTGCGCAGCGTCCAGCGAGCACCAGCGTCGCGCCGAGTCCTGCTTCAAGTTGAGGACGGGTTCGCGCAGCCGTGATGAGCTCTGCAAGTTGCACATCAAGTTCAGCGGTCGCCCTCACATCGCCGCCGCGCGCGGCAGTCGCAAGCATTGCAGCAAGCATCAGCCTCGCTTCGAGACACGACCCATCCTGTGTGAGAAAGGTGCGAAGCGTTGTCGCGGCGCTCTCGAAGTGAAACTGTGCGCCGAGGCAGCGAGCGAGGCAGAGTGCGTAACGCGAATCAGTCGGTCGCTCGTCGACGAGTCGTGCGAATGTCGTTGCGCCCTCCTCAAATCGTTGGCGCCACATCTGCACGACGCCGAGATTGAAGAGACTCTCGCGGCGAATCAAATCGAGTTGATCCTGCACGTTGTCGGGCAGCGCGGCCATGTATCCCAAGTCGATCAATTGTTTGATGGCATCGGCCGCCTCGTACGTGTTCATACGCACATCGGCGGGGTGCAATCCTGTGTTGCCTTCAACACTTTCCCACGTCGCGATGCGCGCGGGCACACTCGATTGCGTGAGCGACTCGGCGAGCACGCGTCCATCCATATCTTCGCCGGCAGGAAGACTAAAGAGCGCGAGCGCAGTTGGCGCGATGTCGAGAATGATCGGAAGCGCAGGGGGCGAACCAGAGCGAATTCCTGCACCTGACATCACGAGCACTCCAAGAGGACGGTGCCAACTCGACTCAAGTTCGGCGCGCCGTTCAGGAGGAAGATCCGCGAGCACTGGACGCAAATGATCGCAGTGAAAGCCATGATCCGAGAGCAGGATCAGCGTCGTGTCGGGTCCAGCAGCATCGAGCATCTCGCGCAGTGTCGCGTCATGCCACTCGTAGATCGCGTCCATGACTCCGCCGAATTGGCGCAATTCTTTGTCGCTGACATGCGTCATTCGCGGTGGAACAAACTGCATGAAATGATGACCGACCGTGTCGATCGCATCGAAGAAAACCATCGCGCACTGCCAGTTTGCATCACTGCGAAGCGCATCGCATGCGATCTGCTTGATGCTCGTTGCGTACGCCATCAACTTGCAAAGCGTTGCGACACGCGCGTTCGAACGGCCGAGCGTCTCGGCAGCCGGCAAGAGTGCACGCAACACATCCGCAGGAAAATTCTGCGCGCGCTGTCGTTGCGCCGCGACGCATTCACGCCGATCTTCGGGAGAGACTGCGCCATCAACCAGCGGCCACGCGCTCGATGGCGAGGGCGGCTCGCTCTCTTGCAAGAGATTCGTGACGACGCCGCCGACAATGGGCTCTGCTGGATGTGATGCGTACCAACCAACGGTCTGCGTTCGCACACCCGCTTGGCTGAAGATGTTCCAGAGTGCCTTGCCCGCACGCGAGGTACTTGATGCGACTTGCAATCCTGAGCCATCTGCTTTGGGCTCGAGAAAGTTCAAGATGCCGTGTTTGTCGGGGGTTTTTCCGGTGGCGATCGAGGTCCAGAGCAGGGGAGAGAGTTTCGGTTCAAGAGTGCGCAAGTCTGCGCGCACGCCGGCGTCGATGGCAGCCTTAAGTGTTGGCATGCGACCTGCCGCGATGAGTCGATCGATGATGATCCAGTCGGCGGCGTCCCATCCAACAATGAGCAGTCGCCGAGTTGATGCAAGCGTCATGAAGTGATCGTACTGAGCAGTCGGTGCGAACTACACGTTCAATTCGCGGTCGGTGACATCCTTCATCGGGATGAGCGTTGCGAGGCACACCACGCCAAGAAATCCAAGCCACACTTCTGGTGCCCACACGAGCTTGTGCTCGGTCACGAGCCACGTGTACATCAGCGGCGCGGTGCCGCCGACGAGCGCGAGAGTCAAGCTGTACGAGAACGACATACTCATCACGCGACTCGCAACTGGAAACATTTCGACGACGAGCGCGCCTTGCAATCCCAGATGCATCGCAAGTGGAATTCCCATGATGATGAGTCCCGCAAGAAAGAACAGAGGACGGCCATCCGCGAATGCGTAGTGGCCAGGCACGAGCGCGACGAGAAAGAGACACGTCACGGCGATCGCGCTCTTTCTGCGGCCGAGAATGTCGCTGAGCCATCCACCCGCAACTTTCGAACAGGCGACGATGAAGAGTCCAGCCGTTGCGAGCCCTTGTATGAACGCCGATTCATCTGGATTGCGCGCCTTCGCCGCCTCGACTTGCGCGGTCACTGTGAAGTAGAGCGCCGCATTGCTGACTGCGATGATTCCAAAGAGTCGCAACATCGCGCCGAGGTCGGTGTGCAACGCGCTCAAGAGTGGCGGACGTTTGTGTGCGCTGACCGATGAGGCCTCTGGTTCTTGCACGCCTTGGCGCACCCACCATCCAAAGATCGCGAAGATCACACTCGCGAAAAGTGGGACGCGCCATCCCCAGGTGTGCATAATTTCGTTGCCGAGCAACCAGGTGCTGAGTGCGACTGCTCCTGAGCCGAGCACAAATCCGAGGCTTGTGCCGAATGCGGTCGAGCTTGAGATGAGTCCGCGGCGGCCGCGCTTTGCCATTTCGGTTGTGTAGACAATGCTGCCAGTGAATTCGCCGCCGAGTGAGAACCCTTGAATCACGCGCAGCAGCAACATCAAGATGGGCGCGGCGATGCCGATGGTCGCGGCCGTTGGAAGCGCCGCCATCGCGAGCGTTGATGCAGCCATCAGCACAATTGAAAGTGTGAGAAGTGCTTTGCGACCAACGATGTCGCCGAGGCGACCGAGTACGAGTCCGCCGATTGGGCGCGCGATGAATCCGATTGCGAATGTTGCGAAAACGAAGAGTTGTGCGGTGGTCGGATCTTCGTGCGGAAAAAACTGCGCGCCGATGGGTCCGGCGAGGTAGCCGTAGACCGAAAAGTCATACCACTCGAGCACGTTGCCAACGAGTCCAGCAGAGACGGTGCGCCAGACAGGTTGGACGGGCTTTGCAGCGACTGCATCACTCATGTTCGGAAGGGTATGCCTTGAATAGGGGATGCGGACCCCCCCGATTGGGGGATCGCCATCACCTGTTGGAGGGTTGGACGATGCGCGTTACCCTCAGTGGTCCAAGGAGATTTCCAATGACGACAACCGCATCGACCTCGCCGCAACCAACGACTTTCGCGCACGCCTCTGAACCCTGCGCAATGGGCGAGTTCTGCTGGTTCGAATGCAATAGCCACAACCAGCCTGCCGCTGAAAAGTTTTACTCGACACTCGTGTCGGGCACCGCGATGGCGTCTCCAGAGAGTCCATTTCCCTACACGATCCTCTCATGCGGCGGCCACCCGATGATGGGCATGATGGAAACGGACGCGACATTCCAAAGCGACGTCCCCGCACATTGGATGGGATACATCGCCGTCGCTGACCTCGATGCCGCATGCGTCAACGTGCCCGCGCTCGGCGGCACAGTCTGCGTTGCGCCAACAGACATTCAGACTGGACGCTTCAGCGTGATCACCGATCCAACCGGCGCGGTGGTGAGCCTCTTTCAATCGCACGAATGCAAGACCGACGGCGTGAATTGGTTCGGACCCGGACTCGTTGGATGGAACGAACTCATGTCGAGCGATCCAAAGGTCGCCGCTGATTTCTATTGCAAGCTGCTTGGCTGGACCCCAACCGAAACCAACACGCTCGGCTTTCCATACTGGATGTTCTCGTCGAACGGTCGCACCGTTGGCGGCATGATGGCGAAGCGCGCCGAGGACAAGTCGCCGCGCTCCTACTGGCTGCAATATGTGCAGACGCTCGATCTCGATGCGTCGGTCGCGCTTGCGAAGTCGCTCGGCGGCACCGCACTCTGCGATTCGATGGACATTCCAGGCATCGGTCGCACTGCGTACTTCACCGATCCAAACGGCGCACCATTCGCGCTTTGGCAGCCGCCCAAGGCCAGGGGATGCTGCTCATCAGGCGGATGCGGCTGCGGCTGATTCGATACGCTCATCGACACTATGTCCAACAAGAGTGCTGAGTCTGGTCATGCTGGTCATGCCACACGGACCGAGAGTGATGCGATGGGAGCGATCGAAGTTCCTGCGATTCATTATTGGGGAGCGCAAACAGAGCGATCGATCCATCACTTTCCTTTCGGCGAGCGAATGCCTCTGCCGATCGTGCACGCCTTTGGACTCTTGAAAGCCGCATGCGCGCAGGCAAATTGCGAGATGGGCGGACTCTCGAAAGAACTGCGCGATCTCATCGTCGCCGCGGCGAATGAAGTTTCGTCGGGAAAACTCGACGCAGAGTTTCCGCTGAAAGTCTGGCAGACGGGATCGGGCACGCAGTCGAACATGAATGTGAACGAGGTGATCTCGAATCGCGCGATTGAAGCAGCGGGTGGCACACGCGGATCGAAGAAGCCAGTGCATCCAAATGATCACGTCAATATGTCGCAGTCGAGCAACGACACCTTTCCAACTGCGATGCACATCGCGGCGGCGACCGAAATCGAGCGCACGGTGCTTCCGGCCGTTGAGCAACTGCGCGCGGCACTCGATGTCAAGGCGCAGGCATTCGCATCGATCGTCAAAATCGGTCGCACACACTTGCAAGATGCAGTGCCGCTCACACTCGGGCAAGAGTTTTCTGGGTACGTCGCGCAAGTCGATCAGTCCATCCGCGCGATGCGCGAGAGTCTGCCCGGTCTTCGCTCACTTGCGATTGGCGCAACGGCAGTGGGCACGGGGCTGAACGCTCCCATCGGATTTGGCGAACTCGTTGCGAAGAAACTCGCGGCAACGACGGGCCTCGCATTTACGAGTGCGCCAAACAAATTCGCCGCGCTCGCGGGTCATGAAGGGATGGTGCAAGCGCACGGGGCACTCACCGTGCTCGCGACCGCGCTCATGAAGATTGCCAACGATGTGCGCTGGCTCGCGAGTGGTCCGCGGTGCGGGATCGGTGAGATTTCGATTCCAGAAAATGAACCCGGTTCGAGCATCATGCCAGGAAAGATCAATCCAACGCAGAGCGAAAGTATGACGATGGTCTGCGTCCAAGTCTTCGGCAATAACTCGTCGGTTGCTTTCGCAGCGAGCCAGGGCAACTTCGAACTCAACGTCTTCAAGCCAGTGATCGCTGCAAATTTCTTGCAGTCGTGTGAACTGCTCGCTGGAACGTGCGCCGCATTTCGAGAATTCTGCGTTGACGGCATCGTCGCGAATGAAAAGCAGATCGCGAAGATGGTCGATGAGAGTCTCATGCTCGTCACCGCGCTCGCCCCACACATCGGCTACGACAAGGCGAGTGCGATCGCAAAGCACGCGCATCATCGCGGAAAAACGCTGAAACAGGCCGCAATCGAACTCGGACACGTCGACGAGGCGACCTTCGACAAGCATGTGCGTCCAGAATTAATGATTCGACCGAGTTGAGCGAAATCTGGGGCCTTTGTGATAGGGTTGTCGCGTCCCCGCGCAGTTGTGCTCTCGTGAACAAAAGGAGTTGTTGTGTCTCAGGAATTACTCGAAGAACCAAAGACACCACTCGCACCGTCGTCCACTCACGGCGAAATTGAAGACGATTACGAAGCACCAACCGCCACCGTTGAGCCTGAGGTTCCGCTCTCGAGAAATGAAATGCATCTCGCGATGTTGGCGGCGGTCGCGTTGCCGCCCATCGGCATGATCACCGCGATGGTGATGGCGTGGGGCGAGTTGTTCAACGGGATGTACTTGGCAGTCTTGATCGTGATGTACACGCTCACAGGTTTGGGCATCACCGTCGGATACCACCGGCTTGTCACCCACAAAGCGTTCGCGACGCGCACGCCAATTTCGATTTTCTTCATGATCTTCGGTGGGATGGCCGCGCAGGGTCCCGTTGTCTGGTGGTCTGCGACGCATCGCCGCCATCATCATCACTCAGATTGCACGGGCGATCCACATTCACCGCACGCATCGCGCGCCCCTGGAGTGATCGGTTGGTGCACTGGATTCATGCACGCGCACGTCGGCTGGCTCTTTCGCGACTCGAACGACAACAACTACAGCTATGTCCCCGACCTGTTGAGCGACAGAGTGATCATGCGCATCAACAGGCTCTTTCCAGTCTGGGTCGCTGCGGGATTAATCCTTCCAGGCGTCGTCTGCGGACTCATCACCATGACCTGGACCGGTGCCGTTTTGGGTGTGCTCTGGGGTGGACTCGCACGAATGTTTCTGCTGCATCACTCAACGTGGAGCATCAATTCAGTGTGCCATGTCTGGGGATGGCGCGACTACAGAAGTGACGATGAGAGCCGCAACAATCCTGTGATGGGGATCCTCTCGTTCGGCGAGGGATGGCACAACAATCACCACGCATTTCCGACGAGCGCGCGACATGGATTGAAGTGGTGGCAGCTCGATATGAGTTGGCTCATCATTCGAACGCTGAAGGCCTGCAGGCTCGCAGATAAAGTGCGTTTGCCAACACGCGAGCGGATGGCTGCGCGCGCACGCGCGAAGTGAATCCGGTGGCGGCGCAAGAAAGCGTGCACGTTGAGGTCGCGGGCGGCGACGACGTTGAGTTGATCTTGCCGCTTGTTGAAGCCTTTTACGAGCACTTTCACTACACCTTCGTGCGCGAAGAGAAGCGCGCGCAGCTTGCTGAGTTTGTGGGCACTCCTGCGCTGGGTCGAGTGCTCGCGATCCGATGCAGTGGGTCGCTCGTCGGATATGCGTTGATCGCATTTTCATACGGACTCGAGTTCGGCGGCCGTGTCGCGTTCATCGATGAACTGTGGGTGATGCCATCAGCGCGTTGCGACGGAGTCGGCGGCAAAGCACTGGCGCAGATCGAAGCGGTGTGTCTCGCGTGTGGCATGCGCGCGCTGCGACTCGAAGTCGACAGTGGCAACGAACGGGTCGTTGGGCTCTACGCGCGCACGGGATACACCGACCATCACCGAAGACTCCTCACGAAGAAACTCAATCCATGAACGTACTGAATTGCGTAAGTCTGTTGACCATGATCGTGCTCTGCGCGCCAGGGTGCAGTTCGATTACTCGTGTCGACACCTCGACGTTGAAGAGTGTTCGCATTGCGACTCTCGCGACTCAGCCGAAAGAGTGGGAGGAAATCGATGCACTGCTTCAAGCTGGAAAGTCGGTCGTCTTTGTCGTTGGCAAAGGCGAGTCGATGCCGCTTGAGACGCGTGTTGTGATGCCGATGGCGACCGTGCAGTCGCAAGGCACTGCGCTCGTCTTCACCTGCGAGACCTACTTTCTCGTCGATTCGGGCTCGATGCGCATCAGTCCCGACGGACAGCGGTGGGCCGACATCGAGGATCTGCGTGCTCAGCGCGAACTTTTTGGATGGTCCTCGGGAAGTGCGTCGTTCGGCTTTAGCGCATCGAACGAAGCGGGGGCGAAGTTTATCCTCGATATTCGGACCAAGAAGTAAGACCGAGCGTGTCTCGCACGCCTTACTTGATGAACTTCGCGAGCGGATCGTTCGCCACTTTGTAAATGTGATCGGCGCGAACCAGCAGTGCTCCGCCATCGCTCGCCTGAAGTGTTCCTTCGACTGCGACCAACATCAATGGCTTGAGCGTGCCTTCGGCTTCGAGCGCGAAAGCGAGCGGCTTGCCATCGGCTCCATCGATCTCAATGGATGCCATCCCTTGCGTGATCGACTTGCGCTCTTCGCAGCAGTAATCCCAGGGTCGGGGGCAATGGTCATCATCACCCATCTCGACGCACGACTTCAGCGATGGATCAACGATCGTGAAGATCGCGCGATTGCTCACGAATGGCGAGCGCGATCCACCAATTCGGCCGAGGAGTACGACGCGGTCGCCAGCTTTCGCAATCGCGCGCGCTGCGATCACGCCGACGGCACCTGCTGGCTGTTCAGTGACGAAGAGTCCAGCCGGAAGAGTCGGCGCAGAGGTCGCGGCGGCTGGGAGTGCCAGTTGCGTCGCTGGTTTGTCGCACGCCGCAAGTGAGAGGGTGATCAGTGAGAGGGTGATCAGTAAGAGGGCGGCAAGTGAGTGCAATGATTTCATGTGAGGCTCCGAGAGTAGAGGTGGCATGGCACGGGTGATTAGACAAGATCTGATTTCAACGCCGACGGGATCGATGCACGCATACATCGAATGGCTGGAGGAAGGCTGCCCAGAAGACCGAGCAAGAGCGCGGCGGCGAGTCCGCTCGCGACGCATGTTGCGTCGACGCTCAACGAGAAAATGCCCATTGAAAAGCGCACACCGGCACCGTCGAGTACGAGCGCTGCGAGAAAGAGCGCCGGCAATGCGCCCGCTGCGATTGTGATGAGCGACTCCTGCACGAGGCTCGTGATGACGGCGGTGCGCGAGAATCCGAGCACTTGCAACATTGCAATTTCGCGTGAGCGTGAGGCGAATGCCGCGTCGAGTGCATTGAGTCCGCCGAGCATCGCGCCGAGTGCGACGATGAGTGCGCTGAATCCGATCATGACTTGCACCGGGCGAAAAAACTGTGCAAGTTGTGCGTAGTACGAGGGTTCATCGATCGCGGCGAGCTCGAGATCAGGACGCCGCGCCGCGAAGACTTCGAGATCGCTCGCGTCACCGCTCGCAAGTGAAACCACCGTGACTGAAATCGTCTGTCGCTTCGTGCGTACGAGCAAATCAGAAATTGGCACCCAGACTTCGCCGTCGATCGAAACTCCAGGAGCATCGATGATGCCCGTGATCGTGTATCGGATGTCGTCGATGAGAAGTGTGGGTGCCTCACCGCCAGCGCCACTCTCAGCCTGCGCTTCAGCCGCAACATCGGCGTCGGTGATTGCCAGTCGCGCTGCGACCGAACGACCGATGATCGCTTCGTCGCGCCCTTGTTCAGGAAGGCGACCAATCGAGAGTCGAGCTTGCGGATGCACGAGAAATGCTGCAGGTTCGATGCCACGCACAAGCACAAGATCGCGCGCGCTCCCCGCGGGCGCAACGTCGCCGCTGCGACGCAGTGGAAGCGGCACGTGCAACTCAGGCGAGACGAACTGCGCGCCACCAATCGTTCGGATGTTCGGAATGCTCGCCGCAAGAATTCCCGGAGTCGAGGCCGTGATCTCGCTGCGCTCAACACTCTCTTCGCTTCCGGCTCCGAGCAACATCACGTTGCCAGCGGTTCCGCTCGCGCGAACCCCGCGGTCGAGCGCGCGCACGCTTGCTACGGCGCTGACCACGAGAAAGACGACGATCGCACCGCCGCCGGCAGTGAGCAGAAGCCGCAGCGGACTGCGTCCAATGTTTCGCGCCGCGTAGTGAAATGGCAGCAGTTTCATGAGCGAAATCCGCAGACGATCGTCTGTCGTGATGCGATCACCGCGGGAACGAGTCCTGCGGCAAGGCTGAGTGCAATCGCGATGACGATGCCAGCGACTGCGATTCCAATGGATGGCGGCACCGCGATTGCGACTCCCTCCATCGTGAGCGCCGTGCGCGAGAGCGCGACCATTGCGTACGAAGCACCAGCGCCGAGCACGCCGCCGACAGTTCCAAGAATCAACGACTCGACCATCACGAGAGTCGCGAGATGCGCGCCACCGAATCCGAGAGTTTGCAGCACGCTGACCTCGCGTTGTCGACTGCGCATCGAGAGCACGATCGCGTTGGCGATGAGTGCAAAGACTGCAGCGAGTGCTGCAAATCCGAGCAGTCGCGCGAATCCGATGAGTGCGATGACATCAGTCGCTGCGCGTGCAACGTGTGCAGTCTCTGCGCGCGTTGTCGTTGGCGTCTGGTCGGTGGCGAACTGTGCGTCGATGGCGAGTGCAACCTCGTCGAGCTTGCTCGGATCTGCAATGCGCACATCGAACTGCGTGACGATGCCGCCGGTGCTGCCACGCTTTGCTTGCTCTTGAAGAAATGGAAGATGCACGAACGCGCTGCTCTGATCTTGCGGTGCATCGCTTTGCATGATTCCTGCGACGTACGCATCGACACCTGCAGCGGTGAATCGATCGCCTGCTTTGAGTCGACGGCGCTCGGCAAGTTCTTTGCCGAGCAGCGCTGAATCGCCGCGTTTGAGCCAATCACTCATCTCTCGTGGTGAAGTACTCGCGGCGTGTGAGAGTGCGAAGTCTTCTGCTGGTACTCCGCGAAAGGTGACGACGTCGAGTGACGCACGGCAATTCGAGACAACGATTTTCACAGGAGTGACCGAGACAACACCTGGAATCTTGCTGATCGCATTTTCGTAGTACTGCGGCAGGGCACTGGTGAATGGGCAGAATCGATTCTGTCGGTAGACGATCAGCGCAGTCTCTTGCGAGGCACGCGATGTTGCGCGTTCGACGCCGGTGCGCATCGCATCAACGGTGCAGAACAAGAAGACCGCGACCATCACACCTGCGACGACGAGACCGCTGCGCGTTGGACGGCGCACGAGTCCGCGCCAGGCGAGCACGATGAGTCCGATGAGAGTGCGGCGGTTGATCATCGGTGTACCTCAGGTGCGTCGACGAGCCGTCCCTTTTCTAAGAAGACTGTGCGCTGCGCGTGATGCGCTGTTGCAGGATCGTGCGTCACCATCACGATGGTTTGTCCGCGGTCACGGTGTAAGTGCGAGAGCAACTCCATGATGCCCGCGGCGGATGTGCGGTCGAGATCGCCTGTTGGTTCGTCGGCGAGCAAGAGTGCGGGTTGGGTGACGATTGCGCGCGCAATGGCGACGCGCTGCTCCTGTCCTCCAGAGAGTTGCCGCGGGTAGTGCGCGTGACGATCGGCGATCCCAACAGATTCGAGCGCCTCGCTCACACGAAGATGGCGCTCGCGGCGCGAAATTGGCTGCAAATAGAGCGGCAATTCGACGTTTTCGTATGCGGTGAGCACGGGCACCAAGTGATAGAGCTGAAAGACATAGCCGACGCTTGACGCGCGCCACTGCGCGAGCGCGGCGCGGGAGAGTTTCACGATGTCGTGGCCATCGACGGTGAGCGATCCAGCAGTTGGTCGGTCGATGCCCGCGAACAAATTGAGCAGCGTCGTCTTGCCAGATCCTGATGGACCCATCAGCGCCACGAAGGCTCCGCGTTCGAGTGAGAGATCGATCGACTCGAGCACGCGCACCGTCTCGCCGCCGCGCGTGTAGTGCTTCTCGAGTGCAGTGCAGGTGATGATTGCATCAGCGGTGTTCATCGTGGGCTCCTTTGGGTTGTGCTTGTGAGGTTGGCGATGAGGCGTTGGCTGCAGTCGTCGTGTCGGATGCCAGCCGCACAAGTTGCCCAGCACGAGTCTCAGGTGAGTCGGCGCTTACCACGAAATCCCCGGGGCGCAGTCCTTCGAAGACGGCCGTCCATCCATCGGCACCTGCCACCTCTGCGCAAACGACTGCGCGCTCTTCGATCTTGCCGACGCCCTCGCGCACGTCAATGACGACGCGAATCGTGCCGGCGCGCGTGCCATCTTGTGTGATGGCAAGTTGCGCGACGACCGACTCAGGCACCGCGAGTTCAGTGCGCGCGACAGATGCGCTTGCGCCCGCGCCAGTCGCGCCAGCCGCAGCGGCGGTGCCACTCGCAGCACTGCTCAGTTGAATGCGCACACGCGCCAACATGTCCGGCACAAGTCCAGCCGGAGGATTCTCGAGCAGCACCTTTGCCTGCAGCGTGTTCTTGGCGATGTCTGCTTGCTGCACGAGGCGAATCACGCGACCACGAATGATTTGTCCGGGCAACGCATCGACTTGCACTTCAGCAGTTTGTCCGATGGCGAGCCGTCCTGCGTCTGAGAGTGGAACATCGGTGCGCACTTGCAGACTTTTTGGATCGAACAACTGCACAACCGCCGCACTCTCTGCATCCATCCCGACGAACGATCCAGTCGTGACGAGTCGCGCCATGACGACGCCAGCGGTCGGAGCGCGCACGTCGGTGCGATCGAGCGCGAGTGCACTTTCATCGCGCACGATCGTGAATTGCTCGAGCAGTGCACGCGCAGCTTGTGCGCGCAGGTCGAGTCGTGCGACTTCTCCAACACTCACGCCTCCGATCTCGACAAGTTGTTTCTTGCGAGCGAGTTCATCTTCGATGGCCGCAAGCTCGGCGGACTTCACCGCCATGTCAGCCTCGGCACGTCGAAGGGCAAGCTTCGCCTGATCGTCGATGAGTCGAGCGACGACTTGTCCGGCGGTGACGTGATCTCCCTCGAGAACGAGTACCTCGCGCACGACACCAGGCGTCAGCGCAGATGCGGTGATCGCGAACGGAGCAGGTTCGATCCATCCTGGAGCCTGAACGATTGGACCGCGCGCTCGCGAAGGTTGGGCAGTTGTGGAAGTCGCGGTGCCGCCGCTCGCGGTGGCGCCGGTACCGCTCGCACTCGCGCCATCATTCGATGTGCGAATGATCACCGGCGTTGCATCCACACTCGTGAGTGGAGCCCACGCGCGCCAACTCGACCACGCGAGAATCGCTGCTGCTCCACCAACAATGATCAGAGGAAGCACGATGCGCGATCCGATGTGAAGTCGTGGCTGCGGAATGGCCGTGTGTGTCTGAGTCGTCATGGCAGCACCTCTGCTGGAAGAAACCCGGCGGCAGTCGCGAGGGCGATGCGTGTTGTTCTGCGTTCTCTTTCAAGATCGGTCATCGCGAGGTTCGCATGGTTGAGTGCATGTGCGGCGTCGATCGCAGCTTGTTGCGATCCCTCGCCGACGTCAACGGCGGCCCGCGCACGCGCGAGTGTTTGCGCGGTTGGGTCAATCAGATTGCTCTGCGTGAGATCGTGACGAGCCTGCGCAGCGGCAGCCGCGACAAGCGCCGTGCGCAACGCTGTGATCGCACTTTGGCGGATCGCTTCAGCGTCGATCGACGCGGCGTGATACTGCGCAGTCGCCTTGTCGACGCGCGCCGATCCATCATTGAAGAGCGGCAACTCAATGTTTGCCGAGAACGCGGCGGCTTCGTCTCCCTCCATGTCGCGGTCGAACCCACCGCCGATTTGCACACTCTTGAATCGACTGCGCTGCGCGAGCACCAAGTTCGACTGCGCCGCACGTGTACGCGCATCGGCGGCGCGCACATCGAGCCGCGATGAAGCGAGACGCGCGAGAAGTTCGCTCTCGCTCGAGAGCGATCCATGCAGAGCGAACTGCGCGGACGAGTCGGGCGATCCACTCTTCCAGTCGGTGGAGGCTTCGCTTCGCCCAAGAAGTGCCATCAGGGCGAGACGCACGGATCCACGCATTTCGCTGGCACTCTCATTGCGGTGATGCGCATCGAGAAATTCGGCCTGCAACTTGGCGAGTTCGTCTTTTGTCAACTCTCCAGCGGCGAGTTGAGCACGCGTGATCACGAGCAACTGCTCAGTCAGCGCGAGATCATTCGTCGCATACTCGCACTCGGTTTCACGCAGCGCGACCTCGTTCCAGAGCGCGCGAGTCTCAGTCGAGAGCGCAACAGCGCGAGCTCCCAGCGCCAGAAGTGCAGCCTCGTAACTGTCGCGTGCAGCCTCGCTTCGTATCGGTTGCTTCCAGAGTTCATCGACCTGCACCATCAACATCGCAAAGATCGGCACGACGCTCATCGAGTCGAGCGGAACTCCAGAGGTGAGGTTCACAACAGGATTCTGCGGCGCGGCGATGTCGAATGCATCAGCGCGCAGTGCATCGGTCTCGGCGATCATTCGCGCGAGCAACGGATTCGCATCGAGCGCCATCGCAACGGCAACTCGCTCATCGAGCGGATCGGGAAGCGCGCGGTTCGCCGCACTGCGCAGAGTCGCGGCGTCAGGCGAGAGTGGTGACTCACCCTGCGCCCACGCCGGAGTCGCACCCGTGCGCGATGCGATTTCAGAACCGAGTGACGCGGGGGCATCGAGCTTCGGCGGCGTGCAGCCCAGTGTGATCGAAAGGGGCACGATGATGGCGGGGGCCATCCAGTGAATTGAATTGTGCATCTGTGAACTCCAGTGAAACACCAACGTGACAACGGACAACTGCGCAGAAACGTTCTGCGCAGAACAGTCGTGTCAGGAGTTCAAAGGACCCAGATTGAAAGTCGCGCGCGCCGTTCGCTGTATTTCAGCGGAGGGGGCAGAGTCCAACTACTCGCGAAGAGGCACGCGGCACTGGGCGCGGTGTCGAGTGTTATTGCAGCGAATGCAGGCGTGAACGGAATCACACTCATCACGAAAAATGAATCAAGCGCGGGCGGTTGGGGCGCTGGCGCCTTCACGACGCAGTGCGAACACGAGTGTGGTGTCGAATCATCAACGGGGCTCTCGCGGTCAGACTCACCCGTACTTCCACCACCGTTTTCACCACTGCCGCTCTCGCTGCACGAGTTCTCGCAACAGGATGGCACATTGACGCACGAAAAATCACTCGCGAATGCACTGAGCTGGCAGCAGCACAGCGGCAACCACAGCGCAATGATCGCAGTGACGAAGATGCGTGGCAGACGGCTCATCGGTAGGGACAATAGACAGTGTCCCGCGCGACTGTCAAGAAAACCTTTCATACACTCGCGGGGGTGCTGCCACATTTTCAAATGGATGCCATCCGATATGAGGAGTTCAACAAGGATGTGCTCGCGCCGCTCGCCCACCCGATAACTCAACGACTTTCGGTCGAGATTGCGCATTTTCAGGCGCGCGTGGGGCATTCGCAGGCGATTCGCGGTAAGACCAGGTCAGTCGAGATCGGCCATCGATGGGGACCGATCCTCAGCACCGCTTGGTTTCGTCTGCGTGGTGCGGTGCCAAAAAGTTTTCGTGGACAGCGCACGCTTCTACGGTTTTCGAGTGGCACCGAAGCGTGTCTCTATATAGATGGTGTGCCGCACGCGGGGTTCGATCCCTACCACGACACGGCTGCGGTCATCCCCACCGACTGGCGCAGTTTGGCGCGCGCGCGCGGTGGTGAGAAGATCGATCTGTGGATCGAAGCGGCGTGCAACCTTCCTCTTGGCGCGACGACATTCTGGTGGGATCAGCCCGAAGTGCGCGCGCGTTGGAAGGAGTCGAAGCCAGGTCGTTTGGAGTCTGCTGAGCTCATCGTGATTGATGAAGAGGTCTGGCAGTTCACGCAGCGATTCGATTGGCTTCGTCGAATGCTGTGGGATGGCGCCCCCGAGAGCGCGCGCACCAACGACATCAACCACGCTCTCGCACAGATTGTGCGCGCGATTCCAGCGGGAGGTGCGACGCGTGACACTGTGCTCGCGCAGCGTGACGCACTCGACGAAGTGTTGCGCGGTAACGGGCGCAGCGGCGATGGGCGAGACAGCAGCGGGCGAAGCAGCGCAACGTGTGTGGCGATTGGTCACGCGCACATCGACACTGCGTGGCTCTGGCGCATTGACGAGACTCGGCGCAAGTGCGTGCGATCATTCGCGACGGCGCTGCGCAACATCGAACGCTTTGATCACTTTCGTTTTCTCTGCAGTCAGGCGCAGCAGTATCAGTTCGTCAAAGAGGAGAGTCCTGCACTCTTCAAAGAGATCACTGCCGCCGTGAAGGCCGGTCGTTGGGAGCCCAACGGCGCGATGTGGATCGAACCCGATTGCACCGCTCCAAGCGGCGAGAGTTTTATCCGACAGATCGTGCACGGAACCCGTTGGTGGAGTGATCACTTTGGCGCCGCCGCTCAGCAGCGGTTTCTCTACTTGCCAGATACGTTTGGATTTCCAGCGTGCTTGCCGCAGATCATCGCAAAGGCTGGGCTCGACACGTTCATCACCAACAAGATGATTTGGAGCGACACGAATCGATTTCCTCATGTCACATTCAACTGGCGTGGACTCGACGGCACCGAGGTGCTGACGCATTTCACTCCGGGACACAATTACAACAGCGACTTCGTGCCCAAAGATCTCGTCGCCGCGCAGGCGAACATCGAGACGCAAGACAAGGGTCGCACGCGCACCTACTTGCAGCCATATGGATGGGGCGATGGTGGTGGTGGTCCTGATGCGATGCAGATCGAGCGCACGATGAATGCGAATGCGTGCGAAGGAGTGCCGACGACGACTCACGAGAAAGCAGGCGATTTCTGCGGCATTCTGCATACAGAGGCGCGCGACTCTGCGCGGCGTGGCGCGCCACTTCCTGTGTGGGATGGCGAACTCTATCTCGAGGCGCACCGCGGGACGTACACATCGCAGCGGTGGATCAAGCAGGCGAATCGCTCGGCTGAGAAATTGTTGCGCCACGTCGAGATGCTCGCAGTGCTCGCGCCGCTCGCGCGTGCGAAGGAGCGCGCACTGCTCGTTGAACTCGACGCGCTCTGGAAACAGACCCTGCTTCATCAGTTTCACGACATCCTTCCTGGTTCGAGTATCGGCGCGGTCTACGACGATGCGCGCGCAGCGATGGGTGGTGTGATCGCGCGATTGACGACGCTTCGCGATGAAGGAGTTGCGCGTGGTGGTGGTGTGTTCAATCCAGCGAGTGTTGCGAGTGGTGGAGTTGCCGGGTGCACGATCGCGAGTGCGGACGCGCGAGGGCCCGCCAACGACCCAGCGCTTGCGCCGCGCGCGACAACGAAAGAACTCTCCAACGGAATCATTGTTGTTCGTTTGAACTCGCGTGGGAGCATCCAAGAAATTGTCACGGCCGATGGACGCCATCAACCATCGCGCGGTCGCGTCTTCAACGAGTTAGTGCTCTACGAAGATCGCCCTCGAAGGTGGGAAGCGTGGGACACCGACAAGGAGTATCTCGAGAAGCCCACTGCAGTCATGACGCCATGTGTGATGAAGGCGAGCAGTCGCGCTGGTGTTGCGATGGTCACGGTCGAGCGCGCGCTCGGCAGTGCCAGTTCGATTGTCCAGACGTACGAGTTGAGTGCGAACAGCGACGTCGTGATCGTGCGCACCCGACTTGAGTGGCGCGAAGAGCGAACGCTTTTGCGTGCGCTCTTTCCAACACGAGTGCGTGCGCGTAGTGCGCGGTTCGGCACGCAGTTCGGACACATCGATCGCGACACTCATCGCAACACGAGTTGGCAGTGCGCGCAGTTCGAGGTGCCCGGTCATGATTGGATGCGCGTCACTGATGGAGCGCAGACGTTCGCGGTGATCGACGACGGCATCTTCGGCAAGAGTGCTCTGGGCGGCGAGCTTGGGTTGACGCTCACGAAGAGTTCGAACTTTCCTGATCCACATGCGGACCGCGGCGTGCATGAGTTTTCGTATGCGATTCGCTGTCATGCGGCGCCTGGCGCGAGCGAGTTCACGGCGGCCGATCGGCTGAACAATTCAGTTATTGAAGTTTCGGCGAAACAAAGGAAACAACGCGAGGCAATAGGTCAATTCGTCGAGGTATTGGGCGGTTCTCGTGGGGCAGGTCCGGCCCACAACGTCGAAATCTCAGCGATGAAGCCCGCCGATGACGGGTCGGGCGACGTCGTCATTCGACTCGTCGAGCGGAGCGGCGCGCCGCAGGCGTGTGTGCTGAGGTGGAGTTTGCAACGTGCAGCCACGCCCGCCGTCACCGCCGCAACGCACTGCGATTTCTTCGAGAAGCCACTGCGCGGCGGGGCGATTGCGGTTGCGAATAATCGCTCGCGACTTGAGCTCGCGCCATTTGAGATCGTTTCGGTGCGGGTCAAAAAGGGGTAGTAGGAAAACTTCAATCGCTCAAGAATCGGCCAAGCCTGAGGGCGACGGTTCTGCCATGTTTCATCGCTCCCGTTAGTTGGTGTGACTTACCGCATTCGTCGAACGAGGTACGCGCTGGTTCGAGATTCGGTGAGGCGGTAGACCGCAGTGGTTCCATCCGCGAACTGTGACGAACATGTTGGTGTCTGGCATTGCAGAGGTCTCCTGTTGACGCGGGTCTATCGGTGCGCATAGTCAACTCGAACGCTGGTGGTCGTGTCGGCACCCTTGCAGGAGTGTTGCGCGGAGTGCGCCACGAGGTCGCACGATGAGTGATCCAACCGTTGCACTGAATGTCCTTGAGCGCGTGCAGACTCTGTTGCGAGAGGGTCCGTACACAACGAGCTACAAGTTCGCGCTGCTGCGGGTGCTGTGCGATCTCTCGCTTGTACGAGATGCATCCAAGCACCGTATCGAGCTCAGCACGATCGCGGAGAGGTTCATTCAGATCTACTGGCGACAGACGCAACCGTTTGCGCATGGTGATGGGGGAGCGATACTCCGATTGAATCAGAGCACATCGCCAACGAAGCACGCGAAGATCTTGACGCGCATTCACGAGTGGTCCGTACCGTGCCATGGTCGACTGAGCGAGGCTCAAGACCCGACCAGAATGCGTGACTACTCGAAGTTGATCGTGACCGAGTTGAAGAGGTATGTGCTGTGCGCCTTGCAAGGTGAACGAAAGTTTCTGTACTCATACACGCATGGCGACGATCACATCACGATGCTCCGGGGCGCGAGTGATGCGCTTCGCCAGTTCTATCCGCTTCTCTGTGTGCTCATCGAATCACGCTGGACGAGATTCGTCGAGGACTGCAACAAGTCACTGCGAGGTCATGCTCTCTTAGTCGAACACCTCTTTGGAGCCGAGCGGTCGAACTTGCGCGCCGTGGTTGGGGAGATGCTCGATTTGCAAGAAGGAAGGTGCTTCTACTCGAGTGAGCCGCTCAAGTCGAAGAACCGCAAGAACATCCACGTCGATCACTTCATCCCGTGGAGCCTTGCTCGACACGAGGCGATCGGCAACCTCGTGCTCGCGAGTGCGGCGGCGAACAGTAAGAAGGGCGACAAACTCGCGAAGCCGCCTGCGCGCAAACGTTGGGAAGAACGCAACACAACGCATGCGGCTGATCTCGCGCGCATCGCCCTCACGTGCGGACTGCGCTACGAACCAGCCGCTACCCTTCAAGTCGCACACTGGGCGTACAGCCACTACTCAGCCGCGGCGTCGTAGAAGTGGGTGTCGCGCTTTCACCCTCACCGAATTCCCAACCGTTCCGCAGCCTGCTCGATGATCTCGTGCGCGATTCGATTGGCGCCATAACCAGCCGGTAGTCGGATGAATGGTCGGCCGAGTCGGTCGCAGAGGTGTTGAAGTTCGGTGTAGTAGTGACTGGCCCAGCGGATCATGAGGATGACCGCTGTGGTGTCTGAATGTTCGATCGCGGCAGTGAAATGGTCGAGCGAGTTGTGCGGCTTCGTCGCAACCCAGTCGAGTTCGCCAAGCGCAAAGGCGTTTTCGATCGCCGCCCGTGCGTGTGGGCGCTCGTCACCGCCGATGAGCACGAGCCGCTTGCCCTTCAGCGCCGCGCGCACGCGCAACACTTCGGCACATGGAGCGCGCTGCGCAGGCGCACTCGTCTCGCGCTCGGTCGCAGCAACCTTGCGATCCACGTATCCCAACACTTCTGCCATGTTGTGCCGAGTCGCGACCTCGTGCGGAAGCGACTCAAGCAATTCGTCGTCTGCGAGGAGTTCGACGATTGAAGGTTCAGACGCTGCGACTCCACAGTTTCGCAGCGCATCGATCGCGTCGGCGATCTTGTTCCAGTGCGCGAGTGCATTGGCAGGATCTTTCGCGATCTGCCCAAGTTGATACTTGATCGTGCCAACAGCACTCGCAAGGCACTTTCGTTGTCTCGCCTTACATTGCAGTGCACCCTTGAGTGCCACGAGGTTGTGTGAGAGTTCAGCCGGGGTGGATGGCGCGAGCTTCGAATTGCCATCGAGGAATTCATCGAAGTGGTGCAGCCGTTTTCCCTCAGTGCAACACCACTTGAAGAGTGCGACCTGATCGATGTCGTCGCCGACTTTGAGTGCGCCGCTCATGCCAATGGCGTGCCGCAGTGCGTACTGCGCCTCGCACGCCAATTCCAAGAGAGCGTGGCGCGAGTCGAACTCACTCGAGAACTCGCAGATGAGTTCGAGGACGTGCGCAGTCGCTGCGAAGTTCTCCGACAGGTGTTGCCAACTCGAGTTCTTCGAGAACGCGCATGGGTTGTGGACCATCCACAGTAGGCACGGTCGAAGTGGCTCGACGCGAGCGAGTAGTTGATCGCGGTGAGGTTTCACTGCGTCCAATCCGAGCAGGTCGCGGCGCTTTGCCCATGCGCACGCATCAGACTTGAGTTTCATCCGCAGCATGATGAGCTTGAGAGCGGTGAAGTGATCGTGCGGTGGAGCAGCGACGGCGATCTTGACGGTGTGCGCCAGCGGGGTCGCGATGAGTCGTGGCGAAACAACTCCGTCGAACTTGGAACACAATTTCGCGAGGTCGCCGTTCATCGCGGCTGGCGCAGCAGGCGTGAGAACTGCGCCGAGTGTGATAGGTGCACCGAGCACCACAGCTGCACCGAGCGCCACAGCTGCACCGAGCTCATCATGTTGCACTTCAATGACTGCGACCTTCGGCTCGATGATCGGCGCCGTTGCAGAATTCTCCGCAGTCGTGAGTGCGGTGAGCCACCGTCCGAGCGCGCTGACAAGTTGTGAGAATTCGTGATCAACCACAACGCGACGTCGAATGAGCGTTTCTATTTCACGCATCGGATCGGATGGGCAATCTGCCATGTGATGGATCCCCTAATGTTGTGCGAGCCCGAACCCCGACTGAGTCGCGAGGGATCCTATCTGCGCAACCCCACCCTCACCTCCCGACAGCCGCCTCGAGCGGTGCTTTGATTCCGTCGGCCCAGATCGTGTAGCCCGCGGGTGCAAGATGCAAGCCGTCGGGCATCAAACTCGGCGAGATGTTTCCATCGGCATCGACGAAAGATGAGCCGAGATCGACGAGGGTCACCGACGAATCGTTCGCATACGCGCGTGCGAGCGCTTGATTGATCTGCAGCACCTCGCCACGCATCGCGTTGATGTGCTTGCCAACTGGAAAAATCGCGCAGAGAACAATGCGCGCTGACGAAACCTGCTTCTTCATCTTGTCGACGACGGCGCGAATGCCAGCGAGCGTCTCGGCCGCGGTCGAAGTGCCGTGGCCAAGATTGTTCGTGCCGATCAACAACACAACCGCCTTCGGAGCGAGTCGCGTGAGTGGAGCTTGCTCGAGTCTCCAGAGCACGTGTTCAGTTCGATCGCCAGAGACACCGAGGTTGACCGCGCCCATCGGCACGAATCGCTCCGTCCAGAGGTCGGTGCCATCCCATGCTTGCGTGATCGAATCACCGACGAAAACGACTCCACCTGGAGCACTCTCTCTCGCGCGTTGCAGCACCAAGTTCTGTCGCGCGAGTATTCCTTCGCTCGTTTGCGGCACGGGCACGAGTGAACTCGGATCGCTCGCTGGAAGGGAGGTCGATGTGAGCATCATCAAGAGAGCCGCCGTTGCGTTCACGTGGCCACCCCCAGCGCTTTGCGTTTGCCGTCCACAAAGGTCATGTGATGGTTCACGTGGTGCGAATAGATCTCGACGAGTTGTAGCACCGTCACTCGACCGCGCTGCGTGTGAATGCCCGTGCGCGCGAGATCATCGTGCGAGAGGGTGCGCAACCAGCGCGCAGTGAAACGCCGGTTGACTTCGAAGAGTGCAAGCACTTCGGCGATCTCGTTCGTCTCACTCGGCAATCGTGCGATAAAGAGATCTTCGTCATACGAGATGAGCAGGGGATTACTCTCAGCAACCATCCTGCGCATGCGATGCGTCGACGCCAAATCACTGTCGAGCACATGCACGACGACTTCTTGAATGCTCCACGTGCCTGGCGCGATGCGCGTGTTGAGTTGCGCCGTCGAAAGTCCAACGCACGCCGCGCGCAACTGGCTCGGACCAGACTCATACGCCGCAATCGCCGCTTCAAATGCGCTCACGTCAGCACTTTCCCCGCAGTCGCAACTGCACTTGCGCCCGTCGCTGGATGCGCTGGAGACGTACCACCTGCGCCATATTTCGCATCGCCCAGCACACTGCTGACGTCGATGCCGAGGTGCTTCGCGACGCGCGATCCATAATCCTCATCAGCTCTGAAGAAGTGACAGAGTTGTCGCATCTGCACCTCAGTGCGCGCTTGCTTCAGCACACCCGCGATGCGTTTGGTCAACCGCTCACGGTGCGGATTATCGAACATACGAAAGAGAT
This sequence comes from Singulisphaera sp. GP187, assembly GCA_945869475.1. GTDB lineage: Bacteria > Planctomycetota > Phycisphaerae > Phycisphaerales > SM1A02 > F1-60-MAGs104. Next base: position 62,951 of record CAMBOV010000007.1, on the reverse strand, counting down.
TTCCAGCCTGTGTGAAATCATCATGATCCACTGCCGAGTCGTAGCGATCGATGATCGTCTCTCCAAGCTTCCACGTTGGATCAGCGAACGACGCATCTGGCTTCGGCGCAGTCGCAATCGAGTTAGGCGAGTAGTTCGGCGCCGCGCCATCGGCGGTCGTCAGGAGCGGGCTCGCAAACGAGGCAGTGGATGAGGGCGTGTTGGAAGATGTAGTCTTGCCGTCGATCGCAAAAGTGTAACGATCGTGCATCACAACTCTCTCGAACTCGACGACAAGGTCACACAATGTTCTTCCGCCAAATCGTTGAACCAAATCTCGCTCAGTACGCCTATCTGATTGGCTGTCAGAAAACAGGGACTGCGATTCTGTTCGATCCTCTTCGTGATGTCGATCGATACATCGAGCTCGCCGCGCGCGAGAAACTCAAGATCGTCGCAGTTGCGGAAACTCATATTCACGCGGACTTTCTCAGTGGTGCGCGCGAGATCGCGGCGCGTCTCGGTGCGCGCGTCTATGTGAGTGCAGAGGGTGGAGCCCACTGGCAATCGAAGTGGGTCGGCGAGTACGACCATGTGCTGCTGCATGACGCAGCCGAAATCACCATCGGCGGAATTCTCATTCGCGCGATGCACACTCCAGGCCACACTCCCGAGCACATGAGCTACCTCATCACCGACCGCGGAGCTGGTGGTGAGATGTCGATGGGATTGATCTCGGGCGACTTCGTTTTTGTCGGAGATCTCGGCCGTCCTGACTTGCTCGAAACTGCCGCAGGCGTTGTGGGAGTTGCCGAGCCAAGCGCGCGTGCACTTTTCGCGAGCGCGCAGCGATTCGCGAAAATGCCTGCGTATCTGCAAGTGTGGCCCGGTCACGGCGCAGGAAGTGCGTGCGGTAAGGCACTCGGCGCGGTTCCACAATCGACCGTTGGATATGAGTTGGCGTCGAGTGCGGTGCTGCAACTTCTCAGCAGCGAGAAGGCATTCATCGCAGACATTCTCAGCGGACAGCCCGAACCACCGCTCTATTTCGCGCGGATGAAAGTGACCAATCGCGACGGCGTCGCGCTTCTTGGAGAGATTCCAAAGCCAGAGATCATCACCGATGTTCGCGAGCACGTGGCAGCGTGGGAAGAGCCGCGCACTGTCGTCGTCGATACGCGCGCGTGGTCGGAATTTCGCGACGGTCACTTGCCAGGATCGCTCTACGCGCCACTTGGAAAGATGTTCGCGATGGTTGTCGGCTCGTACGTGAAACCGCAGTCGCGCATCGTGCTTGTCTGCGAACCAGCCGGCAGCGATGAAGTCATTCGTCAACTCGTCCGCATCGGCTACGACGACATCATCGCAGTGGTGGCGCCGAGCGCGATTGCCCCGGCGCCGAAACTCGAAGCGACACCTGAGGTCTCTGTGCAGGATGCAGCGAAAGAACTCGGTGAGTCGTTCATCTTGGATGTTCGAGGCAGTAGCGAACATGCTCAAGGAGCAATCAATGGATCGCTCAACGTTCCATACACCCGGCTCACCACCAAACTCGCGCAACTTCCGCGCGAGAAGAAAATTCTCGTGCACTGCGCGCTTGGTGGTCGCTCGGCGTGCGCGACTGCGATGTTGCGACGACTCGGCTTTGATGCGTCGAATATCGCTGGCGGTTTTGAAGCGTGGGAGAAGGCCCAACTTCCAACCCAACTTCCAGCCCAGTTGCCCACTGTGGTGCCGACGGTGGTGTCGACGGTGGTGTCGACGGTGGTGTCGCCTATTGCGGGTTCTTCTTGCGCGTGACGGCGTCGCGCGCTTTCTGCGCGGCACTGCTCGCCCACACTTTCACCTGAGCGAGCCACCTCCGCGCCCACGAAAACTCGAGCGCGAGAATCGCGAGTCCTGCGGGGATCACGATGAACGCAGGACCCGGCAGCACGAGCAGCGCAACGCCAAAGAGCGTCACTGCACTGCCGACGATCAGAATCGCCACCTTGCGAACTTTGGTGAGTGGTGGTCCTTCCCAGTCGCTCATACGCACTTCGCAACTGGGTCGGGAAAGGAATCGCGCACGCGCTCGACCTCGTCGATGCGATCGAGCAACATCTGCGCGAGCTGCGGATCAAAGTGCTTTTCTGCTTCATCGCGAAAGAGCGCAGCGATTTTTTCGCGTGGCCATGGCTCCTTGTAGGCGCGTCGCGATCCGAGTGCGTCGTAGACATCAGCGACCGCCACGATGCGTGCCGCGAGTGGAATCTTTTCGCCGCGCAGTTGACGCGGATAGCCAGTGCCATCCCACTTTTCGTGGTGACAGTATGCGACGATTGCCGCAGACTGCTCAAGGTCAGAATTGAGCCCCTCGCTCAGCAATCGCGAACCTTTCTCGCTGTGAAGCTGCATCGCCGCTCGCTCGTTGTCATCGAGCTTGGCAGGTTTCTTGAGAATCGCATCTGAAATAGCGACCTTTCCAACATCATGCAACACAGCCGCGGTCAGAAGTTGATCGAGTTGCCGCGCGCGCTCGTCCGCGGGAAGCGCGTGCGCAGTTGCCCACGAATCAAAGAGAATCGCCGAGATTCCAGCGACGCGCTGCACGTGTCCAGCGGTTTCTGTTGGATCGCGCAGCGCCGCCATCGCAACGAGTCGAAAGAGAAGCGACCGCGCCGTCTGCGCCCGTTCAATCGCAATCGCTGCGAGTGACGAAAAGTGTCTCAGCAGCCGCTCGTCGTCAAGCGAAAAGCCGTCGTCGTCGATCGCATCACAGAGCGCGAGCACTCCAAGAATGTTCGACCCCTGCGTGATGGGCAACATCAACATCGACGTGGGCTCGCTCGGAAGGATTCCCTCTGGTGCGACAGGCACACCTTCAACCGAACGACTTCGCAGCCGAATGTGGTGGGTGTTGGTGGTGCCATCCAATCTCTCGATTCGCAGCGCGTGGCCAGATGCTGCAACGCCGCCGACCACTGTCGCGTGCGAAATGGGCAGGCGCGCGAAGCGTGATCCTGCAGCGGTCGAAACGCCATGTGCATAAATCGTCGTTGCGCGAAGTTCAGTGCCATCGCGCACAAAGACCGCGCCCGCACTCGCGACGGCGAATTGCACGGCTTCTTCCAAGATCGTGATGAGCAGCAGGTCGAGATCTTGAATCTGTGCGAGCCCAGTGCCAGCCGAGGCGAGCGACTCGACTTTCTTTCGCTGCGCGCCGATGTCCGTGACGAGTTCTTGATTCGCTTGCTTGAGTCGATCGTTCGCCTCATCGAGCATCGCATTGCGGATCTGCAGTTCGCGGTCCTTCTCTTCGAGCGCCCGCATCGCCACAGCGCGCGCGAGGAGCGCACGTGAAGCCTGCGCGTGATGATGAACACGCGCAACGAACTCAGCTTTCGGAGGCAGTTTCTCGATGTAATCGTTCGCGCCGAGTGCGAACGCCTGCGCCTTCACTGCCGCATCTTCAGTCGCAGAGAGCACGACCACCGAACACTCCGCGAGCGATGGTGCTTGGCGATAGGTCGCGACGAGGTCGAGTCCGTTGCCATCAGGCATCGAAATGTCTTGCAAGATCAACGCGGGACGCAGTTCAGTCGCGCGCGCGAGTGCCTCAGTCGCCCGCTGGCAACCGTGAACGCGCACGCGCGCGTCGTCGCTGAGCAACCGCCGCACCGCCTCGATGATCATCGGTTGGTCGTCGACCACAAGCACATCGAATGGCTCGTTCGTCAGCGTCGATTGGGGTGTCATTCTCAGAGGGTAACCGAGCGGTCACCGAGCGACTGTTGAGGGGGCTTTGCGATACAGTTCGATTCTTCACTGAATCTGCAGCCATGGCACCAACGCACCTTCCACGACGAACCTTCGCGATCATCTCGCACCCCGACGCGGGCAAGACCACGCTCACAGAAAAGTTGCTGCTCTATGGCGGTGCGCTCGCCCTCGCGGGCTCAGTGACTGCGCGCAAGGCGCAACGGGCAACTGCGAGTGATTGGATGGAACTCGAAAAACAACGTGGAATCTCAGTGAGTTCGACGGTGTTGCAATTTGATTACAACGGCTTTCGCATCAACTTGCTCGACACTCCCGGCCACAACGATTTCTCTGAAGACACCTACCGCGTGCTCACCGCGGTCGACGCGGTGATCATGGTGATCGACGCAGCAAAGGGAATCGAAACGCAAACGCGCAAACTCTTCGAGGTATGCCGCAAGCGTCGCGTTCCAATCTTCACCTTCATGAACAAGTGCGACCGTCCCACACGTGAGCCACTTGAACTTATCGATGAACTCGAATCAGTGCTCGGAATCACGGCGTTTCCGGTGAATTGGCCGCTCGGGTCGGGACCAACCTTTCGCGGCGTCTACGACCGACTCTCGCACAGTGTCTCGCTCTTCGAGCGCACGCGCGCGGGTGCATTCGTCGCTCCCGTACAGGTGCATTCACTCGATGATGATGCGGTGCGCGACCGACTTGACGAGAGCGTCTATCTGAAAGCTCGCGACGAGATCGAACTCTTGCAGGGAGCGGGCGAGACCTTCGATGAGGCGCGCGTCGCAGCCGGCGAAGTGACCCCCGTCTACTTTGGAAGCGCGGCGAACAATTTCGGCGTACAGCTCTTGCTCGACGGTTTTCTCGCCCACTCCGTTGGCCCGGGACCGCGCCCCGCTGGCGCGCGACTCGTGCAACCCGACGAGGCGCAGTTCAGCGGATTCGTTTTCAAGATTCAGGCGAACATGGATCCGCGCCATCGCGACCGCATTGCATTCGTGCGCGTCGTCTCTGGAGCGTTCACTCGCGAAATGTCAGTGGTTCATGCGCAAAGTGGACGGCGCATCCGCCTCAGCAACGCGCAGAAACTTTTTGGTCAGCAGCGCGAGACGATCGAAGAGGGTCGCGCAGGGGACGTCGTCGGCATCGTCGGTCAGGACGCGCTTCGCATCGGCGACACGCTCACCGAAGATCGAACGATTGTCTACAACGAGATTCCGCGGTTCGCCCCTGAGTGTTTCGCCTATCTGCACAATCCGCAACCAGGCAATTCGAAAAAGTTTCAACTCGGCATCGAGCAGCTTTTGCAAGAGGGTGTCGTGCAAGTCTTGACGCTCGGCACAGCACAATCACAGCGCCAATTGCTCACGGCAGTCGGTCCACTACAGTTTGAAGTCGTGCAGTATCGACTCAAGGCCGAGTACGGAGCTGAGTCGCGCCTCGAGATCGCGCGCTGGAGGAGTGTGCGTTGGTGGCGCAAGGTTGGGGCGCCGGCTGAGTTCACTCCCGACTTGCTCTCCGATGCGATTCTGGGATGCGACCGCGACGAGAATGGGGTCGTGCTCTTCACCGATGAGTGGGCGTTGAAGCAGTTCTCATCGCGCAACGCTGGGGTTGAGCTCTCGCCGATTCCATTCATCGACTAGCGCCGCGCCTCGACACTCACGCGGCGCCACTACGCTTGCCCCCACAAGGAGCCATCGCATGAGTGACTCGAATTCGCCATCGGCCAGCACACCGACATTCATCCCGCCTGTTCTCGTGAAGACGAAGAAGAAAGCGCGCGGCTTCCTCAACCCGGGAAAGGTGCGCGCGTTCGCGTTCTACTTGATCACGCTGTGCATTCTTGTCAGTGTGGTCGCGTCGATCTTGGCGATTTGGGATTTCGCGCGGCAAGACTCGCTCTGGCGGACGATCGCGACATGCGTGGTTGTCGCATGTGGATGCGGCTTCTTCGCCGTGATCAACATGAGTTTCGGCGCCACCGAGGATTAGGCGCCCGCTCCTTTCCATTCTTCGGCGCGCGGTAACTCTCGCGCTTCGCAGCACCCTTTGGTTTCGTTCCAGCGGGAACTGGGCGGTGGCCGAGTTTCTGTAGGCGACGCGAAAGCGCTCGAGAGCGTTGTGAGAATCTTCGCGACGAACGGCGCTTCAAGTTCGTGCGCCGAGGCGAGTTGTTCGGCGTTCAGTCGGGGTTTTCCGCCGCCCGAGACCTTCTGCAAGCCAGCGGGCTTCGCGTCAGTTCTTCGGCGCTGGCTTCGCAGGCGCGTCGCTCTTCTTCTCGTCATCAGCTGGCCTGAACACGTCGTGCGAGGCGTGCTCCTGATTGTGCAACTTGTCGAAGGCGGCCTTCGCAGCGGCCTGGTTGTTCGCCAACACCGCTTGCTCGAGCGCGATTGCGTCTTGCAGTGCAGCGATGAGCTGCGTGCGCATGTCGAGCACGAACTTCGCATTGTCTTCGCCATACTTCGCCTTCGCCGCTGCAGTCATCTTGACTGTTGAGCACATGCCCTTCGCTGCGACGAGCCCAGCCTGCACTCCCTGGATGCTCTCGAGATCTTTGGTCTTTGACGCGGCATCGAATGCAGACTCTTCGAGCACGTCGAATCCGCGCTCGGTGCGCTTCATCGCTGCTTCAAAGCTCTGCGCACCACCAGCGCGACCGCCAGCACGTGGCGCGCGACCTTCAAACTGTCCACCGCCGGTGATGTCACGTGGCGCGCCTTCAGGTGGCGCAGCCGGAGGAGCCGTCGGCGCCGTCTGCGCCGAGGCGAGTGAACAAGCAACGAGTGCGAGGCAAGCGACGATCTGTGTTGTCTTCATGAGGGTTGGGATGGTAACGCTCGTAGTCTTAAGAGCGCGCGCGCCTACGAAGGAACATTCGCCGCAACCCACGCCGCTTCGGCGAGGCACGTCTCGACCGCAGGCAGCAGCCAATTGTCCTGATTCGCAAACCAGATTCGATCAGCCACTGGTCGCCGCAATGTCTCGCAGAGGTTGCCTGCGTATGCGCCCGGTCGTGCGTATGGCATCGCGTGTCCCCACCGGGCCATGCGAATCTGTGCAACGTCTGACGCGGTAACGCCCACGAGCGTGAGCAACCGTCGAATCTGCGGCGCTGCGAGCGCCGCGTACTCGCCGAACGACTCGGGCTGAATAATCGTGAACCGCGCCGTGTGCCACGGAAGCGGCCAGTACATCGTCAAGACATCGGCAGATGGATGGGGCGTCGCGATTGCGAAGGTGCCGTCGAGCACATCCGTGATGCGCCGATCGGTCTCGAACGACTCGTCGTACATCGGAAACTGCGCATCGTGAATCGAAAAAATGTCATAGAAGCGCTCAGGCACATTTCGGTTGAGCAACACATTCACCACAACGTAAGGCACCGTCGGCGTCTGATGCAACGCTTCATACTTTTCTGGATCGATCGTCGCGAGCTCGGGCATCATGTGCCTGAAGATGTGCTTCGATCCGGCGTACACGAGGTGCTTGGCGCCGAGCGTGCGCACGCGTCCCGTTGCATCACGCCACGAGAGTGAAACGCCTTCTTTCTCGAGCCGCACATTCGTCGCGAGGCAGCCCGCGCGAAGCCGATCCCGACCATTCGACCGCGGCGCAACACTCGCAAGTTCTTTCCAATAGAGCGTCGCAAGGCCTGCGTTTCCACCAGGAAGCACAAGCCGTCCAAACTCTTCGGCTGCCACGAAGTTCCATCCCGCTGCGGCTGAAAGTTCATCCCATCCAACGCCGAAGCTTGAGTAGCAGTATGCCTGCAACGCTTTGGCGAGCAGCGGTGGAGTCACGCCGCCGCACGCAGTGTCGACCGACATGTGAAAACTCTGCGTGTCGAGAAGTTGCACAAACGCTTGCATGTCAGGATCGCTCCAGGGAATCTCTGGGTAATTGTTGTTTGCGTAGTCAGTCACCGCCGCGCGATAGAGTTTCATCGCGGCGATTTCGTCGGGGGTGCAATCCTGGCAGAGATCACTCAGCAAGACATCGGCATACTCGACGCGGAATCCATCGCCTGCATCGATGCGCGCAAGTTCGTACACCCCCAGATCGCGGTAGAGAAGGTCGAGCTCGCTCTCTTTGTCGGGCACCATGAAGTACGCACTGCCTAGCGAGTAGGGCATGCGATTCCACTGCTCGCCCATCGCGTTGCCTCCGAAGCGGTCACGCAAATCGAACAAGACCCAGTCGCGCCCGCGCATGTTGTATGCAGTGGCGAGTCCAGAGAGTCCGCCGCCAACGATCGCAACATCAACGCGTTCATCGAGTTGCGCCCAACTCGGCGGATCTTCGGGCGAGTGAAATGGAAATCCTCCACTTGGAAAGTTGTCGCCAAACCACGTCGGCGCGAAGGGCAGTCCATCGATTGCAACGGTCAGCGTGTTCGCTGGAATCTTTCGGATGGGACAACTCGCATGCAGAGGGGTCCATGGCGCTCGCGCAGCGAGGTCATCGAAGCTCGGAAAGAATCGCCGAGGCGAGGCCGCGAGCATGAATGCTCCAACGGCAGCGAAGCCAGTGCGCAGAAACTCTCTGCGCGGGACGTTTTCTCGCAGCGGCTCAGACATGACTTCAAAGTACCCACAGAATCGCTGCGTTCCACAATTCTCTGTCGCGAACGGCGAGCGAAGCCCAACCCGGCGACGGGCGCGAATCCATTGTCTAGGTGAAAAAGAAGCCCAAATCGGGCAGGTTTTTCACCTGGATGGGAACTTTTGATCACGCGCGTCTGCAGCGAGTGAGATAAGAAAGAGCGCGAGCGTGACGATTCGCACGAACGGGCTTCTTATGGCGTGGCAGGTGTTGCGGGCGGTGCATCGTCTAGACCATCTTCATCTTCGGTGTTGATCATCATCTTCCCGCCGCCGCGAAGTTCGATGACCTTCATATCGCCATGCATTCCTGGACCAAACTGAAGCATGCCACCCTTTGGTCCACCTTGCGGTCCACCATTTGGATTCGGAACGGTGGTGTCAAAGAATTGCATTCCGCCTCGACCTAGTCCGCCTTTTTCCCCGTCGTTTCGAACGCTGCTAACGCGTCCGAGCGCGAATGAAATTACTGCAACGATGACGAGCGCGCCGATGGTCATCCAGAAGCGCATGCGGCTTACTTTGTCTTCGAGCCGCTGCATCCGAGCTGAGTCGCATGATCCGCATGATCCGCATGATCCAGTAGTTGAGTCTGCCATTGTGAGTCCTTGGGTGGTAGTGAGTTCCGAACGAGTCGCGATCGTACCGCTCGCACGCACCCAACAACTAGCATCACGTCCACGAGGCCAATCCATATGACAACAACAACCACCATCTCAATGCCCTCCGCAAACCAAAAACTGATCGGGGAGGCGAAGTTCAAAGAGCTTCCTTTCTTGCCATTTTCTGGCGGGTTCATCTTGACGGTCTGGTGCATCCTCTTGCTTCTGGTCATTGCGATCTTCGTGGGGGGCGTGAAAGAACAGAACGCACCACTAGGCGTCCTTGCCGTGGTTAGTTTTCTTTTCTTGGTCATCTGCGCAATCGGATTCTTCGTCGTCGGTCCCAACGAGAGCCGCGTGCTCGTGTTTTTCGGCACCTACCGAGGTACGGTCCGAAAGATCGGTTTTCACTGGACAAATCCCTTCACGGGGCGCACGCGGATGACTCTTCGTGTTCGCACCTTCGAGACAGGCGCCTTCGACACCGAAGCGGTGAAGGACGCGACGGGAAAGGTCATTCGAGAAGCGACGCGGTCGCGCCATCCAGTGAAGGTGAATGACCTCGATGGAAACCCAATCGACATCGCAGCGATTGTCGTCTGGCGTGTCGTCGATACTGCTGAAGCACTCTTCGCGGTGCAGGACTATGTGCGGTACGTTGAGATTCAGAGTGAGTCGGCGCTGCGCAATCTCGCGAGCCGCTACCACTATGACTACGCCGACGCCGATGGAGCGAGTCTGCGCGGAAGCACGGACCTTGTAGGCGCCAAGTTGAAAGAAGAGTTGGATGGCCGACTCGGTGGCGCTGGCGTTGAAGTGCTCGAGAGTCGGATCTCAAGTTTGAGCTATGCGCCAGAGATCGCCGCTGCGATGTTGCAACGTCAGCAGGCAGCAGCCGTCGTGGCTGCACGATTCAAGATCGTCGAAGGTGCCGTCAGCATGGTCGAACTCGCGCTCGAGCAGATCGCTGCGAAAAACCTTGCGACATTCACGACCGAACAGAAGTCTCAGATGGTGACGAACTTACTCGTCGTGCTCGTGAGTGAACGCGGTGCGCAGCCTGTCGTGCAAACTGGCAACTCAGGGTGAGGCAGCGATGACCATGTCGGGTGCACTCGATGAAGAGTTCATCACAATCGTCAGCGATGCTGGGTAGGAGAACCACGCGCCAGGACGGTTTGCCTCTTTGGTCACCCGTGCAGTCGATCCATCAGTGAACTTCACGACGACCGCATTCACACTTGGCGAGAAGGTGAATCGCCAGACCATGCGATCGCCGACTTGCCGTCCCGAAGCAACGACGAGGTCACCGAAGGCTGGACCGCGCGTCGGCACAACGGTGCCAGGCGCTTGGCCGAGAACTTCATTGAGTTCCTTGAGGCTTGAGTCGAGTCGTCGCTGATCCGCTGTTGTGTTCCATTCTGCAGGATTCATATCAGCGCCCCACGCACAAGGATTCCAGTAGAGAAAGGTTTCGCATCCACTCACGCCGAGTTGCAAGAGCATCTCGTCGTAGTAGGGGCTGTTCGTCAACGTCAATGCGACGTTCGATGGGTACTGATGTGCTGGATTGTTCGCCGGAGCGATCCACGCTTGCATTGGACGGGTGGTCGCGAGGTCGCATGAGCGCCAACGATTCACTTGAAGTCGGAAGCCAGCGAAGGGGTCCCTACCGATGGCTTGACCACCAAAGTTTCGATTTTCTCCGAGGAAGTCCGAGATGAGACCGTAGTAACTGTGCGTGTCGTGCGTGCCGAATCCGCTGCTCTTGCGCAGGTCGGGGGTTCCTATGATCCACGGAGTCGGGTTGTTGCTATTCGCTGCATAGGACTCGTAGTTGCTCACGACCGAAGCAGGAAAGCGGGCGCGAATGGGGTCATAGACGGCGGTTTGCAAAGCAGCATCGAAGCGTCCGCCCATCACTTCGTTCCACCGAATGTTTTGGGGATTGAGATGTTGAATCAAGTCGAGATCGTTGAAACCCAATTCAGCGGCGAGTTCTGGGAAGCGAGGGTCATTCTCGATCGCAGCGAATTGCCCAGGCGAGAAATATCGATCGCCCCACTTCAAATCGAGCTCGTTGTCGACGAGCACGGCATCGAGTGTGCCACCCGCATTGACGAAGGCGGTCATAAATGCGGTCATGCGCGCACGCACGGTCGCAGTGCCAACGTCCATCCATGGGCTCGGCATCGTGCCTATCCCGCCAAGAGTCATTTGCCCAATGTTGTCACCCGAATTCATCGTGAGGTCGGTCGTCATGTCCCACAGAAACAGCACGCGTTGTCCGACGGGTTGAGCGTTCAAGAGTTGAGCAATGCGCGCTGGATCGCTCTCGCACCAACCACCAGGAACTCCGACCCAAATGGTCGCAACTTGAAAGTCTGTCGCCGTTTGGTCGATCGCGTGCCACGTCCACGCCTTGAAACGTGCCGTTTCTGTCACAGCTGGAAGCGCTTTGAGTGCGAGAGAAAAGTCTGGCGGTGGGGGAACAACAACGGCTGGTGTCACAGGAGCGACTGCCACGTCAGCGGGTTTGAGAACGGTGTCTGGTGGAACTGCGCCCGACTCACGAAACTTCACCAACTGTTCGGGAGTGACGGCTCCACCTGCGAGGAGCGCTGTGAAATCCTTTGGATCAAGCTTTCCAGACGCGAGTCCTTCAACGGCCTTGCCCAGATCGGGTTTCGTCTCAGTTGGAAGAGTTGCTGGCTTTGCGGTTGCGACTTCAGTCGCAGGCTTGCCTGTGCCAGGAACTGCAGGCTTGCCTGTGCCAGGAACTGCAGGTTTGCCTGTGCCAGGAACTGCAGGTTGGCCTGTGCCAGGAACTGCAGGTTTCGCAGTTGCGACAACGGTCGCTGGCCGAACGATCGTTGCGGGCTTCGCGACAACAACTTTCTCGCCTTGCGTGTTGCCTGCAACGGTCTTGGTCGCGGCTGGTGGTGTCGCGACAACCTTTGCTGGCTCCTTTGCTCCACCAGCGGAAGTCACAGTCTTATCGGCAGCGCTCGATGTTGTGCCTGCAGACTTTCCGCTTGCAGACGCGGGCGGTGTCTCTTTACTGGTCTTGACTGCGGCGGCCTTCGGCTCTGCCTTTGGCTTTGTTGGTGGAGCCTTCGCGTTCGCGCCCGATGGCGTTGCGAGTCGAGTCGATTGAGAAAAAGCTGGAGTTGCGATGAACAGTCCAGCGACGAGCACAGTAAGAATTTTTGTTCGCATAATAAATGTTCCGGAGTGAAAGGCTGTCATTCGGCTACGTCTCCTTCAACTGCTGGCTAGAGGCGACCAAACGAGAATAACACGTCCGTGTGGCGAACGAAAATAATTTTTGCGTTCGATGCCCAGAAAGGGGCGGTCGCATCCAATCTGGGGTTGTCAACTCTGAGATAATCGGATGGAAGGGTGGGGCGATCGAGTCAACTTTGAGAAATTTTGAATCTTTCTTTCAGTGGTCGACCGCCGCCGCTCGCCGAGTGTGGAGCAATCCACTTGGATACCACGCAAAAAGCCCTATTCTCAGCCTCTATGCGACGCCTTGCACGACTCGTCCCTGTGGGAGCCATCGTTCTGACCGCCCTTGCCTGGAGCGGTGCTGGCCACCGAACGATCACCGAACTGGCCATCGACCTCTTACCACCCGAAGCTCCCGCCTGGATTCGCCAGAGCGAAGCCCGCACGCAAGCCGCCTATCAATCGAATGAACCCGATCGGTGGAGGGGTACGAAAATTGACGTGCTCACCAACGAAAATGGGCCCGACCACTTTCTCGATGTCGAGTTACTCGAAAAGACCGGCCACACACTCAAGTCGATGCCACGCATGCGATATGAGTTCGTTGCTGAGGTTGCGCGCGCGACTCCGGTTGACACAGGGCCCAAGCGCGGAGTCGCAAAGTTCGCGAAGGATGAAGTCGGTTATCTGCCGTATGCGATCGTTGAACATCAGGCGAAGCTCGTCTCGAGCTTCAACACGCTGCGCATTCTTGAACGCGTGCCCAGTGAGGGGCGCGAGGCTGAACTCGCCGTTGCGCGAGCGAATGTGATCCATGAAATGGGGCAGTTGAGCCACTTTGTGGGCGACGCGGCGCAACCACTGCATGCGACGATCCATCATCATGGATGGGTCGGCGACAACCCAGACAACTTCACAACAGACAAGGGATTCCACTCCTATATCGATGGTGACGTCGTGAGGTTGCACAAGCTCGATCTTGCGGGAGTTGCTGCCGAGGGCAAGAAGATGGTTGTGATGACGCAAGATCGCGTGTGGGATGAGGCGATCAAACTCATCGAGAGAAGTTTCGCGGCGATGAAACCTCTCTATGAACTTGAGAAGAGCGGAGAGTTGAAGAAGGATGCCGGAAGACTTTTCATTCGTGAGCGGATGGCCGACGGCGCGAGCGTGCTCTCTGGGATGTACTGGGCCGCGTGGAAGGCGTCGGAGCCGACCGAAGCGCAGAAGAAAGATTTCATCAAGTACGACGATCGCGCGACGAAGGATGCGGCGCAGAGTCCCGTTGAGATTCCCCCGGCGACTCCCGTCAAGGTGAAGTGACTTCGGGTTTCTCGCCAGCGCGCCAGCGCTTCAGTTGATCGTCGCCGCTGAACCAGACCCATGGAGGCTGCACGTCGCGATCAGGCCAGACCCGGTGCGAAGGCGCGGTGCTCGAAATTACGAGGGATGCGCCGACGTTTTCAAGGGTCACTGCTTCACCAGTCATTGGATCGAGCGGTGGCGTGTCGAGAAATTTCGGAGCCAGTGCGCCAAAGTTTGTCGGCCACACGCCAGCATGCGAGCGCCGATATTGAATGCACGCGATGGCGACCTGCGCCGCGAGCGACTGCGACTCTCCCATGCGCCGAACGTGTGATGCGCGCGAGAGGGCAGGAAAGAGAAGTCGTAGCAGCGTCCACTTGATCTTCGCGAACTCGGTTCGACTCGCCAACGACTCGAATGTGCTCTCTTGCGAGGCGTCCTGCTGCCAGATTGGCAATCTCGATTGCTCTTCACACTGACGCATCATCGACTCGCAGAGGTCGATCGTTTCTTTTCGAGTCGCGACGAGGGCAGCACTGATTGGCGAGAGGAGTACGGTCGCCGTTGCGCTCCACGAATCGTTCGAGTCATCCTTCTGAGCATCCGAGCTCGACATCGCGGTGAGTTCGGTGAGCAAGCGCGTGGCATAGACCGAGTTGAACCATCCATCACCACTGCCGTTATCGGTGTACGTGCGTTGGATGCAGTCTGTGATTCCAAGGAGTTCAGCGTCGAGGTCGATCGTGTATGCAGACGGCGAAATCGAGCGCAGAATCTCTGTGAGCTTCGCAAGGTCTTCATCGCTCACCACGTCGGGTCGCCACTCGAGCCCCATGATGATGCGTTCGAACGCCATTGCGCGCAGGGCGCTCCCCACCAGTTGCGAGATTAAGAAGCCGCTCTCTTCGGCTTGATTCGCGAGACCGAGCATCGTTGAAATGTCGCGCACGAATCGTGCAGAATCGCCCTCATCGAGAGCGTGCAACGCATCCGCTGCGCACATTTTCGCGGCCTTTCGTTGCAGCCCGAGTTGTGGAAGGAGCAGGGCGAAAACAGGAGAGGATGGCGCGGCCGGTCTCGCTTGCGCCGGGTCGTACGGCAGGAGGTCGGCATCGGCTGCCTGTGGATGAATGGATGGGACGTAGCCCGACGCAGGTCGTGCAGCGGCCTGCGCGAGCAGATCGAATCCGGCAGTGCGTTGACGCAAGAACTCGCCATCGATTACCCACTTCGCATCGTCAGGAAATGCGAACTCCTCTTGGGCGCCGAGCGCAATCATCCCCTTCTTGAAGAGCGGCCATCCGCGCTGGTCTTCTGCGACCTGCGGGAGCAGCGAGTTCAATCGCTGCACGACATCAAACGAGATCGCTGGCCGGTTGAGCCAGAGATAGGTGATTGCGCCAACGTAGAGAGTGCCGAGTGCGCAGAGGCTCAATGTCGCTGCCTTCAACACACTGCGAAGTGGGCGGGTCGCGCTCATGCGGTTGCCGCGTACTCCTGTCCGACGATCGCGTTGAGCGTTGCACTCGGACGCATCGCCGCCGCCGCAAGTTTCTTGTTGGGGTGGTAGTAGCCGCCGACATCCATCGGTCGACGCTGCGCTCCGTTGAGTTCAGCAACGATCACTTGCTCGCTCGCAGCAAGGTCTGCAGCCATCGGTGCGAAGTGCGCAGCGAGCGCGCCGTCGCGTGTCTGTGCCGCCATCGCTTGCGCCCAGTACATGCCGAGATAAAAATGACTTCCGCGATTGTCGAGCTCGCCGACTTTGCGAGCAGGTCCGCGGTTGTGCTTGAGGTATTCGCCCGTCGCGACATCGAGCGCTTCGGCAAGAATGCGCGCGCGAGGATTTCCCGTGCGATCTGCCAAGTGCTCGAGTGACGCGGCGAGAGCGAGGAATTCGCCAAGTGAATCCCAGCGCAGGCAGTTTTCTGCCTGAAATTGCTGCACGTGTTTCGGAGCGCTTCCGCCAGCGCCAGTTTCGAAAAGTCCACCGCCACTCATGAGTGGAACGATCGAGAGCATCTTCGCGCTGGTGCCGAGTTCGAGAATCGGAAAGAGATCGGTGAGATAGTCGCGCAAGACATTGCCAGTCACCGAGATCGTGTCGTGACCAGCGCGCATTCGGTGCAGCGAATAGCGGCACGCGGCTTCGGGTGACATGATGTGAATCTCAAGGTCTGCGATCTCGTGCGTCGCGAGATACTTTGTGACATGCGCCATGAGTTGCGCGTCGTGAGGTCGATGACCGTCGAGCCAGAAAACGGCGGGAGTCTTCGTGAGTCGCGCGCGTGTGACGGCGAGTTTCACCCAGTCGGCCACGGGAGCATCCTTCACCTGACAGGCGCGCCAGATATCGCCAGCCTCAACCTTGTGTTGCATGAGCACAGCGCCTGATGCATCGACGATGCGCACGGTGCCGGCGGATGCGATCTCGAACGTCTTGTCGTGCGATCCATACTCTTCGGCTTGTTGCGCCATGAGTCCGACGTTTGGAACGCTGCCCATCGTGCGCGGATCGAATGCGCCATGCGCCTTGCACTCATCGATGACCGCTTGATAGACCGCGGCGTAGGTGCGATCTGGAATGCACGCGAGTGTGTCTTGCGTCTTGCCTGCGGCATCCCACATCTTGCCGCTGTCGCGCAGCATCGCAGGCATCGATGCATCGACGATCACGTCACTTGGAACGTGCAGGTTCGTGATGCCACGATCTGAGTCGACCATCGCGATCGCTGGACCGCGCGCATAGACCGCGGCGATATCCGCTTCAATCGCCTCGCGCTCGACCTGTGGAAGTGTGGCGATCTTGCTCACAACATCGCCGAATCCGTTGTTCACATCAACGCGGAGTTTTGCGAACGTGGCCGCGTGCTTCTCGAAGACGGGCTTGAAAAACGCGTGCACGGCATGACCGAAGATGATTGGATCGCTCACCTTCATCATCGTCGCCTTGAGATGCAACGAGAAGAGCACGCCGGCAGCGCGCGCAGCTTCGATTTCACTCGTCAGATAGGCGACGAGCGCACGCTTGCTCATGAAGGTGCCGTCGAGAATCTCGCCGGCCTTGAGCTTGAGGCCATCTTTGAGGATCGTGGTGGCGCCATCCGCAGCAACGTGTTCGATGCGAACGGTTGTGGCAGATGGGATCGTGACCGATTGCTCGTTGCTAAAGAAGTCTCCGCCTCGCATGCTTGAGACGTGTGTCTTGCTCGCGATCGTCCACGCACCCATCTTGTGTGGATTGGCCTTTGCGAATTCTTTGACAGCCTTTGGAGCGCGTCGATCTGAATTGCCTTCGCGAATCACTGGATTCACAGCGCTTCCCTTGATGCGGTCATAGCGCGCGTTCGTCTCGCGATGCGCGTCGGTGGTGGGGCGATCCTCGTAGTTTGGAAGGGCATATCCCTGCGACTGCAGTTCGGCGATCGCGGCTTTGAGTTGCGGCATGCTCGCGCTGACGTTTGGAAGTTTGATGATGTTTGCGTCTGGGGTCAGACAGAGGCGACCGAGTTCGGCGAGCGCGTCGTCGATGCGCTGCTCAGACTTGAGGCTCTCTGGAAAGTTCGCGATGATGCGTCCTGCGAGTGAAATGTCGCGCGTCTCAACAGCGATGCCAGCTGGAGTTGTGAAGGCGCGAATGATTGGCAAGAGCGAGTAGGTCGCGAGTGCGGGAGCTTCGTCGGTGTGCGTATAGATGATGGTGGGGGATGACATCGTGGAGTGCCTTGAAATGAGGAGTGCGCTGGGTGAGTTGAGAGATTTCGAAGTGTACGAATTACGGAACGAAAATGTCTTTCGCGGCAGGCTCGCCAGCCTCGCGAAGCAAGCGCCACGCGCGAGCGGTGTTTGAGGGGGCGCGCGTCACCACATCGACTTGCTGCGCTCGAACTGCGGCCTCGGCCGCCGTTCTGCGCTCCTCTTCGTGGGGGTTCTTGATAGGACTTCGCTTTTCGCGTGTCGCAGGTTCCAGTGTCGCGGGCAAGTATCGCGCGCACACGTCCTCGGCAAGTGCGCAAGAAATTCCGCAGCATTTTGGCGAGTGACCATCTTTCGTTTTTGCGCTCGCCTGCATGGTCGCGCGACCGTTTCGCTCTCGCAAGCCCAACTCTTTTAAACCAAAGTCATCGCCGCTTTGGAAATGCTTTCACGCGCACTTTGATCACTTCACGGCCGCGTATCCACGCGACTATTAATCGCGCTACGGCGTGTTGCGCGGTGTGATCCCAGAAGTGGTCGACAAGTTCATGGGATGCGGCGACTTCGCTAAAGGATTCGCGCGTGTGCGCTGCGACGAGTGCAGCCATGAATACTTGTTGGCATTCTCCTGCAAAGGAGGGCTGGTTCTGCGCGTCATGCCATCAGAAGAAGGTGCAGATGTTTGGCGCGATGCTGGCGGAGTCGATCTTGGCGGTCGTGCCGCATCGTCATTTCACATTCACGATTCCCCACACGATTTCCCAGTCGCTGCGGCCGTACTTTCGATTTCAGCTTGGACTCAATTTGGATTCAGCTTGGATTCAGTTTGGACTGCTCAAGCAACTCTGCCGCATCGCGCATCAATGCGTGAGTGACTGAATTCATCGAGCATCGTGCGCTCAAGCCGCCGCGCATTCCATCGCGATCGTGGCGCGAGCTGATCAAGAAGGTCTGGGAAGTTGATCCGCTGCTGTGTCCCTATGACATCCATGACATCCATGACATCCATGACATCCATGACATCCCAGTTTCATCACGAGATGCGCATCGTGTCACTGATCAATCACGTTCAGTTCATCGAGCGCATCTTGCGGCATGTTGGCTCCGGGGGCGTAGACCAGTGGGTGGATGAGATTCGCAATCACGGCGTTCGCATCGCGCCAAGCACGGGGCCGCCGGCAACGGAGATAATCGAGTGTGGCCAACTCGTCATCGAACTATGCCTTGACGATCCGATGCCGGACGATGACTGCAATCCACCGCTCTGGCAGGTGTGACAAACGCGACATGAAAAGCATGAAATCGCCGCTTCACAGTGCATTTGTCGGGCGCCCGCGCGCGACGCCGAAAAGCGAAGTCCTATCAATTGGAGTGTGACTTGCAATCGGGAATTGTGCCTGTCCCAGATTGCTCGTCCCAAATTGCTAGAGGGTCGCATAGCGTTCTCGTGCATGTCCGTGATTGGTGTGCAGGTCCACTTGGTCGATCCAGCGATGTCGGTGACGATGACGATCCATCTAGGGGGAACGCGTTGGGAGTGCGCATCGCCGGTGAGTTCGTTGAACTCATCGAATGCTGGAAGGGCTCGGTACCACTCAAGATCGTTCATCGATTGGCTCTCTTGCTCGGGGGTCGATCGCTTGGAAACCAAGTGTATGAGCCGTAGGATCGTGCTCATGGTGTTGGCCCCGCTCGCACTGATCGCGCAACTCACGCTTGCGCAGGTTGCCGAGTCGTCGGCCCCTGAGTTCATCGACACCTGGTGCGTGCATTGCCACAGTGGCGAGAAGCCCAAAGGCAAAGTCGACTTCGAATCGATACTTGCGCGCCTCGCGAGTCATTCGCTGACCACGAGTGATCGCTCGGTGCTTCGCGCGGCAGCGGCACGTGTGCGAGCTGCCGAGATGCCTCCACCAGAAGAGGATGACCGTCCCACGGCCGCAGATGCGTCGCTCGGCAGCGATGCGCTCATCGCATTACTGCGAAATCGCGACGGATTCGTTGCGCCAGCCGGTGGCGCGCCGC
The DNA here is from genome assembly GCA_945869475.1 of Singulisphaera sp. GP187. Classification (GTDB taxonomy): domain Bacteria; phylum Planctomycetota; class Phycisphaerae; order Phycisphaerales; family SM1A02; genus F1-60-MAGs104. Next base: position 43,747 of record CAMBOV010000007.1, on the reverse strand, counting down.
GAAGACTCAATCGCGCCGAGTACGCCAATGCGATGCAGGATTTGCTCGGCATCGATGTCGCGTTGCTGGGCGCGTTGCCTCCAGATGAGATTGGCGCAGGTTTCGACAACATCGCAACGGTGCTCTCGCTCGCACCGAACGCGCTTGAGCGGTACGTCGATCTCGCAGAGTCGATCGCAGAGGTTTCGTGTCCAGAGGTCGACGCCGCAGAGCCGGTGATCCGCCAGATTGCGCTCAAAGATTTCAAAATTTCTGAGAAGAGTGGACGGGTGAGTGCGAAGATGCTCACGATCTGGTCGAACGGTGAGGCTTCAGCGCGCGTGAATCTTCCGCGTGCGGGTCTCTACACACTGCGAGTTCACGCGGCGGCACAGCAGGCGGGAGAAGAAGTCGTCAAGATCGCGCTTTCGGTCGATGGCAAGCCGGTCGCGTACTTCGATCTGCAAGAGCCATATGAGACGAGGTCGACGCGCTCGGCAGAGATCGCGATCACTGGTGGATCGCACACGATCGGCGTCATGTTTCTCAACGACTATTACTTGAAGAGCGGACCCGATGGGAAAGCGCTCGACCGCAATCTCGTGGTGGTCGAGTTCGCGTGTGTGGGTCCCGTGGATCAACAGCGCATTCCATCGTGGCAACGCGTGATGAGTGACGAACTTTCGCTCGATGAAGAGTTGCCAGCGCGCGAGCGCGAAGAGGCAGAGTTTCGCTGGCTTGTCGCGACGTTTCTGCGGCGACCAGCGACGGTAGAAGATCTGCATGTATTGGAAGTTGCGCTCGCCCCGCTCGCTGCGTCGGCGGCGCGCGAAACGAGGCTGCGCGCAGCGATCACCACGTTGCTGGTGCATCCAGAATTTCTCTTTCGGGTTGAGCGAGATCCGATTGCTCCCGCGGTGCAGCGCGAGCTCGATGACTACGAAATCGCAACTCGACTCGCGGCGTTTTTGTGGGCGAGCGTGCCCGATGCGCGTGTGCGCGCGTCGGCGGATGCCCACGCGTTCACGCGCTTCGCGACGCGTCGCGCTCTCATTCACGAAATGCTCGACGACCCACGAGCCTCTCGACTCTCAGACCGTTTCGCTTCGCAGTGGTTGCGCGTCGATGCACTCGAGTCGCGAACTCCTGATGCGACGCGCTTTCCTGAGATCAACACTGCACTGCTCTCGTCGATGCGCGACGAGACGGTGTTGCTCTTCGACTCGGTGCTCCGCGAGGGGCGTCCAGTCGCGACGCTGCTCAACGCCGACTACACGTTTGTCGATGCGCCGCTGGCGAAACACTACGGAATGACCGCGCCGACTCGCGCGGGGATGCAGCGTGTCGCGATCGATCCGGCGCGCGGTGGAGGGGTGATTGCACACGCAAGCGTCTTGCTCGCGACATCGAATCCAACGCGAACCTCGCCGGTGAAACGCGGAAAGTGGGTGCTCGAATCGATGCTTGATGCCGCGCCACCACCGCCGCCACCAGGCACGACGCAACTTCCGCGCGAGGCCGACGATCCCACGGGCAAGACGATGCGGCAGTTGCTCGAGTCGCATCGAGCTGATCCACATTGTGCCGCGTGCCATCGTCGAATGGACGCGCTTGGGTTTGCGCTTGAGCAGTGGGATGCCGTGGGTCGGCACCGCCCGTCATCCGCTGCAGCTCCCATCGATGATCGCGGCGTCTTGCCAGATGGGCGAGCTGTCGTTGGTCTCAGCGGAGTTCGCGAGGTCTTGCTGAGCGATCCAGCATTTCTGCGAAGCGTCGTGAAGCACTTGCTTATTTATGCGACGGGGCGTGAGCAAGGCGAGCACGATGAGATCGTGATCGATGACCTCATTGAGAACCTCGGCAGCACGCCGACGCTGCGACAAGTCGTCATCGCCGTTGCCGAGAGTTCATCGATGCGAATGCGCGGTGTGCCGTGAGGACGTTCGTGAATGCTCACCACAGAGCCGCACAGTTCAGCGAGGCTTCGTCGGATTCGCGAGGCGATCCCGCAGCGCCTTCAGATCTGCGAAGCGGCGCTGCACCTCAGCCATCTGTTCGAGACGAATCACCTTCTCGCGAAAGGTCAGCGCGCGGAATGCTGCGTGCTGTGCGCGGCGATTTCCGTCGAACGAGAGCAAGGTCCAATCAGTGTGGTCACTCATCGTGGTCACTCATTGCTCGCTCGGTGGATGGCTGTGAGTTCGACGATGTCAGCGCGGTCCTGCGGGCGGTCACTCTCGCGCTTCATCCGCAGCAATGTCTCGAGGCGAACGATTCGCACTGGCACTCCAGCTGTGAGTTCGACGACCATCGCGGCTGCATGCTCACTCGCGAATTCGAACGGTTCAAAGGTGAAGAGATCGACGGGAGTCTCATGATGGAGTTCGCTGTGAAATGGGAGTACGACCATCGCCCGATCGCGCAGCAACGCGGCTCGCAGCGAGGGATCTGCAAGAGTGTCCGCGGTCACCGGCACGCGCGGGTGATATCCGAGCGACGCGAGTGCCGCGAAAGCCGCATGAATCGGCTCGGGTTCAAGACGAATGACAACGTCGACGTCCTGCGTCTGTCGTCCGTAACCATGCGCAACGACCGCGAGACCTCCGACCACGACATACGGAACTCCTGCGTCGTTCAGTGCGCGTGCGAGGTTTTCGATGCTTGTCAACTTCATAGGAAATCGATCATTCTGCGCTCGAATAGTAGCCACCCTCTGATTCACAGCGGCACCTCTCGGAGGCTGTCACGTGATCCTTTATCTGCGGAGATCAGATGACCCATCCACTTTCTCGGCGAACAGTTCTTCGTGGCGCTGGAGCAGTGCTCGCGCTGCCTCTGCTCGAAGCGATGATTCCGACACACTCATTTCTCAAGAGTGCGGCCGCTGCGTTGGTGAACGCTCCGGTGGCAGGGGCGGCAGGGGCGGCAGCGGGGGCTCCAGCGCGCATGATGTTCGTGTTCTTGCCAAACGGTGTCGAGCCGACGATGTGGTCGCAGACATTGCAGAGTGTGCTCGGTGACCACGCGGGTCACTACAGCGTGATGCGCGGACTCTGTCATCGAAACGCCGAGGCTCAACTCGATGGCCCTGGCGATCACGCGCGAAGTGCCGCGTGTTTTCTGACGGGGGTGCATCCAAAGAAAACCTCTGGTGGCGACATCACCGCAGGAGTGAGCGTCGATCAAGTCGCGGCGCGCGCGCTGAGCGGTCGCACGCAATTCGACAGTTTGGAACTCGGCGGAGAGTCAACGATGACCGCGGGCGACTGCGACTCGGGATACAGCTGCGCGTACAGCGCGAACATTTCGTGGCGCGGCGCACAGACGCCAAGCGGAAAGGATCACGATCCGCGCGTGCTCTTCGAGCGTCTCTTCTCGGTCGGATCGCCCGGATCATCGCGCGAGGATTCGCAGGCGCGACAACGGCGCATCGCACTTCGGCGCAGCATTCTCGATGCACTTTCGCCGTCGACGGCAGCACTTCGCGCGCGCGTGGGTGAGAGCGATCGTCGCAAGATTGACGAGTACATGGATGGACTGCGAGAACTCGAGAAGCGCATCGAAATGGCCGAGCGGTTCGCGAAGGCTCCATCGAGTGCGCACGGCGGAATCGTGATGCCCACAGGAAGTCCACCCGACTACACGGCGCGAATCGACCTGCTCGCTGATCTCGCCGCGCTCGCGTTGCAGACTGATCGAACGCGCGTGATCACGCTCATGCTTGCGAACGAGGGATCGAATCGATCCTTCCCAGAACTCGGTGTTGCCGATGGTCATCACGAGGTGAGCCATCACGGCGAGCAAGCAGAGAAGAAAGAAAAGTTTGCGAAGATCAATCGTTGGCAGGTCGAGAGGTTCGCGCGACTGATCACGAAGTTGCGAGCGACTGAAGTGGATGGCGCTCCGCTGCTCGACAGCACGATGCTGCTCTTTGGTGGAGCGATCGCCGACGGCAATCGACATAATCACGATGACCTACCCATCGTGCTCGCGGGTGGACGTTCGCTCGGCATCAATCACTTCGGCGAGCACATCGCTCGAGCCGGTACACCGCTGTGCAACCTCTATGTTTCGATGCTCAATCGCGTCGGCGTACCGAGTGAGCGCTTCGGCGATAGCACCGGCACGCTGGTGGTGTGAGGAGAAGGCGGCGGATGACCGCTCCCTGCGACTGAAGAGTTTCGCTTGCATTTGCCGATGATTGCCCTATAGTGCCTCTTCCCCGCCGGTAGCCTCAGGTCGAACGCACTTCGCTTTCGACGATTCTCTGGGATTCAGCCGGCAGCTGTGGGACGCATCGGAAGCGTCCTTTTCAGCGCCAACAGGCCTGATCCTGTGCATTCCCGGCTCGCCGCGGCAGTACCAGATCCGTCCAAATCACCGACTCTCGGTCTCCGAAAAGGCCGATGGTCAGAAAGTTTTCGTTCATTGTCTATTGATATCGCTTCACCATCGTCTGCTTCCAATCTCGCATCAACTCTCGCATCAACCACAGCCTGCGAGTTCACTCCGCTGCTGCTCGCCAAGCCAATTCTCGACGCGCTGAAGGCCGAGGGTTACACAACTCCCACTCCGATTCAGACGCAAGCGATTCCGCCCGCGCTCGAAGGTCGTGACATTCTTGGCATCGCACAAACTGGAACAGGAAAAACCGCCGCGTTTGCGCTGCCAATCTTGCATCAAATGTTGCGCGCCGAAGCTGTGCAGACTCTGCGCACGCAAGGTCGCGCTCCACGTGCACTCATCCTCGCTCCAACCCGCGAACTCGCTGCGCAAATCGGCGAGAGTTTCGCAACGTACGGACGAAACACAAAGCTTCGTCACGTCGTGATCTTCGGCGGAGTCAATCAGCGTCCGCAAGTAAACGCGCTTCGAAATGGCGTCGACATCATCGTCGCAACGCCTGGTCGCCTCACCGATCTCATGCAGCAGCGACTCGTTGATCTTGGATCGATCTCATTCGCTGTGCTCGACGAAGCGGATCGCATGCTCGACATGGGATTCATCGATCCAATTCGCCGCATCATGAAAGCGGTTCCATTGAAGCGTCAGACAATGCTCTTTTCGGCGACGATGCCGGCAGAGATCAAGCATCTTGCAGATTCGTTCTTGAAGGATCCCGTGCGCGTTGCTGTCACGCCTGTCGCATCGACGGTCGATCGCATCGAGCAGCAGCTCTACCAGGTCGCCATAACGCAGAAAACGCAGCTCTTGCTCCACATTCTTCGATCGCCTGGCGTCGAACGAACACTCGTGTTCACCAAGACCAAGCACGGCGCAGACCGTGTGGTCAAGCGATTGCATGCCGCGGGCGTCACCGCGGGAGCGATTCACGGAAACAAGGCGCAGAATCACCGCACGCGCACGCTCGAGGCCTTTCGTTCAGGCGAATCGCCGGTGCTCGTTGCGACGGACATTGCAGCACGCGGAATCGATGTCGATGGCATCACCCACGTGATCAACTTTGATCTGCCGATGGAGCCCGAGGCGTATGTGCATCGCATCGGTCGCACCGCGCGCGCGGGCGCATCGGGCATCGCGATCACGTTCTGCTCTCCAGAAGAGCGCGGACTTCTGCGCAGCGTCGAAAAGTTGACACGCAAGCAAATTCCGGTTGTGGCGTTGCCGACGAATCTTCCTGCCATGCCAGCGGCGCCAGCGAGGGCTGCACAACATGCTGTACAGCATGCTGTCCCCCACGCGGCACCGCGAGGTCGCGGTGGTGCGAATCCGCCGCGCAACCAAGGTCCACAACATGGATCGCATGGTGGCGGCAATCGCGGTCCAAATTCTGGACCGAGCCACGGGCGACAAAGCGCTCCATCGTCTGCGCGTCGGACAGGTCATCGCTGAGAGTTGGCGCATTCAAGATGGCCCTTGACATTGTGTGACGAGCCATACACTCGGTTCAGTGTCACACGATACGAATGAGCAATCTGCGCATGGGGCGCATGTGGTGCGCGATGGTCGTTACGGCGAAAGTGGCGACCACGGCCATCTCATTGTTGTGCGAGCCACGCGCGCAGATGGGCTCGCACACGACCTCGCACAGCGGCTGGGGGATCTTGACGCATCGAATCCACTCGATGAGTGCATTGTCGTTCTGCAAGGAGCGGGAATGCATCGATGGTTGCGGCGCGACATGGCGAATCGACTCGGCGCATGGGGTGGAGTCGAGACTCCCTTCCTGCGAAAGTTCCTCTTTGATGTGACAGCGCTCGCGTGCGACGACGAACTTCCTACGTCGAGTCGACAGGACATTCAAGAACTTGCCTATCGCATCGCAGCACATGTCACGCGTGCGAGTGCTGCGCTGAGTGCGCGCATCGCGCCGTTTCTCGCGGCGTGTCGTGACTCGTCGGGCGGGCTCGCTCTGGAGACGCTCCTGACGCATAGTCATGCGCTCGCGGAGTCTTTCGATCGGTACGAGATGGACCGTCCCGAGATGATCGCTTCGTGGCTCGCGCGCGACAGTGCGTGGCGCGATGCGGATGATCGATGGTCCGCGAGCGCCATCGAAGCCGAGTCGTGGCAACGTTCACTGTGGCGTGATGTGGTGCCAGGAAAATGGAAGCCGCACGAGGCGTGGAAGCACTTCTATGCACTGGCGAAGAAGCTCGAGAGCGGCAGCTATCCCGCAGGATTGCACTCGATTCGTTTCGTGAGCGTCTTTGGAGTCTCAACGTTGCCGCCATCGGTCTTTGCGTTCCTCGAGGGGCTTGCGCGACACATTCCAGTGTGCGTGCACATGCTCGTGCCCACCGAAGAATTGATCGAGGATGGCGCCTCCGACCGCATAATCGCCAAGCGCGCGGCGCGCGCTGGAACGGATATCGAGAGTTACCGCGCGGCGCACAAACGTGATGAGCGCAACGGATTGCGCGAGACCTTTGGCGCGGTGGCATTCGAAGCGGCGAAAGTGATCGACGCACTTGCCCGCGTCGACGAACATGCGTGCGAGAGCGAGTCTGCCCCCTCAACAACACTGCTCGCGGCTGTGCAACAAGCGGTGCGTGAGGATCGTCCAGCGCGCGAGGTCGCGGCAACTGTCGACGCATCCGTGCAGTTTCATGCCGTGAGTTCTGCATCGCGCGCGGCCGAAGTTGTGCACGACGAAATTCTGCGCGCGTTCGCAGAGATCGAAGGGCTTGCGCAAGAAGAGGTGGCGATCCTCGTGCCGAGTCTGGCAATGTATGGCGGTTCGCTGCAAGCACTCTTCGCCCGTCGCGCTGCCGAAATGCCCGTCGAGAAGCGACTCTCCTTGCGCAATGCCGATGCCGCCGCGAGCGATCAATCGCCAGTTGCCCATGCCGCAGTGGCGATCATGGACCTTGTCATTGACGACGCTGCATTTGCGCAGGTTTCTGCGCTCATCTCGAGCGAGGTTGTCTGTGATGCGATCGGTGAGAGTGTCGATGATGTGCGAAGACAACTCGATGTGATCGCTGAGGCTGGAGCGTCGCGATTCTTCGACGCCGCACATCGCCGCAGGTGGATCGGCACGAGCGACGCGGCAGATGATGAACTGCACACCATTGCGTGGGCGATTGACCGAGTGATCTTGGGAACCGTCGCGGGCGATTCGCAAGCGCAAGAGCATGTGATTGGATCGTGTCGCGCATCAGCGGGCGTTGCTGGGAAGTCAACGTCGGTCTTTCACGCTGTCGGTGCGCGCATCGAGAGGTTGCAAGCATTCGCAGAGTCGGTCGCAGGCGCTACGAATCAAGAAGCGGCGCATCTCAGTCGTGGCGGCATTGCCGTCAAGACGATCGACGCGTGGGCAGAAGAGTTGCGCGCGATCTTCGATCGCATCATGCCCACTTCATCGAGTGCGCAGTGGGGGGAGCAGCGCGCGCAGATCGACCGCGCGGTCGAGAGAGTCGCACGAGTCGCGAAGGATGCTGATTTGCCTGCGGTCGAGTTCGCCGTTGCGCGCAGCGAGTTTGCCAAGGAGTTCGAGAGTGTGACCGATGGAGCGCGCTTCGCCAGCGGCGGCATCACACTTGCTCGACTTTCACCAATGCGCAGCGTGCCATTTCGGTGCATCGCACTCGTGGGAGTTGACCGAGGAGTCTTTCCCCGTCCATTCAAGAGCAACGTGATGGACATCGAAACACTTTGTCCGCGTGCGGGCGATCGCAATTCGCGCAACGATGACTTGCTCTTGTTGCTTGAAACGATTCACGCGGCAACGGATCGGCTGATCGTGGTCTACGAGGGAATTGAGGCGAGTACCTCTCGCGCGAAACCAGCGTCGCCCGTTGTCGATCGGTTGATTGAGACGTGCGTTGATCATCTGCGAGCGGGTGACGGTTCACTCTCGCTCGAGCGTGCGAAGTCGCAGTGCTGCCGCAGTCATGTGCCGATGGCCGATCAACCCGAGGCGTGGCCCAATGACGCGCCTGCGGGCTTCGATGTGAAAGCGCATGATCGTGCGACGCGAATCGCGCTCGCTCGAGCGCACGTGAGTCAGCGATCATTTGTAGCGCCGACAACGGTCGCTGTGCCGACAGGGGTGGTCGCGACGACCGTCGCGGCCGTTCGTGTCGACATCCCGTCGGTGCGAGAGATGGCGCGTGTGCTGAAAGATCCCGTTAGCGCATTTGTGAAGGCGAGTGGATTGCGACCCATTGACCCGCTCGGCGTCATCAAGTCAACGATTGAGCCGATCGAGTTTCATCCGCTACACGATGCGCGGATGCTTTACACCATGCGCAAGCAGGCGCTCTCGCGATCCGTTCACGGCATCGGCGAGGCCTCGATTCGGGAGGAGTTGCGGCTCGATGGCGACCTTCCACACGGAGCGTCTGGATCAATCGAGTGGAATGACATCGCCTCGCGACCTCGAGCGGCGCGAAAAGCGATCGAGGAGCGCTTCGCCAGTGAAGGCGAGCCGCTCGGTGCGAGATGGAAGTGCGACGAGTACACGTTTGACGTGACTGGTAGCGCTCCACAGATCGTGTGCGAGACGCTGCAACTCGAATGCGCCGCGACGCAATTGCTCTTCGCGAAAGAGGGCAAGGGCGAGGATCTGCTCTCGGCCTGGCTCGAGCATCTCGCGTGGTGTTCGACACACGCCAATCGGCGGTCGATGCTCGTGACCATCGGAACTGCGGACAAAATCAAAGTGGACTGGCGTGCGCCAGTCCCCGCGCTCGTCGCGGCTGCGACTCTCAACGAGATTGGCGCGTGGGCGAGCGCTTCGCACAAAGAGTTGATGCCGTTCAGTGGAAAGCTGCTCCATCCATGGATTCGTGCAAACGTGCAAACCCCAGCAGGCAAACTCGCGCGCGCAAAGGTGGCGTTTGACGATCAACTCGAGTTCGACCGAAACATCCCGCTTGCCTTTCGTGGTCAACAGTTCTTTGAGTATGCATCGCACGGCGCGACGCCGCAGACATTCGTGGACATCGCTGCATGGCTCGCAGGGTTGCTTGCGAAGACTGGATGGGAGAAGTGACGCAGCATTCTCAACAGTTTGTCCCGAGCGATGCGCTGCTTCAAGGCACCACGGTGATCGAAGCGAGTGCAGGCACGGGCAAGACCTGGTCGATCGAGCAGATCGCGCTGCGCCGAGTTAAAGATGGCACACCGATTGAGCGGATGTTGATGACGAGTTTTACGCGCGCGGCCGCGGCTGAACTCTCACAGCGTGTCTGCGAAGTTTTTCGCAAGGCGCTCAGCGAAGATGCCGCCGCCGAGGCGAGCGGCCAACTGACCGACGAAGTGCGCGGTCGATTGCAGGCGGCGCTGCTTGCGTTCGATAGTGCATGCATCACGACGATCGACGGTTTCTGTTTGCGCATGTTGCAAGAACACGCCGCAGCCGCTGCAGCCTTCGGTCTTGCAGGATGGCAACTCGATCCAGACGCGAAGGGCAGCCAAAGGCGCGCCGTACTCGATGCGTGGAGCGCCTCGGCGATGCTCGATGAGGTGTGGGCGACGACGGTCGGAGCGCCCTCTGCCCTGAATCGACCGCTCGAGACGGCGCTTGGCAATCCACGCATTCGAGAGAGGATGCAGCGTGCGGACTACCCAACTGCCGCAGCCGCGTGGCACGTGTGGGTCGATGCATTTGTTGCGAACAACGTCTTGCATGCGTGGTTCGGTGATCTCGCCGAGACACTCCTCGCCGAGGGAAAGAAGGTCGTTGCGTCGCTTCTCGACTGTGTAAAGCGAGTCGGTGACGCGGCGACGACGCGCGACCGAGCGATCTGCGCGATTGATCTTGGGAAGGCGCTCGCGGGCACTGCTTTACTGTGCTCGAATGCTTCAGCGGTCACAGCGCTCGCGAAGAAGAAGTCTGAGTTGAACAACAAAGCTCATGCGCTCACATCCGCGCCGCTCTTTCGAGAGGTGCAGTCGCAACTCTCAGCGGGTGTGCAACTCTGGCGCGACAACGTTGGTGCGGCAACCAATGTCATCGTGGTCGATGCTCACGCGCGGCTCACGGCTCGGCGAGCTCGGCTGCGAATCTTCAGCTTTCAAGATGTGCTTGAGCGACTCGTTGATGCTCTGCGTGTTGACAACTCGCCGCTACTGACGGCCGTGCGCGGGCTCTTCGACTTTGCAGTGGTGGATGAGTTTCAAGACACCAACTTATTGCAAGCCGAAATCCTCGAGCGGCTCTTCATCGATTCGCCGAACCACGATCTCTTTCTCGTGGGCGATCCCAAACAGAGCATCTATGCCTTTCGCGATGCTGATCTCGAGAGTTACTTGGCGCTTCGCGACCGAGACGGCAGCGACGCTGCGCGCACCCACCGTCGCTCGCTCGCAGTCAGTTATCGATCGGATCGCGCGCTCGTGCATGCAGTGAACGCGCTCTTCGAGATTCCCGAGCCGTTCTTTCATGCCAAGATCAAACCCGACACGGTCACAAGTCACTACTCGCAGCCACGCGCTGCGTGGAAGGGCGCGAAGCGCGGGGCTGGCATCGTCGTGCATCATGGTGTTGACGAAGAGACGCTGGCCGTCGCGTGGCCCTGTATCGCGCGTGCCATCCAAGAAGAGCTCAGCGTTGGAAACATGGTGTGCGAGCGAGAGGGCGATGCGATGCGTCCGCTGCGACCGAGTGACATCGCAGTCTTGTGTCACACGCACGGGCAGAATAATCGGATCGGCGCTGAACTTCGCGCGCTTGGAGTTCCTGCGATCGTGCTCGGAAATGCAACGGTGTTCAGTTCAGAGGCGGCGATCGAGATCACACAGATCATGTCGGCGCTCGCGCGACCAGACCATCCCAGTGCAGCGCTCGCAGCGTGCGCCGGCCGACTTCTTGGGATGAATCACGCGCAGTCGATCGGTGAGCCGGCGCTGTGGTTGTCGCGCATTCGCCACGCGAGCGAGGCGTGCGAGAAGCATGGCGCCGCCGCTGCGATCGAGCAGTTGGTCGAGAGTGCGAACTCGCCGACGAACGGCATTACCGGATTGACCACAGACGACTGTGGCGAGCGATTTCTGCTTGACTACCGACATTTGCTCGAACTCGTCACAGCGGCTGAAGCGGATGGCATCTGTGGCGCCAACGCACTTTCGATCTGGTGCGCAGAGCAACTCGAGAGCGGCGGCGACGGAGGTGGGATGGGGGGAGATGATCGATGCAGGTCGCGTTCGATCGGTGTCGTGAACGCGGTGACTATTCAAACGCTTCACAGCAGCAAAGGACTCACCTACGGCGTCACCTGGTTGCCGACGTTCATGGGAAAACGCAACCGCGGTGTCGATGATGGTGTTTCAGAGGCTGAACGTGAGAGGAGCGCCGGCGAAGAGCGGCGCGTGCTCTACGTCGGGCTGACCCGCTCGCGCTGGCGTTCGCATCTCATTTGGTTACATGGCGGCAAGACGAGTGCGTCACCGCTCGCGACGATCGTTCACGCGCGCGGGCTCACGAAGTTCGTTGAGGCGAAGGCGCAGGCAGAGGTGCAACTCGATGCTTTCGCGCTTGCCTCTGCCGATCTCACCGCTCTGGCTGCGCTCGCGCCGAGTGCGATTGGAATCGTTGCGCTGCCACTTGCACATGATGTTCGGTCGCCTCTCGCGCTGAGCGCGGAGCTTGCGTCGCCACTCGCGCTACCGACGATTCCGCGGTGGCAAGACCAAGTCAGTTTCACTGCGCTCACACGTCTCGCGCATCGCGACGACGGCGACGAAGAACGCGATCGCGATCGAGCGGTGGCGAAGCGCGATCCAAATGAATCAGGCAGTGCAACGCCTTGCGATGTCGCGATCACGCGGCTGAAGGTTGCTGGTGTTTCGCTTGGCACGGCGCTGCACGAATCTCTCGCTGAGCCAGCGGCATTCGCAGCGCTTGCACTCGACGCTGACCGCTCGCCGCTCGCGACCGCGCTGCAAAGAAATTTCGCGGGACTCGTTCCAGAAAGCGCTGGCGACGCGACACTTTTCACCGATCTCGCCAGCGCACTCGCAAGCGCGCTTGCATCCCCATGTACTGACGGCGTGATTCCGAGCGTTGTTGATCTCGCTGCAAATCTGCGCGCAACGCGTCGAGAGATGAACATCACAACTCCGTGGAACGGATCACCCAAGAAGATCGCGGATGCATTCGCACTCGATCCGGCGCCGTGGAGCAAAGCACTTGCCGCGAAAATTCGCGCACTAAACGCGCGCGATCTCAACGGACTCTTCGTCGGCAACATCGATCTCGTGGCAGTGCGTAATGGCGCGTGGTTCATCTACGACTACAAGTCGAATCGACTTGGATCATCCGCGCAGGCGTACAGTTCGACGCGCGAGAGTGACTTACTCTCGCCCCTCGATGAAGCAATGATCAGCAGTCTTTATCCACTGCAAGCGGCGCTCTACGCCGTTGCAATCGAGCGCTGGCTCGCGACACGTCGTGGACACACAGCCGCGCTTGGAACATCGATCGGGGGTATCGCGTATCTCTTCGTGCGCGGGATGGATGCGTCGATCAAAGGTCAGGGAATCTGGCAGTGGCGACCATCGACGGAACTCGTGTGCGCGCTGAGTGCGTGCTTCTTATCGAGCGAGCCGGGGCCGCGTGCGGAGGGCGCTCAATGAACGACGATCTTTTAATCGACCAGCTCGCTCCCTCTGCGAGTGCGCAGTGGATGGGCGAACGATTCGCGCGCGTTGTCGATCCAACCGCGGGATCGCTCACATCTGCTGCAGTCTGGCTCTTTCATCAGCTGCAGCAGGGGCACACCTGCCTTGACTTCGATCTTCCTGTTCATGCGACTCGGTGCGGCGCGAAGGTCGGCGATGAACGCGACATCCTCAGCGCGGTTGTGCCGGCTTCGTGGCTCACTGATCTCGCGAAGCATCCGCATGTTCAATATGTTCAGCCGGGCAGCGCAGGATCACACACCGACTCAGACAAGCTGCTCGTGCTCGATGGACGAAAATTGTTTCTCGCGACGTGCCGTCATGATGAGATTCAGGTTGCGAGCGCACTGCGCGCGAGGGCAACGAAGAAGTGTGCGTGGCATCAGAGTGCGCCCGCCACGACCACTTCTCCTGCCGAGCAGGCCATTGCGGCGATTCGCCGCAATCAACTCACGATCGTGACGGGTGGACCAGGCACTGGAAAGACAACGATTGCGTCGCGGATGGTCGCGGCGATCTTGAGTATTGCGCCCGTCGAAGTCGCGCTTGTCGCGCCAACCGGAAAGGCCGCGAAACGACTCGAGAACAGCATGCGGCGAGCCTCTCTCGCAACCATCACCGCAACGACGATCCACGCAGCGCTGTACGCGCGCGGCGAACATGCGCTTGCGAACAAACGATTGGTGATCGCCGACGAGTCTTCAATGATCGACCTTGAACTCATGCGAAAGTTGCTCGAGGCGATCCATCCCGATGCGAGTCTTGTGCTGCTGGGCGACGCGCATCAACTCGCGAGTGTTGAAGCGGGGTCGGTCTTCGCCGACATTCTGCCAGGCGCTGGCGAAACGACGCATCCACTTTCGTCGTGCACCGTGCGGCTCACTGAGAACTACCGCTTTCCTGCCGATGGCATTGTTGCGCGTGTCGCCGCGGCGGTGAATGATGGCGCGTGGGATCGCGTGCGCACACTGCTCAATGACAACGCGGCGTCATCCGTTCGATGGCACGTCGTCAGCGATTCGCGCGGTGTCGTCGATGCGTGTTTCGCGGCATTCAAGAGCGCCCCTGAGAGTCGCGTCTTGTGCGGTCACCGGCGGGGTCGTGATGGATCGCTCGCGATCAATCGCATGCTTGCCAAGCGCGTCGGTGGCGCCTCAAATCCAGATGCGCAGGATGGCGACGAGTTCGCGGGACGCCCCATCATCGTGACGGTCAATGATGAGGTGACTGGAGTACGCAATGGTGACACAGGTGTTGTGCAGCGCAACGCACAAGGCGAACTCGAGGTGCTCATCGATGGCATGAGTGATCCACTGCCGCTCGCCCAGCTTCCACAGCATGAAGCCGCGTATGCGCTCACGATTCACAAGTCGCAAGGATCAGAGTACGAGCGCGTCATCGTTGTCTTGCCCGCGCATCCATCCCCAGTTGTCACGCGCGAGTTGCTCTACACCGCAATCACCCGCACAACAGGCGATGTGCTCATCATCGCGACGGCGCACGCATTTCAATCAGCGGTTGAACAACGCACGCACCGCGCGAGTGGACTGCGCGACCGAATGAGTGTGTGAGAGTGTGCCCTGTAGCACAGCGAGCAGAGCGCGAGAGACTTTTCCTGCGCCTCCGCCTGCGCCTGCCTAGTAGGCTCTGTCGATGGCGCATCAGCGCACACTTCGTCGCGACATCGGGCGGTGGGGACTCGTCGCCCTTGGAATTTCTGGAGTCGTCGGTTCAGGATGGCTTTACTCGCCGATGGCGGCCGCGACGCAGGCGGGTCCCGCAGCGATGCTCGCATGGGTGATCGGCGGAGTGCTCATGCTCATCATGGGACTCTGCCTCGCAGAACTCGCGTGTGTGGCTGTTGTACTTCTCATACGTCACCACGCCATCGATCGAAGCGACGAGCATCGTGACGTACAGCGCAACATATGTCCCGTGGCTCAAGAGCGGCAACGCAGCGACACTGAGCCTCTGGGGCCAGGTCATCACGATCGCACTCGTGGGCGTCTTTACAGTGCTGAACTTTTTCGGCATTCGCTGGTTGATTCGCATGAACAATTGGATCACCTGGTGGAAGCTTGCGGTGCCAATTGGTGTCGCGATCGTGCTGCTCTGCACACGTTTCGAGCCGCGCAATTTTCACTCGCATGGAGATGGATTCATGCCGCTCGGCGTGCAGAGTCTCTTCGCAGCGCTCTCGTCGGGCGGGATCGTCTTCACGCTCTGCGGATTTCGCATCATCGCCGATCTTGCGGCCGAGTCGCGCAATCCCGGCCGCGACATTCCATTCGCGTTCATCGTCTCGACGTGTTTCGCAGTGGGGCTCTACCTCGTCGTGCAAGCTGCATTCATCGGCGCGCTTGACCCTGCATCGTTTGCAGGTGGATGGCTCACCCTAAGCCTCGACGAAAACAACGCGCCGTTCATGGCGATCTTGATGGTCGCGGGGATGCCACTGCTTGCGAAGTTGTTGTCTGTCGATGCGGTCATCTCGCCAGGTGGCAGTGGGCTCGCGTACGTCGCGAGCACAGGTCGCGTCGGATATGCCGCTGCGCAACAGCAGTTCGCACCGAGCATTTTTCTCTCGCTGAACAAGCAGGGGGTGCCAGTCACATCGCTCCTGGTCTGCTGGGCGATCAGCGCAGTCATCGTTGTTGCCTATCCCAACTGGACCAAACTCGCGAACCTCAACGCGGCCGCGTACTTTCTCAGCGTCGTGACGATTCCTGTGAGTGTCGCGGTGCTGCGGCGCGTCGATCCCACTGGACCACGACCGTTTCGCTTCGGCGGCGGCATCGTGATGTGCGCCGTCGCATTCGCGACGAATCTCTTGATCGTCTATTGGAGCGGCATTGACTCGTTTGCGCCGCTACTCATCGCGCTCGACACGATTGTGCTCGCGGCGGTCTCGGTGCCCATCTTCTTCGCCGCGATTCGCTGCGCGCTGCCGGCTGCAGATGTCAAGAGTGCGCTCAGACGATTGCGCGTTCACTAAGTTCGTGAGCGAGTTCGCTGGTCGCGCTCTGCACAACATAACGATCGAGCGATGCCTCGAAGAAGTGACCCCAGAGCGCCGCGGTGGCAAACGTCGGTTGCCGGAACCACTTCCACTTACACGAGAGTCGCAGGTCGACGCGCTTGCCGCTCGTGAGACTCTTCGCGAGCACTGCACAGTCGAGCGCAACTCCTCCATGCGTGTCGACGTTCACGATTTGAAAGACCCGGTCGCCAGGACTAATCGCAAGCGTCACCGTACACGCGCGCAGTCCAAACCGCGCAACGCAATACTGCGCGACCTCGCGCGCGATGAGGGGTCCCGCGCGATCGACCTTCCAGAAATCCTTGCCCGACATCGCGCCACCTCCGATGGGAACGCGCGGACCGTAGTAGTCGACGACCAACTTCTTGCCAGCGAGACCGTTGTCGCCGAGCGGTCCGCCGCATCCGAAGTCGCCGCAGGGGTTGAAGAGAAACTTCATTTTCGCGTTGCACTCGAACCCGGGATACTCCTGCGAGAATCGTTCAACGACGAGATCAACGACCGACCGTGCTACGCGCAGTCCATCTTCATATGTTGCAAGCAACTCGCAGTATTGAAGTGAAATCGTCACCTGGTCGAGACGAAACACGGAGCGGTCAGGCGACTCGCATGCGAGCACAAGCACCTTCGCATCTGGACCGAGCGTCGCCGGGCAATCGCTCGCGCGAATCGCGTTGAAGAGACTCTTGGCGATCGATCGCGCGAGGACGTGCTCGGGGGGCAGTCCACCAGAAGCCGCAGTGCTCTGCGCGTAGCCAGTGATAATCGATTGGTCATCTGAGATCGAACGAATGCGAGCTTCATCTGCGCAGAGTGGTCCGATGTCAAGGTCGGTCACGATGCGCAGCGCATCTGGACTGGGAGGGCAGTCGGGGTGGTATCCCGCTGCTCGGTACACATCACGCACGATCGCCTCGACATCGATCGATTCGAAATCTGCGCATGCGATGCGTCCTGTGATGAAGACGCTTGATCGATGCACCGCTGCCTCGACTCCGACGAGTGCGCGTGCCTCGCGGCGCATCGCTTCGCCGACGAACCGATCGCAGATCGCGTCGCAGAGTTTGTCGGGATGGGCTGGCAAGATCCATTCGGCGCATCGCAGGGTCCATCCTGTGGGGACGATCGGAGTGTGTGTGGTGTTGACGATGGTGGTGTGAGTCATTGTTGCCTTTCTTACTGTTGAAGTTGGACGAACTCGGTCACGTGCGCCTCGAGATCGCTGCGTTGGCTGCCCGGTGTGAGGGCAACGCCGATGCGCGCACCGCGCATCCACTCCGCGCCTTCTGGTGATGGCGCGCCGACAAGTCCGTCGGTGATGATGACCGCGCGTTTCACATTGTGTGTGCGCATGTGGGTGAGAACACACGCGATCTCTGTGCCGCCGGTCGAGCTGATCTCACCCGAGAGCAGCGTGCGCATGCTCGTGTCGACGATGCGCGTTGAAAACTGATGCACCGTCGGATGGACAAACTCGCGGCATAGATGCATCGCCCCCAGAACTGCGGCGAGCACTCCATTCATTGATCCAGAGACATCCAGATACACATGGGTGCGTGTGGTGATCGGCGTGCGAACGCGGTGACTCACGCTGGTCGACGGCAAGAGCAGTTGTGCTCCGAGCGAACGGGCGACGATTGAACGCCGGTCGAGTCGTGCAATCGGCGCGCTCACGTTGGTCGTGCCAACACTTACGCGGCGCAGGCGCGACTCTGCACCGTTGCGCGGTTTGCCGATGCGCTGCAGGAGCCGGCGGAGTCTCGATTGGTTCGAAACAGCCTTGCGCGCGAGAAATTTCTTGCGGATGGCGGCTCCCCACGCGCGCCCAGCACGGTCAGTCTTCGGCCAATGATCGATGATGTTGCGAATTTCACGGAAGAAGCATGGCGCACGCGCCACCGCCGCTTCATCGCTGCTCGATCCCTCACCCTCAGGTGAGTGGTCGCCGAGTAATGTGACCTGCTGATCATTCGCGGCTTGCGCATGGGCGACCATGACCGCGCGAAGTTCCTCGTACGTACACCCGTCGCCGTAGAGTCGCGCATAGACGCTCGCTGCTTCAGCGAACTCTGCACCCGCGAGGGCTTCTGGTGTCGTCACCTCTCCCCACGTTCCAGTCCAGTTGGGTGGCGGCCGCAAGAAACACTGGGGAAAGCGATCCGATCGATAGAACTCAGTGAAGAATGAGAATGAACACTCGTCTGGAAAGAGTTGGCAGAGCATCGAGTTGATGATGGCATCGAAGACGACGTTGTCGAGTTGCGTCGCACGTGGACAGAGGCGGGTGTGACCAAGAATGAGGTGATGAATCTCGTGCATGATGAGCATCACAAGATGCTCGTTGGTCTTGCAGTGCTCGCGAACGAAGGTGGGTGAGACATGCATCACTGGTGGAGTCGCACATTCGATGCATGCGGTCGGCACAGCGTCGGTGATTGAGATCTCGCAGAGTTGAAGGAGTCCCGGCAGGCAGTAATCACCGGCTGGAAGACTGTTGCTGACGCGATCGAAGATCTCATGAGCGGTGATGGATGGTGGTGCGGTGGTTGTGACGTTCATGAGATTTGAACTTCCTTTTCTTGTGTGGTGCGTGGAATGAGAATGGTCAGTGGCATGGTCAACATCGACGAGATAACAATCGGTGAGCGGCCGCGCAGGAAGACTTTCGATGTGCAGCGCGCGCGCAAGGCGAAGGCAAGGTGCCAGTTCATTTCGGGCGAGGTTGCGGCGGCCGCGGTGCCCTTGTCATTGGCGAGCACCGGCGCGATCGCTGGAAACGCCGCTGGAATCTCAATTACTTTGAGTAGGTCGAACGCAGCAGCATGAGTGAAGGGTGACCCAGTGAATCCGAGCTCTCGCCCCCACGCTTCGAGCGGAGTCTCGCTCGTCGCAACGGTCGGCGCCCACAGCACGAGTCGACCCACGAGCCCAGCGGCGCCACGCATCGTCACGCTCACATGTGGTCGGCTGCCCATGTTGTTCAACACGTTGGGTGGCGATTCACGCTGCACGAGCAGTCTCCTTTTCGATGCGAAAGCGCGCGCGCATCTCCACCCATGAGGCGATCGCCCGATCGATGCTCTTGATCGTCTGCTTCTCATCTCTCGCGTAGAGGGAGATGACGAGGTTTCGAAGAAGTCCATGCTCGTCAGACTGGACAAGCGACGCGAGGAAGCACTCGACATGCATTCCAACCGCGTGTCGCGTGCTGCCAGCGGCGATGGAGGTGTTGAAAGTCTGCTCTCGTTGCGTCGTTGCTGCGAGTTCAGCGATCTGCTCAGCAACAGCAACATGGACGCGCCCAATCGCAGCGTGCTCGATGAGATGCAGTGCGAAAGCCTCGCGCGCGCCGCTTTTACAATGCGCAAGGGCATCCGCGACATGCGCCGAGGCCTCTGCGTCGGTTGACTGGGTGAGTAAGAGTGCCAACAAGGCGCGACGCACGTGGTCACTCTCGGCCGCGAGCATCCGCCTGGGGTCTGCCTCACTGAGTTGCGCAATCTTCCACGCATCACGGTGCGCAGCAAGTAATTTTCCATCGGGAATGCGGATGCCCTGCGCGCGCTGCGGCAATGAGTGTGAGAGGGCCATCCAACAACTCTCGCCGAGATCGGCGAGTGGATCGTTCGTGTATCGCACCGCGTGCACACTGCAGATCACGCGCATGAGAAGATTCGCGCGGCGCGCAGAGAGCTCGATGCCGATCGTGTAGGAGTGATCAACCACGCGTCGCGTGTACTCAGTGAGCTGTTTCGCAAACGCCTTCTCGAGTTGTGCGCTCACCGCACGTGCATCATTGATCGCCACGTGCAGTTGCTGCGCCATCGCGGGGGCGACCATGCAATCGCTGTGCGAGATGATCGCATTGCGCGCTGTGACTGAGAGCGCTTTCCACGAGGGCATTTCGACGATGAATCCAAAGCGGTCAGCGAGTGCAGCATCGAGCGGTTCTGATCCGGCGTATCCGACCGAATCGTCCGCACTTTCTGGCGCGTCGTTCTCGGCTGAGTTGCATGGCGGCGGATTCATCGCCGACCAGCGATAGCGCAGCCGCTCAAGTGCGATTCCCTGCACGCGCTTCTCGTGGATGATCGAGAAGAGTCGGTTCTGCATGTCGGGACGGCACCGACTGAGCTCGTCGAGAAAGACCGCCTCGGCTGGCCAGATACTCGCAGGCGTCTGCACGTAGCGAAGCGATCCATGTTCATCGGGCAGTGGATAGCCCACAAGGTCGTCGTAGTTCAGAAGACTCGCGTTGTAATGACGAAACTCAAGCGCGAGTGCTTTGGCAAGTCGCTCGAGCAACATGCTCTTGGCGCATCCATGCGGACCGATGAGCAAGAGCGGCAACTCACTCGCGAGTGCTGCGAGAATGACGGGCTCAATCTTGCCGAGTCCGAAGAGACCGAGTCGTTCGAGAATTCCATTTGAGCCTTGTTTTGAAGCGGTTTTGCGAGGCGTTGCCATTGCAGTGACTCCACTGCACCAAAGCAATCAAGCTCGACGGGTGTGCGACGAACATCGCCGCATGAATCATTTGTGCATTGGGTTTCATTGATCGCACAGTTTTTGTGCGGGCAAAGCCCAGCGCCACATCGGTCCCGTCAGGACCTGACCTCGGCACCGTGACCCTATGGGCTCGGTTGCCGCCTGAACTTGAAGAGGTCAGTTCAGGACTCTTGATGCACCAAAAGGGTACACCAAGGTTCTAAGAAAGCAAACCGTTTGTACTCTTCGATCGTGACAATTTCGCACGAGTACTCGGATGGACGATCGACTCTCGTTCGCCAACTCGCGATGTGGGCGGGACCCGTGATCGGCGCAGCTCTCTATATATGGCTCCGTCCCACAGCAGAGGGCACAGCGGCACTTTCGACCTCGGGCGCCGCACTCACAACCTCGGGCGCAGCTGTCGTGGGGTTGCTCGTGTGGATGGCACTCTGGTGGATGACCCAAGCCGTCGACCTCGCGGTCACTGGATTACTTCCCATCATCGTGCTTCCACTGCTTGGAACATCGACCACCGAGCAGGCGCTCGCGCCCTATGCAAACGACGTCATCTTTCTCTTCGCAGGCGGTTGCGTCCTTGGACTCGCTCTCGAGCGACACGGGATCGCGCGCCGATTCTTGATGAGCGTGATCGGATGCATCGGTAACGCTCCGCGACGGGTGATCGCCGCGTTCTTGATTGTCTCGGCGCTCATCAGCGCGTGGGTCTCGAACACGGCGACTGCGGCGATGATGCTTCCGCTCGCGAGTGCGGCGATTGCGATGTATGCGGTGAGCGACGCACCGTCGAGCGAGTCTCACACTGCGGCCAAGTCTGCCGCAACAAACTTTCAGCACGCGATTCTGCTCGCCGTCGCCTACGGAGCAACCATCGGTGGAGTGATGACGGTGCTCGGAAGCCCGCCCAATCCAATTGGCGCCGAGTGGATCAACGCCAACGGCGGAAGCATGGACTTCCTGCGCTGGTCATCGATCGGCGTGCCGACGGGCGTGCTCATGATGATCTGCGCGCTTGTGATCTTTCGATTCGTTTTTCCATGTCATGCGCTGACGCTCACAGATGACCCAGCGCCATCCACAGAGCGAGTTGCATTGACCCGCGCGGGCAAACTCACGATCGTCATCTTCGCGTTGACGGTCATCGCATGGGTGAGCGCACCGTTCGTGAAGTCGGTCGCTCCATCGCTCGTGATGAAGGATGGAATGATCGCAATCGCCGCAGCGATCGTGCTCTTCATTTTGCCAGCGGTTCGTGGACGCGTCGAACCGATCGTGCCGTGGGCACTGACGCAGCGACTGCCCTGGGGAGTTTTCATGCTCTTCGGCGGTGGGCTCTCTCTCGCCGACGCGATGCAACGCACTGGCGTCTCGAAACGAATCGCAGAGTGTGCGAGCGGATTGGGCGGACTCCCTGAGCCGCTCGTGATCGCGGGTCTCTCAAGCGTGCTCACATTCGCAAGCGAGATTGCATCGAACACCGCGCTCACGGCGACTGCGGTTCCAATCGTTGGCGCGATGGCTCCAGGTCTTGGAGTCGCATCGGACAAGTTGGTCATCATGGCCGCGCTCAGCGCAAGCTTGGCGTTCATGCTGCCCGTCGGCACTCCACCCAACGCGATCGTCTATTCGACTGGACTCTTGCCAATGCGCACGATGATGCGCGTCGGATTGCTCTTGAACATCTGCGCGATCGTCGTGATCACGATCATCTGCGCGTGGTGGGTGTGAGTTGCGCGGCGAGTTCTGCGCCGAGCACCTGATCAATCTCTTTCGCTGCGCGATCCTGTGCTGCTCTTCGCGCGATCAAATGTTGCTGACGCTTCTGAGTGAACTGCATCAACTGCGCCGAAGCTGCAGGCGCAGCTCCGCCGATGGGCCACGTCTTTGGATCGTTCGCGACGATTCCACTCGCATACGAACCGATCTCGCGCATCATTGGACCGTCGCTCTGCGTCTGAGTCACGTACGCCTGCATCTCTTCGAGTCGCCACGCAGTCGCGATGTTGCCAATCGCCGTGCTCTGCTCAGCGGTCACTCCAGCGAGCGCGATGGCAGCGGATTCCAACTCGCCAATCGTGCGCGGAGAATTTCGGGATGGTCGGCGCGATGGTCCACTCTCGAGCGCCGAGATGGCAGCAAAGGCGATGGTTGGCGGCAGTTGCGATTGCAGCGCCTGTTCGAGTGGCGCATTCAAGGTCGCTAGAGGACTCGCCGCGCTGTACAGACCTCCGAGTTGAATGAGCATTGCGACTCCGGTCAATTCGACTCCATCAATCTTCGGCTCGCCCGCAGGTCGATCGCGCGCCGCGGTCTGCAGTCCAATCGCCGTTTCGCCCGCCATGAGCACCGATCCTTCGAACATCGCAAACGAAAGACGTTCGGCGAGTTGCGCACGACTTGCTGCGTCGCTTAAGAGCAGCGCACGCGTGGCGGCGCGGTCAGCGTCGATGAGTGTTGCGAGCGCATCGAATGCTGGAGTCACCGTCGTAAACGGCAACGCAAAGGACGTGCCCTTTGTCATCGTCTCGGCAGCCGCATCGGCGCGACGCATCAACTTCGCTTGTTCGATCATTCCCTTGGTGCGCTCGTCACTGCCAAACGCAGCAGCGGCGCTTGCGATCAATGTGAGATCAATCGCGAGAGCTTGCGCGCGCAGATCCTTCACGAGTGGACCTTGCGAACGCGATGGATACCCCTCGACCTCCATCTTCGCCGTGAATTGAACCGTCGCATCGGCAAAGGCACCCGCTGCGAAAGAGTGACGACTTGCGTCACTCGCAGCAACCGCGGTCGTGAGCGCATCGGCGAATGGCTTCTCGAGCGCAGCGGTGGTGGGCAACAATCCAACACGTGTCATCAGCGCTTGCACGGTCGTGGCAGTCATCGGCAGCGCGACAATCGGAAGTGATTCCAACATCTTGGCAATCTGCTTTCGTTTGCGATCGTCGGTGGACGCGTCTTGGTTCGGCGAGTCGCCTTGCGCGTTCACGATCACACAACAGCAGAACCACACGATCAGCCCGGTCGCAAGAGAGGTGTTTCGCATTTCTCCATGATAATTAAGCAGGCCAGCGGTGATCGCGGGCGAGTTGATCCGCAAGCGCGGCGAGTGTCGGCGCGATCGCGATGGAATGCGATGGGCGTGTGAGCAACTCGGCGAGCGCGGGCGGTGGGGGCACGACCTCTCCGATGAGCGGCTCGACAATCGTTTCGAACTTTGAAGGATGCGCTGTCGCAGCGACGATCCACGCACCCGCACTGTGCGAGTCGCCGCACGCGCGAATGCGCCTGAGGACTTCAACCCCACAGGCGGTGTGCGGACAAATCGCAACGCCCGTCTGCGCGAATGTCAGCGCGATCGAAGCGCGAATCGCATCATCGTCGACCGAATCACCCTCAACGACACCGCGCAGATCGCCAAAGCGATTCATGAGCCGTTCGACATTGCTCGGCGCACCGACATCCATCGCGTTGGCGACGGTCGCGACCGTCGTGGTCGGTTCGTAGTGACCCGTCGCGAGCAAGTTCACAACACTTCGATTGGCGTTGCTCGCGACCACGACGCGGTCGATCGGCACGCCCGCCTCACGCGCGAGCAAACACGCAAACGCGTTGCCAAGATTTCCCGTCGGCACAACAAATGATGGGATGCCCCGTCCCGATGCGATGCACGAGAGCGAGGCGTGCGCGTAGTACGCCATCTGCGGAAGCAACCGTCCCAGGCTGATGCTGTTCGCGCTGACGAGTCGATGTCGCGCCGTGAGCGTCGCATCGGCGAAGGCACTCTTCACGATGCGCTGGCAATCATCGAAGGTGCCATCGACACGAAGCGCAGTCACGTTGTCGGCGAACGCGCCGAGTTGATGCGCTTGTCTGGGTGAAACGCGGCCGTTGGGGTAGAGGATCACCACACGAAATCGAGAGAGCTGGTGAAACGCGGATGCGACTGCCGCGCCCGTGTCGCCGCTCGTCGCCACGAGCACCGTCGTCGTCGAGTTGCCATCCACCAATCGACGCATCGCAGCAGCGAGAAAGCGCGCGCCGAAATCTTTGAAGGCGGCGGTCGGTCCATGAAAGAGTTCGAGAAGTGCGGTGTCGTCGGTGAGCCAGTGCGTCTTCGCGTCGAAGGTGAATGCCTCGGTGAGCATCGCGTGCAGATGCGGCGCGAGTCGATCGCCTGCAAAGTATGGCGCGAGCAATGCCTGCGCGCGCTCAACGAGCGATTCGCCAGTGAGTGCTGTGGGTGCCGTGAGCGGTGCAGGCATATACAAACCGCCATCGGGCGCGAGTCCTTGCACGATTGCATCTGAGAGTGCGACCGGTGCGCCACCGCGTGTGCTCGCGACTTTCACTCAACCACCCGAGCGCCTGGCGCCGCAACAACACTCACGAGCGCATCACTCTCGAGTGAGACCGCTCGAAACGCTTCGCGCATCGCACCGCTGGCGCGCGTCGCCTTCTCGTGCGAGTCGAACCATCCAAAGATGCTTGGACCGCCCCCCGAAATACTCGCACCGAGTGCGCCGCAATCGAGCGCCGCTTGCTTCACCTGAGCGAACCCTGGAATGAGTGCAGCGCGTCTTGGTTCAACGAGCACATCACGAAGCCCGCGAGCGATGAGAGAAGCGTCTTGCGTGTAGCAGCCAGCAAGGGTGAGTGCGAGAGCTTCACTCTGCTCGACGAAAGCATGCAATGCATACGGCTCGGTGAGCACCGCGCGACTCGCGCGCGTCTCGAGCGGAAAATGCGGACGAACGACCGCCGCGTGCAACCACGCAGGCACGGGCACTTGCACGGGATCGCCATGCGAGGGAGCGATGACGAGTCCACCGAGCAGTGCAGGAGCGACGTTGTCGCCGTGTGCGGCGCCCGTCGCGGCAGACTCGCCGCGCATCGCCGCGTGATAAAGCGTCGTAGTCGAGAGCGGAGCATCGAGCGTCGCGTTCGCCGCAACGACTGCGGCAACACTCGACGCCGCTGATCCTCCCATGCCCGAACTCAGTGCAATGCCCTTGACAATCTCGACGTCGAATCCAGTTGCGGGTGGGCACGAGAGCAGAAGCGCAGTGAGCGCGCGCCCCGCAGTATTCGCATCAGTGTCGAGTGGAAGTGAGACGACGACGCCGGTGATCGAGAGAATGCGCACGCAGCCCGACGCAGTGCGCGTCACCGTGACTCGGTCGCCACTGCCAACAAGCGCGTGACCGAGCAGATCGAATCCAACGGCAACATTGCCAACCGTTGGGGGAGCCTCTGCGGTGGCGCGGCGCTGTGATTGTTGCGATGTGGTTCTCACAGATGCGCTCCGAGTGCAGACGCGACGCGCAGAAGGTCGGCCATCACGCCGGCGGCCGTCACTTCAGGACCCGCGCCTGGTCCCTGCACAACGAGCGGATTCTCGCAGTATCGCCGCGATGCGAATTGCACAACGTTGTCGGTGAGTTGAATATGAGCAAAGGGATGGTTCAGCGGCAGCTCGACCAATCCCACACTCGCACGGCCTTCCGCGAGTCGTGCGACGTAACGCAACACGCACTGCTTCGCGCGTGCGCCGTCGAGTCGCGCCTGCATCGGCGCATCGAGTTCGCGCAGTCGTGCGTGAAAGGCGTCGAGCGAGAGTGCACGCAGCGGTTCACTCACGAGCGATTCGAGTTGCACATCGCTCAGCGTCATCGCAAGCCCACACTCGCGCGCGAGAATGACGAGCTTGCGCGCGACATCGCGCCCCGAAAGATCATCGCGCGCATCGGGTTCGGTGTAGCCCCGTTCACGCGCCTGCATCACGAGCTCGCTGAAAGGTTGGATGCCATCGAAACGATTAAAGAGGTAGGCGAGCGTTCCAGAGAAGATGCCATCGACCGAGTGCACGTCATCGCCCGTGTCGATGAGATCGCGCAGTGTCGTGATGATCGGCAATCCTGCGCCGACCGTTGCCTCGTAGCGAAAGCGCGCGCCGGCACTCTTGATCGCTTGATAGCGCGCGAGATCACCGCTCCCAGCGCACTTGTTTGGAGTGATGACGTGAATCCCGCGGGTGAGCCATCCTGCATATCGGTCTGCGATGGCGTCGCTGTTCGTGCAGTCGATGATGATCGCGTGTGGCAGATGGTCTGCTTGCACGTGCGCTGCGAACGCATCGAGGTCGAGATCAAGACCGAGATCAAGACCGGGCGCACGCCCCGACTCGCCCGCCAGAGGCAGCGAGTGTTCGGCGAGTGCCATCCGACGACTCGTCGCGACAGCTCGCACGCGCAAGTCGACCGTGCTGCGCGCGAGGAGTCCATCGCGTGCCGCGGCGATCTGGCGAAGCACCGCCCCTCCAACGTGGCCGGGTCCGATGAGACCGATTGAAATCGTTTGCGCGCTCAGATAAAAGCCAGCGTGGACCGCTCGCAAGGCGCGCGTCGCGTCGGCGGCGTCGATGGCAACCGAGATGTTTCGCTCGGATGCTCCTTGCGCGATCATGCGCACATTGACGCGCGAGCGTCCGAGCGATTCGAAGAGTTGTGCAGAGACTCCAGGATGGCCCGCCATTCCATCACCCACAACTGCAAGCACTGCGATCTCGCCCGTCACATGCACATCGCTGATCTGTCCCGCGGCGATCTCGCGTGTAAATGCTTCGCGCACGGCTCTCTCGGCCGCAACAGCGTCGCGCGCGCGAATCGTGCAGCAGATGGAGTGTTCGCTCGATCCTTGGCTAATCATGACAACCGAAATCGCCGCGCGGTGCAGCGCCTCGAACGCGCGCGCTGCGGTGCCGGGCACGCCGAGCATTCCAGCACCTTCGATGTTGAGGATCGCCAAATCTTTGAACGTCGTCACTCCCTTCACAGGTTGCGAAACGCCTGGCTCGTCACTGATGCGGGTGCCGGGATGCGTCGGATTGAACGTGCTGCGAGCGAAGATCGGGATGCCGCGCTCGAATGCGGGAGCCATCGTCTGTGGGTGAACCACACTCGCTCCGAAGTACGCGAGCTCGCACGCTTCTGCGTATGAGAGTCGTTCGACGAGCACCGCTTCAGGCACGATGCGCGGATCGGCAGAATAAATGCCATCGACGTCGCTCCAGAGATGCAACTCTTTCGCGCCGAAGAGCGCGGCGAAAATCGCACCTGAGTAGTCGCTGCCATTGCGACCGAGCGTCGTGATGCGACCCTCGCGTGTTCGCGCGACGAACCCTGTCACGATGGTGCGCGATCCAATGTCGCCCAAATGCGCATGCAAACGGTCGGCACTCTCGCGCCACTGCACCATCGCTCCGAGATCACTCTTTTCAACGACGAGCACCTCGCGCGCATCGAGCCAACGACTCGGCGCGCCGCGTGCGTGAATCGCCGCATCAATCAGCAGCGACGACCAGACTTCGCCGAGTCCAGAGACGAGATCGAGGATGTCACTCGACACGGCTCCGACGAGCGACTGCGCTTGCAAGAGCTCTCGAAGGCTCGCGAATTCATCCGCGAGGCGGTCGAGCGTCGGTTGCGCGTGGCTCGACAAGAGTTCTTTCGCGCACTCGACGTGTCGCGCTTCGAGCAGCATGAGTGCAGCCTTCCACTGCGCGTCTTTGGCCGCGGCTTGGGTCGCGAGAGCGATCAGTGCATCGGTGACGCCGCGCATCGCGCTGATTGCAACGATTTGGCGCTCATCGCGCGCGAGCAACAACGAAACAACCTGCGCCATCCGCGATGCATCAGCGACACTGCTTCCACCAAATTTGTGTGCGATCACGAAGCGAGTGTAATAGGGCATCTCGCACCACGCCGCCGTACGCTCTATTCATGCGGCTCGCGCGACTCATCATTCTCATGCTTGCGGTGACACCCGGCTCGATCGCGCACGCACGGCCTGACGACCGACCGCCCAACATCATCGTGATCATTGCCGATGACTTGGGACTCGGCGACCTCGGCTGCTACGGTCAAACGAAAATCAAGACGCCGGTGATCGATGCGCTCGCTGCATCTGGGATGCGTTTCACCAGCGCCTATTCACCCGCGCCCGTCTGCGCTCCGACGCGCTGCATGCTGCTGACTGGCCGCGATGCCGGACACGCGCAGATTCGCGACAACCGCGAGGCCACGCGCGAGGGGCAGTTTCCACTCGCAGCGGGAACGACGACGACGGCGACCGCACTGCATGCACTCAACTATGCGACGGGGGCGATCGGAAAGTGGGGGCTTGGGGGTCCACAAAGTTCTGGCGCACCCAACGCGCAGGGGTTCGATTTCTTCTATGGATTCCTCTGCCAGCGCAGGGCGCACAATCACTATCCACCTGAACTCTGGCGCAATGACACTCGCGAGGCGCTCTCGGGTAACGCTCGAGACAACCTGCGCGGCGCGGTCTACTCGCAGCAGCGATTCACGGATGAGTCGATCGCATTCATCGACGCGAATCAGAACCGTCCTTTCTATTTGCACATCGCATTCACCATTCCACACCTCGCACTGCAGACTGACGAGGCCGACCTCGCGCACTATGCGGGCGCCTTCGACGAGACTCCATACACGGGCGAGAAGGGCTACATGGCTAACGCGACTCCACGCGCAACCTACGCCGCGATGATTTCTCGCATGGACCGCGACATCGGCCGCATCCTCACCGCACTGCGCGAGCGCGCACTCGACCAGAACACGATCGTGATTGTCACGAGTGACAATGGTGCAGCCGGCGACACGGGCGGCGCCGACTGCGCGTTCTTCAATTCATACGCCGGGCTGCGCGGTCACAAGGGCTCTCTCTATGAGGGAGGCATTCGCACGCCGCTCATCGCGAATTGGCCCGGCTTCATCACAGCAGGCTCGACGTGCGCAACGCCGGTTGCGCTCTACGACCTCATGCCAACATGCATCGAGCTCGCGGGTGGCGTGGCTCCATCGGATATCGAAGGATGCTCCCTCGTTCCGATCTTGTTTCAGCGCGGTGACGCAGCGACTGCGCGAGCGACGACGCGCGAGTTTCTCTACTTCGAGTTTGCCGGCGGACCTGGACAGCAAGCGCTTCGCATCGGGCGGTACAAAGCGGTGCGACGAGGACTCGCGCGCGGCAATCTCAGTATCGCGCTCTACGACTTGCAGAATGATCCCGCAGAGACGATTGATGTTTCGGCGCAGCACGACGAGCTCGTCGAGCGCGCGCGAACTCTTTTCGCGGCCCAGCGCACCGTGTCGAAAGACTTTCCTCTCGCGACGATCGATGCGCTCACCGTGCCGCCTGGGATGGTCTTCATTCTCGGCGGAGAGTTCATAATGGGAAGCGCGACTGGTGATGCGCAGGCGCGTCCTGATGAGATGCCCGCACATCGCGTGCGCGTGAGCCCGTTTTTCATTGATGCGACTGAAGTCACCAATCGAGAGTTCGCTGCATTTGTGGATGCGACGAAGTACACGACCGTCGCAGAACGCGCCGTCGACTGGAATGAGTTGAGCAAGCAAGTTCCACCCGGCACGCCGAAGCCCGCTGATGAACTCTTGCAACCTGGATCGCTCGTGTTCACTGCGCCAGCGAAAGTTGCGGAACTCGTTGACTACAGCCAGTGGTGGAAGTGGATCGCCGGCGCGAGTTGGCGCCATCCAGAGGGACCGACCTCTTCGATCGATTCTCGTCTTGAACACCCCGTGGTGCAAGTGAGCTTCGAAGATGCGGTTGCGTATGCAACGTGGGCGGGCAAGCGATTGCCCACTGAAGCCGAGTGGGAATTCGCGGCGCGTGGTGGACTCGCGCACGCGACCTATCCGTGGGGCGATGAGATGAAACCGCAGGGTCTCGCGCGCATGAACATTTGGCAAGGGGAGTTTCCAATTGAGAACACGCATGAGGATGGATTTGAGCGAACGAGTCCTGTGCGTGCGTATCCGCCCAACAACTACGGTCTCTACGGCAGCGCGGGAAATGTTTGGGAGTGGTGCAGTGATGTCTACGACCCGCGCGAATATTCCAATCGCGTCGCAGCGGGCACAGCGGGCGCCGCGGTTGTCGATCCCACGGGCCCCACGGCATCCGGCGCGATTCGCGGAGTGCACCGCGGAGGATCGTTCCTCTGTCATGAGTCATACTGCACGAGTTACCGAGTCGCCGCGCGCATGTCTACGACGCGCGATTCTGCGATGTCACACCTTGGATTTCGCTGTGTGAAGACGGCGCCGCGTTGAGGCGAGGCGCGATGCAACACGCTAGAGTTTGAAGTCACCATGAGCGTTCACACTGATGTCGTCATCATCGGGGCCGGGCACAACGGCCTCGTCGCCGCTGCGCTCCTGGCGAAAAGCGGCGTACGTGTCACCGTCGTCGAAGAGCGCGCCATGATTGGTGGCGCGACGAAGACTGAGTTTCTCTTTCCCAAGGCGCCACAACTCAGAGCCTCGACTGCTTCGTATCTGCTTGGCGTCATGCCGCCAGAGATCCTCGAGCGAACCGGCACGAAGCTCGAGCTCATCCGCAGAAATCCGCACTACTTCTTGCCGATGCTCGATGGCCGCTCGCTGCTCTTTGGCACCGATCACGCGGCGATGAAAGATCAGTTTCTTGCGATGTTCACAGAGCAAGATTGGCGAGCCAACGCAGCACTCGCTGATGAGATCGCCATGATTCGCGATGACATGGCACCAAGTTGGCTTGCAGAGCCACTCAGCGTGCAGGCGACGGCCCAGAGATACATTCGGCCATCCCTTCAAGAGGTCTTCGTGAATCTGGTGACGGGCAAGGTCGAGGATTACCTCGCGCGATTTGGATTTGAAAGCGAGATGCTCATCGCGATGTACGCGGTGACCGATGGTTTTTCTGGACTCACTGGATCGTTCGGCACACCAGGCACCGGCATGAACTTTCTCGTGCACAACATGTGTCGACTGCCAGGGTCTGAGGGAACGTGGATGGTCGCCAAGGGTGGCATGGGCGCAATCGCCAATGCATTCGCGGCGACCGCGCGCTCGCACGGAGCAGAAATTCTCACAAGCGCTGGCGTGCAGCGAATTGTCACCACCAACGGCGCCGCAACAGGAGTCGTGTTGAGCGATGGTCGCGAGCTGACGGCGCGTGCGGTAATCGTCAACGCAGATCCATTTCGCTTGCGTGAGATGGTTGGTCGCGGCGCGCTTCCTGCGCCACTCAACGATCGAATGGACAACTTCAAGCGCACGGGCACGACGATGAAAATCAACATGGCGCTCTCTGATCTGCCGCGGTTCACGTGCCTTCCAGAAAATCGTGGACAGCACAACGGCACGATGCACCTCTTGCCGCAGGGTCCCCATCCGATTGCTGAGATCAAGGCGGGTTTCGAGGCGGTGATGCGCGGAGAGCTCGCGGCCTGTCCGACGATCGAGTGGTACATCCATACGCAGGTCGATCCTTCGCTGCGCGATCCCGAAGGAAATCACAACGCGGCCTTCTTCATCCAATGGGTTCCCTACGAGATCAAGGGATCATCGTGGGAGGCTGAAGAATCGAAGTATGTTGATCACATCTTTTCGATCGCCGAGCAATTCTGTCCCGGGTTTCGCAGACTCGTCGTCGACACCTCGGTCTTCACTCCACAGCGCATCGAGCGAGAGATCGGCATTCGCTATGGCCACATTCACCATGTCGACAACACCTTTGGATTCGATCAACGCATGCCCTACGCCACTGGAGTCGCGGGGCTGTATTCGTGCAGTGCCGGATGCCATCCCGCAGGATCTGTTCTCGGCGCCGCAGGTCACAACTGCGCGATGCGGGTGATGACTGATTTGGGAATGTGATGTTGCACCGCGTTTGTAACTCGAGCGATCAACGCTCGGTCATGGCGAAAGTGAAGCGGGCACGGACGCACGCGCGGCGGTCCATCGCGCGGATCGATGACACGAGCTTTTTTTCTCAAAGCATCAAAGAACGCATCACACACAGTCGAACTCGTGCTATTCTCCAACCAGCATCCAGAGTCTCGGGCGACCTCATCAAGCCCGAGCAGCAACCGAGCGTCGCCTTCAAAGCGATGGCCACGGTGCTGAGGTCAGCCCTGAAAGGGGCGATGCGGCGTAGGGGTCTTTGGCCGAGTGCCTGAAACCACCTTCTGCAAACTGTTCCCCGCGTAAGGGAACGGCCCTTTCTCATGCTGGCAGCTTTCGATGTCGTGGAGTCACGACATGAGCAGCGCATCAATTCAATCGGCCAGTCAGCGCGTTCCATCCAAGCCTCGCACTCGTGTCCGCACTCGTGTCCGCACGACGGTCCCAGGCGGTCAACCAGGCGGACTCCTCGGCGCAGTCCCAAGAGCCGCACCAATCTTCAATCAGACGGTGACGCCGATGACGGGGCCCCCGCGAACTTCGCTGCTGCGCAGTCTCGGTCTCGTCGGCATGGATGCCATCGAACCCGTCGTGATCGCGTCGCTGGCAACGGCCAACCCCCTGCTGCTCATTGGTCCGCACGGCACTGCAAAAAGCCTTCTTTTGTGCAGGCTTTGTGAGGCTCTCGACGTGAGTTGGCGACACTACAACGCGAGCCTTCTCAACTACGACGACCTCGTGGGCTACCCGCTGCCCGACGAGCACGGCGGTCTTCGATTCGTTCAAACTCCTGCGTCGATTTGGGAGGCGCAAGCGGTGTTTCTCGACGAACTCTCGCGCTGTCGCCCCGACATGCAGAACCGTCTTTTCTCGATCATCCATGAGAAGCGGATCCAAGGAATGCCTATCGAGCGGCTGATCTATCGCTGGGCTGCGATGAATCCTCCCTGCACTGCCGATGACGACGCGCAGGACCAAGAGGCCTATCTCGGCAGCGAAGCGCTCGACGCGGCGCTCGCGGACCGCTTCAACTTCATCGTGGAGATTCCGCGCTGGCAGGTGTTCTCCGATGTCGATCGTGAAACGATCATCTGCTCCGCCGATGCTGTGGTGTCGAAGGAAGCTACAGCGGCGCTGCGCGCACGCGTCGATGCGGTTAGAGAGGAAATCGACATCATCAAAGCTGCCTTCGGACCCGCCGTTGCCGAGTATGTGCGGTTGATCAGCGATCACGCGGCATCGATGGGCCTCGTCTTCAGCGGACGACGCGCCGCGATGCTTTATGGAAATGTGATTGCCGTGCATGCGGCGCGGTTGGTGGAGTCGCCGGCGGCGATCCTGAACGACTCCGCCTGGCTGGCGTTGGAACACTCGTTGCCGCAGCGCGCGCAAGGGACGCGCATCGACCGCAGTCGTTTGATGTTGGCGCACAACAGTGCGTGGAAGACGGTGAATCTCGCACGATGCGACCCGAGGCGCGCGCTTCTCTGCGAGCGTTGCGCGGTGCGTCGCGCCATCAGGGCAATCGGCATCGAAAGTCTTTCCGCGACAGAACTGTCGGTGTACATCGCCGACGGCCTCGCGGAAGTCGGCCCCGGCGGACGCCACGCACTCGCCGCCTTCGTGATGTATTGCGCAGCAGCGGAGCGGCTCAATGCCGCAGTGGCAGAACAAGCGGCCGAGCTCTACAGGGTTGCTGCCGTTGCGCAGGATGTGAAGCAGTCTCTCACCGTGGGAACCCCGAAGCATGAAGCGTGGTTGGATATCGTCAAGGTCCTCGCGACGCTCAATCCCGACAATGCCGAGACGGTTTCGATCACGAATCTCCTTGCGGGACTCTTCGCCAAGGGTGACATCGCCACGCCGCTCGATGTGGCGATGGTCTTTAACTCATGGCAAAGCGTGAGCCGTTTGTGCTCCAGCCCCACCCTGCTTCACCAACACGCCGCGTGATTGACTGCTTGAAAGGAGCCCACGCCAATGGCAGCCCATCTCAACCACAACCATGGCAACTTGTTGGAAAGGCGTGCATCGGCCGCGGTGCTGCACAACATGAGCTGTCGCCCGTCGGCACAGATCAGTCATGAGGGACAGCACGCGTGCAACCTCGTTCGATTCTCGCTCGGGTTCTTCACAGCCGAAAGCGGTGACGTTGTAAAGGCGTGGTGTCGCTTGCTCGGATTGCCGTGCACAAACGATCACGATGGGATGGAGCAACTGCGCACCATCGTGAGCAATGCACCGCCCGCGTTGGCGGCGCTCCCCGCGATTGCACCTGTTGCGTCGCCAGCAAAGTCGGTGATTCGCCCTGGCTTGAGCGACAACGCGTTGCTTTCGTTGTCGGTGCTCTGCCGCTGTTCCGACCATGTGTTTATCCGCGGAAAGATGCCGATGGTGACACTCACCAATCTCAAACGCAACATCGCACTCGCCCTTCCTCTCACCCTTCCGGAGCCTACACGATGACTGTTTTATGCGATTCCATTGCCGATCGTGTCTTCTCAACATTCCCCTCGGGGCAGTACTGCCTGCCCGCATTGATGCGCATTGTGGAGATCATCGAGAGCGACGAGGTGCCCACTGCGTGCATTGAGTGCACGGCGCGACCGCGCATGTTTATCAATCCTTCGTTCGTTGCCAACCACGCGCAAACGCCAGAGAAACTGCTCATGCTTGTCATGCACGAACTGCATCATGTGGTCCTCGGACACACGCGGCTCTACCGCCGCATTGAACTGATCGACAACTTGGTGTTCGATGCGGTGATCAACGCGATGCTCTGCCGCATGTTTCCTGATGCCGAGTACACCGCGATGTTTCGCGATTTCTACCACGAGGATCGCTTCCCCGAGTGCTTTCTGCGTCCGCCGACGGCGTGGGATCCGCAGCGGAGTTCCACGGACAGTTTCGCCATGCCGGAGGCGTTGCGCAACGAGGGCTTCGAGGAGCTCGCGGCGCTCTACCGCGCGCTCTACGCTGGAAACGGCGTGGGCTATGAGGAACTCAAAGATGCGTTTGCGCGACGCGCCGCACAGGGGCCCATCGGAGAAGTTTCTCTCCTCGGCGATCACCGTAAGGAAGGGAACGGCTCATCCAGCGACGGACTTCTCGAGCACCGCGCGCCCGTGTTGGTCGATGAGCTTCGTCGGATCACCGAGCAGTGGCCGCGACCGCCGCATCCAATCATCGGTCGCTCGCCGCACGAGATGCTCGAGAAATCCGTGACTCTTGTCCCAAAAAGCAACCGTTCGCGACTCAATGAGATCCTTCACAAACTCGGCGGTTCGCACCGCAACGGCCGCATTCCTAAACGCGCCGATGTGACCGCCACGGTGACATCCGTCGTGCCGCGATCCGATCGACGAAGCATGACCGTACAGGCACTCGGTGGCCGCACGCTGCTCTACCGCAGCGAAACCCATGTGCGCCGCGTTGTCCACAATGGCCCGCGTGTCCATGTCTACCTCGATGTCTCGGGAAGTATGACCAACTTGATCGGTCCGCTCTATGGCGCCGTAATCGCTTCGCGCGCATTCGTGCATCCGATCATCCACCTGTTCTCGACAAAGGTTGCCGATGTGACGCTTGACCAACTTCGACGCGGCGTGTGCGTCAGCACCGGTGGCACCAGCATTGAGTGCGTCGCCGACCACATGCGTCTTCACAAGGTTCGCCGCGCGCTCATCATCACCGATGGTTATGTCGGGCAACCTGGTGCCTCGGGAGCTGCCGTGCTGCAGAACGCGGTCGTGGGAGTGGCCATCAGCCCTGGCAATTCCACCCGTTCTGACCTCAATATGTTTGCCGACCACTGGATCGATCTCAAGGAAATCAAGCCATGACCACAGACTTCACACTGCGCACCGCAGAATTCGTTCTTCCTGGACATCCTGACAAACTCGCCGACGCCATCGGCGATGCGATCGTGCAAGAGGCGCGTCGCCGCGAATTTCGCGCACTGGTGGGAGTCGAAGTTGCAGTGCACCGCAATGTGGCTTTCATTGATGGCCGGGTTGGATGCACAGACGCGCAGACGATCGACTTCAAGGCCATCGCGCGCGATGTCTATGAGTCAGCGGGCTACAACAAGCGCTTTGCGCCTGCACCCGCGCGCCTGAAAGTCATCACCGATCTCTGTCTCGGGCCGCTGCATCCGGGCGAAGCGGAATTCCGCGAAGTCTCGGACGACCAATCGATCGTGACTGGCTACGCCTCCAGTTTGCCGGGAACCGACGCGTTGCCCGTCGAACACGCGCTTGTTCGCAAAATCGCCAAAGCGTTGCATGCGCTGCGCAGCGAGCATCCAGAACTTCGGCTTGGTCCTGACGGCAAAGTGATTGTCTTTGTCGATGAGTCGATCGATGGACGGTCGTTTTGCCTCAACGATGTGTCACTCTCCATCCAACACACCGCCGATTGGGACGCGATCGCGGCACGGCGCGCGATCGAAGCGCGGGTGCGGGGCGCGGTTGAGGCGTTTGCAAGTGCGGTGATTGGCTTTGATGCGGACGCCGCCTTCATGCTCGAGATCAACGCCGCTGGCGACTTCGTCGAAGGTGGTCCCCACGGCGACAACGGCCTCACTGGTAAGAAGCTGGTGGCAGACTTCTACGGCCCGAGGATTCCCATCGGCGGCGGCGCGATGAGCGGCAAGGACTTCTGGAAGGTCGATCGCGCGGGCCCGCTCATCGCTCGCGATGTCGCTGTTGCTGCTGTGCAACGCCATGGTTGCCGCGAGTGCGTGGTGACCTTGGGGATCCGCCCCGGCGACCGCGCGTTTCGCATCGTGCGCATCGATGCAGAGAATCGGCAACGACTGGATGGCGCGCAATTGGAAGGATTGGTCGACTTGCGCTTGGCCAGTAAGGCAGACTGGCCTGACACGGTTGGCAATCTTGTCGAGATCGCGCGCTGGGGACATTTCACGATTGCTGCCACTGATGCCGCAACGCGCAGGCTGGCGAGTGCGCCTTGTCACTCTTCTCAACTTCTCGATCGAGTTCCTATTCTGAAATGACAGGTCGCTGCGCGGAACTGGCTACTTGGGTGCGTGCTGTGGATTCGCGCGAAGCGTTGCTCAGCGCTTCGTCAAATTCTTCGCGGTCTTCTTCGTGGTCGGCTTCGTGGTTGCAGTCTTCGTGGTTGAAGTCTTCGTGGTTGAAGTCTTCGTGGTTGCGACCTTCTTCTTCGCGGCCGCGCCGGCGTCGGTGTTCTTGCTCGTCTTCTTGCTTGACTTCTTGCTGATCTTCTTGCCATCGGGTCCGCGGCCCGTGCTGGCGAGAATCTTCACATAGCTGTCGACATACGCCTTCGCGGGCGTGCGGCGGATCGCCTCGCCGATCACATCGAGCGCGGCGTCCTCGAGCTTCTTGAATCGAATGCAGCAGCCGCCCATGTTCAGCTTCTTGCCCGTCTTCGCCCACGCTTTCTGGAACCACGCGCGCTCAGCCTTGTCGCTGTAGACGCTCATCAGGTAGACCGTCATGTTGTCCTTCTGGCTCGAGAGCGCGGCCATCATCAGCGGCTTCTTGGGATCGCAGTGGTATCCGAGCGGCCACACGCGATGCGGCACGGCGTAACCGATCATGCCGTAGAGCATGCTCTCGTCGTAGTCCTTGTCGATGTTCTTGAGGATGACCTTGCGCACCGCTTCGATACCCGCGCGGCGATCGGCGGGGAGTGACGCGAGGTAGTCCTTTACTGTGGTGGCGCTGCTCTTCATTGGGGCAATGTACGGACCTCTGGCTGCAAACACGGCTCTGGTCGGGCGCGGCGTGGTAGTACCGCGAGGGTCGCCGCGTATCCCAGCGCAAGCAGCAGCACGGAGGCTGCGATCGCAACCACCATCTTCACGAGTCCGGGCGCGCTCCACGGGATGAGGAGGCCGGTCACGAAGACGCAGATGGGAAGGTGCACGAGGTAGACCCAATAGGAGGAGTCGACCAGCACGCGCAGCGGGCGGCTCGAGGCGCGGACGACGCGCTCGGCGACACTGGCGCCGCCGAGGATGAGCAGCCATGCGGCGACGGCGCCCGAAGACTGCGTGGCGAACAGCAGGATGCGCATCACGGGGCCGTCGGCGGGCTGGGTGCTGCCGGCGCCGACGAACCACGCGATCGCGAGCACGACCGACACCACGAGGGCGAACACACCGGCGGAGAGCCGCCACCACGCGCCTGCGCGCAGCGCGTCGATTGCGCGCGGGTGCTGCGCGATCATCCAACCGCCGAAGAAGTACACCGCGTAGCAGGCGAGTACCGCTCGATCGAGCGCGAACGACGAGGGGGTCGCGATGCCAGGCCTGTCCATCGCGCACATCGGCAGCGTTGTTGCGAGGGCGAGCAGCGCGATCGAGACGATGCCGCGCCAGCCGGATATCCAGCGCGCGGGGAGCTCCGCGATGCGGCGGCGGGCGTCGGCGGGCAGCGCACGCGACGCGGCCCAGAGCGCTGCGGCGATCACGCTGAGCACCAACAGATACAGCAGGAACCAGAGATGTATCGGCGACGGATTGGCCCACGGTCGCGAGAGCGCGGTGCCGATGAGCGGGACCGACGCATCTGGAGTTCCCGTCGCCTCGGCCGCGCGGCCGAGCGCGTAGGTGAACGCGAGCTTGGTCATCGGGAACAGCACGATCCACGCGACCACCATCGGGAAAGCAATGCGGCGAACGCGATCGGCGAGCCAAGCGCCCATGCCCCGCCGCGCGACCACGATCGCACCGAAAAACCCAGACAACGCGAAGAACGCCGGCATGCGAAAGACATGGATCGTGAGGACCACGAGGCCAGCGAAGCCCGAGCCGTTCGGGTCACGCAGCGGCCAACCGCCGGCGGCGGGCGCCTCGATGTAGCTGCTGACGACATGCAGCACGACACCCAGCAGCATCATCGACGCGCGGAGGAAGTCGAGTCCGTGGTAGCGGGCCGTGTGCATGTGGGAAGAGTACTTTCCGATGGCGCACCCAAGCGCGCAGCTCGCCGTCAAGTGAAGCAGCGTTGCCGTCTGTACGATCGCCGCCATGCAGACCCCTACCGCCATCGTTCGACTCGCGCTGCTCGGCGCCGTAACGCTCGCACTTGCCGCCGCGGGCAACCCGGCGCAAGGACCGATCCGACTCAACCTGAACGAGAACCCGATGGGACCGTCGCCGCTCGCTTTGAAGGCGATCGAGGCGGAAACCAAGAACCTCTTTCGCTATGTGAGCGACGAGGCCGACGCGCTGACCAAGCAGATCGCGGCCCATGAAGGCGTGCCGGCGGAGCAGATCGTGCTCGGCGACATGCTCGAGCACCTCGGGCTGCAACTCGCGCTTGAAGGCGGTCCGGGCAGCGAGTTCATCTACTCCGTGCCGGGCTACCTGGCGCTGATCGATTCCGCGGCACATGTCGGAGGCGTTGGCGCGCCTGTCCCGCTCAACGCGCAAGGCGAGAACGACCTGCCTGCGCTGCTTGCGAAGATCGGCCCGAAGACTCGCAGCGTCTTTCTGATCAATCCCCACAACCCCACGGGCACGGTGAATCAATCCGCGGCATTCAAGTCGTTCGTGCGCGAGGCATCGCGGCGCGCGCTGGTGATCGTGGACGAGGCCTATCTCGAGTTCAGCGACGACTTCGCGGGACAGACCGTGGTGGACCTGGTGCGCGGCGGCGAGAATGTCCTGATCTACCGAACCTTCTCCAAGGCGTACGGTTTGGGCGCGATGCCGCTCGGATACGCGATTGCGCCCGCGCCACTGGCGGCCACGCTGCGCAAGGCGGGATTTGGAAATCCGCACACGCTCAATCGGCTGGCGCTGGTTGGTGCAAGTGCGAGCCTGCGCGACACTGAGTTCCTTGCGCGCGTGCACGCGGCGATGGCGGCAGAGCGCGCGAAGTGGAAGGCACTCTGCGACGAACTCGGCCTGAAGGAGACTGTGAGCCAGGCGAACTTCGTGTTCATCGATGCCAAGCGCCCGACCAACGAGGTGGCCAAGGCGATGCTCGCCGAGGGCGTGGTGGTGGCGCGCGCGTTCCCGCCCTACGACACGTGGGTGCGCATCACCATCGGCCTGCCAGCAGAGAACGACCAGGCCCGTGCGGCGCTGCGAAAGGTTCTCGCGACGAAGCCGTGAAGCCGGGATTCATGGCCTTGAGTTGGGATCGAACCCCATCTCCGCATGCCGCTGCGCGGTGGCGCCGCGTGGGATCGAGATCGTGTTCCAGCGCTCGCGACCCACGATCATGCGCGCGATCAGCGTGATCTGGCCTTGGTGATACGCCATGTGCGCGAGCGATCGAGCGAGCGCGCGCGACACCGTGTGGGGCACGCCGCGGATCAACACGGGTTTCGTCGCGAGATCCGTCGCGAGATCCGTCGCGAGATCCGTCGCGAGATCCGCTTCGCAGAGCGAAGCGAGCGTTGACTCGAGCACGCGCCAGCCGTCGCGCCAATCGGCAAGCGCCGCGTCGCGCCCCGCTTCGCCTGCGGGGAAGTCGTCGACGAACTCGGCCTCGCGGTCGCGCCAGGGCTTCTCGCCGTCTTCGGTGAGGAAGCTCGTGAAGCGCGAGCGCAGGTTGCCGCCGACGTGCTTCATGATCACAGCAACCGAGTTCACATCGCCATCGAGCGAACGGCGGATCTGCACAGCGTCGAGCTGCGCGATCGCCTGCTCGCTCTCGCGGCGGATCTCGGCGAACTTGAAGGCGAAATCACCGATCAGGAGGCGCGTGGCTTCGGGAGTCTGCTTCGCAGGGATCGGATCGGACATGCAGCGAGCGTAGCACGGGACGAAACACAACAACGCCCCGGCCGATCGGCCGGGGCGTTGCGCTTGGTCTATCTCATGCTGTTCAGGCGATGTCGAACCGGTCGAGGTTCATCACCTTGTTCCACGCGGCTACGAAGTCGCGCACGAATTTCTCCTTGGCGTCGGACGAGGCGTAGACCTCGCTGATCGCGCAGAGCTGCGAGTTCGAACCGAACGCGAGGTCAGCGCGGCTGGCCGTCCACTTGGCCTGACCGGTCGTGCGGCAGCGGCCGTTGAAGAGTTCCTCGTCGGCGGATGCGGGCGTCCACACTGTGCCGATGTCGAGGATGTTGGTGAAGAACTCGTTGGTCAGCGCGCCC
Organism: Singulisphaera sp. GP187; assembly: GCA_945869475.1. Classification (GTDB taxonomy): domain Bacteria; phylum Planctomycetota; class Phycisphaerae; order Phycisphaerales; family SM1A02; genus F1-60-MAGs104. The sequence goes on along the minus strand of CAMBOV010000007.1, from coordinate 2,254 downwards.
GGAGTCTTGGTGAAGACGCCGAGGCTCGAGCCGTCGAAGTTCGCACCCATCGCACGCATGCCGCCGACGAGAACGGTCATCTCGGGCGCGGTGAGCGTGAGGAGCTCGGCCTTGTCGACGAGCAGGTGCTCGGCGCGACGCGGCAAGGTGTGCGCGAGGTAGTTGCGGAAACCGTCCGCCGCGGGCTGCAGGTACTTGGCGCTGTCGGGGTCGGTCTGCGCGGCGGTCGCATCGGTGCGGCCGGGCGTGAACGGCACGGTGATCGGAACGCCCGCGTCCTTCGCGGCCTTCTCAACGCCAGCGCAGCCGGCGAGCACGATCATGTCGGCAACCGAGATCTGCTTCTTGGCGCTCGATGAAGCCACCGACGCGTTGAACTCCGCGCGAACCTTCTCAAGCGCGCCGAGCACGATCGCGAGGCCGGCGGGGTTGTTGACCGACCAATCTTTCTGCGGAGCGAGGCGGATGCGCGCGCCGTTTGCGCCACCGCGCTTGTCGGTGCCGCGGAAGGTCGAGGCCGAAGCCCACGCGGTGACCGCGAGTTGCGAAACCGTGAGTCCCGACGCGAGCACCTTCGCCTTGAGCGCGGCGATGTCTTGCGCGTTCACCAGCTCGCCGACGACGGCGGGAACTGGATCCTGCCAGATCAACTCTTCCATCAACTCTTGCTTTGGCACGAGCGCGCCGAGGTAACGCGAGCGCGGGCCCATGTCGCGGTGCGTGAGCTTGAACCACGCGCGCGCGAACGCATCGGCGAACGCCGCGGGATCCTTGTGGAACTTGCGCGAGACCTTCTCGTACGCGGGGTCCATGCGCAGCGCGAGGTCGGTGGTGAGCATGACGGGCGGGTGACGCTTGGTCGCGTCGTGCGCGTCAGGCACGGCGCTGTGCGCGGCCTTGTCCTTCGGGACCCACTGATGCGCGCCCGCGGGGCTCTTGGTGAGCTCCCACTCGTGGCCGAACAGCGTGTCGAAGTAGCCGTTGTCCCATTGAATCGGGTTCGGCGTCCACGCGCCTTCGAGACCGCTGGTGATCGTCGAGCCGCCGTTGCCGGTGCCGAACGAGTTCTTCCAGCCCAATCCCATTTCGTGCAGCGGCGCACCCTCGGGCGCTGGACCAACGAACTTGGACGGATCGGCGGCGCCGTGCGTCTTACCGAAAGTGTGACCACCCGCGATGAGCGCGACGGTCTCCTCGTCGTTCATCGCCATGCGTCCGAAGGTCTCGCGAATGTCGCGCGCCGATGCGATCGGATCGGGCTTGCCGTCCGGGCCTTCGGGGTTCACATAGATCAGGCCCATCTGCACCGCAGCAAGCGGATTCTCGAGAACGCGCTCGCCGGTGTAGCGCTGCTCAGAGAGCCACGCCTTCTCACCGCCCCAATAGGTCTCGTCGGGCTCCCACACATCGGCGCGGCCTCCGCCGAAACCGAAGGTCTTGAAGCCCATCGATTCGAGCGCGACATTGCCCGTGAGGATCATGAGGTCGGCCCACGAAAGCTTGTTGCCGTACTTCTGCTTGATCGGCCAGAGCAGGCGGCGCGCCTTGTCGAGATTGCCGTTGTCGGGCCAGCTATTGAGCGGCGCAAAGCGCTGCATGCCCGTGCCGCCACCGCCGCGTCCGTCGCTCACGCGATAGGTGCCCGCGCTATGCCAGGCCATGCGGATGAAGAACGGCCCGTAGTGGCCGTAGTCCGCCGGCCACCAGGGCTGCGACGAAGTCATGAGCGCGCGCAGGTCGGCGCTGACCGCGTGCAGGTCGAGCGACTTGAACGCCTTGGCGTAGTCAAAGCCGGGCTCCATCGGATCCGACTTGGACGAGTTGCGCGCAAGAACCTTGAGGTCGAGTTGATGCGGCCACCAGTCACGGTTGGAACTGGCTTGCGAAGTATTCTTGACGAATCCGCCCGCGAACGGGCACTTGCTGACGCTAGACATGTCGGTCTCCTGTTGCCCACGGACGATCGGGGGGACGATGATCGGGGGGAGGAGAGTAGCAAGGCACGCCCTACTTGGCGGCGCGCGGCTTTCGAGATCTTGTGCGGGTGCGGAGTGCGGCTTTGAAAAATCCCTCAGCGCGTCGCCATGATCTTCGGCATCAGCACATCCCTGAGCATGCGCGCGAGTTCGACGCGCAGGTGCGTGAGGTAGGTGATCGCGTGCACGATGCGCAGTGATGCAAGGAAGTAGCGGTTTGCCTCGAAGAACGCGCGTTCCTCGGCGCTGCGGTCGGCGAAGTAGTGGCGCGCGAACGC